>CAWGJH010000026.1:0-129703 GCA_963822695.1 uncultured Actinomycetota bacterium
CTGCAGGCGCCTGGCGGTGTCCAGGTCGATGTCGCCGACTATCGGTCCGGCATCGGCGGTGAGGGTCAACTGGACACGTCAACGGTTGTGCGGGTCCGGCGTGCGGCGGACCAGTCCGGCGTGGGTCAGCCGATCGACCATCGCGGAGGTGGTCGAGGGTCTGGTACCCATGGCCTGGGCCAGGTCGGTGAGGGTGAGCGGTGCCAGCGCGCTGATGAGGTGCAGCGCGGTGAGTTGCAACAGCGTCATCCCGCGGCCCGCCCAGACGGCGGGGCTAGCGACGACCACCACCCGCAGATGGGCAACGAGCCAGTCGATGTCTTCCGCCGTTACCACCCTCGCGTCGCGGCCCACCGCACCATCAGCGCCGGAGGAAGCACTGAGGCTGGCGAGTGCCACGCCGCCGGGGTCAGCTTCTCGCTGCGCGCTCATAAGTAGCCGCCATGTGATCTACCTGTGCCGACACCGACACTTCTCCTTGGGTCGTAGCGCGTGCAGGCGGCCCCTGTGTGGCCGATTCGTGCGCGGCGCCACTGATAGGTAGAGGCGCGGAGTGCCTCCCTAGATACGCGGTGACCACGTTCGTCACCAAGAAGAATCGTCTGGCGACGGCCCGAATAGGATGAAGCGGGTATCCACTTTCTGGAGAGGTTCGATGACCCGACTGAGCCAGTCCGTTGACCGCGCCACCGTCCTGCTGAAGGACGCGGACCTCGCGGCCGATGCCGCTGTGCGCGAGCTGCTGGAGGAGACCACGCAACGCCGCAGCCTGGATTTGTCAGATCTGTCCCCGACCGAGCAAGCCACCCTGATCGCCGACCGCTCGCAGGAACTTCAGCCCTCCGCCGACGCACTGGCCGAACGGATCATCGCGGCGGGCACGAAGGGCCGCCGGTTCATCGCGAAGTTCGGCATCGACCCCACCGGGGCCGAGGTACACCTGGGCCACGCGGTGCCGATGCTCATCCTCAGCCGCTTCCAGCGCATGGGCCACCAGGTCGTGTTCATCGTCGGCGACATGACCGCCAAGATCGGCGACCCCTCAGGTCGCTCCGACGACCGACCGGCGCTCACCGACGAGGACATCGCCCGTAACCTGGCCACCTACCGCGAGCAGGTCACCCCATTCTTCGACTTCGACCGCGCCCAGTTCCGCCACAATGGTGACTGGCTGCGGGAGATCACTTTGCCTCGGATCATCGAGATCACCGCGCAGATCCCGGTGTCGATGCCCCTGCAACGCGAGGACTTCCGCAAGCGGCTGGAAGCCGGTCAGGGGCTGTCGCTGGCCGAGCTGATGTACTCGGTCGTCATGGCGCTGGACTCGGTCGAGACCAACTGCGACCTGGAGGTCGGCGGGATCGACCAGTTCCTCAACATGCAGATGTGCCGCAAGGTCATGGACATCTGCGGTCAGACCCCGGAGCTGGTGGTCGCTACCTCGCTGATCGAGGGCACTGACGGTACCGGTGCGAAGATGAGCAAGTCCAAGGGTAACTACGTGCCGCTGACGGCCCCGCCCGGTGAGATTTTCGGCAAGATCATGTCCGTGCCGGACCGCGTGGTGCAGCCCTATTTCCGGGCTTTGAGCGAATGGCGTGACTCCGAACTCGCCGTGACCAGCGAACGGCTCGCGGCTGGGGCGCTGCACCCGATGGATCTGAAGAAGATCCTGGCCGGGGAGATCACCGCCGCCATCCACGGCGTGGACGCCGCGATGAAGGCACGCGAGGAGTTCGTCGCGCGCTTCTCCAAGCGCACCTTCAGCGAGGTCGACGACCTGCCGTCTGTCACGGACCTGAGCCAGACGGTGACCGAGGTGGTCAAGGCACTCGGCTTCGCCAAGAGCAACGGGGACGTTCACCGTGTCGCCGAGCAGAACGGCCTCCGGCTCGTGGTTGAGTCCGACAGCGGCCAGGAACAGATCACGCTCACCGTTGACGAGTCCCGCGAGCCCCTCGCTGCGCTGGTCAAGGACAAGCTCACCGACCGAAAAAACGACCTCTACCTCAAGGTCGGCCGCAAGCTGGCCCGGATCGACACCGCATACTGACACAACGGTGCGTGTGGGGTGATGCTCGACATGTTCACCCCAGTGCCCTGATCGGCTCGTTTTCCTACTGTCGTCGCGACCACGACGACTTCGCCGAAGCACTCACCTTTCTCGGCAAATGTATTCGACCGAACACTAGAGCAATGACAGTAAGAGGTGACGTCTGACGGTCTGATGTGACATTGTCATGATCCCGACAGGCAAGTCAAGCCCTTTACCACCGCGCGAGGGATGCGACCGACTGAGTTGTGTGTCGCGGCGGCCTTGGAGGACCCCAGCGCTCAACACGGACGGTGTGCCCGTTGAGCTGATGGAAGCGGCACCGAGCGACCCATTGCTCACTCTCGCGGGTGACTCGAATGCTCCCGTGCTTGCCCACACCGAGGGGTGGACGGACCATCATGGGTTTCCCAAGACCGGCCTCGGCGGGAGGTTTCCGACAGGTACGATCTTGAAAGACCGTACCAGGAGACTCTGACAACCCTCTGAACCGCACCTACGGTGGACCTAACGTGTCAGCATAAGAACCAGACCCTTCTGGTTGAGGGGCCTGAGATCAAGATCCGCCCCGTGGGGGCTGACTCTTGGAGCATTCATGATCGTTTTTCCGCTGAGGATCTTCAGACGGTGATCGATCTGTACATCTCAGGAGCCACCAGCGCACAGGTTGCCCAGCGGTTCAGTATCAGCGTGTCCAGCGTCAAACGAGTACTACGCGACCACGGCATACGCAAACGGGCAACGGCCACACACGGTCGTGACCAAGCACGTGAGCAAAGATGATCTTCAAGACTGATAATCTTGGTCACGCTCAGCGGCAGAAGCGGATGGATCGAAGCCGGACGAGACGATGTGAGCGTGGGGAGCCGCCCGTCGAGACGAGGTCCGCTTCTCCCACCTAACCATCTGCACACTATAGATCAAGAGCAAGCGCCGGATGGGATGATGACGCACGTAGACTCTGAAGATCCTTACGTGCGCATCACGCTGGTCTGCGATGAGATCCTGACGGAGGGTCGTTTCACTGACTCGACAACTTTCCACAATCGACAGCCAGCCACCTCGCGCCCTTGACCGGACTTGACCGAGCGCCGCACCTCACGACTCGCCGAGGCCACCGAGCGCGCGCAGCTGGGCCGGTGATCCCGTCGTGACCAGCTCTAAACTCCTCCGCCGCAGTACTGTCATTTTGGTGACGGAAAGTGCGCCAGAACCACTTGATGTCAGTGGGGGATGCACTCGTCGAGTTCGCGGGCGTTACGGACGGCGTTGTCAAGTTGTTCGGTAGTTCGAGTTGTCGGATCACGCATGGGCATGGTTGGGGCGGATCGGTCGGTCCTCGGTGCCGTGTGTCAGGCGGCCGTGGCCAGTCCGGTGACCTCGTTCCACGTGGTGAATCGGACGGCCATCTCCCGGCGGTACTGCTCAGCGGCGAGCCGGTGACGACGTGGCCGAAAGTGCGATGATATTCCGCTGAACGCGGAGAGGAATCGTTGCGCGTGTCCGGGTGAGGTGAAGCGTTTCATGGCTCGTTCGCGATGGTGGGTGGGTTGGTGGGAGTTCTCGGCCCGGTTGTTCAGGTACTTCGACCGGCGGTGCTCCACACAGGGCATCAGCCGTCGGTGGGCCACGCCGTAGCTGGCCAGCTTGTCGGTGACCAGCATCCGCGGCACGAACCGCAGCCCCCTCAGCAACTTACGAAAAAACCTGGTGGCAGCCTTCGCGTCACGCCGAGAGGTGACCAGAATGTCCAGGACATTGCCGTCCTGATCGACAGCACGCCACACGTAGTGGGTCTTGCCGTGGATCTTGATGAACACTTCGTCAAGATGCCACTGATCTCCTGGGCGTGGCCGTCGGCGACGCAGCCCGTTCGCGTAGGTCTGCCCGAACTTGCGGGACCACGCCCGGATCGTCTCGTAGCTGACGATGACCCCCCGCGCCATCATCATCTCCTCGACCTCACGGAAGCTGAGCGGGAACCGATGGTACAACCACACACAGTGGCTGATGATCTCTGCGGGATATCGATGGCCCTTGTACAACGACGACACGACGCCCATCAAGTGGTCCCTCCCCGACGACCCACCGAGAACCCATCCCACCACACCTCAACAACTTGACAGTCCCGGTTGGACAGCTCGATGAGGTGCTCCAGAGACCGACCGAGCTTCGTGATCACCAGCTGGTCGCCGAACTCTCGGGAATTGCACCAGACGGGCTAGAAACCGCAGGTCGCCAGGTCAACATGGCAGCAGTAATGCGCCGCACCTACCCGACTCTCACCAACCCACCAGACAGAGGGAACGGGCCATGAAGAAGTTCAGCTCGCCGGGTGGCGAGCAACCGGTTTCTGTCCGCGTTCAGCGGGATATCACCGCACTTCCGGACCCGTCGTCACCTGCTCCACGCCCAGGAGTACCGCAGCGAGATGGCCAACCGCTTCAGTATCTGGAACGAAGTCACCGGGCTGACCACGGCCGCCTGAACCACCCGAGCGAACCCGACCGTCCCTCCTCAACCATGCATTGGATGATCTCCTCCACTCCTCGGACCGAACAAGTTAACAACGCCCACTCGACGTCGTCACTCACCACGTGCGACCTCACGTCGCAACCCCAGTTTTTCCCGCTCTCCCTGTTCACGCGTATGCCGGAAGCCCGCAACGAGGAACAGCACAAAACTGAGCACGCACATGCCCGGCAGGATCAAGTAGGCCGCGCGGTAATCTAGTTGCTGACCGACAAGGCCGATCAGCAATGAGCACACCAGTGAGATGATCAGTGAATACCGAGTGAGGGCGGCGAAGTAGGCGCCAGACTGTTCCGTCGAAACGCGTTCGAAGACGGCGACCCGCAGCAAGATCCGAGCGGTCGCCACGGTCATTCCGAACACCGAGTACAGCAACACGCTGAGCACCAGCCTTTCGGCAAAGGCGAACAGCGTGATCACTACCGCGGCCTGGATCAATAGCCAGGCGACCAAGCCACGACGGGTGGGTGCAGCAGCCTTGGCAAGCAGGCTCGTGCTCCCCGTCGCCGCCACGAAGGCGCCCAGGTTGTACATGGAGTCGATGAGCCCGAGGGACGTGGAGTTGCCGAAGGACGAGAACACCTTCAGCGGAAGCAGAATATTGATCATCTGGGGTACAGCGAGAACCAGAGCCAGCGCGAGGAAAAGGACAACCGGAAGCGAGCCGTCCCGTGGTGCGCTGTCGTCGGCAGGGATGCGCTTCGCTTCGTCCGCCGCGCCTGTGAGACGTAGACTCACGCCGATGATCACAAGCTGCAGAAGCCCGCCACCCGCCAACAGTGCACTGGCGCCGACACCGTCGGCGAGCACCCCGCCGAGAAACAACGAGAGGAACAGGCTCACCTGCAACACCACGGTAAGAATGCTTTCTCCAGAACTGAGATGCTCACGTGCGAGTACTGTGCCCTCGATGTCGTCAATCGCGGGCATCATGAAGTACCACAACGTCTCAATGACGACGACGTAACCGATCGCGAACGCTAGCGAACCAGGAATCGGAATCACCGCGAGAACCACGCACACCGCCGAGCGAAGGGCCGTGGCCGCAATGAGAACGCTTTTACCGCCATGGCGACGCATCACCTTGGCCAGCAACCGCCACAACAGCAGGCTGGGTAGGTACGATGCGATGAATACGACCGCCGAGTTCATGCTCGTCAGGCCTGCCGCCTTGATCGCGTTGAACAGATAAATGATCAGGAAGCCTTCGGCGCTGTACGTCGCGAAGTAGATTGCGCACAGCTTCCGGAATTGCTTGTTGCGCCATAGGTTCACGGTGACCCTCTAAGTGGTGTTGGGACGTCGCGACGGATGAACATCTCGTCAATCAGGTGCACGGACAGCGCGAAGACCAGCACGCGTTCGCGCATGGTCTGCTCCTGGTCGGCGAGGTCGTAGTCGGCGGAAATCACGGTCTTGAGCTCCGCGACGGCCGAGGCGTCGAACAACCCGCGTTCGGCACAAATCCGGGGTGAAGTGTAGTGCTCGAAGTACTCTACGTGCCCTGATGTGAACCCATCGGCGATGGACGAGGAGAACCCGTGCTTGGGGCGGTCCAGCACGGACGTCAGTAACAGACCTTCCGCGCCTGCTCTGAGAACGGACTTCTCTTTCCCGTCGCGAAGGTGGTATTCGGTGGGCAGGGAGAGGGCGTACTCGACGACGTCCCGGTCCAGGAACGGCAATCGTCCCTCCAACGACGCAGCCATTTCCAGTTTGCCGCCGAGGAACTCGAACAGGTACACTGGCATGGTCAGTTGCACACCGGCCGCTTGTTCTCGCTGCAACCCGGAAAGCCCAGCAGGCGCGTTAAACTCGTTCACGAACTCGTCCAGGAAATCCAATCTAGCCACTTGCTCCCGCAACTCTGGGGCGAGAACGTTCAGCGCGGCGGGCAGGATCCCGGCGATGGCATCGGCCTGCATCGGGTAGTAGCCGTACTTACGCAGGCTTCCGGTGATGTCCCGGTTGTCGTTGGCCACGTAGTCGATGCCGTGCCGCGCGGTCTGGCGCGACGCGACAGTCGTGGTGTCGAACGTCGAGCGGTCGTTGATCCGATGTGACGCCAGATGCGACGGATAGCCGAGGAAGATCTCATCCGCACCCTCGCCGACCAGGACCGCCTTCACATGTGCCGAGGCGTGCTCGGCCAGTAGTAACTTCGCCGTCCCATCGATCTGCTGGACGAAGTGTTCACAGTGGAACAGCGCCCGAGGAAACACCGCGCATTGCTCGGCCAGGTCTACCCGCAACGCGTGGTGATCCGTCGCCCAATGCGCAGCGACTGCCCGCGAATACCGTCCCTCGTCGTATCGCTTGTCGGCGAACTCGATGGAGAACGTTGACGGTGTCGCGAACTCGGCCATCAACGCGGTCACCAGGGACGAATCGAGCCCGCCGGACAGGAAGCAACCGACCCGCACGTCGGCATCCACACGGCGGCGCACCGCGTTCCGCAACAGCTCTCGGGAACGTATCGCGGCGTCCGCGAAACTGTCCTTCGCCGGTTCGACGTTCAACGCGAACTCCGCGAAGTCCCAATACCGGCGTTCAGCGATGCCACCGTCGAGGTTCACCGCGAGGTAGTGCCCCGGGCGGACGATGTGGATGTTCGCGAACGTGCTGCGGCTCAACAGGTTGACTCGCATGAGATTGCACAGCAGAGTGTGGTGGTCAATTTCCCGTGGCACGTCCGGATGCCCTAAGATCGCCTTGATTTCCGATCCGAACACGAACTTCGTGTTGTCCCGGTAGTAGTAAAGCGGGCGCACACCGAACCGGTCGCGGATAAGAAAGAGCGTATTGACTCTGGGGTCCAGGATAGCGCATGCGAATTCCGCGTCAATCCGGTTCGCGAAATCCATGCCGTGCCGGACGTAGAGATGCAAAAGCACCTCAGTATCCGAACCGGTAACGAATTTGTGACCTTCCCGTTCCAGTTCCTCACGGTGTTGCCGAAAATCGTATAACTCGCCATTGCACACTATAATGACCCCAGTGGGCTTATGGATCATCGGTTGCGAGCCATCCGCCAAGCCGTTGATCGCCAGGCGGGCCATGCCGAGCAGCACATTGCCCTCGATGACATAGCCGGACTCATCGGGTCCGCGGTGCCGGATGCTGGCCACCATGGCGCGCAGCACCCCGTCGAGCTCCTGCCTGCGGGCCGCAGAGCGCGGAAAGTATGCCAGCCCGGCGATGCCACACATCATCTCCCCCTAGCGGTAGAGCGAATTCACCCATGCCAGACAACCCTGCATGCTGTCCCCCAGTCGCTCGGCCGCGACGGCGTCGAGATCCCTCTCGGTGATGGGCACCGCGATCCGCGCGAGACCGCCCGTCAACACCATTTTCTCTTCGAAGTTCACGTAATAGGAATCCGGGCAGGTGGCCAGCACCATGTGTTCCTGCTCGTTCAGACCAAGGTCGTCCGCGGCGACCAGTCGTCGCCGGGCTTGCGCGAGATAGTCGTACTGCAGCAACCCACCAAAATTCCGCAACCCGGCATGAAAAACCAATGTGAGGAACGCACACGAGGGCGCGGGCAGCAGGACACCGCCCCGCAGCGCCTCGACGATCGCATCGGGTCGCAGCGGCACCCGCAGCCTGGCCCCTTCGGCACCGACTAGGTCAGCTCCGTCAGGAAAAACCGGCCGCAACCGACCGGAATCATTGTGCCAGAACAGAAACGTGCCTCGGTATCGATCGATCTCCCAGAACGAGCGGACTCCGTCCAGTGTGCGGATCAACGTGTCCCTACCTCGCGAATCGAACAACAGCCGCAGAAACCAGGCGTCGATACCACGGTCGAGCCAGGCGAGCATGAGCTCACGAGCGACGAGTTCCATGGGAACCATCACGTAGTCACCACGTGGGAAGATCCGCCGGAAAAGACTATGGTTGATGGCCGAGAGCTGCTGCCAGAACGAGGTCAGCGGATCGATTTCCTCCGCCAGGCCAGACCACCAGGTGATCACCGCTTCGTGGGCGTCCCTAAGGACGTCGGCCACGGTGTCCAAGCGGCGGGAGAAGTCGCCCACGTCGATCCTCGGACAGGTCAACGGAGACAGGCGCCGAAACTTGTTGGACAAGAACGGAATCGTGCGCCAACCGGCCATGAGTCCGCGCGGGAACAACTCGTTGTCCAGCGGTGTTGTGCCACAGGACAGGCTGAATATCGTGGTGCCGCCAGTCTTCTCGGCGTAAATCGACTGTCCGGCAACCACAGTTACCGTCTCCGGATGCGTGATGGACGCGTGATGCTCGGCGAACGACACCACAGCGTTGGGTCGTGACACGAGCCCGGCCAGCCCGGACGTTCGAGTGAGCCTTTCCACGGCCTCACCGATCAAGCCCAGCGTCACGACGTCGCGTGTCCCTGGTGGTTCGGCGGCCGCCCGCGCGTAGTAAGCGCCCACTGTCTCCTCGGCCGTGACCAGGGCGGCCAGCCGGGGATGCGCTTCGCTCATCGCTGCGGAAACACTCAGCACTCCGTGCTCCTCCATAGCACGTAATACTGGAAAACGTACTGTCCGTCCTCGGTCGATCCACTGCATTGCTCCGCCATGAAACCACACTGCCGGAAGAACGGCAGTTGCGGGAGGATCGGCGTGTGTCCTAACACGATCATGCGGCCGTCGTCAACCAGTTTCGGCGCGAGAGCACGAAACAGATCCATGCTGAACGTCGTCGTCACGACCTCAGAATTGAGAAAACGGACGAACATGTAATCCACCGATCCGTCCTCCACGCCAGGAAAAATCGCGTCGTCGCAGATCACGCGGTCCAGCCGCGCAGCGGCCAACTTCGCCATGTCTGGGCTGATGTCCTGGCCGATGGTGGTGGTTCTCGGGAATTCTCGCTGTAATTCTGCGAGAAATTGCCCGGTCGAGCAGGCCGGGTCGAAGAACGTCGCGTTGTCAATCTGTCTGCCGCGCAGATACCTCAGCGTGTACTCCCGCAAGATTTGCTCGCCATACCCAAGATTGTCTGCTCGGGCTCCGTTCACCGCCCAGCCCGTGCTCGGCGATCGGCGCTCGCGACCGTCAGCCAAGTAGCTGAACGGGAAAGTGATCTCGATCATCGGATCGGCGACGATCCGGGAGAACAGCCACAACTTCTCGGCTGGTCGCACCGGCACATAGTGAACGGTGTAGCCGTCTTCGTGGACCTGGTGGGAGACGTGTACACCGATGATCGACGCCGCACTGATCCGGCTACACGTCAATTCTTCGAGCTCGCCACGCAGCTTCAAGGGGCTGATGAGTTTGCGGCCGAACACGACGAGGTCGCCGACCCGAGCGAAGTACAGGTTCTGCGGCAATGAGTCGAACGGCTCGTGCCACGACCGAGGGCATCGGTCGGCCAGTTCCACGGAATCCGTCGGGACCGCTATCGTGCCTTCCGGGATTCTGGTCCGCTCGTACCGAGCGACTTCCGCAGCGACTTGATCAATCGAGGGGAGGTTCATCTCCGCTCGAATCTGCTCCTTGATCACCGCAGCTCGATTCCGGTCTGCTCGATCCGATCCACCAGGTCGCCCGAGGCCAGGTAGCCGATCATCCGATAAAGGTCGTCGGTCAGGTAACGATCGTCGTCGAGGAAGTCGAACTGGTCTACGAGTGCCTGCAGCGCGAGCTGTCCGGCGTCGCCGAGGGCAGGGCCCGCCTCGCTGAGTCTCGCCGCCTGCACTGCGGCCATCGCCTCGACCGCAACGACGATCCAGTTGTTCTCAATGATCTGGCGAGCCTTGCGCGCGCTGATCAAACCCATACTCACGACGTCCTGGTTGTCGCCGTTAGATGGAATGCTCTGCACGCTTGCGGGCACGCACAACGTCCGGTTCTCCGCGACCGTCGCGGTCGCCGGATACTGCAGACCTGCCATGCCAGACTTGAGTCCCGGTTCGCCGTGGATGAGGAATTCAGGCAGTCCGTTGCTCAAGTACCTGTTGAGTAGCCGGTTCGTGCGGCGTTCGGACACGACACCGACCTGCACCATAGCGATCGCCAGATAGTCCATCACGAACGCAACAGGCTGGCCGTGGAAGTTCCCACCGTGAAAGATCTCTTGGTCAGCGAAGAAAAGCGGGTTGTCGTTGGACGAATTGAGTTCGGTTGTCACCGTCCGCTGGGCGTGGTACAGCGTGTCCCTGACCGCACCGATGATCTGCGGAATGCAGCGCAGGGTATAAGCCTTTTGCAAGTAGACATCAGTGATTACGACCTGCGCGTCAGAGCCTTCCCGCCTGCTGTCCATCTCCTGACGTAGCCTGCGGTGTTCCTGGACACGGTCACTGCCCTGCAGCAGGCTGCGCAGGTTCCACGCGCAGTCAACTTGACCCTGATGGGGCCGAGCCAGATCGTGTCCTTCGGCCTGGAACGGGCTCGTCAACGCCTGCATTACTTCCAGCACGAGCGTGGTGATGATCTCCGCGGTGCGGATCTGACGGTGCGCGTCGTGGACGACGAGGGAGCCGACGCCGGTCATGGCCGACGTGCCATTGATCAGCGCCAGTCCCTCCTTGAACTTCAGTTCGAGCGGCTCCAGCCTGCGGTCGCGCAAAACGTCGGCGGTGGGCACCGGCGAACCGTCCCGCCACGCATATCCCTCACCGATCACCGCGCTCGCCAGGTGCGCTAACGGACCAAGATCACCGCTCGCACCGAGGGAACCGATCTCCGGGATACACGGTGTCACACCATGGTTGAGATAATTCTGCAGTTGCTGAGCGAGTTCCAAACGAATCGCCGAGTACCCGCGGATCAGCGCGTTGAGCCGCGCGGCGAGAATCGCACGAGATTCCTGCTCGGAGAAGTACTTTCCCGCCCCCGCCGAGTGGCTTCGCACCAGATTCGTTTGCAGCGCGGTTTCTTGAGATTTATCGACGAGCGCGTAGACCATCTCGCCGTAACCAGTGGTCACCCCATAGATGGGGATATTCGAGTTGGAGATCTCCTCGAACTTCTTGCGAACATTCGAGATGTTATCCCTAGCCTCTTCGGACAAATCGCAATGGACAGCATCGCGCGCGATGGCGGCGACGTCGTTGATCGTTAGGTCATACCCGGTCATAACAACTGACATCGTCGAGCCTCCCCCGGTAGATCCCCGTTGTACCTAAATTCGCTTGCCTGAGATTTCCACGGCCTGTGGCAGCTCATTGAGCGCGGCCACACACGCGGCCCTGTCGTGACCGAGCGCCACGCCCATCGCTGCCCGGCCGAGCACGAACGATTTCGGCGGTAACAGCAGCGTTTCCCCCTGCTCCGCAAGGCTCTTGGTCTCCCAGATACCCGAGGGCAGGCGATCGGTCCGCACCGACACCGCGTCCACGACAAGATCATATGACGGGTACAGGAAACGAACACCTGCGGCCAACCGGCGGGTCGGCGTCAGCCGAGGAGTCGCTCCGGTCGCCAAATCTGCCATGGCGAGTGCTAGATCGATGCCTGTGGCCAACAACCCGACGTACGGGATGAGCTCGCCGCCGAGCCGCGCGTTGACCTCAATCACCTTCGGTCCCGCCGAGGTGAACCGCACTTCGGAGTGCGTCACACCGTGCGTGAGTCCGAGCGCGGTATGGGCCGACTGCATGATTGTCAGCAGTTCGGTATCGCGCAACAGCGGATCGACCGGGTCGATGATGTGACCAGTTTCTTCGAACGTCGGCGGCTGTTCCTGTTCCTTGTGCGAGACGAACACCGGGAACACTGTTCCGTCGTCGACGACACAATCAGCGGCTATCTCCGGCCCATCGAGATACTCCTCGACCAGGATGTCGCCGTAGTCGTAGTCCGCCGCCTCGTCCGGAGTCGCCGCGCTCGTGAACTCGAACGAGGAAGGCAATTCTTCCGCATTCTTGACCAACACGACGCCTTCACTCGCGGCCAATGCACGGGGCTTCAGAACAACCGGATAACCGATGCATCCAGCCGCCTCCGCGACCGCGTCGAATCCCCGTGCCCGCGATGAACGAGCCTGTGGCACCCCCGCTGCGGCCAACGCTTCACGGGTGGCGTTTTTATCCCGGCAGGCCAGCACGCTTTCAGGAGGATTCGTCGGCAGCCCAAGCGCCTCGGCCAGCCGCGCCGCATGCCAAATGCGCATCTCGTCGTAGCAGACGACACCACTGATCGGCAGTGCGCCCACCGAATTTCGAACCGCGCCCAGCGCCTGGTCGAAATTCAGCACGTCCTCTGTGGTGGTCCCGGAGATGTACGGCTCGACCCAATCCATCACCCGATGATCGAGTAACCACACTCGATACTTGGCACTGATGGATTTCAACACCCATTCCCGGTAGTCGGCGCTGTATCCGCTGCCCACCAACAGAATCCATGGACGCCACTTACCCGCGACTGTCATAAGACGACCTCTTGACGGCTTACCTATCATCAACTACAGAGCCCGAACGCCGGAGCGACGATACACTATAAACGGCAGGCCACCCGGTTGGCGCAGTGTTGACGCGAGCCTGCAGGTGAGCGGCCAGTCAGATCGGGAGCACAACAGTTGCCGGGTTCCTCAGTTCGTCGGCGGCTGACCGTCGGCCCCATAGCGCCTGGACGAGGGGCTGCGGTCTCGTCTGGGTGATCGTGACCTGTTTTGACTCAACTTCAGTCTGAGTGAGCCGATCTTACTGGCAGTGAGAGTTTAGTCGCCCTGGGTGAAGTCGGGGGGCATGGGTTGGCACTGGTGGTGGTGCGCGATCCGCGCGAGCAACGGGCGCCGAGGACCGGAGGTGGAGCTCGCGGATTTCGAGACCGATCTGCTGGCTGGGTTCGTGCTGGCGCGTGCCTCGGCCGGGTTGGGGCGACAGCACCATCCGCGGCATCGTCAGGTTGACGAGTGTCCAGCGTGGTGTCGTGTGTCGGAGCCGAGGATGGTCGTTGCGGTGTCCCTGGGTCAGGCGGCTGGGCGCAGGGCGACGACTTCGTTCCAGGTGGTGAATCGAGTGTTCATCTCGCGTCGGTACTGCTGGGAGATGGCCGTCCGATTCACCACGTGGAACGAGGTCACCGGACTGGCCACGGCCGCCTGACACACGGCACCGAGGACCGACCGATCCGCCCCAACCATGCCCATGCGTGATCCGACAACTCGAACTACCGAACAACTTGACAACACCCCGACGATGGTTGATGAGTGGCTCGGTGATCTGCGTGCGGTGCGGCACCTGAAGCGCTCGACGCTGCGCGCCTACCAGGAGGCGGTGCGATCGTTCTGTCACTACATCACCGACCCGGCCTACGGGTGGCCCTCGGTGTGCGAGCAGCGGTTCGGCACCCACCCCATCCAGGTCGTGCACGAGTGGAACACCGCGGTGCACGTCCAGGACGCCGAGGCCGACCCCGGCAAGCGGGCGTTGACCCTCGCCGAGCTGGAGGCGTTGTTCGACCACGCCGACGTTCAGGTCGCCCGGGTCCGCGCGGCCGGGCGGAAGGGCTGGTTGCCGGCGTTCCGCGACGCCGCCCTGTTCAAGATCGCTTACGGATACGGGCTACGGCGCAACGATGTCCGGATGCTCGACACGGTCAACTTCGGGCGCAACCCGCACGGGCCCGAGTATGGCGACTACGGACTGGTCTACGTCCGTCACGGCAAGGCCAAGAAGGGCTCGGCGCCGAAACGGCGCAGCGTGCTGACCGTATGGGACTGGACCCCGTGGATCATCGAGCAGTGGATCACCGAGGTCCGCTCGACGCCCCCCAGAGAGCGTCCCTACACCACAACCCCTAACCGGCCACGCGTGGGTTGTCCCTCAGAGGGTGAGTTGGTGGTGTTGCTGGTCGGGGGTGATGAGGAATTTCCACGCCTCTATCGATGGTTTGCCGTTTTGTGTCCACCAGTGGTAGGCGGTTTCGGCTTCATCCCACAGGCGGCGTGGTCCGTGCTGTCGCACGGGGTAGGGGCCGGGGTGAGGGCCGTATGCGGCGGTGGCCCATGATCGGGAGTGGGTATCGGCGAGCCAGAGCACGTGTGGTCGGTGCCGGGTGGGGGGCCAGTGCCACCAGCGGCAGCCTCGCAGGCGCGTTCCGATCACCCAGCGTGGATCCAGGTTGTTGAACATCGTCCATGGCGCGAGTTCGGTGGTGCTGGTGGTGTCCGCGTCAGGGTCGTCCCACCGCAGGCCGTGAAGGTCGCCCAGCGGGCTGCGCTGGGCACGGAGCTCCATGAATCCGACATACAGCGGCACGGGGTGACCGGTAGCGGTGCCATCAGCGTGCACGGTGAAGGCCACCACCGGACCCGAGGTGATCTCGGTCCGCATCGGGACCACGATCCGCCCACCGGGGGTGGTTTGCTCCACCCAGGGGTAGGGCAGTTCCCCGAGTCGCACGGTGGCGGTGACCAGGACCCGGTCGAACGGGGCGGTGGGCGGGTGGCCCGCGGCGCCATCACTGCGGATCACGGTGGGCTGGTAGCCGGCCTCGGTCAGGCGGGCCTGAGCCTGCCCGGCCAGGACCGGATCGACCTCGATCGTGCTCACCTGGTCATCCCCCAGGTGCTCGGCCAGCAGCGCGGCGGTGTACCCGGTGCCGGTACCGATCTCCAGCACCCGATGACCGTGCTGGACATCCAGAACGTGGAGCATGCCCAGCACCGCCGAGGGCATCGATGCCGAACAGGTCGGCCGGTGGCCGACCCGCGGCCACACCACGGCCCCGTCGTCCCACTGAGTCACGATCACCCGGTCGGAGTACACCGCCTCGTGCCAGCGGTACGGCTCGGCGACTCGGTCAAGTGGCTGATAACCGGTGCCCTCATCCACCCACACGCGATCCGGGATGAATCGCGCCCGGGGGACCACGCGAAACACCCGACCCCACGAGGCGGGTAGCGCCCCCGCCGAGCGCAACTCCTCGGTGAGCCGGTCAGGGTTAGCCACTGCTCACTCGTCCTCGTCCGGCTCTTCCGGCGGGTACTGGCTGGGATCAATGTCACCGGGCTGCTTGCCCGTGGCTTTGTCGTCCTCAACGG
The DNA here is from genome assembly GCA_963822695.1 of uncultured Actinomycetota bacterium. GTDB lineage: Bacteria > Actinomycetota > Actinomycetes > Mycobacteriales > Pseudonocardiaceae. Next base: position 15,569 of record CAWGJH010000026.1, read on the forward strand.
CATGCTTCGGATCGTCGCCGCTCTTGGCGTCATCGGTGTCCTGGGGATCTTTATCCATTCCCGCAGCATAAGTCCCGCTGAGCACACCAACGGGGACACAGTGGGCGACAGGCGGCGCTCACCGCCGACGGGGAGTCACAGCGGTGGTTGGCGGGGTGTCGGTGAATCGATCATTGGCTGTATCGGTGAGGATGGCGCGATGTCTGACCTCTCGGTGGGCGCCACTTCTCACATCGCGGCGACGGTGTGAACCGCCCGAGCAAGCTCACGACAGGTACTGTCGCTGCGACTTGCCAAAGCCTCAACCAGCGGCCTCAATCTCGCTCGGACCCGTCTCGATCCCACTTGTTGGACGAGCACGAGCGCGTGACTGGCCTGCTCGACACCTTCCCGCAGTTCACCAGCTCGGATACTGGTCGTTGCCAGAATCACGGTATCGAGCGCGTTGCAGCGGTTCGCGCCTCCTGGCCGCAACTGAAGAGCGGTCATTCCCTCAGTCCGGGCGGCGTCGTAGTTACCGAGCTGCTGCTCGGCTGCCGCCAGCGCGCCATGACCATTCCCATACGATGCGAAACAGGGCAACGATGTCCTGGGCTCAGCCTCACCAAACAACCGTCGGGCTGTCTCCAACTCCCGCCGCGCTTTGTCTGGATAGCCAAGCATGTCATACCCCGTAGCGATTTCACTGGCCAGCGCCGCGCCGACTAGAGGATCCCTCGACACCGCCGCCGCCATCTGAGCTACCTGGAATACCTGAACAGCATATTCAACATCACCATACGCTTTCTCGGCCGATCCGACGGTACACAACACTTGCGCAATCCGATCACGATCACCATCCACCAGATCAGGAGCACGGTGCGCATGCGACCGACAAGCATCCATGAGCCCCGCGTCACCAGACGCCCACGCCGCCGACCGGTGGGCCTCAGCGACCGCATACCGCAAACGATCATGAACCGCCGGCGGCACCTGGGCACCGAGCAACCGCTCACCCGCCACGCTCACCGCCACCAACGGCTCCCTCGACGCCACGCCCCCCACCCGACGATCCAGAGCCACCAACCGCTCGACCGTCGCCTCATACACACGCACATCAGACAACCCCACCCTGGCCGGGAGCTCTAACGGCACGTCCGGCGTGGCCAGCGGCTTCACGTACGCCGGCGTCGGCCTGATGACCATGGCCATGCCCAACGACAACAACCCCCGCCGCTTCACGGCTTCCGCTTCCTCCTCATCCACATACGACAGCGACACCGGCCGCAGTTCGTGATGCTCACCAGTCGCCAAGCCCATCATGCCCCGGGGGATACCCACACCCTCAGCGATACGCACGAACACGTCATAGCTTCTGACCTGACGGCCAGCCAGAATCTCCGACACCTCAGACTCACTCATCCCGCAACGAGCGGCAATCTGACGCTGACTGAGACCACAGGGACGCAAGAGACGAAAAATCGTCGCGATGTCCCGGGTCGCACACGCATCGCGCACCGCTGGGTCGCCAAGGTCAAAACCTGCCGGACACGAAACCACCGAGTACACCCCGTCTTCACTCCAGTCATCGGCCACGTTGCGGTCTACCTCTCACCCGAGCAGCGGATTATTTCTGCGCCGGGCACCTGGCCCTCAAGGGCGAACCTGCCCGGGGAACCACGCCCCGGCCAGAACCGTCGCCACGCGAGCGCTCCGCGCCCCTTGACGACCAAGCACCCTTCCCGAACCTGGCCTCGTATCGGGTGAGACGGGGGGAGCCTGGCAAGGTCCCAGGTACCCCCGCCTCACCGCTTACCACGGCGAACTCAGACGGTGGAGCTGTCGCTGGAACGGTGTCACTCCTCAGACCATGGCGGATGATCTCCCTGGGATGGTGTGGGGTGGCCGGCTGGCCCGTCGGGAGCTGACGCGTCGGGGGCCGCGCTCAACCAACGGGCCAGCCGGCGATCTCGGGGACGCTGCCCTGTCGGCTGGACGTCGCGGTGGGGATACCAAGGACACAGGTCGTGCACAGCGCCCCCATCGGAGCGTGGGTGAGCACGAGGTGGGGTCGCGCCCTGGTAGGGCACCGTGTTGGTGCTGGTGACCGGAGCGTCTACGTCTGGGGCGAAGCGTTGGCGTGGCAGGACCACGATGCGCCGGGGCCGGGGGACGTAGGCGCGCTCGTGTGACAGCCAGCGCCGGAGATCTTCCAGTGTCACTTTCTGGACTGGGACCGGCGGGAACTGGGGCCACAACCAGCTGAGCCACGCGCGGCGATGCCGCCCTCTTTGCCGCTCCTGGGGGAAGTTAGTCCCTGACCCCGTGCTCGAGTGGTGGTGGTCCGGCTGGCCGCCAGGCGGAAGCGGTACGGGGCAGCTGATGGGTCTCGACCGGCGGCCAGCCGGAATCGTGGTGGTGAACAAAGGATCAGGCACCCGCAGACCCGCTTGAGGCGGGGTGTGATCCCGGTCCATAGCGGTACCCCCTTGATCTGTCGTGTGTGGAAGGCGGCGGCCCCGCGCGGTGTGTTGCCCGAGAAGCGGGGCCGCCGCCATTCACCGCCACTTTGAGATCGAGGTGGGAAGTGACGGTGCGCACATGACCCTTCCGGCTTCAGACACGCACGGGAGGCACGGGAGGCACGTGATCACGTGCCTGTCAAGGGCTTTTACTGGGGGGAGGATTCTTACCCTCCCTACGGGCTGTCGGTACGCACTAGAAGGGTGGCGATCCGGTGCTGCAGGTGTGCGACCTCATCAAGGTTCTGGTGCGCGGCGGCGTGGCGGGCCAGCTCACGCAGTTCCTCGGCCGCGATCTGGGAGCGGAGGGCGCCGGCGGCGTCCACGGCCGCGTGTCCGATGGTGGCGCCCTGGAGCGGGTCGCCGGTGGCCATCGTGAGGCTGGCGAGCTTGGCCTGGCAGATCGTCTGGGAGAGGGCGTCATCGGGCTGCCCGGCCGCTGCCGCCGTGAGTCGGTCGGTGGCCTCGCCGGGGTCACGGCCCAGGATCGCCAGGTAGAACAGGGGTTGCCCGGTGAGCTGGGCGTGGCGCGCGGGGCTGTAGTGGGCCCAGAACGGTGGTTCGTTGTCCGAGGTGAAGTGCGCGAAGTGGTGATCGGCGGTGCCGATGGCGGTCAGGGTCTCGCTGACCCGGCGCATCCTGGCCAGCGCGCGCCCCCGGTCGGCGTGCAGCATCGACCGTCCGACAACGGTGAGCCGGTCAGCGCGGACCAGACCCTGCTCGGCCAGCGTGAGCCCGTCATCGGGCTGCCCGGCCCGGATCGCCTTTTTCGCCATGCTCGACAGGATCTCGCCGCGCAGGGGCCAGTCGCCGGCCTCCTCGGCGCAGGCCAGCGCGAAGCGGTACACCCGGCCGGCCTGCTCAGGGGCTCCGGCGCCCTCGGCGAGGAACCCTGCCACGGCGGCGAGATCGCCGAGGGCGGAGCGCAGCTCGGGGCGCAGCCGCTCCGGGCAGGTGGCGTTGAGGAAGCCGGCCGACCAGCGCAGCTGGCCCATGACGGCATCCCGGACCACCTCGCCGCCGTAAAGGCTGCCCCACGAGCCGAACACCCGCGCGGCGGTGCGGATCTGCTCGATATCCGTTGCACCGACCCGCGTGGGGATCGGGGTGGGCTCAGTGCCCTCCAGCAGCGCCGCCACCGGCCCCAGAGCGGCGAGCGCGCCCAGGTCCCGGCTGGTACGGAGGAACTGTTGACGGTCCACGTTGTCCAGTTTTACCGCAGCGCGGCGGGAACGGGCGTTGACGAACCCTAGCGCGTCATCGTTGGGGGCGCCTAGGATCGCCCGGAGCGCTTCTCGATACAATCTACTTGGCCAGCGGATGATACCGGTCTCGAGTTTGCCGATGTAGTTCGCGGTGGCCAGCACCACCTTCTTGTCGTGGTGCTCCCACACCCAGATGTTCACCAGCTCAGCGAGTTCCTGCCGGGACAGGCCCACCCCCGGCTGGGTGGGTGAGGCGGTGCGCTCCCGAGCCGTTCGGAGCTGATTATTAGCCGTTGTCATTTCCCCGTCTTCCACCAGGTCGGCTGAGCGCTGTGGTGAGCACTGATCATTCCTCCGTTTCGCGCCCAGATGTTTACCATTTTCTTTGGTCAAGACCGTTCTAGACAGCTGGAACCCACGGGATATCCCACACCCGGGCGACCGCGCCGACCATCCGCGTGCTCGCTCGACCACCGGTGGCATGTGTGGCAGGTACGTGGCATGTGTGAACCTGGTTCGTGGGAAAAGCCCCCTTGGGCACGCGCGACCTGGGAGAACATCCGGGTTCCGCTGTGGCAGGTGCTGACCTGCCACGACATGCCACACCTGCCACGCTGGACCCGTTTCCCGAGATCAACAGGGGTACGGACATGCCACCGCACATGTCACGGCCCGCGTGGCATGGTGCATGTGGTGGCATGTGCTGTGGCATATCACCTGGGTTCGTCGAGCACGGAGTGTGGCTTCCCCGGTGATGGTGAGTGATCAGTTGACCGGGGCTTGGCGGGTTCCCGCGGCGACTTCGGCGGCCGCGCGGCGCAGTTCACCGATCTGGATCATCGAGCCAGTGCGGTCGCGCTGGGCCTTGAGGAACCACGGTGCCGCGCCGAGTTCCCGACCGAGCCGGATGGCCGCGGCGCGCTGCGCCTCCGGGGTGGCCTCGGCCGGAATGCGGCCGAGGAGCCGACCGAGCTCGGCGGTGGCCACCAGCTGGTCGTCCGCCAGTTCGCGCACGGCCTCTAGGATCGCGGCCATCGGCTGCGCGGGTTCCTGGCGCGGCTCGGCCACCGGTGGGGCCACCCCGGTCAGGTAGGTCCGGATGCGGTCCATCATGGTGGTGCGCTCCCAACCGAGCTCGCCATCGCGCTCGATCGGTTCCAGCCGCCAGGGGTTGGCGCGGAGCTCAGTGATGAGTTCTTGGCCGGCGGTGTCCCAGTCGCCGTCACGGTTGACCCGGCCGGTGACGAACGCGAGTTGACCGGCTGGCACGAATGTCGGCGCGTTTTCCGCGCGGATCACCTCGAATACCTCGGTCATGGTCTTGCCGAGCGAGCCGTATTTGCGGAACGTCTCGATCGCCTGGTCCATTTTCTGCTCGGCGCTGGTGGCCATGTGCTGGATCTCCTCGTCGGTCGGGGCCTGGTGGGATGGGGTTTCGTCGTCGCCGGTTTCGAATTCGACAGCGGCGTTTTGCATGAGCTCGGTGAACGCCGGGTCCACGGTCTCCAGCGGAAATCGACGACAGTGAGGGCCAGCTCAGGCCTTGCGCTCGGATTACCTCGTTGAGCTCGGGTAGTCGTTCGGGCCGCCACCGGCCGGTGTAGGTCCCGCCGAGCTGGGCTTGCAGCCACGCGGCGAGCCGGGGCATGGTGGCGGTGTTGCGGGCGGCGACCGGGGCGATCTGGTCAACGCCGTCCAACTCATAGGCCTTGGCTGGGATCACCCGTGGCACCTCGGCGCTGGGCTGGACCAGCAGGGTGTGGTTGCGCAGCTTGGTGGTGTCGACGTTCATGCCGACCAACGTCGCCTGGCCGTCGTGGGAGCTGTAGGTCTTGCCGGCGACGCGCTGGGTGATGTTGCGTTTGGCCATGCTGCCGTGGGCGCCGAGGGCGTCCATCAGGCCGTACTGGGTGACCAGGTAGAGGCTGACACCAGCGGAGCGGGCCGCCCGGACGATCGCGTTGACGAGCTGGGAGCCGGTCATCACCTTGCCGTCGAAGGTCGTGATGGTCACCGTGCTGTTGTCGATCAGCAGGTCTGAGGCTTCCTCAAGGACGCACACGATAGCCGGGTCGGCCGCGCTCGGCTCGAACACCGAGATGGGGCCGAGACGCTTGTTGCGCAGTTTGGTGATCTTGTATGCGGCCGCGAGCATCTCCAGCACACGCGTGGGGTCCTCACCGGCTACCCAGTCGATCACCGGTCGGGTGGTGATGCCGGCGAACCACGGGTAGAGCCACGGGTAGATCAGCGGGATCAGCTTGTCGCTGGCGGCGATCCACAGCAGCGCGTCAGCGCAGTGCGTGGTCTCGGCGATGACGTCGTTGCTGAACACTGTCTTGCCGGAACCGGTCGCGCCGACCATCACGCTGTGCGTGCCGAACATGCTCAGGGTGAGGTCCTGGCCGTCCTCGTACAGGCCCGGGCGGATCGGGTGGCGGATGGTGCCCACCGGCCGGTCCAGCGGGTACTTGATGGCCTCGGCGAAGACGTTGTTCGTGCTGAGGTGCAGTAGGAACACGTGGGCGAGGTCGGTCTCCTCGGCCCGCACCTGCCCCGTAGACAATCGAATGCCTTCTTTGGCGAGGTAGGCAGAGGCGTGTGAGGCGATGTCGCCGAGGGCGGCCCTCAAGCCCTCGAACTTGACCGCCTTGACCGGGGAATCCTCAATCTTGAGCGTGAACCCGGCCTTGGTCGGGATTTTCTCGATCACCCGCACGCCCACGCAGCCCGCAGCCGCCAGGATCTCCTCCCACTTGTCAAGGATCTTCTCCTGGACGACTTCCTCGCGCTGGGCTTGTATCTCGGCGCGCTGCCGCTGGAGCGCGATCTTGCGGATCGGCGCCCGGGTACGGATGTGGGCGTAGGCACCGCCGAGCACCAGCGCCCCGAGGATCAACACGCCGAGCGCGATGAGGTTGGTGGGCCGCACCTCGGCGGCGTAGACCAGCCAGGCGGTCGTGGCCACGCCAGTGAGCACGCTCAGCCAGACCGCCTGCGTGCGCTGGTCGGAGCCGTACTCGAGGGGGGAATATCGCCGGCGGGCGGCGAGCACACCCAGGAGGGTGCCCGCCAGCCCGACCGGGACCAGGACCCATGAGGGCAGGCCAGCCCAGACTGGCACGCCGGCCAGCGAGTACGCCCACACCGCGGTGATCAGCGGGTGGAACCACCGGCAGTCAGGGTCGAAAGTGCGGGCGAGCGCCCAGAACGTCGGCCGCGACTGAGTGAGGTTGACGGTGCGGCGTCGCCGTGACGGGGTCAGGGTCGGCGTGCTCACGGTGCTGATCTCCTCACGAGGATCGCCGGTGCGCCCCTACCCCTGATGAACAGGGGGGTAGGGGCGCACCATCGGACTAGATGATCTATTCCAAGGGGTGGAGGTCTGGCGTGTCGTGATTGGTTGATACGCGAAGGGTGTCCAAGATCGGCGTTCTCACCCAACGTCGAACCCGGAGGCCCTCGTGGACGCCGATCTGGACACCCTCGCGATCGCACTTTACGTCACGACCGATGACCTGTTGCGGAGCGCGCCGCAGCGCACGCCGTGGCGCCCAGCGATCGGTTTCAGCCCGCGGATCTCGGATGCGGAGCTGGTGACGTTGGCGGTGATGCAGGCGTTGCTGGGGTTCACCAGCGAGTCCCGCTGGCTGCGGTTCGCCACCGCTGGCCTGCGGCATTTGTTCCCGTATCTTCCGCAGCAGCCCGGCTACAACAAGCGGCTGCGCAATCTGGCCACCACGATCAGCTGGCTGATCGGGATGCTGGCCCGCGACACCAGCCTGTGGACCGATGACGTCTGGGTCATCGACTCCACCCCGGTGGAATGCGCCCGCTCCCGCGAGACCGTGCGCCGCAGCGAGTTGGCCGGATGGGCCGAGTACGGCTACTGCGCCAGCCACTCCCGCTACTTCTGGGGACTGCGCCTGCACATGCTCGCCACCCTGCACGGCCTGCCCGTGGGATTCGCGCTGACCGGCGCCAAAGCCGATGAACGCACGGTCCTGCTCGACATCCTCCACACCGACCCAACGCTGAGCGCGCCCCGACCCGGCCAGATCATCATCGGGGACAAGAACTATTTCGGCGCCGAGTTCGAGACCACCCTGGCTGAGGCAGGCCTGACCCTGCTACGACCAGCCCGCAAGGGCGAACCCGACCGAGCAGGCAGCCGGTTTTTCAAACCCCTACGCCAAACCATCGAATCAATCTTCGACACCTACAAGGGCCAACTCAATCTCGAAGGTCACGGCGGCAAAACCCCAACGGCGTCCTGGTCCGCGTCCTGCAACGCATCCTCGCCCTGACCACCGCGATCTGGCACAACGACCACACCGGCCAGCCCATCAAACGCTCACTGCTGACCTACGACCACTGACCAACCCCTTGGAATAGATCAACTAGGACGGTGCGGTCTCGGTCAAGAGCGCTGTCCGATACGGCTTTGACGCTGGCACCACCGCTGCCCTTGATCGCGGCTCAGCCTGAACAGGCAACCGCAACCGGTGCTGATCATGGCCTGCGGTTCGCACACTGACACAGTTGTCACAAGGAGCCGCAGGTCACGAACGGTGGTGGACCTAACGCTTCAGCATACGAACCACACTGTGCTAGTCGAAGGACCTGAGATCTCGGTCCGTCGGGTCGGTACCCGTCGTCTGGTAGCGGACGGCCCTCGATGAACTCCACTCGATCATCACCAGAAGAGTGCGTGGTGTGGCCGGGGAAGACTGCGTGGTCATGCATACGGAACGACGCAGGACCACGTCGCGAGATTTGCCAGCGTCGGTAGGCCCTCGCATCGCACCCTTCAGTTCGAGGGTCCAGTCCCTCGGCATCATGTTCCGTTTAGGGGTCTTCCCTTTGAGCGGGCATCAGCTCGGGTACCTCCTGGCCGTTGGCAGGTAACCGGCGGCCATGTCCGTGTCACCTCGATGGTGGCGTGCCTACCGCTCATGCGTGCGCTCGGCCTTGCGTGGTTCCGCGTCCGTACCCGGATCACGCCGGCGCTGACCACGACCTCTCAGCGCGGCGCCTCTCTCCCGGCGCCAAGGAACGTCAAGTCAAAGCCTTATATCTGTAAATTACAGTAAGCAGGCAGAAGTTCATACCAGACATATAGGGGAAATCGGGTCATGACCGGCGTCGCCAAAGAGCAATCCGCCAGGCTAACGGCAGTAATTCCCTGGTGGCAGGACAATCACGACGAACCGCTGGATCGACGTGAGCTGCTTAAGCAATGCATCGAGTCCTTATGCAAGCAGGAGGCAATAGGCCCGAATATCATTCTGGTACTCAACGCCTCTCCAATCGAACCACCGTCTCTGGTCGGAGTCCAGATCGTCCGAACGAAAGATCGCCTCACGGTGGGAGAAGCCCGGAACCTGGGTCTCCAGGAAGCGCGGACTCCATTCGTCATCTTCTGTGATGCTGACGATGTGACAGCGGACAACTCACTCTCCTTGCTGCTGGCAAAACTCGAACAGCACCCCGAATTAGCCGGGGTTGCAGGCGGGAACGCATATATAGTTGGACCGAGAGGAGCTGTCGCCCGCCACCCACACCCCCCAAACTGGGTCTATAGAATCTCCCGATCACGATGGCTACTGGCTGCCGCCAACGCTGCCCGCTGCTGCGTTCCGATTGCCAATACTACTGTTTTTCGCACCGATGCCTTCCGGCTCGCGGGAGGCTTTGGAGCGTCCAACCGAGGTGAAGATTGGGAGGCCGGGGTAGCCCTGCTGATGCTCGGCCACATCCTCATGGTCCAAACTCCGATAACACACGTATATCGCCCCTGGGGAGAAACAAGACTTTCGCAGACCCCACACCCGCTTAGCGAAGTATGGGCAATGACTGCTCGGGTACGTCGTCGGATACGGTATGACCCTAACTCCGTCTGGTGGCTGCGATGGGCTACGATACTACCCATACTGTGGTGTGCGCATGTCTTCTACGCTGTCCAACTAACCCGCGAACAACGGCGCCAAGCCAGCGCGAGCCGCGTACAGTCAGAGGCCAGCCCTTTGTCCCGGAACTCGAAACCGGTCCAACGGCGACCTTAAAGGCGCAGTTGCGTTAGCGGATGATCGGTTCGGGCGGGGGCGGAGCTATGCGCCACCGTCACCCACGGATAACTCCGCGCCGCCGCTCGGCGGCACGGCTGCTCGGTCCCTTGGTCACCCGTGGTCCGCAGCCGGACCGCGTTCACATTCACTCAGGTGCACTGATCAACAACCCGAGCATTCGTGTGGCGTGCCCGCCTCGTCGAGACCGCTCACTCATCGACATGAGAGAGCGTCTGCGTCGCAAGCGTCGGGACCGCCTCTCCGCAACTAGGGTGGTGGGTCGGTCAAGAGCGCTGTCCGATGCGGCTTGATGCTGGCACTACCGCTGCCCTGATCACGACTCACACTAAACAGGCGACCATAGTCGATCCTGATCATGGCCTGCGGTTCACACAATGACACGGTTGTTACTACGAAGCCGCAGGTCACCGACAGTGGTGGGCCGCCTGGGGGTCGAACCCAGAACCCAAGGATTCTTGGACGGATGACACCCGATTACGTGCATGTTTCGCGATCGCGAACGCTCATCGTTAGCGGTCGGACGGGGCTGTCTGGATGTTTTTGTTACCGCGAAACCCAAAAATGATCACAGCGGCTTCGGATTGAACCCGACTTGACCGGGCGAGGAAGGCGACGACTTATTGCCTCGCAGACTCTGTGCAGATTCTGTACCGTGGTCGATGTGGATGTGGATCCAGCCGGACACGAGGGAAAAGGGCATCAGCATGGGTAAGGACATTCAGCGCCGCTGTTGGCGGTCCATCTTTCGTGAGGATGAGAATCGTCCGAGTGCCGATTATGGCGACGGCGGCTCGACTGGGGGAGACAGCTGCGGCCATCATCATCACCACCCCGGACACCACAGCGGTGGCCACGGTGGCGGGCATGGCGGGGGGCATTAAGCTCCCGAGGACAGTGCTTTCATAGAGAAACTTTGTGGTTAGGGCCGGCGCGTAGCCAGCTTGGAAGGCTCCGCCCACTGCGCCGTCAGAAGCCTCGATCGATAGTCAGGCCGGGTCACGGTGCTCCGCTAGTGACCGTGGTTGACCGGTGTTACAAGGAGATCGTAAGTAGCCAGAGAGGGTTATGCAAAACTCGGAGACGAGCTCTGTGATCACGTCACCGACCTGCGGAGACGCCAGTTTTTGATCATGTTCTCAAAGGGTTTTGCATAAGCCTCAGACTGTCCATAATAGATCTACATCCTGCTGACCTGCGGATATCAGTCTCTATGTCCACTTGAAAGTCTGCCTACCAGCATTCACCTTAGTAATGGCACGCTAATGGCATACGGGGGGGTGTTGACTTGCCGCAGGACGGGGGTGGGGAGTGGGTATCCCGTCACGTCGGCGAGCTTGCCCCGGACCTGTTACGCCTTCGGCGCTGGCGTGACGGGATACCCGCGACCCTGGTGACCTGCCACTGTCCGCGCCCACCGCTGGGGCCATCCCGGAGCGGCGGCCCGCCGGAGGCACCTGTAGTTGGGTCTAGAGTGTGGTTTGCGACCGCGCGTTGTGCCGCTGGCATACCCATTGCACCTCGGGCAGGTGTCCGGATGCGGCCACGCTCTGAGTGTGGCTAGTTCGCGTCCTGAGGCATGGTGGGGTGCTGTTTTATAATGGCCCGGGGAGGTGCGGTGGCCAGGGTATTCGTCAGCCATGCCAGCGAGGACCGTGAGTGTGCCGGCCACCTGCACCAGTGGCTGATTAGCGAGGGTCACGAGGTGTTTTTGGATCGGGATCTGCGTGATGGGATCCCGGTGGGCGATGAGTGGGACAAGCGGCTGCATGAGCGGCTGCGCTGGGCTGACGCGGTGCTCTGCGTGGTCACCTCCGCTGCGGTGGCATCGACGTGGTGTTCGGCCGAGGTGGGCATTGCGCTGTCGGGGGTGAGTCGGGTGTTGCCAGTTCGTGCCGAGCCGGGAGTCGTGCATCCGCTGCTGACGTCCATCCAGCATGCCGACCTGACTGTCGATTCCCCTGGGGCATGTGCGGCGCTGGTGGCGGAGTTGCGTCGGGTGGATGCCACCGGGGGCGTGGGGTGGCCGGATGATCGGTCGCCGTTTCCGGGGCTGCGTCCGTTGGACGTCGAGGATCATCGGGTGTTTTTCGGTCGCGGTGGTGAGGTGGAGCAGCTGGTGGGACTGGTGCGGTCTCCGGCTGAGCGCGCTGAGGCTGCGGTGCTGGTGATGGTGGGCCCCTCGGGGTGTGGCAAGTCGTCGTTGGTGCGGGCCGGACTGTTGCATGTGATGGCCGGGGAGTCGGACTGGTGGACGCTGGATCCGATACTGCCCGGTGCCGACCCCGTGGCCGCGTTGGTTAGGCAACTGGCCGTCGCAGCACACGAGCTGGGGTTGGATTGGACGGTGGCGCAGGTGCGTCATCAGCTTGATGAGGGTGGCTTGACGGGGCTGGTTGATGAGTTGCTGTTAGTGGCGCGAGCTCGGCGGTTGCTGGTGGTGGTGGATCAGTTCGAGGAGTTGCTGACTCAGGCCACCCCGGTGGTGCGGGCTCGGTTCGCGGGGCTGCTTTATCCGGCGTTGGGTGGTTCGGTGCAGGTGGTGGCCACGCTGCGGTCGGAGTTTTTTGAGAGGGGATCGCCCGCAATGGTCAACTTTCCCCGCGACGCTATGACCAGTTTGGGGGGGTGCAGGGTGCCCTGACCCGTCAGGCCGACACCGCGCTGGCCGAGGCGAGTGCGGCTAGTGGTCGGGGTCGTGGGGAGGTTCTTGCTGGGTTGTTGCGATTGGTGACCGTGGATGAGCAGGGTCGCCCCACCCGGTGGCGGGTCCCTTGGGATGAGTTGCCGGAGCCGATGATCCGGGAACTAGACGCCTTTGTCAGGCGGCGGCTGGTGACCACCGACACTGACAACGGCACAGTGGTTGTCAGTGTGGCACACGAGGCGTTTATGTCCGCCTGGGCGCCGCTGGCCCAGGCGATCGAGGAGAATGCCTCGGCGTTGCGGGCCCGTCGTGCGGTTGAGCAGGCTGCCACCGACTGGGACACCGAGGGTCGCTTACCGGTCCGGTTGTGGGAGCGCGGGCACCTGGCCGCTGCGGTGGCCGACACCGGCGCCCGTATTCAGGGCGGTGATCTGGTCACCGATCGGGTGGAGCTCAGCCCGGTGACGCGGGCCTTCCTGCGGGTCAGCATCCGCCGGGACCGCGCCCGGCGGGGGCGGGCCATCACCGTATTGTCGGTGCTGCTAGTCCTTGCTCTGGTCGCGGCTGGCGTCGCCGTGATCCAGCAGCGCGCCGCAGAGCGGCAACGGGATGTCGCGGTGTCCCGGCAGGTCGCTGGACAGGCTCTAGAGCTTCGCGCCACCAACCCAGCCCTGGCCGCCCAACTCGGCCTGGCCGCATACCGGCTTGCCCCGACCACAGAAGCCCGCAGCAGTCTGCTCAGCATCCTCGCCAGCCCCTACGCCACCCAATTGACCGGCCACACCAACACCGTCTCCTCGGTGGCGTTCAGCCCCGACGGGCGCACCCTGGCCACCGCCAGCGACGACCACACCGCCCGGCTGTGGGATGTCAGCGACCCCCACCATCCCACGGCACTGGGCACCCTCACCGGACACACCGGCACCGTCTTCTCGGTGGCGTTCAGCCCCGACGGGCGCACCCTGGCCACCGCCAGCCTCGATGGCACCGCGCGATTGTGGGATGTCCGCGATCCCCACCGTCCCGGGTCGTTGAATACCCTCACCGGCCACACCAATGTCGTCTCGTCGGTGGCCTTCAGCCCCGATGGACGCACCCTGGCCACCGCCAGTGCCGATGACACCGCGCGGTTGTGGGACCTTCCTGGACCCATCGTGGCCGGCCACACCAACGGTGTCCACTCGGTGGCGTTCAGTCCCGACGGGCACGCTCTGGCCACCGCCAGCACCGACACCACCGCCCGGTTGTGGGATGTCCGCGACCCCCACCACGCCACACCATTGGCCACCCTCACCGGCCACACCAACACCGTCGAGTCCGTGGCGTTCAACCCCGACGGGCACACCCTGGCCACCGCCAGCGACGACACCACCGCGCGGTTGTGGGAAACTAATATAGATCGTGTCGTTGCTCGAATCTGTAGCATCACCCCCGTCATTACCCAGAGCGGTGGGATCATTACCTGCCCGGCCTGGCGTACCGGCCTCCATGCCCGTGAACTACCCGATCGGCAGGCCGCCGATGACGCGGGCTATGACCAGCTGCTGGAGCTGCCCGGTGCCTTCCGGACCACAGTCACTGCAGCAGGAATCCCCCCACAGCGACTACGACGCGACGACACCGGTAAGAAGCGGGGGATCTTAGGTCAAGCGCTCCCCCGGCGGCGTGACTCGTCCGTGTGGGGCATTCATGCCAGGGTGATCATGTCGTCGCGCGCAGCGCTGTCGGTGGAAATGATGGTGGCCGCCTCGACTGTCTGACGATCACTCTCCGGTCCGGTTGAGTATCCGCCGGACCACGGTCAGTACTGGCACGCCTGCGGCAATGCTGGCGTGCGGCGCTCGCTTGCAGTGAGCACACGGGCCGACGCGCTGTCTTCTCCGTCGGTCACGACGATGGCGTCACCGCTGTCGTGAGCTGGCCGCCGGCCAGGACTGGGTGCCCTACTTCCCGCCATCCTCTCTGTCCCGGCCAGGCCCCTCGACGTGACGACGGGCCTCCGGCCGGGCGAGCTACCGGACTCCGAGTACGTGCGCGCCGGCGCAGCCGGCGCCTTGAAAATTCAAAATTCATAGAGGCGAATTCGGCAGCCATGCGGCGTGAGCCGCTGGAGGAGGGTCAAGTCTGAGCTGATGGTTGACAGTTCGGTCTCGTCCACCCGTGGGCCGGCGGACGGCAGGTTCGCGGTGATTGGCGGCTCCGGCGTCGTCTCACGAGTTCACAGTCGGGGAACTCCGGGAACTATGAGGCTGAGTGTGGTGACAGTCACCACTGTAGATCCGTCATCTGTGGCCAGGCCAGGGCCAGCACTTCGGACTCCAGGTCAATCGCCCCGCCACGTTTCACCATCAGGCGGCGAGGTGGGCGAGATGTTCATCGAGGGCGCGCAGGGCGCGGGGGCCGATGGGGCGGGCTGCGGCGGTGCGGAAGGCACGTAGGTGGGTGGTGCCGGTGGCGTAGGGGGTGCGGTGGAGGAGGTCAGCGGCGGTGATGGCATGGCGGCAGGCGTCGGGGAGATTGCCCACGTGCAGCTCCGCCATGGCGAGATCTGTGAGCGTGAGGATGCGGGCGCGGCGGGCGGTGGGTGGGAGTTGGTCGAGTGCGGCGGTAAGCGCGGCCCGGGCTGTGGTGTGGTTGCCGGCTTGGAGGTGAGCGTGGCCGGTCGCGGCGGCCAGGTGAGCGGGGCCATAGTCGGTGAGTAAGGGCAGCTGCGTGGCCAGTCGAGAGGTCGCAGGCTCGGCCCGGTGGAGGGCGTCTGCGGCGGCGGTGTGGTCGCCGGAATCAGCGTGAATGCTGGCCTGGATGCTCGCCAGCCAGGGTGCGATGGCGGGTGCGCGCTCGGCGTGGGTGAGGGCGGCGGTGAGGTGCCCGAGCGCGGCGACGGTCATGCCTTCGGCGTGGGCAAGCTGGGCGCTGTAGCCGAGCACCGTGGCGGCGATCTGGTGGTCGTTGGCTTCTCGGGCGTTATCCAGGGCCAGGCTGTAGTAGGAGCGGCCGGAAGCAGCATCACCAAGGTCCTCGTAGGCCAAGCGGCCGGCGAGGGTGGCCACCGTCGCGAGGTTGCGCAGCAACCGGTGCCGCTCAGCGGCAGTGGGCTCCCGGCCCAGCGCTGCGGTCGCCATCCGGATGTGCGCGGCGACGGGGGTCAGCAGCGCGGCGGGGTCGGCGGTGGCGTGCAGGACGAGGTAGCGCTTGGCGAGTTGTTCCAGGTCGGTAATGGTGGCGGTGGCGGCGCGGGCATGACCAGCGGGGTCGGTGGCGGCGGGGTCGAGCAGTCCGAGCATGGTCTGGCGGCTGGTGGCCGTGTCTTTCCACGCGGAGAGCATCTGTGGGGCCAGGGCGGTCCCGGCGGCGCCGAGTTGGTCGAGCAGGCTCGCGGCGTCATCGAGCATGGCTACCAGCGACTCAGCGTCACGCGCCGGTCGGCTGGGCGCGGCCGAGACAGCCGGAGCGAACCCGAGCTGCTCTGCAGTGACGCCGAACAGTTGGCACAGCAACGCCCGGTAGCGCGGGCTGATGCCTTTGGCGCCGCGTTCCCACTTGGCCACCATGTCGGCGTTAACCGCAGCATGTACCTGGCCGTGGGTCCAGGCGACGTAGGCCAGTTTGTCGGCGAGCTGCTGCTGGGTCCATCCCAACTCAGCGCGCAGCTCCCGCAACCGGGGGCGCCCAGTGTCGGCGGGCATGTCTGGGCACCCCCTTTGTCGTGGCTCGTTCGGTCGGCGTGAGTCGGACGGTCGTTGTCCGGAGTCCTAGTAATGGTTGGCGCCGCATCGTTGGTGCCAGGCAAAGGACACCACACGAGCTGTTCAGTGCTGGCATTCGTAAGATGGGGTAATATGGGGTAACACGGAGTCCTGTTACCTCTTGCCTTTACATGGGGGGTGTGCGATGATCGCCGCCACCCTGAGTGTCCCCGAGGTGCTACGTGAGGCCGTTGAATGAAGACTCGGATTTATCAAGCCAGGAAGCTTCGAGGGTGGACTTCGGCGCAGCTCAACCAGGAGTTGCGCCAAGCCGCCACACGGCTTGGGCTCACGGTCTCCACGCCTGCTAGTCTTCGCGTGCAAATATCAGGCTGGGAAAACGGTCACCACGATCCCGATTTCACCCATCGAACGCTCTTACAGGAAGCGTTTGGTCTCCCCGCTGAGGCGCTCGGATTTGATAATATCACGCATGACGAATTAACAAGTTCATCGTTACCAGGGTTCGTTGAACGTGACGCGTTCAAAAACGAAGTATCAGACGAACTCCTGGCTTATTTCGGCGACTAGCTTACTGTCCACGTGCGTGCTGACAACGCAGTGGGACCCGCATTTGTGCTCACTACAAAAAAATCCAGCTTCAACAGCTCAACACTTTTGCCGCTTCCAGTTCGTCGAGAGAACTTGATCTGCTCACCGCGCGGTATTCAGAATTCGCGGGTTGGTTGCTACAGGACTGCGGTGACAACGTTAATGCGCTCTGTTGCACCGACCGAGCCGTTGAGCTTGCTGAAGCGAATGGCGACCTGGAGCTCACCACATACAATCTCATGCGCAAGAGTAACGTCCTAACCAGCTTGCGGGAATCGCAGCGCGCCACAGTCGTGGCTCACAAAGCAGTCGTGCTTGCTGAACGGGAGGCGCCGAGCCTGCTTCCGGTATGTCTCAGACAGTACGCTCTCACCCAGTCCTACCTGCGAAGGGAGCACGCCACGCGAAGCGCGTTGCAACGAGCCCTTGAACTCAGTGAACCCGTGATGGACACTGACAATGAACTTTCACCGTACTGCACGACCTCATACGTACAAATGGAGGCCGCCCTATGTTTACTCGCCCTCAGCAACCCGGTGGCAGCGGCCGCAGCGTGTGAGACAGCTGTGGAGTGCTGGCCTGCTGCCGCTGGGCTCATCCGCGATGAGTCCTTGTGTCTAGCCCGTCTTGCGGTGACGCGAAGCCGGCTACGACAGGTTGACGAAGCATGTCATGCTGTTCAACGAGCGGTGGAACTCGTCAAGAGAGCGCCGTCCGTCCGAGTCATCCACATGCTCCGGCTGGCCGCACGCAAGCTTGAGCCATTCAGAGGCTTACGTATCGTGCAGGAGGTGAGCCAAGCGCTCGTCGAAGTGACATAAGACAACTGGTGGAAGTGTTCAGTGATCCTTAGGTTCGAAGTTGCGCAAGGTATGATTTAAACTGTACGGCGAAAAAGTCCAGCAAGCGTCGTCCTTTGTCGCGAGTAGCTAGGGATGGTTTCCCGATAACCCCTGTCTCCGAATAACCACCGACACCGAGCGTCAACAAGTGACGACGATCATCGGCGATGAAGTCTGCGGTACGATAGTTCTCGCCGACCAATTCGGGTGCTTCTGACAGAAGGATCGACGTCTCCGCTTCGCCAGCATGCATATCCGCGCGGTGATCGGTCTCCACCCCGGCACAGGCACGTGCTTCTACCCATTCAACCGTTTGTGGATACAAAACCATGCGACGTGTCGCAACGTTTGATTCCTGAACAATATTGGCGAGCACGTAGTTTCCGCCATGACCGTTGACGATCGCGAGTTTTTCAACACCTTGCCAAGTAAGGGATAATCTAATGTCGTCCACGATGGCATGGAGAGTGGTAGAACTGATACTCACACTGCCCGGAAAGTCAGCATGCTCGTGGGAGCAACCGACGGTGACCGGTGGCAGGAGGAACAGGTCATAGTCAGCAGCGATCCTCCGTGCGATCAGGGCCGCGATGAGAGTGTCGGTCGCGAGAGGAAGATGACTTCCATGCTGCTCGAAGCTCCCCACGGGGAGCACAGCGACATCCGCTGCGCGGTGGGCCTCATCCTGTGACGTTGCCGTAGAGATGAACACGTTCCCCATCTTCCTCCCTCCCAGGACCTGCCAGTGAAGCGCCGGAACAGATCCGGCACCACTTCATCAGCCGGCAACTGGTCATGCGGTGGATCCGCCAGCAACGCGGCAAGCCCAGCCACCACCTCGCCGGCCTAGCGAAACGGCTCCACGTCACCTGATCACGTGCCCGTAGGGTGTGTTGGCGTGGCAGACGACGCCGGTGACCGCAGCCGTGCCTACGTTGCCGCGGGCATGCTTTTCTTCAACGACGCAGGCCAGGTCCTGCTCGTCCAGCCCACCTACAAGGACGGACCACTGGGACATCCCCGACGGCTACGTCGAAACCGGAGAAACACCCGCGCAAGCAGCCACCCGCGAGATCCGCGAAGAGCTGGGCATCGAGGCGACGGTCGGCCCTTTGCTGGTCGCGGATTGGGCACCGCAGTCTGAGGAGGGCGACAAGCCGTTGTTCGTCTTCGACGGGGGGACGTTGACCGCTGAGCGGATCAGGAACCAGGGCCCCGCTGCGCTGGGCCGCCGTGGAGGCGGGAAAATGGGGTCGCGCTCGTCCGGGATGCCGATCGTACTGTGATGCCTTTGAGCTCGTGGAGTCAGGATGGTGTGGGGGGCCACCGACAGGAACTGTCGATTGTTGCCGTGAGCACGCGGGTCAGACTCTTAAGCCCTGTGGTCCCTCCGGACGGGCGTGTGAGGTCTATCGGTTCGTCTCTGGGAGGGTTCATGGAGTTGTTGCATGAGCGGTGCGCTGCGTTGGACATTGGGAAGAAGGACCTGAAGGCGTGTGTGCGAACCCCGAGCCCGAGCGGGAAGCGGTCCCGTCGTCAGGAGATCCGCACCTTCGCCACGACCACCAACTCGCTGTTGGAGTTGCGGGATTGGCTGGTCGCGGAGAAGGTCACCCTGGTGGTGATGGAAGCGACGGGGGACTACTGGCGGGGTGCGTTTTATCTGCTGGAGGAGGGCCTGAACGTGATCCTGGTCAACGCCGCGCACGTCAAGGGCCTCCCCGGGCGGAAGACGGATGTGTCTGATGCCGCGTGGTTGTGTCAGATGGGTGAGTGCGGCCTGTTGAAGGCCTCGTTCGTGCCCCCGGAGCCGATCCGGCAGCTGCGGGATCTGACCCGCTACCGCTCCACCCTAGCGGCGGAGCGGACCCGGGAGGCCCAGCGGCTGGAGAAGGAACTGGAGGACGCCGGGATTAAACTCTCCTCGGTGGCCACCGACATCCTGGGGGTCTCCGGGCGGGCCATGCTGACCGCGCTGATCGAGGGTGAACGCGATGTGCATGTGCTGGCGGAGATGGCTAAGGCGAGGATGCGGTCCAAGATCCCCCACCTGGTGGAGGCACTCACCGGGAACTTCGGTGAGCACCACGCCTTTTTGTGTCGGCTGCACCTGGAGCGTATCGACCAGCTCTCGGCGGCGATCCTGGAACTCTCGATCCGGATCGAGGAGGCGATGCTCCCTTTCGCCCGCCAGATTGACCAACTGCAGACTATCCCCGGAGTGGGTCAAGCCACCGCTGAGGTGATCATCGCCGAGACCGGTGGTGACATGAGCCGGTTCCGCACCGCGGGGCACCTGGCCTCCTGGGCCGGCATCTGCCCCGGGCACCACGAATCCGCCGGGAAACGCAAATCCGGCAAGACCCGCCACGGTAACCGATGGCTGGGGGCCGCCTTAGGCACGGCCGCGATGGCCGCCTCCCGGACGAAGAACAAAACCTACCTCGGGGCACGCTACCACCGCCTCGCACCCCGGTTAGGGAAGAAGAAAGCGATCGTCGCGATGGAACACTCCATCCTGACCTCGGTATGGCACATGTTCACCCACGACGTGGACTACCACGACCTAGGCGGAGACTACTTCACCCGCCGCGACCCCCAACGCGCCATGAGAAACATCGTCCGCCAAGCCAACGCCCTGGGATTCACCGTCCGCTTCGACCCCATCCCCGCCGCCTAACCACCCAACCCAGCACGCCCCCACCAACCCACCACCTAACCCAGCACAACAACTTCACCCCCACCCGGCTCCGCTAACACCGCGCCGGGTCCAACCCCTGCCCGTCCCCGACACCATTTCTCGGACCAGCTTCACCCCCACCCGGCTCCGCTGCGCTGCGCCGGGTCCAACCCCTGCCCGTCCCCGACTTGATTTTCGGGTCAGCGGTCGAGGTAGCCGACCATCACGGCGAACACCGTGGGGAGCACGGCGTTGGCGGTACTGGTGGACAACACCAACACCCGGTCAGCCCCCAACGCCGAAGGCTTGTCCCGTCCCGCCACGGTCGGCAGGAATGACCAGATATCACCACGCATCGGCTCCGGCGCGGTCACCAACTCTGCCCGCTTGACCGGATGGCCTCGCCCATGGCCCGCTGCTCGGCCAGCTCGGCGACCGCCCGCATGCCGTTCAGCGACCCGAGGACGGCCCGGAAGCCGGTCCGCCGACCCACGCTGTTCGTGTGGAGCGACGGTGACACCGCGATCTCCCGGCATGCCGTCGAGGCCTGTGGGCGTTACGTGGACGCGCCGCACCAATTCGAGACGCTGCGCGGGGTGAATCACTGGATTCCCGAGGCGGCGACCACCGAGCTAGCGGCGTTGCTGCTACCGCACCTGCGACGTTGGTCATGAGGTGCGTTTCTGCTGCTCAGATGGGCTACCGCTAGCGGGCGGGAGAAGAACGAGGCCACAAGCTGTGGACGAGTTCGAGACAGCCCAGCCAAGCAGGGTGAGCAGGAAGCGGTACCCGACCTTAGGTCAGACGGCGGCGGTAGGCTTCCCCGGTGGCCAGCCCTGAACGCCTGATGCGCGCTGAGGAAGACATCACCGCGATCAGCGACACCGTCCTCGACATCAGGGCGACCGTCAACGCCCACACCGACACGCTGTCCACCCACGGCCAAGAACTAGCCGGCATCACGGCGACCGTCAACGCCCACACCGACACGCTGTCCACCCACGGCCAAGAACTAGCCGGCATCAGGGGTGCCCTTACGACGATCACGAGCACCCTTGACGAGATCCTGACCGCAATCCGCCCCGCCAAGTAACTTCCCCTCGGCAGTCGGTCTGATCGTGTCAGGGTTCGAGCCGATTCGGTCCTCGGAACAGGAACGTCGCCTCGCGGATGCTGTCGAGGCCGAGCAGCACCATCATGATCCGGTTGAGCCCCGCGCCGAGGCCGCCGTGGGGTGGCATACCGAAGCGGAAACAGTCCAGGTAGGAGCGCAGGGGCTCCAGGCGCAGCCCCTTTTCGTCGGCCTGCTTGCACAGCACGTCGTAGCGGTGCTCACGTTGAGCGCCGGTGGTGACCTCGATGCCCTTCCACAGCAGGTCGAAGCTCGCGGTCACGTCCGGATTGTCGGCGGGACGCAGATGGTAGAACGGGCGCACTGAGATTGGAAAGTCCGTGACGAACACGAACGGATGCCCGTGTCGTTCCTGCGCCAGAGCTGAGATCGCGCGCTCGCCTTCTGGGTCGAGGTCTACCTTGCCGCCCTCAGGGTTCCAGCCCTGCTCGCGTAACAGCCGGATCGCCTCGGCCATCGTATAGCGGGGGAACGGCACGGACGGCACCATGACCTCGGTGTCGAAGTGCTCACGGATCTGCTCGCCGTGGCGTTCCCGCACAGCGGCGAGTGCGTGGGCGAGCATCCGTTCTTCGAAGCTCATCACATCCTCAACGCCGTCGATCCAGGCGATCTCGGCGTCGATGCCGGTGAACTCGGTGGCGTGGCGCGAGGTGAACGACGGTTCGGCCCGAAACACCGGCCCGATCTCGAAGACCTTGTCGATGCCGGACGCGATGGCCATCTGTTTGTAGAACTGTGGTGACTGCGCCAGATAGGCGGTGCGGTCGAAGTACTTGACCTTGAACACCTCCGCGCCGGACTCCGACGCGGTGCCCATGAGCTTCGGCGTGTGCAGCTCGGTACAGCCCTCCGCGTACGCGAACTCGCGCAGCGCCTGCTCGAGCGTGGTCTGCACCTCGAAGATCAGACGCCGCGCCGGGTTACGCAGGTCCAGGAAACGCCAGTCCAGACGCTGCTCAACGCCGGTCTGTTCGTTGATCGGCAGCGGCGAGTCAGCCTGGTTGGTGACCTCGATTGACTCCGGGATGATCTCCAGGCCGCCGAGGTTGACCACCGGGTTGTCCACGACCGTGCCGATGACCTTGACCACCGACTCGATCGGCATCTCGTGCTCGATCAGGTCTTCCAAGACGCTGCCGCCGCCGGGGCGCTTATGCGTGACCTGCACCATGCCGGTGTGATCACGGACCAGGACGAACTGGATCTTGCGTTGCAAGCGCAGGGTGTTCACCCACCCGTACACGGTCACCTGCTGACCGATGTGCGCGCGAAGGTCATGCACCAGTGTCCTGGGCATCGTTAATCCTCGACGATTCGTCCGGTTAGTTGATCACGCATGCCGCTGTGGTGATCACATCGTGATAATCACAGCAGATGATCGCCACAGTAGTCGACGTACAGTGACAGGGCGGCAGCTGGTCGCCGTACAAGCGCCCAGATAGCGGCTAACTCGCCGCCCACGTGACCTCTAGCATGAGAAGGCGTGATCATCCTGCGACGTAGCAGCAATGGGTGAAAGAGAACTATGACCACCGTCGCGTTGAGTGGCTACCCGGAAGCGGTGCTGGGCCGTAGCTCGATTACCGTAGCTCTCCCGTCCGGCGCGGTCCTGGCCGACGTGGTGTCGGTCGTCGCCACGCAGCACAGCAAGCTCGGCCCAGCACTCCTGCACGCCGATTCCCGGCCTCG
Organism: uncultured Actinomycetota bacterium; assembly: GCA_963822695.1. Lineage (GTDB taxonomy): Bacteria > Actinomycetota > Actinomycetes > Mycobacteriales > Pseudonocardiaceae. Next base: position 38,652 of record CAWGJH010000026.1, read on the forward strand.
CCGCAACACGAAAACACTGCTCAACGGTGCCGTAGAAAGCCTGGACACCCCCATCCCTGCCGGGGGATCAGTGACCGTGCTGGCCGCGCTGCCCTGCGATGGATGACTGGGCGCACCGTCCATCGACACCCTCGTGTGGCGCGGCGCGGCTGCCGCGCCACACCCGTCCGTGAGCCACGGTTTGATGGATTTCCTCAACACCCGGTACAACCGGCAAGAACTCATGCCCCAGCTCGGCCCCGCAGCCCAGCAGCGTCTCGCGCGGGCACGGGTGGTCAGCATCTAGGTGTTCTGGACGAGCTGCTGAACCGCCGAACTCAGGTCAGGGTGGCGGTCTGCTGATCGCTGCTGATGGTGAGCTGCCATTGGTTCAGTGGCGGCTTGCCGTGGTCGAACCACCAGTGGTAGGTGGTTTCTATCTCGTTCCACAATCGACGGGGGCCGTACTGGCGGATCCGGTAGGGGCCGCCAGTACGGTCGTATCGGGCAACGGCCCATGATCCGGTCGCATTGTCAGCGAACCACAGCTGGTGCGCTCCGCGAGTCGCGGTGGGTGGTCGGTGGCCCCATCGGCACGGAGCGATCCGGGTGCTGATAGCCCACCGTACGTCGACCGTGTTGGCGACCAACCATGGCGGGGTCGTGGTCTGGATGACCTCACCGGTGTGGTCTCGGCCGTCGAAGCCCACACCGGACAGGTCGGCGTAGGGGGTGCGCTGCTGGCGCAGCGGCATGAATCCCACCGCGCCGACGGGTCGGCCTGTGGCGAGCCCGTCGGCATCTACGGTGAAACGGACCAGCGGGCCACTGCCTACGTAGTCAGCGCGCATCGGGGTCACGATCACCCCTCCCGGTGCGGTTTGCCGTACCCATGCATACGGCAGCGCGCCGAGGTATGCGGCGACGGTGGCGATCACCCGATCATAAGGAGCGCGGGCCGGCCACCCGGCCGCGCCGTCGCCAATGATCGTCGTGACGGGATAGCCCGCAGCATTCAGCGCGGTTGCCGCCGCTCCGGCGACCACTGGGTCGATCTCCACCGTCGTCACCTGGGATGCACCGAGTCGATGCGCGAGCAAAGCTGCGCTGTAGCCGGTGCCGGTCCCGATTTCGAGAATCCGCTGACCCTGCTGTACGTCCAGACAATCCAGCATGGCCGCCACCATCGCGGGTTCGGACGCTGAACTGGTGCGATGAGTGCCGATGGCAGGCCACACCGTAGCGCCGTCATCGAACTGCGTGACGATTGCCACATTGGCGTACGCCGCCTCGCGCCACCGGTCCGGATCGATGTCCCGGTCGATCGGCTGCGGCTCGCCTTCGCCGTCGTCTACCCAGACCTTGGCGGGCAGAAATGTATGCCGGGGCACCGCCAGAAACGCATCCCGCCAGGCCACCGGCAGAACACCGGCGGCGTCAAGCACCGCGACCAAGTGCTCAGTCGTCACCATCATCATCGGTGCCGTACTTGCTGGGGTCGATGTTCCTGGCGGTGTCCTCGTGGACTTGACCTTCCCGGTCGTCCTCGTGCCGCCCAGGTTTGTCGTCGGCCCTGTTGGCGCCGTCCTTGCCCATCCTGATCACTTCCTTTCGGTCACGGCCTCCCTCGTAGGCCGTTGAGCATGATGGTGAGTTCGTTTACCGGCAAGTGACAGGGTAAGTGGGTGCGGCGCCGTTGGGTGAGGATCTAGCGACCAAGCATCGCTAGGTGACCTGCGCGGCCAGTGGGGCGGATTCTCAGGTGGGCCACGGCGAGACCGGAGGCCACCGGGGGATCATCCCCGGTCCCGCCGTGATCTGGGTCCGGCCGCCCCGCCCCGGCGGACCTGTGGGGAGACGGGGGCGGGACAGCCGGGGTCTGTGGTGGCTGAGTGGTGGTGCGGTGACTAGCTCTCACTCGTCGGGCAGCAGACTCAGCAGCAACACCTCATCAAGCCGATCCAGGCACAGGGTCGCCTTGCTGTGCACCTGGCAGGGGCGCCACCGCAACCCAAACACCGACCCAGGCCGGCGGCAGGACAGACAACGACCCCACTGATCAACCGCATGATCCAGGAGCAACGAGTACAGGGCGACCACCGCCCGACACTCAACAGAGCCGATCCTGCGCGCACCGCGCGGAGACTCCACCTCGCCCACCACGAACCTCTTCAGCATCTCACACAGAGCGTGATAGCTCGTCTGATGCACGCTCGGGCTCATGGCAGCCTCGTTGATCAGCTCGTTTGCTGCCTTGAGAAACTGAATTCAGATATATGCTCATTAGTCCGTCTGCGTAGACACCGCATCACTGGCAAACCGACGAGACCGGCAGGGCCAGTGACAAGCACGGCGCGCTCAGCTTTTGTCGCACTCGTCCCTCGCCAATACCTCAGGCGTGCCACAAGGGCTGGTGCTAACTCTGCCATGACCATGCCGCCCACGTCCCTGTTCGTATCGCTTCGCTTGGGTGGCACCCACCGCCAGGGATTTGGGCATGCGAACAGCGCGATCTCTGGAAGGAGTACTCGCTGCTGCATCACTGTCGGGGTTTGTGGTGCAGTTCCCGGCGCTGGGTGCATGGGTAAGACCGTAGGGGCGTGACTGGCCGGTAACCCGGACTGACAGCTCAGGTTGACTAGCGGCTCAGGCCTAGCCGATGGACAGGCCGACGCGATTCGCGAGCTGCGCGGCTTCAGCGGCGACGCCGCGTCGACCGCGGTGGATGACGGTGCGTAGGAGCTGGTGAGCTGCCGGCCGATGGGCCAGGTCCTCCGGTGCTTCCCGGCTGGCCGTGTGGAGCAGCACCAGGGCACTGGCGTAGTCCCGCCGCTGCGTATAGCCCTTGGCCTGTTCGATCAGGAAGGCCACCCGCCGTTCGATCGATGGGGAGCGGTCGTGGTCGACCTGCTCAGCCAGCCGCAAGGCTTCGGCCGTCTCACCCACCTCGATTTCCACGCTCACCGCGTACATTGCCACGTTCGTCGGTCCGAATGCTGTCCAGTAGACGTTGCGTTCACCGGTTCGCTCGGCCAGCGGCACCACGGCCCGCACGCGCTCCCGAGCCCTCCAGACCTCTCCCTGCCGGACGCTGGCGAGCGCGGCGAGCAACGTCAACACGCCGCACAGCGCCGTGGCGTCCGCATCGCCGGCCTGAACGAACGGAGCGAGTGTCTCGGCCGCCCGCATCGCGACGGCTTCCGCGCCCTCGGTTTCTTGGTCAGCCAAGAGCACATGCGCGAGGTTCCACCGTGCGGCGGCCAACCGGTGCGGGTCATCAGCGGCGTTAGCCGCCCGGATCGCCCGGTCCGCCACAAGCAGAGAGAGATCCGCACGGCCGACCCGCTTGGCGACCGTGCGCAGCAAGCCATACAGATCAACGGCACAACACTGCACCTGCCGACATTCCGGTCGCCCACCTTCGCTCTGGTAGCGCCGTTCGACCAGTTCGGTATCCGTAATGAGCACCGGCAGTTGACTCGCAAGCTTGCTGTACCGGTGTGGAGAGGTCTGCCAGATCCGCCAAGCCGACCGCACATGCCCATGCAACTCGGCGACCGAGGGCGGCTCGTACGACACGATCGGTTGTGTCAGCGCCCGGTACAGCACCATGCCGGCATCGGTCATGCTCGGCCGATCGTTGGCAGGAGCCTCCGGCTCGCCGAGCAGCCTGGACAGCGGCACGTTGAGCACTTGGGCGAGCTGAGTCAACACGGGGATGGTGGGAAGCTTCTTGCCGCGCTCGATCTGATACAGGTAGTCAGTAGTGATGCCGCTCAAACCGACCACGACCACCTGCGTCTGGTGACTGGCCGCGCGAGCGGCACGCACCCGCGCACCGATCACCACAGCGAACCGCTCATCCATCCCGTCATCCCCTCCCCAGCGGCGCAGCTTGTACGCCGCCCATCACCAATCGTGAACAATGGCAGACTGCGCTCATGCCCGCCGCGTCCACCTGCCAGCCTGCGCCGCGCCTGCTCGTGCTGTGGGATCTTGACCACACGCTGATCGAAACACGGGGCGTCGGCCGCGCCATCTACGAGCGGGCCTTCCCGGCCGCCACCGGCACACCGCTCACCACGCTGGCGACGATCTCCGGTCGAACCGAGTTGGACATCATGGCGGAAAGCCTGCGGCTCAACAACATCGAGCCAACCGAGGAGATGGTCACCCAGTTGGCGCGAGCCTTGGTACGGGGTTACCAGGATGCGCGGGACGAACTGCGCACGGTGGGCCGCGCACTGCCCGGCGTCAAAGACACACTCGCCAGCCTCGCGCACAATCCGACCGTCTACCAGAGCGTGCTGACCGGCAACCTGCGCGACGTGGCCCGCATCAAGCTCGAAGTCTTCACTGTGGACCACTATCTCGATCTCGACGCCGGAGCCTACGGCGACGATGATCCCGAACGGCCCAAGCTAGTCGCGATAGCCCAGCAACGAGCAACCGAACGGACTGGCGTGATGTTCGACAACGACGCCACAGTGCTGATCGGCGACACACCACAAGACGTCGAAGCAGGGCTCACAGCCGGCGTGCGGGTGATCGGGGTAGCAACCGGAAAGACAAGTACACAGGAGCTACGAGACGTCGGCGCGCACCACGTCGCAGCCAACGTGGTCGAGTGTAAGCTCATCGTGAGCTGCTTAACTCGGGACCTCAGACATGCGTGACGAACTCGTCCGCTGGCCATCACCCGCCACAACCTCGCCCCACACTCACAGATCTATGGGACCCGCCGCGGCGGGAGGGAGGGAGTGCCCGCGTGGAGTTCGACGTTACCATCGAGATCCCCAAGGGCCAGCGCAACAAGTACGAGATGGACCACAAGACGGGCCGTATCCGGCTGGATCGCACGCTGTTCACCGCCACCCAGTACCCGGCGGACTACGGCTTCATCGAGGACAGCCTCGGCGAGGACGGCGACCCGCTGGACGCGCTGGTAGTGGTGCAGGAGCCCACCTTCCCGGGCTGCTTGATCCGCTGCCGGGCGGTCGGCATGTTCCGCATGCGGGACGAGAAGGGTGGCGACGACAAGGTGCTCTGCGTGCCCACTGCCGATCTCCGGATGGAGTACCTGCGCGACATCCAGCACCTCGATGAGTTCTACAAGCTGGAGATCCAGCACTTCTTCGAGGTGTACAAGGCGCTGGAGCCTGGCAAGAGCGTCGAGGGCGCTCACTGGGTGGGCCGCACCGACGCGGAAAAGGAGATCCGCATCTCGTGGGAACGGGCCCGCGATGCGGCCCGACCCCGCGACGCGCAGCCCGATCCGGGGCCTGACGGGTCAGCTCCGTGAGAGGTCCGGCCGGCCGTCGCACCAGTTCGCCTCGTAACCAGCGGTGAAGCGGTCAACCAGGTCGGCGAACTGCTCACGTTCGGCGGGCTGCCACGAACTGATGATCGCCGCGGTCCGGTCGTCGCGGCGCCGCCGGGCGTGCTCCAGCAGGGCTGTCCCGGCATCGGTGATGGCGAGCAGCGACGCACGCCCGTCACCGGGATCAGCACGCCGCTCCACCAGCCCCATACCGACAAGGTGGGCGGCCTGCCTGCTGACTGTGGACGGGTCGGAGCGCACTGCGGCAGCGAGCGTGGTGACCCGCGACGGTCCGGCACAGCTCAGCGTGTGGAGCAGCATGAACGACGGCCGGTCGAGGTCCTCCCCGCGGGCGCCGGCGGCGCGCTCGATGAGCCGGATCAGCCGGGCCAGCCCGGTGCCGATCCTGCTCGCGACTCTGAGGTCATCGGCCACCGGCAGGGAAGTAGACATCGAGCCCCTCACTGTATGTCGCACACAAGTCACTGTCTGGCTCCAGCATTCCCGGCCTTCCCGGCACCGGCAAGGACGTTCACCGGTAGGTGGGCGCGCGGGCCACGTCAGCAAGCCGACGTACTGGGCGTGGGACCCTCGTGCGCCATCGGACTGACCAGCGTTATAGGAATGATCCGTCCGGGTATGCCCGGTATACCCGTTCACGGCCGGGAGGCGGAGGCACCGATGACCACTGCAAGTAACCTGACGCCTGGTGTGGTGCGCAGCCTGATCCCGGTGCGGATCGACCGGTTGCCCTGGTCGCCGTTTCATACCCGGATGGTGATCGCGCTGGGGGTGGCGTGGATCCTCGATGGCCTCGAGATCACGGTCGCCACCGGTGTCGGAGCAGTGCTGAACGAGCCCGAGACGCTTAACCTGTCCTCGGCCGCGGTCGGGCTTATGGCGACGGTGTACCTGATCGGCGAAGTCGTCGGCGCGCTGGTGTTCGGCCGGATGTCGGACAAGTTGGGGCGTCGCAACCTATTCATGATCACGCTGAGTGTCTACCTGGTGGGCAGCGGTCTCACCGCGCTGACCTTGGGCAACGGGGCCGGCTGGATCGCCTTTCTGTACCTTACCCGCTTTATCGCCGGCACAGGCATCGGCGGTGAGTATGCCGCGATCAACTCCGCGATCGACGAGATGATTCCGGCCCGCTTCCGTGGGCGAGTCAACATCGCGGTCAACGGCACGTATTGGGCCGGTGCGGTCCTCGGCACGCTGGGCACGTTCATCCTGCTGCACGTGCTGAGTCCCAGCGTCGGCTGGCGCATCGGCTTCCTCATCGGCCCGGTGCTGGGTCTGGTGATCCTGCTGGTGCGGCGCAACCTGCCGGAGAGCCCCCGGTGGCAGATCATGAACGGCCGTGAGCAGGCCGCTGAGAAGTCCATCTCCTACATCGAGCACGAGGTGGAGCGGTCTGGGAAGACGCTGCCGCCATTCGACGAGAGCAAGGCGATCGACCTGCGGCCGACTGACCAGATCGGTTATCTGGCGTTGACCCGGGTGTTGTTCCGCGAGTATCCGAGCCGGGCCGTGCTCGGTGCGTCGCTGATGATCAGCCAGTCATTCCTGTACAACGCCATCTATTTCACCTCCACCCTGGTGCTGGGGAAGTTCTACGGCGTGGCGCCGACGTCGACGCCGCTCTTTCTTATCGCCTTCGCCGTCGGCAACCTGGCCGGTCCGCTGACCATCGGACATCTCTTCGACACGATCGGCCGCAAGGCCATGATTGCCGGCACATACATCATCTCCGGCGTCCTGCTCGGCGTCAGCGCCTTCCTGTTCAATGCTGGATTGCTCACCGCGACGACCCAGACCATCTCCTGGTGCGTGATCTTCTTCTTCGCCTCGCCGGGTGCCAGTGCCGCGTACCTGACGGTCAGCGAGATCTTCCCGCTCGAGGTGCGGGCGAAGGCGATCGCGGTGTTCTTCGCCATCGCGCAGGGCTTCGGTGCGATCGCTCCGGCCATCTACGGCGCGCTCATCGGTGATGGCTCGCAGCCCTTCAAGCTGTTCCTCGGCTACCTGCTCGGCGCGCTCGTGATGATCGCCGGTGGCCTGGTCGCGGTGGTCTTCGGGGTGGCGGCCGAAGGTCGGTCTCTGGAGGAAATCGCGGTGCCGCTGGCGGCGGCTGGCCGCAGCCGCACAGCGTAGCCAGCCGGGCGTCTCAGATCAGATCAGCCACCACGCCAGCGCCAATACCATGATGACCGTTGTGGCCACGAGCAGCAGCACCCCAGACAGCATGCGGGCCGGGTCCGACTCGCCTGGCCGCACGCCCAGATCACGGCGAAGTTCCGGGATATGAGCGCTGTTGCTGCCAGTGCGCGACCGCGGGAAGCCATTGTCCTCACGGCCAGCTGCGGGAGTGAGTTGCGGGGTCATGAGACAGACGCTACGGAGCACGTGGTTACCGGCTGGCCTGAACTCGGTTAGCCGCAGGTAAAAATCCGTCGAGCAGCAAGCGTTGGACCCGCTGTTGGATGTCGTCGAGGCGAAGCTGGCTGCGATACCGCTCGTTGAGCAGTGCGGATGATAAGCCCAACGGTAGGGAGCATGCCATGATCAAGCGCAGTTGGAAGTATCGCCTCGCGCTCGTCGTCCCTATCGTCGCGGCGAGCGCCGGCCCCATCGTCGCCACGCCGACCGCTGCAGCGGTGAGCTACCAGGTCTCCGCGAATCAGGCACTCGCGCTGGTCAACCAGAAACGGGCCAAGGCGGGATGTGCCTCCTTGCGGGTCGTTCCGAAACTGCAGGCTCCAGCCGAACAGCAAAGCCGGGACCAGGCAGATCGGGACAGATTCGGCCACGACGGGGCTGACGGCAGCACGGTCAACAACCGGCTGAGCGGATTGGGCTATTCACGATGGGGTGAGAACGTCGTCCAAGCCCAGAGCGCTCAGGCAGCGGTAAATTTTTGGTCGAACAGCCCTCGGCACCGCGCCAACATGCTGAATTGTGTGTTCACGGAGACGGGTCTGGCGCTGGCCGGTAGTAATTCTGGCCATCTCTACTGGACGCAGACCTTCGGCGGCTGACCAGGTCCCACCCGGCTCCACCCGAAGGTAGGCCGGACACCACGGCGCAGACCGCTAGCAGGGCTTGCGCGTGCCACGGAGCAGTTGTCGAGCGGTGCTGGTCAATCGTTGGTCGCGGTCGTAGCGCTGAATCGCGTCGTAGGCGATCCGGGCCAGGTTCGGCCGGATCAATTCGACGGGCGGGGGGTAACGGAATGCGATGGCGCCCCAGCCGAGCTTGGCGTGCGTGGTGCTGGGCCATTGGGGGTTATGACGGATACCGAGGTCGATCATGTCGCGCAGCACCGGCTCGGGCAGACCGCCGAAGTCGTACCACCGGTATCCTTGTTCCTTGGCCCACCGAATGATTTCCCACGTCACAGCGGCGGGCACGCCCAGCCGGCGGGCCTGCATGGTTCGGTCGAAGCCGATCAGCCGGCCACGGACCATGTCCCCGCAGCTGGTCACCAGGTCGGCTGCGACCGGCGTCCCACCGGCCTCACCGATGAACAGCGTCACCTGACCAGACAGCTCCTGGTACATGGCGCGCAGGTAATCCACCGAGTAGGGCCGGTAGCCGTGGGCTTGAGCGGAGTGCGCAATCAGCTCGGCGAGCAGCGGAATGTCGCGCTCGTCGCCGTGACGGACCGTGACCGCGTCGCCGGCCCATAGCGTGGCGGCCGGACGCAGCCGACGTTTGGCGCGAGCCCGGAGCTGCTGCTCACTACCGCTGAGGTCAACCCGCATCGACCCGGTCGGGGCGATGCCGGCCAGCGACAGCCGAAACCCGCGCCGCAGCAGCCCATGGCTGATCTCGTGGCCGCCCTCGGGGGGCTGCACGACGAGCATCCGCAGCTCATGTGCCACCGCCACCACGGCATCTTCGAGCGCATGCCGGACCGGTTGGGGATTCGGCGCGTCGGGCAAGATCACTGGCCCGTAGGGCAGGTAGCCGATGTCGGCCACCCCGACCAGCCGCCGACGCAGGACCAATGCGCCGCCCATCAACCGGCCGCGCTGATAGGCCAGCAGATACTCGGGTGTGTAGCCGGCCCGGGCGCGCAGCCGGGCCCACGCGGACAGCTGGGTGACATCAGTGCCGGGGGTGGCGCGCACGATACGGTCCCACTCAGCCAACACCGCCGGGCCGGGATCCCGAGCACGCCAGACCGTGACCCCGATACTGGCCCGGATAGCGCCCGAGCGCGCCGGCCGCCACAGTCCCGGCATCCTCATCAGACGCTCTCGCCTCCTCCGCCCCCATGGGAGGGGTCCCCCGACCGGGATCGCCAGCGTTCGAGCAATGATAGTCAACACCAAGTCCGGCGGCGGCGATAACTTCCGCGAGTTGAGCGGTCCTTCCTGGCCCACGTGGAGAAGGGCCCACGTGGAGAAGACCGACGAGGAGGAGCGATGAGCGAGCCAGAGCACGTCGCGTCCGACTTGCCCGAGCTGGATCGCACGGACGATCCTCGGGGCGGGGCCGCCGCCTGGGCACTGCTGGTGGTGGGCGTGGCTTTGGTCGCCGGCATCTTTCTGGTGGTGATGTGGGTGACCGGCACCTGGTAGGACGTGGGGCGCACTATGTGGTGAGAACCACGTCATCCAGCGGTGACCGGATGGACAGCATCGGCGACCCAGGGTAGGAATCCGTCGAGAAATCGACCGGTGGCCGGCATGAAGTAGCCGCCGTAGTGACTAATCGGGTCCAATGTCGATACGATGATCGTGCCTGCGGTGGAGATCCGGTCGAACATAGAGAAGGGCTTCCCCGGTGGTGAGCCCCACCAGTACCTGTGCCCCGTCCGGCGGTTGGAGCACACCGTGGTAATGCCAGGTGCAGTCCCGCAGCGTGAGCCGCTGGAACAGCGGGTGCTCATCAGTCGCAAGGCGAACGCCAAGGTCGGCGCCAGGTTCCAGCCACCACCAATAGTTGGTCGGCCGGTGCTGCCAGCGCACGCTCGGCAGGAACTCCGGGATCGGCTCGCCGCCGCTGAACGCGATCACCGTCCCACCGGCGTCGAGGAGCTCGATGATCCGGTCGGCGGCGCGGTCGAGCAGGCCGCGATGCAGACGCTCCGGGATGAGTAGCCCGCGGTACGCGGTCAGGTCGGTCTCGGCCAGTTCAGGAAGGTAGATCAGCCCGCCGGTGAGATGCGCTGCGTACTTCGGCTCGGTGAGCGTGCGATGGTGCTGGGCCACGCCACCGTAAACGGCGGCCAACCCACGCGTCCGGTGAGCGGCCTGGGCTCGGCGCTGGGCCGACTCGGCGACGGCCCAGTCAAGGAGCGCCTCGCCGCAGTAGCTCAGTAAGTCGCTGGTTGCCTGGACGACGATGGTGCCCGCGGTTGATACCCGGTCCAGATAGGTCGACGGCTCGCCGCCGGACAGCCGGGTGAGGACCTCGGCGCCGGCCGGGATCGGATGATGCCCGCGGGCGAAGAAGCCGGCGACCCCGCGCCGGAAGGTCAACTCATCGCCCACCCCACGGAAGATCGGATGGTCCGCGACCTCCATGACGCGGTAACCGGCCAGCGACCGGTTCGCCAGCGGGACGAACGCCGATGCGCCAGGCAGCCAGTCCCGGTGCAGGTGACCACCGAAGATCACCACGCCGCCGCCGTCGAGGTAGTCGCGGAGAGCGCGTTGCTGCCGTGCGAGGTGCTCCTGGTCGACGTTCGGCGTGATGATCAGTGCCGCGTACCGAGCCAGGTCAATCGAGCCGAGCGCGTAGCAGTCGACTCGGTGCAGCCGGCTGGACCACTCACCTCCCTCCGGGTTGCGGGTGTCCATGTCCAGCACCGCAACGTTGTACAACGCTGGGGTGGCGATCATACTCGCCTCCTCAGGGTGGATGAGGACCCGCGCAACACGGCATCCTGTCACCGACCATGTGAGTGATTCGTCGAAGAGTCCGGTTGTAGTGAGGGCCCCGGTATCTGGTGACAATAAGTCACTTCAACTAAGGTAAGCCTCACCTGAACGAGGGTAAACTCGGGCTGAAATTTGTGCAAGACGGCTGCCTCACCCATCACGCAGCGATCGCCGTCGGGCGTTGAACTTATGCGCGCGCTGCCGTCCCTACAACGCACCGGGCTCTGCGTCGAGAGCGCCAGCGGGAGGATCGCAGCACAGCAGCTCCTGATGAACACGCCAGAACGCCTGGCACGCGTGGTGGAGGTCATTCTGTGCCGCCTCGAGAGCCTCGACGGGAGCGGGCGTGGCAACCCAGCGGCCTCGGACCGGCTCGACCACCGTTAACGCTTCGAGCGCGTGCGAGGCATTGCGCATGCGCTGATGGGCTCGATGAAGCAGCTGGCGTTGCTCCTTCGAGAGCTCCTCTGGCTTACGGCCCCACTCCACATCGCACCCCCGGTCCCTCGTGGTTCTCCCACCGTAGCCCAGCAACCTCCGCCGCTTGCCCGTGCTGGATGCGGCTCGCGGTGGCGAAACCAACGGATCGTGTGTGAGCATGGCGGCACCTAGCGAGGGCCGGCGACGAGGGGAACCCCACGGTGCATCTGACCCTGCTGGCCGCAGTGTTCGGCACCATCTTCGTGGCCGAGCTTCCCGATAAAACCGCGCTGGCCAGTCTGGTGCTGGGCACCCGCTACCGGCCCAGTTTCGTGTTCATCGGGGTGGCGGCGGCGTTCGCGTTGCATGTGATCATCGCGGTGGCCGCGGGCAGCGCCTTGAGCCTGGCGCCCCACCGGATCGTGGAAGCCATCGTGGCGGCGCTGTTCCTGGTCGCCGCAGCGCTGATGCTGCGCGGCGAGGACGGGCACGGCGCATCCTCGGATGCGCCACGACGGCGGGAGCAGGCGGCGGGCTCGGTGCCCGCTGGCGACGAGCACGCCTCTCACGGTGCGGCGGCTCCCCTGACCCGGGTCCGCAGCGGGCCTGCTGTCCGACCGGTCGGGTTCTGGAAAGTCGCGGTGACGAGCTTCGGGGTGCTGTTCGTCGCGGAATTTGGCGATCTCACCCAGATCGCCACGGTCAACCTGGCCGCCAAGTACCACGACCCGCTCACCGTCGGGGCCGGCGCGGTGTTGGGCCTCTGGGCTGTCGGGGGCCTGGCCATCCTGGGTGGCCGGCAGCTGCTTCGCTGGATTCCGTTGACCTGGATCGCCCGCGCCGCCGCACTGGTGATGACCGTCCTGGGCGTGATCAGCGCCGTCCACGCCATCATCAGCTAACCTCAACGACTCCCAGCGCCGGAAGGAGAACCGGCCGTGAGCCAGGCAAGCATCTGCCGTAGCCGCTGCATGCGCAGAGGAGCTGTCGCTGGGTCGTCGATCAGCTCTCGCATGCGCTCCGCCGCCCACTGCTCAACGCCTGCGTTCAGAAAATCCTCAACCAAGCCGACATCATCATTGATGGCGTAACCCTGCCATTTAAGTAGATGTGCCCACACCGACCGGGCGAGGTCCATCTGTCCGACGGCCGCAAGCTTGCGGACAAGTTGCCTACGCTGGTAAAAACTCAGTTCGGGGCACGTCCGAGTAGCTTCTGCCACCGACTGCGCCACAGATTGGCTCCCGACACACAGCAGAACGCTCAGTGCGTCATTAAGCTCCTTGCCATTGGCCCTGGGATGGGCGACAAGCCGTCGGGCGCAAATTCCTGGGCACGTTCGACCTCTAGGGACCAAGGATCTCTAGGGACCAAGGATCTCTAGGGACCAAGGATCTCTAGGGAACGCTTCGGTTGTGCCGTCTCGCGGCACTTCGGCGGTGTATGAGCAGCTTGCTCTTGAGGCGCGCTCCCAGCCAGGCACACGCCCATGCTGCGGTGCTGGTCATTCGTTGGGGCGCAGAGTCCGAGCAAGTCGCCGGAAGCTGCTGTTTGTGTGGACCGGCGAACGAAGCGGATGCCGTGCAGGCGTTGGAGTATACTGCCCCTGGCCACGCACCTGCGCACCGAACTGGCCCTGGACGCGCTACGTCTTCGACCTTGACTGCCCTGATCCCACGACTTACATGCGCCACTCACCTGCCTGCAGTGGTCCAGCACCGGCATCACGGTCGGCGGGTTACACGACGTCGGTGTCCTTGATCTAGCTTGCACCTGATGCTCTCGGCGGGGTGTCCCCGTCGCGATAGGGACCGGGATGGCGAGCGGGAGGAGCGGAGCGAGGCTCGGTAGGCACCGATGCTCCTTGTTCACCTGCCCCGCGGTCCGGATTCTAGGGAAGCAGGTGGCTGCCTCCCTGCCTGGGTCCCTGTGACTTTCTGTGACCGCGAGCTAGTCGGAGTGGCCCGCAGCGCGCATCCGCCCAGGCGCTGGACCTGGCTGCGTCATCGTTTGACGGAGCTCTCTACTCGCCTGAGAGCGCCGTAGAGGGGGTGGCAGGGTAGAGCAGCAACCTAAGGGGTCTACCCCCGCTACGTGCAGGTCAGGGCCCATTACCCTGGGGATCTACCGGGGTAGAGGCCCCCTCTACCGAACGGGACCGGGTAGAGCCCCCGCGTCCGGGAGCCGCCGACTGTTGCCAGCAAACGAGGCCGCTTGTCCACGCGGTAGGCGGAGCAGGACGTTCGAGCGCGACTGGCGGTGCGCTGGTTTCGGAGATTGCTGTCCGGGTCGCATCTTGCCAGCTCACATCGCGGTGCATGAACGTGGCTTGACCCAGGTCGGCGCGGCGCATGGTGAAGCCCATCCGGAACTCGTCCTCGAACGGGCCGGACCGGGCCACCAGATCCAGCGGGGCGTTGTACTCGGCGAGTACGGCCAACAGGTCGGCCGCCAAATCCTGTGGGGTTCCAGAAGTCGGCCTGCACCTCTGACCTGGGTGATCGGTGCGCTCGGCCATCAGGGCATGATCGTGAGCTGTGTCCTTGCGTCTACTCTACCTGATCTTCCTTCAGCTGGTGAACCTGCTGTTATTGCTTGGCCGCTCGTCGGCGTCTAAGGACGTCGAACTCTTGGTGCTGCGTCACGAAGTCGCCGTGTTGCGCAGAGCCAGCCCGAAGCCCCGCCTGGACTGGGCGGATCGAGCGGTGTTCGCCGCGCTCGTCCGGAGGCTGCCACCAATGCTGCGGTGGCATCGCTTGGTCACGCCGGGCACGATCCTGCGCTGGCATCGTCGCCTGGTCGCCACGAAGTGGACGCATCCACACCGCGTCGGACGTCCGCCTCTCGCGGATGCTGTGGCGGTACTCATCGAGCGCATCGCCAGGGAGAACCCCCGCTGGGGATACCAGCGAATCCAGGGCGAGCTGCTTAAACTCGGCCACCGCGTGGGTGCGTCAACGATCCGTCGTGTCCTCCAGCGGCTGCGGATACCTCCGGCGCCAATCCGGGATACCGTGTACCGTGCCAAAACTCGTCACCCGGTGGTGAACTGGTGTTTCGTCGCATCCGTGTGATCATGACATGATCGCGGGCTGTGCTGTTTCGACTGCTGTATCTGATCTCTGTCCAGCTGTTCGGCTGGCTTGGGCTACTCGTCCGCAGCACCGCTGCCAAGGACATCGAGATCCTGATCCTCCGCCACGAAGTCACGGTGCTGCGCCGTCAGGTCAGAGCTCGTCCCTCCTGGCCGGACCGGGCAATCCTGTCCGCCCTGACCCGCTTGCTCCCCCGTCGGCTATGTCTGCACCGCATCGTCACCCCCGCCAAGCTGCTGGCCTGGCACCGTCGCCTGATCACGGAGAGGTGGACCTACCCGAACCGGGCCGGCCGTCCACCGATCAGTGACGAGATCCGCGACCTCGTGGTGCGCCTAGCGCGGGAGAACCCCTCCTGGGGACACCGACGCATCCAAAGCGAACTCGCCGGACTCGGACACCGCTTGGGCGCAGGTACCATCCGCCGGATCCTCACCGCCGCCCACGTCGGCCCCGCACCACGCCGAGCAGACACCGGCTGGCGGACCTTCCTGCACGCCCAAGCCGCCGGTCTGCTGGCCACCGGCTTCTTCACCCTCGATACCGTCACGCTGCGGCGCCTCTATGTATAAAGTATGTTACGTGGAATACGAGCGAAGCGAACTATTCCCACGTAACAAGGATTCTGTGGACTGCGACGTAGGAGCATTCCACAGAATCCTGTTCATCATGGAAGTACGCACCCGAGGGGTCCACATCCTCGGCGTGAGTGCCCATCCCACCGTGGCCTGGACCACCCAGGCCGCCCGCAACCTCCTGATGGACCTCGGCGAGCGGATCACCTCCTTCCGCTTCCTGATCCGCGACCGGGACGCCAAGTTCATCGATGCCTTCGATGCCGTCTTCGCCTCCGAAGGCATCGATGTGGTCAAGATCCCTCCCCGGACACCCCGGGCGAACCGCTACGCAGAACGGTTCATTCGCAGCGTCCGCGACGAGTGCACCAACAGGCTGTTGATCTACCACGAGCGACACGCCCGCACCGTCCTCGACCAGTTCGCCCAGCACTTCAATAACCACCGCCCGCACCAAAGCCTCGACCAACGCCCACCACTGCATGACCCCACCACGGTGACCCTGCTCGACGCCCCGATCCAACGTCATCGACTCCTCGGAGGCGTGATCAACCAGTACCGGCGAGCTGCCTAGTCCGGCCAAGGAAACACCTGGTCACCAGCCCTGCATCAAGTTTTGGCACGGTACAGGGGTGTGGTGATCTGTCGGCGCAGCGCCGCAACCTCGTGACGTAAGATCAACATCTCGACGTCTTTGGCGGCGGAGGATCGCGCCAACAACACCAACCACGCGAAGACACGGGTGGCGGTCAGATAGAGCATCCGCACAAGCACAAGCCGTGATCATGCCGCAGTCACTGGTGAGCGCTTCGTACCAGGTCAGGACCGATGCCGTCATTCTGGAGCGCTACGGACAGTAATACGCTGCCTCAGCGTCCAAGTTGTCCGCGCGGCGGCGGGCGAAATCGTCGTAGCTGACCGTATCGAGCACCACCACACCATCAGCACTGGGCGAAGCACTAATGCTGACGAGTGACACGCCGCTGGGGTCAGCTCCCCGCTGTGCGCGCTCTTGGCTAGCCGGCATTTGCTGTCCCCGGGCCGACACCGACACTGTGTTCAGCCACCGGGGTCTGGAGCGGCACCGCTCTCGACCCGTACATCCCACGAGCCGAGCGGGCTGCATGGCATGAGCGCTGAAAACAAGCCCACCAGGGAACACCGACCCGCCGGTAGACCACTGCACGCCGTCCACTCATCCACATCGTCGCGGTGGCGAGCGAGGTGTACGGTCGCGCGCCGACCAGCCCGGTTCGCTGTCACAGGGGGTGGCGGGTTGCCCTACATGTTTTCGTGTGGGCTGTGTCCGTCGGGGATCTGGGACAGTCCGTGGAGGAGTTGCTGGACGGCGGTGGGCACGGTGAAACCGGTGGGTCCGACGCTGACGCAGGACCAGCGGCCGTCACTGACGACGGGGCACGCCAGCGTTGGCCATGCTTTCTACCAGATCGCCGGCGAGATAGCTGTGACGGCTGTCCCAGACCCGTTGGCGGTCGACCTGGTCGAGGGTGGCCCACCACTGGCGGGCGAGTTGCAGGGAGTTGCTCATCGTGGACCCACCTTCTCGGGTAGTCGTTGTTGTGGAGCTGAAAGCTTGGTGGGGTGCGGGCGACGGGGTTTGGATTCCCGGCTGGCCAGCGAGCTGATCCGTTCGCTGTCCGCGGAGTGTTGAGACGGGGGTCGAGCCCAAGGTCGTTGGAGGGAGCTCTCGCGGGAGGTCTGGTTCGCTCTGCAGGCATGGGTCGCAGGGGCAGGGCTTGGATCATGGGGTTCTGCGATGCGCCGGCAGGACTCCTGGAATCCCCACTACGCACTTCGACGTTTACTCGCGGGCAATTATGGGCCGGGTTGTGGGGTTTCCCGCTCACAGTCGTACTGGGAGGCGAGGCCGTCACCGACGGTGGGGGTGGTATTGATGGATCCGTGCGCGAAGTGACGCTGGGTGGTGACGAGCTCGCGCTGAGCCGCCAGCAACTTCTCGAACAGGTCATAGGTCGCGCCGGCGGTGGAGCCCAGCACAGGGATGCCCAGTGCGGGGGAGCCCAGCTGGCGGGCCAGGTCGGCCCACACTTGGAGTGACCTGAGCGAGACGTCGAGTCCTTGTCGCATGAGCTGGACCAGCAGGTCATGCACCCGCTGGGTGGTCGGGTCCGCGACATCGTGGAACGGATGAGGGTCGTGGTCACCGCGAGCGGCGGTGACCTGGGTGACCTGTTGGCGGTCTTTGATCTGAGCGGGCATGTAAGTGGTGCTCCCGTGGGTTTCGGGCATGCTGGATAAGGTAAGCTGGCCACATATCACCGTCGCTGGCGCAGGGTGTATTCACTGTCGCGATGAATCGGGGTAACCGGAGGGCATTCGACGGCGTGCTCGGCATACGTCGAATGCCCTCCGGTGATGGAAACCCGCGCGAGGCGCTAGAGGCGCTTCCGGTCAGGGGGGTGACCGGTCAGGGGGTGACCGGTCAGGGGAGCTTCCGTTCAGAAGTGCTCGCGGCACCGCACCCTCGTGTCGTGGCGGACTCTTCCGCCTGAGTGCTCACGCGCTCGGCCCTGTCAGTGTCCGAGGTGCTGCCGTCCGACTTGTTGTGGGCGACGAAGCGGTTGCTGTACTCCGCCGTATCGTCGTCGTTGTTGTAACGCTCGTTTTTCCGCGACCTGTGAGAGTCATCGTGGCGCTGGTCGCTCATGGCATCCGGCCGGCGGTTCGTTGACCTGCCCTCTTCGACGTCCGGAGACGCGAGGTCACGCGCTACGTCGAGCATCGGCGCGGTGGCGGCCACCATGCTGTGGAAGAACTGTTGCTGGGCTTTCAGTACCTGCAAGGCGTAGTCGTAGCTGGCGACGGTCCACATGCACATCACACTTGCGGCCGTGGGCAGGCCCGCGTGCCGCTCGTGGTGACTGTCCCGCTCGTGGTGGCTGACGCGATCGGGTTGGCTGTCGTGATCGTAGTAGGTGGTTCCGGCGGACCGTTTGTCAAACGTAGTCATACTGCTCCCTGACTTTAAATACTTTGAGAGTGATCGCGTGAATTTGCAACGCGAACCTGAATTTTGAGACTACCCCGGATTTTTGAATATGTCAAACCGACGATCTTAACATTTCAGATCATTTTTGGAAATTTCCGCCAGTCCTGTTCCTCAATTCCTGCCTGATGTCTTTTCGGACTGATCCGTCGGTTTTGCGTGCTGACCAGCGGAGATGTGTGTGGGTCTTGATCAGGTCGTGTTACTCACGCTGGTTGGGGCCTACGGGTCAGCTGGTGGGGATGAAGTCGAACCGGGGTGGTTCGGGCAGCTGCAGGGCGCCGAGGATGATCCTGTGCGCAGGGTTAGCGTGTAGCGCTGGGCGACTTGGCCGTCGGGGGTGGTGAGGGTAACCAGGTGCCGGCGGTCGAGGTTGAGGTCGAGGTCGATGCGGGGCTGTTGCGTTGTGCGAAGCCGGGGCAGGCGAGATCGTTGATCCCGGTTGGTCAGATCGCCAGGGTCAGCTCGGTGGTTGAGGCGTACTCGGCGCCGATGGAACCGATGTTGATGATGGAGCCGCCAGGCCGCAGCTTATCGAGCACAGCCGTGGTGGTGAGTACCGCGCTGAGCAGGTTGGCGTCCAGGTTCGCCCGCCATGTTGACCACCACGTCAAGGTCCGCACCCAGTTCGTCTGCCATCCATGCCACCTGCCGTGGATCGGTTGCGTCACAGATGATCGGCCGCGCGTCGATCTCGGCGGCGGTGCTGGCGAGCTGGTCGGTGTTCCGCCCAGTGATGATCACGATGTCGCCGCCGGCTCGGAACCGGACGGCCACGGCCTTGCCGAGCCCTTTCCCACCGCCGGTGACGAGCACGATCCGACTCACGCCTGCCCCTCCCCCTGCTATGTTTAGCTCTAAACGTGACAGTGGGAGGTGGCTGGTGTCCAAGGATCTCCATGCCGAGGGTTACCCGATGGGATCGACCTCCACGTGGCCCGCAGCCGATATCGCCGCGTCATGGCAACGAGAGCTTCCCGGTGTACGCACCGACTCCATCGAGATCATCACGCCTGTCTGGCGGATTGCGAAAGTCCTTGCCGACGACCGGCGGCACACCCTGGCTAAGCTCGGAGTCGACCCGTCCACACTCGATCTGCTCAGCGTGATCCGCCGTTCCGGCCCACCGTATGAACTCACGACCCGCGAGATCACCCACAGGACACTGATCACTCCCGGCGCTGTCTCGCAGCGCGTTGCCCGCGCCGAGCAGGCAGGACTGGTTGAGAGATCACCGTCGCCCGTGTCGCGCCGTGCGGTCTCCGTCAGGCTGACCGACACCGGCCACGACCTCATCGGAACTACCGTGCGCCACCTTCTTGAGCACGAATCGGACCTCATCAGTACGCTCACAGCTGCCGAGCGCACAGCCCTTACCAGCTTTCTCACCAAACTTGAACAGACACTCATCGCGCCACCACCGGACGAACCGCAGGAGTGAAATCCGCACAGGCGATCTACAATCGGGCACCCAGAACGTCCCCTCATCGGCAGATGAGCGCTCTTCGGTGATCGCGCGCGCCCGGACCCGAGACACGATCCGGCCGCGAGGCCGGGGGTGGTCCACGAAGGCGGACCATGCTCGCCACCGTCGAACCGAACCGACCAACGGCCTCGCCGAAGGCTCAGCCCGCTGGACGCGGATCACCCAATAGATGTGTCTTAAGTGCCCGTATTTAAATTACTCACTTTTTTGACCTGGCTCGTCCATCGACTTTTTTATGGTGTAGTTCCAGTCACCATGAAATTCGTGCCTGACGAGCGGAAGCTGCTTCATCTCATGATCGGTCACTTTGATCCCTTTCTGGTAGACGCCGTGATCGAGTTCGGCTCGGACGGTCAGCCCGGTTCGGGTGGTGGTGCCGGCGATCAAGTTCACGACTACCTCACGACTCTCCAGGACACGGCCGCGCCAGTTCATGGAGATGTGGCTGAACAAGCGGTGCTCGATTTTGTTCCACTTCGACGTCCCGGGTGGGAAGTGGCACACGATGACGTCCAGTCCGGCGTCTTTCGCGAAGGCCGCGATCTCTTTTTTCCACAACCGGCTCCGGGAACTGTTCGATCCTCCCGAGTCGGCGGTGATCAGTAATTTTGTCGCATCGGGGTACGCCGCCGCTCCCACCTCGGTCCACCATCGGCGAATTGTGGACACCGCGAACTCAGCCGTATCAGAGCTGTCACCCACAGAAACCCACCCGGCGTTCCCGGCCACGTCGTACACGCCGTATGGAACTGCCTTGCCCAGTTCTGGATCGGGGAAGTCGTACGTGTTGGTCTCCACCGGCTCCCCGGCTGGCCGCCATTGTCGTCCTGTCGGAGCGTAGTTACCGATGAGTTCCTTTTTCTTTGCGTCTACACTGATCACAGGCTCGCCCGCGGCTCGGAACCGCTCGATGAGACCAGTCAGATATCGGAACTGCGCATCCCGATCTGGATGATCGTTGCCCTCGGCGGATTTGCGGGCCGCCTGCAAGCTGTACCCCATGGTGGCGAGCAACTTGGCCACCACTGAATGGGTGACCGGGAATCCCTGTTCGGTGAGCTCGTCAGCCAGGTTTCGAGTCGATTTCGTCGTCCACCGCAACGCGCATTCTCCGATCCCCGCGACTGCCGGGTTCCACCAAGTCATCCAGAGCATCCTCGAGACCCGGCATGGACTTCTCCGCCAGTTTGCGCCCGGTGCCCGGCGCCCGTACCCGATCAGACGGCTCAATCCCAGCATCCACCGCCAGCGCGCCATTCTGAACCGTCGACAAAGACAAACCCGACGCGACAGCCACCGCCTTCACTCCACCGTGACCCAACGTACGAGCCACGACACCGGTTATTATCCTTCGCTGTCGCTCATCCAGATGAGGCAGAACCTCCCCGAAGAAGAAGGACAAATCATCGTCGGTCACAGTGAAAGAAGTCGGCATGCGGAGAAGCTACTCACAGTGAACCGCAAGCAACGGAGGCGACACGCGAAGAACGCCAAGAGTTACAGAACCGTGATTCACGAACCAGGCGGAACGAGAGTTCGCGGATCCGCCATATAAAGTACTTTATTTAAATACGGGCCCTAAGCGAAGAGTCGTCTTCTCGACGTGGTGCCGCCGCTGCCAGCAGCGTAGGTAGGAGCTCGGTCTAGCGCTGGTGGGTTTCGCTGCTGGTTTGCCACGGGTGGTGGGTCTGGCAAAACGGAAGGCGCAATCCGCACCACTGGACCACACGCAACCGCGTTCACCCACCACGCCGCAACCAACTACCACAGGTACATAGGACATAGAGGCAGCTGCGAACGCCATCGATGCCGTCCCGCTTGGAGCTAGCAGGCACCTCGGGAGTGCAGCCGACGGGAAACCCAGCTGGAGGCTAGCGTCGAAGACAAAACTAGCGCTCATGGGCCAATCTTGGGGCATGTACTTGTCGGAATGTGGGCGCCGTGGACGGTGTTGATGCCCCACTCACCATGCTGGCCAATGACGCCGCGGCTAGGGCAGTCGCGTTCGGGGAGCTCCGGTCGTCGATCGGGGCGAAGAGTTTTGCCATTGGCCGAGCTCTACCGCGGCCCGGCGACGGCTGTCTTGACGTGACACGTGGCCATGCTGCCCGCAAGGCGCCCCGGCAGCCGCGGTGCGATCCTGGTGTGATGACGCTGCGCTGTCTCATCGTTGATGACAGCCCTCGCTTCCTGGATGCCGCCCGTGGCTTGCTGGAACGCCAGGGGATCATGGTCGTCGGCGTGGCGTCAACCAGTGCTGAGGCGCTCCAGCAAGCCACCCAGCTGCGGCCGGACATCGCCCTGCTCGACATCGACCTCGGTGGGGAGAGTGGCTTCGATCTGGCCCGGCGACTGTCCCGAGAAGCCAGCCTGGCGCGCACCCGGATGATCCTGATCTCAACTCACGCCGAGCAGGACTACACCGACCTGATCGCGGCCAGCCCCGTGGTCGGTTTCCTACCCAAGTCCACGTTGTCGGCCGATGCCATCCGCGACCTGATCACCAGCCACGGTGACGGCCACTCGGTGGATCCGGTCAGCGGGCCTCCAGGAAGGTGACCACCGCCAGCACCCGACGGTGATCGTCGTCGGTCTCCGGGAGACGCAGCTTGGCCAAAATGCTGCGCACGTGCTTTTCCACCGTGCCCTCGGTGACCCACAGCCGACGGCCGATGCCGGCATTGGAGCGTCCCTCGGCCATCAGCGCCAGCACCTCCCGTTCCCGCGCGCTGAGCACCACCAGCGGATCATTGCGCCGGCGCGCCGAGACCAGCTCCGCCACCAGCGCCGGATCCACCACCGAAGCACCCCTGGCGATGCGCTCAAGTGTCTCGATGAACTCCGCCACGTCGGTGACCCGGCTTTTGAGCAGGTAGCCGATCCCCCGGCCACTGGCCAGCAACTCCATCGCATGCTCAACCTCGGCATGCGCCGACAGGACCACGATGCCCGTCTCGGGGAACTCCTGGCGGATCACCCGGGCCGCCTCCAGACCCTCGGTGGTATTCGTCGGCGGCATCCGGATATCGACGACCACCAGCTCGGGCGCCTCCTGGCGGACCAGCGCCACCAGCTGCGCCCCACCACCGGCCTGCCCCACCACCGCGAAACCCGACCGCTCCAGCAGACTGGCCAAACCCTCCCGGAGCAGAATGTCGTCCTCAGCGAGGACCACCCGCACCCTGCTCATGGCCGAGACCTCACCATCCCGACCGGGGCGAGGCTGCGCAGCGTCCCCGTCAATCACCATGACCAGGATTATCGCGCTAGCCACCCGCGCGGACACCGCCGGGCGCGTCGAGAAAACCCGCCTATCGTCCGACGATCAAGCAGCGCAGTGCCACGGCGCAGCCTACGAACGCAAGCTCCGTGGCCCGCATTGCAGCTAGCAGCTATCCGCATCGCGGCGCTAGCCACAGATACAGATGCCGGGTGGCAACAATGACCAAGAGCTGCCCGCACGCAATCGTTCTTCTCAATGGCAGAAGTCCGATGGGAGGGCGGTTTCAATCGGTGATGGCGACGATGGAACTGACCACGACGACGGTCGATCAGGCAGCTCGAGCAAATGGCGGATTCGATGTCAGCATGCGGGTGGGTCAGGCATGGTTGGGTCCTGACGAACGGGAAGCCATGCAAGTAATCGGCCCGTCCACCGGTAAGACGATCGCTGACGTGCCGGTCGCCACCGAAGAGGACGCGCAGTCGGCGCTAGAGGCCGCGCAGCGAGCCCAGCCCGCTTGGGCGGCACTGACGCCACGCGAGCGCGCCGAGTACCTCCAACGGGTCGCCCAACTAGTGCGTGCCGACGCCGAGCGTCTGTCCCGGCTCATCTCGCACGAGGAGGGCAAACTCCTGCGCGAATCGCGCGTCGAGATCGAGGGCTGGATGGCAGCGTTCTTCAGGACAGTTCTCG
Organism: uncultured Actinomycetota bacterium; assembly: GCA_963822695.1. GTDB lineage: Bacteria > Actinomycetota > Actinomycetes > Mycobacteriales > Pseudonocardiaceae. The sequence goes on from CAWGJH010000026.1 coordinate 62,365, forward strand.
TCGTCACCCGCAACGACATGGAGATCATGCAGGAGGAGATCTTCGGGCCGGTGTCACCGATCATGGCGTTCGACGACCTCGAAGAGGCGCTCGACCTTGCCAACGACAACAAGTACGGACTGTCGGCCTATCTGTTCTCCAATGACGCGAAGGCGGTGCAGCGCTTCGTGGAGGGGTGCAACTTCGGCGAGCTCTACATCAACAAGATCGGACCGGAGCAGCTGAACGGCTATCACACTGGCTACCGTCTTAGCGGCATCCTCGGCGATGACGGCACTCACGGGCTCGAGAAGTACTCGCGCCGACGCACCACCTACACGAGCTGGCGTGAGGAGACCGCAGCGGACTTGATGCCGTTCGCCGTATGAACTAATGACAACGACATCACCACGATCGAGGGCAGGCTCTGAACACGACCGGAATGTGGTCGTCCTTACCGGAGGGGAGTCTCATGGCAGCCAAGGTCTGGTTCATCACCGGCACGTCGCGGGGCTTCGGCCGCGAGTGGGCCATCGCGGCCCTGGAGCGCGGCGACAAGGTGGCCGCGACTGCGCGCGACATGGCGTCGTTGCACGACCTAGCGGACAAATACGGCGACGCCGTAGTGCCGCTCGCCCTCGACGTCACTGACCGCCCAGCGGTGTTCGACACGGTCGCCCGAGCTCACGACCACTTCGGCAGGCTCGATGTGGTGGTCAACAACGCGGGATACGGCCAGTTCGGCATGATCGAGGAGCTAAGCGAGCAGGAGGCGCACGCCCAGATCGAGACGAACCTGTTCGGTGCGCTGTGGGTGACGCAGGCGTCGCTGCCGTTCCTGCGCGAGCAGGGTGGCGGCCATATCATCCAGGTGTCCTCGATCGGCGGCATCTCCGCCTTCCCGAACATCGGGATGTACCACGCCTCCAAATGGGCTCTTGAAGGGCTTAGCCAGGCACTGGCCCAGGAGGTCGCCGCCTTCGGAATCAAGGTGACGCTGATCGAGCCGGCAGCCTACGACACCGACTGGGGCGGCTCGTCGGCCAGGCACGCGACGCCGCTACCAGCCTACGACCCGGTCCGGAAGCAGGCCGCCGAGCAGCGTGCCCGCCGGGTGGCCTCGCCCGGCAAGCCCGAAGCGACCAGGCAGGCCATCCTCCAGGTGGTCAACGCGGAGCGACCGCCGCTGCGCGTCTTTTTCGGAAAAGGGCCTCTCGGCATCGCCACGGCCGACTACGAGTCGCGGCTGGTGACCTGGCGCGAGTGGGAGCAGGTGTCCGTCTCGGCGCACGGCGAGGCCGGCTGAGCACGGGCGCCGTGCACAACGTCGTCCTTCCGACGTCGCCGGGACTCGCTGAACCCACGAAGGAACCGATCGAATGCCAGGACCTGAGCTGGAGCGTGCGCTCAAGGCGCAGGCCGACTTCAAGGTGGCGCTCGCGGGCGTCCAGGACCTCGAGGAGATGCGCAAGCTCGACGCCGCCGTCATCCCCACCTGGTCGGGGCCGCTGCCCAACGACGTCCAACGCGAGGAGCTCGACGCTGACGGCGTGCCCGCCGTCCGGCTGACCCCTCCTGGCGCGGTGCCCGGACGCGTGCTGATGTACCTGCACGGCGGAGGTTTCGTGCTCGGCAGCCCGGCGACGGTCACCACGCCGGTGGCGCGTGCGGCCCGCGTCGCGCACGCCCGCGCGTTCCTGCCCAAGTACCGCCTGGCCCCCGAGCACCTGTATCCCGCGATGGTCGAGGACGCCGTCACGGCGTACCTCTGGCTCATCGAAGACGGCACGCCGCCGGAGGGCATCATCATCGCCGGCGAGTCGGCCGGCGGCGGTCTTGTCTGTGCCAGCATCATCGAGATCACCAGTCCGCCTGGACACGGGACTCACATCGTCGTCCAGTTTCCCCTGAAGCTCGACCTGACCGTCGACAGCCCTCTAGCCTAGGCAGTCGCTGGCAGGTTCTGTGGCTGCATCGCCTCGCCAGCGTGGCCGAGGTCGGTCGCGAACTTGACGACCACCTGGTCGATCCGGCGCAGCAGCCGGGCCGCGCCGAGCAGGGCAGCGCGGCGGTCTGGGCCGGGGGTCTGGGCGGCGTAGGCCTCCGCGGCGTCGATGAGGTCCTCCGCGGAGGAGATTTGTCCGGTCTGGCGGCCCTGCAGCATCTGGCGCAGCGCGTTGAGGTTGGTCCGGACACAGGCGGTGGCGGGTTGCAGTGTCGGCGCCCATCCTGGCTCGCGGACGTGGTCGGCAAGCTGGGCCAGGCTACGGGCGTAGTGCTCGACGGCGGTCAGCACCCGTAGCGTGCGCTGGTAGCTGGACCGCCCGCGTCGCCACGGCAGCGGGCTGTCTAGCGGTTTGCTCCGCTCGCGCAGCGTGCTTAACGCCTTGTGCAGATCCTGGGTGAGCATCCCCGACGGGCTGGCTGGCTCCCGGCCAAGGATCCGCTCGACGGACGCGACCAGCACCGCGTCGGCCGCGTCCACCATGCCGTCGAGAGCTTCGCCGAATGCCTCCCAGGTCCGTTTCGGCAATACCAGGTAGGCGGCGAGCATGCCCATCGCCGCGCCGACGGCGGTCTCCTCGATCCTCAGCACCAGCGTCTGCACGCTGAATTGCCCGATCAGCCCGTAGAGCACAGCCAGCACCGCGGTGATCCACAGCGCTAGCATCGTCTGGGAGATCCGGACCAGGTACAGCGCGAGGAACGCGCAGCCGAACATCACCAGCAGGCCCAGCAACTCGTGGCCGCTGACCAGGACGGCCAGGCTCATGCCAACCAGCACGCCACCGATGGTCCCGACGATGCGCTGCCAGCCGCGGCTGAGCACGTCACCGCGGCTGTTGGTGCCGGCGAACACGACGAACGCGGTCAGCACCGCCCAGTACCAGCGCGCCGGCGAAACCAGCTCGCCAACCACGATCGCCAGGCTGGTCGCGATGCCGACCTGGATGGCCTGGCGGGTGCTCAGTGGCAGGCCCTGAGGCTCATCAACATCAGTTTTGGTGACCGAGTCCTCATCGGCATCGGAATCCCCTGGCCGGTCCGGGCCGCCGGGCTGGTCCATGGGAACGGCCCCGCCGTCGGGCCGGTCCCTGGGTGGGCGAGCTGCCGAGTCGTCTCTCATCGGGACCGGCCCATCCGCGCGCCGGGCCGCCTGCAGTGCATCCGCCAGCCGGATCACCGCGAAGGCCACCCGCTGAGTGCGGTCCCGGCGTCCCTGGGTCTCGGCGGCCAACGCGGAGACGCTGCGCCGTGCCCCCTCGAGCAGCGCGTCAACCATCGCCGGCGGGGTACCGGTGGCCGAGGCCACTCCGAGGCCGCGCAGCCCCGCCAGCAGCGCGCTCCGGCTGCCATCATTCAGCGGCGCCTCGCGCTGTGCCAGCCGCTCGGTTGCGACGGCGAGGCGCTCGGCGGCTAGTTCGGCGTCGAGGATGCCCAGAGTGAAGGCCTCCCCGTCCCCGTCCCCGTCGCGAGCATCCCGGCCCTCGAAGGCGTCTCGGTGGTGAGCACCGCGCTGCTCCACGCCTTCGGCCAGGAGCAGCGCGGCGTCGTTGAGCCGGGTGCGGCGGTGCCGGAGGTCGCGCAGCTGATCCTCAACTGCTCCCGGCACGGCCGCCAGCAGGTCCGCAACCGCCTCGACGAGCGCGTGCAGGCGGGCGCGAAACGCGCGGACAAGCCGGTCGAGGGTCCGCTCCGGCCGCTCGGCGAACGCCCAGCCCCGCAGCAGCAGCGTTGCACCGACGCCAGTTGCGGCTGCTAGCAGTAACCAGGGCAGCTGCGCCACCGTGACATGCAGGTACTGGGTGAGGAAGAGCGGCATGAACGCGGCCATGCCCAGCGCGAAGCCGCGCGGGCCGAAGCGGCGGATGTAAACCGCGACCATCGTCACCGCGACAAACACGACGTCGCCGAGGACTCGGTGCGACGCCAGCAGCGTCCCGGCCACGATCGAGACCACGGCCGGGCCGAGCATGAGCAGCGTCGTTACGCGCAGTCGTGGCACGTCGGGCTCGTTCACCGCGAGGTTGCTGATCATCGCTAACACCGCAGCGAACAACACCACGGTCACCGGCTGCCCGCTCAGCGCCCGCACACCAGACATCACAACGGCCGCGAGCACCATCGACGCCGTCCCGATCCCGGCCAGCCGCAGCCGTACCAGGCCGGGATCGGCTCCGGTTAGCATGGTGCGCAGTTCCGCTAGTGCCCTGCGCCGCCGCACCGCCACAGTCTCGCACGCCGAGAACGGGCCGAGTGATCTCCAGCTTCGATGTTGAAAATGGTCGTCCACGGGCAGTGCGGTCACTGCCCGCGATATGACTCGACGAATAGCCGACAGGTATTGGTCGGCGGCATCCGGATCCAGACCCGAATGGCGCGTCGGGGGTGACTGCCGGGTCGAGGCGGCCCTGGAGGAAAAGGCGGAATAGCAGGACCAGCAAGGGAACCAGCACGATCGCACCGCCTGCGACGGTGATGATGATGGCGAGCAGTGTCAAGCGGCCGGCGGCGGCCTGATCGATCGTGAGTCCGGGGAGGAAGCGGGGCTTTTGCGCCAGTGCCCAACCCGTGACGATCGCCGCGACGGCGAGAGCTGCCGAGCCGCGGGCCAGGCCGAAGTGGTTGCGCCATACGAGCAACAGGGTCATGAGTCCTGCTGCGGCGGAAATGCCGATCATCGCGGCGCCGCCGCCGCTGGTCAGGCCGTTGAAGATCGGTGGGGCGTCGTGGCGGACGACGAGCAGGCCGGCGAGCGCGAGCGTGCCTGCGCACAGGCCCGACCCGAGGGCGCGGAAGTCGACCTCCAAGGTCCGCGCGCCGAGCCAGTGCACGTCGGCGGCGAGGTAGCCACCGGTGGCGACGGCCAGCGCGCCGATGAGCACCGAGGTGGGGTTCAGCCAACTGGTGATGGGGTCGCCGGTGGCGTTGCCGACGGGGACGCGGCCGGAGGCGATCCCACCGACGACCGTGCCCAGCGCGAACGGGGTCAGGATCGAGGACAGCGCGAACATGTTTTCGATCGTGCGCTGGCCGCGGGTCCGGTCGAGTTGGCCACGCAGCGCGTAGGAGGCCCCGCGGAGAATGATCCCGACCGCGGCGATGAACAACGGCACCGCGAACGTCGAAGTGATCGAACCGAAGGCGAGAGGGTAGGCGGTCCAGCACACCACGAGCACGAAGATGAGCCAGACGTGATTGGCCTCCCAGACCGGCCCCATCGCATGCCGTGCGTGATCCCGGGGTGCCGCCCGGCCGGCTCGTCCGGGGCCGGCCAGCAGCGTCCAGAGACCGGCGCCGAAGTCCGCGCCGGCCAGGAGGGTGTAGGCGGCAAGACCCGCGATGATGAACACGATCGGGATCAGCCATCCCGGTCAACCTCGCGTGGCACGCGACTAAAGCGGCGCAGCAAGCCACGCGACCCCGCTGGCCAGGCCGAGGTGACAGCGTGCCGGACCGGTACGGACTGGTCCGCCTGAGCGGAATTGTCGTCGCACCCAGGGCGAACAAGCCCTGGCGGGAAAGACCGAATGCTGGCGGTGAACGGCGTCGGTAAGCCGTGTGCGGGAAACCGCAGAAACATAAGGCTACGGACCTACCGCCAGTGGTTGTCATCGCGCCAGCTCCCGACCCTCCTATCACCAGGCCGGGGCCGCCGGCGACGCAATCCGTTCACGTAGGTCTGACCGAACGTGCGGCACCACGTCCGGATCGTCTCGTAGGTAACCACGACACCACGTGCGATCATCATCTCCTCGACCTCGCGGAGACTGAGCGGAAAGCGGTGATACAGCCACACACAGTGACTGATGATCTCCACCGGGTAGCGATAGCCCTTGTACAACAGCGTCACCCGCACCGCTGGGCCCGCCCAGGCCGGGCGACGTGCCGCCGACACGTGGACGATCACCGATACCACCCAGGACCACGTCACCAAGCCCACCACCACTGATCAGCGGGACCGCGAGATCACCGGCGCAGCCCCCGATACCGACGCCGACACCACCGCTGACGCGAGTCCCGAGGAAATCGAGGCCCGCGACCCCGGCGCGGCGGAGCAACCCACTACATCAGCCACGCCAACGGGCGCCGACGCGACTGTGCCCGACGACAAAACGGCACCGGGGCAGTACGAATTCCTGTGCGCCACCGAGAAAGGACGTTGCCATGTGCGCCGTCACACCACACCCGAACTGTCACCACGATCGACACCCCCCACCCACACCGGCCTGGGTGATCAACTGGTGAGCCCCCGCCCGCGTAGTCGTCTCCGGAGTAGCGGTAGGGCTGGCTGGGGCTGGGGTGAGCTGGATCTTCACCACTTGGCCGAAATCAGGGGCGTCGATCATCAGTCCGGCACCGAGGTAGAGGAGACAGAGACTGACGTGGTGGATGTGCGCGGGGGTGCCCGTGGAACACGAGGTCCCCGGGTAGCGGGGGCTGTGCATCGGGACGCGGGGTCCGCTGCGGAATTGGGCGTCGACGCTGCGGGGCAGCGTGATCTCGGCTGCGGTGTAGACTGCGGTGGTCAGTCCGCTGCAAGAGCAGCTGTAGCGCCGCCCTCGTCGAGGGGCGGCGGTGGCGGTGGGCCTGGGTGATGGTGGGCGGTGTCCGCTTAGAGCAGGCCGAGGTGCTGCAGGTCGGTGACGTACTTGTCGATCAGTGGCGCCGAGAGATGGGGAATGTCTTTTTCGGCGCCGATTTTGGCCGCGCGTACTGCGGCGTGGAACACCTCTGTTGGGGCGGGGGCGCCTCGGAGTGGCTTCTCGGGCTTCTGGTAGGCGTTGAGCAGGGGGAGAACCGTTTGCTGTCGCTGCTTCTCCGGTAGAGCCCTCAGCGTGGTTTCGAAGCGTGCGAGCCAGTCTTTATAGTCGTCGATCCGCTGGATCTTGTGACCGGCGTCGGTGAGCCAGTTGACGAACGTGTCCAGCGAGACGCCGTCGTCGTAGGGGTTGATGACGTCGAAGGAGCGGAACCCTTCGGTGGCCTGCTCGCCAAGTGTGGTGATCGATTCGGCGACGAAGTCGGCGGGCAGTCCGTCGTAGTGTGCCCTCGATCGGTTTTCTTGAGCGTCGGTCTCGTAGAAGGAGCGCGGTGCGATGCCTGTCGCGAGAAGGCTGAATATCAGCCGGGTGAACGCGTCGGGCACATTCAGCTGCCCGATGTATCGGGTGTGGGCAAGGATCATGTCGGAGCGAAACACTGCGACCGGCAGGCCGCATAGGTCGTGTGCTTCTCGCAGCAGCACCTCGCCGGCCCATTTGCTGTTCGCGTAGCCGTTGGCGTATGTCTCGTCAATCGGACGGACTGGGCTGATAGCGCGAATATCGCCGTCCTCCTGGAAGTCGACGGGGCCGATGGACATGGCCACGGCCACGGTCGAGAGGTAGGTGATCGGCTTGATCCGGGTGGTGATCGCCAGGTGGATCAGCTCGGCGGTACCGGCGACATTGGGACCGAAGAGTTGGCCGTAGGGGAGAACGTGGTTGACTAGGGCGGCTGGGTGGAGGATGAGGTCCACGTTCTGGGCCAGCCGGTCCCAGGTCACCTCGTCCAGGCCGAGGTTGGGCTGACCGATGTCGCCGGAGAGGACCTCGAGGTGATCGGCGGCCAGCTCGTGGAAATGCTGCAGTAGCTCTGGGTCGCCGCTGTCGAAGACCCCCTCGAGCCGTGTCCTGGCCGTGGCCGCGTCGCCTCCCCGGACGACGCAGATCAGTCTGCCGCCGGTCTGCGACAGCCGTTCCAACCATTCGAGGCACAGGAAGCGCCCGAGGTAACCGTTCGCGCCTGTGAGCAGGACGGTATGCGGCTGACCGGCGGTGTGGGGGAGCGTTTTAGCGTCGGCCAACGTCTTAACGTCGATGAACTTGTCCAGCGTGAGATCGCTGGCGTGGAGTTCTGCGGTGCCTTGCCCGTGCACCGTCGCGAACGTGGGGCGCTTCGCACCAGACCCGCGCTCGGCCTCGATGTATTCCGCAAGCTGTCCCAGGTTGGTCGCTGGACCGATGATGTCCCCCACCGGCACCTCGACTCCGAAGATCTCGTGCAACAGGTTGGAGAAGGTCAGCGCGGACAGGGAGTCGCCGCCGAGATCGGTGAAGTGCGCGTCCGGGTTGAGGTCGGCGCTCGCGGGTCCCAGGAGCGCCCGCGCGGCGCGGGTCAGGGTGTCGATCACCGGTTGGTCCGCAGCCGTCTCGCGCAGTGTGCGTAGCTCGTCGACCTGGGCGGCGGCGAGATCGGCGTACAACTGCTCAAGCCGCTCGCCGTAGTGTTCCTTGAGCTTGGGTCGCAGCAGCTTGCCGACCCCGGAAAGCAAACCGTTGGCGGCGCTGAACGGTTCGGACTCGATCAGAAAGTCGAGTGGCACCTCGTACGACTGCAGCTCGGCGAGTTTTGCTGTTTGCTGGAGCGACTCGCTGAGCGCGGTCCTGAGTGCGCCGGCATCGTCGGCGAACTTCTTCAGGGCGTCCTGGGTGGGGACGATGACCGCCAGCAGGGAGGGACGTTCGCTGTTGCCATAGACGAAGATCTGCCGGATCAGCGGAGCGCTGGCGAACACGGCCTCCAGCCGCGCGACAGCCACGAACTCGCCCTGCGCCAGCTTCACTACGTTATTGCGCCGGTCGACGTAGACAAGCTGATCCGGTTCGATCTCGGCCATGACATCACCGGTGCGGTAGTAGCCGTCGGCGTCGAAGACCTCAGCGGTGACGTCGGGGCGTTTGTAGTATCCCGGTGTGGCGGTGTCCGACTTCACCAGGAGTTCACCCCTCGGATAAGGCTTGTCAGTCAGGAAATAGCCGAGCTCGGGGACATCGATGAGCTTGTAGTCGATTACCGGCGGACGCGTCACCGTGCCGTCCCTGGCGACTACCCCGACCTCCGTCATGCCGTAGCCGTCAACTAAGTGCACGTCCAGGCATGACTTAAGGAACGCCTTCATGTCGCCGGCTAGTGGCGCGGTGCCGACAAACCCTCCAAGAACGCGTCCGCCGAGCACCTGCTCCCGCAGCTCCGCCGCCGCCTCCGCCTGGGCGACGGCAGGGTCGGCGCCTTCGGAGCGGCGTCGGTCCGCTGCACTCCGGTACCGCTGGAATAGCATATCGACCACTCTGGGCACGAGGCCCATCTCCGTAGGGCCTACGAGGGTCCAGTCCTCGAACAAGGTCGACAGATCGGTCTCGGGAACGAAATAGCTGATGCCGCCGGCGAGGAAGGACGAGGCCAAGGGAAACCGCCCGCCGAGGTGGTTCAGCGGCAGGAAGTTGACGTTGAACACGGGCGTCTCGGATTGCGACAAGACCGACATCGTCCACAGCCTGGAGACCATCCGCTCGGTGTACATGGCGCCCTTCGGGGCCCCGGTGCTCCCGGACGTGTAGAGGATCATCGCCAGCCGCTCTTCGGTACCGGCGGTGTATAAGGGTTCGGGCGGCAACACCCTACCGCGCTCGACATTCTCGTCCAGCGTGTCGATGAGCACCGGCATGCCCGCGTCCTGTACGCGCCTGCGCGCCAGCTCCAGATTCTCACGTTGGTCGTCAACCTCGGGCTGGTAGTCGAAGACCACCAGACGCCGCAGCGACGCACTGTTCAGCGCGGACTCGACAGCGAGATCCAGATACGCGGCACTCACGGCGAGCACCCGTGGCTCGACCTCGGCGATGATCGGCTTCAACCGGGAGGCCGGTGCGTTGTGCTGCAGTGGCACCAACACCAAGCCGAGATAGGCGCAAACCAGGTCGACGATCAGGTATTCGGGACTGGCGAAACCCACGGAGGCCACGAAGTCTCCCGGGTTGAGCGGGTGGATCGGGTCGTGCCGCCAGGCGCTGGCGACCGCGCTCACGCGCGCCCACAGGTCGCGGTAGCTTATGGTCTCGAACCTGGGCAGCAGATGGGCCGAAGTGCGGCCCGTCGCAGGGTCCATCGTCAACTCACGCGCGCGTTGCCCGAGCGCAGGGCGGTCTGCGTAGCCCTCCACCAGCGTCTGCAAGAGCGGCGCGAGCCGAAGGCCCGGCCGGCGCGCCGCCTCCATGACCGCGGGAACCGGGTCGGCACCCTGGAATTGCGGGTCGCTGGCGTACAAGTCGGCGACCCGGCGGGCGAGCCGATCTTCTCGGGTCCCGCCCTGTCCCAGCAGGCCTCCGATGTCATGCCGTGCGTCACTCGTCATCATCTAGCCTTTTGCCGATCTGTACGTGCCGCATGTCGCGTCCCTGGTGTTGGACTCGACCCGTGCTGTTGTGAGCATCGCGGTCGTCGCAACGTGTGTCGTCAAGGCCAGCAGCCATCTTGGTTCCCGGCTGGCCGGCGTCGCGGGCTAGCTGCTAGCCGGAAGGCGGGAGGCCGCTCGGCAAGGGCCCGAGTCCGAAGCGAACAAGCCCGGCCGTGCCCCGTAGAACTTCCTCGTGCCGCAAGCCGAACCGCTTGCGGTGCTGGCGCCTCCTGAGGACGGCAAGATCACGTATATGCCGCAAACGGATGCTGTGCGTGGTCCATCCGCTGGGGCCCGTCAACCAGCGCCTCCCGTTCGCCGTGCTCTGCGGCTACCTCCAGCAGCATCTTGGGGAGGGTGCGGGCTGTTATCACGAATCCCCGGGGGTGGTGAGGGCGATGTCGTGCAGCGGCTTGTCACCTTCGCGTAGCACCTCGGTCTCGATGCGCCGCCCGGTGATCGGGCACAGGTACTCGCGGTAGCGGATGGTCCAGCCGGCGCGCCCGGAGTGTGTGGCGTACTCCGGTGCCACGTCGTGGATGGGCCGCTCGAGGACCGCGCAGCCTTCCTTGAAGTTGCCGGTGATCGGCCCGAGCAGGGCGCGGCCGGTGATGCTGACGAACTGTGCAGGCTCGCCGTCGCGCTCGACGATCCCGAGCTCGCCGCCGAGCAGTTGTAGCGGGGTGCCCGCCGGCACGGTCTCGACCCCCTCGGGCACGGTCGCCGCAGTGAGGCGGGCGGCCAGCAGCTCGGCCCGTCGGGCCGCGGTGGCCGTCTCGTCGACCTGCCTGGACGTGCTCAGGACGACGCCGTAGACGCGGTCTGCGGCCGGAGCGGGCAGCGAGCCCGCCGCGACGTCGGCGGCGACCCGCTCCGGCTCGCGGGCCAGCGGATCCCCGAATCCGGGGGCGTTGGCACCGGTCCACTCCCAGACTCCGTCGTCGGCAACCATCAGGGCCGGGCCCTTGGCCTCGATCGCGGCCTCCGCGCCCCCGATCGCGTCGAAGTCCAGGGGAATCTGCCCGGCCTCGAAGGACTTCCGGACGTCGGAGCCGTGCTTGAGCCGGAAGTGCCCGACCGAGCCCGGGTTGGCGCCGAACGCACCGACCACTTTCGGGAACGACTCGTCAACGTAGACCGCAGCGCCGAGCCCGGGCACCGTCCACGGGATCGCGCTCTCGAGGAACCCGCGCCCGCCCCGGTAGCGGCCCGCCCCGTCGGCCCCGCCCGGCAGCGCGCGGCGGTAGAGGAAGAGCATCGGCCAGAGCAGCTCGAGCTCCTCGACGTTGCTCGCCGTTCCTTCGGGGATCCAGAAGTGGCCGCCGAAGTCGACGCCGTCCCCGGCCGGCGAGGCCGCCAGCGAGCCAATCATGTTGTTGGCGTTCGTGGCGATGAACGGCGTGCCGTCGGCCCTCACGCCGCCGGCGATCATCGCGTAGAAGGCCGGGTGGGCGTGCCCGATCGCCAGCTTGGCGATCTCCGGTTCGGCGCAGGCCAGCATTTTGGCGATCACCGTGCTGGAGAGGCTGATCAGCGTCTCCATCGTGTACATGCCCGCCGGGCTCACCGCTGCTGGGAAGTCCGCGCACGACAACGTGCCCGGGACCGGGTCGAAGTGCACGCGCCGGTATACCCCGCCATAAGCGCCGGCCAGGTCCGAGGTGAGCGCCGCGGTCAGCGCCGCGAGGAACGCGCCGACGAACCCGCAGTAGGCGACGTTGATCGAGCCGGTCTGCGGGTCGGTGCCCCGGTTGTCAACGTAGAGGTGCTCGCCGGTCTTGCGCACCGTGATCTGGTACGTGTACATCGCATTGTCGCCGGTGTGCGCGGCCTCGGCGTAGAGCCGGTGGCTCCAGGTGCCGTCCGGGATCTTGCGCAGTCGCTCCGCGACGGTCCGTTCCCCCGCGTCGAGCACGCGGTTCATCACAGCCTTGACGATGTCGGCGCCGTAGCGCTCGACCAGCTTCGTGACCTTATCGACCGCGACGAGGTTCGCCGAGATCGACGCGCGCAGGTCCATGTGGACGTTGGTGGGCACGCGGGACTGGCGCAGGAACATCTGCTCCAGGTCCAGGCGCACCTTGCCGCGGCTGACCAGCTTGAACGGCGGAAAGGCAGGCGGGTCGAGGAAGATGTCCGTGGCGTCGATACAGAAGCTGCCCATGACCGAGCCGCCGACGTCGCTGTGGTGCAGCACGTTCGACACCCAGCAGAACAGCTCGTCGCCGACGAACACCGGAGCGGCGACGACCACGTCGGGCTGGTGCGGGGAGCCGACGAACGGGTCGTTGGAGAGGTACATGTCGCCGGGCTCGATGCCCGGGTTCTCCGCCCGGTTCTCCAGGATCCACTTGATCGTCAGGGACTGGGAGTTGGAGAAGTACTGCAGGTACGGGCCGAGGAAGACCAGGTCGCCCTCCTGCGTGGTGATGGACGGCTGGAAGTCACGGGTGATCATCGTGACCGGTGAGACGCACAGCCGCTGCAGCGTCTGCCCGTGCTCCATATTGATGTTCATCAGCGAGTAGCGGATGACCTCGAACGTCACCGGGTCGACCTCGTCGGACGCCGTGGTGTGCAGGCGCAGGCACGCCGGGATGTTCAGGGTCTCGCCCGGGATGTAGCCACGCTGGACGCCGTCCCACACGATCGCGGGAGCCTCAGGTGTTGCCGGGTAGATCGACTCGGTCATCAGGACTCCTTGGTGGGCAGCTGGAGGCGGAGCTCGTTACGGGATCCGGTGGTGAGCGACGCCCCCGGCGGCACGGCGATGGTCGTGTGGGCCAGCTCGAGGAGCGCGGGTCCGGAGACGGCCGCCGCGGGGGCGCCGCGGTGGACATCGGTGGCGGTCCACCTGAGGCCGGGCCAGTACACCTCCGCCCGCTCGGGCGCGAGCGCCTGCTCACCGGTGGGCTCGGGGGTCGGGATGCCGGCGGCGACCGAGGCGCGCGCACGGAAGGCGAAGACCTCGACGGCCTGGAACATCGCGGTGCCGCCCGAGCCGTAGCGGCGGATGTACTCGGCGTCGAAGGCGGCCAGCAACCGCGTCCCGGCGTCCGGTCCGGCGGGCAGCGAGACGGGGATCTCCAGGCTGTGCATGAGCTGTTCGCGGAAGCGCATCAGCGCATCGACCTCCACTACGACGTCCCCGCCGTCAACCCCGGCCGCCCGCAGCTCCGTCCGGGCGGCGGCCTCGACCTCGGCCACGGCCGCCGCGAGCGCGTCGGCCCGCTCGCCCTCGAACGGGGCGAGCAGCCCGCGCTCCAGCTCCCGGTAGAGCACGACGTCGCCGGACGCGATCCCGTAGGCCGACAGCGTCGAGGCACCGTTACCGAGCGGGATCACCACCTCGCGCACGCCGGACTCGGCGGCGTAACCGAAGGCGTGCACCGGTCCGGCGCCGCCGTAGGCGTAGAGGACGTAGTCGCGCGGGTCGTGGCCGCGCTCCAGCGTCTGCTGCCGGATGACCGTCGCCGCGCGCATGTTGTTGATCTCCAGGATGCCGGCTGCGGTGTCCTCCACCGACAGCCCGAGCTGCTTGGCCAGGCCGCTCATCGCCGCGACCGCGGCGTCGCGGTCCAGCGGCATCCGCCCGTCGAGGAACGCCTCCGGGCGCAGGAAACCGAGCACGACGTCGGCGTCGGTGACGGTCGGTTCGGTGCCGCCGCGGCCGTAACAGGCCGGGCCGGGTTCCGAGCCTGCGCTCCGCGGGCCGACCCGCAGGCCGCCGGTCGCCTCGTCGAACCGGGCGAGGGTGCCGCCGCCGCAGGCGATGGTCCGCACGTCCAGGTGCGGCAACCGGTAGGTGTACTGGTCGATGATGTTCTCCTCGGCCATCACCGGCTTGCCGTCGAGGACCAGGCCGATGTCGAACGAGGTCCCGCCCATGTCGGTCGCGACGACCCGGTCGTGACCGTAGGCCCGGGCGAGGGTCGCAACCCCGGTCAGGCCGCCCGCCGGTCCGGAGTCGATGGTGCCCAGTGAGGTGACCACGGCTGCGGCTGCGGGCAGCACGCCGCCGTTGGACTGCATGACGAGCAGCGGCCCGGCCATCCCGGTCCCGCCCAGCCGCTCGGCGAGCCGGCCGAGATAACGCGAGCACGCCGGCCCGACGTAGCCGTTCATGACCGTCGCCACCGTGCGCTCATACTCACCGAGCCGGGGCGAGACCACCGCGGAGCTGGACACGAACACCTCCGCAGCGGCGGCGAGGGCCTCAGCGAGTGCCTGCTCATGCTTGGCGTTGGCGAACGACCAGAGCAGCGCGATCGCGATCGAGTCCAGGCGGTGCTCGGCGATCAGGCGCGTGATGTCCCCGACCGCCTGATCGGTGTCGAGGGCTACCACGACCGCACCCGAGGCGTCGATGCGCTCGTGCACCTCCACCACCGCGCCGGGTACCGTGATCGGCTCCGGAAGCCGGCTGCCGTGCACCGAGAAGACATCCTCGATCGACCGGCCCGCGACCCGCCCCGAACCGCGCATCATCCTCAACGCGTCGCCGTGACCCGCCGTCGCGACCAGCCCCACCCGCGCACCCCGCCGTTCGAGCACAGCGTTCGTGCCGATGGTGGTGCCGTGCCCGAACCGGCTGGTCCGCGCCAGCAGGGTCGGCAGGTCGATGCCCTCGGTCTCGGCCAGCCGTTCCAGGCCCGTCATCACGCCAGAGACCGGATCGTCCTTGGTGGACAGAGCCTTGGCCGTGCGGTGGTTACCCTGCTTGTCCACCAACACGCAGTCGGTGAAGGTGCCGCCGATGTCCACGCCGATGTAGTACATACACCACTCCTGAAGATTCGAAGGGCGGACAAGATCCGCTGGTCAGCGGTAGAAGCCGCCCTGGGTCAGCCCCGCGCCGCCGTCGAGGCGAAGGGCCTGGCCGGTCGTGTACCCGGCCGCCGGGGACAGCAGGTAGAGCACCGAGCCGACGACCTCACCGAGGGTCGCCACCCGGCCCATCGGCACCGCCGACACCAGACGGTCCCTGGCCGAGGCGAACATCGCGAGCACCTTCGTCGTTGCGAACAGGTCCGGCACGACGGCGTTCACCCGGATGCTCGCGTGGACCCACTCGGCCGCCAGGGACCGGGTCAGACCGCGCACCCCGGTCTTCGCCGCCGCATAAGACGCCTGGCCCGGCAACCCGTGCTGGGCTGCGACCGAGGACAGGAACACGATGACGGATGTGCCCGAGGCACCCGGTTCCGAGGACGAACTCAGGGCCGGGAACGCGGCCCCAACTCGACCAGCGCCGAGGCGAGCGCACGCCCCAGACCACCGGCCGCGCCGGTGACGATCACCCTGCTGCCCGCGGCTGGGACCGTAGACCACTCGGAACTGAACTCCGCCATCCATGACCACCTCGTCATCCGGCCCCACCTGAAGGCACGGCGGCGGCACGTCCCTGCCGGAATTCGCGGGGACGCGGCGGAGCATCACAATATTTCTTGCAAGACAACACCGCGTTCTCGTTTCCTATAGCTCGAGCAGCAGGTCGATATCTACCCAGAGTTCCTCGACGAGTTCCGGGAGCCACGGGCCGGTGCCCTCGCTCTGCTTGTACAACCGGACGATGCGCCGGTCCACTGCGGAGATGTTCGGGCACTGATACGGAGTGCCTCGGCCCCCGATCGCTGCGGTGAGATCCACGCTTCGGGCGCACTGGTCCGACTCGGGACTCCGGTTGATCATCCAATTCATCACGTGGTCCTCAGGTCGCGGCACAGCGTGCTCGATCGGCCTATCTCACGATTCCTTTGGCGAAGACAGCTGGAGGCGACCCTCTCGGCCGACCGCCCGGTTGAGCCGCCAGGCGAGTGCTTCGCAATTGGCCTTTGCTTCATGGAAAAAGCGTCGCGGCCACGCCCACCGCGCGCATCACCGCCAGCGGCCGTCACGCTCTGGTGCTGGCTGGAGTCCTCCACTCCTGCTGGCAGTAGCGCAGGGCCAGTGGCACCCGCCGCGTGGCTGCCTCGCGACTCCCAACGTGTAGATCCGGCGCGATGTGCGGCGGATGGTCCAGTGCCGTCCCCCGTACCCAGGAGCCGGCCGCCTGGCTCGCGAGGACGGCGGCGGGCAGTCCGCCGGTGGCCGCCGAGGGCGAGTGGCGCGCTAGTTAATGATCTTCGTGGAGCCGTCGGAGCACATTACAACAGTCAGCAGTTACCGCGCTGAGCTGCGCCGATGCCGTCAATGGCACTTGGTGACACGTTCCTTAACGACAACCCAGTTCGGTGGGTTGGTTGTCTGGGTATGCGGGATACTGCTGAAACCCGCCGCTGGCGGCCAGGATGGACAGCACCCGCCTGGCCGGTGCGCCGTCACACCACGTCCGCCGGGGCTACCCGCCGGCTATCGACTCCCGCACCGCTCCAACGCCGACCCGTCTTTCCTGGTCACGCTCAACGACGGGTTTCAGCCGTATCCCGCTCATACCCCTACGACAACGTCATCGACTCCTTCCCCGTGTAAACACCGAGTCAGCCAGCCCCCTCCAATCCAAGGAGAGAACCGTCGTTTGCGGCTGGCGGCAGCTTCGTCACGGCAGGCCTGAATGGGGTGTTCAAGCGCGCTGTGCGATGGCGCTGTTCCGTTCCGGTGACCGCCCGGTGACCCGGTCCCGATGCGCTTCGTCGACCAGGCCGAGGTAGTCCGGGTGGCGGCGGATGAACGCCGCGACGTACGCGCAGAGCGGGGTGACCACCAGGTTCCCACGGCGGGCGTGGTCCAGGGCGGCCCGGATCAGCCGACTGGCCAGCCCCTGTCCCTGGTAGGCGTCGTCCACCTCGGTGTGGGTGAACACGATGCGCCCGGGTCGGGACCGGTACTCGGCGAACCCGGCCAGCCGGCCATCGACGGTGATCTCGAACCGGGACCGGTCCGGGGCGTCCCTGACCAGGATCTCCGGTTGTGATGCGGTGCCGTGTGGCGCGTCCATACCAATCCTCTCGCCCCCCGAGCCCCTTCGGCGCGGCCGAGGTCCTCCCTGTGCGGTTATCACTGTTCGCCTTCACCTCCCACATTCCGCGGCACGCACCGTCGCGTCCAAGACCTGTTGGCGACTAGCCGATAAGCGATGACTATCAACGTCCACCGAGGCCCGCCCACGCCACCCCACAGCTGCGTCGATAGACACTCGCTACCGGCCATTCGCCAACGCGTATTGGACATGCCGACCACGCCAGCGCAGGCTCCCAGATGACGACTTCACCAGTGACGTGGTGCGAGGAGAGGTGTTGGTCATGACTGTTCCGACCGCAGCATCCGTGCGCGACGCGAACCGGTACGTGCCCCCGGCGATCACGGGCCTTATTGATCTCATCGACCGGCACGTGGGCGATCGTCCCGGCGCCCGGGCGCTCGTCGTCACCAGGGACCGGGTACACCTGTCCTACAGCGCCCTCGCCGCCTTGGCCGATGATGTGGCCGCCCGACTGGGCAGCACGGGGCTGCGCCGCGGAGACGCGGTTGGCCTTGTCTGCGCCAACACTGCCGAGTTCGTCGTCGCGCTCCTGGGTGCGGCACGGGCCGGGCTGGTGGTCGCTCCGATAGACCCAACACTGCCTGAGTCACAGGTGTCCGCCCGGCTCGAGGGGCTGGGGGCGCAGGCGATTCTCGTTGGCCCACTCGCGGTCGGCCTACCCGCGGTCGGCACCGCGCCGGTCGCGCAGGTCCACGTCCCGACATGGACCCTGCGCGTAGACATCTCCCGTGCCGGGACGGCGACGGCCACGTTGGAAACCGGCGCGCGTGCGGTGCGACACGTCCGGGGCGCGGCACACGAGCTTTCGGACCATGACGCCCTCGTCCTGTTCACCGCGGGAACCACCGACCGGGCCAAGATGGTCCCGTTGACGCACGCCAACGTGGCCGCCTCCGTACGGGGCATCTGCGCCACATACGAGCTGGGACCCGGCGACGCGACGGTCGCTGTGATGCCGTTCTTCCACGGTCACGGGCTGCTCGCGGGGCTCCTGGCATCCCTGGCCAGTGGGGGATGTGTGCTGCTGCCCGAGCGGGGACGGTTCTCGGCACACACGTTCTGGGACGACGTACGGTCGGTAGGCGCCACGTGGTTCACCGCCGTTCCGACCATCCATGAGATCCTTCTGGCGCGGTCAGCGCTCGAGTACCCCGGCCCGCAGGTCGCGCCCTTGAGGTTCGTGCGCAGTTGCAGTGCTCCCCTCAACACGGCCACGGCGCGGGCGCTGGAGCGTACGCTCGGTGTGCCGCTGCTCTCCGCCTACGGGATGACCGAGTCCTCCCACCAGGCGACCAGCGAGCCGCTGCCGCAGCATGGGCACCTGAAGCACGGGTCGGTCGGCCGGGCAACCGGGGTGGACCTTCGCGTCGTCGACCGGAACGGGCATCCGGGCCCTGCCGGCATCGTGGGCGAGGTATGGGTGCACGGTCCCACCGTCGCCCGCGGTTACCTCACCGACCCGGCCGAGACGGCGCACAGCTTCGCCGACGGGTGGTTCCGCACTGGCGACCTGGGCTCATTGGACGAGGACGGGTACCTGTTTCTCACCGGGCGCATCAAGAGCCTCATCAACCACGGTGGCGAGAAGATCTCGCCCGAGCACGTCGAGGACATTCTCGCCGGGTGTCCCGGTGTCGCCGAGGCGGCCGTGTTCGCCATCCCGGACGCGACCTACGGGCAACGAGTCGGCGCCGCCGTGGTCGTATGCGAGGGCGAGAGCCTCGGGTCCGAGCAAATCCTGCGGTACTGCCGCAACCGGCTGTCCGCCTTCGAAGTACCCGACCGGCTCGAAGTCGTGGCTGCGCTGCCTCATACCGCCAAGGGCGCGCTGGACCGGCGGGCGGTGGAGGCCCAGTTCGCACGCTGATGCCGGTCTCACTGGACAAGGTGCTCGCTCGCCAGTGGCTGGTCGAAGAACTCGTTCAGTGAT
This sequence comes from uncultured Actinomycetota bacterium, assembly GCA_963822695.1. Lineage (GTDB taxonomy): Bacteria > Actinomycetota > Actinomycetes > Mycobacteriales > Pseudonocardiaceae. The sequence continues at coordinate 81,475 of CAWGJH010000026.1, forward strand.
AGGCCCTTTGCCGCGGTCACGAAGGCCCGGGCCGTGACCGAGCCAGGGGTGGCCGCGTGGATCGCCACCGAGACCTGCGCCCTGGCGTCCGGGTTGACCAAGCGGGCGACTCTCGTCCTGCCGATCACCGGCATCGCACGCAACCACGTGTGCGGCACGATGCTCGCCCACGCTCCAAGGCCCACCAGCGCGTAGAGGGAAGCGACCGAGTCCGTCTCCACCTGCGGGGTCACCACGAGTCCGCTTTCCGCGAACGCCTTGTCAATGACCCGGCGAATCCTCATGTCGGGCGTGAGCAACGCGAGCGGCAACTGGGCCGCATCATTCCACGTCATGGTGTGGGTCTGGGGCATCAGCTGGTCGCCGGACGCCAACACCATGTACCTCTCCTCGTACAGCGGCACCACCTGCAAGCACTCCCGGTCCTCGGGGGCGAAGTGAGCGATCGCGGCGTCCAGCTCGAACTCGCGCAGCTGGCGGTGCAGCTCCGTCGCCGACAACCGGGAGGCCACCTGCACTTTGGCCAGCGGGTGCGCCGCGCAGAACGCGGCCACGGGAAGCGCCAGAGTTGTCGATGCCGTGGGTTCTGTCCCCAGCCGCAGCGTCCCGGTGATACCGGACTGAACGGCGGCCACCTCGGCCTTGAACGCGTCTTGCTCGGCGAGGATCCGCTTGGCCCACACGACGAGCCGTTCGCCCTCCGGGGTCAGGCCCTCATAGTTGTGCCCACGGTTGATCAGCGTGACGTTCAGCTCCCGCTCGAGCTTGGCGATCGAGGCCGAGAGCGCGGGCTGCGACACATAGCAGGCTTCCGCCGCGCGCGCGAAGTGTCTCACTTTTGCCACCGCCACGAAGTACTCCAGCTGACGGAACAGCATGAGCGACTCCTCTCTCCATGAGAGCGTCAACGGAACCGGGCCGCAGGCACCTCACTCCCCGCGGCCCCTTCCATCCTGCTTGTTGGAGGCCCGGCCGCGTCGAGCAGCGCCAGGGGCCCGTCTCAGGTGCGCGCTCACCGGCCGTATCAAGATCTCCGGCCGGCGCTGGTCACTGGGATCCACGAGGGGACGGGTTGCACTGTGCGCCGCGGTCGGCAACATCGGATCGACGGCCCGCTCCAAGCCCAGCGGACGGGCGGTGGCCCCGAGCGGGCCGAGCAGCGACATCACGTCTGTGCCCTCCCCTCCCGCAGCCGCGGGCCGCGGACGGCTTGCCGTCCGCGGCGCTCTGGTCAGTCAACCTAGATGTTGTGAGCGTCGGGGTCACCGGGGTCTGTGTCATCAAGGCCAGCAGCCATCGGTGTGTCTGGTTAGCTGGCGTCGCGCGCTACCTGCTACCTGCTAGCCGCAAGGCGACAAAGCGCACGGCCTACCACGTGGATGGGCAGGTAACAGCGCCACCGGACCTCTGTTGATCCTTCTACCGGCATCGCGGATACCAGCCAGCCGGTAGCGGAAATGGTCGTTGGCCATGACGACTCAACGCGGCCCGGACGCGAGCCTGGTCACAGATCACCGAGTGCCCCAACGCGGTGAAATATCGGCTGGCAGACCCCAGGCCCTTCGGTATCTGTTGTATCTGTCAGGTGGATGGAGGGCGATGGTGTTGAAGGTCAGGGGCGGCGGCACGACGGTGCCCTGCGAGCTTCCGGTTTTGGCCGGCGGACGGGCAGTCGGACGCGGGCTCGGCGGCGCTTACCAGTTACCTCTGGTAAGACGCTGTGGGCGCAATACGGCGGCCCGAACCAGCCCGGGATCACCATCAGGTGGCCTGCACCAACGATCAGGCCGCGGCCGCTCTCGGGGTCTGGTCGGCCGTGCACCGAATAATCGACGGAGCGGCGGCGCTAGTGGCGGAAGCTCAGCTCTGCCACAAGGGTCTGTCCCGGCGCGTACGTCAGGTCGCCGAGTACAGACATTGATGTGGTGTCGCGAGGTGTCCTGCGCGTGAGGATCGCGCGCAGGACACCTCGCGACACCAATCAGGTCAGACGACGTGCTTGGCGTGCATCGTGGCGATGGTGTTTGCGTCGTAGCCGAGACTGGCAAGGATCTCGTCGGTGTGTTCGCCGAGCAGTGGTGCTCCGGTGATTACGGGCGTGAAGTCGGAAAACTTGATCGGGCTCCCGACGGTCAGGTAGGTGCCACGGTCCTTCTGCTCGACCTCGACGACGGTGCCGCTCTTGCGCAGCGCGGGGTCGTGGGCGATCTCTTTCATGCTGAGTACCGGTGCGCTGGGCACCGCGAACGTGCGCAGGATGTCGACCGCCTCGTACTTGGTCTTGTCGGCAAGCCACTTTTCGATCTCGTCGAAGATGTCAAAGATGTGCGTCTGGCGGGCCGCTGCGGTGTGGTAGGCCGGGTCGTCGATCCACTCGGGCTTACCGATGGCCTGGCACGTCTGCTCCCAGTTCTGTTCCTGGATCGTGAAGTAGACGTATGCGTTGGGGTCGGTCTGCCACCCCTTACACTTGAGCACCCAGCCGGGCTGACCACCGCCGCCGGCGTTGCCGCCACGGGGCACCACGTCGGTGAACGTTCCATCCGGATACTGCGGGTACTCCTCGAGGTAGCCGACCTTCTCGAGGCGCTGCTGGTCGCGCAGCTTGACCCGGCACAGGTTGAGCACGGCATCCTGCATCGACACCGACACCTTCTGGCCTACTCCGGTCTTCTCGCGGGCCAGCAGCGCGGTGAGGATGCCGATCAGCAGGTGCATCCCGCTGTTGCTGTCGCCGAGGGCCGCGGCGCTGATTGTCGGCGGACCGTCCCAGAATCCGGTGGTCGAGGTGGCGCCACCGGCGCACTGCGCCACGTTCTCGTAGACCTTGAGGTCTGCCCACGGCGAGTCGTCGTTGAATCCCTTGACGGAGCCGAAGATCAGGCGGGGGTTGAGCTCGTGGATGTGCTCCCACGACAAGCCCATGCGGTCCATGGCTCCCGGGGCGAAGTTCTCGACCAGCACGTCAGCGTCACGGATCAGCTTCTCCATGACCTCCTTGCCCTCCGGGGTCCTGGTGTTGATCGCGAGGGACCGCTTGTTGCTGTTCAGCATGGTGAAGTACAGGGCGTTGACGTCGGGGATGTCGCGCAGCTGGTGACGGGTCACGTCACCGCCGGTGACGCGCTCGACCTTCAGGACGTCGGCCCCGAACCAGGCGAGCATCTGGGTGCACGCCGGGCCGGCCTGAACCCCGGTGAAGTCGATCACCTTAATTCCGGTGAGCGGCAGGTCAGTCATGATCGTTTTCCCTTCTCGTGGATGATCTTCGTGTTGGGTGCGGGTCGTTCGGCGTGCTTATTGCTTCGTCGGCGTCGTCTGGGCGCCGACGGTGACGCCGATCGGGTTGAGGTGGGTGAGGTGGCCGCTTTCAGTGCCGTCGGTGGGGTCGATCACGCAGTCGATGAGGGCCGGGCCGCCCGATGCGAGCGCGTCGGTGAGGGCGGTGGTGAGCTGGGCGGGCGTGGTCACGTGGTAGCCCTTGCCGCCGAATGCCTCGATCAGGAGGTCGTGGCGGGCGTGGAGCATCAAAGTGGTCGGCGACGGGTCCGTGGAGACGGGGTTGATCCCGTCTCCACGGTAAACGCCGCCGTTGTTGAGGATGATGACGACGACAGGCAGCTGGTAGCGGCAGATGGTCTCCAGCTCCATGCCGCTGAACCCGAAGGCGCTGTCGCCTTCGATGGCCACGACCGGGGCGCCGCTTTCGACGGCGGCGGCGATCGCGTAGCCCATGCCGATGCCCATGACGCCCCAGGTGCCGCTGTCCAGCCGGTGACGCGGCACGTGCATGTCGATCACGTTGCGGGCGAAGTCGAGCGCGTTGGCGCCTTCGTTGATGACATAGGCGTGGGGGTGCTCGTGTAGGACGTCGCGGACTGCCCGTAGCGCTCCGTAGAACTGCATCGGGTGCGGGTCGGCCTTAAGGCGCTGCGACATCTTGGCGATGTTCTGCGCCGAGCGCGCCGCGAGCTCTTCTCGCCAGGATGCCGCGGTCGTGATGTGGCCGGGCTTGGTCCGCTCGAGGAGTGCCGTCATCACCGAGCCGATGTCTCCGACGAGCGGGGCGGCGATGGGCTGGTTGCTGTCCAGCTCAGTGGGCTCGATGTTGACCTGGATGAACTGCGCGTGAGGGTTCCACTGCGGTGGCTCGCCGTGGCCGAGCAGCCAGTTCAGCCGCGCGCCGACGAGCATCACGACATCGGTCCTGCGCAGCGCCAGGGAACGGGCGGCGGCTACCGACTGTGGATGGTCGTCGGGCAGTAGGCCCTTGGCCATCGACATGGGCAGAAACGGCAGGCCGGTGGTGTCGATAAACTCCCGGATCTGCTCGTCCGCCTGCGAGTACGCGGCGCCCTTGCCGAGCACGACCAGCGGCCGTTGTGCGTTGGCGAGCAGGGCGATCGCCCGGTCCACCGCGTCGGGTGCGGGCAGCTGGCACGGTGCCGGGTCGACGACCCGCCGCAGCGACGCGGCGCCGGCTGCCGCGTCGATGACCTCGCCGAGCACGGCGGCTGGGATGTCAAGGTAGACACCGCCGGGACGCCCGGACGCCGCGGTGCGGATCGCCCGGGCGATACCGCGGCCGATGTCCTCGACCCGGTTCACTCGGTAGGCGGCCTTGGCGAGCGGTTCGGCCGCCGCCAGCTGGTCGAGCTCCTCGTAGTCGCCTTGCTTGAGGTCGACGATGTGCCGCTCGCTGGACCCGGAGATCTGGACCATCGGGAAGCAGTTCGTGGTGGCGTTTGCCAGCGCGACCAGCCCGTTGAGGAAGCCCGGGCCGGACACCGTCAGGCACATACCTGGCCTCTTGGTCAAAAACCCGGCCGCCGCCGCCGCGTGCCCGGCGTCACTCTCGTGGCGGAAGCCGATGTAGCGGATGCCCGACGCCTGCGCGAGGCGGGCCAGATCGGTGATCGGGATGCCGACCACCCCGTAGATGGTCTGCACGTCGTTGAGCTTGAGCGCGTTGACGACCAGGTGGTACCCGTCGGTGAGCTCGGCCGGAGCATCGGCGACGGTCGCCGTGGTCTCCGGTGTGGAAACGGTGGTCATGGTCGGAGGTCCTCCCTGTGCGGATATGGCTGTTTGCCTTCACCTCCCACATTCCGCGGCGCGCACCGTCGCGTCCAAGACCTGTTGGCGACCAGCCGATAAGCGATGGCTATCAACGTCCACCGAGGCCCGCCCACACCACCCCACAGCTGCATTGATAGACACTCGCTACCGGCCATTCGCCAACGCGTATTGGACATGCCGACCACGCCAGCGCAGGCTCACAGATAACGACTTCACCAGTGACCCGATACGAGGAGAGGCGTTGGTCATGGCTGTTCCGACCGCAGCATCCGTGCCGGACACGAACTGGTACGTGCCCTCTGGCGTATCACCATCCACAGGGGGAGCCATGCCAGCCAAACCGACTATTGACCGGCGCGGGGACCGAGCTGCCACGCACACGACGCCGACGCTCCTAGCGGTTCGCGATTGGTTGCTCGTGGTGCTGGCGTTCTCGGCGGGTATCTACGAAGCGATCTGCTTTCTCTCCTTCGGGAAGGTCTTCACGGCGTTCCAGACCGGGAACATCATGTTTCTCGGAGTCGTTGCCGCCGGCACTCGCCCGCCCTTTGGCCCGGATCCAGATTCTGTGGTCGTCTCTCTCGTCGCGTTCGCGGCGGGCGCCGCGCTGGCGGTGCGGATCCTGAAGGCGTTCAACGGCGATGAGGAGGTGGACGATGACGATGTCTTCCAGGTATGGCCGCGCCGCGTGTCGGTCGCGCTCGGGGTCGCGCTGGTCGCGCAGGTCGGCTTCCTCGCCGTGTGGATGGCGGCCTCGCCGTCCAGCGAGGTGTCCAACATCCAGCTCGGCCTGAACGCGTTCGCGATGGGTTTGCAGATGAACGCCATCCGGTCGCTCCACGTGCCGGGCATCTCCACCACGGCCGCAACCGCCACCCTCATCAGCTGGGCAAGCGGTACCGCAACCGGGTCGCACAAGGCGCCCGCGGCGCGTCGCTTGACCGGGGTCCTCGTGAGCATGGCCGTCGGTGCCTTGTTCGGAGACTGGATGCTCGGCCACGCGCACACCTACGCCCCGGTCCTGCCAGCGATCGTGATCGCGATCGCCTCGGTGGCTTTGAAGCAGGAGCCTGCGCGATAGTCCGCGTCGTCCACAGATCGGTCTGACCTGCCGTGACTGAAACGATCGCCGGGGTTAGCGTACCGGACAGTCGCGGCGGCATACGGCCGCACCCTCACCATGCGTTACCGCGTACTTCCGCTCCCAAGTAACAGGATGACCACAACTTCGCCGCAGCGGATCAGTCCCCACACCTCGCCCGTTCGTCGAGCGGTCAAAGGCGCGTCGGAGTTGATGCCACACCCTATTGTCGTGCTCGAGGGCGGGAGGATCGTCCTCTGTCAACCGAGGTGTGCCGTTGACGATTGACGCGCGACTGGTTGATCTGTCCGACGGTCCGGACCAGAGCCGAGAAAGAGTGGCTTGCATTCCGGACCAGCGGCCCTGCAGGGTGGAGCCCGCGCCGCGAGGAGATCACGACCAGGTCCCCGGCATAGGGAAACAACAATGACATGGCCGGGTTCGCTCTGACCAGCTCACAACAGGATGGACGCCATCAACCGAGCTCTATGATCTTGTCGATCGCCACCGGGTTGACCAGGCCGCGCTCGGTCAGCAGTTACTCCAGCGCCTCAGTCCGCAGCGCGATCGGCAACCGATCCGACGAGGTCGTTTCACTCATGACACGGCTCCAGGTAGCCGTCGAACAGCTCATCGGCGAGCGTGAAGGGCTCGGCATCGGTCCCCCACAGCTCGCGGGAGTCGAAGCGCACCGTGTAGACGTGCTGCGGGTTCTCGCCGAGGAAATGCGCGTGCGTATCGGGCAGCAGCGCGGCGGGCTGGACCCGCTCGATCACGCCGCGGTGCCCGCGCAGGTAACGAGGCAGCCGGGTGTGGCCCTCGGGCTGCATGTCCTTGATCCGCACTGCCTCACCGACGGCGAAACGCGGTGGATCCGCCACGGCGCGAAGCGACCCGGCAGCGGTCGGCGCATAGTCGGGCTTGTTCGGCTCGGGCACCGGAGCCTCTTCGACGTCCTCGCCACGCAGCTTGCCAGCCCGGGCCTCGACCGCGCCAGGGGCCAGGGTCGCACTCTCCACGAGCATCAGCTCGGCGGCATGCAGCCAGCATCCCCAGTAGCCGTCGTCGAAGTATTCGGCGTGCTCCAGACGTCCCATCACGTGCCGGGCCGCGTCGAGATTGCGGCCGGACACACCCATCGATAGCAGGGTCAGCGCGAATGCCCGACCCTCATGGCTGCGCAAAGACGGGTTCGTCGGAGGTCGGCGTCTTGACCCGACCCCAACCCTCCGTGCCCCCCAGGTCCGCGATCCGACTCATCACTGCGCCTCCGGGGTCGTGAGTGCGTAACAGTGTTCGAACATTGTCACAGACCACGTGGTGTCCCGGCACTGACCGGCGAGCAGGTGTGCCAGCTGATGCCGGTGTTCCACCCGCTGTATTCCGGTGTTCCCGCGGAGTTGCTGCTGTTCATCGATGATCACTTCGAGCTGTTCACACCCCCACGCCGTGACGCCAACCGGGGAACCGGTCACGGGCCCACCCAGGTAGCCGGTAATCCCGCCGTGGTGGAAGCGACCATCACCGAAGCTGCCGCAACCATCACGCGAGACGAGCTCGCGGACATCCTGGGCTGGCCGCTGGCGCGGCTACTGACCGCGCTTACCGAGCTAGAGGATCAACTGGAGGGTGGGTGTCCTGCAGGTCCGCCGTGTCCACGCAGTAGGCCATCCGGTGGCGGCGCTCAGGCCAGTCGGGTCGCCCGTCAACTAAGCGGATCGCCCGGTCAGCTGACCCGGCCCGTCACCGGCGTCGGCTACTCAGGGTCGGCATTCGGGTATCCGCCGTCGGCCATAACCGGAAGCTCGCAGGACACCGTGGTGCCGCGGCCTACCGGGCTGTGCACGGACAACGTCCCGCCCAGCGCCTCGATACGGTCTTTGAGCCCGAGCAGTCCTGAGCCGCGCACTGGGTCGGCGCCACCGATACCGTCGTCGCGCACGCGCAACCGTAGCGTGCCGCCGGAGGCTTCCGCCTCGACCTCGACCACCGAGGCGCGGGCGTGCTTGGCGGCGTTGGCGAGCATCTCTGAGACGACGTAGTAAGCGCCCACTTCGACGGACTCGGGAAGCCGACCGTCAACCCGCACCTGCATTTCCACCGGGATGGCTGAGCGTCGCCCGAGCGCGCGCAGCGCCGGGCGCAGCCCCGCCTCAGACAGGACCGCCGGGTGTATGCCCCGGGAGATTTCCCGCAGGTCATCGAGCACGCCCATGAGCTCCACGGCTACGCCCGCGATCTCGGTACGGATCTCGCCACGTTCGGAGGATGCCGCCGCTGCCGAACGCAGCCTCAGGGCCAGCGCGACCAGGCGTTGCTGGGCGCCGTCGTGCAGGTCGCGCTCGATGCGCCGACGAACCTCATCCGATGCGGCGACTATCCGCGCGCGAGAGGCCATCAGCTCAGCCCGGCTCTGCGCGTTCGCCACCGCTGTCGCGACCAGGTCGGTGAACTCCGTCATCCGCTGCTCTGTGTCGGGCGGCAGTGGCCCCTGCCCGGACCCGACGGCGATCAGTCCCCACAGCCGGCCATGAACGTGGACCGGCATCGCGACCGCAGACCGCAGCCCCTCGCCCAGATAAGGCTCCCCGCCCGGGATGTCGTAGTAGTCATCAACCCGGGCAGGCCGCCCAGTACGCAGCACGGTCGCGGTCAGCCCGGTTCGCGGATAGCCCTCCCAGCGTTGGCCGACCCGCACGTGGGGACCCGTCGTGCCCTCGTTGGCCACCAGCGTGGCCGTCCCGTCGAGCTCAAACCTGATCATTCTGGCGGTGCCGCTACCGAAATGCCGCAACACCTCCTTCGTCACGCCCGCGAACACCGCATGGGGCGGTTCGCCCCGCGCGACCAGCATGGCCAGCCGGCGCAGGGACGCCTGCGTGTCGGCCAGTTCGCGCAGTTTCTGCTCGGCTTGGGCGTTGGCGATGGCCATCGCGGCCAGCTCCATGAAATCCGCCATGCGCGACTCGGTGCCCGCCGGAAAGTCCTCACTGGATGTCGCCGCCACCGTTACGCCCCAGTGGCGCCCCCCGACCACAATCGGCGTAGCGACCCCGGCCCGCATGCCCAACCGGCCAACCCAGGCGCCATACGGGCCTGTCGCCAGCCTCTCGCCGTTGATCCGGGCCGGGCGTCCGGTCCGCAGCGCGGCAGTCTGAATCATCCCGGGGACCAGCTTGAGCCGAAAGCCAACCGGTACCTGATCGCTGACCCGGCCATAGGACCCAACAACAGTGACATACCCCTCCGATTCACCGACCTCCCCCGAGGAGTGATCAACGCGGGAGACGAACGTCGCCTCGGCACCGATCAGCCGGCCCAGCTCATCCGCCACCGCCGTAAACACCTCAGCCGGCCGGGCGCCGCTGGCTACCAGCGTGGCCACGCGCCGCAGCGCGGCCTGCTCGCGGGCAAGCTGACCCAGCCGTGCCCGATCCGGCGGATCACGGCTTGGCCCCGCGTCGGCGGCATGGTCCACATCGGTTCCGGTGTCTGGCGCGCTCCCAAAGCTGACCGTAGCCCGAGGCTCACCGGGCGCCTAGCCCTGGACGATCGAGCAACGTGGCGACCCGCCCGGGCCCGACCAGTCCGGTGACGATAGTGGCCATGCCGGGTTGCCCGAACGCGGCTCCGCTGGAGCGGCGGCTGATCGCCGACGGGCCTCAGGCGGCCCGGCGGGGCATGCACGGGCTACCGACACTGCTGGTCAGCGGGCAGGATCCAGTCGCGCCGCCTGGCGGGGGCGTGTCGGGTCGAACGCGGTCAGCTGGCAGTTGCCCGGATTAGTGCCCTTGCCGATCAGCGCGTCGAACTCCCACAGGTGATTCGCGCAGGTCAGCGTGCACCCCGTCACGACGATGCCATTAGCTCGTTTGGGGGTGACAACGAGGCCTCGGTGGGGAGTCCTCTGCGCCTTACCTTGAAGGCCCAAAGATGATTCGACGTTCGCTGTATGCCCTCGCGCTCGTTGCGCTGCTGGCAGCAGCGCTCGCCAATCAGGCCAGCGCTGACCCAGGCGGGCTGGGGGCCGAGGGTCTGGCGCCGAGTAGCGCCAACCACAGCGGGCCCGTCTTGCAGACCGCCGTTGACAAGCTGGCAGCCGCGTTGCGCTGCCACGACGCGCCCCATTCCTCCGGCGGGGAGCCCGTGCTGCTCGTGCACGGTGGCACCTTGACCGGGTCGGAGAGCTGGGACTGGAACTACGTGCCCGCGCTGAACAACGCCAGCATCGACGTGTGCACCGTGGACCTACCCGACCGGGCGCTGACTGACATCCAAGTCTCGGCGGAGTACGTCGTCTACGCCGTGCGCCAGATGCGCGAGCACTACCACTCCAAGGTCGACATCTTGGGGCACTCGGAGGGGCCGGTGGTGGCGCGGTGGTCGATCAAGTTTTGGCCCGACGTCCGCAACTCGGTCGACGACATGGTCGGACTGGAAGCCGCCTACCACGGCACGGCCGTCACCAACATCTTCTGTGCCACGGGTTCATGTATCCCGGTGGCGTGGCAGCTTTCCATCGGCTCGAACTTCCTCAAGGCCCTCAACGCCGACGACGAGACCCCGGGCGATGTGAGCTACACCAGCATCTGATGTGAGCTACACCAGCATCTACAGTCTTACTGACGATGGCGTCTTGCCGCAGCTGCCACAGTCGGTCTCCGAACAGGGCGACGGCGCCACCAACGTGCCGATCCAGAACATCTGCCCCGTCCGGGTCGTCAGCCACGTTCAGGCCCTCGCGGATGCAGTCGCGTATGCTCTCGTTCTTGACGCCTTCACCCATCCCGGGCCTGCCGACCCGTCTCGAATCGACCGCACCGTCTGCGGCCAGCTGTTCCTGCCCGGCGTGACCCTTGACTCCTTCGCCATCCACCTCGCCACCATCTACGCCACCCTCTATACTTACTCCGCCGGAATCGCCTACCCCACCGTCAATCGCGAGCCCCCGCTGCACTGCTATGCACGCCCCGAATGTTGCACCTACCAGTCAAAGCGCCGAATACAGTAACCGTCATTATCCGGAATTTGAGCGGCCGTGATGCCTGCCAGCGGAGACAAGGACGGATGCCATGAAGGCTGTCGTGTTCGTAGACACTCGATCGGTCATGGTTGATGAGGTTTCCGATGCGGTGGTGGAGGAGCCCTCTGATGTGGTGGTGCGCGTGACTTCCAGTGCGATGTGTGGCATCGACCTGCACGTGTATGACGGCTGGAGCGGTGTCACCGCGGGCCTGGTGTTGGGTCATGAACCGCTTGGCGTCGTTGAGCGGGTGGGTTTGGCGGTGGAGCTGGTGAAGGCAGGCGACCGGGTGGTGATCCCGGCTCACCTGTACCGCGGGGTGTGCGTGAACTGCGCCCGCGGCTACTCCGTGGCCTGCCTGCGGGTGCGTCCTGGGGGGTTCGGCGCCGCTTCCGGCTACGCCGGGATGGGTCCCTACCGCGGAGCGCGGGCCGAACTGCCGCGGGTGCTATTCGCCGACGCCCAACTGTATCCCGGTGCCAGGTGAGCCCGGTGACGATCGTGAGGACGACTTCGTGCTGCTCGCCGATGCGTTCGTCACCGGATGGCATGCCACCGAGCTCGCCGCGGTGCGCGCGGGGGGCACGGTTGCGGTGTTTGGCGCGGGCGCCGTCGGCCTCCTGGCGGCCTACAGTGCGCTGCTCAAAGGCGCGGCCGAGGTCTATGTTGTCGACGGCGTACCCGAGCGGCTGGACAACCTGGTGCTCCTGGGCCTGGCCGCCGCTCGCCCGTCCGGTGAGCTGGCCGCGCATACGGCATTGGCCTTCGCCGGCTACGTCACCGGCGCCGCCCTCGGCACCCGGATCGCCGGGCCGCCACGTCCACGCGAGCAGACCTGGCCCGTCGCTGTCACGATGACACTGGTGGTGGAGCTCGCGGTGATGGGCGGGTTCAGCACCGGATGGGAGCTCGCCCACGCCCAACCGACCGGTGGCCCACAACTGGTTCCGCTCGCGCTCGCCACGCTGGGCATGGGACTCCACAGCGCCGCGGTGCGCGGTCTCGACACGACGGTGTCCACCACCTCTCTCACCGGCACCCTCACCGGAGTAATCGCCTCTCTCGTCACCCAGCCGCGATCCCGCCATCTCGATCACCGCGGCGTCGCGGTGCTCACCACCGTGGCCCTCGGCGCCGCCGTCGGCGAAGTCCTCACCCTCACCGCCCCGGCCCTCTTGCCCGCACTGCCATCCGCCATCCTCACCATCCTCATCACCACGGCCGCCTATCACCACACCCCGCAGACGGGAACGGCACGTTCGCGTCCCTAGGCTCTCCGGCGGCCTCTCAATGCCCAGTCGCGAAGACCCTCAGGCGACCCCGAATGGCGGTGTGGTCGTGGGCTGGAAGAGGTACCCGCGGTGGCTGCCATGTGCGGTACGGATCGCGACGGTGATCCACGCGGCCACGAGCAGGAGGTAGAGCACGACGGAGGCGAGGGTGAACAGTTCGGCGTGGGTCCGCGCTGATAGAGCGCTGGTGCCGGTGACGACCGTGCCGACGGGGAAGGTGAAGCTCCACCAGGTCAGGGAGAACGGCAGCTTCTGCCGGGCGGTGCGCAGGGTGAGCGCCGCAGCGAGCACCATCCACACCGCGGCGAAACCCCATGTGGGCACGCCGTAGAACAGGCCGGAAGCGGATGCGGCCTGGCCGAGGGGCGCGGGCAGGACACCGGCGGCGTCGCCCGCGAGCAGGTTCGTGGCGGTGATCGATTGCCCGAGCGGGCCGAGGACGATCCACACCGTCGGTACACTCGCCGCGGCCCCGGTCTTGTGCTGCACCAGCCGCTGCCAGACCTGCGGGACGATGAACAGAGTCGCGAACAAGCTGATGCCGAACATCGCGTAGCAGGCCATCAGCATCCCGAGGCGGAGCTGACCCTCGGGCAAGTGCGGGATAAGCAGGGCGCCCTCAGCCGCGGAGACCATCGGTGGCACGACGGGCATGAGCCAACCGGCGTCGGCGCTGTCGGGCTTGATGTCGTGGGTGGTCATCATCCGGAACGGGATCCAGACGGTGGTGATCAGTCCGAGGGCGGTGCCAGCAATCCAGAGGGCCCAGTTGACGGTCAGCGCGGGGGTGAGGCCGATCCAGTCCTTGCCCAGCAGCAGGGTCCCGTCGCCAACGGTCATCAGTGCCATCGGCGGGGCGCCCCAGAACTGCGCCATCACCGGGTCGTGGGCGTAGCCCTTGGCGGTCTCGCGGTGCCGGGTCCAGTGCACTGTCCATGCCCCGCTGAGCGCGACAAGCATGAGTGCGGCGAAGGCCCAGACGGTGGTGGCGGCGGTGCGGAAACCGGGAAACTGGACCGGCAGGATGGCGGCGGCGTTGGCGACGATGCCGGTGCCCATGATGGAGGCGAACCAGTTCGGGCTCAGGTTCGCGAACAGGTCGGACGGGTGGCACAGGTCGCGCAAGGGACCACGCCGTCGCGATCCGCGGCGGGCGTGGGGCGGATGCGATCCAGGCGGGTCAGCGGTGGTGATCGTCCTCGTCATGGTCCCGCTCCTCCATGATGCTGAGGATGCGTCGATCAGCCGCTGGAGTGTCCGGCTGGGTTGAACGTCCCCGGGTGGGTCATTTGTCGTCGGGGTTGAGGGTGAGGAAGACGAGTCCGGCGGTGGCGCCGGCGACGATCTGGGCCACGAGGTAGGCCCAGAGCGTGGGCCAGGCGAACAGGCCGATGGCAGCGCCGCCGAGGGCCACCGCCGGGTTGAACACGCCCCCGGAGATGGCGCCGACGGCGATCGCGCCGGTCACCACGGTGAAGCCGATGGCCAGCCCGTAAAACGAGTTGTTGGGGTGGTCTTTGCTGGTGGCGACGTTGAGCACGACGTAGCACAGGGCGAAGGTGAACAGCAGCTCCGCGACGAGGGCGGCGGTGAGCAGGTGCCCGGACAGGGTCAGGGTGTGGACCTGTGCGGGGTGGATCACCCAGCGGGCCAGCACCATCGCGAGCAGGCCGCCCACGAGCTGGGCGATCCAGTATCCGAGGGCGTCGGGGAGGGCGATGCGGCCGCGGACCAGCGCGGCGAGGGTCACCGCGGGGTTGTAGTGGCCACCGGAGATGTGCCCCCCGGCGTAGATCATCACCATCAGGGCGGCGCCGATGGCCAGCGGGGCCAACGCGCTGGCGCTGAGCACGCTAGCGGCGATGGTGAACAGGAAGATGAACGTCCCGATGAGCTCCACGGCGTACTTCCGGCCCGCGGTAGCGGCCGCGGGAGCAACCACTTCCGCGGCTACCGGGGAGGCTTCGGGAGCAGCATCGGTGTGCGTGATGAGGTCCATGACCTCCACAGTGGTGTCCCAACGGGCATCTGTCGTCAGGGCCAACGCCCATCTGCGCTGCCGGCCGGCTGGACTTTGTGCCTACCCACCAGCTGCAACACGCCTCCGTGCCGCTACCGCAGCGAAGGCCTACCCGAGGTTCGACTCGATACGCCGGAGCGTGCCGCGTGACTGCCGACGATACGGGATCAGTGACGAGCAGGGTCTCACTAATCCTGGATTCACCGGCTGGCTTTAGGTGATCATTTTGGGTTGGATCCGGTGTTGTGGATCATGGTGTGTAGTCGCGGGTGTGTGAATGCTGCTGGTCTGTCCCGCTTTTCCACTGTGGTTGCTCTAGTCGGGTCTGATGGGGCGGGTATTTGTGCTGGTCAGGCTGCGCGTGGTGGTGCGTTGGCGGTGGTGAACAAGCCGGTGAAGGCATCTCGATGCGGCCAGTTGAGCGGTAAGTGGAGGGTGATTCGGCAGGATCGTCGGGCGATCCGGGCGGCCACGGTGATCAGGTGGCGGCTGTTGTGGGTGCCGAAAATGCCATCCATAGGTTGTGACCTGCTAGTTCTTTGACCCCCTGAGGTCAACCAGCCGCCCGGGTAAACCAAGATGTCCCGTCGTGTTGCTGCGACTGCCCTACCTCGTCCTCACCGGCATGGTCACCCTCCTCCGGTTACTGCCGATGAGCAGCACCGACAAAAACATCGAGATTCTGGCGCTACGCCACCAACTCACCGTCCTGCAGCACCAGATCGACAAATCACGCTTTACGCCACCCGACCGGGCGTTCCTCTCCGCCCTGCTTCACCGCCTATCCCGGCCCACGCTGCGCAGCATTCACCTGATCGCCTCCCCCGACACCATCTTGCGCTGGCACCGCGACCTGCTGCGCCGCCACCACGCCCGGGATCCCACCCCAAACGGCCGGGACGACCGCCCACCATCCGCAGCATCCGTTCGCTTGTCCTCCGTCTGGCTCGCGACAACCCCAGCTGGGGTTACCGACGCGTCCACGGCGAGCTCGCGACTCTGGGAATCACAGTAGCCCCTTCCACGGTCTGGGAGATACTCAAGATCAACGGCATCGAACCCGCGCCCCACCGCGACCACCTGACGTGGGCCACCTTCCTGCGTAGTCAGGCACAAGCAATCCTCGCCGCCGACTTCTTTGCAGTCAGGACACTAACCGGAACGCGACTGTACGTTCTTGCCATCATCGAGCACGCCACTCGCCGTGTCCGCATCCTTGGCGCCACCGCCCATCCCACCGCTGCCTGGACCACGCAGATGGCCAGAAACCTCGTCATGGATCTCCACGAGGTCAGCACCACCCTGAAGTACCTGATCCGGGACCGCGACAGCAAATACACAGCTGCCTTCGATGCCGTTTTGTCCGACAGTGGATCGCGATCATTAAGACAGCAATCCAGGTACTACGAATGAACGCGATCATAGAACACTAGATCCGAATATGCCGAGCCGAACTCCTCGACCGCACGCTCATCGTGAACCAAGCCCACCTGCTGCACGCGTTACGCGAATATGAAACGTTCTACAACGAACACCGGCCCCACCACGCGCTACTAATGGGCAGTCTCTAAGGAGGCGACGCCTCGGACCGCCGAGGTGGTGGCTGGGTTGGTGGGTGACGTGGCGGCTGGGTGAGGCCAGGGTGGTGAGGTTGGCGCCGTCTCTGGGGGTGGCCGTGGCGACTCGTGTTGTGACTGTGAACGACATCCTTGATGGGCACGTCGGTCTGGATCTGGAGTGTTTCGATCGGATCTACCTCAACGGTTGGGTACCGACCCTGCAGGTGCCTGGGCAGGTGGTCAGTTTTCTGACCCGGCATTTGGGGTTCCTGATCACGTCTCCGGCGATCTTGGAGCGGATCGGGTTGCGGTTTCGTAAGGCGGTCGCGGAGTTCGCCGCTGACAACGGCATCCCGGTGGTTCGCTTCGCGAAGGGGCAGCGGAAGTTGGAGGTGATGCGCCCGTACCTGGACCGACTGGCCCGAGAGGGACGGACTGGGGTGGCCGCGGTCGGGGTGGCTCAGGAGTTCCAGCGGGTGTTCACCGGCACCACGTATCACTTCGAGCTCTTGCCGGTAATCACCTGTACGCGATGGTTGTCACTGAGTTTGTCACTCCCGCCACCCGCAAGTGATCAACATTGTGATAGGGCTTGCGAGCAGATGCACGTGCATTGACGACCACATGGGCACGCGTTACCCTCCCTAATGCACGTTCAGGTGCACCCACTTGAGGGGAGGGGGTAGCTCTATGTCACAGTTAGTTCACGATGGCATGTCGGCCGCGGGTCTTGCCCGAGGTGGCACGAGGCGGCCCGGGCACTCCCCTGAGGACACTCTCACCCGCTGTCGTCGGGTCCTCGGCATTAGGACGTGCATAGGGACCGTCGCCCGGGTATCCAGGGGGAGGTGGTAACCGGGCGACGGCCAGGATGCCAGCTTCCTGGGGGTTATCCGCTGGCGCCATCGGCGAACCGAGTGCCCATGCGGACACCCAACAATCCGTTGGACCGGCTGATGTCCTGTGGAGCCGGGTCGTACGGAGACTTCGCCGATAGCATCAGTGTGCGCTGATGCCCTGCTGTTGGCAACCGCCGATGCGGACTACCGCTGGATGGCACTGTCAAGTTAGCGCCGAAGAAGATCGAGTACGCTTTTCCCGTCGCAAGGAATAGTGGTTATCTATCGAGTTGAGCTACTACATCTTGCGTGCGCTGAAGCAAAGTTGATCATGATCATGGTTAACTTGACAGTGCCCATTTTGCCGCAGTGATCAGGGACAATGCGGTGACTGTGAGAGACGTTGACGAGGCGGAACCCACGGGATGTCGCACACCCGACCCCCTCACCGACGCGATCACCTTGTCCTGCTCGTGAGAACGTTCTCCTCCGTACCCCCAGCACGGGACTCAGCGAAGGAGACCAATCACAGATGCGTATCCACAGCGTGGCTGGCGTACTCGCCGCCGCTGCCGCCGCCGGGGGGTTGCTCGCCGGCTGCGGCAGCAAGACCCCCACCAGCCCCGCCACCCCACCACCACCGGCCGTGAGCGGCGCCCCGGCTACCGAGCAGCAGCAGCACAACCAAGCTGATGTCGTCTTCCTCCAGAACATGATCCCCCACCATGCCCAAGCCATCACGATGTCCCAGATGGCCCGCACCCAGGCGAGCTCATCACAGGTGAAGGATCTCGCCGCCCGGATCGAGTCTGAGCAGGGCGCGCAGATCCAGCAGATGAGCGAGTTGCTCACCGCGTGGGGCGCCCCGACTCCGGCCACCACCGGCGCCACGGGGCACGGTCAGACGCCCGGGATGACGAGCAGCGCCGGGTTCGACCGACTGTTCCTCCAGATGATGATCGTCCACCACCAAGGCGCGGTCACCATGTCCCAGACCGAACTGGCCCAGGGCACCAACTCCACCACCCGCAATCTCGCCCAACAGATCATCAGCGCGCAGCAAGCCGAGATCAGCGAGATGCAGACCCTGCTCCAGGTGATCTGACCAGGACAGCCGAGCGGGTGGGCCACGCCAGCAACACCATCGCGGCCCACCCGCTGACGGCTTCGATGCTGGCCACCCCAGCGGCGGCCACTCCGAGCCGGGTGCGCTCGCCGACCAGGGGCGGCTCTCTCAGGGGTCGGAGTGATCGGGTCTGTGGGTGCGCCTGCGTGGCTCGGGTCATCACCGTGCGCTGCCCCTCACCCGTTCGCTTGCCTATGCTGATCTGTCCGTGACCACGACGTGAGGTGTAGCCGTGGGTACCAGCAACGGCAGCGGCGAGGTGAAGGCCTTCACCGTGGTTGTTACCACGCAGGAGTAGTACTGCCTCTGGGAGACCGGCAAGCCGCTGCCCGCGGGGTGGCGCGCCATCGAGGTGACCGGCACCAAGGAAGAATGCGCCGATTACGCCGGTCGGAAGATCCGGGAGCAGTGGGAACAGGCGAGGAGGTCGTAACGGTCACGCCATCCTGCGTTCCGTCGCCGCCTTTCGCTCGCCGCCCGGGCGGGGGTTGGCCGCCGGGTTGGAGGGAGAGCGGGACACGGTGGGGGAGTTACGCGGCCACCTGTTGATCGTCGGGTGTCGCTTCCGCGGGGGTGTGGGTGACGCCGGGGTACCAGCGGCAGAGGGTGTCGGCGAGGTCGCCGGTGAGGTCGAGCCTCCCGACCAGTTGATCACATCTGTGAATAGGCGAGGCTGATGGGGTGTCGCTCGATCTGGTCGCCTTCCCTGAGACCCGTGATCAGAGCACGCGGACGGTCTGTGGACTTCCTCGCCGGAGCTCCATCGTCACGCTGGCACGTCCTTGACCACCCCGGACAGCGGCATACCTGTGTCCGGGTAACCCGTGGTTGCCAGTAGCCGGTCGGTTCCGTGGCTCCACGCTCAACAGCTGTGGCCCGCGCGGCTTGACAGCTCCCGGCTGCGGGTGTTAGAAAATGCGCCGACAACAACGGTGGGCAGTCTGAGAAGCGCTCGCATGAGGCGGCGCAAAGGCAGGTGCACAGGAGAACGCAGGAGGTTGAGGAACGGTCTCGGTGGAGGTGGTCGCTGCGATATTTCGGCGTACATCGGAATCAGGACAAGTTCATCCCTTCCCAGGGGCCCGACCATTCGGTCGGGCCCCTTTCCTGTGCCTGACGTCAGCTACCCGGACAACAACGAGAAGTTCGGCCGCTCCGGCAACGACACCGCCCCCGGCCCGTTCCCCCAGTCCACCTCGTCGCCTTGGGCGAGTGCGGCACCCACGCCGTCGTCGACGCCGTGCTAGGACCGGTCACCACCGATGAGAGATCCGCACTGTCACCACGGGGCTAAGCCGTGAGCAGCGAACCCGCGAGCACCGCCAAGTGCGACGAGCCCACTCCCACCAGCCGACGGAGGGGGCTAATCAACGTGCGGCAAGATCGCGCACGGGTGATGGCGGACCTCCCGAGCCCGTCCGACTCCACGCACAACCACCGACCTCGAGCAGTCCGACGGATCACTCCCAGGACCACAGCAGCATCAAGCATCGAGTCAGAGCACCCCGGCACCGGCGGGCACATCCTCACCCTCAACCAGCAGCCGGGACTCGACACGTGGCCACTCTGCGTTGCTGCCGAATTTGCCTCTATGGGAGCTGACGCCGCCTGCGGCGGCGCGGACGTGGCGAGTTATATCGTCCTTCTCGCCTGCCCGCCGGGCCGATCCCGTTCGCTGCGCGCGGCCTGCTGACCGTGCTCGCGCGGACCGGCTCGGCGGGCGTACGTGGTCACCAGTTGCTGGCAGTGCCCACCGCAAGCGGCCGGATTGGGGGGACCGTGTCCAGCACGCTGGCAGTGCATGCAGGCACCGGCAGCGAAGATGTCATCCTCGGTGCCTCGGTGGATCGTCCACGCCGGGGCGTCGCCTATAGAGACCGCTGCGCGATGGCCTGCGGCCGGTTTTGGCACCGCCGCCCTGATGAGATCAGCGGCCGGGACGAGGAGGAGCCCCCCGACCAGATGGAAGCAGGCACCGGCCCAGGCACCGGCCCAGGGTGGGAAGCACCATAAACAGCCACCATCCCCGTCTGCGGTGGCCCGTCGCATCGAGAGGTCCTCGAGCGGGCGTGCCAGCCGCCGGGCCTTACGGCGGGCGACCAACCAGACCGCACTGATGGCCAGGCCGCTCAGGCTGAGCATGGCCAGCCACACCAGCGCAACCTGCCGGTAGATCGCGGCGCGCGGGCTAGCGGCCCGCGCGGCACCGATCACATCGCTGTCGTGGGTCACCGGTACGGCCACGACTAGATCACCGTTGAAGTCCCTGGTGTTGATCTCACCGTCGCGTAGGGCGTGATAAACCGCTTGGTCCCCGCCTTCGGGCCCGGTGCCCAGGATGCGATGGCCGCGATTCACATAGACCGCGCGGTGGGTCCCGTCCTTGGGTTCGTGAAGCTTGGTCGGCGTGGTGCCGCGGAGCACGTCCGGCGTGACCGCCGCCGCGCCGTCGGCCACTCGCAGCAGGCTTACTCGCTCGTCGTTCAGCGCATACTTCAGCGCGCCAGCGGCCAGCGGCCAGCGGCCCACCGAACAGGACGATGGCGAGCACGGGGCCGACGATCCGAGTCCGCAGAAGAGTTCTGCTGCGTCCCACCAAGTCGCGAACCTCGGCTGGGATGTCATCTGATCGTTCGGCTAACCAGCGTTCAGCCTCGCTGACGCGCACCTGGGGGAGCAGCTCGTTCTCGGCCACGCGGTCTTCCATGGTAACCAGCCAGCGTTGGAAGCCCGCGTCGGAATCCACCCACGCGGTATGTCCGGTTGTGTCATCGTCAATCATCAGCAGGCGGCGGCGGGCCAAGTCCTCGACCACTTCCACGTCACGGGCGAGACGGTCTCGTCCCACGACCCGCCGGGTTGCCTGCGCAGCCCCTTCACGGCTACAGACCAGGGCAAGCATCACCCGCCGGACCCGGTCCCCCAGCCCGCGTTCCTCCAGCTCAGCAAAGACACCGTCGGCGTACCGATCGAGGGCTCCCTCGACACCACCGAGGGAATGGTAGTCGGCGAAAGTCAACCGCCCCCGGCGCTGGCGGGCCCACAGCTCAGTCAACGCGAACTCCATCAACGGCAACCCACCGCCGCTTCCCGCGGCATCGATCGCGATCTGTCTGGCCAGCCCGTCGTCATACTGCACACCGCGCACCCGCGCCGGTTCGCTCACCGCGCGCTCCAACGTCGCCACACCCATCGGAGACAGCGGCAGCAGTCGATCCTGCAATCGGGATCCGACATCGACGTGGTCCAGCAACGACCGAAGGAAATCGGCCCGCAACGTACACACCAGCCGGTAGGGCACGTCATCAACGTTCGCGGCGGGCAACACCCGGTTCCAGGAACTCAGCTCTTTCCCCGGCCGGACAGGTGGTGAACATCTCTTCGAACTGGTCAGCCTGGAGCAGGATGCACCTGCCAGTCAGCACGCTCCGCCAACCCGCCAGCCCTTCGTCACGTATCTGTTCACCGCGCCGGTCCACGACATCGCTGCTCAGCCCTTGGTCGGCCCCCTCCAGGTCATACAGTGCCTTGGCCAACGCGAAAAACGGCGCCTCCCCGGGCCTGAACGTGGCCACGGCCCACTGTCCCGTACCCAGCAGCGCGGGAAACAACCCGGCGGTGACCAGCGAGGACTTGCCCACCCCGGACGGCCCGACCACCACAACCAGGCCACGCTCGTTCACCATCCGCCGAAGCCGTACCGCCTCCTCTTCCCGCCCGACAAACAATCCCGCCTCGGCATCCTCAGCGCGAAATGGCAACAGGCCCCGGTACGGGCAGGCCGGCACACTCTCCAACACCTCCGGCCAGACATCCACCAGGCGGGCCACCGGGATCGCGTACGCGTCCCGGACATCCTGGTCCCGACTCGCGACGGTGAGCATCCCCACCACGGCATCCCCGACACCGTCGCACCACAGCCGGGGAACCACTGTAACCCGGCTGCGCGCGGAAAGCAGCCTCACAATCGGCATCCAGCTGGATCATCCCGCCGCCTACCGCACCACCCAGCCGGCAGCGCGCCCACGCCCCCTCCCGCCGCGGCGGCTCACCCGGATAACCGAACAGGTTGACCTCCGCCTCCCGGACACCCACCACCTCAGCCAACCGCGCCGGACCCGCCCCCACCGGCAAACCCTCCCCGACCAGGACCAGACCAGCCACATCCCCGCCCGCGACCCCCGAAGCCGGCGGCGGCACCCACACTTCCACCCGGCAACTCCGCAACGGAGCCCCCTCCTGATCCCCCAAGACCGGAAAATCCATGGCCTGCCGCAGCCTGTCCGGAACTGGGCCGTCTCGAGGGTGAGAAGGCCGTTAGATTCGGGTGGCGATCTGGCGGGCTATTCGGGCTAGCTCCCGGGTGTCGCTGCTGGGTCGGGCTTCCAGCGCTGTGGTCAGCGGCACCAGCCGCTCCCGTCGCGCGGCGAGGGAGTGCAGGGTGCTCACCTCCTCGATGGCCTGGCGGGCCAGCGTCAGCCCCCGAGGTTCCCCGGCCTGTATGTGTACCTCGGCGAGGAGGAGTGCGGCTAGTGTGCGGCCCCGGCGGTGGCTCTCGCTGTAGGTGCGCAGCGCGCTGGTGCGAACTGCTCGGCGGCTTCGAGCTGACCCAGGTCCAGATGAATCCCCGCGGTCGCGCGATCCATGCCTGCGCGTTCGACGGCATCGCGGGGTTCCCACCCGTCGTGCGCCTTAGCGAGGTAGCGGGTGGCCTCATGGGGCCGCCCATGAATGCGTAGGCGATCGCGGAATTCAGGTTCAGCCGCTCGGTGAGGGTCGGCAGTCGGGGGTAGTCGGGACGTGTGGTTGCCCGTGCGGACTTGCTGGCGGAGAAGCCACCGAGCTGGAATAGCTTGAGCGCGTCGTTGGGGTGCCCGTTGCGGACCAGCGTCGCCCCGGCACCTCAGGTGGCGTAGGCGTCCCCGGCCTCAGCGGCCAGCCGCAGAGCACGGGTGAGGTAGCCCGTCCCGTCCCACCCGGAGTCATAGCAACATCAGTCCGCCTCGACGTGCAGCTCGGCCAGCGCGGCGGCTCAAAATCCTTCGTAAACCGGGCAGAAGCTGGGGATCCCTGGGGCGTGTCCAGGCCATCAGCCGGTGCCGGTGTCGATCACCGAGACGGTGTTGGAGTAGAGAGAGGAGCTGCCGGAGCCCGGGCAGCCGCCCCTTGAAGCCGACTTCGCCAACCAGCACCGTTGATGAGCCGCTCCTGCCACCGGATGGGTTGTCCTCATCGATGACGGGGACCTCTGGAGCTTGAACTGGGAGGTGAGCGGGCGACACGGGCTGTCAAGGTGCGGTGAAGACAGGCCTAGGACCTTCACGATCTGTGATCACGACAATGATCACGAGACGAGGATTGAGGAGCGCCCCAGGTGGTCACAGAAGCTACTGGCTCAGTGCGCCGCAGGTGGTGCTCACCGAGTGGGCGGGGGCCAGCGCGACCGCGCAGGTACGCCACCGGGATCGTGGACTTCACCCCGGGCCGCCCGCTGCGGCTGCTGGACCTGGTTAACGGCCGCTCCGGGGCTGTGCTGGCCGACTGGCTGGCCGGCGGCGAGGATTGGAGGACCAGATCGTCACCGCTACGCTGGACCGTTTCGGGGCTACTTGACCGCGTTGGCTGACCAGTGGGAACAGAGCTGACTGGCGTCCTCGGATCAGGTTGCTGGCCACACCGTGCGGACAATGAGTGAGGACTCCCGCGTTTGCGGTATCGTCGTCGAGTCAGGGAAGAGGACGCAAGCCGTGGAGCACCAACACATCGCGCACGACCTGGCCGACGCGTTCGGTCCCTTCGATCGGGCTCGCCTTGTCCGGATGAGCGAGGCCGGTCGGGCGAGTCAGCTAGACGCCCGTCAGCTGCTCTATGACTACGTGGAGGGGTTGTGGGCAGACATCACGCGGGCCGGGGAGCGCCCCGGCGTGGGAGACAAGTACCAGGCGATCGCGGCGATGCGGGAGCTGACCGGGGTGTTGCGGACAGTCGCTTTCGAGGCGGTGTACGACGCGCCGGAGTGAGTGGTCCGGCCACCTGGCATGGCACCGAACCGCGACATCGGTGTCAGATCCTCGCGGCCCCAGCGGCACCCGCGACCGGGGAAAGGCACAACTTGACTGATCATGTAACACCACACAACCAGGACGACGGGCTGTTCCGCGTGGCTGGGCAAGCAGACGAGCGGCAGCTGGCGTCAGACGTCACTACTGACGTGAGACCAGTGACGCGACCGTCCCGGGACCTGTTCCACCACGCTGTTGACCACGGAGCTGCGGAGTACCAGCGTCCGACTACTCAGCGCGACGAGGCGGCGATGCGGTCGCTGCGGTTTCCCTTCGACGAAGACGACTGTCGATAGCGGGCAAGTCGGTGCCATTTGCATGTTTGGTCGTCGGTGGTGAGTGAGGACCGGTGCTGAGATAATTCGTCTGCGACCCGCTTGAGTTCGGCCACCCAGGATCGCGAGTGTGGCGGGGGAACACCTGTCTCCGTGCGGCCGGATGCCTAGTGTGGAGGGTCTGGCGTCGATCATGGGGTTTGAGCTGCACTGATGTTGGCCTGCGGGTACCCAGCGGAGAGGGGACGTGAGTGACCGATGTTGACCCTTCGCGACCCTGAGAAGGGGGACGCGGGGGACGCGCCCGGCTAGACATGGAGGTTCACGTCCTTAGCGGGGGAGAGATCTGAGCCCTGCGATTATTAAATGCGAGCGGGTTCCTGATCGGAATCGCGTGACGTGGGTGTGCGGGGGTGCGCCGGGTGAGGTCTGCGGGCAGTCTGTGGTCACCTGGAGGGACTCGCCGAGCTGATACGCCTGAGCGATCCCCACCGGTTGGAACACCCTGACTGGCACGGTTGCGGTCGGGGTATCTTCGGACATGCCGGTGGTGTCCCGAGCAGGGGTCCGGGCCACTCTCGACGATGAGGAAGGAGGCTGTTGTGAGCTTCGCGGATAAGTTCAGGGGCAAGGCTCAGGAGCTGCGCGGCCGTATCAGGCGGAATACTGGCGAGGTCACCGGCGACAGGGGTCTTCAGGCAGAGGGCAGGGCTGATGAGGTGATGGGCAACCTGAGGCAGGCTGGCGAGAAGATCAAGGATGCGTTCCGCGGGCGGGGTACTCGCCGCCGGTACTAGTTAGCTTGCTCTACCCAGGCAGGAGAGAGACGGTCAGCCGTCGAGGCTGGGCTGATCCAGGCGGGGGATTAAGCAGCGGAACGCTCTCGCTGGTTCTCGGGGCTTCTCCAGCTCTCCCCGACGTCTGACAGCCCAGAAATCGCACGGGAGCGCCAGTGTGGAAGGCCGCGCTCGACGCGTGGTCAGGGGGCCGCGCTGGTGACCGTGGTGGACCGCAGCTAACAGCACGTCGTGCGTCGTCGCTACGCCTCTGGCGCCGACGTGATGGAGACTCACGCGCCCTGGTGACCCACCACTGTCCGGGCGCCAGCCCCGGAGCGGAGGCCCGCCAGAGGCACCTGCGCTTGGTTGCGAGCTTGGGAATCTGTCTATCGTGCCGGTCTGTAGCCCGCTCACCTGCATAGATACCCGACCATGAAGGTCTCCGGGTGTCCGTTGTTGACCGATTTTAACAGTACATGGCCAGCAGGGTCGGGGGCGCGGTGAATCTTGCACGGATGTCGGTGCGCGCGTTCTGAGCCGACCCTGCTCCTGCCTCGGTCCCTCGTCCTGGCCGGGGTGCTCGTCGTAGTGGCGGGAGCAAGGGTGACGCTGGCGCCCTCGCAAGACTCTCGACGACCAGACCGAGGGTTGCTAGTCTCCGGTGCTGGCGCTCTGCTGGGCAGGAACCGAAGAGGCTTACATTAAATAGGCTTGATCGATGAAGTCCCCTGATTGAGCACAAGTTCGGTCCGGGCTCGTAATCCCGGAGAAGCCCGCCGGGCTCCGGCCGTTCGTCCGGTGGCGCCGCGCCGCGGCGGGACAGCCCCCGAATCCGCTGCGGCATGGCAACCGGATCCCGGCCTATATCCATCCGAGAACGACCTCGCAGAACGTCGCTTCGCAGCGCCGTCGAGCGCAGCGCGCTTCGTCCCGAACGTGGTGGATCATTGTTGAGCAGGCTGTTTGATGACCGGCGCGGGTCGTGTACCTCGTGGTTCGTGCTGGCCTGTGTCAGCGTGTGACGGTGGCCTTGCTGACTTTCTGCTGATCCTCAGCAAGTTCAAAGATCCCCGGACCGTCCAGGTCGTCACCGGGTTGGTGACACGGCCGGCGAGATCCCTAGCCTGGCAAGCTGTTGAGGAGCGCGGATGGAAGCGGGACCAGTGCATAATCACCGCGAGACAGCTTGACACCCGCTACCCCGCTCCGCTGAAGCGAGGATAATCACCGCAACGGAACTGAGCCGCCGGTGAGGGCTTCAGCTGGCTGCCGGTCGGCGGCCGGTTCCTGGCAGCCGGTTTCGCCATGAGACATGCCGCAGGCTGGGTGGGACAAACCGAGTCGCCACTTCTGTCCTCTGCGCGCAGTCTCATCGAGATCCTCCGTGTGGAGGCGGCGGCGCTTGTGCCCAGACCGGAGGGGGGACACGAACGTTCTATACGCCGCTCTATAGTGGAAGCGGTAGGGGCCGCCCGGCGGCGTGCGTGTAGCGTTGGAATGGTCCGTCGGTGCCGATCGAGTCCCCGTTGTGCTCCGTTTCGGTGTTTGATCTTGACTGACGGGGGCTGGCTGCCATGAGACTGCTCGGTGAGAGCCCGCGTGGTGGGGTCGGTAGGGATGGCTGAGCTGGGCGCGGTGGCGCGGGCGTTGCTGGAGATCGCTGGCGGCGTCGAGGATGAGCGGGCGCTGGCTGAGCAGGTCTGTCGGGCGTATGTGATGGGTTTGGACGTCGATGGTGCGGCGATTTCGTTGATGACCGCGAGCACCTCGAGTCAGACGCTGTGTGCCACTGATGCGACGGCGGAGTTGCTCGAAGATCTCCAGTTCAGTCTTGGGGAGGGCGCGTGCGTGGAGGCGGCGGTGACCGGGCGGCCGGTGCTCGTCGCTGACATGCATCACACCGCCGAGGTGAGCCGCTGGCCGACCTTCGCCGCGGCCGTGGTGGAGCAGTCCGACGTCGGGGCGTTGTTCGCGGTGCCGTTTCAGTGGGGAGCGATTAACCTCGGGGTGCTGGACCTGTACCGCATGGCTCCGGGTGCGCTGAGCGACGCGCAGTTACGTGATGTGATGAGTGCTGCGGACATGGCCGCGCTGATGTTCCTGGGGGTGCGTACCGATCCCGGTGATGGAGTGTGGCTGGATAATTCGTTGCACGGCCGCGCGGAGATCCACCAGGCCACTGGCATGGTGCTGGCCCAGCTCGGGGTCAGCGCGCAGGACGCCCTGGCCCGGATGCGGGCGTATGCTTTCGTTGAGCAGCGGTTGCTCAGCGATGTCGCCCGCGATGTGGTGTCCAGGCGATTGCGCTTCACCCAGGACATGATGTAGGCCGGACGATCCTGCGGCGGGTTCTTGGCGGAGGGGATCTGGGATGAGTCAGGTGGGAAGCGGCCGCGAGCAGCTGCTGAGCAGGGCATTCGTGGGGCTCGCCGATACGCTGGTCGATGACTACGACATCATCGACCTGTTGGACCGGTTGGTGAGTTACAGCGTCGAGCTGCTGGCCGCTGACGCGGCCGGGATCCTGCTGGCCGATTCCCAGCGCACCCTGCGGGTGGTGGCGTCCTCGCGGGAGGACGCCGAGGTGATGGAGCTGCTGCAGCTCCAGTCCGACGAGGGCCCCTGTATGGAGTGCTTTAGCACCGGTGCGCCGGTGAGCATTCCGGATCTGGCGGACGCGGCCGGACGGTGGCCGGTGTTCGTGGCCGCTGTCGCCGAGCGGGGGGCTTATCGGTCGGTGCATGCGCTGCCGCTGCGGTTGCGCGGCGAGGCGATCGGGACGATGAATCTGTTCCACCGCCAGTCGGGTGCCCTGCCCGACGCCGACCTGGTGCTGGGTCAAGCGCTGGCCGATGTCGCCACGATCGGGATCCTGCAGGAACGCGCCATCCGCCGCAGTGAGGTGCTCACCGAGCAGTTGCAGACCGCGCTGAACCATCGGGTGATCATCGAGCAGGCCAAGGGGGTGCTCGCCCATCACGGGAACCTGAGCATGAACGCGGCCTTCGACCGGCTGCGCCGATACGCCCGCAACCACAACGCACGGCTCAGCGAGGTGGCCCGCAAGGTCGTCGAGACCGACCTCGCCGCCGACGTGCTCGCCGCACCCGCCGGGCACAGCCCAGCAGCCGACCAGCGGTGAACTCGACTCCTGCCCTCGCCCCTGACCGGCGTGGTACCGGTGGCGGATCTGTATCCTCATCCATCGGGGAGCGATAGATCCTGATCTGCCACACCCCACCCAGGCGCTAAGGTGACGAGTGGTGCGGGGTGGCCCTGATCGGGGGTTGTGTCAGCTAACCGCGGGAAGCTCGACTACGTCGTTCCAGGTGGCGCAGCGGGAGGTCCTGTCTCGGCGGTAGGCATCGGCGCTGAGCCGGTGGCGTCGGGGACGGAAGGTGTCCATTCACGGGTCGGGCTGTGATGTCATGCCGTTGCGGGTGTGGGGAGCCAGGGGCACTGTCACATTGTTGGGGTGTGGTGGGATGGGCTCCCGGTAGATCGTCGGGGAGGGACCGCTTGATGGGCGCCGTGTCGTCGTCGCTGTACAAGGGCCATCGATACCCGGCGGAGATCATCAGCCACTGCGTCTCATTGTATCACCGGTTCCCGCTCAGTTTCCGCGGCACTAATTCAAGTTAACCATGATCATGATCAACTTTGCTCAGTGCATACACAATGCAGTAGTTCTACTCGATAGATAACCACTATCCCTTGCGACTAGCCCTTGTGACTAGGAAAGCGTACTTGATCTTCTTCGGTGCTAACTTAACTTAGTGCCTCGGGCGGGGTCTTCCGGTACCGCGGGTGATCGCCAGGCCACCCGGTCTTCCGGGGCGGATCGTGGTTCGGTTGGTGCCTCAAGCTATGGATAGTCGGACCGCCGGTCAACGTGAGCATGTGCCGCTCGAGGAATGCCGCTGTACGCACCACCGCGAACTCCACCCAGCCACACGCCACGGTCCGCGTCCCGTCGTGGGCACCGACGTCCCATCGGCTGACCCGACCGACGACGCTGACGCACCGCGCGGTGACGGTCAGCTTTGTCCCGGCGCGCACTGGCGCCTGATGGGACAGGGAAACCCCGGTGCCCAAGCTATCCTCATCGTCGCCGATGACCTGACGCAGCGCATCCATCGCGGGCCACTCGCACAGCGCCACCAAGATGCCGGTGGCGAGCACAGCGGGTTTTCGGGCGAACTCGAGCGCCCCGGGAAACAGGGTGTTGACCAGATCCTGGGAGTGCACCTGGTAGGTCAAGGTCCGCGCTATACCGGGGACGAGGCCGGAATTCACCACGTCGCGCCCTCGGGAGCCAAGCAGACGCCGTCGTGACCGTGAGGCAGGTGGCAGCGCCACTCCCCATCCTCCGCTAAGTTGTTGATGTGACCCAGCGCGCCACCGCAGCGCTGGGGATCTGCCACACAAATCGGATCATGAGAATTGCGCATCGCAACCTCACCACTCTCCAGTGCCGCAGTCTCCACACAGTTGCCGAGCTGACCGCTGTGCCTGCTCTTGCGCCACGTCACCCCGGCACGATCCACAGCCGACACGCCGTCGCGAACTGACTCTGACATAGGATCACCGCCCCCGATTTGGTGCATCTGCACGTGCATCCACGAAGGAGAATAGCACGTGCATCTGCCCGAAGCGGAAGCCGAGCGGCCAGTCTTACCCGACAACCATCGTCCATTCGGGTGAAGCGGAGGTTGTGACCTACAGCAGCCGACCTATTACGCTCCGCCGTATGACGGCACCGGCCAGGAGGTGCCGAATCAGTGCCGCCCCGTAGAAGCCGGTGCCATTCCACAAACACGCGAGAGTAGCTATTCAGAAGGAATCCGACTCGCATTCAGTTGGAACGGTGCAATCTGGCGGGCCAGCTCCGCGACCAGGTGCTCGGGGCCAGGACGGCTCGCCGAGGGCACGAACGTCACAGCGCCCCACCAGCCCACGTGCCGCGCAATGCACGCACCGTGCAGCAGGCTGCCGGCCCCGTGCATACCGCACAGATGCCCGGTGCGCCGCAGCGTGTGTTGGTGAAGAACGCCCCCACCTGTGCGTGCAGCCGAGCGCGCGAGAGCAGCCAACTCCTCGGGCGTCATCCCCCGGCGGCCATGGCCAACAGCTTCTCTATCTCGGCGGGACCCGCGGCGATGTCCTCCACGATGGACATGATCTCCGCGGTGCTGCTCGCGAGGTACACGCCGGGCCCACTGATCAGGTTCACCGAACCACTTATTCGCCTTGACGACCAGACCGGTGAGGATCACCGGTCTGGTCGTGAGCGACAGCCTGCCTCGCTTGGATCCGAGCGTCGCTGGGCTCGCCGACCTCGACCAGGATGCTCGCCCGACCGTAACCGGACATGACGGCGTTGCGCATGGTGAAGGGGCGCTTGGTCGGAGGGCCATCCGGCCAGAACTGCGAGAGCACCAGGCCCTCGGCGGCGATGCGGTCCTGCAGCTGCCGATTCTCGGCCGGGTAGTGCTTGGTGATCCCGGTGCCGATCACTGCCACGGTGCGTCCGCCGACATGGCTGCTGGGAATTGGCGGGACTCAGCCCTAGCTCGGGGATCGTGTCCGTGTCTGTCTTGCGGGTCACTGTGCACACTGTCGTGTCACGGACTCGTCGCGTCCACTCGCCGGGGTCCCTGTCAGACCTGCTTCTTCGTGCCTGCGCGCGTCTTGATCGGCCAATGGGTTTACCAGGTCGACGAGCCCGGCTACTATCCGTTGCACACGCCCCGGACCCCGGCGCCACGAGAGTTCGGCGATTCGCGCCGAGCACCGGCCGCCGGAGGTATGTGCGTGCATGTCAGGACCGTCGCGGCGTCTGACGTCGCGCAGCACGCTGGTGTCCGCCCGATGTCACCACACTGGCTCCCGGCGTTCCGTCCGGTGTGGCGGGCACTCGTGGGATGGTCCGCACGAACTCCGGTGGGCTACGGCCTGGCCGGACCCAGCGGCCGGCAGCCAGAACCCGGAGTGGGGGTTCGGGGGAGGAGTACAACGGCCGGTCCCGGCGGTGGCGCTGCCCTTGGCGAGGGGGCATCGGTGGCGCCACCGCCTACCTTCCCACCCGGCGAGCTGGCGCCCGCCGCGACCACCAAGCTTCGCGCGCACAGCAGGCGGCCAGTCGACGCCGGGCGCTACGCCCGGCTTTCCGCGCTGATCGCCACGCTGCCCAGCCCGGACCGCGAGATCCTCCTCTTGCGAGTCGGGGCCAGGGCGTCCATCCCGGACATCGTGGCCGTCCTGGGCGTCACACCAGCCGCGATACACCGAGCCCAACACCAGGTCCTGAGCGCACTACAACTGGAGGCCACCGCCCATGACCCCCCGCCACCAGCCACCCGGCAGCGAGTGGTGCTGCTACCCCACGCCCGGCCCCAACCCACTGACACCCGATCCAACAAACGCCACACCGGCGGTGTCCCAGGCATGAACCGCGACGATTCCCCGCGGCAACATCCGACCCAGAATGACGGCACCATCCGCGCGATCGCCGCGAGCACACAGTGGCACGACGCTGAGCTCGCGCTGAAGGTGGCGCGGCACAGCTTCGACAGATGGCTCCTCGCTGGCCACGAGGACACACCCTCCCCTGCCATCATGCACGCCTACCACACCCACGCGGCCCTGCACGAGGCAGCGCGCGCCATCACCATGCTCATCGAAACCTTCCGTGTCGAGGCGACCGCGCTGATCACCAACCCAGCGCATAGCACCGACACCCCCACCCCGCGCCAGTGATCACCCACTAGTTGAGGAAGGGACCAGATAGCGCGAGCGGTCATCACCCCGGCCCCTGACATCACCGACCTGACGATGTCGCCGACCCGACCACGGTGACGACGCATCCTCCGGCCTGAGCACAAGCTCTCGTGCGACGGCACGCCCGCAAGCTCAAGCTTGAGCTCAACGAGGCCACCCTCACCGTAGTCCCGTGGCGACGTTGACCGGCGCGCGCCAGCCGAGGGCTGAGGCTGAGCACGGTCTGCGCCTTGGGACAATCCCGCAGTCGCTGTCAAGGTCTGCCGCGACCTCAGGCTGGGCCAGGGCGACGCGCTGACCGGCGCCGACCTCGACACCCTCGATGACCCCCCACTCGCCGTGGCGATCGCGCGCACCACCGTGTTCGCTCGGATCAGTTCTGAGCAAAGGCCCGTATCGTGCGCGCTCAACGGCGCGGTGGTGGTGGGGTCGCGTTCCTCGACGACGGGGCAACGACGCGCTCGCCCCGCACGCGGCCGATGTGGGCATCTTGGTTGACTCGGCCACCGACGTCGCCAAGGGCGCCGCCGAGTGGTCCGTTGGCAGCCGTGGCAACCGGATCGCCGCGGGACCAGCGAATCCTCGCCAGCAGCCGTCGCCGTCAATCACGGTTTCGGAGTATCGTGAAGGTATCGCTCCGGACTTCGGCGACACCGAGTGAACCGACAGGCGGCCCGGGGCAGGCAAGCTCCCTTCGAGCCCGATCAGTTGGTGAACATACGCAACGGGGCTCAGGAGGCAACTCATGGTGGGATCCATCGTGACGTTGCTGGTGATCGGAGTCGCGGCGTGCGCGGGAATGCGCAACGCAGACGGAGGCCAAGGAACATGCCAACAACTGAGCTAAAACCGCCCGTCGCCGAGCCGAGCACAGACGACCGGACCTGTCTCACCTGTGCCGTGTGTCCGCACGCATGGGACACCCACGATCCGATCGGAATCAGGTACTGTTCCGCGACCGTCGCCGGCGGGCTCCACCGAGGATGTGTCTGCGTCGGCACCATCTACCACGAAGACCGCCGATAACAAGCGGTGCCGCCGACAAGACAGTGCTCACACCCTGGTGGCCACGGACACCGCAGCTCGCGGCAGTGGCTTGGGAAGAGTAGGAGACGCCTGCTCACGAACGTCACCGACGGTGAACCGCTCGGTGGCACCTCCACCCTGGTTGACCCGTCGGTCCCCGAAACCATGCACGAACAGATCAGCGCCATCCGCAGGTGACCGATCCCGGCACCGTCCGAGCTGGTGCTGCTCCACCGGGGCCGAAGGGCGAGCCGAGCAAGGCATGTAGCCGACCGACCCCTGTGTGCCGTGCCAGAACTCGGTCTGATGTTCTGACCTGGGGTTCGCTGGTCTTGTCAAACGGCTCGGTGATACTCGTTGATCACGCCACCGAGGATCTGTCGGCGGTGGATGGGGGCGGTTGTGGGGACCACAACCGCGTTGGGGCTGTCGCTGGGGGCTTTGTGGCCCAGCGACTGGCGCGGTCGATGGCCGTTGAAGTGGTGGACGTAGGAGTCGAGCACGACGGCGGCGTGCCGCTCGTTGTACATCAATAATCGGTCGGTGCGCTCGCTGCGGATGTTGGAGATCCAGCGTTCGGCGTAGCAATTCGCCGGTTGGGTGACCCAGCCGGCGGTGGGATGCGCGGTGATGCCCAGGGTGTGCACTGTCCGGGTCTTGACCTCGTGCTCAGCAAGCCCGTTCGCAGACCACACATTGGTGGCAGCGAGGTTTCAACGGTGATCCATTCTCAAGGGGTCCCAAGGGGGTGTGGTAGAGAACGGTGGTTGGCCGATAATTGAGACGGAGTGCGATGAAAAAGATCAAGAAAACCAGTGTTTCCCCTGGTCAAGGTGGTGGCCAGGGACGGGGTCGAACCGTCAACCTTCCGATTAACAGTTCAAAGTTCACCTGATAGGAGTAGCACTACCTGGCATTTTGCTTGCCGTAGTTACGTCGCAGAGGAACCAGACGCTCCCGGAGGACTAGAGTTATTGGACAGTCTGTTGGACACCGCGACATTGGACACTGCGGCGACTCTGCCACGCTGTACTCATCGCTCGCACTCCGAGGTTGTGTACTGACGCAACGCCAACATCATCTTCGCCGGGCACGTGAGTACCGTGCGAGCGAACACGGACGTCGGGCATCCTCTGCTCACCTGGCGGAACCGGCCCTAGGCTTCGCGACCGGCTGCAGGTATTCCGCCGGTGGCTGATGTCCCAAGCCTCGACGGTCTGGGTGCTGTCATCGATTGGCGTGCCGGGACTCGGTGCTCCCCGCGCCGAGCAGCGCGCGAGCGGGACACGGGAAGCGGCTGGCTCCCCCCACGACCCACGGAACATGCCCGTAACGTGGCGCGATAATAACGCGTCGCGTTATACTGGCTCGTGCTGCGTTCCTTCGCCGACAAGGACACCGAACGAGTCTGGCGACGCGAGCGCTCACGTCGGCTCGACCAGCACACTCAGCGCGCGGCGCTGCGCAAGTTGTTGATATTGGATGCGGCAGAGACCCTCGATGACGCGAGGATCCCGCCGGGCAACCGACTGGAGAAGCTCCGTGGAGACCGTTGCGGGCAATACAGCATCAGGGTGAATCAGCAGTGGCGCATCTGCTTTCGCTGGAGCGCCGCGGGACCGGAAGACATCGAGATCACCGACTACCACTGAAGGAGGAGGAGCCTCATGAGCACCGCAGCGTCGATGACCCCCATCCATCCTGGCGAGATCCTCGCCGAGGAGTACCTCGCTCCGCTAGGCATCACTCAGCACGGGCTAGCCGTTGCCCTTCATGTACCGCCGCGCCGGATCAACGAGATCGTGCACGGCAAGCGGCGCATCAGCGCCGACACGGCGCTGCGCCTGGCACGTTACTTCGGAACTTCCGAGCGCTTCTGGATGAACCTCCAAGGCCGCTACGACCTCGAGGTCGAACGCGACCGTCTCGCATCCATCCTTGACGAGATCCATCCACGCGCCAGCGCTTGAGTGCCACCGGCGCGTAGGTCCGCGAGGCAATGCAGCGCCAGCCATGACACCACGGTTGCAGCGACCAGGGAAACCCATCCCGCAGTTTAATCGGCGCATCCCCCTCGTCGGCCGAGTCAGCCAGCATCACCTGCTTTGCCCGTCACCGGATCCAGTCCACCGCCGAAGATCCGCACCTGAAAAGTGCGCCCCTGTCGGATGCCGGCCAGGTCCTTCGGAGCTTCCTGCGAGCCACACGGCGACAGAATGGAGACAGCCGAATGGGACAGTCAGTTGGACAGAGACCGACGATAGATCATCACAGACGACCGCCTGCGCATCAGAGGTAGTGGCCAGGGGCGGGGTCGAACCGCCGACCTTCCGATTTTCAGGGCTAGGGATCGGGATCCGCTGGCTCCTGCCTCCGTTCGTGGCCTGCAGTGGAGCACTGATCCGGCCGCCGGTGAACACCGGCGAACGAGCGCGGATGAGACCAAAGATGAGACCACAGCCCCCGCCAGACAGGCGTACGCGGTCCGAAGGGCCTGTGGTCCGGCTGGCACACAGGTTATTGGTAATCCCCGGGTAGAGTGCTCGTCCTGGGCGGATCTGAACCGTCCACGGCCTCTTCGTCGTCAGCACAGCAACCAGCGACGCCGGTAGGGTCGCGCGCTCGTGTGCCCGCGCGACACACCGAAGATCACGGGGTTGATCAGTGTCAACGGACGTCTCGGAATCCGGTTAGGTGGACAGGTGGCCTCCGGGGTGGTGGACATCAGTTCTCCGGATGGGGGTTAGTTCAAGTGGATCACTCCCTTGCCGGCGAGGGTCTCGGCGAGGTGGTGGCTGTCGCCCTTGGTGGTGAGGAGGTGGGCGTGGTGTAGTAGCCGGTCAACTGTTGCGGTGGCGAGGGTTTTGGGCATGATCGAGTCGAATCCGCTGGGGTGGATATTGCTGGTCGCGGTGATGGAGCGACGCTCGTAGGCGGCGTCGATCACGCGGTAGAAGGCCTCGGCGGCGTCCTGGCCGGCGGGGAGCATTCCGATGTCGTCGATGACGATGAGGTCGCAGCTGCAGATCTCAGTCATCGGGCGGCCCTCAGTGGGCGAGGTGGTCGCAGATCGAAGCCAGGTCATCCTCGGCGAAGCGACCGGCGATCGCGGCTAGCCCGAGGGCCTCATCGACCCGGTCGGCGTCGAGGATCGCGGCCAGTTGCAGGGCGCGGGTCATCTTGGCCCGGATGCGCACCACGCCGATCGCGGCGGCTTCGACTAGCCAGCGCCGTGCCCCCTCGCCCAGGGCAAGGAACGCGACCTCCTCCGGGGTGCGGGGCCGCAATTTGGGTGATCGGGGCAGGTTCCCACCCGGATGATGCGGGTAGTGTTCCTCGGCGATGCGCGGGTTACCCGGGGTGGGCAGCTCATGCCGGGCGATCTCCGTCAATCCCGCCGGGGTGCGGCCACCGATGACCAGCTCATTTCCGGCGACGCGGCACCAGACCTTGCTACCCTGATGTCCCTCCGGCGTGGAGTAGCGCACCGACCCGAACCGGATCGTCTGGTCGGACTCGACCAACCGTTCCTCGCCCAGGGCGATCGCGTGTGGCTCGGCGGGCAGGACGTGCAGGTGCCCCCGCTCGACCCCCCAGCCGCTCGCAGCTCCAACAGATCTCACTCCGCATCACCGAGCCGGCCCAGCCGAGCCTCAACCAACTCCACCAGCCGCGGCACGGCGCTCACCACGCCGTCCCAGTGCCGCACCCCCGCCACCCGTCTCAGGGCGTCGCTGTCCAACCCTGTGGGTGACGAACTGGTCATCCATGTCATGCGACCTGGGCATATTCATGGATCAGCCCGCCGAGACGGTCGCAACGTCGAAGGCGAATCTGGGATGGAGATGCGGGAGGTGGGAGCGGCTGGAGTGGTGCTGCCTGGTTCAGAGCGCGGTGGGGGCGATGCTGGTTGAAGTGCGTCACGTACTCGGCAAGCACAGCCTCGAGGTGGCGTCGGTTGATGATCAGCATCCGATCCAGCAGCTCGCGACGGACGGTGCCGATCCAGCGTTCGGCGATCGCGGTCGCTCGGGGTGCCTGCACCGGTGTGCGCAGGGTGCGGATGCCCTCGCTGGCGAACACGGCATCGAACACGCTGGTGAATTTGCTGTCGCGATCCCGGATCAAGAACCTGAACTGAGCCGCGCGGTCGCCGAGGTCCATCAGCAGGTTCCGCGCCTGCTGAGCCACCCAGGCCCCGCTGGGGTTCGCCGTGATGCCCAACAGGTGAACGCGGCGGGTGGGGTGCTCCACGACGAACAGGACGTAAAGCCGGTGTAGTAGCAGCGTGTCAACGCAGAAGAAGTCGGTGGCGAGGATGCTGTGTGCTTGAGCGGTCAGGAACTGTCGCCAGGTGGGGCCGCTGCGGCGTGGTGCGGGGTCGATGCCAGCTCGTTTCAGGATCGACCACACCGTGCTGGGCGCAATCTGGTAACCGAGGCCAGCCAGTTCGCCGTGGATCCGCCGGTACCCCCAGGTCGAATTTTCTGACGCCAGCCGCAGCACCAGCTGGCGCAGCTCGGGAGTCGTGGAACGACCGCCGGTGCGGCGGCCATGCCCGACAACCACCGTTCAGCGATGCAGCAGGTCACCGACATTGGATGACCTGTTCGGCACCCACCGGAAATCTCGGGCGAGCGAGCCCGCTCCTGCTCGGAGTCGCCATCGCCTGCCGTCGCACAGTTCCGCTTGATCGCGAACGCAGGTGTGTCGTCGCCGGCATCCCAGACGAGCGAGATCGTTCCGCGGCGGTATGGGATCTCGCCGCCCTGGGCGAGGGTGCACTTGCCTTCTTCCCCGATGCCGATCGCGAGGTGGTCTTCACGATGCGCTGTGGGCGACGTTCGTCGTGCGGGCGTCGCCAGCCGTAGCCCAGCATTGCCACCCGCACGCCTTCCGTGCCGGGTGCTCGGAGGTGTCACAGTCGGGGCTGGTGTCTTGTCTTGTGGGGTGCAGGTAATCCTCGATCAAGGAGTTGATGATGAGAGTATTCGTGGCAGGTGCGACGGGAGCGATGGGAAAGCAGCTGGTGCCGCGTCTGGTCGCCGCAGGTTATGAGGTTCATGGTATGACGCGTAGCGAGTCAAAGCAGGCGATGCTCGACGAGCTGGGCGCTGTGCCGGTGGTCGCGGACGCGCTTGATTCCGATCAGGTCGCGGAGGCTGTAGGCAGGGCGAGGCCGGAGGTGATCGTCCATCAGCTGACCGCGATCGGGTCGCTTGACCCGCGTCATTTCGATCGCGATTTCGCGCTGACCAACCGCCTGCGGACCGAGGGGACGGATCACCTGCTCTCGGCCGGGCAGGCGATGGGGGTGCGGCGGTTTGTGGCGCAGAGCTATGGAGCGTGGCCGTACGTGCGCACCGGCGGGCCGGTGAAGAGCGAGGAGGACCCGCTCGACCCCGCGCCCGCGCGCGAGATGCGCGAAACCCTGGCCGCGATCCGATACCTCGAGCAGGCGGTCCTGGGTGCGGGGTGGATCGAGGGCATTGTGCTGCGCTACGGCGCGTTCTACGGGCCAGGTACATCGATGGCGCCGGGTGGGGAGCAGTTCGAGCTGGTCCGCAGGCGCAAGTTCCCGCTGGTCGGCGATGGTGGCGGCGTGTGGTCTTTCATCCACATCGCTGACGCGGCGGAGGCGACGGTGGCGGCGGTCGCGCACGGCAGTCGCGGTGTCTACAACGTGGTCGACGATGACCCCGCCCCGGTCGCCGAGTGGCTGCCGGCGCTGGCTCAGGAGCTCGGCGCCAAGAAGCCGATGCGCGTGCCGCGGTTCATTGGGCGGCTGTTCGCCGGGGAGGCCGGCGTGGTGATGATGACCGAGGCCCGCGGCGCGTCGAACGCGAAGGCCAAGCGCGAGCTGGCGTGGCGCCCGGCGCACCCGAGCTGGCGGCAGGGGTTCACAGCGGCATGACCGATCGCGAGCGACTGCTTGACGAGCTGCGGCCGGTCGCGATCGCGATCGGCTTGCGAGACGCCGCCGAGGTGGCGTTGCTGCTGCCTCCATGGAAAGCGACAGCGGCGCTCGTCAGTCGGCGCTCGTCGGCGAGGCGCCGTACTCCTCATCGGTGACGTGCCGGCCCCAGGTGACGGGGCTGCCGGACTCGTCATTCTGCCGCATCGCGAGGTGGACCATGAACCGGCTCGGGGCCGCGCCGTGCCAATGGTTCTCCTGTGGTTCAAAGAACACGCGGTCACCAGGACGGATGATCTCGACCGGACCGCTCTCGCGCTGGCATAGCCCCACCCCCTCGGTGACGAAGATCGTCTGGCCGGGTGGGTGGGTGTGCCAGGCGGTGCGCGCGCCGGGCGTGAAGTGCACGGCGGCGGCGGCGAACGTTGAGCTGCCGGCGGGCGCGGCGAGGGCGTCACTGTAGACGTCGCCGGTGAACCAGTCGGCGGGGCCTTTCTGGGTGTCGATGCCGCTTCGGATGATTTGCATGAGGGCTCGCTTCCCGTGAGGGGTCAGGCGGTCTGGCCGCCGTCGACGACCATGGCGTGACCGATCGTGAACGCTGCTTCCTCGGAGCAGAGCCATAAAACGGTGGCCGCGATCTCCTCCGGCTGGCCCATCCGGCCGATCGGCTCCTGCGCGATGACGGCGGCACGGCCTTCGTCGGTGGCGCCGATGAACCGGCGCATCATCTCGGTGTCGATGATGCCGGGGCAGATGGCGTTGATTCGGATGTTGCAGGTGGCGTAGTCCAGCGCGGCCGACTTGGTGAGGCCGATGAGGCCGTGCTTGGTGGCGGCGTAGGCGGCCTGGCCTTTGAACCCCTTGACGACCGCGCCGGAGGACGTGTTGACGATCGCGCCGCCGCCGTGCTGGAGCATGAGCTCGATCTCGTGCTTTATGCTCAGGAAAGCGCCGCGGAGGTTGACCGCCACGAGGCGGTCCCACTCGTCGTCGCTGATCTCGGCGGCCGGCTTGATCGGCTGCTCGATGCCCGCGTTGTTGAAGGCGATGTCGAGGCGGCCGAACCGCTCCACCGCGGCGTCCAGTGCCGCTGTGATGTCGTCGGCGCGCGTGACGTCACAGGACAGCGCGAGCGACTGGCCACCGGCCTGCTTGATCATGCGAGCCGTCTGTTGGTTGCCGTCGGGTGCGACGTCGGCGACCACGACGCTCGCAGCTTCGCGCCCGAACGCGAGTGCGGTGGCGCGGCCGATGCCGCTGCTCGCTCCGGTGACGAACGCGACCTTGCTGTCGAAGCGGCCGCTCATGGGGTCACCATGACCTTGATGGCCTCGCGGTCGGCCATCGCGCGGTAGCCGTCGGGGACGCCGTCCAGGCCGACGTTCCGGTCGAATACGCGGCCGGGCTCGATGCGGCCCGCCAGCACGTCGGGCAGCAGCGCCTCCAGGTACGCCCGCACGGGCGCGGGACCGCCGCCGATGGTGATGTTGCCGAAGAACGCCGGCAACGAGCCGGGGATCTCGGTGTGCTGCGGCAGGCCGACGCGGCCGACCGCACCGCCGGGGCGCGCGATGCCGATCGCGGTGTCCATCGACGCGCCGTGGCCGACGCACTCCAGCACCGAGTGGACGCCCTCGCCGCCGGTGAGTTCGCGGACGCGTTCGATTGCCTCCTCGCCACGCTCGGAGACGACGTCGGTGGCGCCGAAGTCGCGGGCCAGCGCGATCCGGTCGTCGTGGCGGCCCATGATGATGATCTGCTCGGCGCCGAGGCGCTTGGCGGCGATGACGGCGCACAGGCCGACGGCGCCGTCGCCGACGACCGCGGCGCGCTTGCCCAGCCCGACCTTGGCGACGACGGCGGCGTGGTGGCCGGTGCCCATGACGTCCGACAGCGTCAGCAGCGACGGCATGAGCGCGTCGTCCTCGCCGACCGGCAGCGGGTACAGGGTGCCCTCGGCGAACGGGATGCGCAGCGCTTCGGCCTGGGCGCCGTTCGTGCCGTTGGTGCCGAAGAAGCCGACGTGCACGCACGCGGTCGGCAGGCCCTCATGGCAGAACGTGCAGGTGCCGTCGGAGAACGCGAACGGCATCACGACGACGTCACCCTTCTTGATCTTGGTGACCCGCGATCCGACGTCCTCGACGACGCCGATGGCCTCGTGGCCCATCGACTGCCCGGTTTCCGAGTGCTCCATCGACGCGTACGGCCACAGGTCGCTGCCGCAGATACAGGCCCGCGTCACGCGCATGATCGCATCGGTCGGTTCGACGATCGCCGGGTCAGGGACGTCCTGGACGCGGACATCACCGGCGGCGTACATGATGGTTGCTCTCATGCACCCCAGCCAAGCACCGATCCGCGCGGTCTGGGGAACCCTGTGACGGTGACCCTCCCAGGGTCCCCCAGGGCACGGTACGCGGCTTTAGCCTGGCCAGGGTGGACACGCGCAACGAGATCCGCGATTTCCTGACCTCCCACCGAGCCAAGCTCAAAGCCGCCGACGTCGGCCCGCCCGATGACGGCACCCGCCGCGTGCCCGGACCGCGACGCGACGAGGTCACCGTCCTCGCCAGCGTGAGCGTCCCCTATCACACACGCTTGGAGCGCGGCGACCCCGCCGGAGCATCCGACAGCGTGCTCGAAGCGCTAGCGCGCGCTGCAACTCGACGACGCTGAGCGCGCTCACCTCTTCGACCTCGCGCGTGCCGCGCAGCCCGTGGGCCAGCCGCCGCCGCGCCGACCCGCCAAGTACCGCATCCGCCCCTCGGTGCAGCAAGTGCTCGACGCGATGACCAGCGCCGGCGCGCATATCGACAATGACCGGCTCGACATCCTCAGCGCCAACGGGCTCGGTCGCACCCTGTTTCTGGAGATGTTCGACGGCCAGGAGCGCCCGCATGCCGCGCGCTTCGTTTTCCTCGACCCGCGCGCCCGCGAGTTCTACCTCGACTGGGACCGCATCGCCCGCGACGTCGTCGCCACCCTGCGCTCGGCCGCCGGTCGCAACCCCTTCGACCGCGACCTTACCGACCTCCTCGGCGAGCTCTCGACTCGCAGCGAGGAGTTCCCTCAGCACTGGGCACGCCACGACGTGCGCTTCCACATCAGCGGCGTCAAGCACTTCCACCACGCCCAGGTGGGTGACCTTGAGCTCAACTACGAGCGCCTCGAAGTCGTCTTCGACAGCGGGCTCACGATCTTCACCTACACCGCCGACCCCGGCACGCGATCTGCCGAGGCGCTCGGCCTGCTCGGCAGCTTGGCCGCAACCACCCACACCGAGACAACGTCAACAGCGCCCTGACGCGCATTCCGGTCAGACCGACTCGTCCCGGCCGAATGGACAACAGCCAACAGTCACCTCCACTACTGCTCTCGACACAACCCCTCACCGGCGGTAGCCGCCCCCCTGAGGGGTCCCTATCCGGACACCTACGCACAAGCAGGGGGCACGGCCGGCGCCCCGGGTTCCCGAGGATCAAGCCGACCGGGCGGCTCACGGCCGAGGCGCTCACCCGCCAGCACGGCGGGCAGGTGCTGGAGGTCGGCGTCAACAGCGGTGACCACGCGACGTCCCTTAGCGGCGGACCGGTCAGCGTGGTGACGGTGTGAAGCGTCAGGAGAACGTGAGCGGTGGGCGTCACGAGAACGGGAGTGATGAGGGTCCGTTGTGCCCGTGTAGGAGGGTTTGACGGACGGGAGTTCGATCCTCGCGTCGTGTCCTGTGTGGTGGCGCGGAGGCCCGGCGCTTCGGCTATCACATCAGGGTCAGGGATG
This sequence comes from uncultured Actinomycetota bacterium, assembly GCA_963822695.1. Lineage (GTDB taxonomy): Bacteria > Actinomycetota > Actinomycetes > Mycobacteriales > Pseudonocardiaceae. Next base: position 124,113 of record CAWGJH010000026.1, read on the forward strand.
CCTCGGTGTGTCCGGTATGTTCTGTATGTCCGGTGTGTTCGTGACGTTGGGTCTTGAGGTGTGGGTCTGGCGCCAGCGGCCTGGCGGTTGGCCGTGGTGGCGCTGGAACGCGGCGGCGAAAGCGTAGGGCGAGGAGTAGCCGACGTGCTTGGCGATCTGGACGAGGGAGGCTTGATCGTCGGTGCGGAGGATGTCGCGGGCCAGGGCCATCCGCCAGTCGGTGATGTACTGCATGGGCGACTGGCCGAGGATGCGCGGGAAGTGCCGGGCGAAGGTGGCCCGAGAGAGCCCGCTGATTGCGGCGAGTTCGGGCACGGTCCAGGGGTGGGCGGGATCGCCGTGGATGGCCTCCAAGGCGGGCTTAATCCGGGTGTCAACCAGCGCCTGGTACCAGCCAGGGGGTGTGGCGCTGTTCTGCATGGCGATCCGCAGCGACATGACCAGCACGGCGTCCAGGAGACGGTCCAGAACGGTGCGATGGCCCGGGGCCGTGGCGACGAGCTCGCGCGATAGGACGGCGACCAGAGCGCTCAGCGAATTGTCCGAAGTCGCGGTGATGGGCAGGACTGTCGGGAGAGCGTCGAGCAGCCCTTAGTCCACTTCTCCAGAAAACTGGTAGGCGCCGCACAGGAACACCGACGCCGCGGGGTCGCTTGAGGCGTCGCCGTCTGGGGCGGCGGCCTGGAACTCCTCGTGGTTCACGCATGCGGCCCCGGGCTGGTAGGCGATGTAGTGGTCGGGGCCACCGCAGACCAGTGCCAGATCGTTGGGCCGGAGTTCGATCGCGGTGTCCGGGTCCTCGGCCCACAGCCACGCGGTGCCCTGCATCACGGCGTGCACCGCCAGCTGGATCGTGCCGCCCATCCGCAGCCCCCACGGCGGGCGGGCGACTGACCGGGCGAACACGCCGCCCGACGCTCTCGCCCGCAGCAGGCGATCATGGAAGACATCCATCGATTGAGTGTCTCACGTAAGAAGATGCGCCGGTGAAACATTGATGCACTCACTGGTGGAACGGAAGATCGTTTCATGACTAATACGACACCGACCGTCCTCGTCCTCGGCGGCACCGGCAAGACGGGCTCGGCCGTGGCCGGTCAGCTGGCCCAGCGCAGCGACGTAGTGGTACGTACCGCCGCGCGCGGCGGCGCCGACGTGCCGTTCAACTGGCAGGACCCCGCCACCTACAAGCCCGCCGTGCACCGCGCGCAGCGGGTCTATGTCGTGGCACCCGTCGTCCGGGAGCCTCGGTTTATCGATCGGGTCACGGAGTTCCTCGACGTTGCCGCCGCAGGCGGCGTCCGGCATGTCACCTACCTGAGCGCCTACGGCATGGACCAGGCCCCGCCAGGGATCATCCACAAGGCCGTCGAGCAGGAGCTCACAGGCCGAGGGGACCTGTCCTACTCCCTCGTGCGGCCCGCCTGGTTCATGCAGAATTTCACCGACGGATTCTTGCTGCCGGTCAACGAGCTCATCACCGTTCCCACCGGCGAGGGCACCGAGGCATTCGTCAACGTCGCCGTCATCGCGGCGGTCGCCGCGATGACGCTGGCCGACCCCGACAATCACGCCGGAGCCCAGTACGCGCCCACCGGCCCCGAAGCACTGAGCATCGCCGACGCGGCGGCCATCATCACCTCCATCGGCGGCGAGTCAACCAAGCACAACGACATCGACCGCGAACCCTACATTCAGGCCGGCATCGACGCCGGCGCCAATGCCGACTTCGTCACCACGATTCACTTCCTTACCGAGACCGTCGCGGCCGGTCGGGGCTCCAGGCCCACCCACGACGTCGAGCGCGTCACAGGCAGGTCGCCCACCGCGTTCGCCGACTTCATCCGCCGGTTCGGGCGTTGGGGCGGTGGGCAGCGATGACGAGCACCGGCGGCGAGGCCCAGGAACCGGCGCCGCAACGAATCAGCCGCGGGACCAAGCGCATGGAGGACTTCCGCGCACTGGACCCGTTCTTCCGCATCGTTGAAGAAGGGCTGAGGAACTACACGGCCGACGAACACTTCTTCGACCTGCTCGCCGAAGACGTCGTCTTCGACTTCGTGATCACCGTCCCCCACTATCCACGGCACGTCGTGGGCCGCACCAACCTCATCGAGCTCTACCGCGGCTACCAGCACATGTTCACCCTGGCCCGGTGCTACGACTTGCGGACGCACCACGACAGTGCGACGTCAACGGTGGTGCTCGAGTACTCCTCCGAGGGGATGGTCACCGCCACCGGCTACCCATACGGCAACCGCTACATCTCGGTCGCCGAGATCGAAAACCGCAAGATCATCCGCTGGCGGGACTACCACGACCCGCTGCGCGTGTTCGCCGCCCTGGAGGGCCGTCCGTTCGAGCCCGACGCCGCTGAGGCGTCGTCGTAAGGCAGCTTGAATGCGTAGCGCCCGAGCGCTCTCACTTTACTGTCGTTTCCACTGGCGCGGGCTCGAGGTGGTGGAGCAGCAGGCTGGATGGCACGCGGTCGAATGAGGCGTCCGGGTAAGGCAGCTGCTGGGCGTAGCCATGGTCGAACTGGGCCACGAGACCGGCGTGCCGCGCTATGCCGCGTATCACTGCCACTGACATGTCCGCTGGGGAACCGCTATCGGACGCGTCCGGCACCCAAGTAGGGCGCTAGGGCGAGATGATCACCGCCGGATGGTCATGCCTGCGGTTCATGCCCCCACAGCGGTAGGAGCTGCCGGGCGGCTTTGCGGTGAGGATTTAAGCTGTTGTGGTGCTCCTGCTGCGTTGGAGGGCGCGGTAGACCGTCGGGCGGCTGACCCCGAACAGGTCGGCGACCTCGGCTGTGCTGTGCTCCCCGGCGGCGATCAAGCTGACCAGATGAGCTTCCTGCCGTGCGTTGAGCTTGGGCCTCCGGCCGCGCAAACGGCCTTTGGCCTTCGCGACCCTCATCCCCTCCTTGGTCCGCGGCCGGATGAGGTCGGCCTCGATTATGTGGACAACTTGATGTTGTCAATAGCTCGGGTTCGGCTGGCCGGTGCGGCTTATGTGGGCGCGGATCTTCGCCGCGCGGTTAGTCAGGCACCGCTGCTCGCAGACCGCGAGTTGGAGGTCAAGCGGGGCAAGGGCCACTTCGTGGCCGCGCCAGCGCGCGCGCTCGAGTCTTTGCGCGGCGGCGGGTCCCTGCTCGTGGGGCGTCGGCTTGTCAACCTCGGGGTGCACGCCGGCCATCCATTCGAACAGGCAGCCGGCGAATGCTCTGCCACCGCAGTCGGCGATCCAGTCGGTCATCGTGGTGACCGGTTCGACCAGCAGTTCCTCGAAGAGCACACCCGCGAGCTGGGCGTCGTTGACGCAAAAGTCCAGGTCGCCGGGTTCGACGTTGATGCCGCGGACCGCCAGTGCACCCGAGCCGTAGAGGAACCAGCGCAGTGTCGTGCCCTCGACCCGACGGAGGAAGATCTTAAGTGCGTGTTCCCAATCCACGGGGCGAAGCCGTGCGCTTTGGAGGAGCATCTGTTCGAGGTGGTTGGCGAAATTCGCGTGCGTTCGGCGCACGTCCCCGGTGGCCGAGAGGTTGCGGATGAACTGTTGCGCGCCGGCGTGGGCGAACCCCATGTGCGTCAGACGCTGCTGGTAGATCGCGTTGGTGGTGCCGACTGTGTAGAGGGCTCGATCCCCTCGTATTTCCACCGAGGTCCATAGGTCTGCCGTGGGGTGCAGCACCTGTCGAATTGGTTGACCACCCGGGCGGTCACGTGCGGTCAACACTCCCTCCTTGGACTCTTCGTCGCGATATCACGGCCGTTGGGCTGCATGCCCGGCAAGGTGGAGTGCGCTTCATCGGGTTCGTTGAGGTCTTGCAGTAGTTGCTCGCTCACGGTCCAGTCCCGCCCTCGCACCCCGCTCCCGTCGGCCTCGATGTCGCTCAACCGCACATTCGCCGCCCGCAATCCGACTAGATCGACACCGATCACCGACCCGACCTCCGGGTCATGCTCGCACACCGCGTCGATCACCCGCCGCGCCACCGCCACCAACTCCGCGTCCCCACCCGCACCGACAGCGGCCAGATCCTCGGCCAATGACTCCCGCTTGGACCGCGAGTCCGGCTTCTGCTCCAGCGTCCCCACATCCGGCCGATACTGATCAATTATCAGCCTCTTCAACGCCCCGTAGGCATCCGTGACCGCCTTCGCTGCGGTGTCCTTCAACCCCGCCCCAGCGCCGGCACTGACCGCCGACACGATCGCCGTCACCGCATCCACATCCACGCGCAAAATCCTCAGGCCCACCCTGACCCCGGTCAACACCCAACATCCACACAGCCACCAGCCCCGGCCAACGTCCGCAGAGGAACCGCTATCGGACGCGTCCGGCACCCGAACAGGGCGCTAGGGCGAGATGATCACCGCCGGATGGTCATGCCTGCGGTTCATGTCCCCACAGCGGTAGGAGCTGCCGGGCGGCTTTGCGGTGAGGATTTAAGCTGTTGTGGCGCTCCTGCTGCGCTGGAGGGCGCGGTAGACCCGTCGGGCGGCTGACCCCGAACAGGTCGGCGACCTCAGCTGTGCTGTGCTCCCCGGCGGCGATCAAGCTGACCAGATGAGCTTTCTACCGTGCGTTGAGCTTGGGCCTCCGGCCGCGCAAGCGGCCCTTGGCCTTGGCGACCCTCATTCCCTCCTTGGTCCGCGGCCGGATGAGGTCGGCCTCGAACTCCATTATTGCCAGGACGTTGAATAGCAACCTGCCCACCGCATCGTTGGGGTCATACACCGACCCGCCCACGCTGAGCCGGACATGCCGGGCGGTCAGTTCCTCGGCGATGGCCCGGGCATCTGGCAGGGACCGGGCCAGCCGGTCCAGCTTGGTCACCACAAGGGTGTCGCCGAATCCCGGCACGCCGCGAGCGCTTCCCGCAGCCCCGGGCGCTCCCGGTTAGTACCGGTCAGTCCATGGTCGACGTAGATGCGGTTAGCCGGCACGCCCAGCCCGACCAGACCGTCTCGCTGAGCGGTGAGATCCTGCTGGTCAGTGGAACAGCGCACATAACCAATGAGAAGCACCGCCATGGCGCACCTCCCGAGACAATGGGTCGGCCCGCTACGGCGCAGCGGTCGCCGACAGCGACTGAGGCCGCCATACCCCACTTCACCCCGCGACCGTCGAGCTGAGAGCGGATGGTTGCGCGAATGCGTCGTCTGCGCAGATGGGTGCGGATGCTTTCGGCTGGAGTAGGCCTTGTCGGCGCGCAGGCGGCCGGGTCGGGTCCAGGGACGACCGCGTCCGCGTCGGCGGATCCGGATGGTGTTCATCAGTGGTGGGAAGGCCACCGCGTCGTGTCGTTGGCCGGCAGTGATGACCCGGGCGATGGGGCGGCACCGATCATCACCGCCAGGTGAATCTTGGTGCTCAGCCCGCCGCGGGAGCGGCCCAAGGCTTCCCGATCGCTGTCAGTGGCGCGATCTTTGTCATTCGACGGCGCCCCCTGTGGTCGCCTCGGCGTCGCAGACGACCTCCAGAGCCGAATCGGTGACCAGATGCGGCGGCGCGGTGCGCCGGGCATCCGCGGCATGCTGGTGGGCCCGCATCACCGTCGAGTCGATTTCCTACCGCCCAGT
>CAWGJH010000027.1:0-107942 GCA_963822695.1 uncultured Actinomycetota bacterium
ATCGCTAGGCCGCAGGTTCGAATCCTGCCGGGGGCGCAACACCGCAGGTCACAGTCTTGCTGGAAGCATGGATCGAGATCAAGACTACGCATTCCGGCGGCCCGAGGTTGGAGCAACGCATCATCACCCAAGTGCCAGCTATGGCCGCCAGCTCCACGAGCTCGTCGAGCGGGTCACGGCGGTCACGGAGCAGGCGGCGCTCGACCAGGTCAACCAAATCATCGCCGAGGTCGCGCCGATTTTGTAACACCGTTGGTTAGAGTTCTGGACGACGCGGAACAGGTGGCCATGCGCGCCGTCGCGGCGACCCGTAGCCGGGAGTTCTCAGTCCACGCAGGAGGAGCTCGACATGCAACGCACCGCAAAGACAGCTCTGGTCACCGGCGCCTCAGCCGGACTCGGCTCGCACTTCGCGCGGCTGTTCGCCCAGGACGGCCACGACCTCGTGCTCGTCGCGCGTCGGCAGGACAAGCTCGATCAGGTGGCCACCGAGCTGCGCCAGGTGTACGGGATTCACACGACCGTCATCGCCGCCGACCTGACCGATCCGAAAGCATCGCTGCACCTCTATGAGGATGTCATGCGGGCCGGTATCGAGGTGGAGTTCCTGGTCAACAACGCCGGATTCGGGACCAGCGGAGCCTTCGTCGAGCTAGACCTCGCACGCGAGCTGGATCTGATCGAGCTTAACGTCAAGGCGCTCACGCACCTGACGGGCCTGGTCCTGCCGGCGATGGTCGCGCGCCGCAGTGGCCGCATCCTCAACGTCGGCTCCTCGGCGGGGTTCCTGCCGGGACCGTTCATGGCGACGTACTACGCCTCCAAGGCATACGTGCTCAACTTCACCGAGGCGCTCGCCTACGAACTGCGCGGCACGGGCGTCACGGCCACGGTGCTCTGTCCGAGCGCGACAGCGACCGAGTTCGCGCACGTGGCCGGCGTCGAGAGCTCGGCGCTGTTCCACAGTGCCGCGGACCCGGCCTCGGTCGCGCTGTATGGCTACCGCTCGATGTTGAAGGGCAAGACGATCGCGATCCCGGGTATGAAGAACAAACTCTCTCTGGAATCGCTGCGCGTGAGTCCGCGTTCGATGATGCGCGTCGTTGCCGGGCGGCTGAACAAACCCTGACCGGCCCTCGCTCAGATCCCCGCGATGGCGGCCACCGTGAGGCCGAGGACGAGCAGCGGCCCGGCAACCCGCAGGTGCACGAACGCCAGCGCGGCGAACCACAGCGGCCACACCGGCACCGGGCGCGGCGGTTGCTCAGGCCGGGGCTGGCGGAACCACGGCCACACCGTGACCAGCCGGTAGAACCCACCGAGTGCGAGCAGCGCTGGCCACGGCAGCGCACCGACGAGCACGCAGACCACGATGAGCAGGTAGAAGCCTGCCATCAGGGCCAGCGTCGCGGCCCGGGCCCGCCGCTCGCCGAGCAGCACCGGCAGCGTGCGGATCCCCAGCGGCTCGTCGTAGGGGATCTTGTCGGTGTGCTTGCCCATGAGCACCGACGTACACAGCAGCGCATAGGGTAACGACGCCAGCAGTACCTGCCAGGTGATCGATCCCACCGCCGCGTAGTACGTGCCACCGACCATCAGCGGCCCCCACACCACCAGCACGTCCGGCTCCCCCAGGCCGTGCTTCTTCAGCCGCAGCGGTGGCGCGGTATAGGCCACCGACAGCACGAATCCGGCCAGCGCGAACGCCACCACGGGCCATCCCCGCACCACGGTGAGCACGACGAGGATCACTAGGTCGGCAGCGTTGACCAGCAGCACCGACACGACCAGCGCCCGGCGGGTCACCAGCCCGGAGAGGATCGGGTGCGGCGCATACAGCGCCCGCGGATAACTTGCGGTATCCGAACCGGCGCTGGTGTCGTAGAGGTCGTTCATCAGGTTGTTGGCCAGGTGCGCGAGCGTGATCCCGACGATGGCCAGGACGAGCCAGCGCCAGTTGACGACAGGCGCGCGGGCGGCGAGCAGCCCGGCTACCAGCCCGGCGACCAGTGTCATCGGCAGCACGGCGGCGCGGGAGATCACGATCCAGCGGGTCACCGCGTCGATCGGGCCATCGGGCGGGTTTGTGGTACTCAAGGCATAGCGCCAGGCGCTCACCCGGGAATGAGCCGCAGCATCGGTCACACCGTCGAGCCTGACAACTCCAGCCGGATCGGTCAACGGAACGTTCGAGCGCTTCCGCAGTTCGGGACCGCCTGTGCCGGGGATGTGTAGAGATTCCGGGAAGCGGGCATCCACCGGTCATGGGATTTCAGGTCACCGACGTTCAAGGGTCCGCCGCAGCCCCGCTGGGGCACGACGAGCGGCTGGATGAGTGGTCGTGACCCCGTTGGAGGGCAGTGCCATGGCCGATATCACGCAGCTGATCCTGGATGATCATGAAACCTTTCGTCGGGAGTTCGCCGCCCTGGATGACGCCGTCGAGCCCGAGCAACTGCGCGCGATCTGGGAACCGCTGGCGGCACTGCTTGACCTGCACGCAGCGGCTGAGGAGGCCATTTTCTATCCCCAGCTGCTACGCCGTGGCGACGACGCCGAGGCCGAGACCGTCGATGCGATCGGTGACCACAACGACATCCGCGACGAGGTGCGCGAGGCAACCCGGCATCCGATCGGCAGCTCACCGTGGTGGGACGCCGTCCGCAAGGCCCGGACGGCCAACAGTGACCACATGGCTGAGGAGGAGGACGACGCCCTCGCCGATTTCCGGCGCAATGCCCCGCTCAGCGTGCGCGTGGACCTGGGCCACCAGTTCCTGAAGTTCAAGACCGACCATTCTGATGCCCGGGACCTGGATACCAGCGACAAGGACCCCCAAGGATACGTTAACGCGGTGCAGGCGCAGATATCTCCGGACCATTCTGCGCATCACCTGGATGGGTGATCACCCGCACTTCCAGAACGCGGCAGCCAGCGCCGGTGATTGCGGTTCGGACCGCGGAGCGCGGGCAAAGCTTGGTGGATGACGGCGGCGGTGGGCACGGCGATAATCGCTCCGACGATTCCAGCGAGCACGGTGCCGACGGCGAAAGCGAGCCCAATCGCCAGTGGGTGCAGCCGCACGTAGCGGCCGACGATCAGTGGTTGGAGCAAGTGGACTTCGAGCTGGCTTTCGGCGAGCAAGATTCCGAGTATGATCAGCGCCATCAGCCATCCCTGGGCACCGAACGTGACCAGGACAGCCAGCCCGCCGGCGACCAGTGCACCGATGAACGGGATGAAGCTGCCCAGGAATATCAACACGGCCAACGGGAGCGCCAACGGCACGCCCAACAGGGACAGCGCAAGGCCAATCACGACGCCGTGGATGCTGGCGATGACCGCCGTGCCGCGCACGTAACCGGTGATGGTGGCCCAGGCAGCCTGCCCAGCCCGGTCCACGCGGCGCGACTCGCGCGGCGGTAACGGACTGATGAGCCAGCGCCAGATCCGTTCCCCGTCGTAGAGCAGGAAAAAGGTGATGAACAGGGTAAGGATGGTGAGAGCGAAAAACTCGATGAAGTAGCCGGCTCCGGTGGTCAGATAGCCGATGGCATCGCTGCGGTTGCGCTGCAACCAGTCGACCACGGACGCCTCGATCTGATCGAGCTGGAGTTGGGCTGTGCCTCTGCCGCCAAACTCCGCCCGAAGTTGGCGAACAGTACCGACCAGCTGTTCGATCAGCGACGGCAACTGCCGGGTGAAACGCACGCCGATCAAGTATCCAAGACCGGCCAGTACGACAACGCCCAGAAGCAGCGTCAGCAGTGCGGACAGCGGTCCCGGGAGACGGCGGTGCAGCAGCCCGGCGACTGGCCGCAGCAACGCCGCCAGCAGCACCGCCGCGACCACCGGGATCACAACCAGCGACAGCAGGGCGAGTACCCGCACTGCGGCATACGCCGCGATCCCCACCAGCAGCAGCCGCCACGACCAGGCCGCAGCGAGCACGAGGCTGCGGGGGATGGCAGAGCCGATGTCGCCGCGTCGGGATATCCCCCGCAGGCTGCCGTTTCGCCGGACGTGGGTCGTGCCGGACGGACGGGTGACGGTCATATCGCCGCCTTCAGGGAACGGGCAAGGTGGGCGTGTTCGGGCGAAGGTTGTCCACCACCTGCTTTACCTCCGGTTCGGCTGTCAACCGAGCGTATACCGACGGCGAGACCAGATCCGGCGCCCGGAACAGTCCGACACCGGCCCGCAGCGGCGCTACGCCCCGGATTGGCGCGTCCACGGTGCACTGGCCGCTCTGAGCGCGTCTGCCAGCTCGATCGCCTGCCGGGGGGTCAGGATCACGGTGGTGCGCGGGGTGGCGACCAAGGTGATCACGACGTGTCGCACGACCTGACCGTGCACGAGGTCAGTCTCCCTCCACAAAATGATGGTGCGATGACGACTGGGGGAATCGCGACTTCATAGTTCGTCTTTCCCTGGCGTGGAATGGCCAGACCGGCGACTCCAGCTCGGGGGCACCGCCGGTCCGGCCATGACCCTGACAAGGAGTGGTGAGCACTCAGTCGGGGCTGGGCAGAGTCAAGCACCGCACGAGACCAAGTGCAAGACTTGAAGCGCATTTTTCTCGGCGACGCTACCGTTCTGTTACTTTCACTACGAGAAGAGTGCAGCAATACTTTCATATCGGGTGTAAGATTCCTTCACAATGAGAGAGGTGGACGATGACCGAGGGCGCCACGACGGGGTCAACGGTGCCGCGCAGGCAGCTCGGCCGGTACCTGCGCGACCTGCGCAACCAGGCGCGGCTCAATGTGCGGGCGGCGGCGACGCGGTTCGAGTGGTCCGAGGCCAAGATCTGGCGGATCGAGACCGGCCAAACGTCCCTGCGCAGCCTGGACGTGGAGACGATGTGCCGGATCTACGGTGCACAGCCTGACGTCACCGAAGCGCTCATGGGGTTGGCCAAGGAGACCAAGGCGCGCGGCTGGTGGCACTCCTACGGTGATGCCATCCCGGAAGGCTTCGACGTCTACATCGGCTTGGAAGAGGCCGCGTCCCGTTTCTCCTGGTACGAGTCAGAGCTGGTACCCGGCCTGTTCCAGACCGAGGACTACGCACGCACGGTGATCCGGGCGGACAACCCCGGCATGGACGACGCCGAGATCGAACGGCGGGTCGACGTCCGGATCGCCCGGCAAGCGCTGCTCACCCGGGTCACCGACCCGCCGGTGCTTCAGGTGGTGCTCAATGAGGCCATCCTGCGTCGCCCGGTCGGGGGTGACAAAGTGATGGTGCGCCAGCTGGAACGGCTGCTAGAACTCGGTGGGCTGCCCACGGTGTCGATCAAGGTGATGCCATTCAGTGCTGGGCTGCACCACGGCGTCACGTCAGGGCCGTTCGTGATCCTGCGATTCCCGCTCAACGGCACCGGCCAGAACACCGAGCCACCCACGGTGTACGTCGAAAGCTTGACCGGAGCGCTGTACCTGGACAAACCCCGCGAGATCGAACGCTACGACACCGCGTTCACCAACATCTGGGAGTCGTCTCTCGACGAGAGAGCTTCGGAGGACCTCACCACTCAAGCGGCAAGGGAGCTAGGAAGTGTGCACAACCGACCTGTCGAATGCCACGTGGCGCAAGAGCAGCCGCAGCAACGGCCAAATGAACTGCATTGAGGTCGCCGACCTCGACGGCGGGCACCGCGCCGTGCGGGACAGCAAGAACCCCACCGGCCTGGCGCTGATCTCCACTGCGGCCGAATGGACTACGTTCACCGCAGGCATCCGCAACGGCGAGTTCGGCTGACTGACCCGAGCAGCGGCGTCCCCGGTAGCCGATGTGGCCGCCGGGTCGCCGCCGTTCGGGCCTTGGCGGATCTGCGGTACGCAATTCCGCCGCTTCTGCCGCTACCGGAGTCCGGTGAGGCGCATCGCCTTGTCCAGAGTCTGGTCGGCGACGCTGGCGGCCCGCTTCGCACCACCGGCGAGAATGTCCTCAAGAGCGGTGTCATCGGCGCGAATGGTCTGGTAGCGCTCCTGAATCTCGGTGACCTTCGCAACGGCTGCCTCGGCCACCTCGCGTTTGAGCGTGCCGTAACCTTGGCCGGCGAACGTGGCCAGCGTGGACTCGCGGCTAGAACCCGACAGTGTCTCGAAGATCACCAGCAGGTTCTCCACCCCGGGCGAGAGGTGCTCGGGATCAACCTCGGACCCCGAGTCGGTGACGGCGCGCATCACGCTCCGCCGGATCTTCTTCGGTGGATCGAGCAGCCCTATCGCGTGCCCGTCCCGAATCCCAGCAAGGCTCTTGGACATCTTGATCGACGGGTCGTCAAGGCCCATGATCCGCGCGCCGCTGCGCCGGATCAGTGGCTGCGGCAGAGTGAAGACGTGCCCGAACAGGTGGTGGAACCGCTGCGCGATGTCTCGGGTGAGTTCCACGTGCTGTCGTTGGTCATCGCCGACGGGCACGTACTCGGCCTGGTACAGCAAGATATCAGCGGCCTGCAGCACGGGATAGGTGAACAAACCCGCACTGGCGCTCACCCCCTCCGCCTTGGACTTGTACTGCGTCATCCGCTCTAGCCAACCCACCGGCGTCACACAGTCGAGCACCCAGGCGAGCCTCGCATGTGCGCTCACGTCGGACTGTCGGAAGATCGCTGAGCGGTCGGGATCGAGCCCACACGCCACATACAGCGCTACGATCTCCCGAATCCGTGCCCGCAGCTCGTCAGCCTGTACATTCTCCGGGATGGTGAGCGCATGGAGGTCTGCGATCATGAAGTAGTTGTCGTAGGCGTCCTGCTCCTGCGCCCACACGCTCAGCGCACCGATGTAGTTGCCGATGTGTAGCGTGCCTGTCGCGGCGATGCCCGACAGCACCCTCGGCCTCCGCGCTACGACGTCCTCCATGATCCTCTTCCTCAGTGCAGGCGCAGACCTTGACAGTGAACGGCAGGTAAGTGTAATCAGGTCGACCCCGGTGCGCTCTGGATGGTAAGATCACCGCTTGTGTCCACCCAGTCACGCCGCGTGGCTCACCAGATGGTCCTGTCGTTCGGCCGTCCTACGACGGCAGACCGCAGTTGGTGGCGTGGGACCGGCAAGGTGAGGCCTGCCACCACCTGGGGCTGATTGAATGCTCCGCACGTCTCGGGCCGCCAAGCATCGTGTACTTCACTTCCCACCCAGAGAGGATATGAGGTTGATGTCCGCGCCCTCCGCTAAGGTCTCGCTGACCGGAATCAAGCCGACCGGCGAGCCGCATCTCGGCAATTACATAGGCGCCATCAAGCCAGCGCTGGCGCTTACCCAAGAATACGAGGCGCTGTATTTTATCGCTGACCACCACGCGCTGACAACCGTTCGCGATCCGCAGTTGCTGCGCCATTACACCAGGTCGGTGGCCGCGACATGGATCGCCGCGGGCCTCGACCCAGATCGTGTCGTCTTCTACCGGCAGTCAGACATCCCCGAGATTTTCGATCTGACGTGGATCATGTCGTGCATGACCAGCAAGGGCCTGATGAACCGAGCGCACGCATACAAGGCCGCGCGGGACCGCAATGAGGAGTCAGGCAAGACCGACCTGGATGCTGGGATCAACATGGGGTTGTACAACTACCCGGTACTGATGGCCGTAGACATCCTGATCATGGAAGCTGACGTGGTGCCGGTCGGGCGTGATCAGATACAGCACGTTGAAATCGCCGCCGACATCGCCGGGTCGTTCAACCACGTCTACGGAGACAGCTTCAAGTTCACGATTCCCCAGGCTGTCGTTCCCGACGCCGAAACCGGGCGCACTCTGCCCGGCGTGGACGGCCGGAAAATGAGCAAGTCCTATGACAACACCATCCCTCTGTTCTGCGGTGAGGCGCAGCTCAAGAAACTGGTGCGCCGTATCCCGACCGATTCCACGCCGGTGGAGGAGCCCAAGGACCCGGACAGCTCCAACATCTTTCAGATTGTGGACCAGTTCGCCGCACCGGAGATCGCGGCCGAAACGCGACGACGGCTGCGTGAGGGAGGCATGGGCTGGGGAGAGCTGAAAAATCAGCTGTTCGAGGTGCTCACTACGCAGCTGAGCCCGCTGCGTGAGCGGTACAACGCCTTGATGGACCCGGACAGCGAGCTGGATACCCTGCTGGCGGCAGGGGCCGAGAAGGCCCGCAAGCGGGCAGTCCCGGTGTTGGCGCAGGTACGCAAGGCGATCGGCATCGACTGACCGCCCCGCAGCCAGAACATGGCCCTGGACCGAACGCCGTTCGGCTGTTCCGCAGAACTGCGGGGCAGCCAGGGCCCGACGTGAGCGCTTCCGTTCACCATCAGGCACACCGCGAAGCCCGCCATCACCACCCCGCGCTACCGCCTGCCGCACACCGCCATGCGGCTAGTCCGCAGCCAACGCAAACGGAAGATCGCAGAAGGTCAAGGTTCACTGTGCGGCCCCATCTGCACCATTCTCTCAAAACAATCACGGGTTGACCTGCGATCCTCGGGCGCGTGGCATGTCGTCACCCGGGGTGGCACCGGGTACCGGTGGGGCGAGAGCGTGCGGCCTGAAGTCAATCTTTGCCAGGACCGGGGTGAACCCGGTGTCGTGGATTGCCTAAAGCTCCATACTCAGGTTGACCTTGCTGAAGAACGGGATGAGTTCCTGGATCGGTCCCCTTCAGTGCGTGGCGAGCGCGAATACGATTGTCGTGGGCAGGGTGAAGGCTGCTGGGACCCGGACACACCCAGATGATCGACGATCAACGGCCCGAGATCGAGCCCGACACGCCGTCACCGATCACCGGCAGCCATCAAGACCCGACTCGCCGCAACGGCCCAGTTCAACCGGACCCGTGAATGGACACTGGGAGGGGCCGGGCGGATCGGGAGTAAACGGCTTGACCCCGGGCACCTACGGATAGACCGGATGCATGGATGAGTTCGGTGCACAAGCGGGCCGGTGGTGTCCGCGTCGCAGTCGGGCCCGACAGTCCCCCGCCGGGGCTACCGACGGCGACAAGTCGCTGTGCTACCAGATCCCCGCGCTCGTGTGAGAAGGCGTCGACACCCTACGGGTCACCAGCGCGCGCTACAGTACGTAGCTATGTCGGTCCGGCACTTCTCTGTTGTCGTCGAGTGGGACAGCGATGACAAGGTGTGGGTGACCCACGTGCCAGCCCTTGACGGTCTATCGTCATACGGCGACACTCGCGAGGCCGCGCTGGAGTCCACCCGAGAGGCCATCGCTGGTTACCTGGAAGCTGCGGCCAAGGACGGTATTCCCCTGCCTCGCAGCGGGCCTGAACCGAGCATCGTCGAGCTTGAGGTGTCGCTCCCCTGACTCGCCTTTCCCGGATCAGCGGACGGCGCATGGTACGGGCGCTTCAAGAAACCGGATTCAAGGTCACGCACGTGCGTGGAAGTCACCATTACCTCCGACGCCCAGGCGGTACTCGCCTTGTGGTCGTGCCCGTCCACGGAAATCGTGATCTTCCCACTGGCGCGCTCCGCGCCATCTTACGTCAGGCCGAACTCACTGCTGACGAACTGGCCAGCCTGTTGTAGAGCTGGCCAGTCGCTTGCCTGCGGAGCGTGGGATCTGCCACCGCCGCGCGGCACCGACGCCGAGCACGCAAGGCAAGCATCGTGCGGCTGGTCGCCCACATCGGCCCCCCGGTGCCCCATTGTCGTCCCGTCGCCGAGCGAAGATCGTCGAAAGTGAGCTGTAGCCGTTCAGGACTGCACTGCTACAGCTCACTTTCGAGGACCAAGCTCCTGCGGGACTGTGCGGTGTTCCGCGGCACCGCCAGCGGGAGACAGATGATCGACTTCGAGGCCTTCCCCACGGTGCAGGCCAGCCGGCTCGCGGGACCACGCCATCGGCGGTGACGTCGGCCAGCCTCCGGGCTGAGTGACGAGCGCCGCAGTCCTCGATGACGGCGGTCCTAGGATCGCCGGATGACTGTCGGCGACACAGGACTCGACGTGAGCGACGCTGTGCGGGTGCTGCGCCGCGTCTTTGGCTACGACTCGTTCCGGGGAGCGCAGGAGGAGGTCATTGACCACGTCGCCGCGGGTGGTGACGCACTCGTGCTCATGCCGACCGGCGGCGGCAAGTCGCTGTGCTACCAGATTCCCGCACTCGTGCGAGAAGGCGTCGGCGTCGTCATCTCGCCGCTCATCGCGCTGATGCAGGACCAGGTCGACGCCCTGAGGGCGCTCGGTGTCCGGGCCGGGTTTCTCAACTCCACTCAGCAGGCTTACGAGCGCCGCCAGGTCGAGTCTGCCTTCCTCACCGGTGAGCTGGACCTGCTCTACCTGGCGCCGGAACGCCTGCGCGTCGAATCGACGGGCAGCCTGCTGGACCGCGGCACGATCTCGCTGTTCGCCATCGACGAGGCGCACTGCGTGGCTCAATGGGGGCACGACTTCCGGCCTGACTACCTCGCCTTGTCCGCGCTGCACGAGCGGTGGCCCACCGTGCCCCGCATCGCGCTGACCGCGACGGCCACCAAAGCAACCCACGCCGAGATCGCGTCCCGGCTGAATCTGGTCGACGCCCGTCACTTCGTGGCGAGCTTCGACCGCCCGAACATCCAGTACCGCATCGTGCCGAAGAACGAGCCCAAGCGGCAGCTGCTAGCGCTGCTACGCACCGAACACTCCGGCGACGCGGGCATCGTCTACTGCCTGTCCCGAGCTTCGGTCGAGAAGACCGCAGAGTTCCTGATGCAGAACGGGATCAAGGCACTGCCTTACCATGCAGGGCTCGACGCGCCGACTCGAGCCGCGAACCAAGCTCGCTTCCTGCGCGAGGACGGCTTGGTCATGGTCGCCACGATCGCGTTCGGCATGGGCATCGACAAGCCCGACGTGCGCTTCGTCGCCCACCTCGACCTGCCCAAGTCCGTCGAGGGCTATTACCAGGAGACCGGCCGGGCCGGCCGGGACGGCCTGCCCTCCACCGCCTGGCTGGCCTACGGTCTGGCCGACGTCGTGCAGCAGCGCAAGCTGATCGATGTCGGCGAGGGCGACGAGGCCCACCGCCGCCGTCTTGCCACCCACCTCGACGCCATGTTGGCACTCTGCGAGACGGTCGAGTGCCGCCGTGGGCAACTGCTCGCCTACTTCGGCCAGCAGGCCAGCGCGTGCGGCAACTGCGACACCTGCCTGTCACCGCCGGAATCGTGGGACGGCACGATCGCCGCGCAGAAGGTTCTCTCGACCGTGCTGCGGCTCGACCGTGAGCGTCGCCAGAAGTTCGGCGCGGGCCAGGTGATCGACATCCTGCTCGGCAAGATGACGCCCAAGGTCACCCAGTTCGGCCACGACTCCCTGAAGGTGTTCGGCATCGGCACCGAGTTGCGCGAGGGTGAGTGGCGCGGGGTGGTGCGCCAACTGCTGGCCCAGCGGCTGCTCGCCGTCGAGGGCGACTACGGCACGTTGGTACTCACCGATTCCAGTGGCGAGGTGCTGAGCCGGCAACGCCAGGTCCTGCTGCGCCGCGAACCCGAACGGGTGACACACACCGCACAAGCCGCCCCACAAACGCCCAAGTCCCGCCGCGCCGCGCCCGTCAACCTGCCCGAGGCAGCGGTGCCAGTGTTCGAGCAGCTCCGCGCCTGGCGCGCCGCCGCCGCGAAGGAGCAGGGCGTACCCGCCTATGTGATCTTCCATGACGCGACCCTGCGCCAGATCGCCGCCGCGCCACCCTCAACCCTGGCCGAACTCAGCACGGTCAGCGGTGTCGGCGAGAACAAGCTGGCAAAGTACGGCCAGCAGATCCTGGACACCCTCACTGGCCCTGCCCCCATAACCCGATCCACCGCCGCAGACCCCAGGCAGGCTCAGCCTGATCCGCTCTAGATGCGCCGAGTTCGACAACAGCGTTGTGATGGCTAACCGCGACGACTCTGAGACGAACTCGGCGCACGCAGAGCGCACGCGTCGTCACAGCGTCCTGCCGCGCGGGGCTCATTGCAGCGACAGATTACTGTTGGCTGGCCGACAGGCTTCCTGGGGTGTCCTTGGTCAGACGTCGAGGATGGGCAGATCAGTCCCGGTTGACTGGAGGAGATGGGCGATGTCGGCTCGGTCGCTCGTCAGCACCGCAGCGGAGCGAACCACGGCTGCGGCGACGACCGCCCCATCAACGACGTCAGAGGTGCAAGCTTGGGCGAGGATCCGGCCGACGTGGTGTGCGATGTCCTCGTCCAGTTCGGCGATGTCACACCCGCGGAGCAGACGACGAAGCTGAGCCTGCCGGGACGAACGGCTGACCTGGGCGACGACGGCGGCAGGGGTGACCGGAACAGTTCCCTGCTCCAGCCGTACCCGGTGGTCGGCCCACAACGCACGGTCGTTGCGCTCGGCGGCGATCAGCGCTCCAGCGTCGTAAACGATCCCGCTCACGCCGATTGACGACCGGCGGCAGCCCCTACCCGGCGCCGGGCGTCTGCCAGCTCGGCGGCCGTGAGCGAACCGTGCTCAGCCTCCCACTCGGCGACCGCAGCGAGCCCGTCGCGCACCTTGAGCGCTCGGCGAGCGGCGGCGGTCATCCAGGAAGACACGCTGACACCCTCGGCCTCGGCGGCCTCGACAACCTGACGGTGAATGTCGGGCTCGACGGTGATGGCAAGCTTCGGCGATGGGTTCCCTCTGGGCACGACAAAAGCATACTACCGCCCTACTACCGACGCGAACGGCGGACGCGTCATGTGCGTCACCGCTCGGTCGCGGCAGGTCAGACGGTGAAACCCAGTGCTCGCAGTTGCTCCCGGCCGTCCTCGGTGATCTTGTCCGGCCCCCACGGTGGGATCCATACCCAGTTGATCCGCACGTCGTTGACCAGTCCCCCGCCGGGGCCACTGGTGAGCGCAGCGCGAGTCTGGTCCTCGATGACGTCGGTCAGCGGGCAAGCCGCAGAGGTCAGCGTCATGTCAAGGGTGGCGACGTTGCCCTCGTCGACCCGGATGTCGTAGACCAGGCCCAGATCGACCACGTTGATGCCCAGCTCCGGGTCGACCACATCGCGCATGGCTTCCTCGAGGTCGTCGACGGAGGCCAGCTCGCCATCCGGACGGGGCGTCGGGACCTGAGGCATCCCAGCGGCACCGCGCACTACGTCGGATTCCTCGTTCAGGCTCATTGTGCCTCCGCTCGCTGGGCACCGTTGTCTGAGCTGGCGCCCGCTGCCCGCCCGACAGCATCCTTGAACGCCATCCAGCCCAGCAAGGCGCACTTCACCCGGGACGGGTAACGCGACACGCCGACGAAGGCGATCGCGTCGGCGAGCACATCCTCGTCAGGCTCCACCTGGCCTCGACTCTGCACCATCTCCACGAACGCATCCATGGTAGACCTCGACTCGGCCACAGTCCGGCCGATCACCAGATCGGTCAGCACCGATGTCGCCGCCTGGCTGATCGAGCAGCCGATCGCGTCGTAGGACACGTCGGTCACCCGGTCGCCGTCCAGCGCTACCCGTAGCGTCACCTCGTCCCCGCAGGTGGGGTTGACCTGGTAGGACTCGGCGTCGAAAGGCTCCCGAAGACCGTGCCGGTGCGGGTTGCGGTAGTGGTCCAGGATGATCTCCTGGTACAACTGCTCCAGTTTCATGCGCCCCCCCGGAAGAAACGGCGCACCTCGTGCACCCCGGCCAGCAGCGCGTCGACCTCAGCGGGTGTGTTGTACAGCGCGAAGCTGGCCCGCACCGTTGCGGCAATCCCGAAGCGACGGTGTAATGGCCAAGCGCAGTGGTGCCCGACCCGCACCGCGATTCCCAGGTCATCGAGCACTTGCCCGGCGTCGTGCGCGTGCACATCGTCGAGCACGAAGGACACCGCGCCACCCCGGTCCTTGGTGTCAGTGGGACCGATGATCCGCAGACCGTCCATCTCCGACAGGCCGGCCAGCGCATGTTCGGTCAGGACACGCTCATGCGCGGCGATCCGGTCCATCCCGACCTCCGACAGGTAATCCACCGCCGCGCCCAAGCCGACCGCTTGGGAGGTCATCGGGACACCGGCCTCGAAACGCTGCGGTGGCGGGGCGTACGTGGAGCCCTCCATCTTCACCAACTCGATCATCGACCCCCCAGTAAGAAACGGCGGCAGCGCCTCGAGCAGATCGCGGCGGCCGTAGAGCACGCCGACCCCGGACGGTCCCAGCATCTTGTGCCCGGAGAACACCGCGAAATCGACCCCCAGCGCGCCAAAGTTGACCGGCGTGTGCGGCACCGACTGGCAGGCGTCCAGCACGGTGAGCGCCCCGACCTCGCGAGCCCGACGGACCAACTCCGCGACCGGCGGCACGGTGCCCATCACGTTGGACTGATGGGTGAAGGCCACCACCCTCGTGCGCCCAGAAGAGAGCCCAGAAGAGAGCCCGGACAGTTCCAGCGACTCCAGGTCCAGCCGGCCAGCATCGGTCACCTGATACCAGCGCAGCGTGGCGCCGGTGCGCCGGCACAGCTCCTGCCAGGGCACCAGGTTGGCGTGGTGCTCCATCTCGGTCACCACGATCTCGTCGCCCGGCGCCAGGGTGAAGCGCTGCGCCGCCGCTGCGGCCCCCGTCGAGTTGCTCAGCGCGTAGGCGACCAGGTTGATCCCCTCGGTGGCGTTCTTGGTGAACACCACCTCCCCGGGCTGGACACCGACGAACGCCGCGATCCGAGCCCGCGCCGACTCGTAGGCGTCGGTGGCCTCCTCGGCAAGCTGATGCGCGCCGCGGTGCACCGCGGCGTTGTGCTGCTCGAGGAAGGCGCGCTCGGCGTCGAGCACCTGCCGGGGCCGCTGCGAGGTGGCCCCGGAGTCCAGGTACACCAGCGCTCGACCGTCCCGCACCGTGCGGCACAGGATCGGAAAGTCGGCGCGAATCTTCTCCTGCTCGCTCGCCGTCAGTGGCCCAGCCGTCAGTGTCGCAGCAGTCAGTGGCCCAGCCGTCACGGTGACACCTCCGTCACCTCCTGCTGGCGGGTGAACCGCTCGTAACCGCCGGACTCCAGTTCCTCGGCGAGTTCCTGCCCGCCGGACTCCACAATCCGCCCGCCCGCGAAGACATGGACGTAATCAGGCGTGATGTGCCGCAGGATCCGGGTGTAGTGAGTGATCAGCAGCACACCGACATCCCCGCTGGCCCGATAACGGTTCACTCCTTCGGAGACCACCCGCAACGCATCGACGTCCAGGCCCGAGTCGGTCTCATCCAGCACCGCGATCTTGGGTTTGAGCAGGGACAGCTGCAGGATCTCGTGGCGCTTCTTCTCGCCACCGGAGAAACCCTCGTTCACGCTGCGCTCGGCGAAGGCGGGGTCGATGTCCAGCTCGGACATCGCCGCTTTGACCTCCTTGACCCAGGTGCGCAACTTGGGCGCCTCACCGCGGATCGCGGTGACGGCGGTGCGCAGGAAGTTCGTCATGGACACGCCGGGCACCTCGATCGGGTACTGCATGGCGAGAAACAGGCCCGCCCGAGCCCGCTCGTCAACCGACATCGACAGCACATCAACGCCGTCGAGGAGCACATGCCCCGAGGTGACCCGGTAGCGCGGGTGCCCGGCGATCGAGTAAGCCAGGGTGGACTTGCCCGACCCGTTGGGACCCATGATCGCGTGGGTCTCCCCCGCCCGGACGGTCAGATCAACGCCGCGCAGGATCTCTTTCTCGGGGGTCTGTGCGTCGTCAGTGGGTACCGCGACGTGCAGGTCCTTGATCTCTAGGGTGGTCATCGGTGTGTTCTCGCACTCCTGCTAGCGGTTGGTCCCATTAGCGGTTCGTTACGGTAGACGGGTCGACGTACACGTCCTCACCCTCGATCGTCACGGCATAGGTGTCCACCGGTTCAGACGCCGGTGGTGAGGACGGCGCTCCGGTGGCCAGGTCGAAGCATGATCCGTGCAGCCAGCATTCCAGGCCCTTGCGGGTCACCTCGCCTTCGGACAACGCGATCTCGGCGTGTGAGCAGACGTCGGCCAGCGCATAGACCCGCTCGCCCTGGCGGACCAGCACCACCGGCACAGTGTCGACCTCGAAGCCGGCGGGCACGTCGATCTTGAGATCGGACAGGCTGCACACCCGGACCGCGGTCATACCCCCACCGCCTCCAGCTCGGCCTCGATCGCCACCGCCAGCCGCTCGCGTACCTGCGTGACGGTGATCTTCTGCAGGATCTCGCCGAAGAAACCCCGCACGACCAGCCGGCGGGCCTGCTCGGTAGGGATGCCTCGGGAAGTCAGGTAGAACAGCTGCTCGTCGTCGAAGCGGCCCGTGGTGCTGGCGTGCCCGGCGCCGACGATCTCCCCGGTCTCGATCTCCAAGTTGGGCACCGAGTCGGCCCGGGCGCCGTCGGTGAGCACCAGGTTGCGGTTGACCTCGAAAGTCTCGGTGCCCTCAGCGGCGGCCTGGATGAGGACGTCGCCGATCCACACGGTGTGCGCGTCTGGTTTTCCAGGACTGCCCTGCAGCGCACCCTTGTAGGCGACGTTGGACCGGCAGTGTGGGACAGCATGGTCCACCAGCAAGCGGTGCTCCAGATGCTGCCCGGCGTCGGCGAAATACAGCCCGAGTAACTCGGCGTCGCCGCCGGGCTGGGTGAACGTCACCGTCGGGGATTGCCGGACCAGGTCACCGCCTAGGCTCACCGTGGTGGCTCGCAGTACCGCGTCGCGGCCCAGTCGGGTGTGCTGCGCGGCGACGTGCACCGCGTCATCAGCCCAGTCCTGCACGCTGACCAGGGTCAGCCGGGCACCGTCGGCAAGGACGAGCTCGACGTTCTCCGCGTAGGTGCCGCTACCGCGGTAGTCGAGCACCACCACGGCCTCGGCGAACGCCTCAAGGCGCACCTGCAGGTGCCCGTAGGCGAGCGCCCCGGCTCCCGGCCCGGTAAAGGTGATCATCACCGGATCCTCGATCCGGGTCTGCGCCGGCATGGTCACCACGGTGGCCCGCGCCGCGGAGACCCAGGCCTGCGCGGCGACCCGGTCGGCGGGGACGCCACCATCGCCCAGGCGCGGGTCGGATCGGCCCACGTCTTCGACGGTGACCCCGCCGGCTGCCTGCACGCTGATCTGCGCGGTGCCAGTGGCGGCGACGCCCTGGTGCAGCCCGCGCAGCCGTCGCAGCGGGGTGAACCGCCACTCCTCCTCACGCCCCGTGGGCACCTCGAAGGCGTCCACGTCATAGGAGGTGAACCGCTGCGCCCGGGAGACCATCGGCACGTCGGCCCCGTGCGAGTGCGCGACCAGACCGTGCTCGGCCGGCCGGTCAGTGGTGGCCGTCATATCAGCCGACGGCTCCTTCCATCTGCAGTTCGATCAGGCGGTTGAGCTCCAGGGCGTACTCCATGGGCAGCTCGCGGGCGATCGGCTCGATGAACCCACGCACGATCATGGCCATCGCCTCGTCCTCGGCCAACCCCCGGCTCATCAGGTAGAACAGCTGATCATCGCTGACCTTGGAGACGGTGGCCTCGTGGCCCATCGACACGTCATCCTCGCGGATATCGACGTAGGGATAGGTGTCCGAGCGGCTGATCTGGTCCACCAACAGGGCGTCGCACTTCACTGTGGAGCGGGAGTGGTGGCTACCCTCGTTGACCTGCACCAACCCGCGGTAGGAGGTGCGGCCGCCGCCGCGGGCCACCGACTTGGACACGATCTTACTCGACGTGTGCGGTGCGGCGTGCACCATCTTCGCCCCGGCATCCTGATGCTGGCCCTCGCCCGCGCAGGCCACCGAGAGCACCTCGCCCTTGGCGTGCTCGCCGATCAACCAGACCGACGGGTACTTCATGGTGACCTTGGAGCCGAGGTTGCCGTCGATCCACTCCATGGTCGCGCCCTCGGCGGCGGTCGCCCGCTTGGTGACCAGGTTGTAGACGTTGTTCGACCAGTTCTGGATCGTGGTGTAGCGGCAGCGGCCGCCCTTCTTGACGATGATCTCGACGACCGCGGAGTGCAGCGAGTCGGACTTGTAGATTGGTGCCGTGCAGCCTTCGACGTAGTGCACGTAAGCGCCCTCGTCGACGATGATCAGCGTCCGCTCGAACTGGCCCATGTTCTCGGTGTTGATCCGGAAGTAGGCTTGCAGCGGGATGTCGACGTGCACCCCGGGCGGCACGTAGATGAACGACCCACCCGACCACACCGCGGTGTTCAACGCGGCGAACTTGTTGTCACCTGCCGGGATCACGCTGGCGAAGTACTGCCTAAAGATCTCCGGCTGCTCGCGCAGCGCGGTGTCGGTGTCCAGGAACTGGACACCGAGTTCCTCGAGGTCCTCGCGGATCTTGTGGTAAACGACCTCGGACTCGTACTGCGCGGCCACGCCGGCCACCAGTCGGGCCTTCTCCGCCTCGGGGATGCCCAGCCGGTCGTAGGTGGCCTTGATCTCATCGGGCAGTTCGTCCCAGGACGTGGCCTGCTTCTCGGTTGACCGGACGAAGTACTTGATGTTGTCGAAGTCGATGCCGGACAGGTCGGCACCCCAGTGCGGCATCGGCTTGCGGTGGAACAGGCGCAACGCCTTCAACCGGGTCTCCAGCATCCACTCCGGCTCGCTCTTCTTAGCCGAGATGTCGCGGACCACAGCTTCAGACAGGCCACGCTGCGCGCTGAGGCCGGCGGCGTCGGAGTCGGCCCATCCGTACTCGTATCGGCCCAGGCTGGACAGCGTTTCTTCCTGGGTGAGTGGGGTATTCAGGGCGTTCTGCGTTCGCACATCCTGCTCAGGGGCAGTTGTCATGCCGAGACGCCTCCATCCGGTTCTGTGGTGGGAGTGGTGAGAACAGCCGCCCGGGCACCGTGCGGTACCCGACCCTCGGGAACGTGCGTCGTGCATACCGCGTCGCCGCGGGCGATGGTGGCCAGCCGCTGCACGTGGACACCGAGCAAGTCGGCGAAGGCCGCGGTCTCGGCCTCGCACAGTTGCGGAAACTCCGCAGCAACGTGCGAGACCGGGCAGTGATGCTGGCATAACTGCGCACCAGCACCGACGTGCTCAGCTGACGCAGCGTAACCCTCCGTGCTCAGGGCGACCGCCAGTAGCCGCGCACGCGCGACCGGGTCAGGCGCGGCGACCACCGTGGCCCGGTGCCGACCAACCAGGTCTGTCACCCGGCGCTCGGCGAACGAGCGGACCGCCTGTTCACCGTCACGCTCGGACAGAAAGCGCAGAGCGGCCACCGCCAGATCGTCGTAGGTATGCTCGAACTGCGCCCGGCCGGTGGCGGTGAGCAGGAACAACTTGGCTGGGCGACCACGGCCACGAGGACCTCGGCGCGGTGCTGAGCGGCAGCTGGCCTGCCCGAGTGCAAGCAAAGCGTCCAAGTGGCGGCGCACCGCAGCGGGACTCAGCCCCAGCGCGTCGGCGACCTGCGCGGCTGTCACTGGGCCGTGCTCCAGCAACATGCGTGCCACCGACTCGCGGGTGCGACGATCAGTCCCGACGTTTTTCACAACGTCCATGTTACGTATTTCCCCGGCAGGTGCACAACCGCAGATGTGCTCCGTCAAGGGTGCCAGTGGCCGCACCGCTACCCTCGCGGCGTGGTGGCCGGGAAGGTGCGTGGTGTGGGTCTGACCCGCCAGCTCGACACGGTGCGCCGGTTCGGCACCGTCGGCGCGCTGCTCATGGGCCTGGGTTCACTCGGTGCGGGGACGGCTCCGGTACTGGGCAATCCGGTGGTCGGCCGCCCTGTGCTGGGTCTGTTCACCCGAATGCCCATCGCGTCGCTGGCGGTCGTCTATACCGGCATCCTCATGGTGGTGCTGGCCTGGTTATGGCTCGGCGCGCTGGCCGCTCCCGGGCGAACCCGGCTGATCTCCCGAGCCCAGCTGGACCGCACGATGCTGATGTGGGCAGTGCCACTGCTGGTCGCCCCGCCGATGTTCAGCCGGGACATCTACAGCTACCTGGCGCAGAGCGCGATGGTCAACCGCGGCCTGGATCCCTATGTGCTTGGTCCGGCCGACGCACTGGGCGTGGACCATCCCCTGGTGCGGGGGATCCCCACGATCTGGCGCGACACGCCGGCGCCCTACGGCCCGTTGTTCCTCACCCTGGGCAGGCCGATCGACTGGATTGCCGGCGACGACGTCGTGCTCGGTACGCTGCTACACCGCACCCTCGCGGTGGCCGGTCTGATGATGATCGTCTGGGCGCTGCCACGGCTGGCCCGCCGGTCGGGCGTCTCGCCGGTATTCGCGCTGTGGCTCGGCGTCGCCAACCCGTTGGTGTTGTTTCACCTGGTCAGCGGAGTGCACAACGAGGCGCTGATGATTGGCCTGATGCTGGTTGGCCTGGAGTTGGCGCTACGCAGCCCGGAGAGACGACCAGCCCTGCTCGGCGGCACAGCGCTCCTCGCGGCCGCGGCCCAGGTGAAGGTTCCCGCAGCGCTAGCGCTCGGTTTCGTCATGATGTGGCATGCTCGGCACCGGGGCGGTCGGCGGCGTGATGTGGTGTGGGCAGCGGCGACGGTCGGTGGGGTCGCCGTGGCCACCACCGTGGCGATCGGGCTAGGCACCGGGCTCGGCTTTGGCTGGGTTGGTGCGCTCGGCACACCTAACGCGGTGCGCAGCTGGATGTCGGTGGCGACCGAACTCGGCCTGCTGGCCGGGTGGATCGGCAGCCTCCTTGGCTTGGGCGATCACATCACCTCGGTGCTCGCGCTCGCCCGGCTCACCGGGCTGGCCGCCGCTGGCGGAGTCTGCCTGCTGCTGCTGTGGCGTTGTTGGAAGGGACGGGTTGAGCCACTAGCTGGGCTCGGGGTCGGGCTGGGTGCTGTGGTGCTGCTGGGGCCGGTGGTACATCCGTGGTACCTGCTGTGGGCCGCGATCCCGTTGGCAGCGTCCGCCACCCACCCAGCCTTTCGCACCACCGCTACCGTGGCCTGCGCGGTACTCGCGGTGGTCGTAGCGCCCACCGGCTCGGATTTTCTGTTCCGGGCCTGGGTGATGCCCTCGTCGATCGTGGCCGCAGCGATCACCCTGGTGGTACCGATGCTGCTGGTTCGCGGGCGCACTCCCGCGCTGTCGGGGGCATTCACCGGGGCACGTGAGGCTCCTGTGCCCCGCTCGGAAGCGCTGCAGGCCAGTGCGCCCCGATCCGGGGTCGCGACCTAAGCTCTGTAAACGTGACCCCGCCCGCACCATCGGTTGCTGTCGAGGTCTGCGGCCTGGTTCGGAGCTTCGGTGCAGTCCGGGCCGTGGACGGGCTCGACCTGCGGGTGCAGCCGGCCACGGTGCTGGCTCTGCTGGGACCTAACGGTGCCGGCAAGACCACCACGGTCGAGGTGTGCGAAGGGTTCCAGCACCCGGATGCCGGGGTGGTCCGCGTGCTGGGATTGGACCCGATCGCCGACGGTGCCGCGCTGCGCCCCCGAGTCGGGGTGATGCCCCAGGGCGGCGGGGCCTACCCGGGCGTGCGGGCCGCTGAGATGCTCAATCTGGTCGCGGTATGCGCGGCACGACCACTGGACGTCGGATGGCTGCTTGACGTGCTCGGGCTCACCAGCGTTGCGCGGGTGCCCTACAAGCGACTGTCCGGCGGCCAGCAGCAGCGGCTGGCGCTGGCCTGCGCCCTGGTCGGGCGGCCGGAGGTGGTGTTTCTCGACGAGCCCACCGCCGGCATGGACCCGCAGGCTCGACGGCTGGTCTGGGACATCATCGCCAGGCTGCGCGCAGACGGCGTCAGCGTGCTGTTCACCACACACCTGATGGAGGAGGCCGAGGCGCTGGCCGACCAGGTGGTCATCATCGACCATGGCCGGGTGGTGGCCCAGGGCAGCCCCGCTGAGCTGACCTCAGCCGGTACTGAGCAGCAACTTCGGTTCGGGGCCCAGCCCGGCCTGGAACTCAGCCAGCTGCGCACCGCACTGCCCGAGGAGTGCCGGGTCAGTGAACCGCACCCTGGTGGGTATCTCGTCGAGGGTCTGATCGACCCGCAGGTGATGGCCACCGTGACTGCGTGGTGTGCCCAGCAGGGGGTATTCCCCGAGGACCTGCGGGTGTCCAGGCGCAGCCTGGAAGACGTGTTCCTCGAACTCACCGGACGGGAGCTGCGGCCGTGACCAACTTCTCCCCCGGTACCTTTACGCCCGCACCAGGCCGGGGCCGGCTGTCGCGGATGCTGCTCACCCAGGCTCGCACTGAATTCGTCCTCACCCTGCGCAACGCGGAGCAGGTGCTGCTCACCCTGCTCATCCCGCTGGGGATGCTGGTCGGACTCACCGTGCTGAACGTGGTGCCGGTGCCCAGCCCGCGGGTGGACAACGTCACCCCGCGCATCCTGGCGCTGGCCGTGCTGTCCACCGCGTTCACCGGACAGGCCATCGCGCTGGGCTTCGACCGCCGCTACGGGGTGCTCAAACGGTTGGCCGCCACCGCGTTGCCGCGCTGGTCCCTGGTCGCTGGCCGGATACTCGCGGTGCTCGGGGTGGTGCTGGTACAGCTGGTGGTGCTCGGGGCGGTGGCCGCCGTCCTGGGCTGGCACCCGGAACCGGCAGGTCTGGCCCCCGCCGCGCTGCTCATCCTCGCCGGCACGGCCGCGTTCGGCGCACTCGGCGTGCTGCTCGGAGGAGCGCTTCGAGCCGAAGTGGTGCTCGCGGTGGCGAACACGGTCTGGCTGCTGCTCGTCATAGCGGGCGGCATCGTGCTGTCTGTCCACGCCTTACCCGGGCCGCTCTCCGCGATCGCCGCCACGCTGCCCTCGGGCGCTCTGGCTGATGGGCTCTACACCGCGCTAGCCACCGGTGCCGCCCCGTGGGGCGCCCTAGGGGTGCTGCTGGCGTGGACTGCGGGCGCCACCGTGCTCGCCGCCCGCACCCTCCGGCTGTCCTGAGACCCGAGATCCGGACCCGGTCGGGGTGGGTGTGGTCGGAGCATGCGCTGCGCCCGTGAGCACTGGCCCGGTGTATGCGGCGTTTCCGGATCACCCAGTCCTATCTTGGTGAGCTAGCTCTATCTCAATGAGCTAGCCAAACGCGTCATATGTTCACCTCAAGGCAACCAAAGCGTCAGTCAGCCTTGAATCAGACCCGACCGACCGTGTCACGCACTTTTTATCACTGCCGGTTTCCACTCGTTGTCAGAGGGTCGATTATGGACTCTTCTTTGCATCAGCTTCGGTACTAGCGGTGCCTACTCGTTGCCAGAGAGTTGCTATTGACATCAGCTTCGGCGGGCGCTTAGCATTCACGTCGAGTAGGTATCACTAACCTAAGATGCCTTTCTCTAGCGCTCTCGCCCATGCCGCGAATTGCAACGTTGCGACCGGCCCGATCAATTCCTGCGGGAACAGGAATGAGGTGAATCTTGGCGACGATATCCGGTCGTGGCGACCACGTTGCCAACTAGGCACGTCACTTGTTGCGACAAGCTCCGAATCGCCCATTCAAGCAGTGAGGACAGGACCAAGGATGAGCAGGTTTCGTGAGCGTGAGTTGATTGTGGGGATTACCCCGTTTGGGGAGCCTAATGCTTCTCTTGTGGTGGGGCTTGAGCGGGCTGGTGCGGTGGGTGTGTTGGACCTGGGTCGGGATGCTGGTTGGGCGCGGGCCACGTTGGGTGATGTGTGTCGGTGGTGGTCAGGTGATTTTGGGGTTCGGGTGTCGGCTGGGTGCCCGTTGTCGCCCGCTGACCTGCCAGAGCAGGTTGAGGTAGTGGTGCATGGGCATGGTTCGGAATGGCCGTTGGTGTCTCGGTGGCGGTCGTTGGTTGAGGTGACGTCGGTGAGGCAGGCGCGTGCTGCGGTTCGGGCTGGGGCGTATGGGTTGATCGCTAAGGGTGCTGAGGCTGGTGGTCGGGTGGGTAGCACGACAACGTTCGTGTTGCTGCAACAGTTGTTGGCTGATCCGCGGGTGGGTGTGCCGGTGTGGGCGGCGGGGGGGATCGGGGTGCATACGGCCGCGGCGGCGGTGGTGGGTGGTGCGGTGGGGGTGGTGTTGGACGCGCAGTTGGCGTTGGTGGCTGAGGCTGACCTGCCGGGCGGGGTGGCGGCGGCGATTCGGGTGATGGATGGCGGTGACACCGCGGTGGTGGGAGGTTATCGCCTGTATGCGCGCCCAGGCCTGCCCACCCCGGATCCCGACACGGTCGCGACCCGGTTGGGGGCGCGGGATCTGGGTGCGTTACCGATCGGTCAGGATGGCGCGTTGGCCGCTGGGTTGGCGCGACGGTATGTGACCGCTGGGGGTGTGGTGGCCGCGGTCCGTGCCGCGGTCATCGACCAGGTGCAATCGGCCCAGGCGCACTCGGCCCCGCCGTTGGTGGTGCAGGGGCCGATGACCCGGGTCAGTGATCAGGCCGGGTTCGCAGCGGCGGTGGCCAGCGCGGGTGGGGTGCCGTTTGTGGCGTTGTCGTTGAGCGGTGGTGAGCAGAGCCGGATACTGCTGGAACAGACGGCGGCGGTGTTGGGGGGGCGGCCGTGGGGGGTGGGCATCCTCGGGTTCGTCCCCCCCGAGGTTCGCGAGGCGCAACTGGCCGCGGTACACCAGGCGCGCCCACCGTACGCGCTGATCGCCGGGGGCCGGCCGGCGCAGGCGATGCCCCTGGAGGCGGCGGGGATCCAGACGTTCCTGCACGTGCCCTCCCCGGGTCTGCTGGAGCGGTTCCTCACCGAGGGTGCCCGGCGGTTCGTGTTCGAGGGCCAGGAGTGCGGTGGGCACGTCGGGCCGTGGGCCAGCTTCCCACTCTGGGAACTCCAACTCCAGCGCCTCCTGGACTACGACGATGAGCACGGGTGCGCCCCGGCACTGCGGGTGCTCTTCGCCGGAGGCATCCACGATGAACGCTCCTCGGCCATGGTGACCGCGCTGGCCGCTCCCTTGGTGGCGCGGGGCGCCCAGGTGGGGGTGCTGATGGGCACCGCGTACCTGTTCACCCAGGAAGCGCTCACCACCGGGGCCATCCAGCCGGGATTCCAACAGACCGCGCTGGCCTGCGAACACACCGTGCTCCTGGAAACCGCACCCGGGCATGCCACCCGCTGCGCGGACTCCCCCTACCTCCACACATTCACCCAAACCCAGGCCCGATTGGCAGCCGCCGGAGTACCACGCGATCAAATATGGGCCGAGCTGGAACAGCTCAACCTAGGTCGGCTCCGCATCGCCAGCAAAGGACTCCGCCGCGAGGGCGACGCGCTCATCGCGGTGGATGAGCAGGTCCAGCACCAGGACGGCATGGTCATGCTCGGCGACGTCGCCACCCTGCGCCGCGCGACCACGACCATCAAGACGTTGCACACCCAAGTCACCCAGGGCGCGACCGAGTTCCTCACCACCAGAATCACCGAACTCGGTATCCAGCCAACTCTCGACACCCAGCCAGCCTTCACGGAAACCCCCACGCCACCAGCTCAGCCGTTGGACATAGCGATCATCGGCATGGCCGGCGTGTTCCCGAAAGCCCAGGACCTGGCCGAGTACTGGGCCAACATCCTGGCCGGGGTAGACGCCATCACCGAGGTCCCACCCCAGCGGTGGGACCCAACGGCCTACAGCATCCCAGCGCGCTGGGGTGGTTTCCTACCGGAGGTCCCGTTCGACGCGCTGGCCTACGGCATCCCCCCGACCGCGCTGGCCAGCATCGAACCTGTCCAACTCCTCGCCCTGGAAGTAGCCACCCGCGCACTACGCGACGCCGGATACACCCAGCGAGCCTTCGACCGAGACCACACCAGCGTGATCTTCGGCGCCGAAGCGGGCGCCGAGCTGGCCAGCGCCTACACCTTCCGCTCGCTCTACCCCACCTACCACGCGACACTGCCCCCCGACCTGGAGGAACAGCTCCCCAAGCTCACCGAGGACTCCTTCCCCGGAGTACTGGCCAACGTGATCGCCGGCCGGATCGCCAACCGCCTGGACCTCGGCGGCGCCAACTACACCGTCAACGCCGCCTGCGCCTCCTCCCTGGCCGCTCTCGACCTCGCCTGCAAAGAACTCCAGACCGGCACCAGCACCATGGTCCTGGCCGGGGGTGCTGATGTGCACAACAGCATCCACGACTACCTCATGTTCGCCTCCGTCCACGCCCTGTCCCCCACCGGACACTGCCGCCCCTTCGACACCGCCGCGGATGGCATCACCCTCGGTGAAGGCGTGGCCTGCGTGGTCCTCAAACGAGTGGCCGACGCCGAACGCGACGGCGACCGGATCTACGCGGTCATCAAAGGAATCGGCTCCGCCAGCGACGGACGCGCCCTCGGACTCACCGCCCCAGCACCCCACGGACAACGCCAGGCGCTGGAACGCGCCTACCACATGGCCAGGATCTCCCCCGCCGACGTTGGGTTGGTGGAAGCACACGGCACCGGCACTGTGGTCGGGGACCGCACCGAGCTAGCGGTACTGACCGAGCTGTTCACCACAGCCGGCACACCCACCGGCAGTTGCACGCTGGGATCAGTGAAATCCCAGATCGGGCACACCAAATGCGCCGCCGGAATCGCCGGACTCATCAAAGTAGCGTCCGCGGTCCACACCGGAATACGCCCACCCACCAGCCAACTCCGCGACCCCAACCCCGCCTGGGACCCCACCACCAGCCCCTTCACCTTCGATGTCACCGCGCGGCCGTGGGCCTCATCAGCGCGCCGGGTCGCCGGGGTGAGCGCGTTCGGGTTCGGCGGCACGAACTTCCACGCCGTCCTCAGCTCCTACGACAAGCAACCCGAACCCACACACGGACTGGATGCCTGGCCAGCCGAACTCTTCCTGTTCACCGGCGCGGATAGGGCCGCGGCGATCGCGGAAATGGACCAACTCAGCGGACTACTCACCACCAACGACACCGCGGGCCGACCCTGGCGACTACGAGACCTCGCCCGTAGCGTTACCGAAAATCACCACAGTGGCACCCGAGTCTGGGTCGCGATCGTGGCCGAGGACCTGGACGACCTCGCCACCAAAATCACCCAAGCCCGCACCACCACCACCGAGGGCGTGTTCCTCGCCCCCCACAACAAAGACGACAAAACAGCGGGTCAGGTCGCGTTCCTGTTCCCCGGACAAGGCAGCCA
Source organism: uncultured Actinomycetota bacterium (assembly GCA_963822695.1). Taxonomy (GTDB): domain Bacteria; phylum Actinomycetota; class Actinomycetes; order Mycobacteriales; family Pseudonocardiaceae. The sequence goes on from CAWGJH010000027.1 coordinate 26,972, forward strand.
ACGCCCCGGCATGCTCGCCGACCTGTTCGTGACATTCCCACCCCTGCAACGATTCCTCCAACTCGGCGACCAGTGGACCAGCGCGATGTTCCCCCCAGCCGCGTTCAGCACAGAAGGCTCAACACGAGCGCGGGCGGCGCTCACCGATACCCGGATCGCCCAACCCGCACTGGGAATCACCGGACTAGCCATGCATGAGCTCCTCACCTCACTGGGTGTGCACCCCGACCACCTCGCCGGACACAGCTACGGCGAACTCGTCGCCCTCACCGCGGCCGGCGCGCTCACCCCCACCGAACTACTCAAGCTGAGCGAGGCCCGTGGGCAGGCCATCCTCACCGCGGCCGGGACCGATCCCGGCACGATGGCCGCAGTCGCCGGCGCTGCCGAGCAAGTCCGGGCCGTGCTCGGGGACGGACCAGTCGTGGTGGCCAACCACAACACGCCCCACCAAACCGTGATCTCCGGACCTACCACGGCCCTGCACACCGCACTGGAGCGACTCGCGGAGGTAGGCATCACCGGCACCCGCATCCCCGTGGCCTGCGCGTTCCACAGCCCAGTGGTAGCCGGCGCTACACCGGTCTTCGCCACCGAACTAGACCACCGTAACGTTGAGTCACCGCGGCTGCCGGTGTGGTCGAACACCACCGCCGCGCCCTACCCCACCGACCCCACAGCCATCCGGGCCACGCTGGCCACCCACCTCGCCGAGCCGGTCCGGTTCGTCGAACAGATAGAAGCCATGTACACCGCCGGGACACGGGTCTTCATCGAAACCGGCCCAGGCCGGGTGCTCACCCAGTTTGTCAGCATGATCCTCACCGACCGGCCGCACGTCGCGGTCGCCACCGATGTACCGGGTGAACCCGGTCTGCGACGACTGCTGCTGGCGCTCGCCGAACTGGCCGTCGCGGGAGTACCGGTCGATCCGACCAGACTGTTCCACGGCCGCGACACCCACCCAATACCACTATCAAGGCCCGATGTCCCCCACCACCCCGGCTGGCTGGTCAACGGCCACCTCATCACCACCACCGACGGACACCACCTACCAGACGGGTTACGCCCAGCCCACCAGCTCACCACACCACACCCTGGACCAGAGACCAACGTCGCAGACGGGCGGGACGCGGCCATACTGGAGTTCTTGCGCACCACCCGCGAACTCATCACGGCCCAACGCGAGGTCATGCTCGGCTACCTAGGTACCCCCACCCCCGCGCCCACCGCGTTGCCAGCTGCCCCGTTGCCACCCGCCCCCAGACAGACGAACCCAGCTGATCTGATACCCGAATCCGGTCCCGTCACGCCGGTCGAGCCAGCTGAGCTGACACCGGAGACAGTACTGGCCACCATACGGTCCCTAGTCAGCGAACGAACCGGCTACCCAGTGGACATGCTCGAGGCCGACCTCGACCTCGAAGCCGACCTCAGCATCGACTCCATCAAACGAACCGAACTCATCGGCCTGCTCACCGACCAACTCGGATTAGCTCACACCGGCTCCACCATTGATGACTCAATCATGGAAGAACTCACCCGACAACGAACACTACGAGCCATCGTCACCTGGATCACCCACCGGACCAGCACACCGCCCCCGACCACACCAGCACCGACCACACCAGCACCGGTCACACCACCACAGCGGGCGCAACGCTACCTCGTCGAGACCACCGCGTTGCCACCGCTAGCCGCACCCCCCGACACCGCACTCACCGGGCACCGGGTCACCATCATCGGAGACGGAGCAGGCATCGCGCTGGAGCTGTCCGAGCTGCTGGAACGGCGCGGCGCCACGGTACGACTCCTCAACCCCGAACAAGCCACCACAAACCAGTTCACCGAAACGGGAAAAACAAATGCCCTCATCTACCTCGCCGCGCTAGACCCAGGCCGAGCAGCGGTCCTCCCCGACGGGTTCACCACGCTCCGCGACGCCATCCTCAACGGGACCAGCCACCTACTCGTCATCACCGGCTCCGGCGGCCGCTTCGGCCGCTCCCTCCACGCCAACGGCGTCGCCGGAATCGGCCTCCCCGGCCTGGTCCGCACCATCGCCCGCGAATTCCCCGACCGCCTCATCCGGATCATCGACATCGACCCCAAAGAAGAACCGATCCACATCGCCGGACACCTCCTCGCCGAACTCCTCACCCCGCATACCCCCACCACCGTGGGCTACGCGGCCAGGGAACGGGTCACACCGCACCTCACCGCCGCCCCGCTAGACCCGGGAGGACCCAGCAAGCTCACACTTGGGCCGGACTCCGTGGTACTGCTCACCGGCGGCGCCCGCGGCATCACCGCCCACATCGCACTCGGCCTCGCCCACGCCGGCACCGGCCACCTCGAACTCATCGGCCGAACCCCACCACCAGTCGACGACGAAGACCCAGTGACCGCAGCGGCGGCCGACCGGATCACGTTGCGACGAGTACTGGCACAAGCCAGGAACCGCACACCAGCCGAAATCGAATCAACAGCCAACCGGATCCTCGCCCAACGAGAAATCCGGGCAACGCTCGCGGAACTGACCGGAATGGCCACCTCGGTTCGCTACCACGCGATCGACGTCCGAGACCCAGCGGCGGTCACCACCCTAGTGGATGGCATATACCACCACCACAGACGACTCGACGGAATCATACACGGCGCTGGAATCCTCGCCGACCGACTACTCGCCGACAAAACACCCGACAGCTTCGCACAAATATGGACAACCAAAGTCACCGGAGCACAAGCCCTCGCCAAGGCAGCCAGAAACGACCTACGCTTCCTCGTCCTCTTCGGCAGCATCTCAGGAGTATTCGGCAACCCAGGCCAAACCGACTACGCCGCCGCCAACGACGCACTAGACACCCTCGCCCACATCTGGAACCCCCGAACCCACACCCGAATCCTCACCCTCGACTGGGGACCCTGGGCAACACTCAACAACGACACCAGCATGGTCACCCCCGAACTAACCCACCACTACACACAACGCGGCATCGGACTCATCAACCCCCACGACGGCATCACCTGCCTACTCACCGAACTCACCACCGGCACCGACCCCCAAGTCGTCTACATGCGCGCCGACCCAACCGCATTCGAGGTCAGACACAATGGCTGAACCCGTCGAGGTAGCCATCGTCGGAATGGCAGCAGTGTTTCCCGGCGCACCCGACCTGGCCACCTACTGGTCCAACATCCTCACCGGCGTGGACGCGATCACCACCGTGCCGGCCACCCGCTGGGATGCGTCCTACTACAACCCCGAGGCCGCCACAACCCGACCCAGCGACCGACTCTACTGCCGCCGCGGCGGATTCATCGAGCAACCCACATTCAACCCTACCCAATTCGGGATCATGCCACGAACAGTCTCCGGCACCGAACCCGATCAACTCATCGCGCTGCACACCGCCACCGAAGCACTCATCGACGCCGGCGGCGAGAACCAACTCCGCGACCGATCCCGATCCGGCGTTATCATCGGTCGCGGCGGCTATCTCACGCCCGGCCTGGCCCGCCTGGACCAGCGGACCCGGACCGCGAACCAGCTCATCACCACACTCCACGAACTACTCCCGAACCTCCGGGACACCGAGCTAGACCGGATCCACACCGCCTTCCAAACCCAACTCGGCCCCGAGCAACCAGAAACCGCAATCAACCTCGTGCCGAACCTAGTCGCGTCACGAATAGCCAAACGGCTCGACCTGGCGGGCCCCGCCTACACCATCGACGCCGCCTGCGCCTCCTCACTCATCGCCATCGACCACGCCATCACAGAGCTGACCACCGGCCGCTGCGACATCATGCTCGCCGGCGGGGTGCACCACTGCCACGACATCACCCTGTGGAGCGTGTTCAACCAACTCGGCGCGCTGAGCCCCACCCAGCAAATCCGGCCCTTCCACCGCAACGCCGACGGCATCCTCATCGGCGAAGGCACCGGAATAGTCGTACTCAAACGCCTCGCCGACGCCGACGACGACCGCATCTACGCAATCATCCGCGGCATCGGAATAGCCAGCGACGGCCGAACCACCACCCTGATGAACCCCCACACCGACGGCCAAGTACGAGCCATCGAACGAGCCTGGCACACCGCCGCGCTCGACCCTACCGAACCCGATGCGCTCAGCCTGATCGAAGCGCACGGCACCGCCACCCCAACCGGCGATACCACCGAACTGGCCTCGCTCACCCGGGTCTTCGGACCACCCAACGGCGCCGGTCGCGACATCGGCATCGGATCAGTCAAATCAATGATCGGCCACACCATGCCAGCCGCCGGCATCGCTGGACTCATCAAAGCCGCACTCGCCATACACCACGGCCTGCTACCACCCACCCTACATTGCAACGACCCACACCCAGAACTGGCCAGCTCCCGCTTCACACCAGTCACCGAAGCGCAACCATGGCCCTCCCGCAATGACACACCACGCCGGGCCGCAATCAACGCATTCGGCTTCGGTGGAATCAACGCGCACACCATCCTGGAACAACCATCACACACCCGACGCTCCCCACGATCACGGCCATCCGGTCCCGAGCGAGTACTGCTGCTAGCCGGGTGCACACCGAGCGAGCTAGCCCCACAACTTGAGGTACCAGACACCCACCTACTCAACCGCGACAACACCAACACCCCACCAACCAGCGGACCCTGCCGACTCGCGATCGTCGCGCCCACCACACGCCGGCTGACACTGGCCCGCGGAATCCTCGCGCAAGGCGCCCCCTGGCACGGTCGCGACGACATCTGGTTCACCACCACACCCCTCCACTCACAACCCACACCAGGACAATTAGCGTTCCTCTTCCCCGGCCTCGAACAACAATTCAAACCTCGTGTGAACGACGTCGCCGACCACTTCGAGCTGGACCGCCCGGACCTCAGCGGCACCGCCATACTCGGCCAGCACGGCCTCGGCGTGCTTACCGTCGGCCGGCTACTCGACACGGCGTTACGCGAGCTCGGCGTGACACCCGACCTAGTCGCCGGCCACAGCATCGGCGAATGGAATGCGATGACCGCCGCCGGCATCTACCCCCACAAGGCAGTCGAGGAACTCATCACCTCATTCGACCCAGCCACGCTGCGGGTCCCTGGCCTGCTGTTCGCCGCACTCGGCTGCGGGGCCGACCAAGCCGCCGAGGAAATCGGCGGAATAGACGGGCTTGTGGTCTCACACGACAACTGCCCACACCAGTCGATCATCTGCGGTGAGGAAACCACAGTAGTCACCGCCCTGGACCGGCTACACGCACGCGGAATCACCGGTCAGATACTGCCATTCCGGTCCGGCTTCCACTCACCGATGCTCACACCCTACCTAGCCCGGATCCTCGACACCTTCACCGACCTACCAGTACAACCACCAACCATCCCCATCTGGTCAGCCACCACCGTCAACCGCTACCCCGACGACCCCGACAGCATCCGCGACCTCGCCACCCGCCACCTCCTCGAACCGGTCCGTTTCGGCCCGCTGATCCGGCGGCTGCACGACGCGGGGGCGCGGGCCTTCGTCCAAATTGGCGCCGGCAGCCTGCCCGCATTCATCACCGACACCCTGACCGGCCTGCCACACCTCGCGGTAACCGCCAACACCCCCCGACGCTCCGGACTCGACCAACTCCGGCGGGTCGCCGCCGCGTTGTGGGTGGAGGGCTGGGCACCCCGGTTCGACCGGCTCCCCGCCGCGGGCAAAGTCCGGACATCGGTGCACGCTGAAATCAGCGGACCAGCAATCCCCCTCACCCTCGGCGCCCCACTGATCCGGCTCGGGAACACCGTGACAGCGCTCACCCCGGCCGCGAGCGCACCAGCACTACCACAACCATCCGCTACGGGACACCCGGTGCTGGCCGAGTTCGACGCGGCACTTCAGGACGCCACAGCCGCCGCCACGGATGTCCTCAGTTCGTGGGCACCGACCGCTTCCAGGCCCGCCAGTATGGGGCGCCGGGAGACAAGCACGACGCGAACGCTTTCTCTCACGACCATGCCTTACCTCGCCGACCACTGCTTCTACCGGCAGCCGGACGGCTGGTCCGAGCCAGCCGACCAGTACCCCGTGGTGCCGCTCACCACGGTGCTCGAGCTGATGGCCGACGCCGCCCGGGCCCTGAGCCCCGGCCGCACGGTCGTCGGCGTCCGGGACGTCCGGGCCCTGCGCTGGCTCGCCGTCACGCCGCCGGTCACCGTCACGACCAGCGCGTCGCTCGACCCAGACGGCACCGTCACCGTGGCGCTCGACGGCTACGCGCGCGGCACAGTCCTGCTCGCCGACGACTACCCGACGTCCCCACAACTGCCCGATCGACCGCTCGCCGAGCAACGGCCTTGCCACGTCACAGCGCGGGACCTCTACATCGACCGATGGATGTTCCACGGCCCCGCCTTCCAGGGCGTCACCGAGCTCGGCGCGATAGCCGACGACGGGATCGTTGGTGAGTTGACCGTCCCGTCCGCGCCCGGGGCGCTGCTGGACACCGCCGGGCAGCTACTCGGCTTCTGGATCATGATCCGGACCGCGCGGGACCGGCTCGCGTTCCCAGCCGCGATCGACCAGGTGCGCTACCACGGCCCGCCCCCGGCTCCCGGCGAGCGAGTCCGGTGCACGGTCCGGATCGGCTCCATCTCGGCCACCCACGTCGTCGCTGACCTCGAACTGCGGCGCGCGGACGGCCGGCTGTGGGCCCATATCGAGCGGTGGCGGGACCGACGATTCGACACCGACGAGGTGACCTGGCCGGTCTTCGTCTTTCCCGAGCGCAACCGGATCGCGCAGCGCCAGCCCGGCGGATGGTACCTGGTCCGGGATCGGTGGCCGGATCCAGCGACCCAGGAATTGATCATGCGTCGCTATCTAGGCACCACCGAGCGCGCGGACTACCAGCAGCGGACCCCCCGGGCGGCACGGCAATGGCTGCTAGGCCGGATCGCGGTCAAGGACGCGGTCCGCCAATGGCTCTGGGACGCCGGTGCCGGCCCGATGTTCCCCATCGAGATCACGGTCAGCAACGACGAATCGGGACGGCCGCGGGTGGCAGGCCCCTTCGCCGAGCCGCCGCGGGTGTCGCTGGCGCACACCGGATCCCTGGCCGCCGCACTGGTCGGCACTCCAGGATGCTCACCCGGAGTGGGCATCGACATCGAGCGGATCACCGAACGCGACGAACGCACCGTGACGGCGATCCTCACCGGCGCCGAATGCCGCCTGCTTGACGCCGTGTGCTCCTCGGTTGCGGAGCGGCTGAACTGGGTGACCCGGTTCTGGGCCGCCAAGGAGGCCGTCACCAAGGCCGCGGGCACCGGGCTGAACGGGCACCCGCACCGGTTTGCGGTCGAGCGGGTCAACGGCGACCGACTGCTGGTCTCGGCTGGCGACGGAGCGCCCCGCCGTTGGGTGCGGACCGGTGTGGGCGCCGGACCCGAGCCGTACGCGGTGGCCTGGACCCCGCCGGAAGAAGGAACATCTCATGGCAGTTGAGCAGATCCTGACCGAGGTCCGCGCCATGCTGACCGAGATCATCGGCGCGGAGTACGCTGTGGGTCTCGATATCGGGATGGACACGTCGTTCGACAATGACCTCCAGTTGGAGAGCATCGAATTCGTCAAGCTGGCCACAATGCTTGCTGAACGGTACGGCGACCAGGTCGACTTCGTGGCTTTCCTCGCGGCCAAAGAGCTCGACGAGATCATCGAGATGACGACCGGTGAAGTGGTCACCTACATTGCAGGCTGCATGGCTCTCGCGGACGCGATCGATGGCTGAGATCCTCGCGCGCGGTGTCCGGTTCCACGTCCAGCGGCTGGCGGCACGGGACCAGTCGTCGACGCTGACCCGGCCGGTCGTGTTTATTCATGGGCTGGGCTTGGACAATCTGTCCAGCTTCTACTACACGCTGGCCAACCCGGTGGCACACGGCGGGGCCACGGTGATCCTGTACGACCTTCGTGGTCATGGCCTGTCCGAGCGCCCGCGCACCGGATACCAGGTCACCGATTCGGTCGCCGATCTCGCCGCCATCCTCCAGACACTGAGCATCAGCGGGCCCGTTCACCTGGTCGGCAATAGCTACGGCGGCACGGTCGCGCTCGGCTTCGCTGTCGCGTATCCCGAGCGGGTGGCCAGCATGGTGCTGATCGAGGCCCACGTTCCTGTCCCGGGTTGGGCGGAGCAGATGGCCACCACCATCAGGGGTATCGGGTCGGACCTCTCCGAGGGCGAATTGGGACGGTGGATGGCCCAGAACCGCAAGTATGCCCGGTTGGCCGAGTTCGGTAAAGATCTGATCCACCACACGACTTTCGTGACCGATCTCCTGGCGACGGAACCCCTTGCGGCACAGAAGCTACGAATATTCACTCGGCCGGTGCTCGCTGTGTACGGGGAGCAATCCGACGTTATCCACCACGCGCACGTACTCGACGGTCTCTTTCCCCACTATACGCTCACCGTCGTTCCGGATGTCGATCATTCGGTGCTGTCCAAGGCGACGCGGATGGTACGCACCATTGTCCAGGAATGGTTCGCGGCCCAGTGAGCCGGTTCCTGTTCGTGGTGCCACCGCTGGTCGGCCACACCCTGCCCACAGTCGCGGTCGGCCGGGAGCTGGCCGACCGCGGTCACCGGGTCGGCTGGGCCGGACACGCCGCCACCATCGGTCGCCTGCTAGCACCGGGGGTGAGGCTGATCCCGGTCGAGGCGGATTGTGGCGGCCAGACGCTGGCCCAGATCCGGGTCCGCTCGCGGGGTCTGCGCGGGGCGGCAGCGTTCCGGTTCTTGTGGGCGGATTTTTTGATCCCGCTTGCGCGGGCAATGCTGCCCGGCGTCACGGCCGCGGTGGACGAGTTCGCCCCCGACGTTGTGATTGTCAACCAGCAGGCGCTGGCCGGCGCGCTGGTCGCCCGCCAACGCGGGCTACCGTGGGCGACGTCGGCCACCACCTCCGCGGAGCTGACCGACCAGTTCGCCACCATGCCCACACTAGGTGCGTGGGTACAGCAGCGCCTGGCCGACCTCCAGCGCGACTTGGCCGTCTCAGACCCTGTTGATCTCCGGTTTTCCGACCATCTTGTGCTGGCATTCACAACGCCGACGCTGGTCAACCCAGTCTGCGGCTTCCCCGGTCACTACGTGTTCGTAGGCCCCGCCGCCGGGGCGCGGACGGGGGAACCTGAGTTCCCGTGGAACTGGCTGCGCCCAGACCGTCAGCACGTCCTGGTCTCGCTGGGCACCGTCAACACCGCGGCCGGCGGGCGGTTCTTCGCCACCGCGGTGCAGGCGGTAGCACCGCTGGCCGACCGGCTGCAGGCGATCCTGGTCGCACCTCCCGATCTGGTCGGCGCAGTCCCCGACCATGTGCTGGTCCGTGAGTTCGTCCCGCAGCTGGACCTGCTTCCGCACCTGGACGCGGTGGTCAGCCACGCTGGTCACAACACGGTGTGCGAAGCCCTCGCGCATGGCGTGCCGCTCGTGGTGGCCCCGATCCGCGACGACCAGCCCGTGATCGCGGGACAGGTCGTCAACGCCGGCGCGGGTATCAGAGTGCACTTCGGCCGGGTCGGCGCCACCGAACTGCGCAACGCCATCACCACCGTGCTCGACAATCCGTCCTATCCGGCCGCGGCGCGGCGCGTGCAGACCTCGTTCGCCGCCGCTGGCGGTGCCGCCGCCGCAGCCGACCACGTGGAGAAACTCATCTCAAAGTCACGTCGTCCGGACGCGGCGGCACTCGGCGACCGCGACGAGCTCGTCAAGGGAACGGGACAAACGCACAGCCAGTTCCCCGGGGTCCTCGATCGAGTCAGCGAACGACAGGATCCCGAACAGCAAGCGGCCCGCGTAATCCCAGAGCGCGAAGTTCACGCCCACCCCATTGCCGGGCGGCGCCACGTACATCTCCTCCACGACAATGGGTCCGAGCTGCCAGGGAACCGAGGCCCCCCGGAGGTTGGACACCACGACATTGGTGTCGAGCCTGACCTGCCGCGTGCCGGAACGGCGCCGTGCCGCCTGACCGCGCCGCACCAGGAAACCCGCCAGCACCGGCGGAATGCACTCAAGCCAGTCCACTACCAACTCCCGGCCCGCGAGATCAAGGCACACCTTCGCCTCCGCAGTGACCGCGCTGATCCGCTGAAGACGTTCCCAGGGATCGGCGACATCGGTCGCCAGCGATGCCGTCAGATTGGAGACACGGTTACCCACCGCCCGTGGAGTGACCCCCGGTTCTTCCATACCGACGGGAACAAACGCCACCAGCGGCCGGTCAGGCAACGCTCCCCGCGCCTGAAGGTAGCCACGAAGAGCGCCCCCGACAAGGGCCAGCGCGACATCATTGACAGTGACACCGGCAACGTCCTTCACCGCCAACACCTCATCCAGCGGCAGCATGGCCCGGGCGAAGCGGCGTTCAGGCGTGAATCCGTCATTGATGACCGAAAACGGTGTATCCACACCAGCCTTCGGCACCCTCACCACCGCTCCCGCACGCCGCTCGCGCACGGCCACGGCCGCGCGCCTCGTGCGACCGACCAACTCCGGTAGCCGGGCCAAGGTCTGGGCGTCATGGGCCAGGGCTCCCGTGACCAGCCGCATACGTCGTGGGACCCGGTCCGGCTGCCACGACGGCGACGAGGCTGCCGTCTTTTCCTCCGAAAAGATCCGCGCCAAGGTGGTGCGGATGGCGAACCCGTCCATCAGGGCGTGATGAACCTCCAACACCATCGCCTGCCGCCCGTCGGCCAGACCGTCGATCAGGGTGATCCGCCACAACGGGCGACCACGATCCAGGCACCGGGAGGCAAGGTGGCCACAGACAGCGTCGAGTTCCTCCGGCCCACCCGGTTCAGGGAGAATTACATGACAAAGATGCTCTCCAAGCTCAAAGCAGGGGTCTTCAACAAACACCGGCTGGGCCAGGCCGAGGGGCACCGGAACGACTCGCCACCGGAACGCCGGAAGCTGATCAAGCCGGGCGGCGATGCGCCGGCGCACATCCTCAAGGGCAAGGGCACCACCAGCACCTACCCGGAGCAGTCCGACAGCGATGCTCTGCATTGGCTGCCCAGCCATCTCCACACTGAGGAACCCCGCGTCCAGACCGCTGAGCCGCCGCACGGGTGGATCGGAGGACCGCCGAAAACTCAAGGCAGCTCTTCCCTGTCATCTCGGGTGCAGAACACGGAAGCTAACCGCGAAGCATCTTCCTTCAATGAGTTTGCCGGCGCGGTTGCAACGTTAGTAAGCCGGGGCAGGAACGGGAAGTGAAGAAAGTGGCTCTTTGCGTCATCCCCCCCGCGGGTAGGCAAGCGTATCGGCTGCCTACCATCAGTGTTGTGCCTGCTGCCGCCTCTCGAATCCGCTTACCGGTAACCCTGGGAAGGGCTACCGCGACCGCCGCGGTCGTCACTCAGGGGGGCATCACGGTGACCGGCTCGGTGGTGCGAGTGACCGGCTCGGGTCTGGGCTGCCCGACCTGGCCGCAATGCTTCCCAGGCAGCCTGGTGCCGGAGCCACATCCAGACGTCGCCGCGCTCCACCAGTGGATCGAGTTCGGTAACCGCCTGCTCACCGGCTTAGTCGGCCTCGTCGGGCTGGCCTGCGTGGTGGTCGCCCTGCTGGTTCAGCCCCGGCGCCGACGGCTAGTCCTGCTGGCCGCGACGATGCCGCTGGGCGTCGCAACGCAGGCCGTCCTCGGCGGCATCACGGTCCTGACCGGGCTGGCCTGGTGGACCGTCGCCGCACACTTTCTCGTCTCGATGGTGCTGGTGTGGCTGGCGATGCTGCTGGTCGCGGCCTTCGCCGAGGGCGACGCCCCACCGCGCTGGCACCTGCCTGGACCGCTCCGTGGCTTGCTGTACACCGCCACCACGATGCTGGCCGCGCTGCTGATCGCCGGAACACTGGTGACCTCAGCGGGGCCGCACGCAGGCAATGCCGCCACCCCTCGGCTCGCGGTCAGTGTCCCAGCGCTGGCGCAACTGCACGCCGACCTGCTCGTCGGTTTCCTCGGGTTGCTCGCCGGCTTGGGGTTCGCGCTTCGTGCGGCGGGTGTGCCTGCCCGTACCTGGCGGCCTTACCCGGTGCTGGTCTGCGTGGTGCTCGCGCAGGGCACGTTAGGCATCGTGCAATATCTGACCGGTGTGCCGGAAGTTCTCGTGTCGCTGCATGTCCTGGGTGCCGCCTCGGTAGTCGTGGCGATGGCCGCGCTATGGACGAGTTGCCGGGTCCGCGGCGACCTGGCTGCCATCACCGGCAGTCTCGGCAACACCACAGCTGGTCGCACTTCGCCTGATGCACGGTCCCGAGGGGCCACGGTCTAATCTTCCGGACGTGTCCAAGCGAACGCGCGACGAGAAACGCAGCCCCGCGAAGCGACGGTCAGGCCAGGGCAAGCCCCCCCAACGGCAGGCCCGGCCGGAGGAGCCCAGCTTGATGGGAGATGTCGCGGTCGCCCTCACCGACGACCACCCACTTAGCCTGATATCCCTGGTCAGCGCGCTACTCGCGGCGCTTGAGCCGCAGCGGGCCAACCCGTTCGAACGGGCACTCGAACCCGACCTGCCGACCCGCGAGGAACTGGTGCGGACCTTCCTCGAGGTCAACCTGCTCGAGACCTCGGCTCTGCTCGCCGTGATCGCCGAGTTGTCCGGCGACGACATCATGCGCCACCGGGTCCGTCGCGAGATCACCAGACGGGCGCACGCCCTGCCTGCATGGCTCACCGACCTGGGCCAGGCTGCGGTCGATGGGGTCGTCGAGATGGTCCACGTGTTCGGCGACGGCGACAACATCATGATCGGGATGAGCCTGCCCGACGGTTCCGCGCTGTCGCTCGTGGTCTACATCGACCACAACATGGGAACGCTAGTCAAGGACGCCTTCGCCGTCCCCGAACCACTTGACGCGCTGATCGAGCACATGCGCCTCGCTGGCGGCGACGACCCGGACACCACATGGGCGGACCTCGCCCCGGCCGACGCCCGCGCACGGATCCGCGAGGCGCTCGAGCGCAGCGCCCTCGCCTTCCCGCCGTTCGAGACGGAGACCTGGCCTGCCTGCCGCCCGCTCGTCGAGTGGACCCTCGGTGTGCTGCCCGCGGGTGGCACCGGCTACCAGCGGCCGTGCTGGGAGGCCAACGCGCTGCAGGAACTCACCGAGCGCTTCCTCGCCTCCCCGTTCGGGGTCGGTCTCGACAACGCTGACCACCGCCAACTGCTTCAGTCGCTACTGTGGTTCGGCACTGACTACGGACCGGGCGACCCGCTGCGGTGGAGCCCGGTGGCCGTGGAGATCCTGCTCGTCCACTGGATTCCTCGCAAGATCGCCGCAGGCCCCACCTACCTCGCCAAGGCCCCCGACCTGCTGCGGGCCTTCATCCGCTTCTGCCACCACGAGCGCGGCATCCGGCCCGCGCTCACCGCTAGTACCCTCGCCGCGGTCGATGAGTACGAGCCGGAGTACCAGCGGACAATCCGGTCGCCGCAGCCACTGGGCCCGGCCGCACTGCTGGCCGCGATGGGCGCGTTCCGTCCCGACAGCGCGTGGCCGCTGCCCGGAACCGAGCTGCCAACCCTCTCGGAGATGATGCTCGATACCCTGCGCCGTGCCGTCGGTGGGGAGGACGCCCTGAACAAGCTCGACGCGGCCCCGCTGCCCGACGAGCCCTTCGCGTGGGACCCGATCCCTGCCGAGATCCACGAGCGGGTGGCTGAGGTGCTCCAGCTGGTCGACCGGTGCTGCGACGAACTACTCGACATGGAGTACCGCACGGCCTGCCGCCGGTACCTCGGCCGCGCAGCCGCAGCGAGCCCGGAGATCTTCCGGCGCCGAGGCCGGGCCGAGACCGCCGCCGCTGCGATCTGCTGGGCCATCGGGAAAGCGAACGATCTCTTCAGCGGCGACATGCGCGTCAAAGATCTCATAGGCCACTTCGGAATCGGCCAGGGCAGCGTTTCGCAACGCAGCGAGCCCCTGCTGCGCGCCATCGGCGTCGATCCCCACCAGCAGCAGTACGGGGAGATGAACTTCGGCTCACCCGACTACCTCACCTCGGCTCGCCGCGAGCAGATCCTCGCCCGCCGTGACCACTACCGGACCATGGCCGACAGCACAGAGTCGCCGTAGCCCGGTCCACCGCTTAGCTTCCACCCGCAGGGCGTGCCTCCGGCGCCGTCTCACCGCGACCACCGCTGAGCGCGTCCGGGCTGAGCAGGATCTCGGCCAGGGTGCCGAACGACTCCGCCCGATCCGGGACCCGCCTGATGAGATCGGCGACCTCGGCTGCCACCCGCTGCCGATCGGCTGGGTCGGCCTGCTCGGCGAGTTCCTCCAGCCTTGTGGAGTCGGTCACCACCTCACCCATGAGCGACGCGGCGACGGCAAGATGCACGGCGGCAGTGAACCGCTCACCGAAAACCTGCCCCTCCAGTGCAGCGAGCTCGGCGATGGGGTCCGGTTCCACCTCGGCGAGCGCCCGCTGCATCCGGTCAGCCGCCATCTGGCGGTCGGTTACGCAGGCGTACGCCGCCCTGATGCCATCCCGCCGGGCGAGCCGGAGCAGCGCGAGGTTTACCAGGGTGCCGATGGGATTCCCGAGGTAGGTCAGCGCGACTTCGGCCTCGACAGTGAGCAGATCAGTTGCATGCTCCTCGGCGAAGGATCGTGAATCCTGCCAGTTCTGCAGCTTGATCCAGTCCGTCAGCAGATCTCTGAGTAGCAGGGGCCGGTAGGCCCTCTCGAGGCCGAGTTCCCGCACCCCGCCAAGAAGATGCCGGTGCAGATCGACCTGGGCCGCAGCGACCAACGCCAGTTCGTCGAGCACGACGGTGGCTGGGTGGTCCAGCAGTTCCCCGGCATGCGCCGCGAAGAAGTATTTCGACTCCGCCCAGTTCGGCGCCGTGATCCACTCAGTGACGAGGCCGATCTGGGCCAGGGTGAGGGCAAGCCAGTCCGGTTGTTCAGTCCCGGCGACAGCTTCCCAGACCCGGTTCACGGCGGCTGAGTCCCGAAAGCGGTACGCGCGTAGGACATTGCGCGCGGCCAGCACGACGGCGTCCGGCGTCTGGCCGTCGTCCAACGTCAGCAGGATGACAAGCTCGCGTAGGCCGGTGGACACATCACCGTGGTTGATGTGGAACTCGGCCCGCTCGATGATCAACGCATCTCTGGCGGCTGGCGACGCGGCGAGGGTCTCGATGCAGGTGGTGTAGACGTTGACAGCGGCGGAGATCCGGTCGAGTGCCGCGAGGTGGCCGGTGAGGTTCTTCAGCGCCACGACGAGGTGAGTGAAGTAGACCTCGGCAGACGTCTCGGTCAACCGCTGGCAGATATCAACTGCCTCGTGGGCGGGGGGCAAGGCAGCCTCGTGCTGTCTCAGCTCGCCGTGCTGAGCCGCGAGACTGCCCAGCGCGGCCGCGAGGCCAAGCAGGTAGATATGGGGGTTCGCGTCCACCAGTGCCCGGTAGGTCTCGACAACGTGCCGGGCAGTGATCAGCGCAGCCTCGCGGCTGCCCACCGCGAGCAAATGGGTACCGAAGTCGGTCAGCGCTACCGCGAGGCCAGGGAGATAGAATTCAGGGTCGGCCTCAGCCAGCCTGCGCAGCGCGACAACCCCGGCGGGGCCTGCGTGCGCGGCGTGCCTGGGCAGGTGACGTCGCAGGTAGGGGCTGCACAGATCCCTCGCATCGCCGTAGCTGGTCTGCGTCTGCATGGTCTGCTTCTGGGCAAACGCGACCAGGGCTTCGGCCAATGCCTGGCCCGCCGCGAGACCGGCCACGTCCGGGGAGGACGCGACGAGGTGCTCGACGAACGTGCGGTGCGAGAGCCGGTAGAGCACCTCGCCGTCCTGCTTATCTTCGACGATGTAGCACCCGTAGTGTTCGAGCACCCAGTCCAGGTCGGCACCGCGATATTCGACACCGTTCGGGCTCAGCGCGGTGGCTGCGGCCTCCCACAGCCCTCGTCCCGGCAGCCCCCGGCCCATCCCCCAGGCGAGCGCGCGCAGCAGGTCTCTGGCGGCGTCAGGAAGCTCCACCCCGTCACGCACCCGGGTCCTACTCGACAGGTCGTGCTCCAGCGCCTCGACGGTTGTCGCGGCAAGCTGTCCTTCCCAGCCCTCCGCAGGGATGCCGATGACCCCTCGCGCAATCTGGGCGACCACAGTGCGGGCGTAGAGGAACCCGCCCTGCTGGGCGGCCGCCTTCCTGGCGAGCACCGGCGCCACCCGTGACACAAGATCGGCCCGGCCAGCGGAGCGCAGCCAGCGGGTCAGGTACCGCTCGATGTCTTGCCTGGTGCCCGGCTCGGCGTCCAGATCGACGACTGACACGTTCCCGCCGAACAGTTCACCCAGCCGGACCGCGGCCTCCTGGCCGGACGGCGGTTGGTGCCACCCGAACTCCTGGTGCCGGGTCGCGATCAGCACGTTCGCCAGCACGCTGAGCGGAACCAGCAGGTCTGTCACAATTTCGGTGGCCTGCTCGGGGATCGCCTCGTCCAACCCGTCGAACACCAGGACCGGCGGATAGGGCTTCTTCGCCACGTCCTCGATCAGCTGCCAGCAACTCTCCGGCGCGGGCAGCTTGAGACGATCTGCCAGGACGGTCGCGAGGTCGTGGGCTCCCATGCCCCGCAGGTGCACACCCGCATCAATGGCGCCCACGCCCGGATCCGGGTCCGCCGGCTCAAGGGGAGCGTGCTCAAGCAACGCTCGCCGCCGCGAGAACTCCGAGAGCGCAACGATGCGTCCCACCACGGCGGACTTGCCGCTGCCCGCCGATCCGGTCACCACGAACGCACCGGGTACCTCCGCGTGAATCCAGGCCTGGATCCGCGCCAAGACCGCGCGGCGGCCGGTGAACAACCACTCCTCCTGCAGCGGATCCTCCTGAAACCGGGAAATGCCGTCAGCGGCCGTCAAGGTGCTCCACCAGGTACGCCCGGTGACACCAGCGTGCTGCACGCTACACGCCCTGCGGTAGCGCCCGGCGACGGCACCGGCGGGGCGACCAGCACCCCGCGGACCGCACACCGGCAGCCACGCCGGTAGGTCGTGCGCCGGTGTACGCCTCAGCGGTAGCCGGATCACTGTGATCCGCACGTGCAAGGCTCTTCGCGCAACCGACGTTTGCCATTGTTAACGAAAACTCGAGGTTTGACATGAAAACTCACCCAGGCTAGCGATAGCTGACACATGCGTAGATGGATATAGTTTCAGTGGTCGCGGGTACGCTCTATCGAAAGGAGGCCGCCATGGCGGGTGGATGTGGGTGCTGCTCTAGTTGCAGTGGTTCTGGTTGTGGCTGCTGCGACTCTTGCGGGTAGCTAAAGTTAACTCGGAGTCACTACTGTAGATGCCTCCTCATGGAAAGTCATCAGGCGAGCTGGGAAGTTCTCTCTGAATACTTCCCGGCTATCGCCTCCCCGAACCGAGCTAACGAAGTATTAAGCCTGAAGTCGTCGCGAGGTGGCGCTTGACTAAGTCACTGGACTTGTGAGGCACTGGCCTTTTCTTCTTCGCGGTTTGTGAATAAACTTCCGGGTAGTGGGCGCAGTGAAAACTGGATGCCACACCGCGCCGCCACAGTGCCGTCGGGCTGTTATGTCGATCACGGTTATCGACCTTGACCGATCGGCCGGTAGTGGGTGTCCGGCAAACCGGACGCCACCCGACGGGGCTACGCCGGCAGGCCAGCCTGGTACACCATCCCCCGCAACTCCCGGCCGACGGGTCATGGGCAGGTTGGCGGGCGCTGTGTGGGGTATCCCCTGGCATGGTGGGAAGTAGTAACGCCGGAACACCAGATGCGGTGGTCATCGGCGCGGGCCCGAACGGGCTGGTCGCCGCTAATGTGCTTGCCGATGCGGGTTGGCAGGTCATGGTGTGCGAGGAGCAGCCGGAGCCGGGTGGCGGGGTGCGCAGTGGGGCGGGCCCGGCGGAGGGTTTCGTTTACGATCATTGCAGCGCGTTCTACCCGATGGCGGCCGCTTCGCGGGTGATCCAGTCGCTGGAGTTGGAGCGGTATGGGCTGAGTTGGTCGCACGCCAAAGATGTGCTTGCTCATCCGCTGCCCGATGGGCGGGCCGTAGTGTTGTCCCGCGACCTGGAGCGCACGGCTGCTGGGTTGGAGGAACTGGGTGCCGGCGATGGCGCGGCGTGGCGGCGGCTGTATCAGTTGTGGGAGGAACTGGGGCCGCATCTGTTGGACGCGTTGTTCGTGCCTTTCCCGCCGGTTCGTTCCGGCTTGCGGCTGGCGGCGAAGTTGCGTGCGAGGGGACTGTTGCGGTTTATGCGGTTCGGGTTGTTGCCGGTGCGCAAGCTGGCCGAGGAAGAATTCGCTGGCCCGGGCTCGCTGTTGCTGGCTGGCTGCGCGCTCCATGCGGACCTGATGCCGGAATCCGCAGCTAGTTCGCTGTATGGATGGCTGTTGGCCATGCTCGGTCATCAGTACGGGTGGCCAGTGCCAGAAGGAGGTTCGGGACAGCTTACCGCGGCGCTGGTGCGGCGGCTGAAGGAGCGAGGCGGCTGGCTGCAGTGTGGGGACGCGGTGAGACAGGTCGTGGTCCGCCGTGGCCGAGCTGTTGCGGTGCGCACTGACTCAGGTATGGAGGTTCCGGCCCGCCATGCGGTACTCGCAGCCACGGCCGTTACCCAACTGTACGGCGACCTAGTCGCCTGGGAGCATCTCCCGCCGCGATTGCGCGAGGATCTGCGCCGCTTCCAGTGGGATTACTCGACTTTCAAAGTGGACTGGGCGCTGCGTCGCCCCCTGCCGTGGCAGGCGGCCGGTGTGGCCGGGGCGGGGACCGTGCATCTTGCCGCAAGTCTGGACGAGATGAGTGACTACACCGCCCAGATCTCCACCGGGCGGGTGCCCCACCACCCATTCCTGCTGATGGGGCAGATGACGACGGCTGATCCGTGCCGGTCCCCGGGCGGCACCGAGTCACTGTGGGCCTACACCCACGTGCCGCGTCAGGTGCGCGGTGATGCCGGCGGGGATCTCACCGGCTGCTGGGACGAGCGGGAGCGGGAAACGTTCGCCGACCGCCTGGAGGCGCAGGTCGAGCGTTTCGCCCCGGGATGGCGAGAACTGGTGATCGCGCGCCGGATCACCGCGCCGTGGCAATTAGAGGCCAGCAACGCCAATCTCGTCGGCGGCGCGATCAACGGCGGCACCACGGCGGTGCACCAGCAGCTGGTATTCCGGCCGACTCCGGGACTGGGGCGACCCGAGACCCCGATCGCTGGGCTGTACCTGGCATCGTCATCCGCGCACCCTGGCGGGGCGGTGCACGGTGCCTGCGGCGCCAACGCGGCACGCGCCGCGCTGCGGGGCGCCCGTGCCCACGCGCAACGCTTGGCCGCAGCCGGCGTTCGACTCGCCATCGGCCCCTGACCCCGGAAGGATCGCACGGGCGCAACTAGGTCAGCGTGGATGCCGCTCACGGACCACCCGGGCCAGCGAACGAACCATACGCCGGTTACGGAACCTCAGCAGGAGTTCCACCACCAGCGAATGCCACCGCGCCCCCGGACCAGTCAGCGGGTGCTCATCGATAATAACCACCGTGCACTCCTCCCCCCACGGCAGCAGCGCGATCGACACTCGGGCGCTTCCTAGCCGACCGGCATTCACCTCCAGCTCCAGCCGACGCTCCGGGTCTACTAACCGAACCGTAGTGACATCCTCGACCGCCCACCGGCCGACACCCACCACGTAACGGATCTGCGAACCCTGCGCCGGCCAGTCAGGGTCCACGTCACGAATGTGCTGCGTACCCACCACCCAATCCGAATACGCCCAGCCGTCACTGAGCACGCTCCACACCTGCTTCGGGTCACGATCGACAAGCACATTCAACACAGCCATGTACCCGAATACCCCAGCCGTCAGCGTCCAATCCACCCACCTGCGGAGGTTTAACGTCCGGTCGGGCGCTGGAACGGCCTGGAGCGTATCCAAGGCGAGAGCCGACCCGGCACCGCTGCCCGAACCCGCAGGCAGGCACCAGAGCTCATCACGCCGACAACGAATCCCTGTTGATCACCTGCGGCCGCAGGCGCTACCTGCTGCCCGCTGAGCTTCCAGGCACCTCAGCCCCTGCCCGTGCCGACCTGGGCTGAGAGCCTCGGCAGGCTAGGCCTCGCGCTTCTCGTCGTCGTGTATGGGGCTGCCTAAACCTCCAGTTTCCTCGCGCACCGTTGACGTGCTTACCTCCTGGGTAAGGTCCCCAAGCGAACCCACTCCCCGTGCCTGCCTCGTTGGCTCCGACTGGGGGGAAGGCTCACCGGCATCCCGGTGGTCAGACGCGGACGGGAAGGGTCCCGGGATGGTAACGTCGGGACCGATCTCCTCGTTCATGTCATCGCTAGTCTGCTCGGTCTTGTCAGGCACGCTGCCCATCCGATCCCTCCTACGACTCAGGCCCGGCTAGAACGCCGAGGCACTAAAGTTTGCGCTACTTTTGATCAAGACACTGCAATACCAGGATGCCCCAAACGGCTCGTTGGTATTCGTTGCGGACGCGGGACCACTCGATCGGTCGATAGTCGTCTGCCCGACGATTATCTGGCGCAGACGGTGAGCCAAAGAATCAGGGGTAGCCCGGGGTACCAGCGGTGGGTGGGCATCAGCACCCGTCCGGTGGGATGAGGACGCGCACGAGGTCGGGCCGCAGGGCGACCGTTTCGTCGCGGAAGCGGACGTACAGCAGGCGGACTACCGGCTGGGCTGCCAGCGGCGGCGGGTGCTGACCAACACGAGAGCGTAGCCGCTGGTGGCGACGGCGAGGATGGCGAAGCTCGGCGGGAGCGCAGGTAGGAGGTAGCTGAGCGCGAGGCCAGCCCACATCTCCGCCACCGCGAGGGCGGCCGAGATGAGCAACGCCGAGTAGGGCCGGGTGGTGAGGCGTTGGGCGGTCCCGGCGGGTGCAGCGAGCAGCCCGAGCAGCAGTAGCGCACCGACGGCTTGGCTCGCCTCGGCGGCAGCCGCGCCAACCAGGGCCAGGAAGCCGTAGCCGAGCATGCGGACCGGGATCCCCCGGGCGGCCGCAACGGCATTGTCGATGCTGACGAACAGTAGCGGCCGGGCAATGGCGACCATGATGGCGGCGATGACGGAGGCGATAATCGCGGCGGTGACGGCCTCGGAGAGATTCAGGCCGAAGATCGAGCCGAACAGGACGTTGACGCCGGCATTGCCGTTGCTGGCGCTGTTGTTGGTGGTATACAGGGTCAGGAAGAACACGCCAAGGCCGAGGATCCAGGCGAACACGCTGCCGATCACGACATCGTCGGCGCGACCCCGTTCGCCGAGGACGCCTAACATGACGCCCACGCCGATGGTCGCGGTGAACAGCCCGAACCGCTCATCGATGCCCAACGCCAGCGCTGCCAGGGCACCGGTGAACGCCACATGGCTGAGGGCATCACCGGTGAAGACCTGGGCTCGCAGCACGACGAAGTAGCCGACCAGCCCGGCGGCTACGGCGATCGCGGTACCGGCCAGCAGCGCGTGGAGCAGGAACGGCGGCCAGGTCATAGCGCGATCCCGGTCGCGCTGGGGGTCGCTGGAGTGCTGCGTGCCCGCCACCGGGACCGTGTGTGGTGGACCGCTTGGGCGCCCGCATAGCCAGCGAAGGCGAAGCTGGTGACGAAGAACCCGACCGGGAATGGGGTGTAGTAGGCCACGCTCAGACCGAGCCACGTGACGATCAGCCCGATCGCGATGGTCAGTGCCAGGGCGCGGATGGGCCGTGCGGTCAGCACCTGCGCGGTCGCCGCGGGCATCACCAGCAGGGCGAACACCAGCAGGGTGCCGGTGATCTGGCTGGTTTCGGCGGTCGCGGCAGCGAGTAGCACCAGAAACACCACGGACAGCGCACGCACCGGGACGTGGCGGGCGGTTGCCACGTCGGGATCGATCGAGGCGAAAACCAGCGGGCGGCCGATCACGACCAGGACAATGAGGCACACCGCGGCCACCACGCCCAGGAGAGTGACCTGCCCGGTGGTAATGCCCAGGAAGTTGCCGAACAGCAGCGCATTGATGCCGTTGAGGAATCCCTTGTAGAGGGCAACGAACAGAAACCCGCAGGCGAGCGCGAAGGACTGCACAATGCCGGTGACCGCCGACTCCTCCGAGTAGCCGCCGGGCCCCGCGCGGGACAACGCCGCGATGATCAGGGCACCGGCCAGGCAGAACGCGAAGTAGCCGTAGCTGGCAGCGACGCCGATCAGGACCGCGCCGGCTGCACCAGGGAAACCGAT
The DNA here is from genome assembly GCA_963822695.1 of uncultured Actinomycetota bacterium. Lineage (GTDB taxonomy): Bacteria > Actinomycetota > Actinomycetes > Mycobacteriales > Pseudonocardiaceae. The sequence continues at coordinate 49,263 of CAWGJH010000027.1, forward strand.
CATCGACAGGGTGTGGGCGGCGAAGCTCTGCCGGCGCAACACCATGAAGGCACCCATCACGCCGGCCAGCACCGCGACAATGGTGCCGGCGCGGAAGGCGTTGACCATGAACGGGAACGACCACATCCGCTGCAGATCGGTGATCGGGTTCCAGCCTGGACCCTCGGCGAGGGTCATGGCGGCGAGGATCATGGCTCCCGCCCGGTGTTCCGCTCGGCGTGATCTTCGCACCGTTCGGGGTGGCCAATGACGACCAACCGGCCGTCGGAGGCGGTGAGCACCTCGATCGGGGTGCCGAACAGCTGGGTCAGCGCGGCGCCGGTGATCACCTGACGGGGTGGGCCGATCTTCGAACCGCCGGGAGCAAGGTAGACCACAGTGTCGAGATGGGACAGGATCGGGTTGACGTCGTGCGCGACCATCAGCACAGCTACCCGTTGCGCACGGCTGATCCGGGCGATGAGGGCGGCGACGGCGGCCTGATTCGGCAGGTCCAGGCTGTCCAGTGGCTCGTCGAGGAGCAGCAGCTCGGGAGCCGGGGCCAGCGCTTGGGCGATCAACAGACGTTGCTGCTCTCCCCCGGAAAGCTCTCCGACCGGGCGGTCGGCGTAGGTGCCGGCACCGACCAGGTCGATGACCTCCTCGACGCGCGCGGCCGCCGCGCGCCGCGCCCTGCCCCCGGGCAACCATTCGGGCAACCATTCAGGCAGCGGGAGGCCCCACCGATGCCCGTCCACGCCCAGTCGCACGATGTCGCGGCCCCGCACCCGCAGGGATGGGTCGAAGCTGCGACGTTGCGGCAGGTAGCCAATCCAGTCGTGGGCCCGTCCAGCGGGCCCGCCCAGCACCCGCACCTCGCCCTCGGCCAGCGGTAGCACCCCCAGAATGACCTGGACCAGCGTGGACTTGCCGACCCCGTTGGGTCCCAACACCGCGACGAACTCCCCAACGGTGACCGTCAGGTCCAACCCACTCCACAGCCGCCGACCGCCTCGCTCGACCGCCGCATTGCGCAGGGTGACCACAGGTCCGGCCAGCCGTTGATCCTCCGCCCGTGGTGGGCCGATGTTGCTGGACTGCCGGCCCACCACGACATGGCGCGAGCGGGCATTCATCGGGGGGTTGCCTGTGACAATGCTTGCTCGATGCCCTGCAGCTCGTCAACCTGCCAGTCCTGAAAACTGGCGGTCGCCGGGACGAGGGTCTCGGTGACTGTTGCCACCGGGATGCCGTGGGCCCTCGCCGCGGTCACCAGAGCCGTCACGTCCGGGGTCGCGTTCTGGCTGTTGAACACGAAGATCTTGATCTGCTTGTTCTTGATCTGCTGATCTACCGTGATCTTGTCGGTCGCGGTCGGATCGGTGCCCTCGCTGACCGCGTCCAGGAACGATTCCGGGGTCGCCATCGTCAACCCGAGCCCCGCTGCCAACGGGGTCACGATCGATTCCGAAGCGCCGATCGGCGTTCCGCCGTATCTGCGCTTGATGTCGGCGATGAGCTGGTGATAGTGGGCCAGGCCCTCGGTCTCGTAAGTCTGCTTCTGCTGAGCGAAGTAGCCGGCGTCGGCTGGATCGATCCGCTGGTAGTCAGCGGCTATCTGCTCAATCACCCGCTGCACGTCATCCGGGGAATACCAGCGATGCGGGTTGCCGCCCTCCTTGACCCCCACCAGATCCCCTACGTTCAACACCGACCGCGCCGGCGCCGGGTTCGCGTCGAGCAGCTTGGCGGCCCACGGGTCGTAGCCGACCCCGTTCTCGATCACGTACTGAGCGCTCGCCAGGGCTCGCCCGTCGGCCGGGGTCGGCTCATAGTCGTGTGGATCGGCGTCCGGGCTCGTGACGATGCTGTGCACGGTGACGTGCTCACCACCCACCTGCGCGGCGATGCTGCCCCAGAAGTTCTCTGCCGCCACCACCGCGATCTTCGCGTTGCCGCTCGACTGGCCCGCCAGACCGCTACCGGCCGGCGTCCCGGTGGCACAGCCCGCCAGCAGACCCGCGAGCGTGACCGCCACCATCCCGGCCACCCCAATGGGAGATAAGAACTCACGCATCACTCCAGCTGCGCTCACGTTCCGGCTCCTCACCTGGAAATTCTGTCACCCACATAGGTGGCACCATGAGGCAGAGAGTAAACGAAATCGATAATCATTCCAAGTCCTGGAACGTGGTCATCCGCAAGCCGGCTGCCACCCAGGGCCTGCGGACGACACTGATAACTGTTATCGCTAGGCTGCCGGCTTCCCGGCTCGACTCGCATCGGAGGACACGTGTGAAGATCGCTCTAGTCGGCAAGGGCGGTAGCGGTAAGACCACGCTCGCCGCGTTGCTCGTCCGCCGCCTGGTGGCCACCGGCCGCCCGGTGTTGGCGGTGGATGCTGACATCAACCAACACCTGGCCGTCGCGCTCGGTGCGACCGAGGCCGATGCTCTCGCGCTGCCAACCCTGGCCGCACACCTACCACTGATCAAGGACTATCTGCGGGGGGCCAACCCGCGGATCATCTCGGCCGAGGTGATGATCAAGACTACTCCGCCCGGTCCGGGTTCCCGACTGCTGCGCGTCGTGGAGCGCAACCCTATCTACGACGCGTGCGTGCGGGAGGTCGGCGGGGCACGGCTCGCGGTGACCGGCCCGTTCGCCGAGGCCGAGGGTGATCTGGGGGTCTCCTGTTACCACTCCAAGGTCGGGGCGGTGGAATTGCTGCTCAATCATCTCATCGATGACGTCGGGGAGTACGTCGTCGTAGACATGACCGCTGGCGCTGACTCCTTCGCCTCCGGGCTGTTCACCCGCTTCGACGTGACGTTCGTGGTCTGCGAGCCCACCCTGCGCAGCGTCGGGGTGTACCGCCAGTACCGCGCCTACGCCCGCGACTTCGGGGTACGGATCGCGGTCGTCGGCAACAAGGTCTCCGACGAGGAGGACGCCGCGTTCCTCCGGGCGCAGATCGGTACCGACCTCGTGGGCTGGGTGAGTCGCTCCGCGCACGTTCGCGCCGCTGAGCGCGGTGAGATCCGCCCGATCAGCGCACTGGAGCCGGCCAACGTGGCCACGCTGGACGCGATGCGCGACGTGGTGGACAGCACCACCAAGGACTGGGAGACCTACCAGCGCCAGGCCGTCGAATTTCACCTGCGCAACGCCGCTGCCTGGGCCAACGACCGCACCGGGTGCGATCTGGCCGATCAGATCCACCCGGACTTCGTCCACGGTCCTGCCGCGCTCGTTCGGTCGGGCCAGCTCCCGGCTACCACGTCCTGACCGCGACGCGTGGTGGACCGATCCTGACGACCGGTTCGGCGTCAGACGGCTGCGGCAAGCACCAGAGCGAAGCGGTCGTCAGGATCGGTCCACCACGCCTGGTCGGCGAACCCGGCATCGACCAGCTCGGCCCCGAGTCCCTCGCGCCGAAACTTGCCCGAGACTTCGGTGCGCATCTCTTCGCCCTTGGCGTAGTGCACTGTCATGCGCACTGCGGGCAACTGCACGGTCATCGCGCGGCGGGCGCGCAGCCGCATCTCGATCCACTCGTGCGCGGCATCCCACACCGCGGCGTGGTCGAAGGCATCGACCTCGAAGTCGGCGCCGAGTTCGCGGTTGAGAACGCGCAGCACATTGCGGTTGAACTCGGCAGTCACTCCGGCGGCGTCGTTGTAGGCGGGCACCATCACCGCCGGGTCGGTGACCAGCCCAGCGCCGAGCAGCAGCAGCTCACCGGGATCCAGTGCGGCGCGTAGCGTGGTAAAAAAGCCGGCCCGCTCGTCCGGCAGCAGATTGCCGATCGTGCCGCCCAGGAAAACCACCAGACGGCGCCCACCCTGGCTGGCCGGCAGCCGCTCCAGATGCTGGGTGAAGTCGCCGACCACGCCGTGCACCGCGAGTTCCGGGTACTCCCGGGCCACCGCCGCCATCGCGCCACGCAACGCTGACTCCGATACGTCCAGCGGCACGAAGCGCTGCAGTGATCCGTTCGCGGTGAACGCGTCGAGCAGCAACCGGGTCTTCTCCGAAGAGCCCGAACCGAGCTCGACGAGGGTGTCGACGGCTGCCCACCCCGCGATCTTCCCCGCACTGCGCCGCAACAATTCCCGCTCGGTGCGGGTGGGGTAGTACTCGGGCAGCATGGTGATCTGCTCGAACAGCTCGCTGCCGCGGGCATCGTAAAACCACTTGGGCGGCAGCCACTTGGGATCGGCGGACAGCCCGACCCGCGCGTCGCGGTGCAGCGCGTCGGCGGCATGAGAGTCGGACACGTGGATCTCGGGCACAGGTGTGGTCATGGCTCCTCGGCAGTGGTCACAGGGATCGGCACGACATCCACGGTGGACAGTGTCGCGGTGAGCAGATGACAGTCAGGGACCGGTTCCCAGCCGGAGAACCGGTCGGTGGGCTCGGAGCAGACCAGCACTCCCCCATCGCCGACCCGTACCGTCAACGCGTGGTGTACGGCGGTCGCGGCGAGCCCGGTGCCATCGGTGAGCAGCAGGTTCAGCCGCGAACCCGGGGCGCAGGCACGCACTTGCGCAGTAACCACGCCCAGCGCGCAGCCGAGCGAAGCACCGGACGCCAGCTGATGGCGGACCAGCGCCCACAGCAGCGCGGAATCGGTGGGTGCTTCGAGGGTGAGCAGTTCAGCCATCGGCAAACGGCTGGCCAGCGCCGCCACGCTGTCCGGCCACCCGGCGACCACGCCGTTGTGGCTGAACAGCCAGCGGCCGGTGGAAAACGGGGCACAGGCGGTTTCCATCACCGGCATCCCGACCGTGGCCGATCGCACCGCGGCGAGCACCGCGCCGCTGCGCACCTCGCGGGCCAGCGCGGCGAACGTCGCGTCGGTCCAGATCGGGACCGCCCGCCGGTACCGGATCGGCGTCCTCGCGCCGTCGGGGTACCAGCCTGCGCCGAACCCGTCTGCGTTGATCGTGCCGCCGCCACGCATGTCGGCCGGCGCATAGCTCTGCCGCAGCAGCGAGTGTGGCGGGTCCAGCAGCAGCGTCGCGAGGTCCCGCAGCGGCCCGAGGTAGGCCAGGTGTTGACACACGTGGTTCAGCCGACGCCGGTGTTCTGTTCAGGGTGGCCTGCGGGGGTGCAGTCTTCGGGGCCTGCGTTCCGCGCGCAACGAAAACCGGTGAAGATCTGTCGGCGCACCGGGTGGTCCCAGTTGCGGAAGGTGCCCCGGCAGGCAGCTGCATCGGTGCCGAACGAACCGCCGCGCAGCATCCGGTGGTCCCCGCCGATGAACACCTCGGAGTACTCCCGGTACGGGAACGGCGCGAAACCCGGGTAGCCGGAGAACTCCGAGGACGTCCACTCCCAGACGTCGCCGATCAGCTGGTGCACGCCCAGCGGGGACGCGCCGGCCGGGTAGCCACCCGCGGGAGCGGGCTGCAGGTGCCGCTGCCCCAGATTGGCGTGCGCCGGGGTGGGATCCCCATCACCCCAGGGAAAGCGGCGGGAGTGCCCAGTGGCGGGGTCGAACCGGGCGGCCTTCTCCCACTCGACCTCGGTGGGCAAGCGTTTGCCCGCCCACGCCGCATAGGCCTGCGCCTCGAAGAAGTTGACGTGCACGACGGGCTCGTCGGGCGGTACCGGCTCGGTGATGCCGAACCGGGTGCGCCACCAGGACCCACCGTCGAGGTACCAGAACTGCGGGGCCGTCAGGCCCGCAACGCAGCGGTGCGCCCAGCCCCGCTCGCTCCACCACCGCGGGTCGTCGTAGCCACCGTCGGCCAGGAATCGCTGGTAGTCGCGGTTGGTCACCGGGGTGGTGTCCAACCAGTACGCGCCGGTGCAGGCCCGATACGCGGGGCGCTCGTTGTCCAAAGCCCACGGCTCGGTAGACGTGCCCATGGTGAACTCGCCAGCGGGCACCAGCACCTCGGCGGGCAGGTCCGTGGAGCGCTCCGGCTGGGGAGCGGGGGCGTGCAACGTAGCCGGCCCGGCCCGAAGCTGGTGAGTAGCCAGCATCGTCTCGGCGTGCTGCTGCTCGTGCTGCACGATCATCCCGAAGGCGAATCCGTGCTCGACCAGCTTGCGGCCCGTCAGCGGGGCGCGGTCCAGCACGTCGAGGACCTTGCTGCGAACCTCGCCCAGATACCGTCGGGTCTCGGTCGGGTCGAGCAGTGGCAGCGCGGGCCGGTTCGGGCGGGGGTGCTTGAACGCGTCGTAGAGGTGGTCGATGTCGGCCCGGACGGGGTCGCGCCCGCCCACGTCGCGGACCAGCCAGAGCTCCTCCTGGTTGCCGATGTGAGCGAAGTCCCAGACCAGCGGGGACATGATGCGGGAGTGTTGGCGGACCAGCTCGCTGTCATCGACCGCATCGGTCAGCGCCGCGCTGCGGGCGCGGGCGCGCGTGAGCTCGGCGGCGAGATGGTCGCGCAGGGCGGTGGTGCCCAGCTCGGTGATCGGCATGCTCACAGCGGATGTCCTCCGTTAAAGTCCGGCCGGTCACGTTCCGTTACGGAGCCGGCCATAGCACAGGCGAGATCGTCTGCTGGGCAGCGACCGCGCCGGACCCGGTGCTCGGTGATCTCCTCCACGAGCAGCTGCACCTCGGCTGGGACGTCCAGCGCGGGCAGGGCGTGGCAGGCCAGCTCGAACACCGCGATTGCGGCTGCGGCGAGCGTGTCGTCGCGCAGGCCATGGTGGGCTGCTTGCACCCACCGCCCGACGGTGGGCGCGCAGGCGTCCCGGGCGGCGGCGGTGACCGTGGGATCGGCAAGCAGGGCGGCCAGTACCGCCACCGGTACCAGCCACTGCCCCACTGGCTGGGTGTCCAGGTAACGAACCTCAAAGTAGCCCTGCGGCCGGACCGGCGGGAACAACGTGGTCAGGTGGTAGTCCAGATCGGCGGTACTGGGGCGACCGGGCAGCGCCCCGGCCAGCCAGTCGGCGAAGGTGACCCCGCTTGGCACGTCCCACTGACCCCAGGGGCGGCGCCGGCACAGCAAGGGGGTGTCCAGCGCCCGGCGGGCCCAGGCCGCTTCTAGGTCCCAGTCCGCAGCCAGATCCCAGTGCACCCGGCTGAGCCAGGTGCGGGCTGGATCCAGCTCGAACCAGGCCTGCATCCGGGAGGATGCCCAGCCCGTGTGCCGGCCACCCAACCAGGGCGAGTTGGCGAACGCGGCCAGCAGCACCGGCCCAAGATCGTGGAGCGCCGCCCAGCGCAGCGCCACCTCGGCGGAGGTGCCAGCATCCAGGCACACCTGCACCGCGGCGGTGGAACACATCATGACCCGGCCCATCGGGCCGATCCGGTCGAAGGCAGCCTCCATTGCGGCGTAGCGGGGGATGTCGACCAGCCGGCGTGCGGGCCGATGCGGGTCGGAACCCGAACCGGTGAGGACCAGACCGGCGGGATCAAGCAGATCGGTCAGCGCGGCGGTATCGCTGTCCACGGTGGCGATGAGCTCGGTCAGCGAGGAGCAGGGCGGGCTGGAGATCTTGAGCTGGCCACCGGGTTCGACCGTAACGGAGGAGCCCTGGGGAAGAGGGGTCTGGGAGCTGTCGGGGACGAGAGAACGCGGGACGTGCGCGCCGAGCGCGTCGGCGAGGTAGCGGGCCTGCAACGGGCGATAAGGGTTCCCGGAGTGCTGCACCACCCACTCAAGCTCGGCGCCGAGCAGCGTGGGCGGCCCGTGTTTGAAACAGACCGAAGCTACGTACACTTCGGCCTCTACCCGACTGCGCAGCACCGTCGGCGGTGCGACCGCCGACGACGCCCAGGGTAGCGGTGCCTCTAGCATCACGCCCCACCTCCGGTGAATCGACCAGACGTGCCCACGTCACGCTACCTAGTTACCACGAGGCCCGCAGCGTTAACCGGCCGTGAATAAGTACGCCGGGGTTATGCGCGCAGCGACCGGCTACGGCACGCCTGAAGTATCCTCCGCACCCGCGCCGCTGAGGTCTGGCTCAAGCCGCAGCGGCGCCGCGCGCGGTCGCGGCATCCAGCGCGGACAGGTAGCCATCGCGGTAGCCCGCCTGAGTGGGGTGGTAAGGCCCGACGAACGCGGGAACGCTGGGACCGTTGATCCACGGGTCGGCCGAGCACACCCCGTGGCCGGTGAACCGGTCCCGGACGTCGGTGAAGCTGAATCCGGACTGCCGGCTGACGGCATGCTGGATGACCTCGTCGAGCACGTCGGCACCGTGGTTAATTTTCGTCCGGCGAGTCAGGTTCGGCGCGTGCGGGTCAGGACAGCTCGGCACGAGGTCAAATAGCCGCGGATAGCCCAGCACGATCACCCGGGCCTGCGGCGCGGCGCGGCGAATCGCGGCGTAGGTGCGGGTCAGCCGGCCAGGCAGCACGGAGCGCTCGAAAGCTTCCGCGACGTCAACCGCAGCGGCGCAGGTGCGGTCGCTCCTCGCGGCCGTGCAGGTCTGTAACACGGGCCCGAACCCCGCGTCGTTGCCACCGATGGTGATCGTCACCAAGCCGGTGCCGCTCTGCAGAGCAGAGATCTGGGTGGCGAGCACATCGGCGGTCTTGGCCCCGGAGCAGGCCACGAACTCGAAGCTGGTGGGGTGGTGCTCCGCAGCCCACAGCGGCACATAGCTCCGCGAGCTGCGCTGGCAGGCCGTGTCGAGCTCATAGGGCGGCGCGCCAACCCCAGAGGAGTAAGAGTCACCCAAGGCGGCGTAGTCCACGGCGTAGCCGAGCGGCGCCTGGGCTGAGCGCTCGTTGCTGCCACCCGAGACTGTGAGCTGGCTAGCGGCCGCCGGCGAAGCGGCAGCTGTCAGCACCGTGACCACCATGCCAACGCGAGCGGCTAGGCACAGTGCCAGGCCGCGCGTCCTGTGCCCGTCCAGTTCCGTCATAAGGCCCTCTCGGTCTCATCGCTGATGGCTGCGGGCATGCGACAGCCGGACGTGCCGCAGGCTCGCCACCCTGGGTGGAGGCGACACTGGGTGAGGTCCCCGTAGCCGATCGTCACTGTAGACGTGCGGCGGACCACCCCGAGGGACAATCGCCCGGCGGGCGCGGGCCGTTACGCTCAGTACCGGGTACACACAACCCCGCTGGCCGCCCTGCACCGCGCCCCTGACGGCCCGGGGCGGTTGTGGCCCCCGGGCCGCCAGGAGCCTCCGCCCGCCCCGGGGGCAGACATTAGTCACACGTGAGCGTGGAGCCCAGGCGGCAGTAGCGCTAGGCGCACTGACCGTCGCGCTCAGCGCCTGGTGCAGTCCGAAGCGGGTCTACTTCTTCTTCGCGCGGGTCGCGCCGCCGCGACCACGCAGCGTCACGCCGGACTCCGAGAGCACGCGGTGCACGAAGCCGTACGACCGTCCGGTTCAACTCAGCGAGCGCCCGGATGCTGGCGCCCTTCTCGTACTTCTTCTTCAGCTCCGCTGCGAGCTTGTCCCGGGCAACGCCAGTGATCCGGCTGCCCTTTTTCAGGTCGGCCACCTCGAAACGCCTTCCTTCCGATACTAGAAGAGCCGGTCACGGCCCTTGCGGCAATGATCGACCAGGTTAGCGATCTCCGCTAGACGATCTCCGGGTGGATCTGTGAGCGGTATCTGTGACGGGACCAAGTGCACCGAGCAGGCCGTTGCCGGTCAGGCGAGCTGCACCAAGTCAAGGTAGTCCGCGCTCCAGTGATCCTCGGTGCCATCCGGCAGCAGGATCACCCGCTCGGGCCCGAGCGCCTGCGCGGCTCCAGGGTCGTGGGTTACCAGCACCACCGCACCGGAGTAGTGGTGCAGCGCATCGAGCACCCGCTCCCGGGACACCGGGTCGAGATTGTTGGTCGGCTCGTCGAGCAGCAGCACATTGGCTGCGGAGGACACCAGCGCAGCCAGCGCCAGCCGGGTCTTCTCACCACCGGACAGGGTGCCGGCCAGCTGGTCCAGTTGCTCGCCACGGAAGAGGAAGGCACCCAACAGGGTGCGCAGTTGCTGCTCGGCGGCATCCGGCGCGGCGTGCCGGAGGTTCTCCCACACCGTCGCATCGAGGTCCAGCGTGTCATGCTCCTGGGCGAAGTATCCCACTCGCAGCCCGTGCCCGGCCTCGACTTGGCCAGCATCGGGGGCCTCCATCCCGCCGAGCAGCCGCAGCAGGGTGGTTTTCCCGGCGCCGTTGAGACCGAGGATCACCACTCGGCTGCCCCGGTCGATCGCAAGTTCCACCCCGCTGAAGACCTCCAACGAGCCGTAGGACTTGCCCAACCCGCTCGCGGTCAGCGGGGTTCGCCCGCAGGCAGCGGGCTGCGGGAAGCGGATCCGGGCCACCCGCTCGGCGCGTTGCTCAGTCTCCGCGCCGGCCAGCAACCTAGCGGCTCGCCGCTCCATGTTATGCGCGGCGACCGCCTTGGTGGCCTTGGCTCGCATCCGGTCGGCCTGGGCTATCAGGGCGGTGGCCTTCTTCTCCGCGTTGGCGCGTTCCCGGCGCCGCCGCTTCTCGTCGGCGGCGCGGGCGTCCAGGTAGCGCTGCCAGCCCAGGTTGTAGATGTCGGCCACGCCGCGTATCGCGTCAAGGAACCAGACCTTGTTCACCACGGTGGCGAGCAGATCGGTGTCGTGGCTGATCACGACTAGGCCACCATCGTGCGCTGTCAAGAAATCGCGCAACCAGGTGATCGAATCGGCGTCGAGGTGGTTGGTCGGCTCATCGAGCAGCAGCGTGGTGTGTGAGCGTCCGCCCGAGCCATCCGAGGCGCCGAACAGGATCCGGGCCAGCTCGACCCGGCGCCGCTGGCCGCCGGACAGCGTGCGTAGTGGTTGGGCCAGCACCCGGTCGGGCAGCCCGAGGCTGGCGCAGATCCGCGCCGCCTCGCTCTCGGCGGCGTAGCCGCCCAGCGCGGAGAACCGGTCTTCCAGGTGGCTGTAACGGCGCACCGCCCGGCTTTGCTCGTCGCGATCGGCCAGCTCCGCCATCTCCGACTGAGACTTCTCCATCTCATGCAGCAACTGGTCAAGTCCGCGAGCGGAGAGCACCCGGTCCCTGGCCGAGACCGACAGATCACCCTCGCGGGGATCCTGCGGCAGGTAACCCAACTCCCCGGTGTGGCGGACCTGACCCGCGTAGGGCGGGCACTGGCCAGCCAGTACCCGCAGCGTGGTGGTTTTGCCGGCGCCGTTGCGGCCGACCAGGCCGATCCGGTCGCCGGGCTGCACCCGCAGGGTGGCTCCGGACAGCAGGGTCCGAGATCCAGCGCGCAGTTCAAGGTCGGTAGCTGTGATCACAGTGAAGGGACTCCCAAGGTGGTCGCCGGCAGGAATCAACTCCCCACGCGCCGTAGCGCACGGGGAAGGCAGCACATCAGCTTGTCGCGACCACGGACCCATACTACCGGCCACTGCACCTGAATTTCGGTGCCGCCATGACCCGCGACAGCATGAGCACTCTCGATCTCACCGCCCTCGTCGCGTTCCAGGCCATCAGCCCACGCGATGCAGCCAGGTCACCGGGGCGCCGTCGGCGGCGCAACGGAAGGGCTCCAGCGCGTCGTCCCAGGTCGCGCCGAGGAGTTGGTCAAGTTGGTGCGCAAAGGACTCCGAGTCGCGGGCAGTGGCGGCCAGCGCCCGTAGCTGGTCCTCACCGACCACGATGTCGCCGTTGGCGCTCGTGCGGGCACGCCACAAACCGAGCCCAGGGACGAAACAGAACCGCTCGCCATCCAGCCCAGGGCTGGGTTCCTCGGTGACCTCGAAGCGCAGCATCGGCCATGCCCGCAGCGCCCCCACCAAGGCCGCCGCAGTACCCGGCTTGCCGGACCAGTCGCATTCGGCCCGCAGCTGACCAGGTGCCGCCACCTGCGCAGTCCACTGTAGGTTCGCCCTGGCCTGCAGCACGCCCGCTACCGCCCACTCGACGTGCGGACATACCGCAGACGGCGACGAGTGGACGTAGATCATCCCACTGGTGCTCATGTGGTGCCTCCGCTGATCGACGAGGAGCGTCTTCCCCTACGTCCTCGTGATCACCTGAGGCGCACCGTGACACATTGTGCCTGCCTGGCCGCTGGTACGCCAGCAGCCACCGTGTGTCGCGCCATAGGTTAGTGGGTATGGGCCCCCAGCGCTTTGGAGGCAGCCACCGTGTCGACCAACCCGGCACCCTTGTCGAACGATGTCCAGTACTCGCCCACCTGCTGATAAGGCGCGCCGTTGGAATAACGCAAGGCAGTCGATTTCAAGACGTTCTCGATCTCAGCGGGCGTCGCGGCAGGGTCGGCCTGGAAGAGCAAAGCCACGATCCCGGTGATCTGCGGAGCAGCCATCGACGTACCGCTGAGAGTGTTGTAACTACCCACATCGAGAATTCCGGGACCGTTCTGCGGCTTGAGCCCGGTGGAGCAGATCGGCAGGTAGGCGCGACAGGCACCGACGATCTTCTCTCCCGGTGCGGAGATGTCCGGCCAGGTTGACGGGTCGGTCTTGACGCCGCGCGAGGAAAAGCTGGATACCGGACCCGTACGAGTTCCAGTACTTTGGTCATTGTAGGAGGCCACCGAAATAACCCCCCCAGTCGGGTCCTGCGCCGGCGGGTTAGTGAGGCTCTTCGACCCATCACCCCCCTCATTGCCAGCAGCCCAGACCATCACCACGCCCTCCCGAACGAGCTGCCGCTGAAGCTTGACGGTCGCCGAATTCGGATCGAACTTGCCCCCACCCTGCGGGCCATAAGAGTTGTTCACCACCCTGATCGGCGGGCATTGCGCGACCGGCACTGCCTCTCCACACGGCGCGGCGTGGTGCTCCAGCACCCAGTTCAACGATGAGTCCGCGCTGACGATCACCACGGCCGCGCCAGTAGACAACGAGACAATCTTGGCTTCGGGCGCGGCACCGGACACCGTGGTGCCGTCGCTGAGGGTAACGCTGCGACCCGCGGCGATGCTGGACACGTGGCTGCCGTGGCCGCCAAGGGACAGCGTATCGGTGTCAACACCGGTAGGCACATCCACGATGCAATTGGTGTCCGTGTTGGACTCGTCCGGGCACACGCTCTTCACACTGCGCACGACTTTGCCGCCGGCGAATGCGGGGTGAGTGGGGTCGATCCCGGAATCGATCACCGCGATGCTGACGCCGCTGCCGTCCAGTGCCGCACCATTCGCCCCGAACAGCGTCTGCCTGGCCTCCAGGCCACGGGTCGCCACCAATGAGGTGGAGCGAGTGGGCACCGCAGGGGTGGCCGCGTGCACCGCGATGGGCTGGTCACCCTCGAGGTAGGTCACACCAGGTTGAGTGCGGGCCGCCTCGACCTGTTGCTTGGTCCCCCGCGCGACCACCACCCCGATCTTACGGAAGGTGGTGACCCGTTGCATCCCGGTGGCAGCGACCGCCCGCTCGGCGTCCGTGAGCGTCGCTCCATGCACCATCACCGGCATCCGGCCGGAGGTCGCCGACAGCAGCTGCCCGACCAGCGATGGCGACAGCGGAACAGGCGCCGGTTCCGCACTCGCTGGCATGGCGACCAGCGAGCCACCAGCGATCAGTCCGCTGAGTAGCAGACCAGTCAGCACACCTCGTCGAGTCATAAGTCCTCCCCTGTGTCCGGCATGTCGGGGCGCACCCCATGAGTGAACACGCAGCGCGCACAATCGTCAACGCTACGCAATCGTTCAGCCGGTGGCCCAAGCGGTAGCCTTAGTAAGCAGACGCCTGGGCGCCGGTTCGGTTGCGCGCCCGCACCGGGCCGGGCACAGGGATGTGGTCAGCTGCTCGGTGAGCGCGCAGGCCGCCAGGTGGCGACGAGCAGCACCGCGGCCCCGAGGACACCCAACCCGACCACGATAACCAGCCCTATCGCACCCGCGACGTCGATACCGAGCAGCCGGTTAACCGAGGCGGTACCCGGACCGAGCAACCCGATCACCGCACACACCACACCGATCATGAGGACGTACTCATAGCCGTCCTTGAATACGAAAAACGACCAGAGTGAGCCCCACGACCAGGCGCAGCAGCGCAACCGCAGTGTCAACCGTTGTCATAGCACCTCCCCGTTGGCCTCACAGAGCGGGCTGGCGGCCCGCAGCAAGGCATCGATCTGCTCAGCAGCACCGGGTGGGGCGAACAACGACCCCTGACCAGCGTCGCACCTCACCACCCGGAACCGCTCACACTGGGTGGGCGTCTCGATGCCTTCCGCGGTGACCGTCAGCTCCAAGGCGTGCGCCAGATCCACCAGCGCCGCCACGATCCGCTGATCTACGAGATGGGACGGAGATTGCAAACCCATCGCGAACGAAGCCGCCAGCTTGAGCTCGTGCAAAGGCAGCCGGCGCAGGTCAGGAAGGTTCCAGTAGCCGGTGCCGAAGTCGTCGAGCGCGATTCGCACTCCCAGCCCGTGCAGCTTCGTCAGCACTGTGAGCGGGCCCGCCTCATCGCCCATCAGAGCCTGCTCGGTGAGCTCGAGTTGCAGGCTGGACGGCTCGAGCCCGTTATCGAGGAGGATCTTCGCGACGTCGGTGACCAGAGCGGGCTCGTGGAGCTGCCGGGGCGCGAGGTTGACGCTGACGAACGGCGCGGCATCACCAAAGGCGTCCCGCCAGGCCCGGGCCTGCTCGCACGCTCGGGTCAGCACCCAATGCCCGAGCCGCACGATCGACCCGCTCTCCTCGGCGAGGTCGATGAACCGTTCGGGTCCGAGCACGCCGAATGTCGGGTGACGCCACCGCACCAGCGCCTCCACGCCGCACAGCGAGCGATCCGCCAGAGCGACCAGCGGCTGATACTCGAGGAAGAACTCGCCGCGCTCCACTGCGGCCAGCATCGTGGCGGACAGCGTGGAACGGACCACCTCGTCGTCGTTGCGGTGCTGATCGTACATCGCGTAGCGGGCCTTACCGCCCGCTTTCGCCCGGTACATGGTGATGTCGGCAGCCTGAAAAAGGTCCTCCGGGTTGGTATCGGCCACCAGCCGCTCAACGACACCGATGCTCGCCGTCACGTTCAGTTCGTGATCGACGACTCGAACCGGTTCGGCCATGGCGACCAGGACCTTATCGGCCAGTGCGACCATATCCGCATCTCCGGCGGTATTCTCAACGATGATCACGAATTCGTCGCCACCCATCCGAGCCACCAACTGCCCCACACCGCAGCAGCGGGTCAGCCGCGACGCCACGGTTTTCAGCAGCTGATCACCGACGTCGTGACCCAGGCTGTCATTGACCACTTTGAACCCGTCCAAGTCCAGGAAGCACAGCCCAACCCGGCGCTGACCCGCCGGCCCGGCGAATATCTGCCCCAACCGTTCGGTGACCATCGCCCGGTTGGCCAACGCCGTCAGCGGGTCGTGGTAGGCCTGATACTCCAATTTCTCCTGCAGGCGACGCCGTTCGGACACGTCCTCCAGCAGCGCCACCTGGTAAGCGGGTGCTCCAGCCTCGTCGCGCACCAGCGACACCGTCAGGTCAGTCCAGATCTCACCGCCGTCGCGACGGTAGTACCGCTTCTCCAGGCGGAAGTGGTCCCGCTCGCCGCGGATCAACTCATCGTAGGTTTCCCATATGCTGGCGGCGTCATCCGGGTGGGCCATCGCGCGGACGACGTTGATCTGGGTGAACTCCTCCAGGGTGTAGCCGAACATCCGCAGCAGCGCCGGATTGGCGTCGGTGACATTGCCCTCCAGGTCGGCGATCCCGATCCCGATCACCGCCTCGGTGAACAGCGTGCGGAACTTCGCCTCGCTGTCCGCCAGCGCCTGTTCGGCCTGCCTGCGCGCCCGCAACCCAGCGCGATAGATCGCGTCCTGCTCATCAAGGCTGCGCTCACGCAACGCACCGGCATAGCCGGCGGCCAAACTGGCGACCAACTGAGCAACCCGACCGGTGGCGTCGACTCCCGGTGGAGCTGAGCCCAGCAGGCCAGGCAACCCCTCGGCGATCAGCGCAAGGGTCTCTCTGAGCGTCTCGGTGCCGGTGAAATGCGCCGCGACCATGTCGATGCCGACCTGGCGCCCGACCGACGGGTCGAACTCGACAGCCAGCACCGCCTCGACCAGTCGTTGGGTGAGCCCGAGCAGGTGTCTGGCGAGCACCCGGCGTCCGATCGGCACGTAGCTCGTGCCGACGATCGCCTCGGCCCAACGCCGGGCGAACTCCTCGTGATCAACGTGGGTCATTCTCGCCGGCCTACCACCGCGTAGCCGCTAAACTGCTCGGGATGGTCATCGACGTCGGCCGGCGAGTCCGGACGCCATAGCGGCAGGAACACCACTCCGGGGGGCACCAGTTCGAACCCGTCGAATAACGCCTCGACCTCCAGCCGCGAACGCATGGTCAGCGGCGCGCCAGCGCGCCGGTAGAGCTCGGTGTGCGGCCCAGCCTGATCGGGGCGGCCCTCGTGAGTGGCGTGCGAGACAACCAGATAGCTTCCGGGCGCCATCATCTGGCGGTACCGAGCGACGATGTTCGCTGGATCCGCCTCATCCGGGACGAAGTGCAGCATCGCCACCATGAGCACGCCCATCGGCTGGCTCGGGTCAAGCAGTTGCCGGGCCCGTGGGTCATCGAAGATCGCCGTCACATTGCGCAGGTCGGCCCGGATGATGTCGGCCAGCGGATTTCCGGCCAGCATGGCCCGGCTGTGCGCGACGGCCACGGGATCGATATCCACGTAGACAACCCGGGACAGGGGCGAGGCGGCCTGAGCGACCTCGTGCACGTTTCCCTCGGTGGGGATACCGGAGCCGATGTCCAGGAACTGGGTGATGCCCTGCCGGACCAGATAGCGCACCGAGCGGCGCAGGAACGCCCGGTTGGCCTGCATGATCAGAGGCAGTTCCGGCCACAGGTCCATCGCCTGACGGGCCAGCCGCCGGTCCACGACGAAGTTGTGCGAGCCACCGAGGTAGTAGTCATACACCCGAGCCGGGCTGGGACGCTCGATGTCCAGGTCCTCCGACGTCCAGCTCGGGTGTTCCATCGGTCACCCTCCTACTGGTATGGACGACGTTGAATGCCCAACAGTTACTGACCGCAGACACGGACATACTCCGTGAGATCTCAATAACAGACGGAAAACGCCTCGTGCAAGTACTGTAGGCGAGCGATGTTGGCTGTTTCCCTGATACCGATACGGTGGTGAACACTAGGTGTACAGCGTAGGAAATCGGTCCGTGGCGGCTAACGGGTCGGACAGCGGGTTGACGAGGCGGCGGGCGGCGGTGCTGGGCTCTCCGATCCGGCACTCACTGTCGCCGACGCTGCACCGCGCTGCCTACGTGGCGCTGGGCCTGACCAACTGGCGCTACGAGGCGTTCGACTGCGACGAGGCGGGTCTGCCCACCTTCGTCGAGCGGCTCGGTCCGGAATGGGCCGGCCTGTCGCTGACGATGCCGCTCAAACGGGCGGCCTTGACCGTCGTTGATGAGATCTCCCCGCTGGCCAGCGCGGTCGGCGCGGCGAACACCCTGGTGCTCGGGCAGCCAGGTGACCCTCGTCGGGCCGAGAACACCGACGTGGCCGGAATCCTCGCCGCGCTGCGCGAAGCGGGGGTCAACCAGATCAGCGCCGCGGTGATCCTCGGGGCCGGCGGCACCGCCCAAGCCGCGCTCGCCGCACTGCGCGAGTTGGGGGAGCGCGCGCCGACCGTTCTCGTGCGGGATCCGGCGAGAACGACGGACCTCGGCGCGGCGGCCGACCGGCTCGGTGTCCAGCCAATGATCTCCGGCGGGTTACCCGGCGCGGGGCTGCCTGAGGCCGACGTCGTCATCTCAACCCTGCCTCCTGGCGCCGCCGACACGCTGAGCGAGCAGTGGGGCGCTCAGCCGTGGGTGACCCGGCCGGTGGTGCTCGACGTCGTCTACACGCCGTGGCCCACGCCGCTGGCCGCTTCCGCGATCGGCGCGGGATGCCGCACCGTCAGCGGTCTGGCGGTCCTGTTGCACCAAGCCGTCGCGCAGGTTGAACTGATGACCGGTCGCTGCGCGCCGATCGCCCAGATGCGCGCAGCCCTGGACGCCGCCGTCCGGCCCCGGTCGGGATGGACCGGCGAACGTGCCGCTAGGTTGGTCCGCTGGCCGGATGGCTGACGAACGGGAGTACGGCAACCGTGATGTTGTCGCGGCCACCGCGGTGTAGCGCGATCTCGACGAGCCGGCGCGCCGCGTTGAGCGGGGCTTCGAGCGCATCGGCCGGAAGCGCCGCCGAGAGTTCGTCAACGGTGTCAAGGTAGTTCCACAGCCCGTCGGTGCAGACCACGACCACGCCGGGTCCCTCAGGCTCGATCGTGACGACATGGGGGGCGACCTGATCGGCCTCGTCACCCAGCCACGCGGTGATGGCGTGCGCGCGCCGGTCAGCGGCAGCCTGGGCTGGACTGAGCGCTCCGGCTGCTAACGTCTGCGCCAGCCAGGAGTCGTCCCTGGTGAGTCGAGTCGGCGCCGAGCCGGTGTGCCTCTGCGGTATCCAGTAGGCCCGGCTGTCTCCCACCCAGCCGACTGTGATCGCGTCATCGGTGACGATGGCGGAGGCGAACGTGCAGGCTGGGGCACTGCCATCGGCCACGTCGCGATCGGCCTCGTCGGGGTCGGCCAGTTCGGCGACCGCTCTATTCGCGGCGTGGATGGCCGCCCGCGTTGCGACAGCGGGACCGTCCTCCGCGCTCAGGGCGGCCACCAGCGTCTCGGCGGCGACCTCGGCGGCGGTCTCGGACGCCTCGCTGGAACGAGCGGATGACGACACACCGTCGCAGACGATCGCCACCGCGACACCGCGCTGTGCCGACCCGGGACCGGTGGCAAGGTGGGGGCCGACGTCGCGCAGCGCTAGCGCGTCCTCGTTGCGATGATGCCGCCGGCCCCGATCACTGACCCCCGCGGCGACCCCGACGTCGAGTTCGACCCGGTCCCGCCACAGATCCGCCACCCATGCACCGCATTGCTCACAGTACCGGTCCCCACGGCCCACCGGCTCGACACACTGACGACAGCACTGACCGGGCATCCGGTCAGCTTCCCGTGACGGTGGCGTCAAGGAAGCTCCGCAGCGCCGCAACCGCCGCCTCCGGATCTTGATTGCCGGTATAGGCGGCGAAGATCTGCTGCTGCATCTCCTTGCTGATCGTGCTCCACTCCGGCGTGGCCGGCCGTGGCTTGGCTGTCGGCAACACCGTGGCCAGTAGCGCCATCATCGGGTCAGCCGCCAAGTCATGGTATGTCTCCCTGAGCGTCGGAGGCAGCGAGTGCTGCTGGGCCAACCCCAATTGCACATCCCGGGAAGTCAACGCGAACCTGACGAACTCGGTCGCCGCAGGGATGTCGCGCGAGAATGGACTCACCGCGAGGTGGTGACCGCCCAACGCGGCGATCGAGCTATGGCCGTTGAATGCCGGCAGCGGCGCGATACCGACCTTCCCCACGATGTGACTTTCGGTGTCCCCGCCGTTCATCTGCTGGTAGGCATACGGCCACGAACGCATGAAGACAGCGTCGCCAGACTGGAAGGTCATGCGGGCATCTTCGACGTCCATCATGTTGAACCCCGGTGCGTACACACCCTCAAAGAACGCTCTGCGCATGAAGTCGAGGGCCTGCACCGCCGGGTCGTGCTGGAACCGCACCGACTGGCCATCCTGACCGAAGACCTCACCGCCAAGATCCCAGAAATACTCCAGGTACTGGAGCACCAGCCCCTCATATTGCTTGCCGTCGGCGACGAATGGCGCAATGCCATTCTGCTCGCCGACCCGGCGGCCGACGTCGATCAGTTCCTCCCATGTGGTCGGTGGCTTGCCCACCAGGTCCGATCGGTAGTAGAGGATCCCGGGGTCGGTGACGTACGGCGCGGCCCACAGTTTCCCTTTCCAGACGGCGGTCCGCAGGGGGCCAGGTAGCGAGGTCTGCTCGATGTCGGGACGCAGGTTCTGCAGGTCCACCAGCCAACCACGCTGGGCGAACTCCGGGGTCCAGGCCACGTCGAGGTTGAAGATATCAAAGTTCCTGAGGCCGGCGCCGAGCTCCAGCGCGAGCACCTGGCGCTGCTCGTCAGCGGTCTGCGGCAATGTCTCCACCCGCATTTTCGGTCCGGTCGGGTGCAGCTCATTCCACCGCTTCGCGACGTCCTGGGCGGGAACCTGGTCGGCGGCGGTGATCCCGCCAGTGATCCACACCAGCTCCTGCCTCGACCCGGAGTTGGTGGCATCCACGCAACCAGCGGTGGCCAGGACAACGGCCGCAGTCAACACTGCCCGCCGGCTGACCATCGCGTCGGTGCTCATGTCCAGCTCCGGTTGCGGCGGTCGTTGGCCTTGTCGACGAAGATGATCCGCTGTGCACTGGTGGGAGCTAGTCGAGCGAGCTTGCGGTAGGCGAACTCCAGCCGATCCCGCACGCCGCGCTTGGTGAGCGGGTGGCCGAGCAGGGTGGCCGGGATCGGTGTGGTTGTCCCGGCTGGCCACGGTCGGCCTGCGTGCTCCCAGCCCAGAACGGTTTCCAGCACTTCCGCGATCGCAAGCTCCCGCCGCCGCTCGTCAAGCTCCAGAGCGGTCAGTTGCTCGGCGGCAGTGAAAAAGTCGGTGACCGGTGGCTGCCCGGCGGTGTATCCACGGGCCCGGGCCAGGATCGCGCACAGCTGGGCCGGGATGGCGTAGCGTGAGCTTGCCGGTACGGTCTCCAGCGCGATGGCCGCGCCGGCAATGTCACCGAGGGTGAAGCGGGCCCGGGCGAGCCCGAATGCGGCGCTCACGTACGACTGGTCGGTTCGCCATACCGTCGCGTAGTACTGCGCGGCGAGTTGGGGGGCACCCTCGCGCGCCGCGCACAGCGCCAGTGCGAGCTTGGGCGCGGCCTCCCCCGGCAGGGCATCAAGCACTGCGGTGACGTGCTGCCGGGCGGCGTCGACGTCGCCGTTGACCAGCGAGTTGAGCCCCCGCAACCAGTCGGCCCGCCAGTCCCCCGGCTGTTGATCGGCCAGCGCGTCGAGGTCATCGCTAATGTGGGGATGGCGCAGCTCGATCCGGGCGCGCACCACCCGCAGCCGCGTCTCCACCGACGGGTCCGCCAACGCGGCAAGCACCCGCTCGGTCTCATCAGGACTCTCGGCGCTGATCGTGGCCAGCAGACCGGCGTGCGGATCGGCGGGATCCACCTGCGGGTCGGGCAGAGCCAGCGCTGCGGCAACCGGATCCGGGTCCACGGTGGGGAAAGTGTCCGGATCAGACCCCACCACCCGCAGCTCCGGACCGAACAGGGTCGAGGCGGCGGGGAACGGCCGACCCTCCCGCACCGCGCGAACCTCCCGCAGCACACCTTCCAACTGCTCAGCCATGTCCGCCGCAGAGGCGAATCGCCGGTGCGGATCGGGGTTGGTCGCGCGGCGCAGCAGCCCGGCGAAGGAAGGGTGCCGGGCGAGCAGTTCCGCCTCATCCGGGCCCGGGATCGGCTCGTCATCAAAAAATCCCGGGAACGGGAAGCTGAGCACCGCCATCATCCGCGCGACGGTGTAGAGATCGGTCGCGACCGACGGGCCGTGTGTCGTAATCGCCGGGTCCTGATAACCAGGCTTACCCCATAAGATTAGATTGTCCCTGTCGTTGATCCGGCGGACCGCGCCGAGGTCGATCAGCTTGACACCACTCGTGGAGTGGATCACGTTGTCCGCGGACACATCGCAGTGCAGCAGGCCACGCTGCTCATGCAGGTGACCCAGCGCGGCCAGCACCTCCAGCGCAAACCCGCAGACCTGATCCACCGGCAGGTAAGGATCACTGTCCGGACGCTCCTCGCACAGCTGCTTGAGTGATTTGCCGCTGAGGCACTCCATCACGATGTAGTCGACACCCCGCCCGGTGAGCGGGTGCGGATGCCGGACCACGGTGTGCACGGTGACGATGTTCGGGTGGTTGGCTTTGGCCAGCGCGGCCAGCTCAGCGACCGCAGCCTGGTGATTATCCGGGTCGTCGGGATCGATCAGACCTTTGAGCACCACCCGGCGTTGGACCCGGCAATCCCAGGCCCGGTACACCCAGCCGAGCCCGCCATGGTTGATTGCGCCCTCCACCTGGAACTGGCCGTCGCCGATCAGCACCCCGGGTTGCAGCGGCGGCCGGAAGGAGTACCTGGTCCCACACCGCGAGCAGAAGCCCTCGACCCGGCCGGGCCGTCCATTGCGAGCCCGGCCAACCTGGTGGCGACACTCGGGATTCGGACAGAACCGTTTGCGCTCGGGCACCTGGGGGTCATCGAGCACTGGCGCCGTCTGATCACCTTGCGGCATCTCGGGCAGCGTGACCAGTGAGGCTCGTCGCGGGCTCCTGGCCACGACCCGCGACGCCACCGGCCGTGCGGTGGGCTGGTGCGTGGCCGGCTGGGGCATGGTGCGCTGAGGCGTGACGGTCTGCGCCGAGGTCGCCGGGGGCGTGGTCGGCGGCTCTGCGGCGGTTCCACACCGCGTGCAGTAGCCGCCATCCCCGATCCGCACGCCGCATCCCGGTTGTGAGCAGTCCGTCATGCGTCAGTCCTGGTATTGCGGTGTCGGCGGTGATGGTGGCGGGCCCAGTGGTGACAGCCAGTGCTCGTAGCTGGCCCGCCACCGGCCGTCCTGAACCCGACGCTCGAGCACCGCATTGACGAACCGCACCAGGTCCGAAGTGTTTTTGTTGATCACCACCCCGTAGGGTTCGTCGGTGAACCGCGGGCCGACAATCTCGGTCTGCGGGTCCTGGGCGGCCATGCCGGCCAGCAGGATGTCGTCGGTGGATACCGCATCGACCTCACCGAGCTGGAGTAGCATCAAGCAGTCCGTCTCGGTGGCCATGCCGACCGGGACCGGCCTCGAGGGAGCGGCCAGGGTCTTCCCCAGCGATGTCGAACCTCGGGCCGCGCAGACACGCTTGCCTCCCAGGTCGTCCAGGCCCGTGATGCCTGAGCCACGGTTCACCAGCACCCGCTGCCCCACCTCGTAGTACACGGTGCTGAAATCCACCAGTTCACGACGCTGACAGGTGATGGTCGCCGCGACGACCGCCAGGTCAACCTGGCCTGATTCCACGGTCCCGATCCGATCGGCCTCAGGCAGGGGCCGGAACACCACTCGCTCGCGGTCACCGAAGATAGCCCCGGCGATGTCCCGCGCGATGTCGATGTCGAATCCCTCCAGCCGCAAGTTCACGTCTCGGACGGCCACCGGGGAGACGTCCTCGAGGACGCCGACGATCAGGTAGCCCCGCTTCGCGATTCGGGCCATCGTGGACCCGGCGGGCATCTGACCGGGGGCCGGCAGCGGGCCCCGCGGGCGCAGGCTGGCTCGGAGATTCTGCGGGGTGCAGTCTGGTGTGGCCGGTGCCCGCCCGGGTGAGCTCTCCGCCGCCGGACGCACGACTGTGGCAGGTCCAGGGCTTGCCGTCACCGGGACCGGGACCGGGACCGGATGGTCCGACCACTGGTCGCTGACCGTCGCGGCCAGCACAACGGCCGCCAGCGCTGAGCAGGCGAGCGCGAACCGGGTACTCACCGGTACTCCTCCAGCCGCTGCCAGACACCCAAGGTCACCCCGACCGCCGAGACGAGGGCCAACGTGCCGGTACCGATCGGCAGACCGGTAAGCCAGCCACGGGCGCGCTCGATGTCCTTCCCGAAGGCCCCGCGCTCGTACTCGACGGTGGTCTTGAGCGCTGCGTCGAGCCGGTCGAACGCCGTGGCTGCACTGGGCTGGTGGGTGTTCACTGCGGTATCGACCGCCTGGGTGTACTCCCCGGCGTCGTCCAGCCGCCGGACCTCCTGATGTGCCGCGGCGTAATCGCGGGCGGCGTCAATCACCGCCCGCACCAGCGCCTTACCCTGCTGGTCAGTGGCAAACCGCTTGGCGGCGCCCAGCGCGCCGCCGGTGCCATTGTTCCGTGCGAGCAGTTGCATCCGGGCGTTAAAGTCCGGCTCGATGGCACCACCGTTGCGATCTACCAGCTCGAGGCTCTCGAAGGCCCGAGCCTGCAGCGCCGCGATCTGCGCCGGCGCCAGCGCGTCGGACACCGACTGGCTATGTCCCAGCGCACCCGCCAGCGAGTCGGCCGAGGCCACCCCCGCGACTGTCCACCACACCAGGCCGGCGATCACCGCCGCGCTGGCGAGGACCAAGCCAACGTTGAAGACCCGGTGTGTCCGCTGGAGCAGGAAGACCTGCGCCCAAATCAGTCCTGCCAGACTCACCCCGCAGGCCACAAGCGCGACAAGCGGCACCGACCCGGCTCGCCGGTAGGCGTCGTCGAGCCGCGCAGCCTGCCGTTGTTGCAGCTCCGCCGCCTCGGGCAGGATCGAGCTCTGCATCAGCTGCGAGGCGCGCCGGAGGTAGGACACCCCGATCACAAAACCCTGCCGGTTGTTAGCCCGAGCCCGCTCGACCAGACCGGTGTAGGCCGGCAGCTGGGTGGTGATGTCGGCGATCCGCTTCGCGGTCACCACCTCTCCCCTGGCTTGGGTGCCGGCCCGCGCCAGGCTCGCCGTCGCGGCGACCACGTCGCGGTCATAGCGGGTCCGTAGCTCGGTAGGTTCCACCCCGCCGGACAAGTACCCAGCCGCCACCGTGGCGTCCGCATCGGCCAGCGACCGGTACAGCGTGGTGACATCGGTATTGAGCGGTTCGAGATGCTCGGCGATGTCGCGAGTGGTGTTCATCCGGTCGATCGCGGCGTAGACCCCGACGCCGCCGGCGAGCAGCACCCCGAGCACGAGGACGATCAGGGCCATCCAGAGCTTGCCGGGCGTGGCGTTCCAGTCGTAGGGGCGGACCCTCCCCACGGCCTGGCCAGGCGGCGCCCGCCTGGTCTCAATCGTCCGCAGACTCGACTGCATGGCAGATCTCCAGTTCTTCGCCGATGCTGCGCGGATCAGTAGAGCGCCACACCACCACCCTAGCTAGAGGGCAGCCCTCATCGCGGGTGGCCAACCCTGGCAATGCGGCATTAACGTAGGCCAATGGTGGGGCCGCGCCAGCCGTCGAGTGGACTGGCGGTTCATTTCCTGGGCCGCCGAGTTGCGGTACTGCGCCCGGCCAATCCCCCGTTCACCTTCGGGCGAGGTCACGACCGCACGTTGCGGTTCGGCCACGACAGCGTGCACGGGGGGCCTGACCTGCACATCTCCCGCCATGTGGGCTCGATCCGATACGGCGGAGGTCTGTGGGTGGTCTGCAACGACAGCACCAGCCGCCCGTTCGATGTGATCGTGCGGGGGGTGTCCAACCCGCTACCACCGCGGACCGCATCGGACTCGCGGTGGGCCGTCAGCCCGCCCGGCCTGGCGATCAGGGTCGGCGCGCCGTCCGGGAGGTACCTGCTCTCGGTCAGCGTCGATGACCCTCGTCCGCCGGCGGTAAGCGTTCCGGAGCACGATGATCCCTCCACCGTCCAGCTGCGTGAGCCGACCCGCCACGACCGGTTGTTGCTCGCGGCCAAGTTCCTCGCGCTGCCCGATCCCGGCGACGCGGTCGGCAACCGGGAGGCCGCCGAGTACGCATCCGCCGCACGACCTCACGAGGAGCTGGTCACCGCCAAAGCCGTCGAAGACTGCGTGGGGAGATGGTGCAAGAAGCTGCAGGAATTCGGCGTCACCGGGATCAGCGGTCGCGACAACGTCAACCAGTTGGGGCGCCAGCTACTCGCCTGGGGAATAGTGCGCCAGGAAGACCGGACGCTGCTCCGCCCGGCATGATGGCGATGCGCGGATCCGCAACTCCAGCACGGCCACCAGCAGAGCCAGGCAGACAAACCCCGTCGCGGTGAACAGGGCTGCGGCGATCGCGTTCTGGTAACGGCCACTGTGCGCCACCACGCTGTAAAACACCGCCGCCAGCACGGCCGTCCCGATCGCGGATCCGATCCGCTGCCCGGTCTGCAGCGCTCCAGCCGCAGCCCCACCCATCGGGGGTGGCACGCACTCCAGGGCCAGCGTCACGTTCGGCGAGATCACCGCACCGCCACCGATACCCGCCACGAGCAGTGACAGCGCCGCCATCCATCCGGCCGACGCCACGGGTGCCGCAGAGAGCACCAGGGCTGTCCCGGCCAATCCGAGCGCGACACCGCTGAGGCCGACCACGGTCAACCACCGGCCGTATCTGGTCACCAGTCGGCCGGCTACCGCAGCTGACACCGCCGATCCGAGCGCGAACGGCGTCACCGCGAGCCCGGACTGCAGCGGCGTGTACCCCAGCCCACGCTGGAAGTACAGCGCAAACACCAGCCAGATCCCGCTGAAGCCGACGAAGTACACCAACCCCAGGGTGGCTCCCGCCGGGTAGCCGCGGGTGGCGGACAACAGCCGGGTATCCAGTAACGGCGCCCGATCGCGCCGCACCATCCGCTGCTCCCAGCGAAGGAATAGCGTAACCAGCACCGGCGCCAGCCCGAATAGCCACCACAGCTGGCGTAGCCCACCGCTGTCGAGCTGCACCAGTGGTAGCAGCAGGCACAGCACGCCAGCGCCGAGCAGCAGCGCGCCCACCACGTCGATGTGTGCTGCCACCGGCGCGGCGCGGCGTGGGCGGGACGGCACCAGGCGCCATGCCGCCACCAGTGCGATCAGGCCGATCGGGACGTTGACATAGAAGACCCACCGCCAGCCCTCCCGCTCCCCCGCCGCGGTGAGGATGAGACCGCCGAGCACCGGTCCGACCGCCGTGGACAATCCGAGCGTGGCACCGAAGATGCCGAAAGCCTTGCCGCGCTCCGCGCCGTGGAACAGCACCTGGATCAGGCCCGAGTTCTGCGGGGTGAGCATCCCCGCAGCGACTCCTTGCAGCAGCCGAGCCACGACCAGCAACTCCACGTTGGGCGCCACCCCGCAGAACGCGCTGGTCACCACGAATCCGCTCAGCGCGACGAGGAACATCCGCCGCCGGCCCAGGGCGTCGCCCAGCCGCCCGCCCGCCACCAGCACCAGTCCGAAGGTGAGCGCGTAGCCAGACACCACCCACTGCACCTGCGCCACCGAGGCATCCATGCTCCGCTGAATAGAGGGCAGCGCGACGTTGACGATGCTGACGTCCAACAGGCTCATGAAACCCGCCAGCTGGGTGACCGCCAGAGCTCGCCAGCGCCGCGGGTAAGCCGCCAAGGCGGTGACGGAGCCTTCCGGACGAACGCTCATCACCCCATCCTCGGTCCGCAATCCGATTCGCGCCGGACGATTCGCAGCGTTGACCAGGATGGCGCGCTGAGAATCCGCTGAGACGGCTGCTGCGCCGGAGCCCGGTGACCTACCGTCGGTGGCGTGCCCCGAACGGCCCGGCTGCCCCAGCTGGCGCAGCTGCGCTGGCGACCCCCCGTCCTGCTGCTCCTCGCCGCTCTGGTCGCGGGCACAGGGGTGGCGCTGGCCGCTACGATGACCCCTAGTCCGCCGCCGGTGACAAGCGAAAACGTCACGATCGACGTGCTGGAAGGACCCGGTGGGACGGGGCGGGTGCGCCTGGACGCCACGGTGTACCGGCCGGCGGTCACCCCCGCTCCGGCCATCCTGGTGGCCCACGGCTTCGGTGGCAGCAAGAACTCGGTCAGCGCCGAGGCGACCGCGCTGGCCCGCCGTGGGTTCGTCGTGCTCACCTGGACCGCCCGGGGATTCGGCGCAAGCACCGGAGCGATCGGACTCGACTCCCCCGATTACGAGGTGGCCGACGCCCGGGCGCTGGTGGACTGGCTGGCCACCCGGCCCGATGTGGTCCACGACGGGCCCGGCGATCCCAGAGTCGGTGTCACCGGCGCATCCTACGGTGGCGCACTCGCCCTGCTGCTGGCCGGGACCGACCGCCGGGTGGACGCGCTGGCGGTAGAGATCACCTGGAACGATCTGGCACAGGCGCTGTTCCCGAACGCCGCGAGCCGAGCGCCCATCTCCGCCGGCACTCCGGCGGCAGGTGCCTTCGCCCCCGACGGGGTATTCAAGCGCGACTGGACGAGCTACTTCTTCAGCGGAGGCCCGGCGGGGACGGGGATGTGCGGGCGGTTGCGCCCAGAAGTGTGCGCAGCCTACCTCCGGGCCGCTATCACCGGCGGCCCCACCCCGGAGATTGTGTCGCTGCTGCGCCGCTCGTCGCCCGCCACGGTGGCCGGCAGCATCACCGCGCCGACCCTGCTCATCCAGGGCGAGCACGACACGCTGTTCGGGCTGGACCAGGCCGACGCCACCGCCCGGCAGCTCGCCTCGGCGGGGGCCCCGCTGAAGGTGGTCTGGTACGCGGGTGGCCACGACGGCGGCCCGCCCGGCGCGGCGCTGCAGGATCAGATCGGTGACTGGTTCGACTACCACCTTCACCGGATCGGCAAGGATCCCGGGACCGGGTTCGACTACCAGGTGCCGGAAATCTTCGGCACCCGGCGTGGCCTCGCCCCACGCACCGTGCACGCCCCGGTCTATCCCGGGCTCGGCGGCGTCCCGGTGCAGCGCCGGGAGCTGGCTCTGCACGGCGGACCGCTGCGGGTGTTCCGCCCGCCCGGCGGCAGCCCGGCGGCGCTGAGCAGCCTGCCGGGACTCAACGCTGCTCTGCCCGAGGGCGCCGCAAACCTCGACGGGGGGGCAATAGACCTACCTGGGCAGGCCGCGACATTTGTCACCGATCCGCTGGTTGAGCCGCTGGAGGTCACCGGAGCGCCGCAGATCCGGTTGCGGGTGGCCGCCGCGCCTATTCCCACCGTCGCGCCACCGTCTGAGGCGGTGCTGTTCGTCAAGTTCTATGACACCGGACCGGACGGGCGCCGCACGCTTCCCGGGGGCGCGGTAGCCCCGGTGCGGATCGGCCCGCTACCCGCCGATGGCACTCCCGTGGAGTTCACCGTGACGCTGGCCGGTGTGGTGCGACCAGTGCAGGCCGGACACCGGCTGGCGGTCGTGGTGGCTACCACCGACCGTGGCTACGCGCTGCCGCAGCAACCCGCCGGGTACCTAGTGTCGCTGGCCGGAGACGCGCGGCTGGCTGTTCCGGTCGTGCCCGGTGAGCAGGCACCTGGGCCGCTTCCGGTAGTCCAGCTCGCTGGACTGGGTGGGCTAGCCGCGCTGATGATGGCGCTCGGGGTGTTCGCCACGCTGCGCCGCCGGCACGCCGATGACGCCGATCCCGAACTGGCCGAGGTGCCGCTGGTGGTATCGGGCCTGACCAAGCGCTATCCGGGTGGCCCCACCGCCGTTGATGACCTGTCCTTCCGCCTGGAGCACGGGCAGGTGCTGGGCCTGCTGGGACCTAACGGGGCGGGCAAGACGACCGTGCTGCGGATGCTGATGGGACTCATCCGGCCGACCGGCGGGGAGCTGCGGGCGTTCGGGCACCGGGTCACGGCCGGTGCCCCGGTGCTGTCCCGGATCGGGTCGTTCGTCGAGGGTCCAGGATTCCTGCCGCACCTGACCGGGGCAGCCAACCTCCGGCTGTACTGGGCGGCCACCGGTCGGCCCCCTGCGGATGCCGGCATCGAGGAGGCGTTGGACATCGCCCGACTAGGCCATGCGGTGCATCGGCGGGTGGCCACCTACAGCCACGGGATGCGACAACGTCTGGCGATCGCCCAGGCCATGCTCGGAAAACCGGATCTGCTGGTGCTCGACGAGCCGACCAACGGCCTGGACCCCCCGCAGATTCACGCCATGCGCGAGGTGCTGCGTGATTACGCCGCCCGCGGCGCGACGGTGCTGGTCTCCAGCCACCTGCTCACCGAGATGGAACAGACTTGTAGCCACGTGGTGGTGATGCACCGGGGCCGGCTGGTGGCCGCCGGCAGCGTCGCCGAGATTGTCGCCGGCACCGGCACGGTCAGCTTCACCGTGGACGACCCGGCGCAAGCCGCCGCGGTGCTGAGTGATCTGGATGGGGTCGACGTGATGGGGGTGCAGCGTCACGTCGTGCACGCCCATCTCGACGGGCTGCCCCGCGCGGTCGCGGTCTCCGCGCTGGTCGAGGCCGGGATCGGGGTCGAAGGGGTGGCCGCGCGCCACCGGCTGGAGGAAGCATTCCTGCAGCTGGTGGCGCAGGAGGCCGTCGAATGACCACCCAAGGAGCGGCGCCCGGCTACCGGACCGCGGCGACCTTGCCGCTGCGGGTGGAGTTGGTGCGCCAGCTACGCCGCAGGCGGACCGTGCTCACCCTGGGGTTCCTCGCCCTGCTGCCCTTCCTGCTCTGGCTTGCCTTCAAGGTTGGCCGGGACAACCGCAACCGCGGGGGTACCACGCTGGTCAACCTCGCCACCTCCAGCGGGCTCAACTTCGTGGTGTTCACCCTGTTCTCGACGGCGAGCTTCCTGCTGGTTGTGGTGGTGGCGCTGTTCTTCGGCGACACGGTGGCCAGCGAGGCGTCCTGGTCGAGCCTGCGTTACCTGCTGGCCGCCCCGGTGCCCCGGGGTCGCCTGCTGCGGCGCAAGGCGGTGGTGGCAGCACTGCTGTCAGCGTGTGCCCTGATAGTGCTACCCGCAGTGGCGATGGCGGTCGGTGTGGTCGCCTACGGGGCAGGGGAGCTGGTCTCCCCCACCGGCCAGTCGCTGAACTTCCTGCCCGCCGCGAGCCGGCTGGCGCTGGCCCCGGTGTACCTGGTGGTGCACCTGGCGTGGGTCGCTGGGCTGGCGCTGCTGCTCTCGGTGAGCACCGACGCACCGCTCGGGGCCGTCGGTGGCGCGGTGATGGTGTCGATCCTGTCCCAGATCCTGGGGACCATCGAGGCGCTCGGCGACCTGCGGGACTATCTGCCCACCAGATTCAACTCGGCGTGGGCCGACCTACTGGGCTCCCCCATCGACTGGACCCACCTGGCCAGCGGCGCGTTCTCCGGCCTGTCCTACGCCACAGTCTTCGGGCTTGCGGCGTGGTGGCGCTTCGCTACCAAGGACATCACCTCCTGATCAGCCCGCGCTGCCGGCGCCGAACACCAGGATTGACGCGGTGAAGCCGTGCAGGTAGTTGCGCCCCGCGACGGGGCCGATCTCACCGGCCGCGAAGAACCCGGCCACACCGGTGGTGTCGAGGCCAGCGCGCACCGCCAGTACGTCGTGATCGGCGCTCGGGAACATCGTCTTGCCGCGGCCGTTGCAGGAGAACAGCAGCGCACCGCCCACCGGACCGGCCTCCGCACGGAATCGGATGAACAACTCCCTGAGGTCCTCGTCGGCGGCGGACGCGTCACGCACCTGGAAGCGGACGGTCCGACCCACGTCCACGACGTCTGCGATGGCGATCGCGCCTTGCTGCTGGTCGGCACCCACGACGCCGCGGATGAGAAAATCACCACGCTCGTGCTCGTCGGCGTACTCGTCCATCGCGAGGCCGATCTGCAATCCACGCACGACAGCTGATCGATCCCTGGCCGGGAGCCCGGCGACGATCTGCTCAAGCTTGGCCAGTGCGGGCATTCCAGCCAGCTCCAGCAGCACGTTGCCCTCGGCCTTGGTGACGGTCATCGAGGGGCCGAAGGGGCGACAACCCTGGCTGACCACCGGGCGGGCTGTGACGGGACCGCCGAGCACCACTCCTACCGCACCAGCCGGCACGCCGTGCCCGTCCAGGAACAGCCGGGCCGATCCCCCGCTGCGGGGACCACTGGCCACGCCGCCGATCAATGGCAGACCGTTGAGGTCATCGTGGGAGCGTTGCACGAAGTCCGTGGTGGGGAAGGTGAAGGGATCGGTGAGGAGCACCGCGACGGCGTCGTCGCCACGCCGGTCTGGCATGCCGACAACGACAGCCCCGTCGGGGGTGCGCACCAACTCCAGATGTAGCGGTGTGCACCTGACCCCGGGCAGGCACGCGGCAAACACGCTGACCGCGGGTTCGTGCTCCACCCCTCGACCGGCGCCGATCACGCCACCGGCACCGCAGCCCAGGGTGGTGCGGGCCCCGGCCACCTCCATGGCGCGGGTGCCCGCCGATTCCACCATCGCCGGACCGTCGCCGCAGACGAACAAGCACAGCAGATCAGGGCGCTGCCCACGCAGCGGAGCCAAGGCCTGCGTGACGGCGGACTCCGCCGCCGCGGACAGGTCGGCGCCGACCGCCAAGCCGTCACCAAAGCGAGACATGAGCAGGTCCGGTAGGGAGGACACCGGGTCACCTCCGACCGTCAGTCCGTGACAAGCCGGGTGCTCACCGGTGTCGGGTTGGAGAACAGGTCGAGCACTGGTGCGGGCCGCCGATCAGGACCTCATGGCGGCCGACCCGGATGTCGGTCGCAAGGCCACTGCCGCCGCTGCCGGCGGCGCCGCCCGTCATGGGACCTTCCTACCAGACTCCGCCGCTGCCAACACGAACCACCACGGCGCGACTGTGACGAAGACCCTTGCTCGAACTGGCCGAACCCGGGCAGCGCGGAAGCCGAGAAGAACTCCCCGGCCAGCCGGTTCATCGTCGCTTCGTCGGGCAGCCCGACCTCGTCACCGGTAGCTGGGGGCGTAGTTATGGAACTTGTCCACTTACTCGTCTCCCACTGTGGTCATTGCTACCCCTGCACCACGCCATGGCTCACCGCGCCACACAGCGGTCATGCCCTCGCTGCGCAGCCATACCCGGTCCAGTCGCCGACGGTGGTACTGCTGCAGGCAGCTGCGTGAGACCTCCGGCGAGTAGACGTCGAACACGTTGCCCCGCTGGCCGTAGACCAGGACCGCGTGACAGTCGACCTTGCCCCAGTTGTTGTCGACAGAGACCCACACAAGGCAGCCGCGGTTCAGGGCGCCGCAGATGTCGGCGAGCGTGGGCTGACGGTGCTCGGTCCGCAATCTGGCGCCGAAGGTGCTCAACTCTCGCGCCGCCAGACACTCGCGGCGGTGCCGATCCAGCCGATACCGTGTCCAGTACTCGTCCCACGACGAGTCCCACTCCTGGCGGTAGTAGCGCCTCAGGTAATCGAAGCCCTCCTGCAGGAACCGCTCAGGCTCGTAGGCACACACCATGTGCAGGGAAAGGCCTTGCTGGAGCAGGAAACGCCTGGCCCAGACACGCTGCGCTCCGCAGCCTGGCTCCCGGCCAACCTCGCGATCAACCCACCGCGTGTCCAGGGTATTGGTGACCTCTAACACGTACAGAACGTTCGCGGCGACACAAGTCAAGCATGAATTGTCGTCCACCTGATGCAGTTCCAGCGGTTCTCGCTGGCGTATGACGACGGTCACGGCACGATCTCCACAAGCAACTGTACCTGGACGACCGACGCCGGAGCATCAAGAGCCGCCCGATCTAGGCGCACGGGATGCTTGGTCCTGGTCGCCCCAGGCGACACCTCGGAGGATCGGTCGCAGCCACCGGGCGAACGTTGGCGTTCCCGCATGCCAGGCGTGGTGAGCTGCCGGCTCCTACCGGGCAGGACTGTGCCCACGCGTGGTCTGACGGCGAGACATGCGGTCCCCTGCGCACCTCTCAGGCGTGATAACGGGGAACCGTTGTTACCGACGCCCCAATTGGTTAAAATGAGGACTTTTCAGGCATAACGAATCTTCTTCGTTGACGGGTCGAACGCCAAAACGCCGGAGACGCTCTAGTCAGCAACCCGTGACAGCTGCCCGACAGTACACCCACAATCTCCGCGAACTCAGGTCTATCTCTTATTCTTCGGCATCTGCACGTGCAACTGACTCTTCGTGCGCAATCTGGCGTTTGCCGTTGTTAACGAAGTCCGGCGTTCTCGTTAACAACTTGCCAAGTACCCGCAAGGAGTCCGTAGAACTCACCCGGACTAGCGATATCCTCACGTCCGCAGATGAATATAATTGTCAGTAGAATTTGCGCACGCTACCGAAAGGAGGTCACCACGGCAGCGTAGATGAGGGCGCCGCTCCAGTTGCACCAGCGCTGGCTGTGGCTGCTGCGACCAGCTGCCCGCACCGCATCGGCCCTCCTACGCGTCGCGGCTCGTCATGAGAACTCTCGATAAGGACTGACGTATCCCATCCTAACCCTGTTTTATTTCAACGGACAGCCCTCGCCGATGATCGATATCTCGACAGGCAGGAAATCAACAGCCAGCGCATGCGGTCGATCGCTGACCATCGAGCCACAAGAAAAATTGACATAAGGGTGACAACAATGACTAAGGCAAAAGCCCTCACGTTCAAAGAGCGTATTCTTGGCGGAAAAACTCGCTGTGCGCACTGTCGGGAACCAGTCGATAAAGGAAAGGGGTGGCCCAGCCGAACCACAACCGGCACCTGCCAGAGTTGAGCTGTCCGCCACCAACTGGCAGCGTCCTCCACAGAGATCCGATCACACCCCGCGGTCGAGTTCCAGGTAATCTCGGTCCACTCAATGCGGGAACCGCTGTGAACCGCACCGTGGTGGCACCCGGAGGTGGGCGCCTCCCTGATGCATGGGTGACGTTGCGCGGGGACTTCCAGGTGGGTTCGCCGGTGTGTTGCCGGCGGGCCGGGTATACGGGGACGTCGTCCTCGTTCCGCTACCGCAGTGCCTGCGCTTCGCCGATCTAGACCCCGTTCCGCGTTTAGTTTCCGCCGAGAGTCCCTGCTCGGCGAGGCGCGCCGTGGGTGCCGAGCGGGAGCGGAACCCTTTAGTGACGGCCGGGACCGCCCCGGGTAGGCTGCGCCGCTGTGAACTTCGCTGGATACGATCTCATCATTGTTGGCTCAGGGTTCTTCGGGCTGACGGTCGCCGAGCGCGCGGCCAGCCAGTTGGACAAGCGGGTTCTGGTGCTGGAGCGCCGCTCCCACATCGGAGGGAACGCGTACTCAGAAGAGGAGCCGGAGACCGGCATCGAAATCCACAAGTACGGAGCTCACCTATTTCACACTTCCAACAAGCGCGTATGGGACTACGTCAACCAGTTCACCAAGTTCACCGACTACCAGCACCGGGTGTTCAGCATCTACCAGGGACAGGTGTACTCGTTCCCGCCGAACCTGGGCTCGATGTCGCAGTTCTTTGGCCAGTACCTGACCCCGACCGAGGCGAATAAGCTGATCGCCGAGCAAGCTAGCGAGGCAGCTGGCACTGACATCGACAGCTTCGAGGACAGGGCAATCGCCCTGGTGGGTCGCCCACTGTATGAGGCGTTCTTCAAGGGCTACACAGCCAAGCAGTGGCAGACCGACCCAAAAAATCTTCCTGGCGCGATGGTCACCCGCCTTCCGGTGCGATACACGTTCAACAACCGGTACTTCAAGGACACCTATGAAGGCCTACCAGTCAACGGCTACACCGCGTGGCTGGAGAAGATGGCTGATCACCGGAACATCGAGGTACGCTTGGACACGGATTTCTTCGAGGTGCGCGACGAAATCACCGAAGGCACTCCGGTCGTCTATACCGGGCCACTGGACCACTACTTCGACTATTCCGAGGGCTGGCTAGGCTGGCGCACCTTGGACTTCGAGCAGGTGGTCGTGCCAATTGGCGACTTCCAGGGCACCTCAGTGATGAATTACGCCGACGAAGACGTGCCCTACACCCGGATCCACGAGTTCCGGCATTTCCATCCCGAGCGAGACTACCCGACGGACAAAACGGTCATCGTACGGGAGTATTCACGGTTTGCCGAGAAGGACGACGAGCCGTACTACCCGATCAACACGCCGGAGGACCGCAGGAAGCTGGAACGATACCGCGAGCTGGCCAAGAACGAGGCCAAGGTAACGAACGTCCTGTTCGGCGGACGGCTGGGAACCTACCAGTATCTGGATATGCATATGGCGATCGGATCCGCGTTGAACCTGTTCGACAACAAGATCGCTCCATACTTCACCAGTGGGCGCGCACTCGACGGCTCGCTGGAGGGATGACCCGGTTGGGGTAGTTTCAGTCACGGACAGCGACCTCACGATTCGCAGCGTCCGCAAGCATCCCCTGTCTGACGACTCGACATGCGGCATTCCGAAGGGGACAGGCGATTCGAGGACAAAACGTTATCCGAGCATAGCAATCCTTTTCCTTGCGTCTTGAAGTTCTTGCCATTGCCTATTAAGAGAATACTGCATCGCCGCTTGCCGACTCGCTCGCGCCTGGAACTTCCGCTCACCGAGCGCGCACCCTATGAGCACACCAAAGATCACTAAAATGGATGCCACCAGCACAATTAAGCCAAGGAACATTCCTTACTCCTTCATCGTGGTCTGCACCCTATAGGATCGGTGAGGGTTCAACCAAAGGTCAGCGGACGAGCTTGAGCCACGTCACCCATGCACACGGAATGGACCGGTCCCATCGCCCCGAAGACGCCAGTGATGAGGACCGGCACGACGCCGAGGAGAGCCAGCCAGATCAGGCCCCTGATCGTGAGACCAGCAACGACGAGAGCGCCCCACACGATGAGCATGAAGTCCTCCAGGGTGCGGGAGGCGCTCTCCAAGCCACCTCGGTCACTGATCGCAGCCCGTTACTGGGGCTATGCGGGGAGTACCCACGCTCTCCCTCGTGAAACCCGCTGCCGCGGGAGCACCCCCGTGACGGCCGCGACGACGCACCCTCACGACGCCACGCTCGACCTCCAGCAACGTGGCTAGCGCCGCCAGCACGATGACCTCACGCAGGAAGCGAAACCCAGCGAAGCTGGCACGGTCATGGGTTAACTTGATCCCTACCGGAGAACCTTCATCTCCCACGTCAGGCGGGCATGGCGATGACGACGCTCGACGGGGCGGATGGCGCGATAGTCTCGACATGTCGCAGGCCGGCCTGTTCGAGGAGACCGGCGAGTTCAGGCTCGGTGCGGTCCCGCCCTTGGGTCAGTGCCAACATCGTGATATCCATGAATTTACCCGGATGTGGCACGTCGCCCTCCGGGATTACCGGGTCGATCACCAGCACTCGACCGACCGGGGCCATGACCTTACGAATATTAATCAGCACGGTGACCGCATCCGCATCGGTCAACTGATGTAGTACATGAGAGATCGTATAGGCGTCGCCCTCTGCGGGTACCGCGCGGAGATAGTCACCGCCGACCATCTCCGCGCGGTCGGCGACGCCTGCCTCAGTCAGCACGTCGGCGGCGCCCGACACCACGCTGGGCAGATCGAAGACCACGCCCTTCATCTCCGGATAGCGGCTCAGGATAGCAGCCACGAGATGACCGTGCGCGCCGCCGATATCGATCAGCCGCCGCACACCCGAAAGGTCGTAGGCGTCGATCGCGGGACGCTGGGTTTGACGAGCGGCATTGCCCATCGCGCTGCTGAACAGCTCCGACAATTGCGGTCGTTCGGCCAGATATGAAAACAGCGTGGTGCCGTGCACATGCTCGAAGGCAGGTTCTCCAGTGCGCACCGAGTGCCCGATCGCCGCGTATGCCTCCCACATGCATGGCTGCCCCTGGATCCTGAAGATATCCCGCATCGAACCGTCAACGTCGGAGCGAAGCGTCGCCGCCAGTGGCGTGAGCCCGAAGGTTCGTGGTGAGACCTCGGTAAACACCCCCTTGCTCGCCACCGCGCGCAGCACCCGGTACAGGGCATCGGCGTTGGTTCCCGTGCGCTCGGCGAGCTCCTCGACCCCCAGCGGACCATCGGTCACCTGGTCGGCCACACCGATTTCAGCGATCACGCTCAGCATGTGCGCCATACCCAAACCACTGTGGAATTCCATCATCTGCATGCCCGATTGCATGACACCGTTCGCGCTCTCGTTCAGTTTCTCAATACCCAACATGTGACCGATTCCTTTCAGCTAACGCACACAGTTATGGCGGGACCTCACGCCGCCGCGTCGGACGATTAACGGGTATGTCCGTGGGTCCGCTCCCCCGTTTGTGCGATGACCAGTCCACGTCTGGCTGCCAGTGCCGATTGCACCACAGGGCCGTGGTAAGCCGGTAGTGGTCGGCCGTAGGATTGGGCGCACTCGCTGGCGTCGTACTCGTGAGCCTGCCATCCGTGGCGGCCAAGCCAGCTTGTCGGGTCCTCTTGCGTGCCTGATTGCCACAGGGTTTTGAGGAATGCGCCGTCGGGGGAGGGCGGTTCGCTGAGGGAATCGATCATGAGCTGGACCGCGGTTTGGTTCATGTATTCGCTGTTGTATTCGATGGCCAGCCGGTTGCCCGGTGTTGTGAGCTGCCTGATCCGGTCGAGTAACTGGTCGCGTTCGTCCTGGGTGAGGTAGATGAGTAGCCCCTCCGCCAGCCAGGCGGTGGGCTCAGCGGGGTGAAAGCCTGCCTGGATCAACGCGGCGGGCCAGTCCTGGTGAAGGTCAGCATTGATGGCCACGCGCTGGCACGCTGGTGTGGCATCTCGCTTGGCGAGGACCTGATCTTTGAACGTGAGCACATCGGGTGTGTCCAGTTCGAACAGGCGCACTCCCGCTGGCCAGCTCAGGCGAAACGCCCGGGTATCCAGCCCGGCTGCAAGGATGACTACTTGGCGACAGCCTGCTGCGCAGGCATCGCGGAAGTAGTCGTCGAAGAAGCGAGTGCGGATCGCTGCGTAACTGGCAACCCAGGACCACAGATCGCCGGTGGCCTGCGTGGCGGGTGGGTGGTAGTTGGTGAAGGACAGCGCGGTCCTGGCAGCGGTCACGAAGTCCGCGGCGAAAGGGTCGTCGAACAGCGGGTCGCTGCGCTGGCCTTCCGCGGCACGGGCCGCTGCCACGTGTACCGCGGTCAGTCCCACCCCCGTGGGGACCTGGTGTTCCGGCGGCTGATTCCCCGCCATACGTGCCTCCTGTGAACGATCAGGAATTCCTCATGGGCGGGTGGCCGTTGTCCGGTCAATGTAGCGTGGACCCGGTAGCTCACCTGCCCTGTGGAGTTGTGTCGGTTTCTGAGCTCGACCCCCCAGCGCGGGCACCCACGATGTGGGGTCACGTGATTGTCCTGTGGGGACGTTTGGTCGGTGTGGAGTTCGCAGAAATATAGTTCACCGCGTCCCCGACGGTTTTGAGGTTGGGAAGTTCGTTGTCCGGGATCGTCACACCGAACTCTTCCTCTGCACGGACAGCGATCTCTACCATGGTCAGCGAGTCGATGTCCAAGTCCTCCGCGAAGGATTTCTCCGCGGTCACGTTCTGCGCTGCACCGGCTGTGGCTTCTGTGACTATTTTGGCAAGGGCGGCGAGAATCTCTGCGTTGTCTGCCATTGGTTGTTCTCCTTCTCGGTGTTCTCGATGGATCACTGCTGACCGGTCACTCGTCGGCGCCATGGCTGGTCGCCTGGTCCGGCACGATGGTGTGGTGGAGCGCCCCGGCCACTGAGCCGTCACCCACACGCAGGTCAATGACCAGTTCGTCACCCGGTTTCAGGAACCGGGTCGTCGGGAAACCTTGGTCGAGGGTTTCCCGAATTCGCTGCTCGATGATGCACGCGGTGCCGACCTCGGGGTCGCGGTTGGACACCGTGCCGGTGCCCAGCACCGTGCCGGCGATCAGTGGCCTGGTTCTGGCCGCCTGGGCGATCAACTCGGGCACCGTGGCGGTGATATCCACCCCGGTGTCCGGGTGTCCGATCAACCGGCTGTTCACCCAGCTGTTCATGTGTGCGTGCACGTGGTCGCCGTCCCAGGCGTCACCCAGTTCGTCCAGGGTCACGATCGTGGGTGCCATGCTGCACGGCGGTTTGGCGTGATAGATCCCCTTACCGGCATCCAGGTCGTCGCGGAGCACGTCGCGGAGGCTGACGTCATTCACGACGGTGACTCCGACAATGGCGGAACCCGCTTCCTTGGCTGAGGTGCCGAGTTCGACATCGGTAAGCACGAAGGCCAGTTCAGCCTCGATGTCCATTTCATCGCTGCCCAGCGTCGCCAGCGGCTCACCGCTGGCAATGAACCGGCTGGAAACCCCGTCATAGAACGGTGGACGGCTAGCGCGTGCCGGATCGGGTGGCTCGGTGCCCTGCATCCGGCACGCCAGCTCAATCAGGTGTGGGTAGGCGCCGCAGTCGATCCAGGCGTATGCCCGTGGCAGCGGCGCCAGTAGGTCGCCCTTGGCGAGTTCCACCCCTGCCACCTGTCCCGACCGGAACAACTCATCAGCCGCTCGTAGCGCACCCTCGACCTCTGTCCAGCGATCCAGCGCGTCCTGCAAGGTCGGCGCGATCTCATCGACCGGCAGTGCCCGCCGCAGATCCGGACTCACCAGGACCAAGTGGCCATCACGCGCCCGCGCGCGTCGGGAACCCAATCTCATGTCGTGTGTGTCCCGTTCTGGTCATCCTGGTCGGGGGTCATCGCACCGGCGGGGATGGGCGTCAACTGGTAGGCGAGCAGCCGCCAGCGCCCGCGCTGCCGGGTCCACACCGCCAGCGCGCGGTTGCACTGCTTGAATGCGATGCCGTTCACGTACACCGTCCCGATCACCTGGCCGGCGGCGATTGCCGTGTCACCGCTGATGACGACGTGATCCTCTGGATGGTGGTGTACGTCCGTGCACCGCAGTTCCTGGTCCCGGATCTTCGCCAGCAGTGAGGCCTTGGTGTCGCGGGTGGCGTTGGAGTGCGTGTAGAACATCTCGTCGGTGTACAGCGCGTCGAGCACATCGACGTCGCTGTCCCGCATAGCGCAGAATCGCTGCTGCTCCAGGGCGCGAATCGTATCCGCGTCGGTTCGGGTATCACTCATTCCGATCCTCCGAATCGGTTCATCAGTCGGTATTGAGCTGGACGTGCACTTCAACTGTTGTCGCCCAGCGGGTGCGTTGATATCACGAAAACTCGGTGCCCATGTTTCATGGCTAGACGGCGCAGTCTATTGGTCCGCCGTTGAAGATGATGGCGTCGGTGAATGCGGTCTCCAGGTCAAGGGCGGCTCCGGTGACGTCGGCATACGCGCGGTGCAGGTTCAGCACGATCCGGTGTTGGTCGGGCCACTGTGCGAATTCTCCGAGGTCGCAGTCACGAGCGGCCTGCAATGGCGTGCTGCCTGCTGCCAACCCGGCCCGCGCGGTGTGCTGGATCAACTGGTAGTACCGGGTCTGCGCGTCGAGGACCTCATCCAGTCCTGTTTTGTCGATGAGCGGGCCGTGCCCCGGGACGATGCGGGCTGCGGGGAACTGGCGCAGCCAGTCCACCGAACGCAGTGCGCCGGCGAACGACCCCTGCAGAACCAGTGGTGTCACGTGGTGGAACAGCAGATCACCGGTGAACAGCACTCGTTGCTGGGGTAGCCAGGCGACGACGTCGCCCTGGGTGTGTGCCTCGTGCCCGGGATGGCGTAGCTCGATTCGCTGGTCACCCGCGAAGAGGATCAGGTCGTGAGACAGGGCGACGGTGGGCGCGCGGGTCTGGCGGACTCCCCAGTCCGGGGTTGGTGACCAGATCGGGGGAAGCTCGGTGGTCAGCATGGTGTCGGCCAGGATGTCGCTCCTGGTGTGCTCGTGGCTGATCAGCACGGTCGAGGCCGGCAGCAGCGCGTTGCCGAAAGTGTGGTCGCCGTGCCAGTGCGTGTTGACGGCGAGGCGTATCGGTGCCGCGCCTGTCGCGTCGGCGAGGGCACTGAGAAAGCGGCGGGTGCGCGACGCGGTGGCGCAGGTATCGATGAGGACGACGTCGTCCCCACCGTGGACAGCACCCGCGTTGTTGATGAACCATGACCCGTCTGGCTGCACCCACGCGTACACGCCGGGGGCCACTTCAGAGAGCGTCATGGGACTGTGCTGGGGGTCGGTGTGGTGCCCAGGCGGTTGGCCAGGCCGGGTAGCAGGCCGAGGGCATTATCCCGGTTGATCGCCTGGCGAGTGGGCTCGTCGAGCAGGTCGGTGGCGTCGAAGGCGCGGGTGGCGTGCTCGAGCACTGCTGCGGGGACACCACTCCAGTCGGTTCCGTAGAGGATGCGGCTGGGGTCGGCCGCAGCGAGCAGGCTGGGCAGCGCCGAGGGCACGGACAGCGCCAGGTCGTAGTAGAAGCGCCGGATACCGTCCCCCACGGTGGCGTGATCCACAGTGCTGAGAGCACCGGCGACGACCTCGATACGGGTGGCCGCGTACGGCAGGAATCCGCCCGCGTGGGACAGGATGATCGGCACGTGTGGGTAGCGGGTCAGGGTGCCCGATGTGATCAGGTTGATCGCGGCCCGCGTCGTGTCCAGGAGGTAGTCCGCGAAAACGGAGGGCACGTCCGGCGCGCTGCCCTGCGGCAGGTCCATCGGATGCACCAGCACGACCGCCCGGCGCCGGTTCAACTCCGCAAAGAGCGGGTCGAACAGCGGGGCACCCAGGTAGTGGTCGCCGCCATGCGGCAGCAGCGCCACGCCATCGGCTCCCAGTTCCTCCAGTGCGTATGCGGCCTCCGCCAGCGCGAGGTCCACATGTGGCAGCGGCAGGATCGCGAAGAAGCCGAACCGGTTCGGGTGCGTGTGCACCACCTCGGCGGCTGCCTCATTCACCTGCCGGGCCAGCCGATGCGCCAGCGCCGCGTCGCCGAGCACGTCGCAGGGGATGACATTGGATATGACGCTAGCCTCGATCTTGTTCGCGTCCATCACGTCGAGGGTCTTGTCCAGGCACCATTGCTGGCCTGGCGTGGGCAGTCCGCGCGCCCGCATCAGCTCGATGATGTCGGCCGACAGTGCGTGGTGGTGGATGTCGATGCGTCCCGTCATCACCGCACCCATTATTCGGTCGAATGCCGTGCGTCGGCGGATTCGACGCCTGCTTCATCGTCGAATTCGTCCACGAAGAAACGCTCAACCTCTGGCCAGTCCGCGGCGTTTTCCCAGTGCTCCACGATGTGGCCGTCATGGAATCGCCAGAGCCCGCAGAACTCGCCCTCGAATCGACGGCCATGGCGAGTCGAGGTGAGGCAACCCAGCACGGCACCGAAATAGTCGTTGGCGACGATGTTATCCGGGGTCATGGCGAGCGACCCGCCGGATCGCCGAAACAGTTCCATCTCCCTGGCCAGCACGGCCCGCTTACCAATGTAGTCGCCGGTCAAGGGGCCACCCGACCCAGCGGCCATGATGCCACGTGGCCCAGCGGCATGCAGCACGATGTCCTCACTCGCAAATTTTGTCAGCAAACTTAAATCCGCATAGATGGCGCGTAGCATCTCCACGTGCGGATGCGGTGTGCGGTCGAACACGTTTCACTCCTCCGAACTCGTTTTTCCGTTGGCGTAGCTTCGCGGTCAGTAAACCCCCATACCCCCGCACACATTGAATGCCTGCCCGGTGATCGACTCCGCCTCCGGTACCGCGAGGAAACCAACCATTCGGGCCACCTCCTCCGGATGCAGGTGCCGGCCGATGGGGACGAGTTTGTTACGCATCCGCAACACCTCCTCGGGTGTCATGGACTTCACCAGGGCCAACTGGTCAATAATCCCCGTGCTGAGGTCGGTGTCGACCAGGCCAGGACACACGGCGTTGACGGTGATGCCGCTGCCCGCCAGATCAGCTGCCAACGTTCTGGTCATTCCGACCAGCCCGTGTTTGCTCGCCGCGTACGCGAGCCCCAGCGGCGCGGCCTGCTTGCCTGCGGTCGAGGCGATATTGATGATCCGACCCCAGCCGCGTTCGGAAGCACCGGAACGCAACATCCAGGCACGGGTCACCCGGAACGCGCCGGTGAGGTTGATGTCAATAATACGATTCCACAACTCATCAGGCGTGTTCTGAATAGGGGTCATACCGCCGATACCGGCATTATTAACCAGCACGTCACAGCGTCCATGCGCGCTGGTAATGGCGTCGAAAAGCTCATCGATCTGCCGCTGATCGCGTACATCGGCCACCTGGCCCTCGACCCGATGGACACCCGTTTCGCGCAGGGCGGCGAGGCCTTGCCGCGCGGTTTCCGGGGTGGTGGCCGAGACAACCACGGTGGCACCGAGCCGCCCGAGCTCGGCAGCGCACGCAAGGCCGATTCCCCGGCTGCCCCCGGTGACCAACGCGACTCGACCACTCAGCGAGCCATCAGATGGCAGATCGCCGGTACGCTGGAGGATTGACGAGTCAGTCTGCATAGCAATCACTGATGTTCCCTTCTCGGTCACAGTGCCGACCAGGACCTGTGGCCGACCAGGACCTGTGGCCGACCGTGACGCGGTAGCCATCGCCCAAGGCCACATCAACGTTGCTGTCCGTATCAGGGGCTTGGGTAACCCGCTTCGCGAGCTCGACCGCGATGCTGAGAGTCGGAATCCAATGCCGGTCCGCAGCGGTCGTGCGGTCGGTGCCCTCATGACGCAAGCCGAGCAATGCCACGCCGTTGGTGCCCGGGCCAGTTACCGGTCGCTGCCGCACCGCGAAGACAACCGCTCCCTCTGCCGCGCCCGCAGTCGGCAAGCTCTCTCCCCGTGGCCAGTCCAGCAACGCGAACGGGGCGACCACGGACTCCACGGCACCCACGATGGCGACGTCAATAGCCTGCCGTTCCAGCGCATCCCTAGCCAGCCACAACGCCTCGGCAAAGCCGGACAGGCGACCGGCCGTGGTCTTGGCGCAGCCTCGATAGCCCAGCCCGATGGTGACCTCACCCGTGGCCGCTGTCGGGAACCACGCGGTCACGAAATAGGGCTGCACCGCCCGAGGCCCTCGGCTGGTCAGCACCTCCATCTGGGGCTCCGCGTAGGCCCACCCGGCGCGGGTGTTGGCGAAGAAGACGCCCACCCGCTCAGGTGCCGGCATGACAAGCGGGGCGACCAGCTCACAGACCGCTTGGTACGCCAGCGCGGCGAACCGGTCGATGCGCCGACCAACGCGGGGGGGCACCCCCTCCGCACAGCGGGGATCCACTGCGAAAGCCGGCAACTCGATGACGGGCTGGTCAGGACGCCCGCTCGCGAGCTCGACCGTCTCACCTTCGGCCGGCAGCAGAACCCGGCTT
Source organism: uncultured Actinomycetota bacterium (assembly GCA_963822695.1). Taxonomy (GTDB): domain Bacteria; phylum Actinomycetota; class Actinomycetes; order Mycobacteriales; family Pseudonocardiaceae. The sequence continues at coordinate 93,878 of CAWGJH010000027.1, forward strand.
GCCAGCACTTCAAGTTCCTCCACCGCAGTTCTCATGCGATCACCCGGATGACGCAGGCGCTGTGCAAACCGGAGAAACCGCTGCTGGTCTTGATCAGATACTCGGGCCACACCTGCCGGGGCTCATCGAGCACGAGATCCACTGGCTCATCCAGGGTGTCCCTGGTCGTGCTCTTGACCGGCGGTAGCACCCCTTGCGGCAGCAAGCCGGCCAGCCCGACGATTTCCAGCAGGTTCGACGCCCCGAGCGCGTGGCCCAGAACGCCCTTCTGCGCCACGACCGGTAACAACCTGGCCCGGTCCCCAAAGACGTCGGCGAAAGCAGCAGCCTCGCTGGCGTCATTGAGCGGAGTCGAGGACCCATGGGCGTCGATGCAGTCAATCGCGTTGGCCGACACCCGCGCGTTGTCCAACGCCTGCCGGATCGACCTGGCAATGTCCTCGCCACTCGTGCGGATGCCAGTCATATGATACGCGCTTGACACCGCCCCCCATCCGCACACTTCCAAGGCAGGCCGCGATCCTCTGGCGGCGGCCAACTCAGCGTCTTCCACTACCAACGCGGCGGCACCCTCGCCAAGCACGAATCCGTCACGCTCACGGGAGAACGGGCAACTCGCCTGCTCAGGTGGCACCGGTCGCGTCGACAATGCGCCAACACGTTGAAAACCGGCCACGACCGCGCGAGTTAACGCGGCTTCCGCAGCCACCACCAGCGCCCGACGGGAACGACCGGAAGCGACCGCATCGATTGCGGCACCAAGGGCATCCAACGCCGTCGTGCATCCGGTGGAAACCGTCAACGAACGACCACGGCTACCCATGTCAGCCCGCACACGCTCGGTCACCAGGTCAAAACCGAACCAACCCGCCGGCGGAGCCACCCCGGCGCGGTGGGCGGCCTCCAACTCCACAATGGCACTGATCGCGGTCGCTCCGATGACATCGGTCTCGGCGCGCTCCCGATCCGACAGCCCAGCATCCTCAACCGCCTCACGGGCCGCAGCCAAACCCAGACTGAGATGCCTCGGCAACCCACCAGTATCCTCTACACAAGAAACGCGACAGCCAATCGCGTGGTCGAATTCTTCGAACCCGCTTCCGAGCGCCTCAGACAACGACGACCCAGCCATCAGACCCAACGCGTGGGATTTCGAGTCGATACCGGCCGGAGAAACCGCACCAGTCCCCGTCACCACAACCCTTCGCGGACTACGCAATCTTTCTCACCTCGAATCTACCTCCATCTCAGCATAACGAAACCAGCTACCTATCTCGATCCGATGACGGCCATTCACCCCGATCCAGTGACACTCGATCCTCTGTGATGCACAGCGTGAGGACGTAAACGTCAACCGTCCTCGTAGAATGGGGAATTCACGTAGGGGCTGGCCCCATCATACCCTCGACCAGCCGTCGATGATCAGCTCGAACCGCGCTCGCGGGTCTGCCGATCGCTGGCCTTGCGCAGTGCGTCCACCAGTTCACCTTTGCTCATCGAGAAGTGGCCGCGCACGCCGAGCCTGCGCGCCTGCTCGAGAAGCTCTTGCTTACTCGCGTTCGCGTTGACGCCGCCGGCGGTCTTGCCAGTGGGTCCGCCCAGTCTGGGGATCGACGCCGCTGGCCGCGCGCTCGTCTGACGGGCCTGCGCCATCCTTCGGCTCCCAGTGGTCGCCGACCTTCTGGTGCGTGTGCTTAAGTGCCGCGAATGCGGTGCGGTGCGCCCGTTCGCCCTCACCGTAAGTCTTGACGGCCGAATCATGCGCCTTCGACCACGTCCACTGCGCCTTCTCCGGAACGCCGCAGCGTGCTGTGCAGGTCGTCCTTGTGCTCTATAGAGGCGACGCATCAACCAATCGCGTGGTCGAATTCTTCGAACCCGCTTCCGAACGCCTCGGACAGCAACCATCCAACCATGAGACCCAATGCGATGTGATTCCAAGTCGGTGCCGGCCGAAGAAACCGCACCAGTCCCCGTCACCACAACCCTTCGCGAACTACACAATCCTGCCCACCTCGAATCTACCTCCATCTGTAGATCGCGAAACTAACCGCCTACATCGATCCAGTAAATCTGCCGTCTCCCTCCCGTATCCCTACGATTCATTGATCGACAGACTACACACGATCCGGTGGCCGGCAACTATACACGATCTAGTCACGGCCGCTTATATATCGATTCAGTGATCGGCAGGCTACATCAATCCAGTGATAGCAGTTTACCTCGATCAGGTGACGGTTCCCTAGTGACGCTCGGTCCAGTGACGGCCGCTTAGCTCCATCCGGGGCCGGACCAAGCTCGCTTAGGTCGATCCGGTGAATAGTTACAGTTGATGATGATCTTTACCCAGCGTGCCGATCATGTAACAGTGAGCCACCGCCTACCTCGATCGGAAGCGGCGGCACATGAGGACCGGACTGGCCCTCGCTTGAGGTCGGCGGCCCGCAGGCGCCACGTTTGGCCGCCTCGGACTCGTCACGGGGTGGATGGCGCTGATCAGGGGTTCCCGGTTCCCGGCGGTGGCCACCTAGCAACATCCGACCTCGCCGGGATCATCGGCGGTGGCAGGAGGGAGCCGGTCGGGTCGCCACCCATCGGCGAGCATCAGCGGTCCGAGCACGGGACAGACGTCGGTGTGGCGGCAGGCGTGCAAGGGGGATGCCCAGCGCGGTAGTATCGGCGACCGTGACACCTCCCAGGGCGTCTGCGGAGGCCCTGGCGCTGCCGGCTCCCGGTCTTCGTCATCTTCACAGCCTGTCCAAACGCGCGTCCCGAGGCCACCAAGCCCCCTTACATAATGCCATCGTGTTGACCCGGAGGTGTCTTCCTGATCGTTGACAAGGACGCCGGGGCGGTAATAGAAAACCCGACAAACCATGGGGTTACGCGGCCAGGTTGTCCTGACCGGCAGTGTGGGTGAAGTTGGGGTACCACCGTCTGCAGTCGTTGGCGAAGGTGTCGTTGAGAATGCGGATGCGTATTTGTAGCAGGAGGTGCTCCGCGGGGACTCCAGCGCATTTATCGTTTTTGACCATGCGTTTGCTGATCACCTGGTGCAGACTATCCCGTGAGGTAGCGTGATGTGGCGCATATGACTTTGCGGGCGCTGTAGCGGGGCCGGCGGGCGGGGCAGTGGACACGTGCCACTGGCCGGGCCAGTGGCACGTCATATCCCGCGCTGATACCGGATCCACTCGCGCAGTTGGCGGACCTGCTGGTGCTCGCCCAGCGCGCTCAGACCGACGGCGAGATCGTTCGCTGATGCCGGGGTGTCGCGGTGGTCCTCGCCCAGCACCCGGCCGCGCCGACTCAAAGGCTCCTCGCTGAGGCGGGCGTGCTCCTGTTCACCTGCCGCGCGCAAGTCGGCGGCAAGGTTGTAGCCCGCGATCAGGGTGTTGGGGTGGTCCTCGCCCAGCACGCGGCGGCAGCGCGCCAGGGTGTCCTCGTCGAGTGCGCGGGCCCGCTGGTGCTCACCCAGTGCCCGCAGGTCGAGGGCGACGTTGTTGGCCGAGGCCAGGGTGTCGGGATGGTCCTCGCCCAGCACCCGGCGGCGTCGAATCACGGTGTCCTCGCTGAGTCGGCGGGCTTGCTCATGGTCCCCCAGGGCGCGCAGGTCAACGGCGAGGTTGTGAGCTGAGGTCAGGGTATGAGGGTGGTCCTCGCCCAGCACGCGGCGATAGCGCGCCAGGGTGTCCTCGTCGAGTGCGCGGGCCCGCTGGTGCTCACCCAGTGCCCGCAGGTCGAGGGCGACGTTGTTGGCCGAGGCCAGGGTGTCGGGATGGTCCTCGCCCAGCACCCGGCGGCGTCGAATCACGGTGTCCTCGCTGAGTCGGCGGGCTTGCTCATGGTCCCCCAGGGCGCGCAGATCGACAGCAAGGTTGTGAGCCGAAGCCAGGGTGTGGGGATGGTCCTCGCCGAGCACCCGGCGGTACCGGGTCAGGGTGTCCTCATCGAGCGCGCGGGCCCGCTGGTGCTCACCCAACGCTCGCAGGTCGATGGCGAGATTATGAGCGAAGGTCAAGGTGTCGGGGTGGTCCTCACCTAACACCCGGCGGCAGCGGCTGAGGGTGTCCTCGCTGAGCGCACGGGCCTGCTGGTGCTCACCCAACGCTCGCAGGTCGATGGCGACATTGTTGGCCGTGCGCAAGGTATCGGGGTGGTCCTCGCCCAGCACCCGCCGCCGCCGACTCACAGTGTCCTCGCCGAGTTGGCGGGCCTGCTCATGATCACCCAGGGCACGCAGGTCGTTGGCAAAGTTATGAGCCGAACGCAACGTGTTTGGGTGGTCCTCGCCGAGTACCCGACGGTAGCGAGTCAGGGTGTCCTCGCTCAGTACGCGGGCCCACTGAAATCTGCCCAGTAAGCTCAGGTCGATGGCGAGGTTGTGAGCCGAGGCCAGAGCATCAGGGTGGTCGTCGCCCAGCACCCGACGGCGCCGACTCACGGTGTCCTCGTCGAGTGCCCGGGCCCGTTCATACTCACCCAACGCCCGCAGATCGACAGCGAGGTTATGAGCCGACGCCAGGGTGCCGGGGTGATCGTCACCCAGCACCCGACGGTACCGGATGAGGCTGTCCTCGCTGAGTAGTCGGACTCGCTCGCGCTCACGCCGCGCGCTCAGATCGACGGCGAGATCGCGAGCCGAGCCCGTGGTGTTCTCGCCGAACACGTCCCGATACAACTGACGTGCCCATTGGAACAGCACGCTGGAGAGCACCCACCGCTGCGGATGAAGCATGGCCGACAGCATCCCACTAACCCGCTCTGTCCCAAGGCCAACACCCCGCGTTCCAACAGCACAACACCAGGAACCGGTCAACCACGGCCCCCAGGCCGCCCCGTAACCCACGCGTTCCAAGATCGGGTTGAGGGCTGGGTCGGGCTGATCGACCTGGGCTGGTGATCTTCGGCGTGTCGCGCCGGTGGGCGAACGAAACTCCGGTAGGATGAGTGGTCCTTCCACAGACTTCTCGTTACCACCGCTCGATGGCGCGTCATGAGTGCCGGCAGGTATCGAGTTTCCGATTGTTCCGCTGGCTGCCTGCTGCGCTGGGCGGTGCGGCGGGAAATGATGATGGCGCCCGGGATGAGGATGAGAGTACCGAGAGCCACGATCTCCAGTGGGGTGAGCAGCCGGTTGTGGACGAGGGCACCGGTGAGCAGGTACCCGCCGAGACTAGCCAGGCCAGGGCTGATGAGGTGTTCGATGCGTTCACGAAGGCGTCCGTTGATCCGAGCGCTGAGGGACAGACCAAGCTGGGAAACGATCAGTGTTTGCAGCGCGATGAGGGCGACGATGGTGGCAAGTCGAGTGGGGTGGGAACCGATACCGACGCTGACGCCGATCGCTAACTCGTCGAGGCTGATCGATAAGCCTAGTCCGAGCAGAGCCAGGCCACGGGCGCTGGTGAAGCGCCTCGCCTTCGCGACCTCACCCTTCTCGTCATCGTCATCGTCTCTCTTGTCGGCCCATTTTAGGTAGCCGGCGAGGAGGAGGAGCAGGCCACCGGAGAGGTAATCAGCTGTGCTGCCGATCGCGTTCCCGAGGGATGAGCCCAGCGCAAGACCGACTAGCGGCATGCCCCCTTCGAACAGGACGAAGATCGCTGTGATCCGCCACCGAACCCAGCCGCGAAGCTGGCTGGCACCACCCACTACCGCGGCGATCGCGAACGTGTCCAAGCCCAGCGGCAGTACGGACAACAGCACGCTGAAAAACTCACCGTTCACCGGACGTGCCACCCACAATCGCGTCGTGTCATCAGTGCTTGCGCGGTCATCCGTTGAGGCCTGCTCACCTCGTACTCATGGCTATCACAATTGGGTGGCGTGCACTGGCCGTGGCGTCGTTTGAATCTGATCCTGGCCCTTCACCGCCACCGATGCCGAGCGCGAGTTGGACGACCTTAAGGATGATCAGCGCTGCCGCGATCAGCAGGTAAGCACGCAGGGTGATCAGTCCCGCTCGACGCAGCGGGCTGATCTGCGGCCGTGCCAGGGTGGCCAGCGCCGGGGTGCGCCAGGCCAACCGGTCCTGATCCCGCAGTGCCTTGCGCTCCGCGCGGCTGAGCATGGCGTGCTGGTCGAGATCTCGATCCAGCGCGGAGTCAAGACCACCGGGGGTATTCGTTTCGACGGTTGGCTGCCTGCGGGTAGGTAACCAGCGGGCCAAGCCGGCCAGTAGGGCGCCGAGTAGGCCGATTCCCGCGCCGATCACCAGGCCGATCTCGATCGCGGTGTCGGACAGCTGCGGGAACAGGGTGGAGGCTCCTGAAGCGAAGGACAGCAGGAGCAGGGCCCACACCACGACCCCGATCACGACGTTTTTCCAGGTGCGGTTGACCCACGGGCCCAGGACCGCCCGATCGTTGCACAACAAGACCAAAAAGACGCTGGTAGCCGGCAACAACACTGCGGTCAGCGCCTCCACGCCCTCAATGAGCAGCCCCAACGGTACCCCGGGAACCAGCACGACTACCGCCCCCGCCGCGATGAGCCCAGCGTAGAAGCCGTAAAACAGCCGTGCCCGGGGCACCGTGTGATGCAGTGAACTGGGATTGTTCACCACATCACCCAGGGTGTAAGAGCTGGTCAACCCGACCAGGTTGGCGCCGATCAGCGAGCCATCGAGCAGCACGATGGCGAACAGCACGGCCACGGTGTGCCCGGCATGCTGGGACAGGCCCCGCATCGTGGTGGCCGCGTCAACGAAGTGCCCGGCCAATCCGGTGCCGGCCAAGGCGAACGCGGTCACCGCGACCAACGCGACAGCTCCCACCATCTCGATAGCCAGACCGAGAGCCAGATCAACACGCTCGTAACGGATCCAGCGCGGGGTGATGCGCTTGTCCACCACGCTGGACTGCTGGAAGAACAACTGCCAGGGCTCCACCGTGGTCCCGATGAGCCCGATAATGAACAGCAACAGCGTGGCGTTCAGCCCGCCAGGCAGGCTCGGGATCACACCCTGGGCGAGTTGGGCGGGGTTGGGGTGAACCAGCCAGGCCATCGGAAACACCACCAGGTCAACGGCGACCAAGAGAAACAACAACCGCTCCCAGCGGCGAAACGTCCCACCCGTGATCACCGCGAACAACACCACCGCGGACACCGGCACACTCACGTATGTCGGCAGGCCGAAAAAGGCCAGCGCCTGGGACACTCCGATGAACTCCGCCACGATCGTGACCGCATTAATGACAAACAGGTCACCGACACTGAACCAACCCCAGAAGCGCCCGAACCGCTCAAAGATCAACCGGGCGTGCCCGACACCGGAGACCGCACCGAGGCGGATGACCATTTCCTGGTTGAGGTACAAGATCGGGGTGAGGATCACCAATGTCCACACCAGCTTGGTGCCGTAATCCTGCCCCGCCTGGGCATACAGCACGACCCCACCCGCGTCGTTACCCCCACCCATCACGATCAAACCCGGACCCATGATGATCAGCAACGTGCCCAGCCGCCGCCACCACGACCGCCGCGGACCGGTATCCGTCGCCTCAAGCCGGCCCAACGCGCCGATAATGTCCCGATCCAGCACCGAGCCCGCGACACCAGCCGCAGGAGAATGGTGATGCTCATCCGGGTGGACAGGAGGACTACCACCACCCAGATCCATGATCACTCTCCTGTAGGCACACCAGCGCGGGGCGGCCCGGGCCGGACAAAAGGGACAACCAGCGGCCAGGGCCCACGGGACCCTATGACCACGACAGGCACCGGGTCACCCAACCATCTGGGTGAGTCACTCACCGTCCACCACACAACCCACCGAGTGAGGCGCCGGCCATCCTCTGCTCAGTTATTCGGCGCCGTTCCACAGGGTCGGCTAGGTCCTGTCCGCGAACACGTCCAGCGCGCGGATCTTGTTCGTGACGTCGAGCGCGGCCACCTTATAGGCCTCCGAGAGCGTCGGGTAGTTGAAGACCGTGTCGACGAGGTAGTCGACCGTGCCGCCGCAACCCATGATGGCCTGCCCGATATGCACGAGGTCGGTGGCGTTCGTGCCGAACATGTGCACGCCGAGCAGGGTGCGGTTCTCGGTGGAGACGAGCAGCTTCAGCATCCCGTACGAGTCGCCGACGATCGCGCCGCGGGCAAGCTCGCGGTAGCGGGACATCCCCACCTCGTAGGGAATGGCGGACTGCGTCAGTTCGGCTTCGGTCTTGCCGCAGTAGGAGATCTCGGGCACCGTGTAGATCCCGATCGGCTGCAGTTCCTGCAACTCGCTGGCAGGTTCGCCGAACGCATGATATGCCGCCAGCCGCCCCTGGCCCATGGCGGTGGCCGCGAGCGCGGGAAAGCCGATCACGTCGCCAACCGCGAAGATGTGCGGCACCGCAGTGCGGTACTGCTCATCCACCGCGATCCGCCCGCGCTGGTCGGCGGCGAGCCCCGCCTTCTCCAAGTGGAGTTCGTCGGTGACGCCCTGGCGGCCCGCGGAGTACATCACCATGTCCGCCGCGATCCGCTTGCCGCTGGCGAGGCTTGTGATCGTTCCGTTGGAGGCGATCTCGACCTTGGCCACCTCCTCGCCGAAGCGGAACGTGACGGCCCGGTCGCGCAGGTGGAACTTGAGCGACTCGACCACCTCAGGGTCGCAGAACTCCAGCATCTGCGGGTGCTTCTCGACAACGGTCACCCGGGTGCCGAGCGCAGCGAACATCGACGCGTACTCGATGCCGATCACGCCGGCTCCGACGACGACCATCGAGCCGGGTATCCGCTGCATCCGCAGCAGGCCGTCGGAGTCGAGCACATGGTCGTCGTCGAATTCGACCTCGGACGGTCGGGCCGGCTTCGTGCCGGTAGCGATCACGATCTTCCTGGCGGTGACGGTGGTGTGGTCACCACGGGCGTCGCCCTGCACCGTGACGGTCTGCGGGTCCTCGAACCGGGCGGTGCCGCCAAGCAGGTTGACGTGGTTGCGCAGCAACTGGCTCCGGATCACCTCGACTTCGCGGCCAACGACGTGCTGGGTGCGCGCCAGCAGGTCGGCGATCGTGATCTCGGACTTGACCCGGTAGCTGGCTCCGTACATGTCCCGCTGCGCGAAACCAGTGAGGTAGAGGACGGCCTCCCGCAGCGTCTTGGAGGGAATCGTGCCGGTGTTGAGGCAGACCCCGCCCATCATGTTGCGGCGCTCGGCCATGCACACGCGCTTTCCCAGTTTGGCAGCCGCGATGGCCGCCTTCTGACCGCCGGGCCCTGACCCGATCACCAGCAGGTCGTAGTCGTACACACGACGGTCCTTCCCACGACTCCGCACAGCCACGCTCGATCGCGGCGGCCGCCTTCCATCGGTCAGCGTCGCGGTCCGGTGTCACAACGGGCAAACCGGGAAGTTAACAGTGCACGACGTTTCCGCTGCTCAAGCCCAGTGCCCAGCTCTCCTGGCGCAGGCATCGAAGGGCGGGGTGACAGCTACAGCGCAGGGCTGCACTCGCCGTCGAGGTCGTCTGAATCAACCCGACCTCGACGGCTGGCCGTCTCTCTCACCTAGGTAGAGCAGCTCACTAGTACCGGCGGTGGCGGCGAGTACCGCGCCCGCGGAATGCATCCTTGACCTTCTCGCCGGCCTGCTTCAGGTTGCCCTTTACCTCATCGACCCTGCCCCCGGCTTGAAGACGCCTGTCTCCGGTGACCTCGCCAGTGTTCCGCTTGATACGGCCGCGCAGTTCCTGAGCCTTGTTCCTGAACTTGTCCGCGAAGCTCACAACAGCATCCTTTCTCCTCGTCGAGGGTGGCCCGGCCCCGTGCTCGAGACGCCGCCGACTCAATTCCGAAGGTACCCCGATCGCAACCGTGCCAATCGTGATGTTCCGATCGGCTGCCCTACTGAGCGAGGCAGATCATCTCGGTCGGAGCCAGCACGGCACGGTCCAGGCTGTCGGCCACGTTCGCGGCCTTCAACGCTGTGTCAGGGCCCATGACAAGCCACTGCTCGATCGCCCCGACCCCGCTCATCAGGAAATCTTGACGAGGGGTTGCGGTACCAGTACGTCCGGAGAGACCGTAGGTGACGGGCACAGCTCCACCTAGCCCGCCAGGACTTGCCGAACCAGTGGACAGTCAGTGACGACGTATCGGCGCCGCCGGGAGCTATCGATGGGAGCCATCGATAGAGGCGCCATTCTAGGGGGCAGGGGCCGTGCGGTGTGCAACGACCGCACGGCCCCCGACTTGGACGCCACCACCAGCGATGAGCCCGCTCGTCGGCAGATCTAACCGGTCGGGCACGCCCACTCTGCGAGCGAGCGTGGCAGGTAGCTACCTCGCTCATACACCAGACCGCTCCCATGGTCCTCGAGTGAGTGCGCCGGAGCTTTCGGCTGGCTAGCGACCTGCGGCTGCGTACCATCCGCCGGCTGAGCCTTACCGGCACCGAAGAAATCCCGGCACAGCTGTTCGAAGATGGGAGTGGCTGACGTCATCGCGGTCCTTCCCTTGTCCTAGGCGGCGAGCGTCGTGAACGGTCCGGCCCGCTGTCAACACCTGATCATCCACCCGTGACAGATGAGACGGTGAGCGGCACACCAGACGCGATCAACGGTCACCCCACGCGACGCTCCTGCGCCACCGGAACCCATCCACAGCGGGGGTAATGTCAGTACTGTCCGATGCAGTCTCCAGGAGGAGGTCGTCGTGGGCACGCTGATCTCGGTGGTGGTACTCGTGCTGCTGATCGGCGGTGGCGCGGCGTACTACTTCCGGTACCGGCAAGCCGCCCAGCAGCGTGATCTTGACGACTCGAAGGCCGAGGCGAGCCGCTGGGTGGAACGGCTCGGCGGGCAAGTCCTCAACCTGATCGGCACCGACGAGCCGTCCAAGCAGGCGATAGCCGACGCCGCGGAGCGCTACAACGCCGCCAGCTCCCAGCTGGACTCGGCCCGCACCGCGGCACAAAGCCGCCTGGTGACCCAAACAGCCCTCGAAGGGCTGTACTACGTGCGGGCGGCCCGCGCCGCGATGGGAATGGACCCAGGTCCGGACTTGCCGCCGGTACCAGGCCAGGGCGGCGCTGGTTCGGTGACCGAAGACCGTGACGTGAACGTCAACGGTCACGAATACGCAGCGTCACCGCATCCCAGCGACCGCACGCCGCACTACTACCCGGGCGGCCGGATAGCGGGACGGCCAGTGCCCCAGGGCTGGTATAGCGAGCCTTGGTGGAAACCGGCGCTGATCGGTGGCGCCTGGGGTCTGGGCTCAGCACTCCTGTTCGGCTCGTTGTTCTCGGGAATGGGCGGGATCGCGTCAGCGGACACCTGGGAGCGAGGCTATGACGCCGGTCAGGACCACGCCTTGGCCGGCGGCAGTGGTGACTGGGGTGGCGGAGACTACGCCGCCGGAGACTACGGCGGTGGCGACTACAGCGGTGGCGACTGGGGTGGTGGCGACTACGGCGGTGATTTTGGCGGCGGCGGTGACTACGGCGGTGGTGACTACGGCGGTGGCGGCTTCTAGAGCGCTGGCCGTTGCTGGCAATGCGGGCACCAGTAAAGGTTGCGCCCCACGTGCCGCGCCGTAACAACCGTCGTGCCACACACCAGGCACGGTGCTCCAGCTCGGCGGTAGACGTAGACTTCGCCGCCGTGCCGGTCCTGCCGTGGAGCGCGTCCGGTGCGACTCGGGTCGTGCTCGGGCCGGACGGTGTCGATCCGGCCGCGACGCACCCCGTCGCCCATCAGCTCGACAAGATCCGACCACAACGTCGCCCACTGATCGGCGCGCAGCTCGCAGCCTGGCCGCAACGGATCCAGCTGGTGGCGGAACAACAACTCGGCGCGGTAGACGTTGCCGACCCCGGCCAGCACCGATTGGTCCATCAGCAGCGTAGCCAGCGGAGCCCGGGACCGCGAGAGTCGTGCCCACGCCCGGTCCGGGTCGGCGTCGCGACGAAGCGGGTCCGGTCCCAGCCGGGCGCGCACCGCATCCACCTCGTGCTCAGTGAGCAACTCGCAGGCCGCCGGCCCGCGCAGATCAGTCCAGTGCGTGGAGCCGACCAGACGCATGCGCACCTGCCCACGGGGCGGCTGCACCGGTAACGTCGCCTCAGTAAAGGCGCCATACAGGCCCAGGTGAATGTGCACCACGAGATCGGGCCGGTAGACGTGGAACAGATGCTTGCCATGTGCTTCAGCACACTGCAGCACCCGCCCGTCCAGCACCGCGGCGGCTGCCCCGAAGCGCCCCTGCGGGCTGGACACCGCCACTGGCGACCCGCCATAACACCGCTGGTGCTCCCGCGCCAGCCGGTGTGTCGTGTGGCCCTCCGGCATGCGAGCCTCAGCCTGCGAACATCGGGGGTGCCTCCCCGGTGGACTCGAAGTCCGAGATCTGCCTGATCCGGCGACGGTGCCGCTCGCCCTCGGAGAACGGCGTCGTGAGGAACGTCTCGACGATCTCCGCCGCCTCGGCGGGTGCGTGCATCCGAGCGCCGATCCCCACCACCTGGGCGTCGTTGTGTTCCCGGGCGAGCCGGGCGGTCTCGGTGCTCCACGCCAGGGCGGCCCGGCAGCCCGGAACCTTGTTCGCGGAGATCTGCTCGCCATTGCCCGACCCGCCGATCACCACGCCGAGACTGCCCGAGTCGGCGATCACCCGGCGCGCGGTCTCGATGCAGAACGGCGGGTAATCGTCGTCCGGATCGAAGACGCCGGGGCCGACGTCCACCACGTCATGCCCAAGACTGGTCAGGTGCTCCACCAGAAAGACCTTGAGCTCGAAACCAGCGTGATCGGAACCGAGGTAGACGCGCACAGCGTGCAACAGTGCCATATCGCGGATCACCGTGTGCGGAGGGCGCAGGTTTGCGGCGGGATCTTCTCGGGAGGGGTTCGTGACGGCGCGGTGGGTTGAGTTGGCGGAGGGGGTGCTGGTGCGCCGGTATGCTGAATTGGATCTTTCGGTGGGGCTGGTGACCGGGGAACGGGGCTGCTTGGTCGTGGACACCCGCAGTGATCCCGCTCAGGGCGCTGAGCTGCGCGCCGCGGTCCGCGAGGTCACCCGGCAACCGTGCACCGTGGTGCTCACCCACGCGCACTTCGATCACTGCCTGGGCACTGCGGCCTTCCTGCCGGCCACGGTGTGGGCGCATCCCCGGTGCCGGGACGACCTAGCCAGGGGCGGCGCGGCGCAGTACGCCGAGGCGCTGGCCTGGTCCCGCGCGCAGCGAGTGCCGCGCGACCCCACGCTGGTGCGTCCAGTGGTGCCCGATCACCTGGTCACTAAATTTGTCGAGGTTGACCTGGGCGGTCAACGGGTACTGCTGACCCATCCCGGACGGGGACACACCGACCACGACATCGCGGTATGGTCGCCCGATACCAGCGTGCTCTTCGCCGGAGATCTCATCGAGCAGGGCGCCGACCCCGACTTCACCGACGCCTACCCGCTGGACTGGCCCACCACGGTGACTGAGCTACTCCGCCTCAACCCGCGCATCGTGGTCCCCGGGCACGGCGACCCGGTAGACACGACGTTCGTTGCCGCCCAACGCGACGATCTCGCCACCCTGGCAGATCTATGCCAAGCCGTGCTGGCTGGCGAACAAGACACCGCAGGCGCGCTCAGCGCGTCCCCGTTCACTCCCCCCACCACCCTCGCCGCCCTCACCAGGCTCCACCTACCCACATAGAGACATGTCGAGTCTAGATTCTTCGGCGACCTACACTCCGCGCATACGCCACGCATGACGGAGCATCGATGAGCGATCACCACACACGCCGCCGTGACGGGATCCGTACTCGTGCTGGGTCCACACGTGCGGCCACCCGACTTCCGTCACATCGTGGTGAGCTTGCTCCTCCAACTCAAGACACCACCGCGCGTCGTCCAGCGGATCGCCCGACACGCCGACCTCGACGTCACCTTGGGCATCTACGCCCACACCGACCTCGACGCCATGCGCGAAGCGCTCGACAGCATCGAGGTGGGACGACCCGTGAGCAGTCGTTGCGACACCGTTGCTACATTCGGCCAACTTGTCAATCTTGATCCGACCTGTTTTACCTGGTCGGGGTGGCGGGATTTGAACCCACGGCCCCTCGCTCCCAAA
>CAWGJH010000028.1:0-87519 GCA_963822695.1 uncultured Actinomycetota bacterium
ACGAGTTCGCGCAAGCATGGCTCGCAGCGGGCAAAAAGCGGCCGAGTTTCGCGGATCTGCCGTTCCGCCGGAGCATCATCGACCCATTCGACCTGCCCGCGCGGCCAATGTTGCCCAGTATCAATACGTTGACGATCCGCCGCGACTGTATCGAGGGTCACCGTATCTACCTGCACCACCGGGACGCCAAATCGGTAGCCGCCGCTGGCGGCATGTACCACGTGATACCCGCGGGTGTTTTCCAGCCCGCCGCCCTCGCGCCGGCACATCAAAGCAACGACTTCTCCCTCTGGCGTAACATCCAGCGCGAGTTCTCCGAGGAATTTCTCGGCAACGGCGAGCACGACGGCAACAGTATCGACCCCATCGCCTACGACACCGACGAGCCATTCGTCTCCTTCGAGAGAGCACGTCAGGCCGGTGACTTCCGTGTCTTCGCCTGCGCCATGGTGCTCGAACCGCTCACCCTGTGGGTAGAGCTGCTGACGGTCGCGGTCATCGCGGCACCCGTGTTCGATTCGCTGTTCTCCAACATGGTCGCCGTGAACGAGGAAGGTGCCGCGGTCAGCACCGAGGCCGGCCGTCCCACCGTGGGAATCCCGTTCACCGCGGCGGCCCGCGAGCGGTTGCGCACTGAACCGTTGTCACCGATCTCTCAAGCCTGCATCGAGCTAGCGTGGCGGTACCGGCATCAGCTCCTCGGCCCATGAAGATTCTGGTCACCGGGGCCGCTGGTTTTGTCGGTTACGCGGTGGCCGCACTGCTGGTCGAGCACGGGCACGAGGTGACTGGGCTGACCCGCTCCCAGGCGTCTGTGCTACCCACCGGCGTCCAGCGACTGCAAGGCGACCTGCGCACACCCGAGACCCTGCCTAAAACGCTCGCTGAGGTTGATGGCGTGTGCCACCTGGCCGGGTTGACCAAGGTCCGTGAGTCGCGGAGCAATCCGGTCAACTATTGGCGCACCAACGTCGGTGGCACCCTGACCATCCTCGACAGACTCGCCGACGCCCGTGCCGGGCGAATCGTCGTCGCGTCCACCTGCGCGGTGTACGGCGAGCAGGCCGAGCAACCGATCAGCGAGACAGCGACCCTAGCGCCGAGCAGCCCGTACGGCACCAGCAAACTCGCCGCCGACCAGGCAGCCGCAGACCTCGCCGCGACCGGAGCGATCGGAGCCATCAGCCTGCGCGCCGTCAACGTGGCCGGAGCCCTACCCGGACACCCCGACCGCGACACCACTCGACTCATCCCCCAACTCCTCGCCATCCAACAGGGCCAGGCGCCCGAGTTGGTCGTTAATGGCGACGGCACCGCGGTCCGCGACTTCGTCCACGTCGCCGACATGGCTACCGCGTTCGTCCTCGCCCTGCACGCGTGCCAGCCGGGCCACTGGCGCGCCTACAACGTCGGCAGTGGCCACCCCAGCACCGTCCACGACGTCATCGCCACCACCGAGAGGGTGACCGGACGACCCGTCCCGCGACGGCACGCCGCCGCCGCCCACGAGCCGGCGACACTGTGGGCTGATGGCACCCGGATCCGGTCCGAGCTGGGTTGGCGACCAGAAAAATCGAGCCTTCCCGGGATCATCACCGACGCCTGGGCCGCCCTGAACAGCGATGAGTCGGCCGCCGAATATTCCATTCCCGAATAGCGCGGAACTGACTGCGCTCCGCCTACCACGACGGCCTGAACTGCTGTTGTCTTACCGGCATGACCAGCACGGGACCACAGCGTCACCTCGACACGACGTCCCCGCCATCCGAGCACACCCCCCGAGCTGGCAAGACCGGCGATGCCCTACCCACTGCCGCCGGTCCTGCCCACCACCGCAACCGACCTACCGAACAACCGCCACCCACGCCGGGCCAACCCGGACCGCGCATCGGGTGAACACGTCATGAGCCCGGATTCCATCAGGGAGCCAGTGCGATTCTCTGATGACGACGCGCTGAGAAGACTTGCCGCGATTGACCACAGTCTTCACCAGATATCGACCCAGCTCACCCCCATGAGCAAGCTGCCCAGCCAACTCGACGAGGTCTGTGCCACCCTCACAACGCTGATCGGGTTGCTTGAGTCAGCAGGTCGATCGTGAACGCCACGTCCCTCGCCGGGACCGCACAGCCAGCCCCCGTGGGTGAGGCCACGCTACAAGCGGGTGGCCCGATGCCAGTGGCGTTCACGTTCCCGACGGTGGACGGCTGATCGTCTCACGCCGCCCCGTCGAACCACCGGCTGGCCGCCGAGTGAGCGAGTGGCCCCCGACACTCAACTCCCGGCGGCCAGCCGGTCACTCACGGCAAACCCACGAAAGAAGTGGACGTACACCATGCCCGACTCCGCTCCGCGAACATCCCCTGAGGAAGGGGAACCGTGATGAGCGCACCGCCAGTCGGCCCGGGAGGGGCGGTCTGGCTGTTCTCCCTCACGGGCCGAAGAAGGCGGCGACTCACCCCGTCATCCTGGGTCCGCGGCGCGGCTCACCCCCCGCGAGAGAGGTCGCGACCAGCCCTGGTGGCGGGCTTGCCCTGGCCAGCGCCCAGCCGGCCACCGGTGCCTGGACCCGGCGCCACGGTCGGTGGCTCAGAGACCGTGCTCTGGCGTACCAACCGATCAGTGGGCGGGATACGACCCTGCCGCCTGTCCCAGAGAAATGAGGTCAACCATGGCTGAGGGCGCGACCGCGGGCGCTTCTCGCGATAACCGCACGGCGATCCCCGTCACCTGCGCGGTACACCGGGGCCCGAGAGGCTTCGCCAACCTGGTGGTGGAACGCAAGCCCAATGGCGACATTGTGCTCGACCCGCATGTCACCGGCGAGTGCGTCATCATCCTCGACGAGGACGCCGCGACGGCCCTGTTCGAGGTACTCAGGAAGTGGCTTCGCCGATGAGCGAGCAGCCATCACCCTGTGTCCCCACAGTCCAGAAGCGGGGTGGAGACACGCTACCGCGACCCGTACCAGTCGATGATGGATATCCGGTGGGTGTTGCCCCGCGCTGGGGCGCGTCCTCGCTGGACTGGCACTCCCACGCCGTCGAGGAGGACACCAAGCACCCCGACGGGGGGTACGTGGCCCGCTGCGGGCAACGCCTGGTCATGGGCGCCAGCCTGTATGACGAGCCGCCCGGGTGGATGTGCGTGGCCTGCCTGCGCTGGACCCAGCGGTGAACACCGACCACAGGTGGGCGTTCCCACCAGTGGCCCGCGCGTTGCATCTGCTGGTTCGACGTGACCTCGGCGTGCCGAACGCCGCGCCCTGCTCGCTGGCCCGATACACCCGCCGCTGCACCGAGTTGACATCCACCACCGCCAGCGTGTCAGCGCCGGGCAGCAGCAGGGTCTTCGTCGCCAGGTGGGCCAGCACCCGGCGGCTCATGGCGGTGAGCTGACGCACATCGCCATAGGCGAAAGCCCGCAAAAATAACCCCAACGTTAACGGAGCCCCGATCCCGCCGGAATCGCCCCATGCCGCAAAAGATCCATCCCGTCAATGCCATTCGCGCCGACGATCATCCCGGCCACCAGTGAACCGATCTTCACACTCGGATTCGTGCCCACCTGTACATGGTCGGCGGCCAGCTCCTCCAAGTCAACGTTATCGGCCAGCCGCACCGCCGGTACCAGCCCAGCATGCGGCACCCGTCATCAGCTGTAGCCCACCACTCCGTCTCTGATAATCGTGTCCCGTCCCGGCGTCGGGTGTCGTTAACGTGGCCTGTGTCCGAGGGGTTGGAACGGCTGGGACACCCTCAGTATCCCGTCCCAGCCTCGCGTCAGCGATTTACTCCGCAGGTCAGCGGCTATGTGAACCTGTCCCACCCACACAGGCTCCGGCGGGACAGCTGGGACGGCCTCACGGACCGCCAGTACGTGGTCACCGGGGCGGACTACCCTCGCGGATGAGCGGTTTTTGACGCCCGACAGAGGGCCGACACCACCACCGACGGGTGAGCTGTCTATCTAGGCAACCGGGGCGCATACACAAGGCGGTTTATGCAAAAACCCAATTATTCCCAGTAGGGGGTTAGTCAGGGATCATTGTCCCGAAAGCTGGCGACACGCCGCTTGAAATAACGGGCAACGGCCTCTCTGGTCGATAGAAAGGAGGTGACGAAACCACTCTCTGCCGACGGAGAAGCCGTTGCGGTTCGATCGTATGTCAGGACTGGACGCCGAGCAACTCGACGTGCTGGAGCGGAGGGTCGGCGACTTGCTCACACAACCATGGGATCTGGCGCCGCCTGCGGCGGCGCGGACATGGCTGCCTTGGTCAACAATTTCTGTGGCCGCTGGGCTGATCCCCGCTTGCTGCGCGCGGCCTGGCGGCCGTGTTCGCGCGGGCTGTCCCGGTGGGCGGCGATGGTTGGCTGTCGGCCTTGGTTCGTTCGCTCGCCCTCGGCGCGGTCTATGATCTTCATCGGTTGAACGCCCGGTAACAGCGCGCGCTTGGGTCGGTCACCGTACTCTACATTGATAACCTGGGCGAGTCTCGGGATGGGACCGATCGGCGAATCGTCGATGGCCGGGAATTGTTATCGAGGTGCTACCCAGCTGCGGATGTCAGGTCATATCGGGCTTACCTTGGGCGGCTGAGCGCGCGGTGGTGAGGAGGTGTGAGAGGTCTTTGGTGGAGATCGCGTCGAACAGTCGCAGTGTTCGTGCGACGACACCGGGGGCGGTCGTGATCGCGCGGGCCGCCTTGAACAGGCTGATGGCCTCGGGTAACTGGTCGGGTTGGCCGGTGAGGACGAGTCCGCAGAGGGCGAGGGCTTTGCACTCGATGTTGGCGTAGTTCTCGGTGCTGTGCTGGAGTTGCGCATCGGTGTGTCTGACCGTTGTGGTGAAGCACTGCTGGGCGAGGAGGTGTTCGCCTCGGGTGAGCTGGGCGATGCCGAGTAGCAGGTGCGCTTGGGCTCGTGCTGGTGGGTAGTCGTAGGCGAGGGCGTTTGTCGCGGTGGTGTGGCATGCCTCGGTATCACCCATGTGCAGGTGTGCCTGAGCGAGAGATACTCGGGCCTCGCACTGCGTCTGAGCGGTGCCGATCTCGTCGGCGATCTCGATCGCTCTCGAGTACTTCTCGATAGCGCTAGGAAATTGCGCGAGGTCGGCGTCACAGTCGCCGAGGTTGGCCAGCTGGTTGGCTTCGCCTGCTCGGTTGCCGATCTCGCGGTAGATGGTCAGGGCTTGCTGGTAGTGGTCCTGGGCGGTGTTGATTTGCCCGAGCGTCGCATCGCGGATACCGAGGTTGCCCAGCGCGATGGCTTCGCCGTCTCGGTTGCCGATCTCGCGGAAGATGGTCAGGGCTTGCTGGTAGTGGTCCTGGGCGGTGCTGGTCTGCCCGAGCCTCAGGTAACAGTTGCCGAGGTTGGCGAGCTGGTTGGCTTCGCCTTTTCGGTTGCCGATCTCGCGGTGGATGGTCAGGGCTTGCTGGTAGTGGTTCTGGGCGGTGTTGATCTGCCCGAGCGTCTCATCGCAGAGGCTGAGGTTGCCCAGCACGGCGGCTTCGCCTGCTCGGTTGCCGATCTCGCGGTGGATGGTCAGGGCTTGCTGGTAGTGGTTCTGGGCGGTGTTGATCTGCCCGAGCCTCAGGTAGCAGTTGCCGAGGGTGGCCAGCTGGTTGGCTTCGCCTTTTCGGTTGCCGATCTCGCGGAAGATGGCCAGGGCTTGCTGGCAGTGGTCCAGGGCGGTGCTGATCTGCCCGAGCGTCCCCTCGCAGTGGCTGAGGTTGCCCAGGTGGGTGGCTTCGCCTTCTCGGTTGCCGATCTCGCGGTCGATGGCCAGGGCTTGCTGGTAGTGGTCCCGGGCGGTGCTGATCTGCCCCAGCAGCGCATAGCAGGCACCGAGAACGTTGAGGTGGCCGCTGTTGGTCCGGGGGTTGGTGAGGTGGCCGTGCAGGCGTTGGTGCAGGTCGATGGTGAACCGGTAGTGCCCCCAGGGCATGAGGTAGTCGAAGTCGATTCCACGGAGCACCTTGACCGCAGCGTCGTAGTCGGTGTTTTGGACGCGGAGTTCGAACTCGGCGAGGTGCGGGGCGAGATCGTTGAGTGTTTTCCAGGTTTCCCGGGGGGCTCGGGTCTGTGTGAAGTAGCTGGCAGCGCGGTGGCGTAGGGCGTGCTGGGTCCAGGGTGGGGGGTCGGCGTCCCGATCGCTGGGATCGCCGGAGGGGATCTTCGCTAGTGCGTAGTCTCGGTCTAGTTGGTGGAGGTAGTAGCGCTCAGCGTCGCGGCGGACGAAGTTCATGTTCACCAGGCGGGTGAGTACCGGCGCGGCGTTGATGGCGGCCCGGTAGGGCTGCACGAGGTAGTCCACCGCCACCGGGGGGACCGGCACCGGGTAGACGGCGAGGGCTTGCATGACCTGTTGGGCGAGCGGACCCAGCCGGCTAAACGCCTCCCCGACCAGGGCGTGGACCACGTTATCCGGAAGCCGTTCCGTTTCCGTGAGCAGTTCAGACAAAGCGGTGTCCCGGTCAGCCGCCAAGATCGCCGCGAGCGCTTCGAGCGCGCGGGGATATCCGCGAGTCCGCTCCCGCGCCCGCGTCAGCAACACATCCGGAGCATCCCTGAGTCCGAGGCTGCCATCAGGATCCATGGCACGCAGGATGTTTTCCGCATACGGAGAGGCCAGCCCCTCGTCCAGATTGAGCCGTCGCTGCGCCGCTGGCTGGGTGAGCAGCAGCTCCCGGGGAGCCACCCTGGTCGTGATCACAACCCTGACACCGTGCTCGGGAGCGCTCAGCAGGGCATGTAACGCCTCATCCAACGCCGAGTCGGTGATCGCGCCGGTGCCGGCATCGATGCTGTCTTCGACGTTATCCAGCAGGACCACTGACCGGCCGTCGGGGAATGCTTCTAGCAAGGACAACATCAGGGTCCTGGGGGTCTGCCGGGGGTCCCGGTAGAGCTGCCGCAACCGCTCGGCATCATCGTCGGGCAGCAGCCGGCACACATCCTCGAACAGATTCGGAAAGCTCACCGGATGAGCCCCCACCGGGCTGAGGTACACGATCCCATCCACTACGAGGTCCCCTACACGCTCCGGCAGCCGACCGGTCTCGATCGCTGTGAGCAGTCGGCACACCAGCGCGGTTTTGCCCACCCCGCCCCGGCCCACGACCGTGGTCATGCGTAGTCCTGGGGTGCGCAGGTACTCCGCGACCAGCGCGGTCTCCACCTCACGGTCCTGGAAATACACCGGAGCGATCATCGGCGGTGGGTTGACAAACCGCGCGCGGGACACGGAACTAGTCCTGATGGCTGGCCGCTCGGGTTGGCGTTGGCGCTCCAGCTCCCTCTCAATCCGCTGTCGTGTCTGCCGCTGTGCCTGCACCGGATGCTCCATGAGTTGCCGCTGCGCCACGATCCGCCGGGTTAGTTCCGCGATCTCACCCTCGATCACTGGCCGCCGCTCGGGGACAATACGGGGCAGTTCACGGTGGGCATCGCTCAGGAGAGTCCGAAGCTCGTGGAGCACCCCGGCGGGGGTACTCGTCCACGCCAAGTGTTTCCGGAGTTGCGCCAACGCACCACTGTAGCCACCGCTGAAGTCAACAAACTCACGCGATCCAAGCCGAAACGGTAACTCCGCATCACAGTGCAACCGCAGCGGAATCACCGGCTTCTTGTACTTCAGGGCACGCACCCACTCCTGCTTGCACCCCGACTCCGGACCAGCACTGTCCCGAGTCAACACAAACAACAACCCCCGGCAGGTCCGCAACGCCTCCACGACCTGCTCGTCCCAGTCCTCCCCCGGACGCAGGTTTCGCTTGTCCACCCACACCCGGTACGAGGGTGGACCCGCAGCCAAGTCATCCGCCAACATCAGGACGAATTCAGCGGCGTCCACGGTGGAGTAACTCACGAAGAAATACTCATCCACCTTGGCGCCCCTTAACACCTAGCTCCACGACCAGTGATGGTTGTAGTCTAGCGTTAGCTTCCTGTTTTGATCTGGTTCTGGATGGGGGACTGGTGGAACTGGTGACGGTCGCGGTCATCGAGGCACCGGTGTTCGATGCGCTGTTTTCCGGGATGGTCGCCGTGAACGAGGAAGGTGCCGCGGTCAGCACCGAGGCCGGCCGTCCCACCGTGGGGATCCCGTTCACCGCGACGGCCCGTGAGCGGCTGCGCACCGAGCCGTGAGCACCGATCGCCCGGCCCTGCATCGAACTCGCCTGGCAGCACCGGCACCAGCTCCTGGGCTGATGAGGGTTCTGGTCACAGAGCTGACCCGCTCTGGGACGTCTGCGCTGCCCAAGGACGTCCAGCGACTCGAAGGCGACCTACGCACACCCCCGGACACCCGGACCGCGACACGACTCAGCTCATTCCCCGGCTCCTGGCCCTCCAGCAGGGTCGGGCACCTGAGCTGGTTGTCAACGGCGAGGGCACCGCGGTCCGCGACGTCGTGCACGTGGCCGACATGGCGACCGCATTCGTCCTCGCCCTGCGTGCCTGCGAGCCGGGCGGCTGGCGCGCCTCCAACGTCGGCAGCGACCGCCCCAGCACCGTGAACGAAGTCATCACCACCGCCGAGGCAGTGACCGGAGGACCCGTCCCACGACAGCACACCACCGCCGCCCACGAGCCAGCGACACTATGGGCCGAGAACACCCGCATCCAATCCGAGCTGGGCTGGCGACCCCAAAAAGCCAAGCCTTCCCGAGATCATCTCAGCTGCCTGGACCGCCCTGAACAGCGACTAGTCGCCCGCTGAATATTCGATCCTGGAATAGCGCGAAACCGACTGCGCCCCACCTACCGTGACGGTCTCAACTGCTGTTGCCTTGTCGACCATGAGCACGGATCGAATCAGCGAGCCGGTGTGCCACGCCGATGACGACGTGCAAGCAAGACTGGCCGCGATTGACCAACGTCTTCACCAGATATCGACCCACTTGGCCACCATCGGCACGTTGCTCCGCCAACTCGGCGAGATCCGAGCCACCCTCGACACGCTCATCGCGTCACTCACCTCACCAGAGCCGATCGTGGCGAGGGCCGCGTGCGAGCTGCCTGGCTACGGGCAACGCGCGCCATGAGCCCCGGCCGCCGGTTGAGCCTGCTTCCCACCCGCAGGCCGCTGGTTGAGCATGACCCCCGAGGCTCCCGGCGGGAGCTCCCGGCGGC
This sequence comes from uncultured Actinomycetota bacterium, assembly GCA_963822695.1. Lineage (GTDB taxonomy): Bacteria > Actinomycetota > Actinomycetes > Mycobacteriales > Pseudonocardiaceae. The sequence continues at coordinate 9,141 of CAWGJH010000028.1, forward strand.
CGGCTCCCAAACCGCCTCCGATCCCTCTGGAGGAGTCGGAAACCGCTGGGGTCGGTGGGCCGCACCACCGACCCCAACACCCGCTGCGCACCTGGGGTGGCGTCGTGGACATGCCGCGGCTCGGCAGCCGAGGGGGGTGCGAGCGAGGTGAGTGTCGATGAAGGGGAAGCACCACAAGCCACCGTGGTGGCGTCGCGGCCGTGGCGGAGAACAGCGGGAGCATCGGCCACGGGGGTCCCTGACCGAGATGGTGGACGGCGCCGGGTCGGCGCACCTGCTGATGACCAGCGAGGCCTTCGAGCAGGGCCTGCCGGCCCTATGTGGTGTTGCGACCCCTGGCATGAGCGCCGAGCTGGGGGAGCGCATCGGGAGGTGGATCACGGTGCGGATGTGGGAGCGATGACGGACCTGGAAGCGGGAACGAGACCGGCTCCGGAGAATGCGCCGTGGGCGGGTCCGGCTGATCCGACAGAACTGCCAGCAGTGCCGGCTTAGCTGTTTTATCCTCGCCGGTGAGAACCGGTTCCGCGTGGCTGCCGCCAGTCAGTGATCGCACAACACGGAGACAAATGAAAGACCCGGCCGACTGTTGGCCGAGCGACCCCTATCGCCCCCCGAATAGGTGTCAATTCCCGACAGTCGGCCGGTTCCACCGTGAGAGTTTTCCCACAGGAAAGATGAAGAAAAGGGCGATACCTCATGAGCGGCAACACGCATCACGACAGGTCCCCTCAGGCCCCGGTCACCCAGATCTCACGGTCGGAATAACCACCCTATGGACCAGATCTACGACGCCGGGCCCGGAGCTCCAGAAATAGTCGTCGTCCTCAAGCGCAGCCAATGCGGCGAGTCGCTGTTCCGGGAGCTGCGCAGCGCGCTGGCCACCGTGGCCGCGGAAGACCCACGTTACACGGTGCACGTGAGCACCGATGCCCGAAAGGGAACCCACACTCCCCTTGACGATTATGGAAACAGTATTGAGCAGGTCCTTGCGGCGGCCGCGCACGAGGCGGTGCTGTTTCGACAAAGGAACCGCGATTCCCAGAGCGGCGGTGAGGGCGGCACATGAAGGTGAGGAACCCGACCAGTCACGCTCACCAGCGGCGCGAACAGCACACCCGAATCCCCTCTCACCGCTCCCCGGCGAGGAAGCCCGTCCCGGGCGGTTCAAACTGCCTACGAAACTCCGCCTCCGAGATGCACGGCTTGCGCCACACCCGCAGCCGGAGCCAGCCCCGAACGGCATACCGTTCACAGTCGGGCTTGTGCGGTCGCGCGGTCAGTCAGGGGTTTATCGATCACGCCTGCTGCTCTTTCGGTTCGATTCGGACGGTGTCCGGATCGAACCCCGGCCTCGGGCGCGTGATGGGCAGCACGGTGACCGTCATCAGACAGTCGAGCACGGCGCGGCGTCGGCCGATGTCCAGCCCGGCCCACACCGCGGCGGGGTCCGGGGCGTCCACGATCCCGGCCAGCGGACTGCTGGAGGTCGCCGCGGCGATCTCGGCTTCGGCGCGTTCCAGCCGGGCCGTGGCGCGGCTACGGGCGATCTGCGCCTCAGCCCGGGTCAACTCGCCCTCGCCCAGCATCTCAGCGATCTCGGCCAGCCGAACGCGGGCGGCACTGGCCGTGGCCCGCAGCCCGGCAAGATCCACCTCCGGCGTAGCAGGACGCAACAACCCGATAGCGTCCGGACGGGACAACCGCTCCACAATGATCGCCTCAACATAGGCGTCCAACGGCCCGGCTATCCGCACCACGTGCCCGGTAGTGCCACGCTCACCAGGGCAGCGATAGCACGGGATACCTCGGCCCGCCGTGGACACCCGCAGCGACGGCCGCCCACACCCCGCGCACCGGTAAATCCCCGACCCCAGCCACTTCACCCGAGCATCGGAAGGACTGGTACGCCGGGCCGGGTCAGTCAGAATCGCTACCACCGCCCGCCACTGCTCCTCCGGCACAATCGCCGGCCAACTCGCCAGGCCGATCACCTGCCCCTGATGCTGGCGCAGCCCGGCATTACGGGGCTTGAGCAGCAGCGCGCGCACCGAATGCGCGTCCCACGCCCGGGCCTTCATCGAGGTGGTTAACCCGGCCTTGTTCAGCTCCCGCGCCACCGACCGCAGCGACGCCCCGGCCAGGATCGACTCCACTGCGGCGCGCACCGCCACGGCCTCGGGTTCCCGCACCGTGATCCCGTCGTCCTCATAGCCGAACGGTCGCGGACCGCCCGAGCGGTCACCAGTCTGGGCGCGCTGCAACGCCGCTGCCGCCACCCGCTCACCGCGATGTTCGCTCTCATACCGGGCCAGCGTGCCCAGCGTGCGGGCCAGCATCCGCCCGGACGGGGTCGACAAGTCCAGCGTCCCCGCCCGCACACAGTGGGTGGGGACCTCCCGGCCGTCGTTGCACGCGCTGATGTACTCCTCCAGTTCAATCGGGGAGCGGTGCAGCCGGTCGGTGTGCCAGGCCAGCACGGCATCAATGCGCCCGGCCCGGATCGCCTGCAGCATCGCCTGGTAACGCGGCCGTCGCTTCCCCGAGTAGGCGCTCAGGTCGTTGTCGCAGAACACCTCGACCACCGACCAGCCCAGACGCCCAGCCAGCTCACGGCAGTCCTGCTCTTGGCGTTCGACGCCGAGCCCGGCGCCGGTCTTGTCGTGCGAGATCCGGCAGTAGATCGCGGCTCGGCGAGGGGATGAGTCCATCATGAGGAGAGTGTGTCATATACTGACTGTCGTCCAGTGGAAGTGCCCAGCTTGGAGTTGCTGCAGTTGCCAGCCACCCTGGTGCTTGAGCCGGTGGTCGTGTCGGCAGGCGTGGCCGAGATTGTCGTCGGTGGTGGGTCCGCCATGATCGTGGTCGTGGGTATGGTCGGTGTCCGCGGTACGGGCGGGGGCGCGACAGCCGATCATGGTGCAGGACCGGTCCCGGATCTCCAGGTATCGGCGCAGGGATGCACCGGGGGTGCGCCGGTGGGCGTCGCCAGCGTAGCGGTCCTCGCCGGTGGTGATGTCCTGTTGGAGCTGGCGAAGAAGATCGGCCAGCACGTCGGTCCAGGCACCCGACCCGGTACATTGCTCGCCGAGGATGCGCAGGGTAGCGGCAGGGACCTGTAGCTCCACGATCGCGCGGCAGCCTGCTGTCCGGGTGGGCGTGCCGGTGGGCCGGGCCCGGGTGATCCCGCAGTGGCTGAGTTGCCCTTGCTCGTCGGTGATCGCGAAGCGCCACTCGGCGCCACCGAGGGTGGTGGCGAGCTCACGGGCCAGCTCGGCGTGCACCGGCCCCCAACCGGCCAACTCGGCGGGGTACTCGTCGCCGCCGAGCAGGGTGGACAGCCGCACCCGCAGCTCCATTCCCGCGCCCGCCGGACCACGCTGTGCCAGGTCGTCAGGGGCGGAACACCCGCCCTCAGCGGCCCCGCTGCCGTCGTCGGGCCCGCTGCCGTCGTCAGGCCCCTTGCCGTCTTCGGGCTCGCCGCCGCCGTCACCGTTGTTGCCCTCGTCGTCGGGTCCGTCCTCGTTCGCGTGGGTGGTGCGGAGGTGGGCCAGGATGGCCGCATCGTCCAGGCCGGTGTAGGTGCCGTCGGTCATGCCGAGGAAAAGGTCGGCGCGGATGTGGTCGATGGGGCGACGGTCGCCGGCGTGTTTGGCGGCCTTGGCCAGCGCGTCGATGTGTCCGGAGGCCGCAGCGACCCGGTCCACGGGCAGATTGTATCCGGATAGGTTCGCAGAGCCGTCGGGATTGCGGTAGCTGACCACCTTCCGATCCGCGAGGGCTTGCTCGTAGCGGCGCCGGGCCCACTCCGGGTCGAGGGCGATCGCCAGTTTCTTGATCTGCTCGATGAGCTGCCCGGTGGTCAGCCCTGGCGCCCGGGGCAACAGCTCCGCGCACAGCGCGCGGGCCACCTCCGGGTGCAACTCGATGGTCCACTCTGACAGCACCCGGGCGCGGGGCTCGTCTACTACTCCTGCGTTCATCGCGGCGTGCACCGCGGGTAGTCGAGTCACCAGGTCGTGGGCCAGCCAGAACTGGGCGTCGGCGGCGCGGCGGGTGAGGACCAGTGCGGCGCGGATCTCATCCGGGGAGAACTCATCAGGGAAGGCCATGCGGGGCGACTCGCCAGCCGGGCCGACATCACACAGCCCGACTTCGACCATGGTGGCCATCAACCGGGCCCGCTCGTGATTCACCTGCCGATACTGTGCCTTGAGCACCTCCACACAGTCATAACCCGACAACCGGGAAAGCTCGATTCCAGCGAGGACGCCCGCCAGCTCCGGGCCCGGCGGAACCTCCGCCAAGCCCACGGGAATCACCTGCCGAACGGTCACGAACAGCACGCTACAACCCACCACCGACAAAAACGGGCGCTCCCACAGCTCCGCACTCAGCACCCCGCAATCCCGAGCCGGCGCCGGTGATCACAAGGTGCGTACCGGGGTGCCGACCTGGTGTCGTAGGTGGGCGACCTCGTTGATGTGCTGGTGCGCGGCGGCGTGCCGACCGAGTTCCCACAGGTCCTCGGCGACGCGGCGGGAGCGGATGGCGCTGATGGTGTCCTGGGCGGCGGTGCCGATCGCGACGGCCTCGGCCGGGTCGCCGGTGGTCAATGCGCAGCCTCTCACCCCCGACAACGCCACCCGCAGCCGTTCAGCTCCCGCGCTCACTCGATCTCCGCCACACCAGGCGTGAACGGCTCGTGCAACTCCCGGGCCGATACCATTCGCACTGAACTGTGGATACACCGTACGCTCGACGCCACGGGAAGTGTCCCCCCGAAAGGAATTTTCAGTCATGGCAACGATTCCGATGCCGGAGCCGGCGCAGGTTGGCGCGAGCCGCGCGGATTCTTGAGGCAATGCAGGCGCACCCCGGTTATGATCGGCTGAGCAGTTCCTCGATGAAGTACTCCACCTGCTGGGCCACTTTCACCGGCTATCCGGTGGTCAGTCGGTGGTCGCTTCAGCGAGATGCTGGCCCGCTGTTGACCGAGGCCCTGCGGGTCCTGGCGCTCAAGGCGGCGGTGTTCGAGCTGAGCGGCGGCGACGAGAATGCTGCTGAGCTGCTGGTGTCCGCGCCCGTGGACGAGATGGTGCACGCGGTGCTGGCGCAGTTCACGGTGATGACCCGGATGCAGGCCGACCTGGGCGTGGTGTTCCCGCACGCCACCGAACTGGAGCGGTTTGACTACACGCGGGGCTGCCGCACCGACGAGTATTACGCCGCTGCGGGGTGGGGCGAGCAGCCACTGCGGTATTGGCTGGACAGAGCGGAGGTCACTCGCCGGTTGGCGATCCTCAACACCCGCTACGGGCAGGCAGGCATCGGACAGGACGGCCGCAGTCACGACTTCGACTTCGACTTCGAGGCCGTGACGGCCGCCTAGCTCAGTCGTGATGGGCGAGTTCGTAGGACAGGACCTGGCGTAGCGCCGTGGTGACCACCTCGGGTGCGAACCGCTGGCTCGCCACCTCTTCGGCGCGGTCGATCGCGCCGAAGAGGTCGTCCGGCTTGGCCACGCGCAACACAGCAACGAGCCAGCCCTCCAGATCCGTCACATCGTCGGGCAACTTCAGGGCCGCCGCTGTGGGCTCGGGCCTGGGAGTCGCGGGGTCCGGCAGCGGCGCACCCTGGGAGGCGTACCGACCGACGGGAAGGCCCACCCGGTATGGGTTGGACGCAGACCGCGTTCCCCTCCGGGTCGATGCGCCAACCAATCTGCCGGTTGTAGCGGTAGTCGCGGGCAGGCCGGTCCAGAACGTCGAACTGGCCCGGTCTCAGCCTCCGTGCGGGGCACACCACGCACGTGTCTCCGCACGGCAAATGGGGGAGCTGGCCGTCCATACCAATTACCGTACGGGATATGGAGTTAAGCCGTGACTGTGTTGTCTCCGCCGCGCCACCCGCTGGTCGAGTGCGCCCTTGGTGACGCGAAGCGGTGGTGGGCGGGCCAGATCATCGACGACCGGCCCGCGTTGGCGCATGCCGTCCGGGGTTGCCGTGACGCTCGGCGAGTATGTCGCCGGTACGGCCCCGGAGTTGATCGCCGCCGCGCTGCTGCATGACGCTCCGGAGTTCGCGCCCGCGGACATCGATGTGGATGCCGTGCTTCGCCGGCGGTACGGGAGTGAGGTGGTGCGGATCGTGCGGGCGCTGGAGGCCGAGCATCACGCCCTGGACACTGCTAGCTCGATTATCACCGTCGATGACCTGCCGGTGCTGCTGGCCTCGACAGCCGACAAGATCGTGGCGCTGGCGTCGCTGTCGCGGCGAGCGGAGAGATTCGGTGACGTGACGGGCTTTTTCGCCGCCCGGCCCGCCTTGCTGCGGCTTCTGCCGCATTTCCGGGCGTTCGCCCTCGCTGGTGTTGGCCGTGTGCCTACCGGCATGTCGACCCGCCTCGACCAGGTGCTCACCGCCTTGACCGATGCGGCGGGGATCTCGGTGAACCCGGTCACCATCGCCCGGCTACGGCGCCGCCTGGCCGCCCAGGCCGGGCTCCCGGGCCAGGGCTGTGTCCGGGACCCGATCCGTGTCTGGCGGCTGTCCGACGTCGAGCGGTAGCGGCTGCCGAACAGGTCGAGCGTGGTGTTCAATTACGCGCTGCCGCCGTTCACTGGCCTGCCCGCTGAACACTGGGCACTGGGCTGGCACCGGGTCCAGGCGGCGACCTGGCTCCTTGCCTGCGCCACCAGCGGCGTGGACAAACCAGCCACCGACCCCCGGCACCTGGTCGTCCTGCGCCGGCAACTCACCAGCGCCCGCGAACTCCTGGCCGCATAGGCACCGATCGGATGGTCGCGTGATCACCTTCGCGTTTCAACACCTCTCTCCGGTAAACCCTTTGTGAGTAAACCCCTTGTGTAAAACTCCGTTAACCTGTTACGTCGTGAAGAATGAGCCTGCGGGAGGCCTTGCGCATCGCACTTCGGGGATTGCGTGCCAACCGGTTACGCTCCGTGTTGACTATGCTCGGTATTATCATTGGCGTCGCAGCGGTGATCTTGCTGGTTGCCATCGGCGACGGAGTGCAGTCCTCTGTTAATGCGAAAATCCAACCACTGGCCAATCTGATCACCGTCGTGCCGTCAACCGGTAACGTCCCCGGCGGTGCCGCCCCGAAAGACCTGATCGACGGCGACGTCGTGGCGCTGCAGAAGCAGGTACCCGACGCCGCCACCATCATCCCCGTCACCACCGGCGAAGCACTGGCCGAGACCGAGACTACCAAGTTCCGCTCGCACGTTATCGGCTCCACCGAACGCTGGCTGGAGGTGAACAACCGGGATCTTCAGGTGGGATCGTTCTTCGATGTGACCCAGGTCCGCTCCACCGCCAGAGTGGTGGTCATCGGTCCTACCGTCGCGACCACCCTGTTTGGTGAGGCCGCGGCTGCGCTACGCCAGCAAATCCGGATCAACCACCAGACCTTCAAGGTCATCGGCGTGATGCAGGTGGTCGGGCAGCCGTTCGACAACGACGTGGTCATGCCGTTGAACACCGCACGCCGCTACATCCTCGGCGGCACCGACAAGCTCAAGCAGATCATCGTGCAAGCCACCCAAGCGGCCGTTGTGCCCGCCGCCGAGAACGAGGTTATTAACACCCTCACCGAGCGGCACCGGATCAAGGACCCCGCGCAAAGGGACTTCGAGGTCCAGTCGCTGCGCGGCCGGCTCGACACCTTCGAACAGATCCTGCGCATCCTGACCCTGTTCACCGCGTCCGTCGCGGCGATTTCGCTCGTTGTCGGGGGTATCGGAGTCCTGAACATCATGCTGGTCTCGGTCACCGAGAGAACCCGCGAGATTGGCATCCGCAAAGCAATCGGCGCCACCCGCCGCGCGATCCTCCAGCAGTTCCTCACCGAGTCCATCGTGCTGGCCGGCCTCGGTGGGGCCATCGGCGTTCTGGTCGGGGTTGGGCTGGCGGTGCTCGGCGCCAGGATCGCGCTCGCTTTCGGCCCCACCCTCGGCACCCTCGGCCCCTTCGCCCCCGCCGTGAATATCCGCTCCGTGGTGCTCTCGTTCGGGATCAGCCTCGCGATCGGACTCGTCGCCGGCGGCTACCCGGCCAACCGAGCCGCCCGGCTACGACCCGTCGAAGCCCTCCGATACGAGTGAGATTGAGCGGGTGGTGTATCTAGGGGGTGCTGATCGTCCTCATCCTTGGTGATGAGCCACAGTCGGGGAGGCTAAGATGATCGTTCGTCTGTCGTCACCGGTCGAGGATCTCAAGGACCATTACGAGGTGGTGGTGGTCGGCTCCGGCTACGGCGGGGCGATCACCGCTTCCCGGCTGGCTCGGGCCGGCAGGCAGGTGTGCCTGCTGGAGCGGGGTAAGGAGTTGCAGCCAGGTGAGTACCCGGACACCGGCCCGGAAGCCCTGGCGGAGATGCAGTTCGACTCCCCGGACGGGCATGTCGGGTCGCGCACCGGCCTGTACGACTTCCGGGTCAACGAGGACCTCAACGTCTTCATGGGATGTGGATTGGGGGGCACGTCGCTGGTCAACGCCAACGTCAGCCTGCGGGCTGACGAGCGGGTATTCGCCGACCCGTGCTGGCCGGAGGCGCTGCGGGCCGATCTGGGGACGCTCATGGAGGACGGCTACCGGCGTGCTACGGAGATGCTCAAACCCACGCCGCTACCGGACAGCGTGGTGGGCTTGAAGAAACTCCAGGCTCTTGCTGATTCGTCCGCGGTGCTGCCAGGGCGATTCAACCGGGTGCCGATCAACGTGACGTTCACCGACCACGTCAATCACGTGGGAGTCGAGCAGAAGGCGTGCGCGCTGTGCGGGGACTGCTTGTCTGGTTGTAACTACGCGGCCAAGAACACCGTGTTGATGAACTACCTGCCCGACGCGCGCAACCACGGCGCCGAGATCTTCACCCGGGTCGCGGTCCGTTTCGTGGAGCGTAAGGACGACCGCTGGCTGGTGCACTACCAGGTTCTGGACACCGGCCGGGAGCTGTTCAACGCTCCGCCGTTGTGCGTGAGCGCCGATATCGTGGTGCTCGCCGCGGGTACTCTCGGGTCCACGGAGATCCTGCTTCGCTCCGCCGAGAACGGCTTGCCACTCTCCGGTCAGGTCGGAGAGCGGCTGACCGGAAACGGCGACGTGCTGGCTTTCAGTTACAATGGCGATCACGAGGTAAACGGGGTCGGGTGGGGCCACCGCGTAGGCGGCGAGGTCGGGCCGGTCGGGCCATGCATTACCGGAATCATCGACAACCGCGACCAGTCCGACCTGGAGCAGGGGATGGTGATCGAGGAGGGCTCCATTCCCGGTGCGCTGGCCGACCAGCTGCCGCTAGCCTGCGCTGCGGTGGCCCGAGCGAGTGGCATCGATACTGACCCGAGCCTGCAGGATCTCATCCAGCAGCTTGCACGGGAACAGGAGAGCCTGATACTCGGCCCCTACCGGGGGGCGGTCCGCAACACGCAGACCTACCTCGTCATGTCGCACGACGACGGGAACGGCCACGCCGTGCTCGAGGAGGACCGGCTGCGCATCCGCTGGCCCCACGTGGGTTCCCAACCAGTCTTCGAGCGGATCAGCGAGGCCCTGCAGCGCGCCACCGTACCCTTGCACGGCACCTACCTGACCTCGCCGATCTGGAACAAGTTGCTGGGCGAGCGGCTGATCACCGTCCACCCGCTGGGCGGTTGCGGGATGGCCGAGGACGCCGAGCACGGCGTGGTGAACCACAAGGGCCAGGCCTTCGCGGGGACGGCGGGCAGCGCCGTTCACGAGGGCCTCTATGTGTCCGACGGCTCCGTGATACCCCGCCCGCTGGGGGTGAACCCGCTGCTCACGATCTCGGCTCTGGCTGAGCGCTGCTGCGCGCTGCTCGCTCAGGACAGGGGCTGGGCCATCGACTACACGCTGCCCTCGGCACCGCTCGCGCCGCCACCACCCCCAGCGCTGGGCATCCAGTTCAGCGAGACCATGACGGGCTACATCTCCACCTGGGTCACCGATGACTACCAGGCTGCCGCTGACCGCGGCATCGCCGACGACTCGCCCTTCTCCTTCACCCTCACCATTATCGGCGAGGACCTCGAGCGCATGCTGACCGACCAGAACCACCAGGCGCGCATGATCGGCACCGTGACAGCCCCGGTGCTCTCACCCGATCCGATCACCGTGACCGACGGAGTATTCAGCCTGTTCGTCGAGGATCCCGATCGGGTTGACGGGCGCCAGATGCGCTACCGCATGAAGCTGACCACCGAAGAAGGCCGGCACTACTACTTCGTCGGATTCAAGACCATCAACGACGATCGAGGCCTGGATATATGGTCCGCCACCACGACTCTCTACGTTACGGTGCACGAGGGCGACAACGACGCCGGGCCGGTGGTGGCCAAGGGAATCCTGAGGATCCGCCCCGGGGACTTCATGAAACAGCTCGCCACGATGAAGGTACCGGGCGCCACCAGCGCGCCACAGCGGCTAGCGGCGACAGCCCGTTTCGGAGAGTTCTTTGCCGGCACCCTGTTCGACGTCTACGGCGGTGTGGTCCGCGCGCTGAACAGGTTCGACTCGACCGCTCCGGTCCGCAAGAAGCGGCAGCTGAGGGTCTCCGTCCCGGAGGTCTATCCGTTCACCACCGCCGACGGCGTGGCACTCCGGCTGACCCGGTACTGGGACGGCCCCCACAACAGCCCCAAAGGCCCGGTCATCCTGGTCCATGGCCTGGGTGTCTCCAGCAAGATCTTCTCCATAGACACGATTGAGACCAACCTGCTCGAATTCCTCTACGCGCACGGCTTCGACGTCTGGCTGCTCGATTTCCGGGCCAGCATCGAACTGCCCGCGTCAGCGAATCGATTCAGCGCCGATGATATCGCGCAATACGACTACCCGGCTGCGGTCACCACGGTGCGCGAGGTCACGGCCAGCCCTTCGGTGCAGATGGTGGTCCACTGTTACGGGTCCACGACCTTCTTCATGGCGATGCTGGCTGGTCTGCAAGGAGTGCGATCGGTCATCTCCTCGCAGATCGCCACCCATATCGTGTGCCCACCCATGACCCGGATCAAGTCGGGCCTGCACCTGCCCGCGTTGCTCGACAAGCTCGGCGTCGAATCCCTCACCGCATACACCGACGACCACGCCGACTGGCTCGAGCGGCTGTACGAGCGATCTCTTGAAGTCTTCCCCGCTGACAGGGAAGAGGAATGCACCAGCGCGGTCTGCCAGCGGATCACCTTCATGTACTCCCTGCTGTACGCGCATGACCAACTCAACAGCGCCACCCACGACGCCCTGCATGAGATGTTCGGGATAGCCAACATCCACGCGCTGGAGCACCTGGCAATCATGGTCCGTGCCGGCGGTCTGCGGTCCGCTGACGGGCAGGATCTCTACCTTCCCCACCTGGAGCGCCTCGCTATCCCGATCACCTTCGTCCATGGCGCCGAGAATTCCTGTTTCCTCCCAGAGAGCACAGAGAAGACGATGGAGCTGTTGCAGCAGCGCAACGGCTCAGACCTGTACCGGCGTCACGTCGTCCCCGACTACGGCCATATCGACTGCATATTCGGCAAGCGCGCCGCTCTTGACGTGTACCCCCTCATCCTCGAGCACCTCGAAATGACCAGGTAGGGCGGTCAGCTGTGGCTGCGGGACACGATCGATTCGAGATGGGCGATGCGCTGGTGGGCGGCCTCGAGTTGACGCTCGAGACTGACGATGCGGATGGCGGCGATCAGTGGCATGTTCACATCGAGCAGTTCGCGCACCCGCAGCGCCAGGGTGAGCTCGGCGCGCGAGTAGCGACGTTGGCCGCCGGCTGAGCGATTCGGGGTGAGTAGTCCGGCCGCGTCAAGACTCCGGAGGAAGGCGGGCTGCACGCCGAGCAGCTCCGCCGCCAGGCCTATGGTGTAGGCCGGGTAGTCGTCGTCATCGAGCTTGCGCGGTCTGTTCCGTGGACTCGTCACCTGACCTCCGTGTGCTGAGCGGGATCGATCTTACAGTGTCTGACCCCGGTTCTCACCCTCCGTGTGCCGAGCCTGGCGCTCCTCGGGCCTCGGCGGCGGAGCTGGAGGCCCGAAGCCATCGACCCAGGCAACCCAACGGTGAACTGCACGTTCAGTATGTAGTTGAACATCACTGTGTCAAGAAAAATATCTGAGCGGGAACACCTTCCTACCGGTGCACGTTGCCAGTAGTGTCACTACATCGCTACACCTAAGGAGAGACCACGATGCTGATGCGTACTGACCCGTTCCGGGAGCTGGACCGGCTGACCCAGGCCCTGTTCGGTGCCAACGGCACCAGGTCGCACCCGGCGATCATGCCGATGGACGCCTACCGCGAGGGTGGGCAGTTCGTGGTGCACTTCGACCTGCCCGGGGTAGATCCGTCCTCGATTGACCTCAACGTCGAGCGCAATGTGCTCACCGTCCAGGCCGAGCGCAAGCCGACCTACGGCGAGGATGTCGAGCTCCAGGCCGCTGAGCGGCCTCGCGGGGTGTTCAGCCGGCAGTTGTTCCTCGGCGACACTCTCGACACTGACCGTGTCGAGGCGAGCTACGACGCCGGGGTGCTGACCTTGCGCATCCCCGTCGCCGAGAAGGCCAAGTCCCGCAAGATTGAGATCGCTGGGGCCGGTGCGCCCCGGGAGATCAACATTTGATCCACTCGGCGATACGGTCCGCAACTGCGGCTCGATCCTCGCATCCTCGGGGGTGCCCCACGTGAGATCACGTGGGGCACCCCCGACTTGGTTAGGGCCTCGTCGTCTGGGTACTCCCTTCGCCGAGTGAGCCATCGTTGACCGTTGACGGGAGGTGAGGCCGGTGCCCGCGAAGGACGAGCTACCCAGCACGCTGCGGCGCTCCCCGGACAAGGCGCAGCGGACGTGGTCGAAGGCGCACGATTCGGCCGTCGAGACCTACGGTGAGGGCGAACGGGCGCACCGCACCGCATTCGCGGCACTGAAGCACACGCATCAGAAAGTCGGCGACCACTGGGAGCCGAAGAAGGATGGCGCAGGCCCGTCAGACGAGCGCGCGGCCAGCGGCGTCGACCCTCAGACTGGGCGCGGACCCAGCGGCAAGACCGCCGGCGGCGTCAACGCGAACGCGAGTAAGCAAGAGCTTCTCGAGCAGGCGCGCAGGCTCGGCGTGCGCGGCCGCTCCTCGATGAGCAAAGGCGAACTGGTGGACGCGCTGCGCAAGGCCAGCGACCGGCAGACCCGGCAGGCCCGCGAGCGCGGTTGACAGTGGCTATGGCGGTGGCGGTGCGGGTTGGCGGGCTGCGGCAGCTTGTTGTTCGTAACCGTCGTGCAGGTGGGCTTGGGCGTCGGTGCGGGTGACCCCGGTCGAGCGTAGGTGCCAGGGGATGTCAACGGTGACAACATCGGGGAGGAACAGCAGGCGTGCTCGTAGCCGTAGTGCGCTTTGGTTGTGCAGTAGTTGTTCCCACCAGTGCCCGACGACGTACTCGGGGATGATCACAGTGATGATGTCGCGGGGTCCGGTGCGGGGGTAGTCCCGGACGTATTTCAGGATCGGTCGGGTGATCTCCCGGTAGGGCGACTCGATGATCTTCAAGGAGAAGTCGAGGCCGGTGTCGTCCCAGTCCCGGCGCAGCTGGGCGGACTCCTCGTCATCGACAGAGACGGTGATGGCCTCCAGGGTGTGGGGGCGCAGGGACCGCGCGTAGGCCAGCGCTCGCAGCGTAGGACCACTGACCTTGGACACCAGCACCAGGACGTGGTTGCGGGACGGGCTGACAGGACGGACATCCTCCACGGCGATCTCTTGGGCCACCGTGGCGTAATGCCGGTTGATGCCGCGCATCAGGGCGAACAGCACCGGGATGGCGATCACGACAAGGTAGGCACCCTCGACGAACTTCGTCACCAGCACGATCACGAACACCACCCCGGTGGCCACCGCCCCCAAACCATTGATCAACTGGGCGCGGCGGATCCGGTGCCGCTCGCCGGTCGGCGGACCGGCGCGGAGTTCGGTGTGCCAGTGTTTGACCATGCCGATCTGGGACAGGGTGAAGGCGATGAACACGCCGATCACGTAAAGCTGGATCAGGGCGTTGGTGTTGGCGTTGAACACATAGATCAACCCAGCGGCGAACACCGCGAGCATCACGATGCCATTGCTGTAGACCAGCCGGTCCCCACGGGTGTGGAACTGGCGGGGGAAATACCGGTCCCGGGCCAGGATCGACGCCAACCCCGGGAAACCGTTGAACGAGGTGTTCGCCGCCAGGACCAGGATCGCCGCGGTGAACACCTGAATCGCGTAAAACCCCACTGAACCGGGTCCGAACACCGCGGCGGCGACCTGGGCCAGCACCGTCTTGGGCATCGCGTCAGCGGGCAGGCCTAGTTGGGTGGGGTCTTGAGCGGCGTGCACCCCGGTGAGTACGGCCAGCAGGGTGATCCCGATCCCCATCGCGACCGCCAACACCGCGAGGTAGCCCAACACAGTGGCGGCGTTGCGCGCTTTCGGCTTCTGGAAGACCTGAACTCCGTTGCTGATCGCCTCCACCCCGGTCAGCGCGGTGCAGCCCTGCGCGAACGCACGCAAGACCAAAAACGCGGCGAGGACGCCGGTGGCCTGCTCGGTGGCGTGAATCTGGTAGCCCGCGCTCTCGGCGACCAGGTGCTGCCCGGTGCCCAGCTTCACTCCCGCCCAGATGAACATGACGAAGATGCCCACCACGAACCCGTAGGTGGGGACGGCGAAAGTCTTACCGGTCTCCCGCACCCCCCGCAGGTTGACCACCATCAGCACCGCGACGAATCCCACCGATATCGCCACCGCGTGCGGGGCGGTCGTGGGCAACGCCGAGGTGATCGCCGACACCCCAGCCACCACCGACACCGCCACCGTCATCACGTAGTCCACCAACAACGCCGAGGCGGCCACTAACCCAGCCGAACTGCCCAGGTTCTCGTGACTGACGATGTAGGATCCACCACCACTCGGGTAGGCGTAACAGGTCTGCCGGTAGGAGGCGGCCACTATCACGAACAACACCGCCACCGCCACCGCCAGATACGGTGCTACGTAGTAGAACGCCAACCCTCCCGCCGACAACGCCACCAAGATCGCCTCAGTGGCGTAGGCCACCGAGGACAACGCGTCACTGCAAAAGATCGGCAACGCCAAGCTCTTCGGCAACAACGTGTCACCCAGTTGCCGGCTCGCCAACGGCCGACCCAGCAACAATCGCTTCGACAAGCTCGTCCACACGACGCCCAAGCCTACGGGTCAACTCCACCTCACCCGCGCCCCAAGCGGGCCCGCGGTACCGGCTGAGCCGCCTGATTCAGCTGAGCCGGCCCGGATGGCTGTCGTCGCCCGGAGGGGGCGGGTTGGCTCCGTCGGTCGCGTCGTACTCGTCGTCGTGGGAGAACCGGGGCGCCCATCGGCGGGCATCGACGGCGCGCAGCCCGGGCAGATAGCGAATCTCCAGGGCGAGCAGGACCAGGCCGGTTGCGACTGCGGCCAGCGCAAACTTACCTTCCCCGGCGGCCGCGCCGATCGCCGCGGTCGCGAAGATCGCCGCGGCGGTGGTCACCCCACGCACCACCTCGCCGTGGCGCATCGCCTGGTGAAACACCAGCCCACCGCCGATGAACCCGATCCCGGTCACCGCGCCGGCCAGGGCGTTGGGGGCATTGTTGGCTGACAGCACTCCGATCACCCCGGTGGCGACCCCGATCAGCGAGAAGGTCCGATCCCCGGCCGGGGAGCCGCGCAACTGGCGTTCGAAGCCGAGAACGAAAGTGAGCCCGAAGGCCATCAGAAGCCGCAGCGCCAGGTGCATCTCGTCGACGTGCACACCCCCGATCCTCCAACGGCGGAGTACATACCGCTGCCCGGCTGTCGTGAACTGCTGGTGAGCTGTGGTTGTGGCCCGACGCGGGGACCGATAGCCTGGCCTGAGCCGACGATCAGAGGGAGCACACCGGTGTGGGTAAGATGATCTGGAAGGATGAGCCAGATGCGCACGACTACCCTGCCGCCGCCTCCTACCTCTCGTTGATCGCGACCAGTGACGAGGTCAGCGGCCTGGTCAAACGGCTCAAGGAGGCCCCTCTTGAGCACTACAAGGCCAAGGACATATTGCGTGCCTCGGGGCTCCGATTGTTAGCCCCAGACAGCCCGCATGTGGCGGCCGACCTGGCCAAGGTGAAGAGCAAGAAGGCACTGTCCCCGGTCCTGCTCATCCGGGGCGACCTGACGCTGGGAATTGCCCTGCAGATCGCGGATGGCTACCACCGAGTGTGTGCCAGCTACCACCTCGACGAAAACACCGACATCCCCTGCCACATCGTCGACCACGCTCGCCACTCTCATTCACATCCAGGCCACGCCACTTCCTGAATGCGATGAAGACTCCGGGGCGACCTGGCCAACGATTCCGGATGACCGGGCAGCCAGCGGCCACCGGTCGTGGTATTGAGCTGGGGTTACTGGTGTTCGCTGCTGGGCTGGTCACGCTGGCGTTGATACTG
Organism: uncultured Actinomycetota bacterium; assembly: GCA_963822695.1. Classification (GTDB taxonomy): domain Bacteria; phylum Actinomycetota; class Actinomycetes; order Mycobacteriales; family Pseudonocardiaceae. Next base: position 25,651 of record CAWGJH010000028.1, read on the forward strand.
GTCCAGACCGAGCAGGAACAGCAGCTATCACGGTCGCTGCTCTACCTTGGACTGGCCTATCTGGCCATGTTCGGCGTGGCGCACACCGCGGTGCGCTGGTTAGCTCCCCACGCCGATCCGCTGATCCTGCCCTGTGTCGCCCTGCTCAACGGCCTGGGCTTGGTGATGATCTACCGGCTGGACCTGGCCGCGGCGAAGCAAGCCCTCGACGCGGGCCAATCCGTTGAGACCGCGGATGCATCCCGCCAGGTGGTGTGGACCGCCGTGGCACTGGTGTTGTTCGTGGCGGTGCTGTGGTGGGTGCGCGACCACCGGACCTTGGCCTCCTACGGCTACACCTTCGGCCTGGTGGGGTTGGGGTTACTGGTGCTGCCTGGAGTGCTGCCAGCGAGCATTTCCCAGGTCAACGGGGCCAAGCTGTGGCTGCGGCTTGGCTCGCTGTCGATCCAGCCCGGCGAGTTCGCCAAGATCCTGATCATCGTGTTCGTCGCGGTGTTCCTCGTCACCAACCGGGAGTTGTTCACCTCCGCAGGCCGCCACTTCCTCGGGATGACCTTCCCCCGGCCACGCGATCTGGCGCCGCTGCTGGTCGCGTGGGGGCTCTCGATCGGCGTGTTGGCGCTGGAAAAGGAACTCGGTGCCTCACTGCTGATCTTCGGTGTGGTCCTGGCGATGCTGTACACGGCCACCGAACGAGTATCCTGGGTGCTCATCGGCCTGGCGTTCTTCGCGGCCGGCAGCGTGCTCGCCTACCACCTGTTCGCCCACGTCCGGGTCCGGGTGCAGGTGTGGTCCGATCCCTTCGCCCACTACTACGAGTCGGGCTACCAGGTCGCCCAGTCGCTGTTCGGACTGGCCACCGGCGGCGTAGCCGGAACCGGCCTGGGCGGCGGCCGACCCGACCTGGTCCCGGTGGCCAACACCGATTTCATCATGGCCGGCATCGGGGAAGAACTCGGCCTGATCGGGTTCACCGCGGTCCTGATGATCTATCTACTGCTGGTTGCCCGGGGTCTGCGGGCCGCCCTGTCGGTGCGCGACGCCTTCGGCAAACTCCTCGCCACCGGCCTGTCGATCACTATCGCACTCCAGGTGTTCATCGTCACCGGCGGAGTCACCAACCTCATTCCCGAAACGGGGCTCACCACCCCCTTCCTGTCCTACGGCGGCTCTTCCCTGCTCGCCAACTACATGCTGGTCGCCCTGCTCATCCGCATCTCCCACGCCGCCAGACAACCCCTACCCACCACCCCACCCCGACCACACCCGATCCCGCTGGCTTCCGCCGCCACCGAACTCGTCACCCGCCCCCGCACCTAGCCAGGCCCGCTACCGGGTCACGGCCCCGGTGACGCGGCCGGGGTGCAGAATCCGCCAGAGCCACCCGGGGCGGCGGTGCCGCCCGCGCCGGGCCGGGTCCGTGGGGAGGCGCGCCGCGACTAACACGGCGGTGCATTCGGGGCACGGTCGGCCGACTGGGGCGGCCATTGCCGCCGCGATGACGCGATAGCCGCAGAGCGCCTCGTAGTGCCCGGTCTGGCGGCCGGCGACGATGTTCTCGTCGGTCACCTCGTGGGCCCGGCGATCGAAGTAGCAGGTGATCGGGATTGTGTACAGCCGCTCAGCCACCAACATCACCCCCCACCAGCGGTGGGTGCCCGGACTCGGTGCGACCGGCTAACGGTGCGTCCATCGCGGTCCCCCTGCCCGCTTGGCCTGGTGGAGCTGCCCCACCCCCGGCCAGCCGAGGGCGGGGCAGCCACGGCCGTGTGGCCTAGACTGGCCCGCGCCGCGAGGACAAGTATACGTAATGCACTACGGATTGCAATACGAAGAGGGGGGTGATGTCGCGGAGCTGACGTAACGTGTTTGCGCCAGTGCAGACTGTCGCCAGGGCTCCGCCTGACGACGGGAGAGTGAGGACAATGGCCGACCGGGAAGATCCCTTGGCGTTGCGCTGGCTCATCGGCGTTGAGCTGGCGAATTTCCGCAAGCGAGCAGGCAAGAGGGCCACCGACGCGGCGAAGGTGATCGGCTGCTCGCCGGGCAAGATCGGCCACCTGGAGAGCGGCCGCAACCAGCAGCAACCGGCCGAGGTCACCGACCTGCTCCGGTATTACGGCGCGGACCTGGCCGACATCGAACGGATGGCCTCGCTCGCCGGGAGGGCTGACCGGCCAACGTGGTGGGCGCCGTGGACCGACGTGGTGCCGGACTGGCTGCGGACGTTCGTGGGCCTGGAAGGGCTCGCCCGCACCGCGTCGGACTACGCGACGTTCGTCGTGCCGGCCCTGCTCCAAACCGCCGACTACTCCCTCGGAGCCACTGCCAGTAGCGGCCGCGTCCGGCCTGACCACACGAGTGTCGGGGGCTACGCATGGACCGGCAACGGCGGCTGCACTCGGACAGCGATCCGCTCCAGTTCCTCGCGTTGATCGAGGAGTCGGTGCTGGACCGGCCGGTCGGCGGTCCGGCTGTGATGCGGCGCCAGCTTGAGCACCTGATCTCCATGTCCGAACGGGACAACGTGGAGATCCAGGTTCTGCCCACATCCGTTGGGTGGCACGACGGGGGTGTCGGACCGTTCACGCTGCTTGGCTTCGCCCAAGCGCAGTCCATCGCCTACCTCGAGATCGTCAACGGCGCCATCTACGTCCAGGATCACGATGAGGTGGCGGGGTACACTCGGATCGTTACGAGGCTGCGTGAACGTGCGCTCTCGCCAGCCGACACCGTGACGGCGATCCGCGCTCGCCTCACCGCGCTGACCTGAGCCCGGAGGACACCATGCCCACCGCACACCGCCGCTTCACCGGCGCGCAGTGGTCGCGCTGGCTTGATGAGGTGGTCTCCGACCACCTGACCAACACCAACGGTGCCGTCGCGGTCCTCGTCCGGCCTGGCTCCTGGACCGTCCGCGAAGCCTCGACAGGCACCGAACTCGTGTTTGACGAGCAGGAATGGACCGCCTTCCGCCTAGGCGCCAAAGACGGCGAATTCTCCCCACCGGTGAGGGAACGGTCACCGATCGCTTAACCACGAGTTGGGCAGAGGGAAAACTATGCGTCCCGTTGGGGTCGGTCATGGCGGTGATGCCGAACCGGGTCCGGTCAGGGCGGCCCAGCGCATTATGATGATCACGAAGGGTGATGGGCGTGGCCGAGACGACGGCTCTTTCCATGCCGCCACTGAGGGTCCGCTTGTTTAGTTAAACGGGCAGGCGTTGGGAGGTGAGCAGGGCGGTGCCGGCGGCGGCCAGGCAGGCGAGGGTGCCCAGGATGAGCCATGGCTTGCTGACATCGTGGCGGATGGTCTGGTAGCCGATCTGCTGGTTCAGGGTGTCATAGACCTGGTGAATCTGCTGGTTGCTCTGGGCGGGGTAGAACTCGCCGCCGGAGAGTTGGGCGACTTTGGCCAGTGAGTCGTCGTCAACGGGCACGGGGAGTTGTTCGCCTTGGATGGTGACGGTGCCGTAGGGGGTGCCGAAGGAGATGGTGCTGATCGGGATGTGTGCCGCTCCAGCTTGGGCGGCCACGGTGAACTCGTCGCGGCCGGTGTTTTGTTTGCCATCGCTCATCAGCACGATGCGCGCCGGTGGTGGTCCTTGGCCTTGGCCGGGGATGAGTTCGTTGACCGCGTCGATGGCGCTCAGCGCGGCCGCGAGGGCATCCCCCGTGGCGGTGGACTCGGCCAGTTTCAGGTTTTGGACGGCGCGTACGGCCTGGTCCCGATCAGTGGTGGGACTGACCAGGACGGTCGCTGAGCCGGCGAAGGACTCCACCCCCAAGTTCAGGCCCGGGGGCAGGTGCCGGACGAACGAGGTGGCGGCGTCCTGCGCGGCGGCCAGGCGGGTAGGACTGACATCGGTGGAGTTCATCGATAGTGACACATCGATGACGAGCATGACGGTGGCCCGGTTGCGGAGCACTTGGATATTCGCGGTGGGTCCGGCTAACCCCACGGTCAGCAGCAGCAGGGCCAGGATCAGCAACACGGCGGGGATGTGCCGGGGCCAGCCTGGCCGGCGTGGGGCGATGCGTTCCAGCAACTCCAGGTTGGCAAAACGCAGCGTGTAGCGGCGGGCCCGCCGTTGCACCCACACGTAGCCGACCACCACAGCGGCGATCAACCCCAGTAACCCGAACCAACCAGGTGCCGAGAATCCGCCCAACGCCATGCCGGCAGTGAACTCAACCGGTCATGCAACCCCGGTAAGGCGGCCCGGTAAGGCTGACGGCCTACCACCGCCGACCTGTCCCGGCGGGAACTGGCCAGGCCCGGATAGACGACTATTGCGTCCAGAGGGGATGGCAGGGGGCTGGTGAAAGGAGGGGCCATCGGCGATGAGGTGGACGCGGGTGTGGCCGGGTGGGCGGGTGCCGCGGTGGGCGGGCGTGGGCGCCGCCGTCCTGGCTGGTGCCGTCACCCTGAGTGGGGCCCTCAGTGGGTGCGCGGACACCAGCGGGATGCCGTCGTCGAGCGGGCCAGCGGTGACCGGCGTGGCCAGCGTCGCCGCTGCGGTGAGCGCGGCGGAGCGGCCGGTGACCTGGCAGTTGTCCTCGGCGCCCGCGATCACCGTCGGCACCGCTGAACGGGGCAAGCGGGTCGCGGTCATCACCAAGGACATCAACGGGTTCATCCAGTCGATCAAGGACGGTATCAGTGCGGCGGCCAGCAAGGCCGGGATGAGGACGCTGCAGTCGAATCCGGCCGGCAGCGCGGCGGACGTGACTCGCCAGATCTCCCAGGCGATCGCCCAACACGCCAGCGCGATCATTACGGTCGGCTTTACCACCGCGGACATCGCCGCCCCGCTCCAGCAGGCGCACTCCGCCGGTATCCCGGTGGTCCAACTGTTCGTCACCGACCCGGGCGCGCCGCCGACCAGCGCCGGGGTGTTCGCCTACGTCAGCCCGTGCTACACCTGCATCGGCGCGACCATGGCCGACATCGTCATCCATGACTCCGGCGGCGGGGCGGACGCGGTGCTCGTCAACGCACCCGATGTCGGCATCGCCACCTTGGAAGCACATGGCTTCACCGCGGAGATGGGTCAACACTGTCCACGCTGCACCACCACGGTGTCTGACGCGCCCATCGCGCAGTGGGGCACCCAGATCCCCAGCATCGCCACCGCCGCGGCGGCCGATCCGAGGGTGAACTACGTCGTGCCGGTGTTCGACACCGCCTCCCCGCTGATCGTGCCGGCGCTGGCCGCCGCGAACGCCACCTCGCGGGTCAAGCTGGTCAGCTCCAACGGTGACCAGGCGCAGCTTCAGGACATGAAGAACGCCAGCACGCCCCAGTGGGTCGGCAATATCGGTGTCAACGGTGCGTGGATCGGCTGGGCGAGCATGGATGAGGTGCTCCGCGCACTGACCAACCATCCGGCGCTCGCCGACGAAAAGATCGGCTTCCGGGCGTTCACCCCCACCAACATCGGTACGCTCGACCTGAGCCAGAACCCGTCAACCTGGTATGGCGGCACGGACTTCGCCGCCCAGTACCTGACGCTGTGGGGCCTGTCCTGACCTGGACGCCGACTGCTGACCCCATCCCGCCGGAAGGCACCGAGTCATCCGGCGCCGCTGCGTGCGCACTGACCGCGCGCGCCATCAGCAAGCGGTTCGCCGGACGCACCGTGCTCCACAAGCTCGACCTGGATCTGCGCCGGGGCGAGGTCCGCGGCCTGCTCGGGCCCAACGGATCCGGAAAATCGACCTTTGTCAAGATCCTATCCGGCTATCACCGGCCCGAGCCCGGCGCGGTGCTGACCGTGTGTGGGCAGCCGGTGTCTTTCGCCCGAGCTGGTCACGATCTGGCTCGATGGCTGATGAGCTTCGTCCATCAGGATCTCGGCCTGGTCACCACCGCCACGGTCGTGGAGAGCTTCGGCGTCGGCCGCTACCTCACCGGGTTCGGCCGGAGGATCTCCTGGCGCCGGGAGCGTGCCCGACTCGCCGCCGCCCTGGCGCGGTTCGGCGTCCAGCTACCTCCGGATCGGACGATCGCGGAGATCCCCGTCACCGACCGGGCGATACTAGCCATTGCCAGGGCCTTCGATCGTCTAGCAGACCAGCGGCAGGGGGTGCTCGTCCTGGACGAACCCACCGCGTTCCTGCCCAGAGACGGGGTCGAGCGGGTGTGTGAGGCCATCCGGACCGTCGCCCGCCACGGTGTCGGGGTGCTGCTGGTCACCCACAACATCCCCCAGGCCCTCGCCATCACCGAGCGGATCACGGTGCTGCGCGACGGGCACCGGGTGCTGGAGGAGCCCACCGCCACGCTCACCCCCCAGCGGCTGGTCACCGCGATGGTGGCCGAGCCAGCAAAGCGGCAGGCGACCTCGCGGGGGCGGGAGCCCGCTGTCCCGCCCCGCGAAGTCGTGCTGAGGGTTCGTGACCTGTGCGGCGAGGCGATCCGCGGGGTGTCCTTCGACGTTCGGGCCGGCGAGATCGTCGGTCTCACCGGATTGATGGGCAGCGGCGTGCACCACCTTCCCTACCTGCTGTTCGGTGCCACCCCCGCTCGATCAGGATCAGCGAGCGTACACGGCAACCCGTTGCCGCTGGGCCGCCTGACCCCGTCCGCGCGATACGGGCCGGGCTATGCTTGGTACCCGGCGACCGCGCCCGGCAAGCCGCCGTCCTGGACGCCTCAGCCGCCGACAACATCACTCTGGGCAACCTCCGGCGCCACGTCCGGCGTGGGTTGTTGCGCCAGGACAGCGTTGTCGGGCACGCGGGAGCCCTGATGGACCATGCTGGCGTGCAGCCTTCCACGCCCCGTCGCGATCTCCGCACGTTCAGCGGCGGCAACCAGCAGAAAGCCGTGCTGGCTAAATGGCTCGACCGCGCGCCCACCGTGCTGCTCTTGGACGAACCGGTCCACGGTGTCGATGTGGCGTCCCGAGCGCAGATCTTCGCCCACCTCGCCGCCCTGGCTGACACCGGCACCGCCATCGTGCTGGCCAGCATCGACCACGACGACCTCATCGCGATCTGTGACACCGTGCTCGTCCTCGCGGGCGGGCGCATCGTCGCCCGACTCCACGGCGACACCCTGACCGCCCAGCGGATGCTGGCCGCCTGCTACCAGCACACCCGGACCCGCGACCCGCCACCGCGGACGGTGTGATCCTCGTGCGAGTAACACCTCAACCGACAGGCTGGACCCGGCGGTTCGGCCTGCTCGCCATCTGGGCAGTCATGATCGCCGTGTTCGGCATCCTCCGGCCCGAGGAGTTCCTCACCACTGGCACCGCCAGCGCGATCCTCAGCACCCAGGCCCCACTGCTCGTCCTCGCCCTCGGGCTGCTACCCGCGCTGACCGCCGACACCCTGGACCTCTCCGCCCCGGCCACGCTCGGCATCGCCGACACGCTGCTCGGCGAGCTCAATGTCGTGCACCACTGGCCGCTGTGGTCCACCACCGCCGCTGTCCTCGCGTGCGGCGCGCTCATCGGCGGCCTCAACGCCGTGTTCATCGTCGGCTTCGGCGTCGACCCCATCGTGGTCACCCTCGGCACCGGCACCCTGCTCGGCGGCGCCGCGCTCGGCATCAACATCGTGCCCACCGCCGGCATCAGCGCCTGGCTGGTCAACCTCACCCGGCACCCGATATTCGGGCTGCAACTGGTCTTCTACCTCGGTCTCGTGCTCGCCTTCGCCACCTGGTACTTCGCCACCTACACCCCCACCGGGCGCCACCTGTTCTTCGTCGGCGCCGGTCCCGACGTCGCCCGCCTCACCGGCATCAATGTGACACGACACCGCACCGCTGCTCTCGTCTACAGCAGCGTGATCGCCTCGATCGCCGGTATCCTGCTCGCCGGCACGCTCGGCTCGTCGGACCCCACCATCGGTCCGACCTACCTGTTGCCGGTGTTCGCCAGCATCTTCCTCGGCGCCACCACGATCACCCCCGGCCGGTTCAATGCCTGGGGCACCGTGACTGCGGTGTACTTCCTCGTCACCGGCGTGACCGGGCTGGAACTTCTCGGGCTGTCCGGATGGGTCAACCAGGTCTTCTACGGGGCCGCGCTCGTCCTGGCCGCCACCTTCTCGCGCATCGCCACCCGTCGCCACGGCAGGAAGGTGCACAAGCATCCATGTGACGCTGTACGGGCGGCTGGAAGGTGCACAAGCATCCATGTCGCCCTCGACGAAGGCGCTGGGGCCCACGCGCGGCGTGACGGAGCCCGGCCTGTGATCGTGACGGTCATTCTGCGTTGATCCGTTCGGTGTCGCCGATGGTGCGCAGGTACCAGGGCATCAGAGGCCCCGCTCGCAGGCCGGGCAGTGGAAGCGCGCTGGGGCGGTGAGGCGTTCGGGGAGCACCTGCGCGCCGCAGAGGGCGACGTAGCGGCCTCCGGTGCGGCGGCTTGCGGCGAAGGCCGCCGCGGTGACGCGGTGCGCGATGCCGGTCGGCCCGTCAGCGAACTCAACAGTGCACACCGATGCGAGGACGGTGGGTGGTCGGGCGCGACGGCTCCGGTACAGGATCTCGCGCAGGGTGGCGATACGACGGAAACGGTGTCTGCCTGGCATTGCGCCTCACTTGCCACATCACGGTCTCTCTGCGGATGACGGTAGGAGACGGACAGTGGCTAGGTGGGTACTCGGCGTACCCGGTGACGGGTGGTACTGGTGTCTATTCCTGGATGCCGATGCGGGATGCTAGGCGCTGAACGTCCTCACGACTGGCTGCGGGCGCTTTCCGTAACAGGTCGCGGGTGAGAGCACGGGCCGGTGGCGAGTAGATCACCGTCTCCGCGGAGACGTCCACCGCTTGCCCGAGCAGATGCAGGACGCCGAGTTCCTCGCCCATGAACTGGTAGCCGCGGGCCAGTTCGACCAGGTGTTTGGCGCGTTGCTCGGTCGAGGGGATCGACGCGGGATCGATGGTCGCGGCGCGGCGGCGGGCTTCGTTCCCGCGGCCCAGCGCAACCGCGACCATGACGGCATACAGCTCGACCAGAACCGCCCGATCCTGGTCTGCGGATACGCGTACCCCTCGGGCAGCAGCCGATGAGCGGCGGCGTGGCCTTTCTCCCATCGTGCCCATGCCGACTCGTCCCTCGCGCGGGCCAGCGTCAGCGCGGCGTGCATCTCCAGGTCGACATACGTCGCGGCCGATTCCCGATCCTCCTCCATCCGATCGCGAACCAGCGGGATCGCGGAGTCCAACTCCAGTACGGCGTCCTCGTGGTGACCGATCGCTCGGATGAGGGCGGCGTAGTACCAGGAGGCTCGGGCCATCACCAGCGGATCGTCGGCCGCCTGCGCGGCGGAGTAGGCGCGGTCGGCCGACATCCAGACCAGCTCCCTGTCGCCGTGCCACGCTAGCCACGCCTGAGTGAGGTGGTAGGTCTCGGCGAGCAGCCGATGTCCTTCGCGCTGGTCCCTGCATCCTGCCGCGTCGCGGCCTGGCGGGCGTCCAGGATCAGCCGTGGCAGGACCTTGCCGGTCTCGGTGCGCTGCTTGCTGGAGGTATGCCAGAGCTGCCACGCGGAGTCCAGCGCCGCTCGGACATACGCGCTTGTCTGCGGCTCGCCGTCATCGATCCGGTGCATCAGCAGGGCGCGGCGCACCTCGGGCACCGCCGCATGGGTCGGGCGCTCCACCACGGTGTAGGACACCTCAGGCCCGTACAACGCCGCGAGATCCCGGATACCAAGTGCTCGGGCGGCCCGCACCGCCATCGTCAGCGTGAGCTCCCGGCGAGGCCACCCACCGAGTCGCGCGCTGCGATCCCGGAGTTTCCGGGAACCCTGGGGATCTAGTGGGCGACCATTGTTGCGTGTATCGCACACAGTGCCGGAAGGCCTTCCGGCTCGGCTGGACGGCGAGGAGAGCGCGGCGGGGTTGATCCTCCGGTTGGAAACCGGCCTGGGGTGGCGTGATGATCAGCCGTAGGGCGGTGATGTCCGCGCCGCGCTGGCGGCGGCCAGGTGGTGTGGTTGCCCGTGCTGCCGTCGGTTGGTTGACTGGCTCAGGCCCTCGCCCTGACTTGCGTCCAGCGGGTCGGTGAAGTCGAAAACGATGGTGTCGTCGTAGGTGGCCAGGATCCGCTGGGCGGTTGTGGTCAGGTGGATCTCGTCGGGTCCGTCGTAGATACGGGTTCCCCGGGCCATGCGGTGGGCCACGGAGAGGAACGGGTGCTGGAGCCCTTCGGCGCCGAACACCTGCACCGCCCGGTCGAGCACATCGTTGAGCATCTGCGACGCCGCGACCTTCGCCGCGCTCACGTCCGACGTCGCGGGCAGGTCGGCGTCGAATACGCGGCGGCCCGGCGCAGCAGGCTGCGCGCCGCGCAGATCTCGGTGTAGGCCGCGAATACGTGCTGGTGCATGAGCTGCTTGTCGGCGAGTACCCCGCCGAGTGTCCGGCGCTGGCGCATCCGCAGGCACATCAGATCGAATGCCCGCTGCGCCTGACCCAGCCAGTGCATCGCCCGCAGCAGGCGCCCGAGGTTCAACCGTCGCCCGATCACGGCGGTGCCCCGCCCCGCTGACCCACGAGGTAGTCCTCAGGCACCCGCGCGTCAGCGAACTCGAGCTCCCATTGGTCGCCCTCGAGACCCAGCGTGCACAGCGGCCGTACCACCCGGAAGCCGGGGGTGCCCGCTGGCACCACGATCAGCGACAGCGCGCCGCGGATCGGCCTACCCAGCGCCTCGGTCCGGGCTACGACGGTGGTGAAGGTGGCGCGGCCGGCGCGGCAGGTGAACCACTTGCGCCCGCGCACCGTCCACATGCCCTGGGTGAGCTGCGCCTCGGTGCGCAGCAGGCTGGGGTCTGACCCGCTGACCCCGGGCTCGGTCATGCCGTAGCTGGCAACGGCGGTGCCCGCCGCGAGCGGGGCCAGGTACTCCGTGCGGACGCGGTCGGAGCCCGACTCGTGCAACATCCGCACGTCGAGCGTGGCGTCGGCGCCGAACACGGCGGGTCCGTGCAGTGCGCGGCCCTCCTGTTCGGCGATCGCCAGGTACTCGGGCAGCGTGAACCCAGCGCCCCCAAGCTCTGGCGGGTAGTACAGCCCCCAGAGACCGGCCGACCGCGCCCGCTGCTGCAGCTCGGCGAGTACCCCGGCGCCGTCTGGACCCGTGAGCAGGCCTCACGGGGCAGGATCTCCTCCTCGGTGAACTGGCGCACGGCCGCGCGCACGGACACCGGGTCCCGTGGCACCGTCCTGGTGACCAGCTCGAGCAGGGCCCGCTTGTCGACCTTGCCCGCCGGGGTGATCGGCAGCTCATCGAGCACCACCAGCTGCTCGGGGAACTTGCGCCGCTCGAGGCCGGAGGAGTCGAGGAACGCGCCGAGGCCGGCCATGTCCAGCGGTGGCGCCCCCGCCCGCAGCGCCACGCACGCGCACACCCGCTGCCCAAGGTCTGCGTCGGGGATCCCGAGGCACGCGACGCTGACCACGTCCTCATGCGCCGCCACCGCCACCTCGACCTCAGCGGGGCTGATGTTGGTGCCGCCACGGATGACGATCTCCTTGCTGCGGCCGACGAGGCGTAGCCTACCGTCGTCGTCCAGAAAGCCCCGGTCGCCGGTGCGTACCCAGCCCTCGGGAGTCCGGTAGCGCTCGTCCAGCTCCGGTGCGTGGACGTAGCACAGCGGGGACATCGGCCCGCGCGCGAGGATTTCGCCGACCTCACCGTGGCGGACTGAACGGTCGGCGGGATCGGCGATGCGGATGTCGCAGATCGTGGCGTTGGGCTGTGCCGACCGTGTACTGGGCGACCGGGAGGGGATCGTCGAGCAAGGTGTGACAGTTCACGCCATCGGCCGAGCCGTAGAGGCTCACGAAGGCGCAGCCCAGGCGCTGCGGCGCACTGCTGCGCGGTCGGCGGGTCGATGATGGCGCCGCCACTGACCACGGCCACGAGCGAGGACACGTCGGTGGCTCGGCAGGTCCGGGTGGCTGAGCAGGCGCTGGAACATGGTGGGCACCCCGAACACGTGGGTCGGCCGGTGCGCCGCGATGGCCGCGAGCGCCTCCCCCGGGTCGAACCTCGGCAGCAGCACCAGGGAGCCCCCGAGGGTCACGAGCACCCCGACGGTCGCGCACGAGCCGAACGACGAACCGAGCGGGACGCCGAACATGCCCCGCATGGGGGAGCCATCCGGTGGCGCCAGCCGGGCGAGAAACCGGCCCCGGCCGCCGACCAGCGCGTTGTGTGAGTACGCCACGATCTTCGGCTCCGCCTCGGTGCCCGAGGACACCAGCATCCGCACCGCCGAGTCCGGGTCGATGGGCGGGACGGTGTCCCAGTCGAGCGCGGGGCCGGCCAGCAGGTCGTCCAAGGCGATGGTGCCCGGCGCCGCTGGGCCGTCGACCACGATATGCGCGAGGTCGGGCACCTCAGGTCGCAAGCTCTGGTAGAGCTCCGCGACGTCGACGTCGGCGTAGTGCCGGCAGGTGAGCGCGACGCTGGCCCGGGATCTGCGCAGCAGCGCCCGCACGTCGCGGTCGCCGCGCCCGGCCGGGAAGGGCAGCACAACGCCACCGAGCGCCGCGACGCCGAGGTCGACGACGACCGCGCGCCACGAGTTCGCCAGCTGGCAGGAGACGACCGATCCCGTCCCGACTCCCCACTCTCGCAGGCCGTGCGCGAGCCGCAGTGCGGCGTCATACAGCTCGCTGCGACTGTGCACTCCGGAGGCGTCGAGCACCGCAGCCCGGTCCGGATTGCAGCCGACCAGCTCCGTGAACAGTCCGAACACGTCCCGGTCGGGGTAGTAACCGGCCCGGGACCACTCGCGGCGCAGCGCCGCTGGCACGAGGTCGGGCAACCGTCGGCTGAGCCGACAATCTGACTGTCGGGGCAGGGCTCACGAGAATCTCCAAGGTGAGGTGACGACCACGCACCCGTGGTGGGCAGTGTGCTCGGCCAGGCGCGGGTCGGCGGGCAGCGCGGTGAGGTCGTTGCGCACCACCGCCGCCGGTATCCCGGCGGTGTGCAGGCGGTCCAGCCAGCACCGGGCCGGCAGTGTGCGCAGCGGCGGCTCCAGCCGGGCGCGGAGCCCGGCGGTCTGCCTCGGGTGCGTGGGCGCCGGAACGCCGACCGCGCGGCACAGCGCGTCGATGCCAGTCGCCGAGCGGGCAGCCAGGGCGAGTGGCTCGTCGGCGGTGTCGAACACCCCGGTGATCGGCCGAGGTGGTGCGCCGCAGCCGGTGCGCGACCAGGTGCGGCCCGCATCGGGGCAGCCAGCGCATCGGTGAGGAGCACGTCGGCCGCGCCCAGCAGGGACGACTCGACCCGGGCGCCCCGGCCGTCGAGGTAGCGCAGCGCCAGTCCGGCGAGCACACCCTCAATGCACACCTGCGCGCCGAGCAGGTCGAGCAGCGTCATCAGCGACGGTCGTGGCGAGCCGGGCTCGCCGAGCACCTCGGCGAGCCCGGAGTGGGCCTGCACCATGAAGTCGGTTCCGAGCGGCGGCTCAGGCACCCAGGGGCTGTCCCAGATCCCGCCCCACGCTGACGCCTGCGCGTACACCAACCCCGGGCGGATCCACTGCAGGTGCTCGGCGTCGAGTCGGTAGCGCTCCGCCTTGCCAGGTGCCCAGTTCTGCAGGAAGACATCCGCCTCGCGCACCAGCTCACCGGCCTCCGCCTGGCCCGCCGACGTGCGGATGTCCACCTCCACCACCTGCTTACCGTGGTTCAACGCCACGAACCTCGCGGAGCAGTCGCCGGCCATCGGGGGCATCCCGCGCAGCGGGTCCCCACCCGGTGGCTCGATGCGCACCACCTCGGCGCCGAGCAGGACGAGCAGCCGGCCCGCAAGCGGCCCCTGCACCCGACGGCAGGACTCGACCACCCGCAAGCCCGCAAGCGGCAGGTCACCCGATCCGGCACCGCCCTTGCCAGCCGCGGCCGGACGTGGCTTCGGAGGCCGGACGGGTGGTCAGCCGCCACGGCGCGGGCGGACCGGCTGCGGCCAGGACGTCGGGGTCACAACGCCGCTGCGCTACACTGCGCACCGGGCACAGGCTCATCCCGGTCTGCGCGGCGACGCGCACGAGGTCGGCGAAGGTCCACCCGGCGAGCGTCTGGTGCAGCTGCGGCCACAGGGCAGAGGTGGCGCTCGGGTAGCGCAGCAGGAAAGGCCGCCAGCTGCGGCCGATCGCCGCTGGGTCGGCACCGAGCCGCGCCCAGAACGCCTGCCAGGGCGCGGCGTCGAGGGCCTCCAGCTCCAGCGGCACACCGTCCGAGGACCGGAAAGGGGGGCGGAGGGTTCCCTGGGGCTGCCCCGGCTGGCCCGCCTCTGGATCCTCGGTGGCCGTCGCGGCCGCGAGGTACTGGCTCACCGTGAGGGCGGCCGCCGCCGGAAGGGACACCGCCGCGTGCTCCACGGCCAGCCCGCGCAACCGCCCCACCACCACGGCCAGCGCACCGTGTAACGCCAGGCTCGCCACCGTGGCGCAGACGTACGGCACGCCGATCGGCGCCACCCCGCCAGCCGCGCGGCCGTGCACCGCCATCAGCCCGAACACGGCCTGCGCGCACACCTCGTCGTACGGGCCGTCCCGCTCGACCCGCCACCCCCGCACCGAGCTCGTGGCACTACCGTGCGCGCCGCGCACCTGGAGGCCGGTGCCCGATGGAGCGTCCACCAGCGGCTCGGCACGGCCGGCCGGCCCGGGCGGTCCGCCACCCGTCGCGGCCAGCAGCCGCCTGCCTGCGGCGCGCAGGCACCCGTCCAGGCCAGCTCGGGTTGGTCGCACTGCCACCCGGTAGGGCGCATCGATGCCACGTTCGTGTCTCACGTGCGACGATGGTTGAGAAATATCACTGAAAGTCAATAGAATCAGCGCTCCAGTCGCATCTGACCACACGAATAGGTGTAGTATTTAACACTAGAGTGACACTACAGTCAACGAGGCGTTCAGGGTCTATTTCGGTGTTCACCACCGGTTCTCGCGGCGCTCACAGAGGCTGAAGTCGCAGGTAAAGGAGTTCTCACCGGACGCCTTCATGGACCAGTGCACTAGACGGTCGCTCCATGCACTCGCTGGTTCGACAGTTCATGAGGACGGTCATGACACGTTCGGCGGAGGACGGCTCGACGGAGGGCAGGGCAACGGTGGGCACACCGCTGGGGCTCGTGGTTGTGCTCACCCTCGCGATGACGCTGCCGATGCTCGTGCTGTACGCCATCGGGGCGCTCGGGCCGCAGCTGGTGACCGACGTGGGAGTTGACCGGACCGAGCTCGGTGTACTGCCCGCGGCCGGGTTCGCGGTCGCGGCGGTGCTGTCGCTGTGGGCCGGCCGCATCGTCGACCGGGCGGGTACCCGGGGTGCCGGCGCGGCGCTGTTCGTCGTCGTGGCTGTCTCGTTCGCCACGATGGCGCTCGCTGGCGGCCTCGGGCTCCTCGTCGTCGCCGTCGCGGCGTGCGGGATCGCGCAGGCCCTGGCCAACCCGGTCACGAACCGGATCATCGCCGAGCGGGTACCGGCCCGGGCCCGGGGCACGGTGGTCGGGATCAAGCAGTCCGGCGTGCAACTCGCCGCCCTGGTCGCCGGTGTTGGGCTGCCACCCATTGCGGCGGTCTGGGGGTGGCAGGCTGCTCTCGCGTGCGTGCCGCCGGTCGCTCTGGCCTGCCTGATCGCCACCCTCCGGTTACCCCATGCGGCCCCCGATACAGCCCGGAGACCGGGGGCAGCCGGCGGGCGGCTGCTGCCCGCCGCACCCGGGCGGGCGCTGGCCTGGTTACTCGCCTTGCAGCTGTGCCTTGGCGCGGGGCTCGCCGCCGTGACGACGTTCGTCCCGCTCTACGCGCACCAGGACCTGGGCGCGAGCGAACGTCATGGGGCGCTCATTCTCGCTGGCTTCGGCGTCTCGGGGATAGCCTCCCGGGTGCTGTGGACGTCGGTGGCTGGCCGCCGCGGCGATCCGTTGGGTCTGCAGCTCATGCTGGCGCTGCTCGCCACGATCGCCGCAGGCGCCCTGTGGCTCAGCAGCGCAGTCCCGGCGGGAGGCCTCGCACTGGTGTGGGCCGGGGCCATCGGCGTCGGGGCCACCGCCGTGGCCGCAAACGCCGTCTCGATGCTGAGCGTGATCAATGACCGCCGCTTCGGCCCGGTGGGGCACGCCTCGGCGCTGGCCTCCAGCGGATTCTTCGCGGGCTTCGTGGTCAGCCCGCCGCTGGCCGGGCTGCTCGCCGACACTGCAGGCTTCGGCGGTACCTGGATCCTGGTCATCGGGGCGTTCCTGCTAGCTACCGGCTGCGCGGCAGGCCTGCGGCGGCTCGGTCACGCGACGGTCGCTACGCCAGCCTCATGACGGCGCCAATCCTACGACTCAGCCAATCCTGTGACTCAGTCCCCACTGACGCTCGCCGAGCGGGACCGGGCGATCGACGACTTGGTCGAGCGAGTGCTACGTACCCGGATCGAGTGCGGGCAGCGATACCCATTGTTCGCTGCCCCCGCAGGCGGGCGATGGACCACTAGCGGCCGGGGCTCCTGGTGCGCCGGGGCCTGGATCGGGCTGCTGCGGCTCGCGGCCGCTCGCAGCGGCGACGCGGCAACCGCCCGCAACGCCCTGGATCGGGCACGAGGCCTCGGACACTGGGTGACCACGGATACGGTGGCCCGCGCGATGGTGCTGCGCTGCGCCACCGACCCGGCGGACGCAGTAGACGCGATAGCGTGCGACCCGGCCGTGACACAGTTGCGCGCGGACTGTGCTCGGGCTCTGGTTGCCGCCTTCTCTCCTGCGGTGGGCGCCATCCCCGACGGAACCGCACTGGGCCGGGGCGAACTCGGTGCCCGAACGTGCACAGTGGACGCCATCGCATCGGTGATCGGGCTGCTACCCGCTGCGCCAGGGGTACCGGGCGCAGCGCAGGTGGCACGGCGGCACGCCCGGACGCTGCTCAGCGCGGTGGCACCGGACGGGCGCGTACCCGCCGAGTACCGGCTGCGGGCCAACGGCACCGGCCCCGAGCCGCTCGGCCGCGCGGGTGCGTGGGCACGTGGGCAGGCCTGGGCGCTGCTCGGCGCCGCCGAGGCGGTGCGTGCCTGGGGTGCGCCGTGGCTCGCACCGGCTCGGGCGATCGCCGCGCACTGGAGGACTCTGCCCGTGCCCCCGCCTGATGTCGAGGGCGAGCCGGGCCTGCTCGACACCGCGGCGGCGGCCATCGCCGCCGATGCGCTGCGGCTGCTGGCGGCGGCCGATCCGGAGCACTCCGCCGCGCACCGGGCCACGGCGCAGAGTCTGTGCGCGGAGCTGGTGCGCACGCACCTCACCGGTAGCGCACCCGGGTTGCTGCCCCAGGCCCCACGCGGGGTGTTCACGCACGCCTGCTATTGGACCGGCCCGCGCGGGCGCGAACAGGTCGAGTGTGTCTGGGGCGGGTACCACTTGCTGCGTGCGCTGCGCGGCACCGATGCGGTGCAGTTCCCCTCTAGAGCGCCACTCGTTACCATGCCCTCATGCCAGTAGGGGTGCGGGCGTGAGCACCGGCAGCGACGTCGTCATTGTTGGTGCCGGCCCGACCGGGCTGACGACGGCGCTGCTGCTGGCACACCAGGGTGTGGCGTGCACGGTGTTGGAGCGGCGCACCGCGCCGTCCCGGACTCCCCGAGCGCGGGTGGTCACGTTGCGCACCATGGAGGTCTTTCGGGGTCTGGGCCTGGCCGAGGAGGTCATCGCTGCGGCGGTGGCCAGCGAGCGGACTGGGCTGCCGTTCACCTTCGCCCGCACCCTCGCCGAGGCCGCGCCCGCGCGGACCACCACCATGTTCCGCCGCGGTGCGCGCGCCGAGCAGAGCCCGTGCACCACCGTGATGTGCCCGCAGGACGTGGTGGAGCGCATCCTCCTGGCCCGAATCGCCACCACTGGCTCGATCCGGCTGCAGCACGGGGTGGACGTGCGCGGTGTGGACGTGCAGGGCGAGGACGTGCTGGTCCACACCGCCGAGGATACCCCGCTGCTCGCACGCTATGTGGTGGGCGCCGACGGCGCCTCGAGTTCGCTCCGCCGGGTCTGCGGCCCACCTGCGGGGCTGGGCGAGGACTCCGGTATGGCGGCAGGCCCTGCCGTCGCCAACACGCTGGTGCTGTTCGAGGCAGACCTCACCGAGCTCATCGCAGATTGTGGCAGCACCATCTACTTCCTGGACCACGAGGGCGTGCGGGGTTACCTGCAGCCGACCGCGCAGCCGCACCGGTGGACGTTTAACCAATTGCATGAGGACCACGAACCGCTCGCCCGGACCGATCCTGCGGCTGCGGTCCGAGTGGTGCTGGGCGCCGACGTCGCGGTGCGGGTCCTGGAGACGACCGAGTGGACGATGCGCAGCGTGGTGACACCGTGGTTCCGGCACGGCCCGGTGTTCCTCGCGGGCGACGCCGCGCACGTGGTGTCACCGTTCAGCGGGTCCGGGATGAACCTGGGGGTGCAGGACGCGGTGAACCTGGCGTGGAAGCTCGCCGCGGTGCTGCGGGGACGAGCGGGTCCGGGGCTGCTGGCCAGCTACGAGGAGGAGCGACGCCCGGTGGCGCTGTGGAACGTCGAGGAGGACCGCCGCAACGTGTCGACCGTTCGGGACGATCGGGGATGGCGACGATGGAGCGAGGAGCTACCCCGGCGGCGGGCGAAGGACGGGCTCTTGCTCGGGTACCGCTACCGCTCCAGGGCGGTGCTGCCCGACGGTGGCCCGCGCCCCCCGGAACTGGACTACACCCAGTACGTGCCCTCCGCCCGACCGGGGGACCGCGCCCCGCACTGCTGGCTCGACGACCACGAGACGTCCACAGTGGATCTCCATCGCGATGGGTTCGCCCTGGTGGGACCTGACCCGATCTGGGCGCAGCACGCCGCTGCGGCGGCCACCGCACTCGACCTGCCGGTGGCCGCACTGGCTCCCACGACCGGAGCTGCGGCCCGGGCACACCTCGCTGAGGTCTACAACCTCAGCCAAGGTGCCGTGCTCGTCCGCCCAGACGGTCACATCGGCTGGCGCTGCACCGACCCGCCACCGAACCCCGCGGAGGCAATCACCACCGCTACCCGCACGATCCTAGACAGGGCCGGCTGACAGCCGCACCGGCACCTACCTACACTCACTCCGTGGTCGCGTGGGAAGCGGCCCGCCCAGCCGTCTCCTGTGCGCAGGACAGGACCAACTCGGCGAAATCCGCCGGGTGGCTTAGGTGCGGGGCATGCCCACCGCGCACCACGTGTCGGCGTGAGCGCGGCAGCGCAGCGACAATCAGCGTGACGATGCGACTATAGGTCGGCAGGCTGGCCTCACCGTGGCTGACCACGAGCGGGTGCGCGTAGCCCGCGAGCAGCTCCGGCCGCACCGCCAGCCGGGTGGGGTCTCGGGACTGGTCGAGCCAGGTGTCAGCGTTCATCAGGCAGGTCCGCCGGATCTCCGAAGTGAACAGCGTGTCCCATGTCCCCGGCCCGAAGGCGGCGTGATCGACGAAGTGGCGGAGGCCCTGCGCCACCGCTCCCATGGTGATGAGATCGGCGGCGCGGCGCAACTGCTCGCTCGCTTCCTCCGCCAGCTGCCGGCTCGACGCGTCGTCACGCAGAAGGGTGAATAGCGGGGGCTCGTGTACCAGCAGGCCGCCGGTCAAGCCGGGGTGGTAGGCGCCGAGCAGCATCGTGACGCACGAGCCGTAGGAGTGGCCAACGACCAGGGGCGCTTTAAGCTCGAGGGCGCGCAGCACGCCAGCCAGGTCCTCGACGTCCTCGCTGATCCGCCCCTGGCCAGGCGGGCAGCTGCTGCCGCCATGGCCGCGCCGGTCGTAGGTGACGACCAAGTGCGATTCGGCGAGCTGCGGGACGATCCGTTCCCAAGCTCGGTGGTCGTCGAGGGAACCGTGCACGAGCACGATTGGTGGGCCGGATCCGGCCACCTGCACGGCGAGCTCGACCCCGTTCACGGGGATCGACAGTGCCGCGACGTCACTCCCGGTCATGGCGCCTCCGCTGCGAGGTGACCAGTTTTCTCTCAGCCTCGGCGATGTCGAGGACGGGCGCCAGGCGTTGGAGTCGGCCAGAGCGATCGACACCGTGGTGTCGGACAAGACGTGCTGCGTGCGCTGTGCGGCACCGATGCGGCGCAGTTCCCCCACAGACGTCCGACCCTCCCTACACTGGCCCGCACCACTACGAAGATCGCACCCCAGCGGCCCATACCCCGCCATCCCGCTCCCGGTTCGGGGCGGGTGGCCGGAAGAGGCGGTACGCCGGTAGCGACCGGCCCCAGGAGTGCTCAATGGCCACCGCAGGCAGCCGGAAAGACCCAGGTCCGAGCGCCAGCGACAAGATCCTCGACGCTGCGATGAGCCTCTTCGTCCTGCGGGGTTACCCGTCCACGACGGTGGAGATGATCGCGCATGAGGCGGGGGTCGCCGTGCAGACGGTCTACTTCAGCTTCCGCGCCAAGGCGAACATCCTCAAGCAACTCGTCAACATCAACATTGCCGGGGACGCTCAGCCCACTGCGACGCTGCAACGGGCATGGGTCGCGGATGCGCTCGCCGAGCCCGACCCCGCCCGCCAGCTCGAGATCCAGGTCAAGGGGACAGCCGCCATTCACCGTCGGGTCGCCCCGCTGCTGGGCGTGCTGCGCCGCGCCAGTGACACCGACCCTGCGGTCGCGGAGCTGTGGCGAACCAACCAGGAGCAGCGCCGCGCCCTGCATCGCCAGCTCGTGACTGCCCTGCGCCGCAAGGGGGGCCTGCCCCCGGGGATGCGGCTCGGCCAGGCGGCCGACATCAGCTACGCCGTGCTCGGGCCCGAGCTGTTCCATGTGCTGGTCACTGAGCGCGGCTGGTCGATCGCGGAGTGGGAGCGTTGGACCCTTGGTGCCCTACGCCGTGAGCTCCTGAACGGTAGCGACGATCGTGATTAGCCGTCGTCAGTTTTGGTACACCGGTCCCCACGCTTGGCTTGCGATGCGAGAAACGGACCGGCTACTCTCCGGCGGAGGCAACGGTGCGAGGAAGCCGGTGAGAATCCGGCGCGGTCGCGTCACTGTGATCGGGCGATGACGCCCGAAAGTCAGACCTTCTGCCGTTGCCCAGCTCCGCAACGCTAGGGACGCGCCATCCCGAAGGAGTTGTGCTCATGTGCCTCACCGAGTGTGCTGTCACGGTGTGCGAGGTGAGCCGTGCACATTCCTGACGGCTTCGTCTCTCCCGCGGTCGCGGTTGCCGGCGCCGCGGTGGCCGTTGCCGGGCTTGCGGTGTGTGTGCGCCGCGCCCGGCTCGACGTCACCGAGCAGCAGTTGCCACTGGCCGGCCTGGCTGCGGCGTTCTTCCTGGTCCTAGGGGTCCCGATCATCCCGGTGGCGGTGGGCACCGACGGGCACCTGCTCGGCGGGACGCTGGCCGTGGCATTGCTCGGACCGTGGCTGGGACCGGTGGTGATCACCGTGGTCACGGTGGTGCAAGCCTTGTTCCTGGGTGACGGCGGGCTGTCCACGCTCGGGCTCAACGTGGTCAACCTGGCCCTGGTGCCAGCTGCGGTCGGTTACCCGGTGCTGCTCGGGCTGCACAAAGTGCTCCGCACCATCCGGCTCACCGGCCCCGCCGGAACCACGGTGGCCGCCGGGGTCGCCGCTGCGGTGTCGGTACTTGCCGCGGCGGTGCTGTTCACCGCGGAGTACGCGGTGGGCGGTGTTGCTGGGGTGCCGCTGCGTACCGTCGCGATCTCGATCATCGGGGTGTACGCGCTGGTCGCGGTCGTGGAGGGGCTGGTCACCGCGCTGGTGGTGCGGGGACTGCTGGCGGTGCGCGCCGACCTCGTCCAGGTGGCTACCTGAGTGGCCCGATGCCAACCGTGTGCTTGACACTCGTTCGAGTGTGGGGTTCACTCGTTTGTGCAGCACCTCGTTCGGTGAGGCGTCTGCGCGGACATAGGCCACTGACCCTCCGGCGTCGAGAGACGCTCTGTGGTCAGGACAGGTCTCCCCGGCCTAAGGGGTGACCCCAAGTGGCTTCCCGCCCGTGAGGGTGGGGGTACGCCGTGCAGTGCCAAAGCTCTGACGAGGGGGTGTCTGAGCCCGACTCGCCTGTGCTGGCGCGGGCATCCTCGTTGCGCGACCAGGCAGTGGTGGCACCCGCGTGTGCCCCGGCGGCGAGGAGGTGGGTAATGGGTATCGATGGCAGTCATAGACCGGTTCCTCTTGCCCAGTGCGCGCGCCGATCATGGCTGACTTCCAGGGTCCACCGCAGGGTGTGAGCCTTTGGCGGGCGCTCGTCTGACGGGATTACCGCGATGAGCCACCTTCTTGTGCACGTCGTCCCTGCTCGTTCCGTTTGGCGGCACCTCCGCACGCCTGACCTTGGGTGAGCGCCCGCGCTCGCCTGGTGAAGGGATGATCTGATGGCTACTAACACCACGGGAACCAGCGGGCACACCGCACCACTGGGTACCAGTGCGGTGCTGGATGAGGCGCACCTGGGTGACATCCAGGGCGCGATGGGCACGATCCGTCAAGGTGACCACGACGCCCGTACCGGCCTTTCGGCCCGGTTGAAGACGTTGCTGGCGATCGTGGGTCCGGGCCTGATCGTGATGGTCGGCGACAATGATGCCGGCGCGTTCGGCACCTACACCCAGGCCGGGCAGAACTACGGCACCCGGCTGCTGTGGACGTTGTTGCTGCTGATTCCGGTGCTGTATGTCAACCAGGAGATGGTGCTGCGCCTGGGCGCGGTGACGGGGGTCGGGCACGCCCGGTTGATCCTTGAGCGGTTCGGGCGCTTCTGGGGCGCGTTCAGCGTGATCGATTTGTTCCTGCTCAACGCGCTGACCATCGTCACTGAGTTCATTGGCATCAGCCTCGGGCTGTCCTACCTGGGGCTGCCCCGGGTACCCGGAGTGCTGATCGCCGCCGTGGTGGTCATCGCGGCGGCGTCCACGGGTAGTTTCCGGCGCTTTGAGCGGGTCTGTTTGGTGCTCGTCGCGGGCAGCCTGCTACTGGTGCCGATCCTGGTCATGGCCCACCCCCCGCTGAGCCAGGTCACCCGCGACTTCGTGGTGCCAGGAATGCCCGTCGGGGCGGAGCTGTCCACAGTGATGCTGCTGATCATCGCGATCGTCGGCACCACCGTCGCGCCCTGGCAGCTATTCTTCCAACAGTCCTATGTCATCGACAAGCGGATCACCCCGAGGTTCATCGGCTACGAGAAGGCCGACCTGTGGATCGGCATCGTCATTGTGGTCCTGGGCGCGGGGGCGATGATGGCTTTCTGTACCACCGCGTTCGCCGGGCATCCGGAGTTCGGGCAGTTCACCGATGCTGGCGGGGTCGCCACCGGCCTGGGAACCTACGTCAACAAGACTGCGGGAGTGCTCTTCGCCCTCGCGCTGATCGACGCCAGCATCATCGGGGCCGCCGCCGTCTCACTCGCGACGGCCTACGCGATCGGCGACGTGCTGGGGTTGCGGCACTCACTGCACCGCAGCCCGAAAGAGGCCAAGGGCTTCTACGTGATCTTTGCCGGGTTGCTGGTCTGCGCGGCGGTGATCGTAATCATCCCGGGTAGCCCGTTGGGCCTGCTCACCGAGGGAGTGCAGACCCTGGCCGGGGTGTTACTGCCCTCGGCGACGGTGTTCCTGCTGTTGCTCTGCAATGACCGTCAGGTCCTGGGGCCCTGGGTCAATGGCCGGGCCCTCAACGTGTTCACCTCGGCGGTGATCGCGGTGCTGGTGATGCTCTCCATCGTGCTCACCGCCGCCGTGATCTTCCCCAGCATCACCAGCACCGCCATCCTGACCATCCTTGCCATCGGCACCGCCCTGGCCGTGCTCGCCGGTATCGCGCTGCTCGTCGGGCGCCGGGTGCGCCCCGCGCCGGCCGGTACCGATCCGCCACCGCTGGACCGCCGCCTGCGCGCCACCTGGCGGATGCCGCCACTGGCCCTGCTCACCCGGCCGACGCTGAGCATCGGCCGCCGGCTTGGGCTCACCGTGCTGCGCGGCTACCTGGTCATTGCCGCGGGCATGGTCATCGTCCGCGTCGTCCAACTCGCCCTCGCCGGCCACTAGCCTAAGGAAGCCTGGTCATGAGCATGACCCCGCAGCCGCCGAGCAACACCCCCCGCCAGAATCCCGGCGCTCACCACCCTGACTCTCAGACCGCCTCTGACTCTCAGACCGCCTCTGACTCTCAGACCGCCCCGCCCGGACGGACGTTGTCGTTGTCGCGGCTGCTCAGCCGGGCCGTGGTGGGGGCCTGCGGGCAGAAACTGGGCCAGCTGTCCGACGTGATCGTCCGGCTGCGCGGCGCCGACTACCCGCTGGTCACCGGGCTTGTCGCGGACATCGGTGGGCGCCTGGTGTTCGTGCCCGCCGAGACCGTGACCGACTGGGACACCGAGCAGGTGCTGCTGGTCAGTGCCCGGGTCAACCTGCGGAAATTCGAGCGCCGCGATGGCGAGGTGCTGCTCCGCGCCGACATCCTCGGCCACCGGCTCATCGACATCCCCCGGGCACGGCTGGTGCGGGCCTATGACCTGGAGCTCCTCGACACCGGCGAGGGTTGGGTGCTGGCCGGGGTGGACACTCATAAGACCAGCTGGTGGCGCCGGGTGCTGGGCCTGACCCGGTCCGCCCAGGACCCGCCTGGCGAGGGTGAGCCCGCCGACCACGGCTGCCGGGACTGGAAGGCGTTCGAGGCGTTGATCGGGCACGAGCCCTCGGCGCTGCTGCGCACCCCGACTGGCCGGCTCCGCCGGCTCAAGCCCGCGCAGATCGCCGACCTGCTCGAGCAAGCCTCCCGCCAGGAGCAGACCGAGTTGCTCGAGCAGGTCCACGTCGACCCCGAGCTGGAGGCCGACGTGTTCGAAGAACTCGACGACGACCGCCAATCCCGGCTGCTGCGCGACCGCACCGACCCTGAGATCGCCGGCGTGCTGGCCCGGATGCGCGCCGACGATGCCGCCGACGCCATCGCCGACCTGCCCCAGGACCGCCGCCAACCCGTGCTCAACCTGCTACCCACAGGCCAGCGCACCAAGGTGACAGCCCTGCTGGGCTACAACCCGACTAGCGCCGGCGGGCTGATGAGCCTGGACTTCCTCGCCCTCCCGCGCGACACTACCGTTGCCGCCGTGCTGGAGCGGGTGCGCACTGCCCGCACCCTGCAGCCCGAGGCCCTGGCCACTGTGTTCAGCCTCAACCACCGGGGGAGACTGCGCGGCGCGGCCAGCCTGGTCGCCCTGATCCAGGCCGATCCCGACGCCCTCCTGCGCACCGTCGCGGACTCCAACCCCATCCGGGTCCACCCCGACGCCGACCTGATCGACATCACCCTGCTGATGACCGACTACAACCTGCTCAACCTGCCTGTCGTTGACGACGACGACCACGTCATCGGTGTCATCACCGTCAACGATGTGCTCGAATCCTCCCTCCCGCGTAACTGGCGCCGCCGCGAACCCGCGCCCCACGCCGAGTCCACTGGCGAGGACAACGAACACCAGCCCCCCGTCGATGCTGACCCGCGCCGATCCGCCCCCACCAGACAGCCACTCAACGATCTCGCGCCGGAACCACCCCGGGTCTAAACGCTCACCCGGTGCTCAGTGCTGCTGTTTGTAGGCACTTGACCGAGACGGATGTGGTCGGCGGGATCGTTGGCGCGGGTGTAGCGCGTCGAGCAGGCGGTGTCCGACCGCGATGCCGACACCGGTGATCAGCGCACTGGCCGCCCTGGCGGCTAGTTCTCCGGCGAGCAGCCGGTCGTCAGCCGTAGCTGGGGTGCCCGTGTCTGGGGGAGGAGGCAGCTTCAGCGCTGGGGGAGCGGCGCTCATCGGGGTGGGCCACGCCAGCCGGTGCACTGTGGTGGCCACCGCTTCCAACCTGCTGGCCAGCGATTGACCATCCCACACCAGCACGTGCAGCTCGCCGTACTCGGCGACCGCCACTAGACGGTGATCACCGGAGGCGACCAGGAACCGCCACTGGCGACCCCGGTTGGCCAGGTAACGGGCGTGACCGATCAACGCGATCTCGGCCGCGTCCGGGCCAGGTGACACCGGCCACGGCGCCACCCCAAGCTCGATCAGCGCCGAGATGACGCTGTCCTTGGCCGGCCACTGCTGGGAGAAACACGCTAGGGCGTGCTCGACTGGGCCGGCGGCTGTGAGCAGCGCCTGCATACGGGCCCGCACCATCGGCAGCCGCGGCTTGAACGGCCCGATCACGTTCTCGACGTCGATCAGCAGCACCGTGGCGGGGATCTGAAGCATCGTGGTCACTCCTGGACAGCCGCGCCGCTGCGGCGGGTCGAGCAGTTCAATGGCTGCGGTGATGGGGCAACCACGGTACGGGTCAATTCATTCACCGGCACAAGACCACCCCCTCGCCGCGCAGCCAGGCGCCCGCAACTTCGACGCCGGCCACTTCCCCTCTGGCGGCGCGGCGCAGCGGGTGCTCACCGAGCTACGCAAGCTGGCCAAGCACATGGCGTCGCCGACCGCCGAGGCGGCCACGCCCGTGCGCAGCGCGCTTGACGATCTCCGCGCTCGCCGCGCTGCTCACCGGCGCCCAGGATTGAGAGCGTCCCCCGCCGTTGGTGGCTAGCGACGGCCAGCAGTGCTAGTAGCTTCCGCAGGACGTCGGGTGATGACGCAGGCACTGTCGTCGAGTGACGGCCAGCTGACTGGGACGCACGTACCCCAGAGACCCATACGGGCGCGGCCTGGGGTGTTTGCGCCGCGCTCCGGTGGGCTGTTGCAGCCTTACAACTGCGTAGCTGAGGGTGCCATCACTTGGAACGACTCGCCCTGACTGTGACCATCGACGCTCGCCCGCCACTCATACCGGCCGGGCGACAGGGACATCGGCGCGACGTTGACAGCGAAGACTGCGCTCAACGTGCTACCCGGCGCGATGCCGGCTGGCCGGCCCACTTCAAGCTCGATCTGGCTAACGATCGGTTGTGGTCCAGTGGGACCAGGCATAGACACCGGCTGGCCGTCGTCAGTGACCAGCTCCACCCGTACGGGCAGCTTCTGGTTCGTACGATCCCAGGGGACCTGGATCATCAATGCCACTGCGTGCGGAGCGGTTGGGCTACCTGTGATCGTCCAGCCGGCCCCTAGCATGTGAATTTTGCCAGTCGCTGCGTCTGTTTGAGCTGCATCACACAGAATGAGTTTGAACCCGATCTGCGGCCTGGTCAGCGGCACACGCCCGCCTCAGCCCACGTTACGGGCTCAGAGTGCTCGACCCATTCGCCGCTCGCTGACGGTGCCAAGAACACCGTCACCCCACGGTCGTTACGCGGACCGGTGACAAAGTCTGGTGGTCGGCGGCGGATCTGCTGGATCTTCTCAATGGGCTCGTCGTCTTCGTAAAAGTCGTCGTCAACCATGGCGGGCGCTCCTTCCTAGCTAGTCAACGAAGTACACACTGCCCAGCTTCCAAGCATCCCCCATCGGGTGCTCCGCTGGGTAGAGCACGACCGTGGCGGGTCGCCCCCGGATTGTCACGTCGATCAAGGCACGACATCCTCGCTCCGGATCGTCGTCCCACCGGCCGTAGAGACCTCGCACGCACTTGACTGCGTCACGCAGCTCCTTCTCGGTGATGCGATGGACCTGAGCGATCTTCTGGGCGGTTCGGCGGCTGATGCTCAGCTCCGCCACCCACAACCTCGTCACGTCCACCGGTCCTCACTCCGGTGCGTCCCATCACCGGGGATTCATCGCGCCAGAACTACTCATCGTTACTCGTTGCCGCACCTCAGGGGGAAAGATCACGCTAGACAAGCATCCGGCTGTCCGGCACCGCCCGGGGGCTACTGGTGCCATCGCCGTCGTGAACGATGGCACAGTGATGCCGCGAAGCAAGCGGCGGGAACGAGCCGAAGCGACCGTAACCCGCCTGCGGCCGATCTCCCCCTGGCTGCTCCTCCTCGCCGTGGTGGCGATCGTGGCCGTCACCTGGCCGCTGACCCACTGGCTGTACGGCGTCGCGGGCGATGACCCGGCCCGTCGGATCGAAGCGATCAAGACCGGGCTGACCGTGGCCGCAGGGACGGGTGGCGCCTTCGCGTTGTTGCTGGCATTTCGGCGGCAGCTCGCCACCGAGATCATCGCTACCGAGACACAGGAGGTGCAGGAGAGGGAGTACGAGCAGCGGGATCGAGCGGCCGATGCCAGCGAGCGGGACGCGGAGCAGAGGCGGATCACTGAGCTGTACACGAAGGCTGCCGATCAGTTGGGAAGCGACAAGACACCGGTGCGGCTGGCGGGTCTGCACGCGCTAGAACGGTTGGCGCAGAACACCCCGGACCAGCGGCAGACCATCGTCGATGTGATCTGCGCCTACCTGCGTATGCCCTACAAGTCATCCGACGGCCAACCGCCTGCCGAGGATGCCCCCGCCGAAGCGCACACCCGATACGAGGAATGGCGCCAGGAGTTGCAGGTTCGATTGACCGCACAGCGTATCCTGGTCGCACATCTCAGACCCGGCGCGGTGGACACTTTCTGGCCTGACATTGACCTGGACCTGACCGAAGCCCACTCCACAGGCTCGATCTGAGCAACTGCCGCATCAGGAAAGCACAGTTCGGCGGGCGGAGTTCGCTGAGGACGCGAAGTTCGACGGTGCGCGAGCGCGACCAGCGGAGGACAGAATCCATGTCTGGCCCGCGACCTGGAGCACACGCGATGCGTGCGAGGGTGAGGAGGCCGACTGGTTGTACCTAGTGCGCGTGGAGGAGTAGCCACGAGCATGCCAACCACAGTGTGGACCAGCAGCGTGCAATCACTGCGGTCGTCGGTGCGGCGGCCTTGCGCGTGCAGTCGGCCTCGCTCGCGTTGCGAGTTCAAAGTCTCAGGTGGTACGTCGATCACGATTGACGATCGTGAACGATCGACAGCGGCGGGTGTTGCCCCGATGAAACGGTCCGGTGGATGGGCGGCTATACCAGCAAACCAGCTCGATAGGCCATCCTCGTGCGCGGAGGGTTCGTGCAGATCACTGATCGAAAGATCATCATAAAGGTCGCCATTGGTCAGGTTAAACGCGGGCGGCACGCGAGAGTGTATAAGATAGGCTGAAACGGGCGGAGGGTGGGTTCATACTACGATCATGAGCGTGCTGGAGTGTCCGTGGAGTGATGAACCGATGTCTTGGAACGCGAGGGACCGCGTGAAATGGTTGTTATCCTCGCGTTTCCGCCAAAACCTGACCGCTCGGCGCGTCCGCGAGGCCGAGGTGCGTCGCCTCCGTCTGAACATTGACGCCCGAATGTTCGTCCGCGAGATCTATCACCAACAACTTTACGAGAATGACGAACTCCGACTCAAACCCGAGCCGTTCGCCTACACCGCCCGCAGACAGCTCGATGAGGCTCTGTCGCATGCACCCACAGAAATCGACCCTCAAGTGGCGCGAGCCCTGCTCGAACACGCCCTCGCCGAGAGAGCCAGATGGATCATCGACGCCAGCTTCACCGCCGACCAGCTACAGCACGGGGCAAGTGACCCACCATCGGTCGACCGCTACGAGTTCAAGATCCAAATTGATGATCAACCTGGTCTCGGGAACGTGACCTACCGGGTGTGTACCCGCTGTCAGCAGGGAGTACTCGATAATATCACCGTCGCCGCTGAGATTGGATGCGGTGGCGTTGGTCGGCGAGCACTAGACGAGTTGCAACAACGATGGGTTGGGTACAAGTTCAATACCACCGGGCAACGATCTACAGCACGCGGATTCTATGACCGATGCCGCATGACCAGCTCCAGTCCATGGCTGTACGAACTCAACGGCTGCCCTCATCTGGCCGTTACCTACAGCGGTAGTGGCTATCGAGGTGTTGAGACGTATGGTATCAACACCTACCTGATGCGGTGGGCGCGCAGGAAGTACAAACGGTTGAGGGCGTTCAAGCGGTTCCGCTGGTCAGCGCGGGCGCGTCGTCGGCCAGCGAGATGACCTGCCCGAGTATCCAGCGCGACCGCCCACGTTCCTCGACCGTCGCCGTGAGCTGGTCGAAGTAGGCCAGAGGGTCGCTGGTGGGCTCACTACTCACCGCCATGTTCTCCCGGGTCGTCAATATCCTTTGGTGCGTCTGGGACCGGCCGGGCCGGGGAGCGCCGTACGGGGGATAGGGCTCAACCGCACGGCCCGGCCGGAGTCGTCACCTTCCTGATCTTTGCCTGGGGATGATGGAGCGGCACGACCAGCAGTAGTGACGGAATCCGGGATCGGTGAGGTCGTCCGCGCGAATGATGTCGGCTCCGCATAGGGCGACGTAGCGACCTGTGCGGTTGGTGCCCGCAGCGGCGGTGGCGGAGGTGAAGAGGTGGATGGTGCCGGTGCGCAGGTCCACGATGTCCACGGTGTGGCGCAGGGCCGCCCGGGTCCGACGGCTCGTCAGGCGGTGTCGTGCCACCGGGCCTTGGCCTTCGCGAGGAACGCGGCCCATGCGAGGCGACGGGGTCGGCCTTCGGCATGGGTGACGCAGTTCTGGCAGTCCCGAGTGGACACCGTGGGGTTGGTCCCCGTGATGACCACGGTGCCGCACAACGCGGGGTAGCGCCCGGAGCGCCGATGTAGGGGAACGACCTCAATCCGAACGAGATGTCGTTGCCCCGTGCTGGTGTCCACCATCGACCGGGCCAGGGCTGGGCCGCTCATCGCGGGTTCCCCCTCGCGTGCCGGCCAGCCTTCTGCTGAGCGCCTGAGCGCACCACGGGCGACCGGGTGAAAAATCCTTGGAGGCCTCATTCGAGGGTGTACCAGATTTTGCACGGAAAATGACGGCGCCTGACTGTCCAGCCACGTCGCCAGTTTCCTCTGCAGGCGTGACATCGGCCGGTTCGAGTGAGGAAATGGTGATCGATCAGGATGGCGCGCAGGGTGACGACTAGGTCGGGACGCTCAGCGCTGTCGGTGAGGGCATCCCATACTGAGCGGACCTGGTGGAGCGCGTGGGGTCGCTCAGCGAGCCACGCGAGTGTCTGCTCGGAGAGTTGCATCGGGGGCAGTGGCGAGGCGGTGGGCGTGACTTTCGGCATCGGGATGGTCACGTCGTGGGTGGTCTCGCGCTGGCGGGTGAGGGTGGTGATGGCCATCAGTCACCGTCGGGCGTGGTGGTGAGGACGCGTACGAGGTCGGGCCGCAGGGCGACCGTTTCTCTGTCGCGGGCGAAGCGCACGTACAGCAGGCGGGTGTCCCGGCCGATGGCTTGGCCTTGTTGGTGCAGCCGCAG
This sequence comes from uncultured Actinomycetota bacterium, assembly GCA_963822695.1. Classification (GTDB taxonomy): domain Bacteria; phylum Actinomycetota; class Actinomycetes; order Mycobacteriales; family Pseudonocardiaceae. Next base: position 56,867 of record CAWGJH010000028.1, read on the forward strand.
AGCGTGTCCCCCGTGTTCCTCATCCACCGTGACCTGTTGAACCCAGCTCAGGAAGGGAATGGGGGTGCCATCGGCGTCGCGTAGAAAGGGAAGGTTCGTGGCGTCCACGTCAGCGGTGGGCATCGTGGATGTTCTCCTCGGGTGTGAGTGGTGGCCCCCGACCACCGGGTCGAAACGAGGGTCTTTGAGTGGCTGGAACCGACCGGCCGCCGGGAGCGTGACGGGGGCAAGGCTCCACCGGCGGCCGGCCGGGATTTACTCCTCGCGCGGACCCCAGGTGTGGGAGTCCGCGAGGAAGATCAGACGACAGCGTTGGCAGTTCAGGCCGGGTAGTGGCTGGTCGTGCTGGGTGACGCCGGTTGTGAGCAGGGCGCCGCAGCGGGCCTTGAGCACGCCTGAGGGGTGCTCACCCCGAGGGAGCAACAGGTGCGCCTGGTAGTCTAGGGGGGACCGCGCCCAGCGCGCCGGGCTACTCACCGGGTACCTCTCGCGCGCACCGGGCGGTGTGGCCGGGTGATCGGTCATCGGCGCAGCCATGTCCGGAGAGCCTCGAACAGCGCCGTCGCGGCGTCCTCGTCGAGGATGATCACGCACGCGCCGGTCACATGCGGATCGAGCACAATTTCCCCGTCGCGCTTGCGTTCCACCACCAGGTTGGCGAAACCCCTCGGACCCCGGTGCAGCGCACAACTAACAGGGATCGCCCTGCGATTCTCACGGGACGCGCTCGCGGTCGCGCCTTCCGTGACGGGGACCGTTCGAGGATTGCCGCTAGCCGGCCGTGTTGCTGGTGCGTTGTTGATGTCGTTGGTCACGATTGACGACGGTGAACGATCGGCCGGTAGCGGGTGTCCCGCCGCCGGGAGCACTCCCCGGATAGGCTACACCGGCAGACCAGCGCGGTGGGCCATTCCGCGTAGCTCCATGCCTATGGCGTCTCGGCGCGTGCCCGGGAGCAGCGTGGCTATGACGTCGCGGACCAGCGGATCCCGGCGCACCTTGATGGGGAAGATGTCCTCCGCCGTGCGCAGCGCCCGCACGGCGTCGTCACGGCGCCCCGGCAACTGGGCCAGTGCCTGGCCGTAGTGCATCCAGTAGTGAGCCCGGCCCGACGGGAAGGGGTGACGCTCGGGGTGAACGCCCCGCGCGATGCTGACCACCTGGTCGGGCTCACCCGCTTCGAGCGCCAGCCACATCCGGCGCCCCACCACTTCGGCCGGCGAGTTGTCGCACCCCAGGGAGTCATCACCGGTCGCCCCAAACCGCTCGGCCAGCTCTGCGGCGGCATCCATCGGCGCGGCCACATCACCCGGCCGCCCGTCCAGTACGGCGGCATAGGCATGGGTCATGGTGAGCTGGCACACCAGACCGGCGGTGTCGGCAGTAGCCGGTGGCACGGTCAGCGAGTCGAGCACGGCCCGCCCCAGCTCGAACGCTCCACCGGTTAGCAGCGTGTCAGCCACACTGAACCCGGCCACGCCGAGCGTGGTGACCTCATCACGCTCCTGGGCCAGGCGTCGAGCCAGGAACACGGTCCGGCGGATCAGATCGTCGGGTGCGGCCACACGGAACAGCCACAGGCGGGTGACGTGCACATGCAGGTAGACGGCCAAGTCGAGCAGCTCGCCGTGGTCGGCGCCGGTGGCCAGCGTGGTATGCAGGTTGCTGATCAGCGCGGGTAAGTCGGTGGCCACCTCGGCGAACTGGCAGGCCCGCCGCTGGGCGTGGATCCGGGCCACCTGATCCCGCAGCACTGCCACGGGCAGCACCAGTCCGTCTAAGCGGTCGGTGTCGATCGCGTCCAGCGCCAGCCGCACCGCCTCAGTAGTGGAATCAGTGTGTCCGTTGGCCGGTGCGGGCACCGGTAGCCGCCTCAGGTCACTCGGGGCGATTTCCAGCGCGTTGGCCAGCGCGACGATCTCCGAAAGTTTGTTCAGCGCGACTTCTCCGCGCTCGATCCGGTCGAGCTGCGACTTGCTCATCCCAGCCAGCCCCGCGATCACCCGCAGCGACTTGTCCCGGGCCTTGCGGATCCGCCGCAGCCGACGGCCGATCGTCCGTGCATCGTCGTCAACGTCCACGAAACCCCCTGCCCTTGCCGGGACATCCCCTGCCGATGCCCCGGGGAGCTACCCCGGGGCGGAACCTCGGCAAGGAGGTGAAGCGAGGCTACTCGGTGTCCGGTGATTGGTGGAAACTGCGCACCATGACCGGGATCGACGTTCGATGTGAAGCTGGCCACGAGGCGCCCATGATGCGCGGCGGGCGACCGATGCTCACGTGGGGCCACCACCTGTTTCACGGCAACGGATGGACACTCTGATACCTTGATGACCCCGCCAGCGACACCGCTGGTGTCGAAGAGCACTTTATCCTGGGCGACCTGGCCGAGGTAGACGCGGCCGTCCGCTCGGCGCAGTCGTGGCTGGAGTCAGTCCGGTCAGGTACTCAGTGAAGCCACCTGGGAAAACGTGTGCTAATTGCAGGGAAACCGCAGGTCGGGAGCCATTTTCCACAAGATCGCCGACAACAGGCAAAATGGGCATTGCGTCGAGGTAGGACGTTGGCACTCGCGCTCATCGACCGTCTCCTGCCGCCGTGACCGTCGTTGCTGTGGTGTGAGCAGCGATGAGGGTACGCAGGTCCCAGTTGGTGCACTCGGCGTTGGGTGTCGTCCCCGGTCCACCCGGGTGGACCGCTACACGTTGACGATGATCGAGCGGTCCGGACCAGCGATCCGGGCGGCGCTGCTCGCGCATGCACCCATCGAGGAGTGCGCACAGTTTGAAGCAGAGTTCCGGTCCGCGCTGGCGCGGGCCGCGGAGGACCTCGACCTCTCGGGGCCGCAGGCAGTACTGACACGCTGGCACACGCTGGCCACGATGGCGGCCAACCCACCCACCGACGACGAACGTGAGCAGATCGAACGCGCGAAGGTCGGCGACTTCACCGGCCTACTCACTCAGGATGGGCACGGGAATTGGGTTCGGCTGTAGATGCCGCCCTACACAGCGATCTGGCTAGAAAGAGCTTGGAAGCAGCGCGACAGCCTCCCCGCGACCATCCGGCGCCTGGTCGAGCGCCGGGTCGAAGAGTTGCTGGAGGACCCGACCGGCGCCCCCCACGCCCTCTACTACCAGCGGTTCGATGAGTGGGCCATCCCGTTCGCCTTCGGCGCCGACGAAGGGTTTATCTACTATGCTGTCGTGGACGAACCCCGGCGGGTGGTGATCCTGCGCCAGTTGGCCTTCAGCGGCTAGCCAGTAGGCACGTGTGCAGTGGATCTATTGCACGGCCCCCCGATGCCGACGTCACCACCAAGTGAAACAGACCCCCGGCTGGTCGGTCACCCAACACCCTGACGGCTGCACGACCTGGGTCACGCTCAGTGAGCACCGGTATCACTCACAACCAACCCCGAACCACTCACCACGCGCCCCGGCATCCGATCCGGACGAGCCCCCGCCCTTTCTGATCCTCGACCACCGGCCCAAGCGACGCCCCCAGCCGCGCCGGACAGGCATGGGCTATCTAGCCTCAGCCCATGCAGCGCTATCCTCTGGGCCGCTTCTCCGTCGCACGCATCGGCTTCGGCGCGATGCAACTGCCCGGCCCCGGCGTGTTCGGTCCGCCGCGTGACCGTGACGAGGCGCTGGCGGTGCTGCGGCGTGCCGTGGACATGGGTGTCGACCATATTGACACCTCGCAGTACTACGGGCCCGACGTTGCCAACGAGCTCATCCGGGAGGCGCTGTACCCCTACCCCGACACCCTGGCGTTGGTGAGCAAGGTCGGAGCGCGCCGCGACGAGTCCGGCGGATGGCTACCGTATGACGACCCTGACCAGTTGCGGCGGGGCATCGAGGACAACCTGCGAAGCCTCGGTGTCGAGCAGCTGGCGGCCGTTAACCTGCGGCTGACGGACGACGCGACACCAGACCAACGGTTCGACGACCAGCTCGCCGCCATGATCCAGGCGCGCGATGAGGGGTTGATCGGGGGGCTCGGCCTGAGCAACGTCACCCACGAGCACCTGCTGCGCGCGCTGGAACGCACGCACGTGGCGTGCGTGCAGAACCCACTGAACCTTGTCAATCGCGCCTCGATGCCCGTTCTCGACGAGTGCACATCGCGGGGGATCGCCTTCGTGCCATTCTTCCCGCTGGGCTCCGGCTTCGCCCACACCAATCCGGTGCTGAGCAACGCGCACGTACTCAGCAACGCCGAGCGACTTGGCATCACCCCCGCACAGGTGGCACTTGCCTGGACGTTGCGGCTCGCGCCCAACGTCCTGTTGATTCCCGGCACGTCCTCCGTGCGGCACTTGGAGGAGAACCTCGCGGCCGCTGACATCGAACTTGACGAGGAGGCGCAGCAGCAGCTAGACGCGGCCGCAGCGTAATCCTTGGCGACCACGGCGCAGTCCGCGGACTGCATCACCGCGTTTAGGTCGCGTCGGGGTCTATGGGTGGTCGTTCCCCGGCGGCGAGCGGCGGTGGCGGGCCTGCCAGTTGATGGTCTGGAGTCGGTTCCCATCCATCCAGTGGAGGTAGGTAGTCCAGTGGGGGTAGGTAGTCCGATGGGGGTGGGTAGCGGTAGGGCGCGATGGGGTCGTCGCGTAGGTGACGGAACAGCGCGGCGCGGGGATTGCGCCAGCTCCGCAAGCCTGCCAGATCGCTACGAAGATCGTCCAGCGGCGCGCGGATCTCGTCGAATTCCGGGCCGAGTTGGCTGCGAATCTTCTGATTCGCGTCGTGGGTGTAATCCTTGATCTGCCGCAGGGTTCGGGCCAGCCAGGCCGCCGCGGTGGGCAATCGCTCAGGCCCCAGTATGAACAGCGCCACCACTGCCAGTATGAACAGCTTTTCGATACTCAGATCGAACATCGACCCCTCCTCGCGGTGCGGTGGCTACACAGTAGGCGGGTGGGCCGTGTCGGAGGTGGGTGGTTGGGCTGGTATCACGTGATCTTGGCCCCCGTGATCTGGCATCACCTGACCTGGGCGCGCGTGGAGATGGGCGGGGGCGACGGAGCGCGGGGGCTCGTCGATGGCGGGCGAGGCCGCCGGTGCTTGTCGCTGGCTTCGGGCGTGCTCCTCGGCCGCTGCGCCCTTCATCTCGCTTTTGAAGATCCGTGCGGACTGACCCACCGCACGGGCCATGTCAGGGAGTCGTTTGGCGCCGAACAACAGCACTACCACGGCGAGGAGGATCAGCAGGTGCCAGCCGGTCAAGCCACCCATCACAATCCTTTCCCGCGCTGGGTTGGGGACCAACCGTCAGGATACCTGCACTGAACGCTGAGCGCCGAGGCGCGCGGTTCAGGCTGTGGCGGTGCGGATGGCGTGGGCGAGCACGTCGAGTCCTTCGGTGAGGAGATCTGGCGGAATGACGAGGGGCGGCAGCAGTCGGATGACGTTCGCATAGGTGCCGCAGGTCAGCACGACGACCCCGGCGTGGTGGCAAGCGTGGGCAACCTGGGTGGTGAGCGCCGGATCTGGCGCTCCGGTAGCGGGGTTGATGAGTTCGAGGGCCAGCATGGCGCCGCGGCCCCTGACCTGGCCTACGGCCGGGCATTGCGCGGCGAGCGCGGTCAGCGTGGGTGTGGCTATCGCTTCGATGCGGCGTGCCGCGGCGGCGAGGTCCTGCTCGCGCATCGTCGCGATGCTGGCCAGCGCGGCGGCGCAGGCAACGGGATTACCGCCGTAGGTGCCGCCCAGCCCGCCGGCGTGGACGGCGTTCATCAGGTGCGCGCGGCCGGTGACCGCGGCCAGGGGGAGGCCACCGGCGATGCCCTTCGCGGTGGTGACCAGGTCGGGAACGATTCCCTCGTGGTCGCAGGCGAACCAGTCACCGGTGCGGCAGAACCCGGTTTGGATCTCGTCGGCGACGAACAGCACGCCGCGCTCGGCGCACCATCGGGCGATCGCGGGCAGGAAACCAGGCGCGGGAACGATGAATCCGCCTTCGCCCTGGATCGGCTCGATCACGACGCAGGCGAGTTGGTCGGCACCGACCTGCGCCTCGATGACAGCCAGGGCACGGGCGGCTGCCTGCGCTCCGCTCATGCCGGCCGGGTCCCGGAACGGATAGGAGGTGGGGATGCGGTAAACCTCCGGTGCGAACGGCCCGAAGCGGTGTTTGTAGGGCATCGCTTTGGCGGTCAACGCCATCGTCAGGTTCGTCCGGCCGTGGTAGGCGTGGTCGAAGACGGCCACCGCCGCCCGGCCGGTGGCGTGCCGGGCCACTTTGACCGCGTTCTCGACGGCCTCGGCTCCGGAGTTGAACAATGCTGAGCGCTTCTCATGCTCGCCGGGGGTGACCCTGGCCAGTTCCTCACAGACCGCGAGGTAGGGCTCATAGGGGGTGACCATGAAGCAGGTGTGGGTGAACCGCTCGACTTGCGCCTGCACGGCCGCGACCACCGCGGGTGCGGCGTTGCCCACACTGGTCACCGCGATGCCGGAGCCCAGATCGATGAGGGAGTTGCCGTCGACGTCGAGGAGCACCCCGCCGCCGGCCGCCGCGATGAACACGGGCATCGCGACATGCACTCCGGCGCAGACCGCCGCCTCGCGCCGGGCCGACAGTTCCCGAGACCGGGGACCGGGCAACTCAGTCACCAGGCGACGCCGCTGCGCGAGCCCCGCGCCGGGGTGCATCGCGGTCACCGCGGCCTCATCCTGGGTTCTGGGATGCGGCGCTGTGGCCCAGGTCCTCGAGGGTGAGCTGGTGGGCGGGCGGATGCTCGACGGCGATCGTGCTGTGGATCTGGAGGTGGCGGTCGACGTGGAGCAATTCTCCGGGGCTCAGCAAGCGCCATGTGGGGTCCTCGTCCATACATTCGCTGGCTATCACGACTGCCGGGATGGTGGCCAGCGCACCGGAGCGGACCCGGACTCGACCGGCGGCGCTGGCCTGGTCGAGGTGGCGGTATCCGTGCTGGCCGCCGGCGGAGCGGTACAGCACGAGCAGGTTGTGAGTATCGGGATAGCGTAGCGCGAACAGCTCGGTCGGCGTGGTCAGGATGATGTTGATCGAGTAGATCGGCACGTTGGCCGCAACCCACCGGGCGGCGCTGGTGATACCGGCGCCGATGTCGCCACCGTGGGCGTCGATGTGGCGGGTGATCAGCGCGAAGAACCGCTCGGAATCGGTCTCGCCCTGCACCAGGGACATGTAGTCACCCACCTCGGCCTCCAGACGCGGCAAGTCCTCGAGGACGCCGTTGTGGGCGAACAGTCGGCCGCGCTGGTGGAAGGGGTGGGTGTTGCGTGGGCTCAGCCCGCCGGTGGAGGCGTAGCGGATGTGGGCGATGAACGTGGTGGAGAGGCGTTCCTTGGCCTCCTGGGCGAACTCCCGGTCCTGGTAGGCGGCGATCGGCTGCTTGTCCACCCGGGGCGTGCCGTCGGCGTCGAAGGTACCCAGCCCGGTCCCATCGGGTTCGCGGCGGCTCTGCGCGGCGAGGCTGTCCGGCGCCTCCAACAGCCAGAACGTCGCCCGGATGCACTGGGATCCACCAGAAAGACCGAACAGTCGGCACACCGTCGACCACCTCCCGCATCACACCACCACGAACGGGGTATCTGCCCGCGCCGCCCGGAGCCGTCGGCCCGCGAGACCGACGTGCGGGCTTTAGCGTGGCAAGCATGCCACTATCGCATCCGGCTTACCCGCAGAGTCCAGGCCACCACGATGTGGCGATCAACCCGGTATTCACCCGCGAACCGGTGCGGATTCCGCGCAACCAGTTGCCGCCTGCGGGGCTTGATCCGGACATCGCCTACCAAGTGGTCCACGACGAACTGATGCTCGACGGCAATGCCCGGCTGAACCTGGCGACCTTCGTCACCACCTGGATGGAGCCCGAGGCCACCCGGTTGATGACGGAGTGTCTCGACAAGAACATGATTGACAAGGATGAGTACCCGCGGACCGCGGAGCTGGAGCTGCGGTGTGTGCGGATGCTCGCCGAGCTGTGGCACGCTCCGCCCGCACCGGATGCCACCGGCTGCTCCACTACCGGCTCCAGCGAGGCCTGCATGCTGGCCGGACTCGCGCTCAAACGCCGCTGGCAACACGCCCGCAAGGCAGCCGGCGCACCGGTCGACCGACCGAACATCGTCATGGGTATCAACGTGCAGGTCTGTTGGGAGAAGTTCGCCAACTACTGGGACGTCGAGGCCCGCCTGGTCCCGATGGACGGCGACCGCTTCCACCTGTCCCCGGCGGAGGCGGTGGCGCACTGCGATGAGAACACCATCGGCGTCGTCGCGGTCCTGGGTTCGACCTTTGATGGCAGCTACGAGCCGGTCGCCGAGATCTGTGCCGCTCTGGACCACCTGCAGGCCAGTACCGGGCTGGACGTTCCGGTGCACGTCAACGGCGCGTCCGGCGCGATGATCGCCCCGTTCTGTGACCCTGAGCTGGTGTGGGACTTCAGGCTGCCGCGGGTCGCGTCGATCAACACATCCGGACACAAGTACGGCCTGGTCTACCCCGGGGTGGGCTGGGTGCTGTGGCGTGACGCCGCCGCGCTTCCCGAAGATTTGATGTTCCACGTCAACTACCTGGGCGGGAACATGCCCACCTTCGCGTTGAACTTCTCCCGCCCCGGCGCGCAGGTCATCGCCCAGTACTACAACTTCCTCCGGTTGGGCTTCCAGGGCTACCAGCGCGTCCAGTACACCTGCCGGGAGGTGGCCACCGCATTGGCGGACCAGATCGGCGAGCTCGGACCATTCCGGCTGCTCACCCGCGGCGATGAGCTTCCCGTCTTCGCCTTCACCCTGCATGAGCACGTCAGGGGCTACTCCGTCTTCGACGTCTCCGCTGCGCTGCGCGAGCATGGCTGGCTGGTTCCCGCCTACACCTTCCCCGACCACCGCGCCGACCTGGCGGTGCTGCGCATCGTGGTCCGCAACGGATTCACCCACGACCTCGCCGACCTGCTGCTGGCTGATTTGCGCAGCGAACTGCCCCGGCTGAGCCGCCAATCCGACCCACAACGAGGTACCGAATTCAGCACCTTCTCCCATGGCGCCAGCTCATTCCACCAACACCCCACCGGACACCACAAGCCCGAACCCCGAACGACTCGTCGGTCACCCGCACGGTGATGAGGGTATGGACACTCGGATACTAGCTATGTAGAGTTACATAGCTATGAGTGGATTGCGGATGACGGTGGGGGTCCAGGCGGTGCTGGGGGCGCTGCTCCAGCAGCCTGGCACCGAGCTGTACGGGTTGGAGATCGTGAAGGCCAGCGGCCTGGAGCCGGGCACCATCTACCCGATCCTCCAGCGGTTGCGTGGCGCCGGATGGGTCAAAGACCGGTGGGAGGACCCCGAGCCCGCCCACACCGAGGGCCGCCCCCCACGCCGCTACTACCGGCTGACCACGGAAGGCCACGCCCGCGCTATCCACGCCCTGCAACGCGGTCGCGACCGCAGCGGCCTGAGCCGGCTGCTCACCCCGCCCCAGTCCGCTGCTATCCCCACGACTGAGGCAGGCCCGACATGAGCAGACGGGGAAGAAGAAACCTTCCAGACGTCGGCCTCGTTGTCTGCGTCTTTGGCGTCCTCGGCCTCGTCGGCCTCCTCGTGGGCGTCCCCGGCGGCGGTGTCCTCGTCGTCTGCGTCCTCGGCGTCCTCGTCCTTGATGTCCTCGGCGGTGTCCTCGTTGGCGTTCTCGGTGGTCTCCTCGGTGGGCTCCTCAGCGGCGTCCTCGCCGTCGTCCGCGCCTGCGTCGACGGCGTCCTAGCACGCCGGCTTGGCTCGCGGGCTCCGGCACGCGGTCACACGGTCCCGCCTCTGGCTGCCCCCAGATCGCTGCGGTGGGTGCGCGGGGTGTTGCCTGATGGCGAGGGCGCGGCCTGGCTGGCCGAGGTGAGCTCCTGCCTCGCCGAGGCCGCCAGCAAGGGCGAACGACGCCGGTATGTCCGCAGCTACCGCCGCACTGTGCCGCGGTTGATCTGGACCAGCTGGACAGAGCACTGGAGCAAGTCCCGTTCCCGGGAGCTGTCGTGACCGGCAAGAGAATCGACCTGGTCGGGGCGCAACCGGACGACCCGCCCGGGTGGCGGCTGCTGTTCCTGTTGGTGCAGGGTTGTGACGGTCAGTGGTGGCGTGGGTTTCTGCTGGTGGCGCTTATCGGGCTACTTGTGGTTGGCGTGCTGGCCGCGCTGCTGGTGCTCGCGGGGTGGGCCGGTGGCGCGCTGGGCGTCGGGTCGTTGCCCGCTCTGGTCGTGGCCTGGCGCCGCCGACGCCACTCAGGAAGGCGTTAGCGCGGGGGTGGGCCTACGGCCGATGCCGCGGACTTCGAAGCCGACCCGGCGCAGCACGTCGGCGTCGAGCAGGTTGCGGGTGTCGACCACGATGCGGCGCTCGACCAGCTCGGCCAGCCGACCCCAGTCCAGTAACCGGAATTCGGGCCATTCGGTCAGCACTACCAGAGCGGCGGCACCGGAGGCGACCTTGAGCGGGTCATCGGTGACCTGCAGATCGTCGGTCACGCCGGGCACGGCGACCGGTACCCCGGGGTCGTAGCCGATCAGGTCGGCGCCCTCGGCGGCCAACAGTGCGGCCACCGTCAGGGCCGGAGAATCGCGCAGGTCGTTGGTGCCGGCCTTGAAAGTCAGCCCGAGCAACCCGACTCGCTGCCCGGCCAACGACCCGCCGACGGCGTCGCGGACCTTGTTGACCATCCGGTACTGCTGGCGGGTGTTGGTGTCCAGGCTGGCCTGCAGCAGCGCGAAGTCGAACTCCACCGCAGCGCACACCTGGAGCAGCGCGTGGGTGTCCTTGGGCAGGCAGGATCCACCCCAACCGGGGCCTGGCTGCAGGAAGGCCTGCCCGATCCGCCGGTCATAGCCGATACCCTCGGTGACGTCCAGCACGTCGGCCCCGAACCGCTCGCACAGCTCGGCGATGGTGTTGACGTAGGACAGCTTCATCGCCAGGAAGCAGTTCGCCGCGTACTTGACCATCTCGGCGCTGGCGGCGTCAGTGAGCACCGTCGGCGCGCCCAGCCGGGCATACAGCGCCGCGACCCGCTCCGCGGCGTCCTGCGCGTCACAGCCCACCACGATGCGGTCGGGATTGAGGAAGTCCTCCACCGCCGAACCCTCCCGCAGGAACTCAGGGTTGCTGACCACCGCCACGTCCGGGCGGGCCAGCAACCGCGCGGTGTGCGCTGCGGTGCCCACCGGCACGGTCGACTTGTTGACCACCACACAGCCCGCTGGCAGCAGTGATCGCACCTCGGTGGCCACCGCTTCCACCGCCGACAGGTCCGCAGCGCCGCCGGCACCCATCGGAGTGGGCACGCAGAGGAAGATGACCTCGGCTGCGTCGGGTCCCTGGCCGACCGCGGCGGCGGCCCCCACCACGAACCGCAACCGGCCAGCGGCCAGACCCTGCGTCACCAGCTCGGGCAGTCCCGGCTCCAGGATCGGCACCTCCCCAGCGGACAGTCGGGCTACCTTGCCCTCGTCCACGTCGGCGCACACCACCCGATGTCCCAATGAGGCCAGGCACGCACCGGTGGTCAGGCCCACATATCCGGAGCCGACCACCGCGATCCGACGCACGAACAATGTGCCTCTCCTCTCACGCTGTGTTATCTCCATGGTTGCACACGGCAACCGGGTCAGAGGTCGCCGGCGTAGGGCACGTCATTCACCCGCTCGGAGCTCATCCACAGCCGCAGCGCGTGGGTGGCGCGCACGTCGTCGGCGTTGTAGGTGAGGAGCCGGGCCCGCTGCGCCAGATCCGGTGCACCGCCGCCCAGCCCGACCGCGTCGGAGTACCAGCGCATCGAGTTCTCCCCACTGGCCTCCGGATCGTGCCAGGAGAACCCGGCGGCCGGGGCGATCGTCTTGAGCCCCTTGCCACGCGCGCAGAGGAACTCGGCGCTGACCACCGCGTACAGATCCACCCACTGGTCGGAGGAGATGAACTCCTGCACCGCGGCGGTGGTGGGAATCCCAGGGGCGCCAGCGAAGCGTTCGACGGAGGAGAGCATCCAGCGGTTCTCGGCCTGCTCGTTGTAGCAGTAGGCGGTCAGGCTCAGACCGAGCTCGGCAGCGCGGCGGCGGACGTCGGTCAGCCAGCTCCAGAACGCTGCGAAGGAGCGTGCCTCGTCGGCCGTCGGCACGGGCTCCCAGGTGGCGAAAGCGCGGTAGCCGCCCGGCATCCCGATGTCGGAGCCGGACAGCAGGCAGCCCCACAGGTAGGCGCCGGCCTCATCGAAGCTTTCCATGTCCACGTCCACCTCGACGTCGGCGCGTGGCACAGCGATGCGCCGGTGACGCCGCACCAGCGTGAGGTCCCGCTGCCAGGCGCGGGCCAGCCACACCGCGTCCCGGAAGGACATCCCGACCATCGGCGTCGGCGGGGTGCCCGTCGGGTCCAGCGCGGCCAACGCATCCACGGTGTGGACCCCGGCCGCCCGCAGCGCCACCGTGTCCTCCCCCCGCAGCACCATGCTGACGTCTCGGGACGCCCGCAGCGCCGGGCCGCAGGTGGGCCACCACGGGCAGGAGCGGCATTCGGTGACCCGGGACGGCTGGGCCAGCGGCTCGGCTTCGGTGACGGCGGCCCGCGCGACGGCCAGCCGATCGGCGAACCGAGCGTCGTACTCGACCATCGCGGTATGACCGCCCGACCACGTAGGGGCGTCCAGGTCGTACCAGACCACCACGTCGGCTTCCAGCCCGATCACTCCGCCGGTGGCCCGACCGCGGGCCGCCAGCCCGGCCGCCTGCAGCAGCCGGAGGGTGTGGGCCAGGCGCATTTGGTCCCGCGACTGCGGGCGGACCTTGCGCGTCGGGTCGGTGCGGGCCGCGGCCAGCAGGGGCTGGGTCAGCGGGCTGGTCCGGGCCCCAGAGCCGGGGTCGGTGACCTTGTGCCGTACGACGATCACCGGAAGGTAGCCATCACGGTGGCGCACCAGCAGTTCCGCGCCGCCGCGCCGCCCGCCCAAGGGATCCGTTGGCAGCAGGCCGCCCCAGACGAACGGTGCGCCCTTGTTGAGCAGGGCCAGGGTGGCGGTGCAGCGCTGTCCGGCAGGCAGGTCGGGGGAGACCTCCGCCCAGTCCGCGGCGTGCAGCTCCGCCAGCCGGTCGGCCACCACGCGACGGTGGGCGGCGGCGTCGGCCATCCGCCGCTGAACGGACGCATCCAGGGCCGCGCGCGGTGCGTCGGCTGCCGCCGGGTCGTACTCCAGATGTACCCGGCGGCGGCACCGGGTAACCACAGCCGCATCGAGCAACACTGCCAAGTCCACGCCGTCAGACTAGATCGAGGGACCGACAGTTGTGCGTTTCCCACGCTCCCCGACGCCATAAGATGATCAGGATCCCGTGCCGATGAAGCCCTGCCGGGCGAGCCAGTCGCGGGCGACCCGGCGTTCCGACCTGCCCTCCGCGGATCTCTGCCGGTTCAGCTCGGCCATCACCTCATTGGTCAGGGCCGCGGAGATCGGTGCGAATACCTTGACGATGTTCGGGTTGCGGTCGTAAGCATCCTTGCGCATCGTGGGCGCCGCATTGTACAGCGGGTGGTAGTGCTTGTCATCCTGGAGCACCGTCAGCCCGAGTTGTGGAATGCGACCGTCGGTGGTGAACACCTCCCCGAACAGGCACTCCTTCTCATCGGCGGTGGCCTGGTAGATGGCACCGGTCTGCAGCACCCGCACCCGATCCGGCGGAGTCTGGAAGCCGTAGGTGCGCTGCAGGCCCGCGAACCCGTCGTCCCGGTTCTGGTATTCGGTCTCGATGCAGATGGTGCCTGGCCGCCCGGTGCGCAGGTATGCGGCCATATCCGACAGCGTCCGCAGCCCGAGCTGCTGGGCCCGCTCCTTCTTGACCGCGAAGGCGTAGGTGTTGTTGAACGGGGTCGGCTGGAGCCAGACGATCTTGTTCTGGGTCAGGTCACGTTCCTTGACCGCCTCGTACTGCGCCTGGCTGTCCTTGATCGGCTTCTGACCCAGGAAGGAGACCCACGCGGTACCGGTGTACTCCCAGTACAGGTCGATGTCACCACCGAGAAGCGCCCTGCGGGTGGCGTCGCTGCCACCGATGTTGCATCGGTCGGTGACCGTGGCGTTGACCGACTCCAGGGCAGCCACGGCGAGCTGGCACAGCACCAGCGCCTCGTCGAAGTTCTTACTGCCTACGGTGTAGGACTGACCTTCGAGATTGACCTGCTGGAGGAGGCTGCCGGCCTTCGCCGGCGGGCCGCTGCCGCTCAGCCCGGCGCATCCGGCTACCAGCACGGCGAGGGCCGCCAGCGCAGCTAACGAGACGCTGGCGCGCCCGCGGCCGAACAGAGGTCGCACGGGTCCTCCTCTGCTCACCCGATCCGACCGCTCACGAGCCGTTCGGCGACACCGGCCAGCCAGTCGATGAGCAGCGCCAGCGCCGCCACGATGGCCGAGGCGACGAACACCGCTCGCGCCCGGCCGAGGAAGAGCATGCCGCTGATGGGCTCGCCGAGGCCGCCCCCGCCGATAAAGGTGGCGAGGGTGGCGGTGCCGACGTTGAGCACCAGCGCCACCCGGATACCTGCCACCATCACCGGCACCGCGAGCGGGATCTCCACTCGCAGCAGGGTCTGCCACGCCGACATCCCCATGCCGCGGGCGACCTCGATGAGCGCTGGGTCCACCTGCCGCAGCCCGACCACGGTGTTGGTGAGGACCGGCAGGAACGACGCCACGACCAGCGCGATGATCGCCGTCGTGGTGCCGAACCTGAGCAGGAAGGCCAGCAGGATGATCACGCCGTATGGCGGCAGGGCCTGCATGAAGCCACCGAACGCGAGCGTCCCGGTACGGATCCGGTCCACCGCCGGACGGCTCAACGCGATCCCCAGCGGCAGCGCGATGGCAATCACGAGCACGGTGGACGCCGCCACGAGCCAGATGTGCTCGACGAACTTGGCCCACAGATAGGACGGATCCAGCGCACGCTGCTCGACGCTGTCCAGCTGCCGACGAGTGGTGTAGAGCAGCACCAGGGTCAGCCCGACGACCACGATCACCGGGGTCGCGACCAGGTCGCGGTTTCGCCAGATCCAGCCGGGCGTGCGGGCGGGTGCCGCCGCGGTCGCACGCCCGTCGGTGGTGATCATGACGCCGCCACGGGGCGACGTGCGTCGGCGGTCATCACGGCGGTCCTTGAGTCCGCAGGTCGCCCACCAGAGCGTCCCAGCGCAGCGCGCCCCGCGGCTGCCCGTCGTCATCGACCACCACCACCAGCGGGGAATGGGCGGCGAGCATGGCGTCGAGGGCATCGTAGACAGTGCCGGAGTGCGGCACCGTGGGAGCGCCGCCGTGGGAGATCGCTATCTCCTCCAACTCCAGGTGGCGCAGCTCCAGCAGGGACAACTGGCGGATCGCGGTGCCGTTCCCGATGAACTCGGCGACGAAGCCGTCCGCGGGATGGGCGAGTACCTCACTCGGAGTGTCGTATTGCGCCAGCCGCCCGCCAGCGGCGAACACCGCAATCCGATCACCCAGCTTCACCGCCTCGGACAGATCATGGGTGACGAAGCAGATGGTCTTGGCAACCTGGCGCTGCACCTCAAGGAACTCGTCCTGCAGTCGCTCCCGGGTGATCGGGTCGATGGCTCCGAACGGCTCGTCCATCAGCATCACCGCGGGGTCGGCCGCCAAGCCACGGGCCACTCCGACGCGCTGCTGCTGTCCGCCGGAGAGCTGCCGCGGATACCGGTGCCGGAACTCGGCCGGCTCCATCCCCACCAGGTGCAGCAGTTCGTCAACTCGGCTGGTGATACGGCGCTTGTTCCAGCCAAGCAGCTTGGGCACCACCGCGATGTTGTCCGCGATGCTCAGATGCGGGAACAACCCCACCTGCTGGATCACGTAGCCGATCCGCCTGCGCAGCTGGTCGGCGTTGACGTCGGTGACGTCCTCGCCGTCGAGCAGAATGCGCCCGGTGGTCGGCTCGATGAGCCGGTTCATCATCTTCAAGGTGGTCGTCTTGCCACACCCCGACGGCCCGATGAGCATCACGATGGCGCCCTCGGGGACGGCAAGGTTCAGCTCCGCCACGGCCGGCCTCGGCTGCTTCGGGTAGGTCTTGCTGACACCTTCCAGGGCAATCATCGGGCGCCTGCCGGCCCGGTGAGCGGAGCCGGTCAGAGCGTGCGTCGGGGAGTGCGCGGTCTCAGACACGGAGCCCTCTTGGGGTGGTGAATCGCAGGACGACTACAAAGATGATCTCATAGCCGGCCGCCACCACGAGGCATCCCAACGTGCCGGTGATGACTTCGTTGAACGAGTTGACGGCGCCGAGCCGGGCCAAGCCGTCCTGCAACGGCTTGCCGAAGCCGGGGCCGTTGATGAGGGCTGCCACCACGGCGATCGAGATCACGATCAACACCGCGGTCCGGATCCCAGAGATGATCACCGGCCAGGCCAGGGGCAGTTGCACCCGGAGCATCCGGCGGATCGGGCCCATCCCGACGCCGCGAGCGGCCTCCAGCACGGCCGGGTCCACCGAGGACAGTCCGGCCACGGTGTTACGCAGCACCGGGTAGATCGAATACAGGGTCAGCGCGACGATGCTCGGGGTGACACCGAGCCCCAGCAGCGGTTGCAGCAGTCCGAACAGTGCCAGCGACGGGACGGTCAGTGCGGCGGAGGTAAGCAGCAGCGACATCTCACGGCTGCCCACCCGCAGGCTGCGCCGCCACGACGGAGGGGTGAGCTGGTTGGTGTGCAGCACCAGGGCCAGCGCCACCGAGATCACGCTGGCGAAACTCACCGAGTAGAGCACCAGCAGGAAGTGCTGCTGGGCGTAGAAGATCAGTTCGGTGGAGTTCTCCGACAGGTACCGCAGGTAGGACCCCATCCCGCACCGGGTCAGTCCGTCCGGGGCAGCACAGTGGTCGCCGTGCCGGGGAACTGGAGTAACGCGTCAAGATCGGCGATCGCGCGCCCGGCTCGGTGTCGCAGCTCGCGACGGCTGATCCAGCCCTGCGCGCAATACCGGTGGTCCTGGGCGAGCATCACCAGCACCGCGAGCGCCTCAGCGAGCCCATCGCGCCGGTGCATCGGTAGCTGGCGGATGAACTCGAGTTGGTCATCGACCACGCTGTCCAGGAAGAGGGCTTCACGCGCCACAGCGCGGTGTCGGCGCCACGTGAAACGGTCCTGCCATGCCACCATATGCACCGCCTGTGATAGTCCGGTTGGCTGAACCATCGTCAGACCGGGAGCCAGCGTTAGCCACTGGGCCCCGGCGCAGAAGGCGACGGTATCTGCCCGGCTGGATCGACGCACCCTCTCAGCATCGGACGGTCCGCCACCGCTCGAACCGCCGGCTGGCCATCCGACGGTCGAACTCAGCCTGAACGGCCGGCGGCGACCCGGTCCGGGGCACCCCGCTTTGTCAGACGCTTCGGTGCGCTCGGATCAGGTGACACAGCTCACGGGAGTCCGAATTGTTGGGCAGTTGTGCCAACTCGATCTCCAACGGTTTGAGCCGGTCGGTCACCCGCGTGGACTTCACCGTAGTTGCCCCCATCAGGGCCTTGCGGCCGACCTGGATACCGTAGTCGAGATCACCCTGCCGCAGGTGAGTGGTGGCCAGCATGGTCAGGTTGAACGTCCGGCTCCGGGCCATTAAGTCGTCGTAGCCGGTCAGGGCCTCATGAAGCGCGGGGATCGCGGTGTCCGCATGCCGTTTTTCGAAGGCCGTGAGCTCGTAGTGCACCGTCCCGATCATCGCGTGCATCTCGGTGTCGTCGTAGTTCTTGGCCCAGGGGGGTGCCTCGTTCGGATTCGCCCGGGCCAGCTCGGACTGGGATCGATTGAGCAGCTTCTGGGCCATGATGTCGTCGCCCAGGATCGCGTATGCCCACGCCTCGTTGGCGCACAGCAGCGCCACGGTCTGCTCCGACCCAGAGTTCTGCGCGGCGAGTTGGCCGAGCTGGAACCACTTGAGGGCCTCGTTAGCCTCTCTGTCGTGCAGATAGATCCGGCCGATGGAGTACATGATGTGCGCGATCAAGCTCGAGTCGCCGGACTGCTTGGCGAATTCCAAGGCAGTGGCGTAATGGCTGCGCGCGGAGTCCCGCAATCCCACGTCGAAACTTGTCCACCCGGCCAGATTCTGCAGGTTGCCCAGTGCCCGGAACAGCCGCAGGCGTACCTCCTCCTTGCTCGATGCGCCCAGCAGGCGCTGCGCCCAGGACAGCTGGGCGACGACCGCGTCCCGGCATGTTCCGCCGCCGAACTGGTGGTCCAGCGCGCGCATGGCTCTGGTGGTTGCCTCAACCTGCTTGACGTCCGTCATGCTGATCTGGCTTGGTGCTGGCGTCTGGGCAGGGCTGGGCAGCCATTGCCCGCGGTCGGCTCCCAGCGCTGTGGTGCCGAACACCACGCCAGCTCCATGTGCCAGGAGGTTCCGACGTTTCATCAACTCACGCTCCTTCGCCAGCGCATTGTCGGCATCGTCGGGTGCTCCGACCATGCTCGTTGCCGTCGCCGGGTCGTAGGCCAGGCCCATGTATCCGCGGGGAATGCCCAGGCCACCGGAGATTCGCACGAGCACGTCGTAGGCCATGACCTGGCGGCCTTTGAGGATCTCCGAGACCTCGGACTGGGACTGCCCGGTCAAGGCTGCGATGTACCGTTGCGAGACACCTACCCGCCGGAGCAGGCGGTACACGGAGCTGATGTCGCGATCCGCCAGCGCCCGCTTCATCTCCGGTTCGTTCCACGTCTCCAGAGATAGCCGGGTGTCTTGCGCTCCGGTCACGTTCATCTCGCCCCCTTGTCGTCCGACGGCGACGTGTGCACAGTAGACATGCTCCACGTCCGCTAGTGAAGAGCACTTCGGCAAAGCTGACCGGCCCGACCGATCAGGTTGCGCCGTTCACCGGTCATAGTATGTCCGATCGGCTCAGTCGGTGCATGAGGGGCTTAAAACCGGCCCGAACACTTTGTAGGTTGAAGTGGCACGAGTGAGCGGGACCTAGTGAGCGGGACCTAGTGTCGTGGACATTACCGGTACGTAATCTGCCGGGACGCGGTCTGGACGGCGGGAAGGTGGCGAGGTGGACCAGGCTCTGGGCCAGATCCTCCAACGGGCAGTGTGGGAGCGGCTCGACATGATCGAGAAGCTGGCAAGCAGTGCTGATAACGGATCGCTGCTGTCGCTAGCGCGTAGTGAGCTGCCCCGTTTGACCCATGGGTGGCGCGCCCTACTCGCCACTCATGCGCCAGATCTTCGGGGCCGCTGTCCGGAGTGCTCAAGTCACTGGCGACTCCGTGCTGCACCGTGTAGTGTGTGGCGGGCCGCACACGAGCGCCTCGTCTCCGCTGAGGTTGAGACCGTGTCCTCTGGATCTGTTGCCTCTAGGCCTGAGGCCCGCCGAATCCCTCTGTGGATGCGCCGTCTGATGTCTCTCTTGCCGGTCAGAGTGCCTGCTGGGGCCAGTGCCGCGCGCTGACGTCGCGGTTTTTCAACTCCATAGAGCTGGCGGTCTCGCCACATTTCGTGGGACTCCCCCCCACCCACGAAGGCTGAGTAGCCGCCATGTGGCCGGTGATCCGGCGAACGTCCGTGCCCCCGACCGAGATGTCGAAGGATCACCGGCCACTCCTCACGCTCTCCCACTGGCGGTGCTGCACATCCCGCGTACCGCCGGTGGGAGCTCCACGACCCGGAGGCCGGGCACACCCGCCCCCCATCGGGCACAACTCCAGAGCCTGGATTCATCCCGCTCCCCACCAAGGTGGAGTGCCGCGCCGGTGGCACTGTCGTTGCCTGATCGACCGCCACCGTCAACGTTGGTTCGATGACCGCCGGATCCCGCCGCCTGGTGCTCCCGTGCACCGCAGGCCCGGGAGATCCCCCGTCCGGCGCCGGACGCGTACCGCGCTGGCACCCGCACAAGGGGCGGGGCCGTTCGAGAGGAACGGCCCCGCCCCGCAATTTTCCTCCCGGGTCTGGCAAGCCGCGATATCGTGCCATAGAGCAGCGGTGTGTGCGTGGGAAGGGTGACCATGGCGAAGATCCTGATTCTGACCGGAGATGCCGCGGAGTCGCTGGAGGTCATGTACCCTTACCAGCGGCTGCGCGAGGAGGGTTACGAGGTCCACATCGCGGCGCCCACCCGCAAGAAACTGCAGTTCGTGGTGCACGACTTCGTGGCGGGCTTCGATACCTACACCGAGAAGCCCGGTTACACCTGGGATGCAGACCTTGCTTTCGCCGACGTCGATCCCGCTGACTACGTCGCCTTGGTGATCCCGGGTGGGCGAGCGCCGGAGTACATCCGTAATGACGCCGACTGCAAGCGCATCGTCAAGCACTTCTTCGCCGCCGACAAGCCGGTGGCGCAGCTGTGCCACGCGGCGCTGGTACTCACCGCGGTCGGGGTCCTTACCGGTCGGCGAACAGCGGCCTACCCGGCGCTGGAGCCAGACGTGACGGCGGCCGGCGCGGAGTTCGTGAACGGTGCCGCAGTCGTGGACGGCGTGATGGTCTCCGCGCGGGCCTGGCCGGACCACCCAGAATGGATGCGCGAGTTCATCCAGGTTCTGCGCGCCAAGTCACCCTCTACCTGATTTATCTGCGCCGGATTCATCTGGACCTGATTGACCTCGGGTCTGATTCATTTCGCGCATCGCAACCGGGCACGGCGGCCGTCGAGGTCGTGGCAGGGCAGCCGAGTTGCGCTGCCAGCCCAGCCGCGCCAGCAACCGGATCAACGGTGTGCTGCAGTGGTGCCGACCGGTCACGTGATCACCGCCCTTGCTGGTGGACAGTGGCCCCAGCCGATATGGGAGTCAGGCCGGGGCCACCGCCGTCCTGGTGCGTTACCGCAGCGCTCAACCGGGGGGTTGCGGGAGCGCTCCACCAGGAGTGGATAGGCTTGCTTCTGCCTTGCTTGCACTCCAACGGTAACACGTATGAAGTTTGACAGCAATTTTCACGATCTTACAGCCGCCGATCGGGTGAATGTGACAGGAAGGATCAAGGACAGGGACCGTGGCACAGCGCAAGACGGTCCGGTCCCGCCGGCTGGGCAAGCAGATCCGGCGGCTCCGCGACGACGCCCAGCTCAACCAGGAGAAGCTGGTCGAGCTGATGAACGCCGACCAGCCCCAGCAGCGCCGGATCTCCGCCTCGCACCTGTCCCGGGTGGAGTCCGGCATCGCCCGGATCACCTCCGAGCACCTGGAGCGGATCATCACGGTGCTCGACGTCGGCGCCGAGCTGGCGGGCAAGCTCGACGAACTACGCCGCCGGGCCGACGAACGGGGCTGGTGGCAGGAGTACTCGGACATCGTCACCGAGGCCGTGGAGATGCTCGCCGAGATCGGCGAGGACGCCGCCACCGCGCACAGCTACGACAACGTCTACGTGCAGGGGCTGCTGCAGACCCGGGCCTACGCCGAGACCCTGATCGGCAACGACCGGGCCTTCGTCTCCCCGATCAACGTCAACCGGATGGCCGACCTGCGCATGCGGCGCCAGCAGCGGCTCGGCGAGAAGGGCTTTCAGGGCCTGGTGGCTGTGCTGACCGAGGGCGTCATCCGTACCATAGTGGGTGGCCGAGATGTCATGCGTGAACAGCTCCGATACTTGATCGAGGTGACCCAGAGGTACCCGGTGACGATCCACATCCTGCCCTTCACCGCGGGAGCGTCGCCCGGTACCGACAACTTCGTGATCTTCGGGTTCCCGCATGAGCTCGACGGCGAGATGGTGTATGTGGACAGCGACACGGCGCAGCGCATCTACGAGGAGCGCCAGCCCGTGCGGCAGTACACGTACATCTTCGATGCGGCTCTGGCCCAGGCTCTCTCCTCCCGGGAGTCACAGGACCTGATCCGCGCAGTCATGGAGGAGTTGTGACCCAGTGACCCACACACCCAACCCCTACCCCTCGCTCGACGACGCGTGCTACCACGCCGTGGTCAACGGGCGGTACGTGAAATCAACCTTCAGCAATGGACACGCTGGCTGCCTGGCGTTCACCGTGGCCGACGGCCTGATCGGCTTCCAGGACGACAAGTTGCCCCCAGCCGAGCGCAAGGCCCGCACCCTCATCTTCACCCAGCACGAGATGGCGGCCTTCGTCGCCGGCGCCAAGAACGGAGACTTCGACCACCTACTCGACTAACCTGCCCAGCCCGTACACAGAGCCCCCGCGCGGCCCACACCGTGAAGTCACCCACAGTGGCGAGGATCGATAGCCAGCGTGGTTTGGTGCGTTGCCCGCAACGACACGGTAGCGTCTGTGCCCACCTCGATCACCCAGAACCGCACCTTCGCGTTCGGTCCCGCTTGCTTGCTCACCGCACGACGACTCGACACCTTGACCGAGTTCGAGTAGATGGCGATCGGCCGCTGCGCTATTCGAGGAGCTTGTGAGAGCTGGCCCAAGCGGGTCACTGACCAAGGCCAGCGAGTTCTTCGCCCGTGCCGCCAGATCGAGAGGTCCCACCTGATTGATCAACTGGGCATGCACCATCCGGTCAAGGCCAGCGCCGATGAGCGGTGCTGCTGTCCGTAGGGCTGGGTCGAGGGCGATGGCTGCAGTGTTGCCTCCGTGAACCACGATGTTGCGCTGCCGATAGAGTCTTCGGAAAACGCCCTGGATGATGCGGCTGACGTTCTGCAGTTGCGGGTCGGGAGCGCCCAGGACGGCTTTCATACGCTCGGCTGCGGCGACATCGCTCGGGGAATCCAGTGCGAGTGCTGTCTCGGTCGACAGCGCCTTGGCGATGACTTCGCTGCGTTGCAGGTTGCTTAGGTAGGGCCGGAGTTCAGCACTGACCGCATCGGGTTCGGACGGCTTGTGCCGGTAGGACAGTGTCGTGAGTTCGGCGCGGGGCCACGAGCAGGCGACGATGGCGGCTAGGCGATCGGCGGCTACCGCCCTGCCTTCTTTGACGTCAGCCTGGTCCCCTGGGTGGTAGAGGAGCGACTCGATCGCTGCCCATGCGCCAGCAGCAGCCGAAGCCGCAGGGCCAGCATTGAGAGGAGCGGCCAACTCCAACGCCTCATCGAGCTGATCGCTCTGGCTGACCGAGTACATGGTCTTCTCGCTCACAAGTGACAGCACGTTGACGCCGCGCTCAGGCGGAAGCAGAGGTAGCGGCTCCGGGTAGCCAGCGACCCACACCCGACCTACTGGTTCCAGACACTTCTTCGAGCCACGCGAATAAGATCGACGGGCTTCAAGTCGTCGCACCTTGGTTCCGGCAGCCC
The DNA here is from genome assembly GCA_963822695.1 of uncultured Actinomycetota bacterium. Classification (GTDB taxonomy): domain Bacteria; phylum Actinomycetota; class Actinomycetes; order Mycobacteriales; family Pseudonocardiaceae. The sequence continues at coordinate 80,124 of CAWGJH010000028.1, forward strand.
TGGCAGCCGCTACGGCGTCCTTGACCGTGACCTTGTAACGGAAGGCACCATTATGACGGGGCGGCTTGTCGATCTTGTGTTCGGCGAACCATGCTGATGCGCGCGGTGGGGAGTACCACTCCGGAAGGTGGGCTGCCAGATCTTGATGGTCTGGCACTGACACGAACGGCACCAGCACCTCGAAATCCCGGTCGTCTTGATCAGCAAGTTTGCTCGCATCGTCGAGGAGATCTGCCAGTGTCGCATTGGACTGTACGCTCAACGCTCGCACCCAACGGTGCAGTTGCCCGGAGCTGTGTCCGCAGTCGAGTAGATAGGTGGCGATTGCCCGCGCCAACCGTTCTGCTGAGGGGTGTTCTGCGGAGTCAACTGCGGTTGCCCATCGCGGCAGGTAGCCGTTCGTGATCATTGGCATGAGCTGGATCAGGCGGCGACGACCACGGCTATCCGGGGCCAGATTCGAGCGGAGGAGAGTGATTAGTTCCTTGCGTAACCGCGTGTCGCCCAGCCCCCGATCTGGACCGAGCTGGCGTTCCAGTACCCGTAAGTACCACGAGACCGCTCCTGGGGTCAGCACCCGCATGCGGATCCAGTCGCCGGCCTCTGCTGCCTCCTGGAGCGCAAGCACGCTGCTGACTTCCCACAAGCGACGTGGCCAGGGGCTGTCAGCCGCGAAGAAGTCCCGTAGACGGGCGACCACGCGGCGGGCATAGGCGTCGGTGGCCAGCGGTGCGGCTGACAGAGGTGGTGCAGCGGTCACAAGGTGGTATGCTCCCACTAGCGCTTAGCGCGAGAGACTAGGCCAGAGGAGCCGCCCGCCAGGGCCGCTCCTCGGCTTTCGTGTGGGCTAGCCCGAACCCAACATGACCGGACCGCTGGTTGGGCTGCTGCTTCCGTCGGATTCGAATAGCGCGCGCTGGAGTTTCCCAGCTTAAGAAGCGCGTCCGTCACAGCGTCGCGCTCACGTGCCTAACCGCCCCCGGCGGGTTTGGCCGGACGGCCCGCCGTCAAACGTAGGGATGCCGAGAAAGGTCGAGCGCGGGCAGGCCAAGCGCTACCAGGTGAGGCAGGTCGCGGGCTTGGCACGACGGTATGATTAGTCCTTGGAGGACGAGCGATGAACCCTGGTTATCGGATCGAGGTGTTCTGGAGCGACGAAGACGAGGTCTGGATCGCCGACGTTCCCGACCTCCCGATGTGCTCCGCTCATGGTGTGGCCCCCCACGAGGCTGTCGTCGAGGTCGAGCAGGCTATCGAGGCATGGTTGGACGCAGCTCGTGCCACGGGTCGGCTAGTCCCGAAGCCGTCCAGCCGGGCTGCCCTGGCCTGATGCTCTGCGGCATCCGGCGCGCAGCGACCACTGGATGGCGCCCTCCCGCAGGGCATTTTCTGACGGGGGCTAGTGGAGCGCCAGCAGGCGGTCATAGACCATTTCGTGCACCCACCGGCTGGTCGCGGTCAGGGGCGTGGTCGCGACCGGGCGCGTACGTCCGACGTGCACCACGTCGACAGCATCAGGGTCGACGTCGTGTGGTCCTGCGGCGGCCAGCACGGTGGGGCCGTAGTACTCGGCGTGGCTGAGGCACTCAACGTTTCGAGCGATATGCGCGGGCAGTAACAGGGCAGTGGGGCACAGTTCGGCGAACGGCGCGGCGCCGGTGAGCCCGGTCCGCCAGTGCCGGGCCGGTGCGATGATGCCGCTCAGCTGCACCGCGGGCATGGGCACAAGACGCTGCATTTCGGGCCAGGCCCAGGTGGATACCGACACCCGGTCGGTCACCGGGCCCCAGCCCAAGCTGATCCGGCGCTCATGCACGTCGCTGATGAGGTGGGCGACGGCCACCACACGGCGGCCGAGCAGCACCATCGGGGGCAGGACCACACCATCCCAGCCGAGCGCGTCGGCAGTGGCGCAGGCCAGGTGGTCCGGCGCGGACAAGATCTCGGCGGAGTCGAGCGCCCAGATCTGGGGACGGAGCGCGGTCCCGCGGGCGTCGGCGAGCGATTTGGGTGCCACGGGGGACGGTCTCCCATCGTTTATGGTGGATTCACGCCTCTTGTGCCAAGCCGCTGCGGCCAGTCGGATAGCGGCAGCGGCGTGGATATAAGGATTACCAGGAACTTGCCGTTCGGTGGCGTAGGCGCGGCCGTTGCGGCGTCCGGCGGCGGCTCCTCCGCGCTGACTGGTTAACCAAGTTCAGCCCGTCCGATAATGGAATCCCTGCGACTGGCGGGTGGCTCCGGTTCCCTATCGCGATAGAGGCGACTATGGGCTGGTGCGGCTGTTCGTGGCCTTGACGCCACCTGGTGAGGTGCTCGAAGCGTTGCAGACCGTTGCCCAAGGGCTGCGCGAGGTTGCGCCGGACCTGCGGTGGACGCGTCCCGAGCAGTGGCACGTGACGCTGGTCTTCCTTAGTGAGGTCGGCGATGACAGCGTTGACGAACTGGCCCGCCGGCTCAACCGGACAGCTGCCGGGCACCCGCCACTGTCCCTGGTCCTGGGTGGTGGCGGCCGGTTTGGCCATCGGGTGTTGTGGACCGGGGTGCAGGGCGATCGCGACGGGTTACGCAGGCTCGCCGACTCGGCTGCGGCGGCGGCCCGCCGCAGCCGTCTGCCGGTAGAGCACCGCCCGTACCGACCGCACCTTACCCTGGCCCGGGCCGACGCTGGGGCGGATCTACGCCCGTTGGTCGAGCGACTGGCCGCCTGGCGAGGGGTGCCGTGGGTAGCAACTCAGCTGCATCTTGTGCGCAGCCGCATCAGTGCCGCGCCGGGCGGGTCCGCGCTGCACGAGCCGATCGGTGGCTGGCCACTCGACGGGTAGCAAGGGTGGATAAGTAGATGATGCCCGGCGTCACCGGCCGCGACAACATCACGATCCGTGCGACTACTGAGCACAGTCCGGGCGCTGTCACTAGGTACTCGCACGGACACCAGTGACGGGTGGAGCGGCCGGGATACTTCCGCCGCTGCGTTACCGTTCGTTTCCACCAAGTAGCCGCATTGGTGTCGGTGCTCAGTAGTCATCACCAGTGAATCTATGTAGTACCGCACCTGCTCCTGTCCGCACGGCGCACCTGCTGCGCCCTGCCGACAGTAATAGGATTGCCGCAAACCTGGTACGCGCTGCCCCGCGGGCCACGTTCCACTACCTATGATCATCCCCGCAGGGTTGCTCACCAGTGACGATGCACGATCGGGTGGCAGCTGAGCAAGCCCTGTCCGACGTCACGCAGTAGGTGGTCAGTGCCTGGGACCTACGTAACTGTTCGCCGATGATTAAGTAGCTTCACGGCATAGGTGGCAGGATTTCAATTTTAAGTGGCGAATGCATGTTGTCAGGTGACCCGTTTCTCGCCATGGTGGTGATTAGCCGAATCGGCACGGGGTCGATGAGGTGTTTTGTTTCCGGCCCCAATTGGGGGGCAACTGTGAGGAGGATTTTCATGTCTGACGCAGTGAGTTTTGTGGAGATCGACGGACAGCACGTGGAGCTGCTTCCGGCGCGCACCGTCATGTCCACGTTCGTTGCCGGTAAGGGTGGCGGCGGCGACGGCGGCTACGGCGGCCCCGGCGGCAAGGGTACTGGGGGTATCGGCGTTAACCTGCTGGACATCGACGTGCTGGGTGACCAGACCAACAGCGCCGCTGACGGCGTTGGCGGCCACGGCGGTGGCGCTAGCGGAGGCCGTGGCTGAGTCGTTGGCAGCTGGGTTGAGCCGTTGATCGCATGCGGTGCCGTTGGCTAGCCAACGGCCGCATGGCCGGTGGTAACGCTGAGGGCGGTGCTGGGGCAGCCGACTGCAGTCTGAGTCGTGCAGTACCGCCGCGCGATCACGTGATCGTGTGCGATGTCGTCGGCAAAGGGTGGGTGGCCGCATTGCGGCCACCCACCCTTTTTACGTGCACGCTGCCCAGTGCCAGGAACTGCCCGCATCTGACGCCCGTGTCGCGCTAGGAGAAGGGAACTAGGTAGTCGCCGTCTGCGGGTCTACGTAGCAACTCGCCGGGCTTTTCTCGAAGTGCGCAAGTCCCTGTCGTGTCGATGGCGATGGTGCCACATCAAACCTGGTACCCGGCGCGCCGCAGGCGGCTTCCCGCTACCTACGCTCATCCCCAGTGGGGGTTGTCACCAGCGACAATGCGGATCGGACAGCACCTGCACAAGCCCCGCGCGACGCTGTGTGGTGGGTACTGACGTTGCTGGAATCCCAGTAGCCGCCTGTCGTGGCCTGGGTGGTTGAAAAATAGACTTCATGGCTAAGTGGTGGGATGCAAAGTTAGGTGGCGATGCATGTTGTCAGGCGATCTGTTTCTCGCCATTGTAGTGATTAGCCGAATCGGCACGGGGTCGATAAGGTGTTTTGTTCCCGGCCCCATTGGGGGGCAACTCTGAGGAGGATTTTCATGTCTGACGCAGTGAGCTTTGTGGAGATCGACGGACAGCACGTGGAGCTGCTTCCGGCACGCACCGTCATGTCCATGTTCGCCCTTGGTAAGGGTGGCGGCGACGGTGGCGTCGGCGGCGCTGGCGGCAAGGGCACCGGGGGCATCGGCCTCAACGTCCTGGACATCGACGTGCTGGGTGACCAGACCAACAGCGCCGCTGACGGCATTGGTGGCGCGGGTGGCAGCGCTCACGGCGGCCGTGGCTGAGTTAACGGCAGCTGGGTTGAGCCGTTGATCGCATGCGGTGCCGTTGGCTAGGGAACGGCACCGCATGGCCGGCGGTAACGCTGAGGGCGGTGCTGGGGCAGCCGACTGCAGTCTGAGTCGTGCAGTACCGCCGCGCGATCACGTGATCGTGTGCGATGCCGTTGGCAAGGGGGGTGGCCGCATTGCGGCCACCCCCCAGCTATTTTCCCTGGTCACGAAGTTCTCCGGTAAAATCCTTGTGCCGCCGACGACTTCCGTCGCGGCCTGCCCCGCTGCCAGCCTCGTCGTCAACGTGCACAAGCATCCATGTGACGGTTTAGGGCCACATGTCTGGAAGAAGTGGGCGAGGGGGGAGTTGAACCCCCACGTCCTTACGGACACACGGACCTGAACCGTGCGCGTCTGCCATTCCGCCACTCGCCCTGGTGACTGCGGAAGGTTAGCACGCACGCTCGCGACGCCCTGAGGTGGCAGACCCGGCCCGCTGGCCTTCCCGGATACGATCGGGGAAGCCCCGCCAGTAGGGACCCACCAGTAGTAGGGCACTGGCCGAGCCTGGGAAAGGAGGTCGCCGTGGGCAAGGTGCAGCGGTTCGAGCGTCGGTTGCAGGGTATGGTCGGTGACGTCTTTGCCAGGGTCTTCGGCGGTAGCGTGGTGCCGCAGGAGGTGGCGCAGGCGCTCCAGCGTGAGGCTGACGACAACGCACGTCCGCTCGCGGGGGGGCGAGTGCTCGCGCCTAACCGTTACACAGTGACACTCGGGGCGGCCGATCATGACCGGCTGGCAGGCGACGAGCAGCGGGTGATCCGGATGTTGAAGGACTGCATCCAGAGCCACCTCGCAGAGCAGGCGTGGGATGTCTATGGAGACGTTGTGGTGGCGCTGAGGCGGTCTGAGACGCTGCACACGGGACAGTTCCGCACCAGCTCGTCCGTCGATCCCGACACACCGCAACCTCGTACCGCAGGAGACCGAGCCATGAGCCAGCAACAGGGCGGTTACGCCGGGGACGCCCAGGGCGGCCAGTATCGTCACGAGATCGCATCCGAGGCCGCCCCGGATTACGGTCAGCCAGCTGGCTATGACTTTTCGGACTCCCGGTACGTCCAGGACCAGTACGTTCAGGACCAGAGTCACCAGTACGGCTATGACCAGGGTGGCAGCTACCAGCCGGGCTACCAACACTACGACGAGCAGGCCTACGGCCAGTACGGCGGCGGGCAGCCAGGGTACGGCTATGGTCACGGTGACTACCGCCAGCTTTCGGCGTCGCTCATCCTGGACGACGGGTCGGATCGGTACCACCAGTTGACCGAGGGCACCACCGTGGTGGGCCGCGGCCAGGACGCTCAGTTCCGGCTGCCGGATACCGGCGTGTCCCGGCGACACCTGGAGATCACCTGGGACGGCCAGACAGCGACGCTTGCCGACCTCGGGTCCACCAACGGCACGACGGTCAACGGAACGCCGGTACAGACCTGGCAGCTCGTCGACGGCGACGTGGTGCGGGTTGGGCAGTCTCGGCTCGTCTTCCGTACCCAGGGTTGAGACCCCAGTGTCATGGCCCCCACGTATTGGCCCTATGAATGGCATTGACCACGACGCGACCTAGCAGAGACGACCTTCAGCGTGCCGGAGCTGGTGCTACAGCTGACCAGAGCGGGTTTTCTCCTCCTGCTCTGGATGTTTGTTGTTGCCGCGCTTCGCGTCGTGCGCTCCGACCTGTACGCGGCGTCCGGGCTGCGGGCCAGTCTCCCGATGTCCCGCCGGGGTGTTCGCGCGGAGCGCAACCGGACGCCCCGCCAGCTGGTGGTCACCGCGGGCGGGCTGGCGGGCACCCGCATCTCGCTGGACGGCAGACCCATCCTCATCGGCCGTGCCGACGACTCCACGCTGGTGCTCGATGACGACTACGCGTCCACCCGGCATGCCCGCCTCGGTTTCCAGGGCGGGGACTGGTTCCTGGAGGATCTGGGCTCCACCAATGGCACCTACCTGGACCGAGCTAAGGTCACCGGACCTACCCGGGTTCCCCTTGGGGTCCCGATCCGCATCGGCAAGACGGTGATCGAGCTGCGCTCATGACTCTGGTCCTCCGCTACGCAGCCCGGAGCGATCGCGGCCTGGTCCGGCAGAACAACCAGGACGCGGTGTACGCGGGTCCGCGCCTGCTGGCGCTGGCCGACGGGATGGGCGGTCACGCGGCCGGTGAGATAGCGTCGAAAGCTGTCATCGCCGCATTCGCTCCGCTGGACGACGACGAACCCGGCAACGACCTGCTCGATCAGCTGCACGAGGCCACCCTTGCGGGTAATGCCGCGATCAGTGAGCTGGTCCGCGAGGATCCCGGACGGGAGGGCATGGGCACCACGCTGACCGCGGTGCTCTTCGGTGGAAACAAGATCGGCCTGGTCCATGTCGGCGACTCCCGCGCCTACCTCTTGCGCGACGGCGCGCTCAGCCAGATCACCCACGACGACACCTTCGTCCAGTCGTTGATCGACGAGGGCCGGATCTCCGAGCACGAGGCCAGCCACCATCCGCAGCGCTCACTGCTGCTCAAGGCGCTCACCGGGCACGCGGTGGAGCCCTCACTCACCGTGCGAGAAGCCTTCGCCGGGGATCGCTACCTGCTGTGTTCCGATGGGCTTTCCAGCGTGGTCAGCGCCGAGACCCTGGCTGACGGGTTGACGATCTCCGATCCGCGGGCTTGCGCCGACCGGCTCATCGAGCTGGCTC
>CAWGJH010000029.1:0-64602 GCA_963822695.1 uncultured Actinomycetota bacterium
AACCTGCGGCCTCTCGCTTGTAAGGCGAGCGCTCTCCCGCTGAGCTATGCGCCCGACGCCCCACGGGGAACCCGGGGGCACGGTGTTCAGGCTGGCAGCGCAGCCAGGGCCTGCTTCCAGGCGGTCTGGTCACGAGCTTCGTCGGGCTGCTTCATCTCGGCGAAGCGGATCACGCCGTGAGTATCCACCAGGAAGGTACCCCGGTTGGCGATGCCAGCCGTGTCGTGAAACACCCCGTAGTCCTGCGCGACCTTGCCGTGTGGCCAGAAGTCGGACAGCAGGGGGAAGCGATAGCCTTCCTGCTCCGACCAGGCCTTTAGGGTGTACCCGGAGTCCACCGACACCGCCAGCACCTGCACATCGGCGTTCTGGAATTCCGCGAGGTCGTCGCGGAGCTGGCAGAGCTCACCGTGGCAGATATTGCTGAAGGCCAGCGGGTAGAACACCACGAGCACGTTGCGGTCACCGCGGAACTTCGACAGCGTCCACTCCTGATCGTTCTGATCCTTCAGGGTGAAGTCCGGCGCCTGATCCCCGATCTTCAACGGCATGTGTTCAGCCCTCCTCGACTCATCCTGATCTCGCGCCGGATGGCGCGAGATCCGCCAGCAACGGGTCCCCGGTTCAGCGTTTGGACTTGGCCGCCTTCGGCGTCGCCAGCCTGGTGGCTGCCCAGTCGTCGCTCACGCTGATGTTGGACGTCTGCGTCAGACCGACCGTCGGGGCTGCCTCGGCGAGGTCCGAGGGCTCGACATGACCGTCCCGGCCGGTCTTGGGCGTGAACACCCATATCACGCCATTATCAGCCAACGGCGCTCGGGCATCGACGAGGGTGTCCACGAGATCGCCGTCGTGGTCGCGCCACCACAGCAGCACCACATCGACGATCTCGTCAGAGTCCTCGTCGACCAGGTCAGCACTGATCACCTCCTCGATCGCCGCGCGCACGTCGTCATCGACGTCGTCGTCCCAGCCAAGTTCCTGCACGACCATGTCCGATTCAATCCCGAGCCTCTCGGCAACGCCGAGTTTGCCGGTGTCTCCCGCCGCAGCGGCGACCACGGTGTTCACCCCTCCACAACGTCAAGCCCGGCGGCAGCCGCCCGGCGATCTATTACCCGATGGCGTCCCAGCGAACACTGCGGTCCGGCTGTAGCGCAACTGCCAGCAGCGGGACACGCCGATTCGGGGTTGCCCAGATGGCTCAGCCGTGGATAACGGTGACACCAATCACAAGATCAACAAGCATGAGGCACGATGGTATAGGCAGCCGGTTCGACGCTACCGCAGGCCGGCGTACCACGACAGCTTGAGGCGAGGAGCTCCCTTGACCATGCAGAAGGATCGCACGCCCGCGCGGGTGCGGGTCATTCGCGACGGGGTGGCTGCTCACCTGCCGGACATCGACCCGGACGAGACCGCAGAGTGGCTGGAAGCCTTCGACGCCGCAGTGCTGTCCGGGGGCAAGCAGCGAGCACGATACCTGATGCTGCGGATGCTTGAGCGGGCCCGCGAGAACGGCGTCGGCGTGCCGTCGTTGACCAGCACGGACTACGTGAACACCATCCCCACCGAGAACGAACCGTGGTTCCCGGGTGACGAGGACACCGAGCGGCGCTACCGCGCCTGGATCCGGTGGAACGCGGCGATGATGGTGCATCGGGCGCAGCGCCCCGGGGTGGGCGTCGGCGGGCACATCTCCACCTACGCCTCCTCAGCCGCACTCTACGAGGTGGGCTTCAACCACTTCTTCCGGGGCAAAAGCCATCCCAGCGGCGGAGACCAGGTATTCATCCAGGGCCACGCGTCTCCCGGTATCTACGCTCGGGCGTTCCTGGAGGGCCGGCTGTCCGCGGCCCAGCTCGACGGGTTTCGCCAGGAGTTCTCCCACGCCGGCCCGGGTGGCGGCCTGCCGTCCTACCCGCACCCCCGGCTGATGCCGGACTTCTGGGAGTTCCCCACCGTCTCGATGGGGCTGGGCGCGATCAACGCGATCTTCCAGGCCCGGTTCAACCGCTACCTGCAGGCCCGCGGTGTCAAGGACACCTCCGACCAGCACGTGTGGGCCTTCCTCGGCGACGGCGAGATGGACGAGCCGGAGTCCCGCGGGCAGATCCAGGTTGCGGCCACCGAGGGGCTGGACAACCTCACCTTCGTGGTGAACTGCAACCTGCAGCGCCTCGATGGTCCGGTCCGGGGCAACGGCAAGATCATCCAGGAGCTGGAGTCGTTCTTCCGCGGCGCCGGCTGGAATGTCATCAAGGTGATCTGGGGCCGCGAGTGGGACGGCCTGCTCTTCGCCGACCGGCAGGGCGCGCTGGTGAACCTGATGAACGTCACGGCCGACGGCGATTACCAGACCTACAAAGCCAATGACGGCGGCTACGTGCGGGAGCACTTCTTCGGCCGGGACCCGCGCACCAAAGAACTCGTCAAAGACCTGTCTGACGCCGACATCTGGAACCTCAAGCGCGGTGGGCACGACTACCGCAAGGTCTACGCCGCCTACCAGGCTGCCACCCAGCACCATGGCCAGCCCACGGTGATCCTGGCCAAGACCATCAAGGGCTACGGCCTGGGCCCACACTTCGAGGGCCGCAACGCCACCCACCAGATGAAAAAGCTCACCCTGGAAGACCTCAAGCACGTCCGCGACGCCCAGCGCATCCCCCTCTCGGATGCGCAGCTCGAAGAAGGACCCCACACTGCCGCCGTACTACCACCCGGGGCCGGACGCGCCGGAGATCCAGTACATGTGCGAGCGCCGCCGAGCGCTCGGAGGGTTCCTCCCGGAGCGACGGACCAAATCCAAGGCCCTGGTGCTGCCCGGCGACAAGGCCTACGACGTGCTGCGCCGCGGGTCGGGCAAGCAGGAGGTCGCCACCACGATGGCGTTTGTCCGGCAGCTCCGCGAACTGATCAAGGATCCTGAGATCGGGCCACGATTCGTGCCGATCATCCCCGACGAGGCGCGCACGTTCGGCATGGACTCGATGTTCCCCACACAGAAGATCTACAACCCGCACGGCCAGCTGTACACCTCGGTGGACGCCGAGCTGATGCTGGCCTACCGGGAGAGTGAGCAGGGCCAGATCCTGCATGAGGGCATCAACGAGGCGGGCTCCACCGCGTCATTCACCGCGGCAGGTACCTCCTACGCCACGCACAACGAGCCGATGATCCCGGTCTACATTTTCTACTCGATGTTCGGCTTCCAGCGCACCGGCGACGGCCTGTGGGCGGCCGGCGACCAGATGGCCCGCGGGTTCCTGCTCGGCGCGACCGCCGGGCGCACCACGCTGGTCGGCGAGGGTCTCCAGCACAACGACGGGCACTCCGTGCTGCTCGCCGCGTCCAACCCGGCCGTGGTGGCCTACGACCCGGCGTGGGGCTTCGAGATCGCCCATATCGTCCGCGACGGGCTGCGCCGGATGTACGGCGAGGACGCTACCCGCGATCCGAACGTCTTCTACTACCTCACCATCTACAACGAGCCCTACCGCCAGCCGGCAGAGCCCGCGGATCTCGACGTCGAGGCCCTGCTACGCGGCCTGTACCGGTACGCACCGGCACCAGCACCGGGCTCCGACAAGCCCGCGGTGCAACTGGCGGCCTCGGGAGTGGCGCTGCCCTGGGCGCTGCGAGCCCAGGAGATGCTGGCCCAGGAGTGGAGTGTGCAGGCCGACGTGTGGTCGGCGACATCATGGACGGAGCTGCGTCGGGAAGCTGTCGAGGTCGATCGGCACAACCTGCTGCATCCCGAGGCCGAGCCCCGGGTGCCACACGTGACCCGGGCGTTGCGCGGCGCGGCGGGCCCGCTGATCGCGGTATCAGACTGGATGCGCGCGGTGCCCGACCTGATCCGTCCCTGGGTGCCCATCGACCTGGTCACCCTCGGCACGGACGGCTTCGGCTTCTCCGACACCCGCCCGGCGGCGCGGCGACAGTTCCTCGTCGATGCCGAGTCGATCACGGTCGCCGCGCTGGCCGCGCTGGCCCGCCGCGGCGAGGTGGACCAGTCTCTCGTTGCCCAGGCAGCGCGGCACTACCGCATCGACGACCCGCAGGCCGCCGGTCCGCAAACGTCCGATCCGGGCGTGGCCTGATGCCTCGGCGCAGCGGCTAGGCGGCGAGCCGCGCGGCCATCTCCCAGACCAGCACCTCAGCGCCGTGAGGTCCGGCAGGAATCCGTTGGCCACCGTGCGATGCTGGCCCCATGACCATCGAGGTGGGCACCCACCCGCTGCAGGCCAGCACCCTGCGCAGGCTGGCACGGGCCTCCGGTGGGCTCGCCACGGCCAGCGTCACCGAGATGGAGCGACGTTATCCCTGGTTCCGCCGACTGTCGGCCGACCAGCGGGCCGGGGTCCTGCTGGTCACCCAGGCCAGCGTAGCGAACTTCGTCGAGTGGCTCAAAGATCCACAGCATTCGATCAAGCTTACCACCGACGCGTTTCGCACCGCCCCGCGAGATCTGACCAATTGGGTCAGCCTGCGCCAGACCGTCGAACTGGTCCGGGTCGCCGCCTTGATGTTCGAGCAGCAACTGCCCGAACTCGCCGCTGACGATGCCGAGCGCACCGTGCTCACCGAAGCCTCGCTGCGCTATAGCCGCGAGGTCGCCTTCGCCGCCGCCAGCACCTACGCCGGTGCCGCTGAGGCCCGGGGCGCCTGGGACGCTCGGCTGGAAGCGCTGGTGGTGGACGGCATCATGCGCGGCGACGGCGAGGAGTCGCTGCTGTCCCGCGCGGCGGCGCTGGGTTTGGAACCAACAGCCCCAGCGACGGTGCTCGTGGGCAATCCACCGCCGGACGAGCCACCGGAGCTGCTCGCTGACATCCGGGGTATCGCTGTTCGCACCGGCCGCGGGGTGCTCGTCGGTGTGCAGGGGTCTCGCCTGGTGCTGGTCGTCAGCGGCAGCCTCGACCCGCCGGGAGACCATCGATGGATGATCGAAGCTTTCGGTGCGGGTCCGGTCGTCGTCGGACCGACGGTCCCATCGCTGGCCGAGGCGCACCGCAGCGCCGCCGACGCCTTGTCCGGGCTGCGCGCGGTGGCGGCCTGGCCGACGGCACCGCGCCCGGTGCCGGCCGCCGAGCTACTTCCCGAGCGCGCGTTGGCCGGGGACCCGGAGGCCGAACGCCTACTGGTCGATCAGGTGATGCGTCCGCTGGCGGCGGCCAGCGGTGGGCTGGTCGAGACGCTCGACGCATTCTTCGATGCCGGCGGAGTACTGGAAGCCTGCGCCCGGCGGTTGTTCGTCCACCCCAACACGGTCCGCTACCGGTTGCGCCGGGTCGCCGACATCACCGGACAAGTGCCCGGCGACCCACGGGACGGGCTCGTGCTGCGAGTGGGCCTGGCGGTCGGTCGGCTGGCCCGTTCCCGCGGCCTGTGGTGATGGTGGGAGGTTTGTCAAGGGGACGTGTGCTGAGGGGACGTTTGTAGGTACTCGACAAGAACGCGTCGGTGGACTTCGTGAACGACAGCATCACGGTCACGGCCGGGCAGGGTGTTCAGTGGACGGGATGATCGCCCTGCTCGCACCCGGACAAGGTGCCCAGTCCCCCGGCATGCTGGCGCCCTGGCTGGCGCTGGAGGGTGCGGAAGAACGAGTCGCGTTGTGGTCGGAGGCCACCGGACTGGATCTTCGGTGGCTCGGCACCACGGCGGATGCCGAGGAGATCAAGGACACCGCGGTGACCCAGCCACTGACCGTGGCGCTGTCGCTGCTCGCCGCCGAGGAGTTGGCACGGCGGGTGGATCTGCCGACCGAGGCCCCGGTCGCCGGGCACTCGGTCGGTGAACTCGCCGCGGCAGCCGTGGCCGGGGTGCTCAGCACCGACGAGGCCGTCGCGCTCGCGGCCGTCCGTGGCCAGGAAATGGCCACTGCGTGCGCGCTGGAGCCGACCGGGATGTCCGCGGTGCTCGGGGGCGACCCCGAAGACGTCCTGGCGGTGCTAGCCGAACTGGGGCTCGACGTGGCCAACCACAACGGCGCCGGGCAGATCGTCGCCGCGGGCCGCATCGAGGCGCTGGCCACGCTGGCACAGCACAAACCTGCCCGAGCGCGGGTGAGGTCGCTGCCCGTCGCCGGAGCGTTCCACACCCGGTTCATGGCCCCAGCCGAGCACGCGCTGGCGCGCTACGCCGCCCAGCTCACCGCCAAGGACCCGACACGTCCACTGCTGTCCAACGCCGACGGAGAAGTGGTGACCGAGGGCACAGAAATGCTGCGCCGGCTTGTCGCGCAGGTGACCAAGCCGGTCCGCTGGGACTCCTGCATGGCGACGCTCCGCGCCTTGGCCATCACCGCAACGGTCGAGCTTCCGCCCGCTGGGGCGCTGTCCGGCCTGGTCAAACGAGACTCCAAGGGCACAGTCACGCTGGCCCTGAAGACACCCGAGGACCTCGACAAGGTCACTGATCTGATCTGTGCCCATCCAGGAACACTGGCATGAGCCCCCGCCTCCGGCAGCTCGCTCCGATGGCTGGCGCGCGCATCCTCGGCTTGGGCAGCAGGCAACCCGAACAGATTGTGACCAACGCCGACATCGCCGCCCGCGGGGTGCAGACCAGCGACGAGTGGATCCGCAGCCGGGTGGGCATCGTCGAACGGCGCCTCGCCCGCACAGACGAGTCAGTGGTTGACATGGCAGTCGATGCGGGCGCCAAGGCGCTCGCCGACGCCGGACTAGCCCCCGCGGATATCGACGCGGTGCTGGTCGCGACGTGCACGATGCCCTCATACATACCCAACGCGGCCGGACAGACCGCGGACCGGATCGGGGTGCATGCCGCCCCCGCCTTCGACATCAACGCCGCCTGCGCTGGCTTCTGCTACGGGCTGGGCACCGCATCCGACATGATTCGCGCCGGCTCCGCGCGGCACGTGCTGGTGATCGGCGCGGAAAAACTGTCCGACTGGGTGGACCCGATGGACCGCTCCACGTGCATTATCTTCGCCGACGGCGCGGGTGCGGCGGTGGTCGGCCCGGTTGACCACGACGAGCGGCCCGGGATCGGCCCGGTTGCCGCCGGCAGCGCCGGCAACCTGGTAAACACCATCGTGGTGGCCGACCGGCACTCCTTCATCCGCCAGGAGGGCCAGGAGGTGTACCGGTGGGCGATCACGAAGATCGCACCGGTGGCGCTGCGGGCGTTGGAGCTGGCCGGCCTCGCTCCGGCGGACGTCGATGTGCTGGTGCCGCATCAGGCCAACCTGCGCATCGTTGAGGCCATCGCCCAACTCATGCGGGCAGCCGGAGCCCGTGCGGACATGGTGGTGGCCGACGATATCGTCCACTCGGGCAACACGTCCTCGGCATCGATACCACTCGCGCTGGACCACATGCGAGCCGAAGGCCGAGTCCGTTCCGGGGACCTCGCGCTGCTGGTCGGGTTCGGCGCTGGACTGTCCTATGCGGGCCAGGCGGTGGTCCTGCCGTGAAGCGTGCTGCCCTGAACCCATGCTCTGCATGGGAGAACGCATCGCAGTGCGGGGCCGACGGCCCCGATCACCGGTGACCGACAGAAAGGACGCATGCCAGTGACACACGAGGAGATCCTTGATGGCCTCGCCAAGATTGTGCACGAGGTGGCGGGCATCGAGGAGAGCGAGATCACCCCGGAGAAGTCCTTCATGGACGAGCTGGACATCGACTCTCTGTCCATGGTGGAGATCGCCGTGCAGGTGGAAGACCACTTCGGCGTCAAGGTGCCTGACGATGTGCTGGCCAACCTCAAGACCGTCGGTGACGCGGTGGACTACGTCGCCAAGACCGTATGACGCCAACGTACTCATCCCCGCGGAGGCGTGATGACCACTGAGGTCGTTGTCACTGGGCTCGGAGCGACTACCCCGCTCGGCGGGGACATCACATCAACCTGGGACGCCCTGCGCGCCGGCAAAAGCGGGATCGTCGCGCTGGCCGAGGACTGGGTTGATCGCTTCGACCTACCCGTGCGGATCGCCGCGAAGCTGGCCGTCGATCCGACCGATTCACTCCCGCGGGTGCAGGCCCGCCGCTGGGACCGTTGCGAGCAGGTCGCGATAGTCGCCGCGCGAGAAGCCTGGCAGCATGCCGGCGCACCGGAGGTCGAGCCGGAGCGGCTGGCCGTCGTCATCGGCACCGGCATCGGCGGTGCGCTGACCCTGCTCGGGCAGGACGACCTGCTCGAGAATGCGGGGATGCGCAAGGTCTCGCCACTGACCATCCCGATGCTCATGCCCAACGGCCCGGCCGCGCATGTCGGTCTGGACCTCGGCGCTCGTGGTGGCGTGCATGCCCCAGTCGCCGCCTGCGCCTCCGGTGCCGAAGCACTGGCCATCGCGTGGCGGATGCTGCGGGCCGGGGAAGTCAACGTGGTGGTAGCCGGCGGAGCCGAGGCGTGCATCATCCCCATCACGTTGGCCGGATTCGCCCAGATGCGGGCCATGAGCACCCGTAACGATGAGCCCGAACGAGCCTCCCGCCCGTTCGATATCGCGCGGGACGGGTTCGTGCTCGGCGAGGGTGCTGGAGTGATGGTCCTTGAGCGGGCGGAGTTCGCCGCGGCTCGTCGCGCCGCCTGGCACGGTCGGCTGGCCGGGGTGGGCACCAGCTCCGACGGCCACCACATCACCGCGCCTGAGCCGGAAGGCATCGGCGCCGGCCGAGCGATCTCGGCTGCGCTGCGCACCGCGGGGCTGGACAAAGCCGATGTCGGGCACATCAACGCGCACGCCACCGCCACCCTGGTTGGCGACGTCGCGGAGGCGGCCGCGATCCGGGCCGCCGTCGGCGACCATGCGGTGGTCACCGCACCCAAGGGGGCATTGGGCCACCTGCTCGGTGCCGCTGGCGCGGTTGAAGGCCTGGCCTGCGTGTTAGCGCTGCGAGACGGTGTCGTGCCTCCGACGCTGAACTTGGAGGACATCGACCCCGGTGTACAGCTCGACGTCGTGACCGGCTCCGCCCGCGAGGTGAGGTTGCGCGCCGCCGTCAACGACTCGTTCGGGTTCGGCGGGCACAACGTCGCGCTCGCCTTCACGTCGGCCTGAGCGGCCGCAGGTAAGGCACTCCACCGCAAGGAGATCACCGATGACAGCTCTGGCTCATCGTGCCCGCACGGATGGCCGGTCCAATAATGGCGAAGCATCTGATCCGCGGGACCCGGAACTGCGCCTGAGGTGTCTGTTCGACCCGGACACGGTGGTCGCGCTGCGACCGCGCGACAGCAGCGGAGCGTTCGCCGCCCGCGGCCGCATCGACGGGGCCAAGGTGATCGCCTACTGCACCGACGCAACCACGATGGGTGGTGCGATGGGCTCGGAGGGCTGCCGGCACATCGTGGAGGCCATCGACACCGCGATCCGCGAGCGGTCTCCGGTGATCGGGTTATGGCATTCCGGAGGGGCGCGCCTAGCCGAGGGTGTGGAGGCTCTCGACGCCGTCGGTCAGGTGTTCGCCGCCATGGTCCGGGCCTCCGGGCGAGTGCCACAGATCTCCGTGGTGCTCGGTGCCGCCGCGGGTGGAGCCGCCTACGGCCCTGCGCTCACCGACATCGTGATCATGGCACCTGAGGGCCGGGTGTTCGTCACCGGTCCGGACGTGGTCCGCAGCGTCACCGGCGAGCAGATCGACATGGAGGCGCTGGGCGGCCCCAGCGCGCACGGCAAGAAATCCGGCGTGGCGCACGTGGTTGCCTCCTCCGAGCCAGACGCATTGCTGCGGGCCCGTCATCTCGCCGGCCTGTTCGCTCGCCCTGGGATGTTCGACCTGCACTCGATTCACGAGGAAGTCAACCTGTCCGAGTACCTACCCGCGGAGCGTCAACGCGCCTACGACGTTCACCCCTTGCTGCACGCCGTACTGGACCAGCCCGACCCTGACCAGCCCGATCCCACCAGCGGGTTCGCTGAGCTGCAGCCCAAATGGGCTCCCAACATCGTGGTGGGGCTGGGCAGGCTCGCTGGGCGAACCATCGGGGTGATCGCGAACAACCCGCTGCGGCTGGGGGGGTGCCTGGACTCGGCGTCGGCGGAGAAGGCGTCGCGCTTCGTGCGGATGTGCGACGCGGTCGGGGTGCCCCTGCTCGTCCTGGTCGACGTGCCCGGGTACCTGCCCGGCGTCGGCCAGGAGTGGGACGGCGTGGTGCGTCGCGGCGCGAAGCTACTGCACGCCTTCGCCGAAGCGATCGTCCCCCGAGTCACCCTGGTCACTCGCAAGGCCTTCGGTGGCGCCTACATCGCCATGAACTCCCGGTCGCTGGGCGCGACCCAGGTCTTCGCCTGGCCCGACGCTCAGGTTGCGGTGATGGGCGCCAGGGCCGCGGTGGGCATCCTGCACCGCAAGGCGTTGGCTGCGGCGGCGGAGGACGAGCGCGAGGCGTTGCACGCCACACTTGCTGAGCACCAGGAGAAGATCGCCGGCGGCGTCGACCGTGCCGTGGCGATCGGCGTGGTGGACGAGGTGATCAAGCCGGCACAGACTCGGCGACGCCTGGCCGAAGCGCTGGCCGCGGCACCCGCGGGCCGCGGCGCGCACGGCAACATCCCGCTGTAGAGCGTCAGCAGGCCACCCGCAGGTTCGCGCTCGGCGAGCTGGGACCCAGCCGTAGCTGGTCGCCCTCGCCGATCAGCGGGTAGGACACCCACCACCGCAAGCACCTCACCCGCAGCTCAGGCGGTGCGTCGGCAGGGTTCTGCACGCTGGTGAACGACGTCAGCGCGACAAGCCCACCGCCGGCTCGGGGCTCCAGCCGGTGCACCACAATGCTGCCGTCCAGTGTGGACCGGTACTGGCCGTGCCAGGCGCTTTCCCCGAGGTCCCGCGCCACCTGCGGGATGACGGTGCTGCGCCAGAGCTGGTAGTCGCCAGCGTTGATCGCATCGAAATACTTCTGCAGCGTCTTCCGGATCCGATCGGCGTCCGGATGCAGCGCGACATCCTCGACGAGCACGACGGTGGCCGGCCCTGGCTCCGGCGGTCCCGGCGCTGCCCTGGCGCCGATCGAGCCAATCCGAGCCGCTCCGGCGGCGGGCTGCAGGCCACGCAGCAGCATCCCGGCCCCCACCGCGCCGGCGAGCACCACGATCACCACCACGAGGAGAGCCCACCCGCGTCGGGCGACATGCAGCGCCACCGAGGCAGACTACGCTGGCCAGGCGATCGCCTCCCCCGTTGTCTCAACCCAGACGCGGTCGCCGGTTCGCGGCCTCTGGTTGCCGTTGATGCGAGCGGTCAGCGTCGTCGCGTCAGCGAGGATGAGTTCGGCGAGGCTGTCGTGCCCGTGATAGGCGAGGGTGCCGATTGTGGCGGACACGCCGCTGCCACCCTGATCCGTCCTCAGACGCAGCTGTTCGGGCCGGACGAGGACGGTTGCCGCACCATCCGGTAGCGAGATCACGCCGCGCGGCGTCAGAGCACCGAGGACGCAGTGGGCTGTGCCGGCGATGATGACGGCGGACAGCAAGTTCACGTAGCCGAGGTAGTGGGCGGTAACGGGGTTGGTTGGCGAGTTGTAGAGCTGGGATGGGCTGCCTTCGGCGAGCACTCGACCGTGGTCGAGGAC
This sequence comes from uncultured Actinomycetota bacterium, assembly GCA_963822695.1. Lineage (GTDB taxonomy): Bacteria > Actinomycetota > Actinomycetes > Mycobacteriales > Pseudonocardiaceae. The sequence continues at coordinate 11,557 of CAWGJH010000029.1, forward strand.
GACGATCCGGTCGGCGAGACAGAGCGCTTCGTCTTGGTCGTGAGTGACGATGATGGCTGGGGTCTTGGTCTCGGCAAGCACGCGGGCGACGTCACGACGCAGGCTGACTCGCAGGCTGGCATCGAGTGCGGAGAATGGCTCGTCGAGCAGGACGAGTCGGGGTCGGATGGCGAGTGCGCGGGCCAAGGCGACGCGTTGCTGCTGGCCACCGGAGAGCTGGTGTGGGTAGCGGTGGCTCAGGCCGGTGAGGCCGACGAGCTCGATCAGCTCGCTGATCTGGTGCCGGTCGCGGTGGGAGAGGCCGAAGCTGATGTTGCGGGCCGCGTTCAGGTGTGGGAAAAGGTCGCCGCCTTGGGGAACGTAGCCGATGCCGCGGTGTTCGGGACGGACATAGGTGCGCTGGTCGTCCACTATCTGCTCGCCGATAGTGATGGTTCCATCATCGGCGCGGTCGAAGCCTGCGATCAGGCGCAGCAGGGTGGTCTTGCCGCTTCCTGATGGCCCGAGGATCGCGGTGACGGCGGTATCGGCGGTATCAGCGATGATGAGGGTGATGCCGTCGAGGACTGGCGTCCGCGCGTAGGACTTGGACACCGCGCGCAGCTCAACGGCGCTCATGAGGCACCGCGCGAGATCGTGAACCGGCCCCGCCGCTCGTGGTCGAACCACAGCCCGAGCAACGCTCCAGGTACCGCGGCGATGGCGATGATGACCAGGGCGTAGGGGGCGGCGGCACCGTAGGCGGCCTCGCTCTGATAAGCCCAGAACTGGGTGGCGAGGGTCTGTATCCCGGTCGGTACCAGGACCAAGGTGGCGGTGAGTTCGGTGGCCGCGGTGAGGAACACCAGGCACAACCCGGCCAGCAGGCCAGGCGCGATCAGTGGCAGCGTCACCCGAGCGAACACCGTTGCCCGGCGGCGGCCAAGGGAGCAGCCGACATCGGCCAGACGGGGCGGTGCTTGGGCGACCGATGCTTTGACGCAGACCAGGGCAAGCGGGAAGTGCAGGATCGCGTAGGCGGCAACCAGCAGCGGGCTGGTTTGGTAGAGCGAGTAGACGTAGCGGATGGCGAAGAAGACCAGGCTGAGCGCAATCACGACTCCGGGCAGCGACTGGGTGACATAGGTGCTGCGCTCGATCACTCTGCGAGTGGCGGACGATCGGCGCACGGACATGATCGCGACCGGCAGCGCAAGCACGACCGCCACCAGGGCACCGAGGGCGCTGTAGATAAGGGTGGACCAGGTGGCCTGCCCCAGGGTGGCCGCAGCCGGCAGGGTGGTGTGCTGGCTGCGCTGCATCCAATATATGAGGGTGCCGATGGGCACGCCGACCGCGAGGCCGACCAGGACCGTCAAGGCGGCCAGTGCCGGCACCGTCGCGTAGCCGAGATGCCGCCGACGCGCAATGCGCGCGGCGTGCGGACCGGTGCGGCTGACCTGCTTGCGGCGGCCGATCAGCGATTCACCAGTGAGCACCAGCAGCCCGAGTGCCACCAGCGGCACCGAGAGGGCTGAGGCGGCGGGTTGGTCGAACTGGAATTCGGTGAAGATTTCGGTGGTGAAGGTCTGGAAGTGCACGATTTCGAAAGTCCCGTACTCCGAGAGCAGAGTGAGCACGACGACGAGGCAGCCGCCGACGAGAGCGGGGCGGATCTGCGGGACGGTGACGCGAAGGAAGGTGGCTGCGCGACCGGCGCCAAGGCTGCGGGCAGCCTCTTCCAGGCCGGGGTCGGAGCGCCGTAGCGCGGCGGCGACCGGCAGATAAACCAGGGGGTAGGTGGAGAGCGTCATCACCAGCGCGGCGGCTCGCAGCCCGATGAGGCTCGGATCAAGGGAGTGCCAGGCGTAACCGACGACGAAGTCCGGAATAGCGACGGGGAGCACGAGCGGCACCGTCCACACCCGCCGCAGGGGCAGCGTGGTGCGTTCGGTGCACCACGCTGCCGCGGTGCCGATGACCGCGGTCAGCGCGGTGACCACGACGGAGAGTTCGACGGTGTCGATCAGCAGCTGTCGTGAGTAGGCCCGGAACAGCACCCGGTGGATCTCGGTCCAGCCGGCCTGCTGGGCGTCGAGGCCGACCAGGACCAGCGGTGCCAGGAGCGCAAGCGCGATCACGACGCTCAGAACGACGAGCCAGGGCGGACCGCCGCGTGCTCGACGGACCGGACGAGGCGGTGCAGGCAGGACAGAGCTGACCACGGTCTGGGTCTGTCTCTAGATGAGCTGTGCTTGCTGCAGCAGCGTTTTCGCGTCCTCACCGGTACCCAGTTCGGCGACCGAGAATGAGTTCGGCTGCAACTGGTCGAACGGGGTCAGCTGCGGGTTCGCGGCGACGTGATCACCGATCGGGTACTCGAAGCTCTCGCTGTGGGCCAGGATCGTCTGCCCGGCGGAACTGGTGAGGAACGCGACCAGCTTCTGGGCTGCCGCCTGGTGCTTGCTCGACTTGAGCACCGCGGCCCCGGAAATGTCCAGCACATAACCAGGGTCGTGCGGGGCGAAGTAGGCCAGCGCGGCATGGACGTCGGACTTACCGACCTCGGCCTGGAGCCGGTAGAAGTAATAGTGGTTGATGATGCCGATCTTGCTGCTGCCCTGGCTGACGTCACTGGTGACGGTCTCGTTGTCCGGGGTGGTGTCGTTCGCCCCGGCGTTCTCCTTGAGCGCCTTCAACCAGTCCACCGTCTTCACAGTGCCGTAGACCTTGGCCACCGAGCTGACAATGGGCCAGAAGTCAGTCTCCGACGGGGCGAGGTCCAGCTTGCCCTTCCACTGGGGGTCGGCCAGGTCCATCACCGACTTCGGCAGTTGGGACGCGGTGAGGTCAGTGGTGTTGTAAACCAGTGCCGACACCCGTGCGGACACGCCGACCCAATCACCGCTCGCGCCGCTGTCGGCGGCCGGGACCTGCTGTAGCGTCGCGGGGTCAACCTTGGCGAGCAGGTGTTTCTGGTCGAGCTGTTCGAGCCACGGGGAGTTCTCGGTGTAGAACACGTCGGCGGGCGACTTGGCGCCTTCCTGTTCGATCTGGGCGGTCAGCACGTCCTCGTCATCGCTTCGCACGGTGACCTTGATACCGGTCTGCTCGGTGAACGCCGCGATCAGCGCGTCGGTGGTTTGCTGGTGCTGCGCGTTGTACAGGGTAATCGTCTCCCCCGAGCCAGCCGGGTCAGCGCTGGCCTTCGCGCTGCAGCCGGCTGCGACGAGAGTTGCGATCGCCAGCACGGCCAGCAGCGGAAGGGGCGGCGTGCCCCGGTGGATCTTCATACCGGATCTCCTCATGGCGGCGGTGTGGTAACTGACGATCACATCTGGCGCAGCTAGGCGGCAGATCTAGGCGGTGAAAAGGGTCTTGCCGATCCAGTCACCAGGCTCGGTAGCGCCCGGCGGGATGGCGAAGATCGCGCTGGCGGTGTGGGTGGTGAACTGGTTGAGCGCGTCGGTGACCGCGAGTTGGCTGAAGATAGGCACGAACCCGGTGCGTGGGTCTTTCTGGTAGGCCAGAAACAGCAGCCCGGCGTCGTACTCCAGCGCTTGGCGCCACGGGGGCCAGCGTTCGGTGAACGGCGTGGTGCCGTTGTTGTAGGAGAACGCGCGGCGCACGATCACCGCGCCCTTGTTCGACTCCGGCGCGGCCAGCCGCACGTGGGCTTCGGCCGGGATCAGCAGGTTGCCGTGCGCGTCTGTGACGGACAGGTCGAGCGCGTCGAACTCGTCCTGTTGCCCGAGCGGCGCACCGCTGTCCTTGTGCCTGCCGATGACCTGTTCCTGCAAGGTGGGTGCCAGCCTGTCCCAATGCTCCAGCGCGATCCGGATCCGCCGGTACACCAGGTAGCTGCCGCCACGCATCCACGCAGGACCCTCAGCGCCGACCCACAGGGTGGTGTTCAGGTCGGCGGGAGGGTGGGCGTTGGAGTTCATCGTGCCGTCCTTGAACCCCATCAGGTTGCGGGGCGTGCCGCCGGTGTTGCTCGGCGAGTACCCCAACTGGGTCCAGCGCAGCGTGGCCACGTCGGGCGCGATCCGGGCGATGCTGCGCACCGCGTGGAAGGCCACCTGCGGATCGTCCGCACACGCCTGCAGGAACAGGTCCCCACCCGAGTCACCGGCCACCAGCTCGTCACCGGGGAACCTCGGCAGGTCCACTAGCGCAGCTGGACGCTGGGACGCAAGTCCGTATCGGTCCGTGCCGCTAGTACTGAACATCCCGGCACCGAACCCGACAGTGATCGTCAACCGGGCCGGTCCGAGACCGGCCGCCTCTCCGGAGTCGGCGATGGTTGAGGCGTTGGTGGCGTCGGCGTAGGCATTCTGATTCACCGCGGCGGGCGGGGCGTAGATCGGTACCGTGGATGCCTGACCCTGCGCCAGCGTGCCCGCCAACGAGGTCCACGCTTTCAGCAGCGTCACGAGCTCGGCGCGCTCGGTCCCGGTCAGGTCGAAGGCCGCCAGCACCGTGTGCTGCTGGGTGTCGGTGACGATCCCACCCTGGTATGCGCCCCAGAACGGCTCAGCCTGCTCCCGTGCCGCCGAGCCCGCACTCGCGATGCCCTCACCGATGACCCCCCCAGCCACGCCGCCACCGACGACACCGGCACCCACCAGCAGCCCACCCCGCAGCAAACCCCGCCGGCTCATCCCACGGCTCTGCCCGCCGGCGACCATCGGCATCTCACCGCCGGTCGGCTCGACCGGGTCGGTGTCCTCGTGGCCGATCATGATTGCAGCAGTGCGAGCGTGTTCAGGTCATCCTTGACCAGCAGGACACCCTTACCGTCCGCGCTGATCGCCAGATCGAACAGGTCGCCGTCACCGGGCGGGTCCTGCCCGACGTCCTGGATCGCGAAATACTCCCCGACCTGCTTACCTTCCGGGGTGATCTCGACGATCTTGCCGTTGGTCGCGTTCGCCGCCAGCAGATCCCCGTTCGGGGCAAGCACCAGGCCCAGTGGGTTCGCCAGCTGCCCACCCGTGCTCAGCGTCGTCCCCACACCATCCGAGCTGCTGCGAGTCTCCGCATCGGGGATCGCGGCGATCCGGTTACCGACGTTATCGGCCACATACAGCGTCCCCGACGGTGCCAGCGCGAGCCCGGTAGGACCTTTCACGAACGCGGCCGCATCACCGCGCTCCGGCAGGCCGCTGGCGACCTCGGTCTCCGCGACCACGGCCGGTGGTGTCGATGCCGATTCCGACAGGGTCAGCCGCACCACGTCACCCTGGTCGACCTGCTTCGTGCCGGCGGCGACGACACCGGACAGCGTGTTCGTGACGAACAGGGTCGCGCTCGTGCCGTGGTCGTCCAGCGTGGCGTCCCAGGGCCCGTTCAGGTAGGGACCGGTGATCGTGCTGGCCAGCTTCCCCTGCGGCGACAACACGAGCAGGCATCCCTGCCCCGCCGTGGCGATCTTGCCGTCGGTGCTCGGGGTGCTGCCCACGATCACCCAGCCGGTGTCCAACTGGACCATCGCGGTGTCCAGCCCGACCCCGCCCGGGCAGCCGGCCACCGTCTGCGGCAACTGGGCGAACACCGACACCGTGCCGCTCGGGTGCACGTCGACGATCGTCGTTCCGGTGCCCTGGTTATTGGACTTGTTGTTGAAGTTGTCCACGAGTACGTCGCCGGCCGACACCGCGCCCACCGTGCGCTTCACCACCCAGATCGCATACGGATTCACATCACCGTTTGCCGGTGTGGTTGACGCCACCTCAGACACCTGCGTCTTACCCGCCAGGAACGATCCCGCCGCCGGAGTCAGGCTCGTCGCCGCATCCCGGTCCGCTTGCGAGAACTGCTGCGCCACATACGAGTCGGCCTTACTCGGATCCACCGACGCCGTGTTGTTCGACGACGAGCTACATCCCGCCACGCCGAACACACACATCGCCAGCACGGGTAGCACAACGGCCCGTCCCGGCACCGTCCGGATGCGGATCATCGACATCATCGGCGAACTCCTCACACACAGTGGGCGAGCCGTGGAGACACCCACAAGGATGAAATATAGGCGAGCCTCACCTAATTTTCAACGTTCTGTCAACAGATCAACGGAATTTTGTCCGCTTCGCCACCTCAAAAGAGTGGATCTGTACATCGATCGTGGCAGAAGCGGCACCGGTCACCGGGCTCCGCGAAGATCTCGAAACGTCGCTGCTCGCGGGCTTGCTCAACCGGCGGGATCGACGCGACAACCGCTCACAGGTCGAGGGTGAGCTGGTCACTGCGGGCCCGGGAGACGCAGATCAGCATCGCGCCAGCGGCGCGCTCAGCGCTGCTGAGCAGTCCGTCGCGGTGGTCAGGTTCGCCAGCGAGGACCATGGTGCGGCACCCGCCACAAACGCCCTGTTCACACCCGGCCGAGACGGCGGGAACGATGTCGCGGACCGCCTGCAGGATGGTGCGGTCGGCGGGTACGTTGATGATGCGCCCGGTGCGGCGCAGCTCAACGTGGAGCGCGGTACCGCCATCGATGGCGGTACCGGTGAAAGGCTCGCTGTGCAGGCGCAGGTCCAGTCTGGTGGCGACCCGCTCCCGGACCGCATGCAGCATCCGGTCCGGGCCGCAGCAGTAGACAGCGGTGCCCGGCGACACAGCACCGATAATCGCGTTCAGGTCGGGCCGGCCGCGTTCGTCGGCGGGCATCACGTTGACCCGATCGGGGCCCAGCGCGCAGACCTCGTCGAGGAAGGCCATGCTGGCGCGGCGTCGCCCAGCGTAGATCAGTTTCCACTCACCACCCGCGGACGCCACTCGGGCCGCCATCGCCAGCATGGCGGTGATCCCGATCCCGCCGGCGATGAACAGGTAGGCCGGGCTGGGCACCAACGGGAAATGGTTACGCGGACTTTGCACGATGACCAGCTGGCCGGCCCGAGCGTCGGTGTGCACCTCCACCGACCCGCCACGCCCGCCGGGTACCTGCAGAATCGCGATCCGGTAGGAACGGGTGTCGTGTGGATCGCCGCACAGCGAGTACTGTCGGCGCCGGCCTGAGGGTAAGGCCAGCTCGAGGTGCGCTCCTGGTTCCCAACTCGGCAGTGGCGCGCCGTCAGGAGAATGCAGACGCAACGACAAGACGTTGTCGGCCTCCCAGGTCGTCTGGCCGATGAGCAGTCTCATCCCGGTTCCCGCCGTGGTGAGTACCGGAGAAGGGCTTGCCAGCCGCGGCTGCGGAGCGAGGGAGACGGGCGTCCCCGTCTCCCGCAGACCCGCAGCCACCACTGCCGCTGTGCCAGCCGGTCGCGCTGCGAAGAGACGGAACGCCACCAGAAACAGGATCCCAACCCCCACCACAAGGCTTGCCCAGTGCAAGATCGGACGGGTAGTGTCGCTACCTGCCAGCACAGTGTGTACGCAGACAAAGCCGAACACGGGGAACGTCAGCAGGTGCACGCGGCGCCACCACCGCCAGGACAGTAACGCCCGCGCCCAGGAAGTCAGCATGACTGCGGTGAGCAGGTACAAGGCCAGCACCCCGCAACCTTGGCCCACCGGATTGTCCGCCCTGGCGAAAGGGACGAGCAGCTCTCGCAGGCCGATCCGCAGCTGGTCGGAGGCGAGCACGGAGGCTAGGTGGATCGCAGTAAAGATCACGGCGAGTGCCGCGACGAACTCGTGGAGACCCCGCGTCCACGTACGTCCTCGAGTGAGCTGCGTGGCCAACAGCAGGCCACCCACTACCGAGACCCCGAGCAAAGCCCAGGCTATGAGACCGGACGCGCGGGCCACGTACCACCACACCACCGAGTTGACCTGAGCTGGCACGGGTCCCAGTGCCGGCCCGGGGGCAACCACCTGCGTCTCCCGTACCGGCGATGGCCCGAGGCCGAACCCCTGAGGCCGAACCCACCGACACGCGAGCCCAGCGCGAGCGCGCTGGCACACCCCGTCATTGCGATCGAACCAGCCCAGGTGATCGCTCGATGCCGCTCCATAATCGCTCCGTAAATGGTCAAGACTTCGGCGAATTAGGACAGCCTAACTCGATCATTTGCAGGAGTCTAGAGCACCGAATGTCTCATTTCAGTAAATGTTAGACAGATGGTCATCACTTCGCAACCAAGCTTTCTCGGAACATTCTAGAGAACGCTGTGGCCGGCTGCATCCAGCGAGCGGGCAACTACTGGAGATTGATGAATATCAACAGTTCCCGCCAGGGCTATTGATCATATCGCACACGTGAACATGGTGGCCTGATCAAGAAACAAAGTGGATCACTGAAGGCTCCACCCGCCATACCCAGAGGGCGCCGGAAGATGCTTTTTTACATAGCGAGAACGGATGCGCGCGAACTGTAATAATCGGGATCTGGCATCGCGTGCGGGGCTGATTACCGCGTGACAGCGTACTCGCGCACGGCCATGCTGCCGCCAGCCGCGTCGGCGGGCAGGTCCACCCTGTTACCACAGGTAGTCCGGATACGGTCACCGCCGGTTCACCATCGTCTTCTTGCCGTACTCGGCGCTGTCGTGGAGTTCCTCGTGGAGGCGGGAAATGTCGATGCCGTCGGTGCAGGCATATTTGGCGGTGGTGCGCTGGTAGCTCTCGGGGTCACCGTATGTCTCCAGAAATACGATCTTCCCGAAGGTCATGAGCGGGTAGACACGGACCGGACGGGCGACGCGGATCTCCAGTGTCCAGCGGATGGCGTGCCCGACGTGTCCGAGCGGCGCGGAAACATGGACCCAGATGCCGAGCGCCCCGATGGTGCGGTCACCGTTGATAAGCTGGGCGTACCGCTCCGACCCGGTCCGCTCGTGGGTGACGCCCAGGTACAGCACCCCCGACCGCAGCACCATCCCGGCGGCGGGGATGGTGGTCTCGGTGTACTCGGTGGGGATCGCCGCATCCAGCACACCGCCAGTAGCGCCGGTGCAGGTACGGATCTGCTCGCCGAGACGCCAGTCGTAGGCGTTCGGGGACAGCCGGGCTGGATCGTAGGGGTCGATGACGATGTCCCCGATCTGGTGCGCATTGGCGATGGCGGCCGCAGTCAAAATCATCCCGCTCGCCGACCTGGGCGACCGGGCGCCGGGCGGGGCAGGTTGACATCGTCCCAGTACCGCGAGACCTGCGGGCCGGTCGAAGCCTGGTACTTGCCGGTGTAGAGGTCCACGGTGCCAGTGGAGACGAAGAACATGATCTGTCCGATCTTCATTCCGGCGTACACCCGCAGTGGCCGGACTGGGGAGAGCATCAACGTCCATTGGCCGTGGAAGCCGATGTCGCCGATCGGCGCAGTGATCTCAACGAACAATCCGAGCCTGCCGACCGAGGACCGGCCGAACAGCAGCGGCACGTACAGGTCGGAGCCAACCTCTTCGAGAGTGTGGCCTAGATAGAGCTCACCGGGCTGGAGCACATATCCGGGCTCGCCAATGGCGATCGTCTCGGTAGGATTGGGGTGGTAGGCGTCGATCACGTCGCAGGCGTAGACCAGCAGGGTGGGACCCAGGCGCACATCGTAGCTGTTGGGATTGACCTGGTCAGGTGAGAACGGGCTGATGCGCACCCTGCCGTCGAAAACAGAGGCGGTGATTTCGGGTCCGGTCAGGATCAATGCAGCCCCCTCACGTCGTCTGGCGACCTCGGCGAGAAGGACGCCGCGCAGCACTTCTCGCACCGGCACAGGCCAGTCACCCCGGGCCGGGTACGGCGTCACCGGGTGCCGGTCCCCCAGGTGGGTGGCGGCCAGGTACGTGGTAGTGACGACCGTGGCCACCGGCCCGGGGAGCGGTTGAGGGTCGCAGACCAGCGGCCCGGCGGCTACGGTCAGGTGTACAACCAAGGCGACCGGGTCGGTGGTCCGCACGCAGGTCATCAGGGTGTTACCGAAGGGCTCCAGCGTCATCAACCCGCCCGCCTGCAGCACTGAACCGAGCGTGGTCTCACGCAAGCAGGTCTAATTGAACACCGCAACGTCGGCGCCGGTCACCTCCCGGGCGGCTCGTGCACGGTGTGAGAGCAACTCACGCCCGGGCGGTGTCTCCGTGGATCTCCAGGGCCGTCGGGACGGCAGTTTTGGAGGCTGGACTGGTCATCTACGGGCTGTCGATAACAAGGGGGTCCCTGGCAGGCCGCCGTTCACGCCGAAACCCGCACGCGATCGGGAATGCGACGATCCGGCCGTCAGCCCGCTCGCCGTACTCCTCGACTAGCGCGAACACCTGCAGCGCCTCGTACGCGACGAATTCGCGCATCCCTGGGGCACACTCTTCCTCGCTGCACAGAGGCTTCTCATCACCCCGCAGCTCAAGGTCCAACGCCTGGTCGTCACTGCCCTCGTGGATCGTCATGGTTTGCCCCCGGGGGGTTCATAGGATCTCGCGCAGAGTTTCGGAGGCAGACACGGTGTGTCGCGTGGTAAGCCCGGACGAGCTCCCTGTGCTTGGGTTATGCGATTTTAAGCTAGGAAATCTGAAGCAGCAACGGGTTCTGATTGACTATCCGAATAGTTATTTAGTGCAGCGCGTGCCAACTGGCGGCACTGTCACCGGACCCTGTAAGAGGTCGTGATGGATCGCGGAGTCAGCCCGACGCTGCGGCTGTGGCAGTTGGCCGAGTCGCTGCGGGGCCACCGAGAGCGCACGGAGCTGACCATCGAGCAGGCCGCCATGCGGCTCAAGCCGCACTCGTCACGCTGGTCGCGCTCGAAGCTGCAGCGCGTTGAGACCCGGTCGTACGCCCCACAGCCGGCCGAGATGAGCGGGGCCAGTCGTTATCCACCGCGCAACGTCGCGCACGAGCACGCGCTAGCGTGCATCCATGATCGACGTGCTGGTGGCCGGGGGTGGTCCGGCGGGATGGGCGGTGGCGGCGGCGTGCGCGCGGCTGGGGTTGGAGACCGAGTTGGTGGACCCCGCGCCGGACCGGCCGTGGCGGCCTACCTACGGCGCCTGGCGGGCAGAACTGCCCGCCGACGCTGACACAGCAGTGGCGGCGTCCGGCCACGGTGAGGCTATTGGCACCATCGAGCACCGCCTAGGTTGGGAGTACGTGGTGCTGGACAACGCCGCGTTGCGGGACGGGCTTGCCGCCGCGCCGGTCAGAGTGCTGCGCGGTCGGGTGCGGGATGCTCGCCCGGACCGGGACGGGGTCACCGTGGACCTGGGCGGCGGCGGGCGGCGGGCGGCCATTCTGCTCGATGCAACCGGCGCGGCACGCTCGGTGCTCGGTATTACTCTCCCCCCCGGAGCGCCGCTGAGCAGACCGCGGTGGGCGTGCTGGTCGACGCCGACGCCGCTCGAGATCTGGTGACTCCAGGCAGTGCGTTGTTCATGGACTGGCGGCCACACCACGGCGAGACGGGATGGCCCACGTTTCTCTATGCGGTGCCGGTGACGTCGGATCGAGTGCTGCTTGAGGAGACCTCGCTGGCCCGCCGCCCAGGGCTCGAACTGTCCGTGCTACGTCGCCGGCTGCACGCCCGATTAGCCCACCACCACATCGCCGTACCGTCGGGCGACGAGGAACGGGTGCGCTTCCCGGTGGACCGGCCGCTACCAGCACCCAGAGACTGGCGCGGACCAGTGGTGCCGTTCGGGGCGGCGAGCCCGCTGGTGCACCCGGCTACCGGCTACAGCGTCGCCACAGCGCTGCGGTTAGCGCCTCAACTGGCCATCGCCGTGCATGATGCGCTGCAGCGCAGCGGTGCCGCAGCCGCCGGAGCCGCCGCGTGGCAGACGGTGTGGAGCCCGGCCGCGCTGGCGGTGCACACCCTACGGCGTCGCAGCCTCGAGTCGCTACTGCGCTTCCCCCCGGACCTTGTCCCGGACTTTTTCGACGTGTTCTTCGCACTACCCCAGCGACACCGCTGGGCCTACCTGACCGGCCGCGAGGACGTCCAGGGCAGCGCCGCGGCGATGGGAGCCCTGTTCGCCGCCGCTCCGTGGTGGCTTCGTAGCCGGCTGGTCCTCGGTGCACTCGATCCGCGCAGGCTACCTGCCCCTGAGTGAGGAAGTGAACACCGAATGAACGCGGTTGCCGCTCCCCTGCTGGCTAATCATGGCGACGCACACCCTCAGGGTGAACAATCGATGACTGTTATCAGCCCGGAGTTCCATAGATGATGGGCATACATTTGTCTGAAATTGGTGTCTGACCTGGGCAGACGCCGAGATGGCGGGGCGCAGCCCGAGCTGGCGCGGTGGAATAATTGTTGCAAATAAGTGGCAAGTAGATATAGTGCAGGGGTCCGTAGTTGAGGTTCTGAGATCAGTCGCAGCGTGCGCCTGGGAGGACACAGATGTGGATCGATGGGCGGAGCGGTCCGGGTCGGAGGCATTGTGCATCTGGCACGCCCGGCGCTGATCGCAGCCACGGCGGGAGAAGCAGCGAGGAGCTTCAGTGCCTCCCGGCGACGTCACCGCGTCGCTGGACCCGGACACCGGTGTGATCGTAACCAGTCGCGCCACTGAATACACCGAGACTGTGCTCGACATGGACGTGCTCGGCGGCTGCGGGTTCTCGTTGCGCAGTGGGTATGGCGTGTCGCACAGTGATTACTACGTCCACCTATCGGCTCCTACTGGTTCGGGGTTCTTCGCGGTTGCGCTCCACATCTGCCGAGCACGGCTGAAAAATTTCCGGAGGTAAGGAAAAAATACTGGCGGGGCCGGAGTGACAGGCATTCCGGTAGGACGGAGAAGGTGAGGGTGATGCGGGCATCATTCCACGCTGAGTTGGATGAGTTGATGACTGAGCTCGCGAGGATGACCCGGCTGGCCGGTCAAATGATGACCAACGCGTCAATCGCACTGCACCAGACTGATCTTGCCCTCGCTGGAGTGGTCATCGCTGATAGTGACCAGATGGACGGGATGCTCGACGATAGGGAGCGGCGCTGCATCATTGTACTCGCGTTGCAGGCCCCGGTCGCGGGAGACCTGCGGGTGGTGGTCGCGGCCTTGCACGCGGTGGGTCACCTGAGGCGGATGGACAGCCTCGCCAGGCATATCGCCATCATTGCCCGTCTCAAGCATCCGAACCCGGTGGTCTCCGGGAAAGTCCGTCCGGTGCTGGCCCGGATGAGTCTGCTCGCCAGCCAACTCGCCGAGGACGCCGCGACCGCGATCGAGCACCAGGATCCGCTGTCGGGCTGCCGGCTGGCTGTAGCGGACGACGCGGTAGACGCGCTGCTGCGCCACCTGTTCGCCATCCTGCTCGCTGAGGACTGGCCACACGGGGTGGAACAGGCGGTGGACGCCGCCCTGATCGGCCGCTATTACGAGCGTTTCGGCGACCACGCGGTCGCCATCGCACAGCGGTTCTGCTCCGTGGTCACCAAGCGGATACCCGAACCCGCTGCCTTAGGGACGACCTGCGGCCCCAGCCCTTGCTCACCATGATAATGGACGCTCAACCCGAGGCTGCACATCACGGTGTGGCTACCCCCGCCGGTCGTTGAACGCGCCGAGGAGACACCGGAGTCACTGATGCTCATGTGGTCGTGGATGCTGGGGCGTTGTTCGCGGTCGCGGGGCAGGGTCACGTACGGGCAGGTGATGGAGGGCGAGGGGGTGGTGTTCGACGGCCCGAGGCGGCGGGTGCTGGTCGATGGCTACCTCGTGCACCTTCGGGCCCGCGAGGCCGCCGTGCTTGGCGTCCTCATGATGCGCCCTGGCCAGCTCGTGTACCGCCCCGCGCTGGTAAATGCGGGATGGGACACCCAACGGGCACGTCACGGCGCGGTGGAGCGGCTGATGCGCCGGTTACGTCGTCGACTAGAGCCCAGCCCGATGTCCCCCGCCCGGCTTCGCCGTGTCGGCGACACCGGCTACATCTTCGGTTCGATGCCCTAACGAACGAGGAGGAGCCGCGCCACCAGTCACGACGCGCTGCGTGTGGGCGCGGGAGCCGATTGGCTGTTGCGTTCGGTGCCAGCATCACGTCAAGATGAGGCAGTTGCGCATTGGTGGCAATAAAGGTGTGGTGATGAGGATGACGAGCACCACGGCGGCGCTGGTGGGTCGCCCTCGGCGAGGGCACGCCCATGCCCACCTGTGGTCGTTGCCTGATGGCACCGGCCTGCACGCCCCGTATGGCCAGTTGATGATCGAATCCGGCACTGGTCGGGTCTGCTGCCACCTGTGTGGGCGGTGGTATGTCTCGCTGGGCGGGCACCTCCGCACGCACGGACACACCGCCGAGTCCTATCGGGAAACGATGGGGCTGTGCCGGAGCCGTCCCCTGGTCGCCGCAGCTCTGTCCCGCTCGATCGCTACCCGTCAGAGCGAGGCTTACCGGCGCTCACCCGCGCTACGGGCTCGACTCGCGGTCGGCCAGGAGCTCTCCAAGACTGGTCAGCTGGCCGCGCTGGCCTGCGCCGCGCACACCACCAGCCCGCCACCGGAGCTGGCGCGGCTGCGCCGCGCGGCGCTCGACGCGGGTCGGATGACCAGGGCTGCCCAGCGCGATCGGGTGCTGGCTCGACGCCTGCGTGAGTTGGGCTTCGAGGACCTGGCCGGCTACCTACGCCACGCCTGCTTCACCAGGGCGAGCTTGCGCAGTATCACCAAGGCGACCGGGTTGGGGTGGGCAAGGCTGCGGCGCGAGCTCGACGCGGCCGGCATCGCGGTACGGCCGGCGAACCGCGGCAGCGATCAACCCAGCGGCGATCAGCGGAGTTGCGCTAGAGTAACAATCGCAAGATAGTGGCTACAGCAGAGAGAAGTCGTTACAGGAGGTCAAGCATGGCTGACTACACCCTGCCCGACCTGCCCTACGACTACGGCGCCTTGGAGCCACACATCTCCGGGGAGATCATGGAGCTGCACCACTCCAAGCACCACGCCACCTACGTCAAGGGCGCCAACACCGCCCTGGAGCAACTGGCCCAGGCGCGGGAGCGCGAGGCGCTGGCCACGGTGAACATGCTGGAGAAGAACCTGGCGTTCAACCTGGGTGGACACGTCAATCACTCGGTGTTCTGGCCCAATATGTCCCCCGACGGCGGTGACAAGCCCGACGGCGAGCTCGCCGCGGCGATCGACGAGCACTTCGGGTCCTTCGACGCCTTCCGCACACACTTCAACCGCCAACTCGCTGGGCGTGCAGGGATCTGGATGGTCGATCCTGGCGTGGGAATCGCTCGGGCAGCGTCTGGTCCTCGAGCAGGTCTATGACCACCAGGGCAACATGACCCCCGGCATGATGCCGCTGCTCCTGCTCGACATGTGGGAGCACGCCTTCTACCTTCGGTGAGGCCGCCAGTGCTCAGGATCCGCTGCGGGGGCTGGCCGAGATGATATTCGGCCTGTCCTCACTGTCCGGCATCCTGCTCGACGAGCTCGCCCAGGCCACCGGCCGATCCCACGGCGAGGTCCTACACGCGTTCACCTGCGCTACCTCGAGCCCACCGAGTAGGGCGCACCGGCCCCTGGCGCCGTCACTGTCACCGTCTATAGCACACCAGAGCCGACTCGAATATCACCCAATTAGAGTACACGTGTAGCGTTGAGAACACTCAACGTGATTATTCGAGGCATTTATCACGAAAGGGTGGCTTTTAGGCATCACTCGATATTACCATCCGAGGCTACTGCATCAAGATTGCGACAAAGGTCCGGTGTCGGGGCGTCAGGACCAGTTACAGCCTCGAAGGAGAAACGCGCGATGTCAGCCCATCCCGACAACTCCCCCACCACCGCAGCGAGCCCGGTGGTGACCGACACCCAGCGGGCCCGGTTCACCCGCGATGAGATCCCGCAGCTGGCCGGGTTGTTCGGGTTCGTGGCGTTGCTACACATCGTGGGATTCGGGATGTTCTACTACTACAACTCCCAACCCCGCTACCACGAACTGGTTGACGCCAAGGGCGCCCTGATCTTCGCCGGGGCAGGGGCGTTGGCCTACGGGTTCGGGCTACGCCACGCCTTCGACGCCGACCACATCTCCGCCATCGATGACACCACCCGCTACCTGCTGCAAAAAGGCAAGCGCCCACTGGGGGTGGGGTTCTTCTTCTCCCTGGGCCACTCCACCATCGTGCTGGCCCTCTCGATCGGCATCGCGGTGGCCGCCTCAGCCGCCTCCAAGTTCCGGGACAGCTTCGAAACCACCGGCGGGATCATCGGCACCATCGTCTCGGCGGTGTTCCTCTACCTGATCGCCAGCCTCAACCTGTTCGTGCTGATCGGCATCCTCAAGATGTGGCGAGCGGCCAAACGCGGGCAGTACCGCGCCGAGGAACTCAACCAACTACTAGCCAGCCGCGGACTGATGAACCGGATCTTTCGGGGCCGCTACAACAAGTTCATCAACCACTCCTGGCAGCTCTACCCCGTCGGCGTCCTGTTCGGACTGGGATTCGACACCGCCACCGAGGTCGGCCTGCTCGGCCTGTCCGCCACCGCCGCGGTCGCCGGCGGGCTCCCCGCACTGGCGATCATCTCGCTGCCCATCCTGTTCGCCGCCGGCATGTCACTGATGGACACCCTGGACGGAGTGTTCATGTCCAAGGCCTACGGCTGGGCGTTCGTCACCCCCATCCGCAAGATCTACTACAACATCACCACCACCGGACTGTCCATCTTCGTGGCGTTCGTGATCGGCACCATCGAACTCCTCGGCCTGCTCGCCCAGGAGCTCAACCTCTCCGGCAGTTTCTGGGACTACGTCTCCACTATCGACATCAACACCGCCGGGCGGATCATCGTCGGAGTGTTCCTCGTCGTCTGGATCGGCGCGGTCCTCTACTACAAAGCCCGCCACATCGACCAACGCTACGCCCACCTCGCCACCGAGGGACCCACCACCACATCCGATGCCTCCGAACAGGCCTGAGCCCCTCTGCGCCGACCACACCTGAAGATCACAACACCGATTGATAGCGAGCAGGACGCGATGGATGATGGGAGTTCCGGCCCAGTGAGCGTTGCCAGCAGCGAGACGTTGTGTGAGGTGGGAGCATGCATGAGAGCACCGGGTTGCGAGAGCCAGCGAACTCCATCAGCGGCCAGTTCGACGACAACGCGGAGCGTCGGCTAGCCAATCGGGCGGTCGGGGTCAGCGCGGTGGGACTGGCCGTCACCGGGCTGGTCGAGCTGGTCATCGCCCTGATCACCGGATCGGTCGGGCTGCTCGGCGACGCGCTGCACAATCTGTCCGACGTCTCCACCAGCGCAGTGGTGTTCCTTGGATTCCGGGTCAGCAAGCGCACCCCCACCGAGCGCTACCCGTATGGCTGGGAGCGTGCTGAGGATCTCGCCGGTCTTGGCGTCGCGTTGGTAATCTGGGCCAGTGCGGCGTTCGCCGGGGTGGAGAGCGTGCACAAGCTGCTGGTCAATGGGGGCACCAGCCACGTCGGCGCTGGCATCGCCGCAGCCGTGCTGGGCATCGTGGGCAACCAACTGGTCGCCCGTTACAAGCTGCGGGTCGGCCAGCGCATCCAATCCGCCACCCTGGTGAGCGACGCCAGACACTCCTGGTTGGACGCGTTGTCGTCGGCAGGCGCGCTGGCCGGGCTCAGCGCCGTGGCGTTCGGGCAACGCTGGGGTGACCCGGTCGCCGGCCTCGCGGTCACCTTGTTCATCTGCCACGTCGGCTACGACGTGACCACAGACATCGGCCGACGGCTGCTCGATGGCGTTGACGCTGGCGTGCTGGTCACCGCCGAGCGTGCCGCTGCTATTGCCGGGGTTGATCATATCCATGCCCGCGCCCGGTGGACCGGGCGCACCCTCCGTATCGAGATCGAAGGCTGGGTCGACCCCGCCCTCGCGGTCCGCGACGCCGACCACCTCGGCCGCCACGTCGCCGACGCCGTGCACGCCGCCGTCCCTGAGGCGCGCGTGATCACCTTCACCCCACGAGCCATGCTCACGCCCTAACAGCTCCCGCGATTGTTCGGCGGTATCAGGAATGCGGGACGCTGATGTTCACCTCTACTTCAGGCTTGATCTTGAGGGCGCCGAGCATGGCGGAAAACGGCTTGATGCCAAACTTGCGCTGATCAAGAACTATCGTGGCCTTCCAGCGCTGACCGTCGTCGAACGCCTCGACAGAGATCGGACTTGTCACGCCGTGCAGTGTGAGGTCTCCCTCGATGCGCGCCCGGGTGCCGTCGCGCACCACCGACACTGAGCGAAACTGGATCTTCGGATACTTCCGCGGCTCGAGTACCTTCTCGGCATTTTTCTCGATGTCCTGCCGATCGGACGCTGAGATATCAGTCGTTACCCGCAGCGAGCCCGGGTCGAAGTCGGCTGTGATCCCGTCGTCGTCCCCTACGTCCAGGGACAAGTTCGTCACCTGCAAGGTCACGTCGTGGCCGAATGAAGTCAGCAGACCCTCACGAAAAACCGATACCTGGCAGTCCACCGCTGCCGCGTCGAAGGTTGGCACCCGGTCAGGGTAGCCGGATAGCACACAAAGAGTCACCAATATTCACCCGAAGTGGCGCCGACCGATGAGCCCAATACTCCGCATAACTGACCGTGTGTGGCGGGAAAGGCAGCCCACCCTGCAGGTGCATGATCGTGCCATGCAAGTACTGATCGACGCGGACAACCTCACCGTGCCGCGGCTGCGTCTGCTGGTCGTGGCACTGGACGTAGCACCATCCGCCGACGTCGTGGTGGCCGGCGCGCCGAGTGCCGTGGAAGCACTCGACTGGCCCCCGCAGGCTCAGGTTCTGCCAGCCAGCGGCTGGCAGGGCGCGGACCTGCTGCTGGCCCGCGCATACCACGCCGATGACCAGCCGCTACTGCTGGCCACCGGCGACGGGGACTTCGCGCAACTGGCACGACGCCACCCCGGCCCGGTGTTGCTGGTCGGCGGGACGTCAAGCCGCTCCCGGACGTTCACCGGTCCCCGGATCACCATCACCGATCCAGCCGACGATGGTGGCGCGCACGTGCGTTCCTGGCTAGAGCTCTGCACCGCGCCGTGATCTTTCGCTCGCCGCAAGTTAGTCTCACCGTGAGTTCGTGCAGTCTGTCCTCAGAATGCGGTCATGCCGTCCTTCCCGCGATGCACCGGAGGAGAATCGTGTCGACGCTGTTCAGCCGCATCATCGAGGGCGAGATCCCAGGTCGGTTCGTCTGGCGTGACGAACGTTGCGTTGCGTTTCTCACCATCGCCCCGCTGCGGCCTGGGCACACCCTGGTTGTCCCCCGTGCCGAAGTTGACGAATGGACCGACGCGGACGACGACCTGATGGCCCATCTCATGGTGGTGGCGAGGCGCATCGGCGCGGCGCAGAAAACAGGCTTCGACGCGCCGCGGGCTGGCCTCGTGGTCGCCGGGTTCGAGGTGGCACACCTGCACGTGCACGTATTCCCCACGTGGACCATCGACGACTTCGACTTCGGCGAAGCCGACCGCGAGCCAGACCCGGCCGAACTCGATGCCGCCGCGGACACCCTGCGCCAAGCCCTGCGGAAGGCGGGACACGACGATCGCGTACCCAGCTGATCGGGTCGAGACGTTGACCGTGCTGCTCGTGGACGCGCCGTGTCACGGCACCGAGGGCGTCAGCGGGCGGAAACCGCGCAGCCGCAGGCTGTTGGACACCACGAACACCGAGGAAAATGCCATTGCCGCTCCGGCGATCATGGGGTTGAGCAGGCCTGCTGCCGCCAGCGGGAGCGCGGCCACGTTGTAGCCGAAAGCCCAGAACAGGTTGCCCTTGATGGTGCGCAAGGTACGCCGAGACAGCCGGATCGCATCAGCGACTACCCGCAGGTCACCGCGGACCAGCGTGAGGTCGCTGGCCTCGATGGCGGCGTCAGTGCCGGTGCCCATGGCCAACCCCAGATCGGCCTGGGCCAGCGCCGCGGCGTCGTTGATCCCATCGCCGACCATCGCGACGACCCGACCCGCCTGCTGGAGCCGACGCACCTCCTCGACCTTCCCCTCAGGCAGCACTCCAGCGATCACCGTGTCGATGCCGACCTCAGCGGCCACTGAGCGGGCAACGGTCTCGTTGTCACCGGTAAGCAGCACCGGGCTCAGCCCCAGCGAGCGCAGCAGGCGCACCGCCTCGGCACTGCTCGGCTTCACCGTGTCGGCCACCGAAAGCAGGCCCCGCAGCCGGCCGTCCCAGGCCACCGCGACGACGGTGCGGCCGTGGGCCTCTGCCTCTGCCATCACCAGTTGGTGCGGCATCGGCACCGCCCACTGCTCGGCCAACCAGGTCAGCCGACCCACCAGCACCACGGCACCGTGCACCTCGCCCTGCACACCCAGCCCGCGCGCCGAGCGGAAGCCGACCACCGCTGGAAGCTTCCCCAGCCGCTGCCGGCCCCCAGTGGCGATTGCGGCGGCGACGGGGTGCTCGGAGGCATTCTCCACGGCAGCGGCCCGGCACAGCACCTCGTCGGCGCTCTCGCCGGCCGCCGGCAGCACGTTGACCAGGGTCATCGCGCCGGTGGTGACAGTGCCGGTCTTATCCAGCACCACAGTGTCCACCCGCCGGGTGGACTCCAGCACCTCGGGCCCCTTGATAAGGATGCCCAACTGCGCACCGCGCCCGGTACCGACCAGCAACGCGGTGGGTGTGGCCAGGCCGAGGGCGCACGGACAGGCGATGATCAGCACGGCGACCGCGGCGGCGAATGCGGTACCGACGGCGGCACCGACGGCCAGCCAGACGCACAGGGTGGCCACCGCGAGCGCGATCACAATCGGCACGAACACAGCCGAGACCCGGTCGGCCAGCCGCTGTACCTTAGCCTTGCCGCTCTGCGCGTCCGCTACCAGCCGCGCCATCTGCGCGAGGCGAGTGTGCGCACCGACCCGACAGGCCAGCACCCGCAGGCGACCGGACGCGTTCACCGTCCCGCCGGTGACTGCCGAACCCGGGTTGACCTCGATCGGTACCGACTCACCGGTCAGCATGCTCTCGTCAACGGCGGAAGACCCTTCCACCACCTCTCCGTCCGTGGCGATCTGCTCTCCCGGGCGGACCACGAACTCATCGCCGACCACGAGCCGGTCAACGGGGATGCGCATCTCCTGCCCACCGCGCAGTACCGTGACGTCCGAGGCGCCGAGGTCCAGCAACGCGCGCAGTGCCGCGCCCGCGCGCCGTTTGGAGCGCGCCTCGAAGTAGCGACCCGCCAGCAGGAACATCGTGACACCGGCGGCAACCTCAAAGTAGACCTGACTATGGACCCAACTATGGCCCTGGTATTCCGATGGCACGACCTCGTGCCGGGTGATGAAGCCACCGCTACCGACGAACCACGCGTAGCAGCTCCACAGGAACGCGGTCAACACACCCATCGAGATCAGCGTGTCCATGGTGGCCGAGCCGTGTCGCAGGTTCCGCCACGCAGCCCGGTGGAAGGGCCATGCCCCCCACACCACAACGGGGGCGGTAAGGACAAGCGACAGCGACTCGAAGTTGTGCGGCACCCGCAGGCCCGGCACCATCGCCAGCATCGACATCGCGATCACCTGGACGGCCAGCACGGCACTACCCACCAGCCGTTCCCGCAGTACCTGGAACTCGGCGCCGTCGGTACCCACGTCGCTACCGGTGTCCTGAGGTAGCTCGGCGGTGTAGCCGGTATGAGCCACGGTCGTCACGAGGTCTTCAGGTGTGACACCGTCGGCGTAACTGACTCGCGCCTTCTCAGTGGCGTAGTTGACGCTGGCGTTGACACCTTCGAGCCGGTTGAGCTTCTTTTCGATGCGTGCCGCACAGGACGCACACGTCATACCACCGATCGCCAGCTCGACCTGGTGGCTCAGTTCGCTGGGTCCGGTCGCGGTGTGGAACATCTCTAATCTGACATCTCAGGGGAAATCTCGTAGCCAGCCTCATCGATCGCAGCGCGGACCGCGGCACCGTCCAAGGGCCCGTCGCTGGTGACGCTGACCTGGCCGGTGGCGAGGTCAACCTGCACATCGGTCACGCCCTCGATGGCGCCGACCTCCTGCGTCACCGCCGAAACACAATGCTGGCAGACCATCCCCGTGACGATGTACTCGCTGACCGTGACGGTGTCCCCCATACCCATGACCTCCTCAGACTCGTTGCGGTGTCCTGTGCGGTGCGTCACGAGCGAACCAGGCGAGCGATCGCGTCGGCTGCTTCCCTGACCTTGACGCTGGCGTCGGCCTGGTCGGCCGCAGCATCGACCACACAGGTGGTCATATGCTCTTCGAGCAAAGCCAATGCGAAGGATTGCAACGCTTTCGTGGCGGCCGAGACTTGGGTCAGGACATCGATGCAGTACTGGTCCTGCTCCACCATGCGCTGCAGGCCGCGTATCTGGCCTTCGATCCGGCGGAGCCGGTTGAGGTACGCGTCCCGATCCTTGGTGTAGCTCGCCACCGCGCTGTCCTCTCTCGGCCCTCAGCTATACCCCTACCAGGTACCAGTATACCTCGTTGGTGTCAGCAGTGTCACCCGGCGCTCGGAGGTCACTGCGGCTGCCCTGCCAGCAGCTAAACCAGCAGCTAGATCGGCACCAACACCACCCATACCGGGCCGCGCGCGAAAGTCAGCGGTGATCCATCCGGCAGGGTAAACGTGGTGATCGCGTCCGGGGCGGCGCGTGACCACTTCCCGGTGAAGGCGAGCCCGTCGCGAAGCACAACCACATCACCGGCACCGACCGTCTCCGCGAACGGCGACGGCGATCCGGCAGCGTCGCGGACCGTGGTGTTGCGCACCGAGACTCGCTGCAACACCACGGTTGCCGCACCCGGCCGCGGTCCAGAGGCAGAGGTGAGTGGCGCACCGTCCATGGAGATCACCCACTTAGCCTCCGCAGGAACCCACTGCACCCCGATGGCGGTCGCCGGGTATCTGACTTCGGTCCCCGGTACCGGGCGACCGCCGGGCGGTGTAGGCCCGAAGCGGAACCCGATATCCCGCGGTGGCGTGCCGCCTTGGCGTAGCAGGGTGGCGTCACCGTAGAGATTGTGCGGCATCGGCCTTCGCTGATCTCGGTGATAGTCGCCCGGCCGCCTCAAGGCCGAGACGTCAAGCACCGGCGCGCGCACCACCAGCGCGCCAACTTCGGCTGCCGCGCCGGAGAACGCCAGCGCGGGTCGACCGAAGTTGGCCAGCAGCTCCAGGTCTGACACTCGCGTGCTGCGCACTGGTCCCACCACCGACGGGACCTGGGACTGATACACCGCGAGCAGCCGGCTCAGGCCGCCCTCAATCGGCTCGACGTAGACCAGGTCCGCCAGCGCAAGCCCGCTTTGCGGACGGGCCACCGCGGCATTGTCGATCTTGACGCCGAGTACTGGCGCGCCGAGGTCGGTGGGCAGGCCGGTGAACGGCGAAACCGGCGGCGGTCTGGGCACGGTGCTGGGCAACGGACTGGACGGAATCCGCGAGACGGGCGGGGTGACCGCTGGGGACGGAGTCAGGGGCGTACTGGTCGAGCAGGACAGCACCGTGGCGGGCAACACGGACCCCAGCAGAAGCAGGGCCAGTACTCGTAGCACGTGCCCCCGCCTGCTCACCACTACCACCCCTTCTCCAGCGCATGAGGCAACGTTGGGTGACACTTCATACCAGCGGTGATCGAGGCACGGGAAATCCCGGCGCACCGGTCATCGGTGACGTCAAGTCATTCAGCGGTACCCTATAACTGACAGTGACGGGAAATCCGCTGGATGTGACACTCCGTTCGGAGGATGACAAAGAGTCGCCCGCCGATTACGCTGGGGGAGATCGCTCAACGTCACTGCCGGGGGCCCTAGTGAGTGTGAGCCATGGGTTTGAGCGCGTCCAGCCGATGCGGCCTGATGGGCGGCCTGACGGGCGCGGTCTGATGGCTGTGCATCCGGGGCGGTGGAAGCTATGGCGCGAGCGGACAGTCGTCATCGCCTACGTCCTCACCGTGGACATCGTGGCGGTAGCGTTGGCTGCCGGGGTGATCGCGGCGATACCGGTCCACTCCGGTGATCTGTTCCGCTTCGGGCTGCTGGTCGCGGGGGCGACTGTCCATCGGGAAGCGGTTCGCCAGATCGAGAATCTGCGTGAGCGGGCTACGAGCGACGGTCTGCTCACGGACCTCACCTCCTTGTGGATCTTCGCGGCAGCGCTGTCGGTCCCGCTACCGTTGGTCTTTGCCATGACCATGGTGGTCTACCTGCACTCCTGGTACCGGGGTAGTTCCGGCAGGTTGTACCGCATGCTGTTCTCCGCCGCGACGATGGTGCTAGCGCCCACTGCCGCCGTCGCAGTCTTGCACCTGGGCCAGCCCACCGGGTACCCGCTCATCCCGCCCGGTCCGCCAGGGCTCGCCGTCCTGATCGGCGCCGGGGCGGTGTACTGGCTGGTGAATTACGTCTTGGTGGTCGGCGCCGTGAAGATGTCCGATCCGCTGCAGTCGGCCCGCCAGGTCCTGGGCAACCCGAGCGACCAGGTCGTTGTGGCGGCCTCACTCGGGTTGGGAATCGCGCTCGCCGTGATGGCGACCTGGGATCCGTGGCTGATCGCCGTTCTCCTGATCACCGCGTTCGCGCTGCACCGCGCATTGCTGCTACCGCACTTCCAGCAGGCCGCCCGCACAGACAGTAAGACCGGTCTGCTCACGGTGGGTTTCTGGCGCGAGGCCGCTGACCGGGAGCTCGAACGGGCCCGCCGGCTCGTCGACCCGTTCGGAGTGCTGATGCTGGACCTGGATCATTTCAAGTCGTTCAACGACCGGATGGGACATCTCGTCGGCGATCAGCTGCTGCGCGCCGTCGCCGACGAGCTCCGCTCCCAAACCCGGCCCTACGACCTGGTCGGGCGGTTCGGTGGCGAAGAGTTCGTGATTCTGCTGCCCGGCGTAGGAACCGCCCAGGTCGAGCACATCGCGGACCGGATCCGCGAGCGCATCAGCCAGCTGCGCGTCCTGGTCGACGGTCCACACGATCGGCCCGTCACGGTGGACGGCATCTCGGTGTCGATCGGGGCGGCGGTCAGACCCAACGATGGCGACGACATCGACCAACTGCTCCTTGCCGCCGATGGCGCCCTGATGGCCGCCAAAGCCGCCGGCCGCGATCGCGTATGTCTCGCAAGGCGCTGACGCACTCTCGATGACGGGATAGGTGGAAAATGGGATGAGCCACGGGGGGCTCACTAGTCTGGGAACGGAAGAGTTGCTGGGCCGGGCTCGCGCGGTGCGGGACGCGGTGCACGGCACCCGGGTGACCTACTCCCCCAAAGTGTTCCTGCCGTTGACCATGCTGTGCCGGGATCGCTGCGGCTACTGCACCTTCGCGCATGCTCCCCGCGAACTGCCATCGGCCTACCTGGAGCTCGACGAGGTGCTGGAGATCGCCGGTCGGGGTGCGGAGCTTGGCTGCCACGAGGCGCTGTTCACCCTCGGCGAGCGCCCCGAGCACCGCTACCCGTCGGCCCGACGCTGGCTGACCGACCACGGGTACGACTCCACGGTGGACTACCTGGTGGCGGCATGCCGCGCGGTGCTCGAGCAGACCGGACTGCTCCCGCACAGCAACGCCGGCGCGTTGCACCACGACGAGTTGGCCGCGCTGCGCGAGGTGACCGCCAGCCAGGGAATGATGATTGAATCGTTGCGGCCGGACCTGGCCGCGCACCGTGGCGCCCCGGACAAGCACCCGGACCGGCGGCTAGCCACCCTGCACGCCGCAGGTGAGCTGGCGATCCCGTTCACCACCGGGATCCTGGTCGGCATCGGCGAGACCGAGTACGACCGCGTGGTGGCGCTCGACGCGATCGCCCAGGCGCACCGCCGGTACGGGCACGTGCAGGAAGTGATCGTGCAGAACTTCCTACCCAAGACGGGCACCGCGATGCGCCACGTCCCGCCGTGCTCACCGCGGGAGCACCTCCGAGCCATCGCGCTGGCTCGGCTCCTGCTGCCGCCGCAGGTGCACGTGCAAGCCCCGCCCAATCTCACCGACGATCCCGCGAGCGTCCTTGCTGCTGGCATCGACGACTGGGGCGGGGTCTCCCCCAGCACTGCGGATCACGTCAATCCCGAGCGACCGTGGCCCGTGCTGGACGAGCTGCGCAGTACGACGCAGGAGGTGGGCCACACCCTGGCGCCACGGCTAGCTGTGTACCCGGAGTACGCCCTGGACCCGGCCCGGTGGCTGGGCGAGGAGGTGCGTTTCGGGGTGCTGGACCGCTCCGACGCCGAGGGGCTCGGCCGGGACGATCCGGGCGCGGTGTTCCCGGAACGTGCGCGGCAAGCCGTCAACGTCGGCGACGGCGCTGAGGTGACACTGGCCGAGCGCCGCTCCACCGCCTGGTATGCCGGTACCGACGCCCAGCCGCCGGTGTTGTTGCCGGCGCCAGCACAGGCAACCGGCGCGGTACGTGAGGTGCTCGACGGGGTTCGCGCCGGGCAGCGCCCCGGGCTCGAGGAGCTGGTGGCGTTGCTGCACGCCCGGGGGCCCGAAGTCGGCGCCGTTGCCGGGCTGGCCGACGAGCTGCGCGCGGCAACCGTCGGCGACACCGTGACCTACGTGGTCAATCGCAACATCAACTACACCAACGTGTGCACCTTCCGGTGCCGGTTCTGCGGGTTCTCCAAGGGCAAGCTGTCGCTGAACGTGCGCGGCGCACCGTACTTGCTGGCGCTGCCCGAGATCGTGGCGCGGGTCCTGGAGGCGCAGCGATGGGGCGCCACTGAGGTGTGCCTGCAAGGCGGCATCCATCCCAGCTTTGACGGCGATTACTACCTCACGGTGTGCCGGGCCATCCACGAGGCCGTGCCCGGAATCCACATCCACGGCTTCACCGCGCTGGAGGTCACCGAAGGTGCCCGGCGGCTGGGCGAGCCGCTGGTCGACTACCTGATCCGGCTGCGGGAGGCGGGTCTGCGCTCACTGCCCGGCACAGCAGCGGAGATCCTCGACGACGAGGTCCGCGCGGTGCTGTGCCCGGACAAGATCACCACTGCGGAATGGCTGGAGGCGCATCGGGTAGCGCACTCGGTGGGGCTGCGCTCCAATGTCACGATGATGTTCGGGGCCATCGAGCAACCCGTGCACTGGGCCTGGCACCTGCTGCGCGCCCGTGACCTGCAGGCGCAGACCGGCGGGTTCACCGAGTTCGTCGGGCTGCCCTTTGTGCACATGGCGACCCCGATGTACCTCAAGCGAGCGGCCCGGCGGGGACCGACCTGGCGGGAGGTGCTGCTGGTGCACGCGGTAGCCCGGATCGCGTTGCACGGGCTGATCGACCACGTGCAGGCGTCCTGGGTCAAACTCGGCGTCTCCGGTGCCCGCCAGCTGCTGCAGGCCGGGGTCGACGACCTGGGCGGCACGCTGATGGACGAGAACATCAGCCGCGCGGCCGGTGCAAGCCATGGGCAGAGCCTGGACGAGGCCGGCTTCCGGTCGATCGTCGAGCCGCTTGGCCGGCCGCTGGCCCAGCGCACCACCCTCTACGAGCCAGTGACCTCCGGCGTGAAGCCAACGACCTGATGCCGGCGGTGACGGTGGATCTCAGGACACAGCATGTCTGCCCGCAACTGTCAACCGGCGTGGTACCAAGGCCTGTCGTGGCTAGACCGGGAGAGGTGCCTGCTGTGGCGGGCCAATGAACCGAGCTCATTACCCCGTCCCCGATCAGGCCGGGTGGCGTCCTCGACACCGATCCCGGGTTGGTGGAAGCGTGGTGAGCGACCCTGGGCACGCCGCTGCGCACACTTGCGGCACAAGCCACGACCCGCATGGCAACCCCGCATACGGTCCTGATCTCGCAGAAGCGGGTGACGGCAGCCATCGAGCGGGTGTTTCCCGGCTACGTCGAGACCATCGTGACTTCAGTGGGCTGTGGCGCACGCTGACCTGGCGTGTCCCAGACCTCCTGAAGTAGTTTCTTGATCAAGCTCTGACCTGGGGCGCCCGTGCGGCGTTCACCGGAAAATCTTGTGGATATCCGAGGCTCACGCAGGACCAGGGGGCGCCCGTGAGGCGTGTGTTACAGGAGATGCTGGCCGGGGAAGGTCGGGGACTCATGATCACTGTTTCGGTGTCAAAAGTGACACGACATGTCACTTTTGACACCGAAACAGTGATCATGACCGTGGTGCCGTCCTGATGGGGGCCACCACCGCCCGCAGGCGGGACGTTGTTCGCCCGCGC
This sequence comes from uncultured Actinomycetota bacterium, assembly GCA_963822695.1. Taxonomy (GTDB): domain Bacteria; phylum Actinomycetota; class Actinomycetes; order Mycobacteriales; family Pseudonocardiaceae. The sequence goes on from CAWGJH010000029.1 coordinate 39,604, forward strand.
CTACCTCATCGCCTGCTGAGCCAGCACTCGGTTGGCGGGATCATAGACAGGCCACACAAGCTGGTAGTGCGCAGGCGGGGCGACAGGCAGAGGATGGCTCACCGCCAGCGAGTGCGGTATCGATCGACGTTCACGACCTACTTCAGGAGGTCTGTGTCCAGGGGTTCGTCAATGTACCTAGAGGGCTAGGACCGACGAAGTCGGTTTGAACGAGTCAAGTTCGTCTTGTCGGAACGAGTTGGCTGGTCAGGCGGCGAATCCGGCCTCCTGGGTGAGTTGGTTGAGGGCGTGTCGGTAGGCGCGGGCCGCGGTGCGCAGCCGGGTTGGTTGGGGTGGGTCGGGGTCGGTGAGCTGGGCTAGGCCAGGTTGCAGCAGTCGGGTGTGGAGGTGGGTGATCAGCATGGTGTGGTCGAGGCCGGTGTCGGTGAGGCGGTAGCGGTGGCTGCCGGGGATCCGGGTGATGAGCCCGTGGGCACGCAGCCGCCGCAGGTCATACGTCATCTGTCCGGCGGTGATCTCGTGCTTGCCGAGCAGCTCAGCGAGCAGGCCGCGCAGGTCACGGTTGGTGAACCCGTTGGGGAGCAGCCTGAATACCAGCAGGGCTTGCAGCAGGGCGTGGGCGCGGTGATCGCCCAGGCGCAGTCCGGCGATGCGGTGACCGGTGTCGGTGATGATGGGGTCGTGCACGGCGGTGAAGGCTTGCTCGGCGCGGATCGGGTTGTGGCTGAGTCGTTGGACGCCCAGCAGGCGCCGGTTGGCGGAGAAGCCGACCTCCCGCAGGGCGGGCAGGTTGGTCAGCCGTTTCCCGATCTGGAAGTCGCGGGTGTTGTTGATGGTGGTCTCGGTGCGTAGCGCCCTACCTTCCTTGTGGTACTGCTTGATCGCGGTGTGCTTGTAGTCGATGTACAAACTCGGGGTGACCCCTTCGGTGATCACCCGGGTGCGGAACCGGCCCGGGGTGCGGTTACGGCCTTTGGAGATGATGCGTCGGTCGAAGACCAGCCCGATCCGATCCGGGCGCCCGGCGTCGAGGTTGTCGCGGATGACGTGCTCGAAGAACACCCGCCCGCTCACGGGTCGGTCCAGCATCTGGGTCAGGGAGAACTCGCCCCTGCAGGATCGACAGTTCGTAGCGGTAACCCGCGTCGTGGTCAGCCTCGGTGAACGCACCGGGCAGGATCGCCAGCCACTTGTCCAGCAGGCCCTGGATCTGGGTGGGTCCCAGCCGATCGCAGATGGCTTGCAGCGCGCCTGGGTCCGCCACAGTGGCAAAGCCGTTGTCCAGGGCGGTGAAGGCAATCCCAGCTTTGACCGCTTGACACTTGGCCCACTCATGCCCGTTGATGCATAGCCGGGCATTGTAGGGGAGATACGAGCAGAACTTCAGGAAGAACGGACCGAAGTCGGCATCCACGGCATAAACATAGAAGTGATTGACCACACCGGTGGTCTTCACGATCCACGGATAGGAGTTGCCCTCGGCGTCGCGACGTTTCTCGGTGCGGAACAACAACGCCTTCTCCTGCGCGCGGCCGATGAACAACACCCCTTCGGTGCCAGCGAACCGCGCCAGGTACTGGTGCATGATGTCGTCCTTGCGCTGACCCTTGACGAAATCAACCCACGGCACCCCCTGATCCCGGGCGAACCGGCGCAGCGCCGTGGAGAACCCCTCACTGACCGTGGCCAACGGCGCGGTCGAGGCGATCGGCAACCCCAACTGGCGGTGCACGAACCCCACCAACCCCGCCGCGTACCGCAGCTGGGGCACATAGACGTTGAGATACATCCGATCGATGCACTCCACCTCGAACACCACATGATCAGCCAAGACATCAGCCACAGTGCGCGCTACCGTCATGAAGGGCTCCGGTCGGACGGGCGGCCAGCAGGCCAACTAACCGCTTCGAGCGGTTTCATACACCGGACCGGCACGCCGGTCACGGTCTAGACCCCAGCCGCCCGGAGCCCGCCTCCCCAAGCCAGCCACGACATGCCTCGTCGGGCTGGGGCGCAACCCCGTTAGCACTACAGTCGCACTTCCACATCGTGGCGGCTCCTCCCGCCACCGCTCGCAGCCATTCGGAGCCGAATGGCGGTCGGCGAGGGCAGTGACCGCCATTCGGCTCCGAATGGCGGTCACACTGCCTGGAAGGTGACATCCCGCGCTCACTCAGCGTGAAAGTGCGGCTGTAGCACTAGAGCGCGGTTGCTCACAGTAAATATATGGGCACAGAGGGTGCCAGTCCACGCGAGCTAGCTGACTCCGGTTGCGACCGCTCGCAAGTACGATGAGCTTCATGTCCACGCTTCAGGTAGTTGCGATCGCCATCCCGGGCGCCATTGGACTAGCTACTTTGGCTTTTGCTGTGGTCTCTTGGCGCAGGACAGGCTCGAAACTTGAGGCAGAACTAGCCGTTGGTCAGCTTAATAGCGATGGTCTTCTGTCGGTGGAGTTCGCCTCCGGTAAGAGTTCCATCATGACCGCGCCAAACCCTCACAGCAAGAGAATTCCAATACGGACTACGAAACCAAATGTGAAGCGCAAGAAGAGGCCGTGTAACACACTCATCGCGGAATCATGGCACTCTTTCACGCCAGTCAATGTGATCTTCGCGCACAACAAAGGACGGACACCAGTTACACTCTCGCGCTGTGAATACATTGGCGATCTCACGGATGAAGTTGGCTTTCAGTTCGAGGCGCAGCCTGGCGTGTCACCTTTCGGCGATCATCTGCCAAAGAGACTTGAACCAGGGCAGGACGCGATCTTAATCCACGACTACAAACTAATGAAGGCATTTCTTAACGAGGTGATGCGGGACCACGACGTGGATGTCGCCACGTTTACCGCCATGCTTACGTTAGGCGACGGACGCGAGGTTGCCGCCTCTCCAGGATTCCGAATTAATGCTACCGCAGGGCCAGATGTAACCGACGTCGAGTATGAAGTCTTGCGCCAGGAGAGCCCAGTTCCCCATTTTATGATCACTCGGCGATGGCCGTTTCTTGGCCGGAGATAACCAGAGCATCACGACGGAGAGAATAGTAGTCGGCAACGTCGCTTTTCAATTCCTACAGCCCTCGCGTGCGCCCGAGCACCCCGAGCCGGTACCAACGTCTCCGGCCGGAGAGCATCTCGCCCTGGAATTTGAATCCATCCATGGGCCCTGTCCGAAACCAGCCCCTGTCCGGTAACGCGGGATTAGGTCGCCTGTCCGCTCGGACAGGATAAATCGCAGTGCCGAACACTTGCAGTCGTGCCCAGCGATCAAGATCACGGTTGGCGGGCTGGCCCCAGGGAGTGAGCAGCCGTCCTGGATAATCCCGATCCACCACACGAAATCGCACTGCCGGGAGTCAGAATAAGGACTTGAGCGTTTTTCAGTGTCCAGACCCTTTCGGATCAGCACACCTTTACTCCCTTCATCTCGCGCACCGTGGTGCGCTTGCGAAACTGCGTCGGGTTGAGCTGGATCTTCAGACAGAAAGACACGTCGTCCACGAAGGCATCGGCGTGGGTGGGAACGTACCCCGGTGTAGCCTCGTAGTCGAGTTTCTCAGCGATGCGGGTCAGCCGGAGCTTCATCCACTCGTACTGAACGCTCACAGGACCACCGCCTCGACCGTGGGCAGACCAGTGATCACACGATCTGTTGACTGACTTGCACGTGAAGATCCACAGGTTGTACTGATTGTTGAGGTTCTCGTAGGAGATCAGTTCCACCTCACAGCCGGGCTCCGGGCACACCAGCGGCGGGCTCGGCTTGCGCTGGACCAGTGCCCAGTCATCCGAGTTGCCCACCCACAGCGGCGTGGAGCGCGGTTGGTGGCGTAGCTGGGCATACCGCTTGCGTCGGCCATGGTGGCACAGCTCCATACCTTCCGTTATCCCACATCTCACCGACGCACGGCGATCCCTACTGTAACGACATCTACAGGATGGCCGGTGGCATGCGTTTATTTCTTTACAATAAGCGTTATAGTTGCCACTACGACGGAGGAAGCAGCTGCCAACGCTGAGATAGCAGCTGCTTGTCCACTAACTCCGCGGAAGAGTCCACGCAAAAGCTGCGCCCATGACTGCCGTTGAATCAATAGCTTCGCATTTTGCCACCGATGCTGAGCCACCTGTTTGCATCCACCAAATACTCCGCGACCCCAGTTTCGGCAAAACGTCCCGTCCCTATTTCTCGCACAACACGGGACTGGCGCCTGAAGTAACATATAAACCGTGACGAGCATTGACAAACCGACCAGTGGTATTGGACTAAAATGGGCAACAAACCAACCATATATCAGTATCAATAGGGCTCCATAACCCCAATACTTCCAGATGAATTTCTTGGTAGATTTTTTCATCGGATCACCCCGTCAATACGCTGTCAACGGCAACCGTACTATACACGGAAATTCTATTTCTGGCTACCTAATTACCTGAGCCCGGCGACCATTTGGCACACGATAGCCGCTTAATCGGGACAGGTCAACCAAGGCGCCTCGTGCAAAAGGGCTTTTATTTGCAATCGCGAGTTCGTGCTGCGTCGCGTCCAGCATCGAGCAGGTGGCAAGGGTTAGTTGCCCCACTCTCCCTGCCAAGGGCGCCCCATGATCTATTCGACCCTTCAGGACGTTGCCACTCCGAAGACATCACGAGGAACCCCACCCTTGACAACGAGCCTCGGTGGGGCCACATGTAGACGCCCTGCGGGTAGGCGGGACCGCGCCTGCCCCGGTCATTGCCACCCGTTCGAAACCTCTTAGCCAGACACACATATCGCAAGGCGGCAACCGATGAAGCCTCCAAGCCCTCCGTGCGATCCCTTAGTTGATCTTGAAGTGTGGGTGATTCACACCCGACTGGCGCAGGAACTGCCCGCGTGGGTTGAGGATCCCACGGTTCTCGCCCGCATCGCAGATCTTCTCTGTACCAACCAGCTTGCGAACCGCAAGAGTGAAGAACCGAACGAATTTTGATCATCGCCAACTGCACACCACTGCCGCGTGGTGGGTTACACCGTGACCAAGCTTCGTGCTCGTTCCAAGAAGTCTCCTACGGCGGACACTTTAGCATGTGGTGTCATCTGGTGATAAAGATTGCGGATCAGGCCAGCAAGGCGCGGGGAGTCCAGGGTTTCGGTCAGCCGGATTGCTTCCATGCCGTGGCTGGCCGCGACGTCCAGGTCGCGCTGTTTCCCCGGCCGAGACCGGACATCAGCCAAGGCGATGAGGTATCCGGCCTGGCCACTGGGACGTGAGTCGTCGTACATGGCGATGCCATTCTCAAGCACCACCGCTGCCTGCTCCGTGCGCCCCAGTTGCCGTAGGGCGTTTCCAACCTCGCAGGTCATGGGGGCCGGATTCACCCAATACAGCCAGGAAGGCCCGGAATCTGGCGCCAGCAGCTCAATCTGTGTGCTCAATTTGGAAATCACAGCGCCACAACCCGGCACGTCACCCACTGTTGCGAAGGCATACGCTTGCCGACCGTAAAGTTCTGCCAGCAAGCTCGGGATCTGTTGGCCTCGCATACCGGCAAGAGCTGTTTCGATAAGCGTTACAGCCTCGGCGGGCCGCCCTTGACGGGCGGCCTGTTCAGCCATGCAACTCAGGACGTGGGCACCCAACGGCCGGTCGTCGGCGCTGTGCGTTGCGCGCAGGGCTGCGACGTAGTAACGCTGTGCCAGCGCGTGGCGCCCGGCATCATACGCCGCCCAACCGCACAGCTGTCCTAGTTCGGCGAGCGCGACGAACAGCATTCGCCCGGTGCGCTCGTCATATTTCGCCTGATCGAGAAGTGCGGCTACCCAACCAAATTCGTGCTGCGCCAAGGCTAGTGCGCTGCCACCACCGACAACGTCATCCATCTTCCGCAACTCGGTGATCATGGCTGCGAACTGGTGCACCATGCCAGCCGAAATACGACGCCCGGACAACCCAAAGACCAGTGGCTCTGGTTCGTGCACCAGCCACTGATGGGCAGGAGCAGTCAAGGCTGTGCCGGCCAAGAACTCGAATTCTCGACGCTTCACCCAATCACCACCGCTCAACAGGACGACTGCATCGACGGTACCCCGGTGGTTCCACGGGGCGACGAGCACGGGATCGTGATCAAGATCGTCTTGCGGCTCCTCAGCCGCATCACCATCGCACAGTTGGCCATTGTCCCGTGGCTCTGAGCTACTCCGTGATCGTTCGTCCTCGACCGTCTGGTCTCCGACGAGCATGGTGTCCAACTCTTCGACCGATACGTCCAGGGCCCGGGCCAGCTTTGGCCGGCACCACGGCTGCGGACAGGTCTCCCCAGCTTCCCAGCGCACCACCGTAGTCCGCTCGACTCCGAGCACTGCGGCGAGCTGCTCCTGCGTATAGCCGACTATTCTGCGGCGCCCAGCCAATGTGCGGCGTTTCCCTGGCACGACGGTACGACTCCTCCCCGGGAGAAAGATCCAGCGTAGCGGCCTGCCGACAGCAGGCGTGGCCCGCTGGCCGATGATCCGTCCAGCTCAGCCACCCCACGCGTCACGGATGTGTCATACGGAACAACCCATGTGCCGCACCGATGCGGTAGTCCCCGCCAGGCCAACCGGCTTAAGTCGTGACCATGGCCCCAACACCACAAGAGACAGGTCACGGTCACACGCAGCATGAGGACGGCCCTGCTGGCCGGGACACCAACCACGAGCGAACCCCCACGTGGGACAGAGGGCTGTTCCTCCAGGGCTGGCAGGACAGACCGATTACGTATCTCAGCCCGTCCGACGCACTATCCTTGCGCCACAAGCTAGCAGCAGCCTTGCGCAGTACCGAGTCGGCACTTCGCTGTGATCAGGGTGACGCACTGTGATTCGGGAGGATCGAGAGCTGTTGGCCAGGCTGGCACGCCTCATTACCGCTACGGCACCATTGACCATGTGCATCATGGACCGCATCGCCAGCGCCGCCAAACAGCAGGACTCCGCCCTGCGCCTGATTGCGGCGGGTGAACGGTTGCAGCGACGACTTGCGCTTCCACACTCCGAGCCATGAACAATGTCTGGCAGACCCGCTGCCGTGCGCTCTTGGAACAGCTTGAAGTGCTCGCTCACCAACTCAGAGAAAAACAACCAATCCCGCCAACAGCTCTCGAAGAGCACACAGTCCGGTTGCTTGTTGGTGTGATCATGGTGCTGCGCCAGCACCGGGTCAACAAACTGGGCCAGTGCAGATATTGTGCATGGACCAGCCGGACATGGTGGCTCCGGTCTAACCGACCACAGTGCACGGTTTATCTGAGCCTCGACTTCGCCATGAGTCAACCGCTGGATTTGGCGTGGGGATCGTTGCTCGCAGACCAGAAACGCCCAAAACTTCGGTGACGCGCCAGAGTGGACCGTCACACAGGAAGGCGAACCTTGGTGATGATCTGGTTCGCCGTCGCGGTCCGGTGCCGCTATGCCAGCGTGGCATCAAGCTAAGTGGCACACCCGTGAACAGGTCCAGCGGGCGGTGGATTACTACACGATTCACTACGCCCGCGACACCCCACGCGTCCTGGCCACTGAGATCCACCGGTGCCGCGCAATGGTCGTCAACATACTTACCCGTGGTAACTCACGGTGTACTGGCCTACCGCGCTGCATCTCCGACGCACATCCGGAGTTGGGCGAACAACTCGTCTCGACTGGTCACGTCCAACCGTTGGCGCACCCGGGATACAGTCCTGATCTCGCAGAAGCGGATGTGCCTTGAGCAGCGATGACTCCAGTTATCCGTGCCCCCGCGATGTCTATGGTCGCTGAGCGGTCAAGTAGGTAAAGGCCATGAGTTTCTGCCTGGTCCCGTTTTCGAACTGTGGCCGAAGGCAGGCGGATAACCGAGCGATCTCCTCGGGGTTGAGGGACTGGTGCATAGCCTCACCAAGAGTGGGGATGCGGGGGTTGCCTGAGCGGCGCAGGGCAATCTCCCATGGCATCGGTTCCTGCCGTCCGATGTCGGCGTAGAACTGCAGGTGAATCTCGATGAACCCAGCCTGCTCCACGAGGCGCAGCAAGTCGCGTTCGTCGAAGTCGAGCATGGGATCGGTGTCGGGTGGTTGAAGCGCGTTGTACACAGCCTGGACCTTGGCGGCCAGATCGGCGACCGGGCCCAGCTCGCAGCCGAAGAGCCGGTCGAGGTGCTGGCGGGCGAAGCTATTGATCGGCTCGAACAGGGACAGGTGACCACCCGGACGCAGCGTGCGGTAGAACTCGGCGAACGAAGACACCTTGTCCGGCTCGTAGATAAGCACCGACCGGAGCGTGACCGCGTCGACGCTGGCGTCCGCGATTGGCGCTAAGTCACTCGCCGGGGCGCGTACGAACCGGCAACGGTCAACCAGTCCGGCGTCCGTTGCCAACTCCCTGCAGAGCTGTAGGAGATCGTTGGAGACGTCACTGAAGATCACCGATCCCGAAGGGCCGACCAGCTCAGCTGCGGCGAACGCGATCAACCCGTCGCCGCAGCCTACGTCGAGGACCGTGTCACCGTCGCCCAGCCCAGCACCCGCCACGACCTGGTCACGAATCGGCGCCAGGTAGTCGAGGGCGCGTTGCAGCTCCGCCGGGTCATCACCATGCCGACGCTTCGAAAGCCAGGCAGCCCACTGGTCCTGCTGTGTTTTAGTCGTCACGACCTCTTCCTGTTCCTGCCTAGCAGGCGCTAACGCCCTACTGAGTTCATCCAGCGCCCTCACCGGTGCGACTGGACCGGAGAGAGCTGCGCAGACAAAGTGGTTGGAGCCGCTGCGCCGGATCAGTTGATGGCAATCTGAGAAATCCGTTGCTCGATCTTGGAGAATGGCTCGTGGTCCCCAGTCCCCAGAACTGGATGCGGCAGCCTCTGGAATTCTCGACGATAGATTTCCATCAGTCGAGAATACTGCGTTCGATCGAGCATCCTATCGAGACCCACCCATGCCTCAATAAATTCGTCCTCGGCACGTGCCATGATGGATCGACGTTGATCGAGCAAGGCTGTAATTCGACTAAGCTCTGGAGGATGGTTCATCAGTGCCAGATCAATTTCTCGGCCCAGTTCTGTCGCCGGCTCGACCAGCTCAATATACCTCTGGCGCCACCGCCCACAGTAATCCAGCACTTGGATGACCTGATCATCGGATAGCCCGACTTCCTTCCGGTGCATCAAAAGGCGCACTCCAAGGTCAGCCTGGGTGATGTACTGCATCGCAGTGACACCGTGATTGAGTAAGCACATGGGAATCTCCAGAATTATTGGTTAAAGACCACCCAAATCCTATTCTACATTTATTTGCTTGATGCAGTCAAGAGTCAATGCCATTGAGACCGAACTGTCGTGATCTTGAGGGCAAGGGTGGGCTGCTGACCTGGGGTGATGCTGTTGACCGGGGCTGTAACGCAGCAGCCCCGAACCCAACGGGTGGTAACTCACGGTGTACTGGCCTACCGCGCTGCATCTCCGACGCACATCCGGAGTTGGGCGAACAACTCATCTCGGCTGGTCACGTCCAGCCGTTGGCGCATCCGGGCGACGTGGTGTTCCACGGTCTTGGCCGAGATGAACAACCGTTCCCCGATCTGCCGGTAGGTGAGTCCGGTCAGGATGAGCTCGGCGACCTCCCGTTCCCGGTCGCTCAGCATGATTGGGCCCCCCGGCCCAGCGGCTGGACGCGAGGGAGACATCGGCTCGAGCGAATCGTCCCGCCCACCCGCTACCGCAGGGCTGGCCGCGCCGGGACCGGTGGCCTGCAACGCCCGAGCGCATCCGAGCAGAGTGATCATGACTTTACGATCGGTGGTGCGGATCGCGGCCTGTCCGGCCAGCCGGGAGCCATCGTTCGCCAGCCCGATCGACTGCAGGCCACGGGCTGCGGACTCGACCTCGGAGGGGTCGAACTGGCCGGCCAGCACCCGCATCCAGACGCGGCCGGCGGCAGCGAGCACGGCGGCGTAGTGGTTGCTCTTCGCTGCCGTCAGTAAGGCCGCCGCGTGTGGCTCGGCCGCACTGGGTTGCTCTCGCAGGATCGCGGCATGCAGGCCGTACCAGTGCAGCGGCGCGGCCCACAGCGGCGGATTGCCCAGCCGCTCCAGCAGAATCCGGGCCTGTTCCAGGTGCGGCGCCACCCGGTCGAAGTCTCGTAGCCTGGCCGCGGCCACGGCCAGCTCACCCAGCGGCAACAGGGCGAACAAGTCAGCCGGGTGACGGACGATCGCTTCCCGGGCCGCCGTCCAGGCAGCCTGCAGCGCGGGAATGTCGCTCTGGCGCCGGGCCAGACCGACCGCCAGCGCAGCGGCGAACAGTTCCTCCCGTGGTTCCAGGGTGCCCGATTCGGGGACGGCGCTGGCCAGCCAGCGCCTGGCCAGCGCGGTGTCACCACGGATCATCGCGGTCCAGGCCAACAGCAGCTGGTAGCGGGCTCGCACGAACAGCCCGCCAGCGCCGCTGGCTAGGGCCCGCTCCAGGACCGAGACGGCGACGGCGAGCTCTCCACAATGCAGCGCCACGATCGCCGCCAGCGCCGCCGGGGTATCCGGGAGCAGCACGGCTCGCCCACCCGGTTCGAGCAGCGCGGCGGCCCGGGTCAGCGTGGACAGTGCCATCGTCGGGGCGATCGTCGGCGAGCCGAGTACCGACTCCAGCACGCCGGTGGCCATCAGCGACTCCGCCCCAGCCACCAGCGTAGGCGGTCGGTCACCGTCGGAAGCTGCCAGCACCTCCCGAGCCTCGGCCAACGAGCCGGTCGCGAGCAGCGCCAGCGCGGCCAGCGGTGCCGCCCCACCCAGCCCTGCCCAACCCAGCCCTGCCGAGCCCAGCCCTGCCGTGCCGACCCAGCGATAGACCTCAGCGCTGCGAGCCAGCAGACCGCGCTGGGCCAGGACCGCGGCCGCGACGTTGCCGGCCCTGGCGAGATCGGGGCACGACGGGTCGGACAATGCTTGATCGGCGAGGCGCAGCGCCCCGTCCAGGTCACCGGCGAGAGCCGATGCCTCGGCCCACCGGGGCGCCAGCAAGGCCGAGTCAGCCCCGGCGGTGACGGCCTGGGCGTACAGTCGCGCAGCCCGCGCCGCGGCGTCAGAGCCGGTCAGCTCGGACAGGGTGGCGTCGGCGGCCGCTTCGAAGACGGCTGCGAGGTCGCTACCGCAGGCACCGGCCTCGACTAGCTGGTGGGCCAGGTCGAGCACGGGCCGGCCGCGTTCGAGGTGAGCAGCGAGCACCAGCCGCTGGACCACCCGCCTGGTGCCCGGCGCGGCACCGGCCACCAGCGCCCGTCGCACCAGCGGGATCACCCTGGCCCCCTCGCCCAGGCCGCCGCCCAGCAGCAGACCGCTGGAGTGCGCCCTCGACAACAGATCGGTCACCACGGCCAGATCCAGCGCGAGCACCTGAGCGAGGATGTCGGGGTCGGGGGCTGCGCCGAGCCCCACCGCGAGCAGCAATGCGCGTAACTGGGGGGCAATCCGGTCGAGGTCGTGGCGGACGCGGTCGAGGACCTCCGGCGGCAGCTCTGGACGGTCGCCATCGAGCCTGTCTCCAGTGCGGAGCGAGTCCACGACCCGGTCGATCAGCATCGGCACCCCGCCGGTCTGCTCGCAGAGCAGGTCGACCACCGCCGCGGGCAGGGCCCCGCCAAGCAGCGCCGCGCAGCGAGTCTGGATTCCGCGCCGGTCCAGCCGATCCAACAGCACCGGCGGCTGGTGACCGCCCAGTGCGTCCTCAAGCTCAGCCAGCTCGGGCTTGCGCGGCCAGGGCCGGTACGCGACGACGAGCCGCACGTCACCGGTCAGCGCGAGGCGGCGCAGCCGGTCGAGGTCGGGGCCCGCCAGCTGATGGGCGTCGTCAACCAACACCGCCACCTCCAAGGACGGCGTGAGTCCAGCGGCGGCCGCGCCCATCCCGACGACGCTGACCCCGGCCGCCAGGTAGGCCTGGTGCAGTGCTGCCAGCAGCGCGCTCTTCCCGCACCCTCCGGGTCCGACAACAGCGACCGTGAGTGGCGCCGACGGGTCGGCGCAGACCGTGTTGTACAGCGCCTGCGCCGGCACCAACCCGGCCAACGAAGCCGCTGAACCCTCGCGTATCGGTCGCAGGCGCGCCGTTGCCTGGTTCACCCGTGCCGCCTATCAGATCGGCTGGTCGTGGCGGTCGTGGGGTGCGGGGGCTCCGTGGTGGTGTGGGGAGAAGTGTGGATAGGGGTGGGGTCAGTCGTCGTGGTCGGCTTGGGCGACGTGCTGAGCGGGGAAGGGGGGGCGGACCAGCTGGTGGTCCAGGTGTAGTTGTTGACCCAGGTGGGCGCAGGCGCGCTGGTGGGTACCGTGGCGGGATCCGGTTTGATGGCCCCGCTGGCCGGTTTGTTCGGTTCGGCGGGGGGTGTCGTACGGACGGGCCAGCCGGAGCCGCCCCTGCGTGAGCTTTCGTCGCTGGTTCTCCCGCTCCCGGCATTCGGTGCGGGGTTAGGGGTATCGGCCACCGGGGCGCTGGGCGCCAGCGGGGCACTGGATGCCGGGGTTCCGGCGTTCGCCTGCGGGCTGGGACCGCTACGGGAAGTCAGGAACGGGACTGATGCCACACCCGCGGCGGTGATGAGGGCTAGGACTCCGGCTAGGGCACCCTGTTTCACCCGCCGGGAGTTGGCCCGGCGCCAGTGGAGCTGGGCCGGTTCGACATCCAGGGGGATGGCTGTCAGGGATGGTCGTTGCGGGATCTCCACCTGCGCGATGCCCGCGACGGTGGACTCGGCGAGAACGGTGGGAGACTCAAGGACGGCATCGCCCTGGGCCGGCGGGTCGTCAGTGAGGTCCGCGGCGGTGGTGTCGGTGGGTAGCGCGAAGAGGGCGGCGCCGAGCGCGATAGCGGCTTTGGGGTCAGCGTCGATGGCGACGGGGCGGCCGAGTTCAGCGGAGACGAGTTGCGCGACGAGTGGTACCCGGGAGGAGCCACCGACCAACAGCACGAGGTCAAGGTCTTGCGCACTGAGCTCAGCGGATCGCAGTGCCTGGTGTAGTGCCTCGATGGTCCGGGTCACGTGGGGGCGGATCATGTCTTCGAACTCGGCCCGGACCAGCCGGACCTGGGATTGGATCCCGGGGGCTAGGACGGGGATCGTGACTTCAGTATCGGCGGAGAGTGCTTCCTTGGCTTCGGTGCATTCTCGTCGGAGCGCGGCGGTCGCGGCGAGGGTGGCGGGGTCGGTGGGGTCAAGCTCGGCCAGCGCGGGGACTGCGGCCAGGACATGGTTGAAGACGGCATCGTCGAAGTCCACGCCGCCGAGGTGGTCGAGCCCCTGGGGGCGGCCGAGCACGGAGAAGGCGCTGGCTCCGGTCTTGCGGACTACGGCCGCGTCGAAGGTTCCGCCGCCGAGGTCATAGACCGCAATGGTACTGCCCGACTCGATCCGTTCCTGAAGTGCGTAGCTGGCGGCGGCAGCCTCGGGTTCGGTGCGGAAGGTGACCTCGGAGAGGCCGGCCGCGCGGTGTGCCCGCGCCATGGTCTGGAGCTTGTACGTGCCCCAGCTGGCTGGGTGCGTGATCACGATGCCGGCAGCCGGGCCACCCTCGCGTTGCGCGACCCGGTCGATGACCCAGCGCAGCACCATGGTGGCGATCTCCGGTGCGGAGTGCGGCATACCACCGATCACCATCGGGACCTCGTCACCGATGCGCCGCTTGAACTCGCGGACCACCCGCTCAGGCTGGGTGAGGGCACGACGCTCGGCGGCCTCCCCCACAACCACCTGCCCATCGGGCGCGAGATAGACCACCGAACTCACCGCGGTGGAACGGGTGCCCAGCGGGATCACCTCGGGCAGCGCACACCGCCCCGCCTCCTCACGGCAGATCGCCGCCGCGGTGAAGGTGGTACCCAGGTCAATCCCGAGCCAGTAGCGCATCCTCGCGTGCCCCTTCCTCCCATCCCCTAACGCGGCACGGGGCAACCCGGTGCGATCCCCGATGCCCCACCGCGGCCAGGCACCATAACTTGGGTCCCTCACCGCCGGTCAGCTCAACCCTGCCGGCCCCGCACCCCACGCAAGGGAGCACGACAGTCATGAACACCACGCAAAGTCTTCTGGAGTTCATCCTCAACCTGCTGCGCGACAGCGACGCCAAAGCCGCTTTCGTCGCCGACCCGCAGAAGGCCCTGGCTGACGCCGGTCTGGGCGATGTGTGCAGCGAGGACGTGTCCGACGCGATGTCCTACGTCGCTGAGTACCACCCGGTGACCTTCGTCGGTGACCGCGAGAACCACCTCGAGAACACGAACGTCGCCCCGCACGCCACCAGCGACCGGCCCGACCACAGCTACGGGCCGGACCACCACAGCTACGGGCCGGACTCCCACGCCAGCGCGGTGCACCAGCTGGAGTACATCACCAACAACTACTCCTACACCGACAGCCACGACACGATGATCGACAAGTCAGTGCACCAGAACCTGTGGAACGAGGGCACCCTCACCCAACGCTTCGATGACCACTCGGTGACCGCGACGGACCACTCCGTAGCCGCCGGCCATGACATCAACGGTCCTGTAGCCAATGGCAACGACAACGTCGTCGGCGACGGTAACAGCGTGGGCAACGCCACTCGCCTCGATGACCACTCCGTCCGTGACTCGTTCACCGGCAACAACATCGCCGACCACGGTGGCATCGCCGGACACGACAACGCCGGCAACGCCACCGAGCCCTACAACAGCAATGTCGCCACCAACGGCAGCGGGCTGGAGAACTCACCCCACAACTCCCACGACACCACGACCCGTGACTCCTTCAACGACTCACACAACAACGACTCACACAACCAGGAACCGCACCACACCACCATCGACTCCCACAACAACGACTCCTTCAACCACGACCTCACCAACCACGAGTCCTTCAACCACGACTCGGCGATCACCCACACCGACCAGCACGGCCTCCTCAACGCCAACCTCAGCCCGGCGGTCACTACCCCGGTACACCACAACGAACTCGACGTGCTCACCCACCAAGAGCACCACCTCCCCACCTGAGTCCCCCACCTGAGCCCCCCACCTGAGCCCCCCACCACGACCACGGCATCAGGTAGACCCGCAGGAGTAACCTCCAGCAGGTCGAACATCACACCAGCTCCGCCACCCCCCATCCTCCGGGGTGGCGGAGCTGGTTGCATGACCGCCGGCAGGAGAGGGCAACGCAGTGAGCGCAGCAGGGCCAGCAGGCCTGGATGTCGTTGACCGGACCATCGGCTTGGCCGAGGCCAGCAACCGGCGCGACCTGGGACAGCGGCTGGCGCACACCCGCCGGCGACTGCTCGACCCCACCGTGCGGGTACTGGTGGTCGGCGAGTTCAAGCAGGGCAAGAGCCTGCTCGTCAACGCACTGATTGACGCTCCGGTCTGCCCGGTGGACGACGACATCGCCACCGCGGTGCCCACTGAGATCTCCTATTCGGAGGCTCCCATCGCAACGCTGGTGCGCGGGACGGACCACGCCGCCGACGCGAATACCACCCGGGTCCAGGTCCCCCTCGACAAGCTCGCCAGTCACGTGTCCGAGGCGGGCAATCCGGCTAACCGGCATGGCGTGCTGCGCGCCGAGGTCGGTGTCCCGCGTCAGATCCTGGCCGGCGGGCTGGCCCTGGTGGACACCACCGGTGTCGGCGGGCTCAGCTCGGTGCATACCACCAGCACCCTGGCTGCGCTGCCTACCGCCGACGCCGTGCTGCTGGTCTCCGACGCCTCGCAGGAGTACTCCGAGCCAGAGATTGACTTCCTGCGGCAGACGATGAAGCTGTGTCCCAACGTTGCCTGCGTACTCACCAAGATCGACCTCTACCCGCACTGGCGGCGCATCGCCGAGTTGGATCGCGTCCACCTAGCGGGCGCCAACGTGGAAGCGGACCTGCTGCCGGTGTCCTCGACGTTGCGCCTGCATGCGATGCGCACCGAGGACAGGCAGCTGGATGAGGAGTCTGGGTTTCCGGCGCTGGTGCGGTACCTGCTGGACGCCGTGTCGAAGGCCGATCGGCTGAGCCGCCGCAGCGTGGCGCACGACGTCTTCACCGTTACCGACTACCTTGCGGTGTCGCTACGGGCAGAACTGCAGGCGCAGCAGAGCCCCGACGGCGCTACCGCGTTGATGGCCGAACTGGAGGCCGCCAAGTCCCGCGCCGAGAATCTGCATCGCCGAACATCACGATGGCAACACACGCTCAGCGACGGGATGGCCGACCTGAACGCCGATATCGAGTTCGACCTGCGTGACCGGTTGCGGCAGGTGATCCATAACGGCGAGACGGCGCTGGAGCAGGCCGATCCGAGCGCGATCTGGGAGCAGTTCACCGAGTGGCTCACTCAGCAGCTTGCCGCGGCCACCTCCGACAACTTCGTGTGGGCGAACCAGCGGGCACAGTTGATCGCCCACCAGGTCGCTGAGCACTTCGCCGAAGATGGCGGCGAGCTGCTCCCTGAGCTGCGGCTGGGTGATGCAGCCACCACGCTGGACGCGGTGCCCGACCTACCAGCGCCGCACGTCGATGGGCCGAAGCTCTTCGGCAAGCTGCTCACCGGAATGCGGGGTTCCTACGGCGGCGTGCTGATGTTCGGCATGATGACCACACTGGCCGGGATGGCCCTGATCAACCCGATCTCGGTCGCCGCCGGGTTGATACTCGGAGGCAAGACGCTGCGTGAGGACAAGCAGAGCCGCTTGAAGCGGCAGCAGGCCGAGGCTCAGATGCTGCTGCGGCGGCAGGTTGACGACGTCATCTTTCATGTAGGCAAGGAATGCCGGGACCGGCTGCGCCAGGTCCAACGGCTGCTGCGCGATCACTTCAGCGAGGTGGCGACCGAGTTGCACCGCTCGCTCTCTGAGTCCATCCAGGCCGCCGAGAAGGCCGCGAGCACTGAGGGTTCCCACCGGCAGCGGCGGATCAGCCTGCTCAAGGCCGAACTGGCGCAGATCGACGCGCTGCGAGACGACGCCCGTGCGCTGCTGATCGCCCCAGGAAACGGGTCGTGAACACGCCGACGAGGGCGACCCCCAGCATCAGTACCGCGGTCCGGGGGGTGTTGCGGCGGGCAGCCGAGGTCTACCGCGACAGTCCGGCCACAGCCACCCGGCTGCGCGACCAGATCGACCGGCTCGACGAACCGCTTCGGGTGGCGGTCGCGGGCAAGGTCAAAGCCGGCAAGTCGACGCTGCTCAACGCCCTGGTCGGTGAGCAGATCGCGCCGACCGACGCCGGGGAGTGCACCCGAGTCGCCACCTGGTACCGGGACGCCGCAAGTCCGCGGGTCACCTTGATGCCCCACCGGGGGGCACCGCGGCAGCTGCCACTGACCCGGGCCGATGGCCGGTTGGAGTTCGACCTTCGGGGTAGCGCACCCGAGGACGTCGAGCGGCTACTCGTCAACTGGCCCTCCCGCAGCTTGCGGACCACAACGCTGATCGACACTCCGGGCATTGCGTCGCTGTCAACACACATCTCGGCCCGCGCTATCACGCTGCTCGCACCCGACGACCGGCCGTCGGACGCGGACGCCGTCATCTACCTCATGCGTCACCTGCACGCCACCGACGTGCGGTTTCTCGAGTCGTTTTACGACCAGAT
This sequence comes from uncultured Actinomycetota bacterium, assembly GCA_963822695.1. GTDB lineage: Bacteria > Actinomycetota > Actinomycetes > Mycobacteriales > Pseudonocardiaceae. Next base: position 57,198 of record CAWGJH010000029.1, read on the forward strand.
CGGGGCTCCCGCCGCGGTCGTCAATACGGTCGCAGTGCTGTCCCGGGCCGACGAAATCGGTGCCAGCCGGCTCGATGCGATGATCTCGGCGCGGCAGGTCGCCCGGCGCTACCGCGCCGAGCCTAAGGTGCGGCGATTGTGCCAGACCGTGGTCGCGGTGGCTGGCTTGCTCGCGCAGACTGCTCGAACGCTGCGGCAGGCGGAGTTCAGCGCGCTCTGCGAGCTGGCGCAGGCGTCCCGACCCGAGCTGGACTCCCTCCTGTTGTCGGCCGACCGGTTCGTTGCGGCGGAGGCGCACCCGACCCTGTCGGCGCAGACCCGCAGCGCGTTGATCGAGCGGTTCGGGTTGTACGGGCTGCGGCTGGCGACCACACTGATCCGTCAGGGGCACCGCGAACCGGCCGGGCTCGCCGAGGAACTGGTGCGGCGCAGCGGCCTGGACGAGTTGCGCACTGTGCTGGCCACCCAGTTCACCGAGCGCCGCGACGTACTCAAGGCTCGGTCGGCGCTGCTCCTGATCGACCGCATCTTGCGGGAGGAACCTCGCCCCGATGCCCACCAACTGGCCGGCGAGGTTGAACGGATACTGGCCGGTGCTCACGAGTTCCGCGAGTTACGGCTGCTCGCCGAGCTGCGCGCTCCCGACGTGGTGCTGCCGCCCGACGTCCGGTCCGATGCGGAGCGACTGCTCGGTGGGCACGGCGCACCGACACACAGCCGACTCGGCCTGGAATCCGACGCGGATCCCACTCAACTCCGCGAGACCGTGATCGCTGCGCTGGCCCGCTGGCAGCGCCGCGCCGAGAGCCCGCTGTCCGATCGTGCCGCCAGTGACCGGGCGCGAGTGATTGTGCGCAGCTGCGAGGGCATGCTCGCTCGGCTGTCCCAAGAGCAGGGCAAGCCTCACTGAGTCACAACCCTCCCTGAGTCAACTGGCCGCGGATCGCACCGTTGGGGAACGCGGTCGAATGGACGTTGAGGTAGTAGTCCGCCGGATGGTTGATGACAGCGTTGATCTTGTCTCGGGGGGTAGGGACGCAACCCGTGGCCTTGCTTTGCGCGCCAGGGAAGCTCTGGTTGTTGAAGAAATCGATCCAATGCGGGCCCTCGCTGCCACGGGCGGCGGCGTGCAGGTGAAGGGCGGTAATCTCACCCCGAAGCCGACTCCACGTAATGGTGAAGCAGGCCTCCTCTTTTTGGGGGTTAAGGTCGAGCGTAGCCGAACCCTGGCCGTCGGGGTCGCCGCCCCCCGGGACCTCCTTGCCGGTCAATGCGATAGAGAAGTGACCATTTCCGGCCTGATACGTCGGGTTGACCTCGTGCGCCGACGCCGAGGTAGGTCCAGCGAGGACCAGGATCGACGAGACGGACGCCAGACAGACTGCCGCTCGTCCCATCGCACGAGTGCCTTTGTGCTGCACCGTGAGACCTTCTTTGCCCCCATCAGTCATCCCGCGTTCCCCTCTCGAGTGTTCAGCAGTACAGCCGACTTCCAGGTAACCCTCAAGACGACTGTCTGAGTTGATTTTTGGACCAAACCTAGTCCAAGGGTAGCCCAACCCGCCGCAGCGCGAATGGGCTACCCCGAAGGACAGGCCTAACCTAACTGGCCACGGATCGCTCCCGCTTCGTGCGCGGTCGTGTGAACCATCAAATAGTAGTCGGACGGCTCGTCGATGACGGCGCGGATCTTCCATCGGGCACTACGGACACAGTTCGCGACCGTGTTCCGTTCCCCGTCGAAGTGCTCGTTGTTGAAGAAGTCGATCCAATGCGGACCGTCGCTACGACGCGGGGAGGCGTGAAGATGGAGAGCGGTCACCGCACCGTCGAGCCCGTGCCACGTGATGACGTAGCAGACTCTCTCGTTTTCCGGGTCGAGGTCCAGGCGGGCGACGCCCCCGCCATCGCGGTCTCCTCCATCACGGACCTCGTTGCCGGTCAGATATACGGAGAATTGTTCGTGATCGTGCTCGTGCGCCGTGGCGACTACTTCTGCCGCTGCCGAGCCGGGCCCGGCGAGCACCAGGATCGAGGAGACGCACGCCAGAGGGATTCCAACCCGTCCCATTGTCCGAGAGCTTCTCTTGTACTGCATCGCTGGGACCTTCCTTGCCGCTGTCGACGATCCTCCGTGGCCCTTCTCCCATCTAGGTTTCCGGGCGACCACGAGATCGCGTGACAACTGTATGAGGTGTTTGGGGCCCCGACCCGCGACAGCATAGCCCACCCAGTCGTCCAGCGCGAAGAGATGTCCCGGTCTCGCCCCCTGGCTCTCCGTGTATGCATTGCTGATAAATGCGGCGGAAAATCTCCAAGTAATTATCCGATAGGGATGTAACTGTGGATATCTTGTTACTAGGGGTGACAGCGGTGGACCCTGTCGCCCAGTCTGGCTGGCCGAGGCTTCTAGGCTCGTGTCGTGAGCTACCCCGGAGGCGACCTGCGCGACCAGCTCGCACATGTCGGCGCGGAGGCCGTCCGCACTGGGCTGGTGATCGGATCGGGCGGTAACCTCTCGGCCCGAGCGCCAGCCTCCGGCCAGTGCTGGATCACCGCGGCGGGCAGTTGGTTGGATCGGTTGGGGCCCGCCGAGTTCTCGTTGATCAGCATCCCGGACGGTGGGTCGTATGGTGGACATCCGCATCCGTCCAGTGAGTGGCGGCTGCATACCGAGACCTATGCCCGACGCCCCGACGTCAACGCGATCATCCACCTGCACCCGCAGACCAGCGTGCTGCTCACCGCGCTGGGCTACGATGTCGCGCTCGTTACCAGTGACCATGCGTATTACCTGCGCGAGGTCGCCGCCATCCCGTTCGATCAGCCCGGCAGCGTCGAACTCGCGGTCGCAGCCGCCGAAGCCGTCGCCGGTGGGGTCAACGCCCTGGTACTCAACCATCACGGCTGCTCGGTGCTGGCCGATTCAGTGGAGCTCGCGCACAAACGAGCGGTCAACCTGGAGGAGGCCGCCCGGACAACCTATGCCGCGCTGCTCCTGACCGCCGGACAGACCACCGGGGTCCCGCGGGTCCCGGCACGCTTCCTGGAGGCCGTCAATCGCGGCGAGGCTCACGCATGAGCGAGCCGTTGCGATTGCGTCCGCCGCGACACCGGGTGAGTCCGCGTGCGATCACCTGGTGGACCACCAGGGCCGCTCTTGAGGTGGCGGCTGTGCTGGTACCACTGGCGATCGGCCTGCTCGCCTGGCCCGACGCACGGCCATGGCTGATCCCCGGCACCGCTGCGGTGGTCGTTATCGGCCTGGGCTACCTGCTGGTGATGCCGCGATGGCGGTTCCGGGTGCACCGGTGGGAGACCACCGACGACGCCGTCTACACCTCGACGGGCTGGATCAGCCAGGAATGGCGGGTCGCCCCGATGTCCCGGATCCAGACCGTGGACACCGAACGGGGGCCGCTGCAGCAGTTGTTCGGGCTGGCCACTGTCACGGTCACCACGGCATCGGCGGCCGGGGCGCTGCGGTTGGCGGGGCTGGACCGCGCGGTGGCCGACAGCCTCGTTGCGCAACTCACCGAGACCACCCAGGCAACCGCCGGGGACGCCACATGATCCAGACCACGCCGCGCGAGCCTGGCTGGCAACGCCTCGACCCCCGGATGCTCGCCGTCACTCCGCTGCGCCAGCTTGCCGGGTTCCTGCCGGTCATCGCAGGGGTGCTGGTGATCGGCATGGAGCAGGACCTCGGCGAACGCGTCTACGAGTTGCTGGTCGGTGTGCTGGTTGTCCTGCTCGCCGGGACGCTGCGGTGGTTCACCACCCGCTACCGGATCACCAGCAGGCACGTCGAGCTGCGTTCGGGCTTGCTGAAGCGCCGCGCCCGGTCAGTTCCGCGGGATCGGATTCGCAGCGTCAACGTCACTGCCGGGCTGGTGCACCGGCTATTCCGGCTGTCGGTGGTCAAGGTCGGGACTGGGGAGCGCACCGACGGTGTCGAGTCCCGCGAACTGACCCTCGACGCGATCTCCGCAGCCGAGGCCGAGCGAGTGCGGCAGCGCCTGCTGGATCCCCTGGACGCTGGCCCTCTGGACCACTCAGGCGTCGCGGTTGCGCCGACCACGACCGAGTTGGCCGCACTGAACTGGTCCTGGCTGCGCTTCGCCCCGCTCACGGTATCCAGCCTGGTGGCGGTGGTCGCCACCACCGGGGCATTCGGGCAGCTCATCAGTGACGTCGGTGCCGGCGCCATGGACCTTGGCGGTATCCGCGAGGCGCTGGCCAGGGCTCCGCTGTGGCTGGGTGTCGCCGCATTTGCCGTGCTGGTGCTGGTGATCGCGCTGGTGGGCTCGGTACTGATCTTCGTCGAGGCCTGGTGGGGGTTCCAGCTGGTTCGCGAGTTGGGCGGCACCCTGCGGATCCGCCGGGGACTGCTCACCACCCGCTCGGTGTCGCTGGAGGAGCGTCGGCTGCGCGGGGTCGAGGTGGTCGAGCCGCCGCTGCTGCGGGTCGGGCGTGGGGCGCGGACCGCCGCTATGGCGACCGGACTGGGGGGCCGCCGGGGCCACGGCCGGGGAACCCTGCTGCCGCCCGCCCCAAGGAACGAGGCGCACCGGGTGTTGGGGGCGGTGCTCGCCGAGGACCCCTCCCCCACCAGCATCACGTTGCGCAGGCACCCGCTGGTGGCGCTGCGGCGTCGGCTGGTCCGCGCGACCCTGCCGGTATTGGCGGGCTCCGCGGCACTGTGGCTTATTCCATTGTGGCTTATTCCGGTGCCGACCTGGGTGCCCTGGGCAACGCTGGGCCTGCTGCCGGTGACGGTGCTGCTCGCGCTGGACGCCTACCGCAACTTGGGACACGCGCTCACCAGCCACTATCTCGTCACCCGACACGGTGCCGGAGTCCGCTGCACCGTCGCGCTGCAGCGCTCCGGGGTGATCGGCTGGACGGTGTCGCAGTCGTTTTTCCAGCGCCGGGTCGGCCTGGTCACCGTGACCGCGACCACCGCCGCCGGCAGTGGCGGGTACTCCGTCATCGACGTCGCGACCGCCGAGGGGCTGGCCGTTGCCGAGCAGGCGGTGCCGGGGCTGCTCGAGCCGTTCCTGGCATGACCCCACAAAATGAGGAGAGACAACGCCGCGCACCCACTAGGCTCGCTAGCGTGAACGACCGTCTGGTGTGGATCGATTGCGAGATGACGGGACTGGACGCCGGCAAGGACGCGCTGATCGAGATCGCCGCGCTGGTCACCGATGGGCAACTGCGAGTGCTCGGCGAGGGCGTCGATGTGGTGATCCATGCCGACGACGCCGCGCTGGATTCGATGCCTGAAGTGGTCCGGGAGATGCACGCGCGCTCCGGCCTGACCGAGGCGGCGCGGCGGTCCACCGTGAGCCTTGCCGAGGCAGAGCGGCAGGTACTGGCCTATGTCCGCGCCTGGGTACCCGAGGCTCGCTCGGCGCCGCTGGCCGGCAACTCGGTGGCCACCGACCGGGCATTCCTGGCCCGCGACATGGCCGAGCTCGACGGGCATCTGCACTACCGGATGGTTGACGTGTCCTCTGTCAAAGAGCTGTGCCGGCGCTGGTACCCGCGGGCCTACTACGCGCAACCAGCCAAGGGCCTCGCCCACCGGGCACTGGCCGACATCACTGAGTCCATCCGCGAGTTGGCTTACTACCGGCGCACCGTGTTCGTGCCAGAACCGGGCCCCAGCTCTGAAGAAGCGCACGCGGCGGCCCAGGCGATCACCGGTCAGGTGCCCACGCGGTAACCCCGGATGCCACGCCCGCTACCATAGTCGGCAGCGCTGCTGAGGCAGCCGCATGGTGGGTGTAGCTCAGCTGGTAGAGCACCTGGTTGTGGTCCAGGATGTCGCGGGTTCGAGTCCCGTCACTCACCCCACGTTGTCGACGCGCCGTGGGTGATAGCGGCTACCTGTTACCCGACACCCACTGGCCCCACGGAACCTGCCAGTCCCCGAAGCCGTCCCATGACTTGAGGTCAGGTCCGCCAGTATTGACGTTGATGACGACGTCACCCTTCTTCACGTTATCGAAGAACCACTTGGCGTTGTCCGGCGAGAGGTTGATGCAGCCGTGACTGACGTTGCTGTTGCCCTGCTGGGCGACTGACCACGGGGCGGAGTGCACGAACTCGCCGCTGTTGGAGATGCGGGTGGCCCATTGCACCTTGGCGATGTACCCGCCGGCATCGAGGGCGAGGCCAAACGTGGTCGAGTCCATGACCTTGGTCATGTTCCGTTCGGTGACCACATGCACACCCTTGGCGCTGGCGAAATTCGGACGGCCCATGGAAATCGGCATCGTGCGTAATACCCGGCCATTGATTTCGATTGTCATCTGGTGGGTCGCGCCGTCGGCCCGCGCGATGAATGCGTCACCGATGGTGAAGTGCGACGTCCGGTCCTCCTGGCCATACACCCCGTTGCCGAAATCCTTACCGTAGTCGTGGATGTCCACGGTGACGTGGGTTCCTGGCTCCCAGAACCGCTGCGGGCGCCAGTGCACTTCTCTGCTGGAAAACCAGTAGAAGGCGCCCTCGACATGCGGGCTCGTGGTCACAGTGATCACGTTCTCGGCTGCCTGCTTATCCGCGATCGGCTCATCGAAATACACCGAGATCGGCTGACCTACGCCGACCGTCTCCCCGTTGAGCGGGTTGATCGACGGATAGACAAGCGTCCGCGGCTCAATGGTCGTGAATGTGGACGTCTTGCTCACCGACCGGTTATCGTCGCCGACCGCGCTGGCGTTGAGCGTATAGGTCTTGCCATAACCCAGTTGCTTGGTGGTCTTCCAGGTCGTGCCATCGGGCTCAGACTCGCCGACAACCGGGACTCCTTCTGGATTGGTCAAGGACACCTGGCCGAGCTTGCCTTTCGCGACGGTGACCGTGATGGGCGTCACCGGTGAGACGTCGACCGCGCGATCCGGCGGGTCACTGGTGATGGTCGCGACCGGAGGAGGCAGCGGCGGGGCGGCCACGTGTCCAACAGGACTCGGCGTACTGGCGTGACCCCCGTGACACCCCGCCACCAGCGCGCCGAACACGAGTAACACCGTGATCACTACGCCCCGCCTGAAGAGCCCTGACACTGTGTTCCGAGTGTTCCGATCTCCGGTCGCCGAACACGACCTGCTCACCCGCACGGGCACCATCCAATTCCGTGATCTACCACACGAGGTTCAGCCTGCCGCCCCTGATCGACAAACTTCGGCGTGCTCGCCGCCTGGATACGTGTGTACCGACGCACGGTGACGTGGCCTGGTTGCTTGTAGGCTGGTTCGATCCGGCCGGCACCACCGTGCTAGGGTCCTGCCCGTCGAGCCGAGAGTGGGCCGACACCGGCGCCGCTAGCTCAACTGGCAGAGCAGCTGACTCTTAATCAGCGGGTTCGGGGTTCGAGTCCCTGGCGGCGCACCAT
>CAWGJH010000030.1:0-27316 GCA_963822695.1 uncultured Actinomycetota bacterium
CACACCGCAGGTAGAGCGGTTGTGGCAGTGATGCTGTTAAGATCAACCCCCACAATATCCCCACCTTTGACGCGACTCACTGGGCGCGCACGGGGTCGCTCGGCGCTGCCTGTAGCGATCAAAGATGCGGTACCAGATCCGTCGATGCTCTCCAGCACCCGCGGCGCCGCCCGCGCCAACCTCGCCGCCGAGCTACCTGCGGCCGTGCTCGACCAACTCCTCACCATCGACATCAACACCGCCATCGCCGGTCCAGCCAGCCTCAGCACGACTGGACCGCCCTACCTCGCCGGTGCGTGCTGCCATCATTGACTGAGGATCACCCGCCCAGCGGCATGAGGGAGTATTGGCTGGAGTTCAATTCGGACTACGAGCGATTCTGACAAGCGTGCCGCGGGTCTCGTTTTTTACCCGCCCTACGCGTGCAGCGCGGTGGTGAGGTGATCACGAGTGGGTTGGTCAAAGGCGACTAGCAGGACTCGCGTGACATCGGTCGGCGTGGAACGGAGGGTCGCTACGGCGATCCGTGCCGCCTGTTCCGGTGGGAAACCGTAGACGCCCGTGGCGATCGCCGGGAAGGCGATCGTGCGCGCACCGAGCTCATTGGCGACCTCCAGGCCGCGGCGGTAGCAGGAGGCCAGCACCGCTGTCTCCCCCTGAGCGCCGCCCTCCCAGACCGGACCGACGGTGTGGATGACGTGGCGCACCGGCGGGTCCAGATCACACGCCGGCGTCGCCACCGCATCACCGGGCGTACACGGCGCAAGCGCGGCGCCCGCCTGCGCCAGCCGTGGCCCCGCTGCCCGGTGGATGGCACCATCCACGCCACCGCCACCCACCAGCGACTCGTTCGCCGCGGTCACCACCGCGTCCACGTCCTGCCTGGTGATATCACCCAAGACCACCTCGATCGCCACCACAACCGGATACTGCCACCCTCACAGGACGTGCCGACCCACCAGGGACCGTCACCCTGTTCGCCCGGCGCGAACCCACAAGCCCTGCGCACGCCCGCACAGCCACCCGCAATGCGGCATTACCGGATGTCGCGACGCGCAGAGACACTGCATGGTTATGCACCCTGGCCTGTGCGTAGCGGTGTTCGCGCAGCGTGGCGAGCACGGTCGAACTCGACCGGCCACGGGGAACTTCGTCTTTTGATCTTGTCTCGTAAGGATCCGCTACTGGGGGCGCTGCTCTCAGCCTCAGGGCTACTTCTGATCGCTCACGTCCTCGACGAACAGCAAACAGCGGCTCAGGCTGTCTGGGATACAGCGAGTGCCTCGGCGTACTCGGCGGAGTTGTACCAGCGTTGCAGCTGTTCCATGGTCGAAAACGCGACGACGACGCGCTGACCGGTCGGCCAGTCACTCTCCGAGCACTTCAGGGACAGCGCCTCGAACGATGTACCGGCCACCGTGACGGACAATCGACGCGGCAGCCAACTCGCGATAGCGCTGACCCTGCATCTCATCGAGCATGTCAACCTCAGAGATCACATCAGTCGCCACGATGTCATGATCTCAGGCGTCTTCGAGCGTCCGCTAACCGATCGGCTTGCGGAACAGCGGGCTCGGCCGCTTCAACGGGCTGCGGGCTTGTCTCTATGTGGAGACCGTCTGACTCCGGGGTCGCGATTCTTACCAACTCCGCTGGTGAGGATGTCGGCGAGCGGTGCGGGTTGGGTGATCGGGGCGAAGTGGCTGGCGGCGAGGGTGTGCACGGTGAAGGGGTTGGCGGGAGTGAGCTGGTCGGCTTCGCCGATCATGCGGTCCTGCACCTGGATGGGGATGACTTCGTCCTGGCTGGTGCGGATGTAGGTGCGCGCCAGCCATCCCCACGTGGCGGGGTCAACCCGGGCGTCGGCGAGGACAGCCTGTAGTGGCTCGTCGGGTTGGGTGGCGTAGGCCAGTACCGTCGGCACCTGTGCCGGGTTCAGATCGGCCATGAGCAGATCGTGCTGGGCGGCGAGCACGTCGGGGTCGGCGGCGCGGGGGTTGGTCCGGGAGACCCCGGTGCGTCCAGGGTGACCGAGGAAGGCCATCCGTCGTGCCCTCCCGAGAGGACTGTCAGGCGGCGGGTCGGTAGGGGCGTAGGCGGGCACGGCCGGGGACGCGACGCAGCAGTACGCGCTCAGGTAGACGATGCGAGCCAGCAGACTCGGTGCGGTGTTGGCGACCCGGGTCACGGTGCTGCCGCCCAGGCTGTGGCCTACCAGGATGACCGGGCCATGCTCGGCGACCCGCCTGATGATGCCCAAGGTGTGCTCAACGTAGTCGTCGAGGGTCAGCCCGGCCAGCGGTGAGAGGGCGGTGGCGAGCTGGTCGAGGTCTTGAGGGCTGGCGTAGCCGGGAGGGAACACGGTGTCGAACCCGTGCCCGGGCAGCTCGACCGGCAGGGCACGCTGACCGCGCAGCACCAGCTCTCCGACCAGCGGGTTCTACAGGGACGACGTCGCTCCCAAGCCAGTCACCAGCACGAACGTCGGGTCACCATCGCTCACGGCAACAAATCCTGCCTTACCCCTTGGGTCATCTCGGATGAAGCCGTGCGGGAGCGACAGCTCACAACCTCACGACACTGACTCCGCTACCGGGACGGGGACCGTCAAACCCTCGGCCGTGTTCGGGGTGACGCCGGCAAGGTCGAGGGGGGTGTCCATGTCGAGCCGGAACAAGCCGCAAGGGGATCGTCTACAGGACAATCCCGCCATGTCTACCGCAGACGTCAGCGCCACTTTAGGGAACGCGTTGCTTCGCGACGGCGGGTCGCTGGTACGCCAGCGCCCCGCGTGAGAGCGCCGCGACGACGAGGTCAGCGATGACCTCGGGCTCGTCGGGGGGATCGAGGAACAGATGCCGGCGCTCAACATCAGCCCGGGCGAACTCGCGGTGCATCTCGCGAGTCGCGGCTTCGTCGGTGAACCCGTGGTCCTGCCGTGTCCCCACGCGTCCGACGCATCGCTGCAGCGACGGGAGGAGAATGAGGTAGTCAAGACAAGCGAGACCGGTTGCGATGGCGAACGTGGGCAGGAACCAGGGGCCGACTACGCCGTCGTACACGGTCATGTATCCCCCGGACGCATACCGGCCCGCGGCCGCCGCAGCCGCCTGGATGACAATGTCGTTCTGGTCGTTCGACTCAGGAAGCCATGGTGGGATCGCACCACGAGCGAGGAAGGCGAAGAACGAGTCGCCCTCAACGAGGACGCTTGGCTCGACGCGGTCGGCAAGGATGCGCGCCACCGTTGACTTCCCGGCACCGGGTGGTCCGGTGACCACCAAGAGTGACCCCATACAACGATTCTTGCTGACCGCACCACCGGTCTACGACCAACCGCCATGACCACACGTCGTCCCGTGAGACGATCGATATCTGGGACGAGCTTTTTCAGGCAGGTTCGGGCTTATCCACCTCGCCGATGAAGTCCAGGATTGTCTCGGCTAGGTGCGGGATGACCGCGCTGCTCAGCGCGTGGCCCATCCCCGCGATCGTGGTCAGCCTGGCCCCGCCGAGCGCCGCGGCCAGGTGCGCCGCGTGCGGCGGCGGGTTGATCGGATCTTCCGGCGCTTCGATCACCAGCGTCGGCACCTGGACGTGGGCCAGTTCAGCCCCGCGGTCCAGACCGGACCGGTCGGCCTGGGCATGCGCGGCCGGGTTCCGCCACGTCGCACTGTGGGCGATGACCCGCTCTTCGAGCTCGCGGAATTCCTCGGTCTCGACGGGCAGGACCGCACCATTGAGCCGCCGCCAGTGCTCGATCCGCCAGGTGATCTCCGCATCTCGGTCGCGCTCATCGGCGAGGTGCTGCCACATCACCAGCAGCCCAGGATCAGGCCCCGGCAGTTCGTTGCCGCTGCGACTGGTGAGATCGGCCAAGCCCACACCCAAGGCGCAGGTGGCGAACATGGTGGCGCTGCGCAGCCGGTGTGGGTGATCGAGCAGCAGCAGTTGCGCCAGCGTCCCACCCATCGACATGCTCACCACATGCGCCTGGTCGATACCGACAGCGTCCAGCACCCGTATTACGTCTTCGACCAGGTCGCGCACCGTATAGGGGTGGGAGTCGAACGCCCAGGTAGAGCGGCCGGTGTCGCGGTGGTCGTAGCGTACGACCCGGTGCTGCTCAGCAAGCCGAGCGACCAGAGATTCCGGCCCGGCGACCCCACTGGCGTTCGCACCCATCACCAGAAGCAGTGGCGTGGCCTTCGGGTCCCCCCGATCCTCAACCCAGAGCTGGTAGTGAGCATCGACGCGCACCCTGCGTTCCACGCGCACAGTATCGGCGCGCCACCGATCGCGGTCGAGTGCGTTGCACTCCAACGCCTGGTCATTTCCTCCCGGCAGCCCCCAGAGCGCGCCGCAAGGAAATGACGACCCCAACCAACCCTGGACTCCCAAGTTACGGCCAGAGATCAACTGTCCAGCCGGTAACTCCTTGAGCAGCAGCGATCGTTGCCTACATGTGTTCCTATACCGATCCGTCGTCGGCACGTGTTGCGTACTCGATGATCCTGTTTCAAGCCGGATCTTGGCCGTGTCAGGAGCGGTAGGGTTGCAGGCCGCTGCGCAGCAGTTGGTGGGCACGGTCGGCTTCGGCCAGCGCGTCCGGAGCGATGGCGTCGGCGGTCTGTCCGGCGGCGATCCGCTCCTGGTTGGCCCGGCCGAGGGTGTTGCATATGGCGATGATCTGGGCGGCGGCTAATCGAGCGACTCGCTCGGGTTGAGGATCGTCGGCTGGCGTGGCTTCCTGTAATGCGGCGGCGAGGGCCTCTTCGCTGCGTGTCTGGTACCGCGAGAGCGCGGAGGCGAGCGCGGGGGTGTTGACGATGAGCCGGTAGAAGGCCACGACCTCGGTGTTGTCGCACAGCCCGGTGATGGGGTCGCGGCGGGCGAGCGCCGAGCGCAGGTGTCGGTGCAGCGCGTCGAGTGGTGCCTCGCCGGGTGCGCGTTCGCGGACGACCCGGGCGGCTTCATCCTGGTGGTCAGCGATCCGGTGCAGAACCAGGTCGTCCTTGCTGGGGAAGTAGGCGAACAGGGTGCGTCGGGACACCTCGGCGGCCGCGGCGATCTCGGTGATGGACACATGGTCATAGCCCCGTTGGAGGAACAGGGCGATCGCGGTCTCGGAGATCGTCCGGTGCGTGCGTAGTCGCTTGCGTTCGCGCAGTCCGAGCGGTTCGTCCATATTAGGCATACTACCGATTTTTGCATCGAGTTGTTTTTTGCACCCAGGATATTTATGCTGCTGGTGGTTTCCGGGGAGGCGGACGTGAGGCAGGTCGACACCGCGGTGATCATCGTGGGAGCCGGGCCGACCGGCCTGATGCTGGCCGGTGAGCTGGTCCTGGCCGGGATGGCGGTCGAGATCCTCGAGAAGCAAACCGCCCCGAGTGGACAGTCCCGCGGCGGCGGCGTGAATCCGCGAAGCGCCGAGGTGCTGGCGATGCGCGGGCTGATCGACGCGGTGACCGACCGCGCGATCCCGCGCGAGAACACTGGCGGGCATTTCGCGCACCTACCCGTCGCGCTCGACACCCGACCGTGGCGTACCCGCTACCCGGGCGGCCTGCTCATCCCGCAGAACCGTCTGGAGCAGGTGCTGGAGGACCATCTCACCGGACTCGGCGTCACCATTCGCCGCGGCACCGAGCTGACCGGCGTCAACACCGCCGGCAAGGAGGGCGTCACCGCCGCCGTCCGCAGCCCGAGCGGGCAGTACCGACTGCGCGGGCAGTACCTGGTGGCCTGCGACGGCGGGCACAGCACCGTCCGCAAGCTCACCGGCGTCGCCTTCCCCGGACGGGCCGGGACGCTCGCCGCCGTCAGCGCCGACATCGAGTTGACCTCCCAGTCGGCGACCGTGCCCCGGTCGGTCAACCACATCAGCCGACTGACCTGCACCGGCGGCGGCTACTGGATGCTGCTGCACCCACTCGAGCACCCTGCGGAGCACTCCGGCCTCTACCGGGTCGTGTTCGGCGGCCCGGAACAGGCCCGGTTGCCCCGCGAGGCTCCGGTGAGCCCCGGCGAGGTGGCCCGCGCGCTCGCCGCGGTGCACGGCACGCAGACCCAGCTGGGCCGCCTGCGCTGGGGCACCCGCTTCAGTGATGCCAGCTGGCAGGTCACCGACTACCGGGTCGGCCGGGTGATCTTCGCCGGCGACGCCGCCCACATCCACTCGCCCATCGGCGGGCAGGGCCTCAACCTAGGCCTGCAGGACGCGGTGAACCTGGGTTGGAAACTTGCCGCGCACGCGCACGGCACCGCCCCCGACGGTGTGCTGGACAGCTACCACGCCGAACGACACCCCGTGGCCGCCCGGGTGATTACGACGGCGCGAGCCCAAAGCGTGCTCATGAACCCGCCGCCGGACGCCGACGACCTGCTGGCGTTGCGCGCGATTGTCAGCGACCTGGCCCGGCTGCCCGACGCCAACCGGTACCTGGCCGGCCTGATGTCCGGCCTGGACATCCGCTATGACCTAGGCGATCCCGATCCCGATCCGCTGCTCGGCGCCCGGATGCCGGATCTGGACCTGCGCACCGCCCAGGGCGCCAAGACACGGGTGAGCACGCTGCTGCGCACCGGCCGCGGGCTGCTGCTCCAGCTAGGCGACACCGACACCGCGGACCCCCTCCCCGTAGCTGTCAACAAGGTCACCGCCCGACCCGGCCAGCCCACCGGGTCCCACACAGACCCAGCAATCGGAACGGACACCGGCGCCGCACCCGAGGTCAACCAGATCCTGATCCGCCCCGACGGCTACGTGTGCTGGGTGAGCGCCACTCCTGAAGCCTCCCCCGCAGCAGCACTGAAGCGCTGGTTCGGCGCCACACCAACAACCGCCAGGAAACCAAACGTGAGCTGCAGCAGCCACTAGACCACGCAGACCACCGAAGAGGACCGGATCTGTGGCGAGAGACGGACGCCTCGCCGGCATCCCCGGTGTCCACGCGCGGCAGGCTCGACGCGAGCACCCCGCTAGACACCGGGTGGGCGCTCACGAGCGGGACCGGGCAGCGAACTCGTCGTCGACAAGACAGAGCACTCTCACGCGATCCCGCATAACCGGGAGCTTGGTCGCCACCACCGATCGCGTCGGTAAGCGCGTCGAACTCAGCTAGCCGTGAAGGATCCCCGAGCGGGGTGTCGCACAGGTCGGGGTCGAGCTCGGAGCCGACTACGATCCTCCGGCGGTCTCGAAGGTCGGTTCCGGTAGTTCGAGGAGTCCCGTGGCGGCGGCGAGTGATGGTGAACGAGGCACGGCCGAGGTTCCTGGTCGGAAGGACTGGGACGCCGAGAGCGCGCGCCTCGCGGCACGGGCGCTGCGGGCCGGCGAGCCAACAGCATGGTTTGAGGAGTTGTATGCCGCTGGCAGGCGTCGCGAGATCGACATGCCTTGGGACCGCCCCGGTCCGCTGCCATTGCTGGCGGACTGGCTGCAGCTCCGAGCGTGGGGCGACAACGGGTCCGCGGTGGTGGTGGGCTGTGGGCTCGGTATCGACGCGGAGTACATCGCTGCTCACGGTTTCCAGACCACTGCCTTCGACATCTCCGAGACCGCGATCCGCACAGCCAGAGAGCGGTACCCGAATTCGCCGGTGTCTTATTGCAATGCTGATCTCCTGTCCGTGCCCTCAGCATGGTTGCGGGCCTTCGACCTGGTGGTGGAGATCATCAACATCCAGGCCCTACCGCTTACCCTGCGGCCGCGGGCGGTTGCCGCGGTGGCGGGCCTGGTCGCAGCAGGCGGCACTCTCCTCGCGGTCGAGAACGTCCGCCAGGACAGCGATCCGATGCCGGACCGGCCGCCGTGGCCATTCTCCCGTACCGAGATCGAGTCGTTCGCCGAGAACGGCCTGGAGACGGTAGCGATCGACCAGAGCATGGACCCGGTGCGCGGTCCACGATGGCGTGCGGAGTTCACCCGCCACATGCCGTAAGGGTCACCCCAGGGGCACCCTCGCTCACCGCGGCTGGATCCGAGTGAGAGGTTCGGCCGGGCAATCGGCTGCTGGCATTACCTGTCTCAATCAGGGCGGCCCCCGGGACCCTGAGCTTGGCCGCGACCCGATCGGGGAGTCGGCGCGCCCGATGCGCGGTCGAGCGGCGGCGCCGGGGCAGCCGCCGGAGGGCGTTCGTCGTCGATCTCAGTGGGTGTGGGTAAGTTGCAAGACGCAGAACTCGTTGCCGTCCACGCCGCCGACCCGGCGGCAGTTCGGCGATCCGCTGCTTCACGAAGTCGGGCGTCCCACGCACAATTGCGGCGCAGTAACCGTCGAACGGGAAAAACGAACGCCATGTGAGGAGGACGAGCGTATCCTTTGTCCCCACAACGGTCTGTGGATGTGCCCGGTCTGTGGCGCGCGTAGGCGGGATTTCGTCTTCTACGAGGATTGATCGCCGGACAGGTCCGCCGTGAGCGCTTCGAGCGCGGCGAGCCAGCTCTCGTAGTACGGGCGCTGGGGGTCGCGCTGGATCTCCGCGATCAGTCGGTGGCGGAAGTCGTCCCATGGGAAGGCGAGGCGCTGCTGCAGCGCGATCGCCATCGCAAAGACGCGGCCCTCCCACGGAGCGGCGAAGACCAGCTCGCCGTTGCGCCGGGGCGGGGCCTCGATCCCGCGCATCCCCGTCACCTCACGCGATACCGGTGTCACAGCGCGGCCACACCCACCATGCCGTCACGCGTGACCAGCGCGGCCAGCTGCTCCTCGTCGAGATCCTCGGTGCCGGCCGGGCGCTCGGGCAGGACCAGGTAGCGGATCTCGGCGCTGGAGTCCCAGACGCGGATCTCGACGTCGTCTGCCAGCTCGAGCCCCATCTCGCGCAGGACCGCACGCGGCTCGCGCACCATCCGCGCACGGTAGGGCGCGCTTTTGTACCAGACCGGCGGCAGGCCCAGCAGCGCCCAGGGATAGCAGGAGCACAACGTGCACACGATCACGTTGTGCACGCCCGGCCGGTTCTCGACGACCACGACGTGCTCGCCTTCGAGACCACCAACGCCAAGCTCGGCGATGGCGGGAGTGCCCTCGGCTAGCAGGCGCTGCTGGTACTCGGGGTCCGTCCAGGCACGGGCGACCACGCGCGCGCCGTTCCTCGGCCCGATGTCATTCTCGTAGGAACACACGATCGCATCGAGAAACTCTGCCTTGACGAGCCCCTTCTCGGTCAGCAGCGCCTCCAGCGTTGCCACCCGCTGCTCCATCGCGGACGGCGGCGCATCGTGATGATGGGGCCCGGTCACGGTGCCGGCTCGAGGTAGCTGCGCCAGAGGCCGACGCAGACGCAGGCGGCGCCGGGCTCGGCATCCTCGCCCCACAGCTCGCGGGGCTCGAAGCGCACCGCGTACGTCAGCTCCGTGCGCGCCGGGCGCGCATGAGCGGCCTGGTCCGGCAACGCCGCCTCGTGGTCGACGCGCACGACCGTGCCGCACCGCCCGCGCACGTAGCGCGGGCAGCGCGTGTGCCCGCGGGCGTGGAGATCGCGCACCCGGACGCGGTCGCCCACGGCGACCGGCGCGCTCGCCTCTGGCGGGTCGTGGGGCGAGGCCGCCGGCCGCGCGAGCGGCACGTCCGGCACCGCCTCGCGCACCATGATGCCCTTCTCGACGAGCAGCGTCGCCAGCCCGCTCAGCCAGCGCTCGTAGTACGACGAGGCCAAGTAGTGCGCCGGGTCCATCCGCTCGACCGCATGCCGGAACCCGTCGAGCTGGATGATCCGCAGCGACGCGATCGCCAACCCGAACACCCGGCCCTCCCAGCGCTCATGGAAGACCGGCTCGTCGGGCTCGACCGCGACTGCGCCGAACCCGTGGAGGCCGCCGAGGTCATGGATGCCGTCCACGTGCTCGATCTTACAAGCAGGAGCTCGCTGCCGCCGCACCGCGCAGCTCGACGGCCTCGTCACCCCCGAGCTCCCTTCTGTGGCCTCATGACGCCAGTATGTCGAGGTGATCGACTCGTGGCTGGTGGCTGATCGGGAGGTGCCAGGTTCAGCAACGACCAGGGGCGGCTCAAGGAGATGCCGCGGTGGAGGGCAGGCGTCGGGGGGTCTGCGACGCGCTCACGCGCTACTCGCAGCCCGTCACCGCGGGTACTACATGGTGCCGTCGGTCACGGCGCTCGTCCGGTTCGCGCCGAGCGAGGGGTAGCGGCTAGCGGCGTGGTTCACCGGGTCCGCGACGCTCCTGCCCCGGCCACGGCGTCCCGCCGCTGCGCGGACCGGAACCGCTACTGGTACGCGCTCGGCGACACCCCGAGTCGGGCCACGAACGCGCGGCGCAACGTCTCGGAGCTCCCGTAGCTGACCCGCTCGGCGGCCTCGGTGATCGTATAGCCCGACTCCAGCGCTGCCTTGGCGCCGTCGAAACGCACCGACTCGACGTACTTGGCGGGGGTCGTGCCGAGCTCCTCGCGGAACAGGCGGGTGAGGTGGCGCGGGCTCATCGCGGCCAGCGCCGCGCCCTTGGGGGTGGAGTGGTCGCCGGCCGGATCCGCAGCTACGGCGTCGAACACCGAACGCAGCGCCGAGGTCCGCGGGCGGGGACCGCTCAACGTGGGGGAGAACTGCGACTGCCCAGGCCTCCTCGATACTGCAACCGCTTTCCCGGCGGGCTAGCAACGACTCACTCAACCACCGGTAGCCGACTGCCTTACCAACCCCGGATACCCGGACCGAAGGTTTGACACCCCGCCCTTCCCGCACCACCGCGAGGAACCGAACACCAGCAGCAGAATCCGATCGCTGGTACATCGACGACCGCCTTCGAACCAGACGTTGCGTCGATGAAACAGAACCTAGGGTGTGCCATCAGGGACACCCGCGTGACCAGAGCTACCGCCATCGCCGGCTGGGACGTAGGCCTGCCTCGAATAAGTGCCCTCCACCCCGCATGCTGTACGGATGATCATGCAAACCGCCGCCAGCAGAGCGAGCGCATGCATGAATCGAAGGCGCGCTCATCGGCAGATGAGGGCATTGCGGTGGTCACGTGCGCCTGGAGCCGACCTGGGGCACGGTCCGGCTGCGGGGCCGGGTGGTCCCATGAAGGCGTGCCTTGCTCGCCACCGTCGAACTGAGCCGACCAACGACCTTGCTACAGGCTCAGCCCACGTAAACGCGGATCACCCAATAGGTGTATCTTGAGCGAAGAGTCGTGTTATCGGGCTGGTGCCACCGTTGCATAGTGGCGGGATCTTCCAGGACACAGGCATCAATGCAGATTCGGGAATGATCGTCTCGCAGCGGGATCGACATCCATTACCCCCCGCCGCACCGGTTTTCCTGCATCAACCGCTCGGCACCGTCTGCGCTGGCACTCGGACAGTGGCATGAGAGCGCGCATTGACGGTGTCGCTGCACTGTGAGCACTTGGGGCAGGTGATCCGTTCGGCCCAAGGCCGCGTTGTGGGTGGATCGCCCGCATCCGAAATTCATGTGCCGGTTCACCTCGGACGGACTGGATGATCGATTCCAAGGGGTGGGGGCTGGCGTGTCGTGATCAAGTGATACGCGAAGGGTGTCCAGGATTGGCGTTGCCGACCCATCGTCGGGCCTGGAGGTCCTTGTGGATACCGAGCCCGAGGCGACACAACTCGTGCTCCACCCAGTTTCAGCGCTCCGTCCGAGGAGTGGTCTCCTCGGACGGAGCGCTGACCCGGTGGCTCGCTACTCGCGGTGTGGTGAGGCCACCACACCGCGAGGTGTTGGACGCCATGATCGCTGCAGCCACGGTCAACCGCTACGACGACAGTGAGTGCGTCACGGGTTTCTCCACCATGCTCGACGAGCGTCTCGCCATGCCGTTTCAGGCCTGCGTGTGGGGGGTCGATGTCACCGTCACGGGCATCGATGTGGCCGATGATGACCAGATCGTGGCGGTCTGCGCTCGTGGTCGGTGGCGCCAGCGCATCGGCGGTCCTGGATCTGCCGTTGCCGGCGCCTGAGGGCGCGGAGTGGGTCGAGGCATACCGCCGCTGGCTGAGGTGAGTGAGGATGATGAGCGAGGCGAGCCCGTTGCGTGACATCGGGGAGCACCGGGTGCGCCTGACCGAACAGGAAGCCCAACTCAACCTGCGCGCGGTGCTGGAGCTGTGCGCGGCGGGCGAGTTGCGATGCAGCGAGAAGACCAGCCGCCCCTCCGCGGCGACCGTGCGCACCGTCGAAGAGCATCTCACCCACCGCGACTTCTACCGTGACGACCCGATCGCGTCATTCTCCTGGCCACTGCTGATCCAGGCCGGTGGGCTCGCCACGATCGAGGGCGGGCGGCTGCGGCTGACCCCGAAGGGCCGTACCGCACTGCGCAAGCCGCCGGCTGAGGTCATCGGCCAGCTGTGGCAGCGTTGTCGGACGGATCTTGATCTCCGGTCCCTCAACCAGGAGGGGCCGGTTCTTATGCTGACACGTTAGGTCCACCACCGTTCGTGACCTGCGGCTTGTCGTGACAACTGTGTTATTGCGCGAACCGCAGGTCATGATCAGGACCGGCTACAGTAGCTTGTTCGGTTTAAGCCGTGATCAAGGACAGCAGTGGTGCGCTGTTGCCAGTTTCAAGCCGCATCGGGCAATGCTCTTGATTGCTCGCACCGCCCTAGTCGCGGGCTGGCGGGGTCCGACACCTGTGACGGAGACGCGCTCTCAGGGTGGTAATGGCGTCCGGTCATGCCGAGAAGCGTGTCTTCGATCCCATGCATGAGACTGCGTTGGTGTGCATGGTCATCCGTGCAGGACACCAGGGGGTTGCCGAAGTACTCGCCGAAAATCGGGTGGATATGGCTTATCAGGCTGGTGAGCGGGCACAGCGTCACCGTGCCTGGGAGGCCTGGCTGCGCTGGAGGGTGCGGTACATCGTCGGCCGGGACATGAGGTCCTGGGCGTCGGTGGAGCAGCGAAGGTAGCCGATCAGAGTGCCGGACATGATCTGGGTGTAATGGATAGCCCTCCTTCACTGAGAATCAATCCGTACCAGCTATGTGAGACTCCGCTGGTCCTGGCCGTGGTCGCCACAGCGTCGCGGCATGGGGTGTCCGGTAGGGGTTCCCCTGTGGAACGGGTTGTCTCAGGCTGAGCGGCCGTGTAGTAATGCGTGCATGCCAGGCGTCGATCGTGGCCTGATGGATGCGCCCGGCGTCGGCGTCTCACAAGCGAAGCAGGTTAGGTGAGATCGGAGACGATCCGCGTTGTGGTTTCGGCGATCAGGGAGTCTTCGGGCGGGGTGTCGTATCCGGATCGGTCGGACATGATGGCCACCACGAGAGGTGCGCCGGTGGGCGGCCACACGATGGCGATGTCGTTGGCCCTGCCGTAGTCACCGGTTCCGGTCTTGTCGGCCACTGTCCATCCCTTGGGAAGCCCGGCCTGGATGCGCTGGGTGCCGGTGGTGTTGCGTTGGAGCCAGTCTGTGAGCAGGGCACGTTTGTCGGCGGTCAGAACGTCACCAAGCACGAGCTTGTGGTAGGCGGCAGCGATCGCCCGGGGAGTGGTGGTGTCGCGTGGGTCTTGTGGGGGGTCTCTGTTCAGCTCGGGCTCGTAGTTGTCCATGCGGCTGATGGTGTCTTCGAGTCCGCGCAGATAGGCGGTCAGCTGCGCCGGACCGCCGATGTCGCGCATCAGCAGGTTGCCGGCCGTGCCGTCGCTGTAGCGGATGGCGGCATCACAGAGTTGCCTGATGGTCATTCCGGTCGCGATGTGATCTTTGGTGATCGGCGAGATGGAGTTGACGTCGGCTTGGGTGTAGGTGACGCGCTTGTCCAGATGACTGAGTGGGTTTCGGTGCAAGACCGCCGCCGCGGCGAGGGTCTTGAAGGTGGAGCAGAACGCGAACCGCTCGTCCGCACGGTAGGCCACCATGGCGCCGGTACCGGTTGCCAGGGCATACACGCCCAGCCGGGCACCGTGCTTGCGTTCGAGCGCCGCGAACCGCGAACTGTCCAGGGAACTGGCGGAGCGGCGACCCGGCGCCGGGGATGACCCGGAGGCTGAGCGATCATCCGCGTCGCATCCCGCCAGTGGCAGGAGAGCCGCGGCTACCAGCAAAGCACGACGGGACGGGCCGGACTGCTCACAGGACATTCGGTAGTACCTGCTTTCACTTGCCCGGGGCTCTCCGTGTCCAGGGTTGCGGTCGTCGTGGGCGATCTGTGTCCAGAGCCGGCGGCTGAGTGTGGTGAAGGAGTCGATGCTTGGTCGGGACGCGGTGGACCATGCCGGGGCCCTCTGATAGGACGAGTCCACGGTTGGGGGTTCGGATCAGTGACTTTCCCTCGGCTTCACCCAGCGTGTTCACAGGACTGACGTCACCGGACCAAGCGACCCGTCGTCTCGCGATCGCCAGCACGGTGATGTACTCCTTCGTGACGGTCCCGCCAAGGCGTTCGTCGATCACTCGTCCAACAGCGTCAAGCAGTCGCTCGCGCCGAGTTGGGTTCATGAGGGCGTAGCTGGACTGGCTGGCCAGCATGGCCAGGTACCCTGGCCGGTCATAGCTCGCCATCCACGGGTACGTCGATACCAGCGGCGGCTCGAACAGGTCCGACACTGACGGTGGCTCGGCGAACGTGCGCTCGACGCGTGACCAGACCGCTGCGATGTCGCCCCCAGCCTCCGCGCGGGCGCGGACATCCTCATACGTCGGGAAGGTCCACGAGCCAACCTCGAGGGCGAACCGCCGATGCAAGTCTCGAATGGGTTGCGCGACACGCTCGTCGGTGTGGGTGCCAGTCGAGCCGTGGGCATTGGTCACAAGCGCGAGAGACCCTCCCGGACGCAGCAGCCTGGCCGCCTTGGCGAAGGAGACGTCGGGATCGGTCCAGTGAAACGCTGTCGCGGACACGATCAGGTCGTAGGCTCCAGGTTCTTCGTCCGCTGCCTCGAAGGTGGTCGTCACGATGCGAACGTTGGGACTGCCAGCGAGGTTCTCCCGGGCGAGATCGGCAAGTGCAGGCCCCGGCTCAAGACCCTGGATCGCCGCGCCGCTTGCGGTGAGAAGGCGGGTGGCCTGCCCGCTGCCGCAGCCGATCTCAAGCACCTGACTAGCAGGACCGAGGTTGCAGCACACCTGAAGCTCGGCAAGCACCTCAGGCGGGTACCCCGGCCGCGCTGCGTCATAGAGGACGGCGATCCGATCGAACACCGCCCGTGCCTCTTCCCGAGGGTCGATCAGGTCCCTCGGCAGCGGCACATACGGCAGACATTTCGCTCGTGCGGTCCCGCCGTCCTCAGCCACGAACCTGAGCGTATCGATTGGATCAGCGTCCGTTCCTTACCGCCACCTTGCCTGGACAGCTCACCGGCTGCTGGCCACGTCCGGTTGACGATCGATGCGTACGTCGCCGGGCTGCCCCCATCGGAGAGCCTGGGCGATGGGATGTCGGCGTGATCGCGTCCCAGCTTGATTGGGCGTGGTGGGCGTGGGCAGCTGTGCGGTGGTCGGCCGTGTTGGGTGCCGTTGGGATCGTGGCCAGTGGGGGCGATTTGTCGGTTGTGGGTGGGCCTGGTATGCGGTGCTCACCGGGTGGACACCCGGGCTTTGCCTGAATGCCGGAGGGTTCGCGGGCACAACATCACACAGTGACTGCTGATTTGCGGCGTTACCGGCGACAGCGGGATGGGTCGGTCGGTGGTCGAGTAGCCGTTGGCCCACGCACCCAACAGGCCGCGCTGGAGACAACCATGGTGCGCACGGGAGTCCGGGCACGGACCTTGAAAGAACTTCTGACGGGCATCGGGCTGCGCCCCGCACCCGCAGCCCCTTCCGCGCCGCGGATCGAAGCACTTCATGCCGAGCTCGCCAACAGGGTAGGGGACTTCTACCAGGCCCTAGGAGGCCGGTTCGAAGCGGTAGCGCGTCTCCGGCCAGGCCCATGGGACCTGGCGTTTGAAGGCAGTCTCGTGGTGGAGCTGGACGAGGAACTGCACTTCAACCGATACCGCGCACTCGCTCTAGAAGCCGACTGTTCCTCGACACTGCCGTGGAGGGATGACTACCTCACATTCTGCCGCGAGCACGAGGCACAGTGTCTTTCCGCCGGCACGTGGGGGAAGCGGTGGACGACTACGTCCTCCGAGGTGATGTTCGGAGCTGCCGATGCTCCGGGCATCCTTGGACCTCGCGGTGCCCCGCGCTGGAAACAGCGCGCCCTCTACGATCTGATTAAGGACCTGGCTGCGCTCAGCGACACAAGCTTGCGGCTACTACGGCTTTCCACCTATGACTCCATCGATGGCGTGGCGATCGATGCTGCGCTCCTTGGACACGCCGCGCCCGATCCGGAGGCCCTCGCCGACCTGGTGAAACGCCGATCAACCTAATGACCACCACCAACGCACCGGTGGTGCGAGCCCGGGGCGCATTCGGCCGGTCACGCTGGTCGGTCGTCGTGGTTGGCTTCTGGGGTCAGGACCCGCTGGAGGAAGTCGGTTCGGGTCTTCGTATTGAGGGTGCTGTCGAGGGTGAGGGCGGTGGTGATGGAGTTCTCGGCGACGTGGCGGGGGATGCCGTGCTCGCGGTCGGCCTGGCCGATCATCTCTTCGATGACGTGGCCAGCGACGCTCGGATCGTGGCGGACGAGCCAGTCGAGCATCCTCGCGACAGGGGGCACGATCCCGAAGAACTCGTGCGGTTCATAGTGGTGTGGCTCGGTGCCCTCACCGAGGTCATGGCGCAGACGTTTGCCCTGGGCCAGTTCGTCGAGCACGGCATGCCTTATGGTGACGGCCAGGTCATGGATGGGGACGAGCGTGGGCACGCTGGCCGCCACGTCCCAGCTGAGGTCCTTGGCGATCTCGCGGACCGCTGTCTCGGTCCGCCACCGCAAGGCCCAGCGCTTGCGCCAGCTTGGACGTTCCCACAACTGGGAGAAGAAGATCCGGCTGAACCGGCCCCACACCTCGGCGATGCCAACCGGCAGCGAGTTGCCGTTCCGGTCTGCTGACACCGCGCTGGTCAGGCCCTCGCGATCCCGCCGGCGCTGTTCGGCCCACTCCTCGGCGACCGGCCGTGCCCACGCGCTGCGACCGTGGACGGTCAACTGGGGCGGTGGCACGTCACCTTCGCCGCGGGAGACATAGGCCCGCAGGGTTGACGCCTCGATTCCGGCGATCTGCGCCATCTCGGCGATGCCGACTAACTGGTCGCCGGTCAGTTCGGGGGCAGCGAGGGTGACCACACTGTCCGCGAGGCTGGCGGTATCGCGGTGGGAGGCCCATAAGGCGAGGTCAGCACGCCAGCGGTCCGAAGCGCTGGCGTTGCCGTCGGCGTCGAGCTCGGTGATGGAGAGGACCCGCCCCTTGCCGGGGTCGCCGCTGGGCAGCAAGTCTTTGGCGGTAACCGTCACCGGGGCCGGGACCGGCCGCTTGTAGTACTCCTCCGCGGCGCCGTCCCAGATCTGGGCGGGGCGGTACCATCGGACGCCGTCCCACCAGTAGCCGCCGGCGCGGAACAGCAGGGCGGCTCGAGCCTCGTGCACGAAGACCATGTGCACAGAGGAGGCGTCCTCGTCGCGGTAGACGATCACGGATCGGCCGTGCTTGGGGTGCCAGCGCACCACCCACGCCAGGTCATGGCGAAGCGGGTCGGTGGTGAAAGCCAGCCACCCCCCGCTCGAGCATTTGTCCTTTCGACCCCACATGTCCTCACCCTTGTTCCGACCGATCGCTTCGATCGCCGCAGGGTCGTCCATCGGGATGTGGGAGTCGTCGACGAACGGAAGGTCGGGGATCGGGTGGTCGGTCCGCAGCCCGTTCGCCACGGCCCGATACCTATACAGCGCCATAGCGGCTCCTTTCAGGAAAAGTGCTGTAGTAGATTACAGCACAATCGCTATGAAGCGCACAACATGCTCACTGCGGCTGTGTGGATGGTAGTTCGCAGGATGCAGAGGCGGGTGGCGCACGTGCTGGCCAGGCACCCGGCCCACCACGGCGGTCAGGGCGCTCACGATCTGGCCCCCAGCGCACCCGGGGTGGGCCGGTCACCATCACTTCGTCCGCACGACGACCTCGCTCGTCGGATCCGCAGCGACACTGTGACCTTCAATTTCTAACCCACACCCGTGGCTCCGACGCAGCATCTCCACCGCAACTGCGTTGGGACCACCGCCTGATCACCGCACCACCCGACCCGGCCTAGTGGCCAGACGACAGACAGGTCGGAGGGGCGGGTTGGTGTCCCGATAGGGATCCCCGAGCGGTCCACCCAACAGGTCCACCGCACCCGCCGCGGCCGCAATGGCGGCCGGCCACCCAGCTTCGACGCCACCGACTACACTCAGCGCAACACCGCCGAACGCGCCATCAACAAACTCAAATAATTCCGCGCCGTAGCCACTCGCTACGACAAACGCGCCTACATCTTCGCCGAAACGATCGACGTTGCCTCAATCCGCATCTGGCTCCGTGACCCCCTTCCGTGATCCACAGGACAGGCCCTAGTGTCGATCCAGGCGGTGGCTGGCTGCCATACTCGGTGGATGCAAGCTGGGTCCTTACGCTTTGTCGAGCCGTCTTCTGTGCCGAATGAGTGCTTTATCCGATCGGTCGGCCAGAGATGACGCGCGCCGCTGTTGCAGTGTCGGTGCGCGGTGGCATGCCGGCAGGTGTCGCGACTGCTGTGGTGGTGGTCGTGCTGGCAATGGTTAACGTCGCCGGGCACTTACTGCGCGGCGCGCTGTGGTTCGGGCCGGTGGTGGTCGTCGCGCTTGTCTGTTTTGCCCGCTGGACTGGGTTGAGCTGGTCGCAACTTGGTCTGAGCAAAGACCAGCTCGGGTCGGGATTCCGATGGGGGCTTGGCGCGGTCGCTGTCGTGGCCACTGCCTACCTTGCCGGAGTCCTGTTGCCACCAACACGACCCGCCTTTTTGGATGCGCGGTATCACCTGGCCGTATCCGGCGCCCTGCTGTCCGCCTTCGTGATCATCCCGGTGGGCACGATCCTCGTTGAGGAGGTTGCTTTCCGGTCGGTGCTCTGGGGGATGCTGGCCCGGCAATTCACCACGTGGCGGGTACTCGTGGCGTCGTCAGTTCTGTTCGGACTGTGGCACATCTTGCCGTCGCTGCATCTCGCCTCGGCTAATCAGGGCGTAGGGCACGCGGTTCGCGGCGTGGGTGACTTGGCAACCGTGCTGGTGGTCGTGGTTACGGTCGTCATTACCGCGGTCGGTGGGGCGGTGGCTGGTGTGCTGCGGCACCGCAGCGGCAGCGTGCTGGCCAGCGCCGGGATGCACTGGGCGACCAATGCGCTCGGCGTACTGTTCGCCCTGCTTGCCTGGCGCTTAGCTGGCTGAACAGGCCTGATCGTGACTGCCTTTAGCGCCGAGGTTCCCATCGGGAAGGTTCCCGGCGCAACGCAGCCCGCCGGCAAGGTCGCCGCAGAGCTGGTCGATGCTGCTGAAAGGCACTTGCGCTATCCGCGGCTTCGCCGTTACCTGCGCCGTCCCCACCATGTCGGTGTTGTCCTGGCTCTGGTGGCGTTCCTGTGTTCGCTGACCCCGTCGCTGCTGCCCCGGTCGTGGGAGGTGCAGGGGATCATTTCCGGTATCGAGGGCGCTGCCGCGCATGCAACCGGAGTGGCGATCTCCTGGCTGGCCTGCCGCACTGGAATCCGGCCGCTGCGCCCCCAGACGCAGCGGCGGCTGTGGTACGGCATCGGGGTCTTAGCGGCAGTGGCGGTGCCGACCACCTTGTGGCTGAGCGCACGCTGGCAAGCCGATATCCGGCGCGCGGTGAACATGCCGGCCGAGGGCCACTACTCGTATCTGGGGATGTTCGCCATCGCCGTGGCGGTGGCCGCTGGGCTGGTCGGCCTGACCCGGTTGTTCCATGACGTCTACCTCGTGGTGATGCGTCGCCTGCTGCGGTTCATCCCGCTGCTGGCCGCCAAGCTGATAGCGTCAGTGCTGGTGGTCGCACTGGTCGTTGGTCTATTCACCGGTGTGGTCTACCGCGGGTTGATTGACTTTGCTGACAATGCGTTTTCCACGGTGGACCGTGGCAACGACGACGGCGTCGTGCAACCCATCTCGTCACTGCGATCGGGCAGCCCCGCCTCCTTGGCGCCCTGGACCTCGCTGGGCCGCGAAGGGCGCGCGTTCGTGTCGTCAGGACCCAACGTCACCGATATCCAGCGGCTGACCGGCAGGCCTGCGATCGAATCGATCCGGGTCTACGCCGGCCTGTCCTCTGTGCCCACGCCGCAGGGCCAGGCCGACTTGGTGCTCGCCGAGTTGAAGCGCAGCGGCGCGTTTGATCGGCCGCTGCTGGCTGTCGCGACGACGACAGGAACCGGCTGGGTCAACCCGACGCTGGCCGATCCCGTTGAGTACCTCTACGGCGGGAACACCGCGATCGCTGCCATGCAGTACTCCTACTTGCCGAGCTGGATCTCCTTCCTGGTCAACAAGGACAGGGCCCGCCAGGCTGGCCGCACGCTGTTCACCACGGTCTACCGCTACTGGTCGACTTTGCCCGCAGCGCGCCGGCCACGGCTGGTGGTTTTTGGCGAGAGCCTCGGGGCCTTCGGTGGCAGTGCGGCCTTCTCCGGCCTTGCCGACCTCACCGCGCGCACCGACGGCGCGGTGTTCGCCGGGCCGCCCAACAGCACCGAACTATGGCGCGAGCTCATCAACAAGCGCGTCAAAGGCAGCCCGGAATGGCTGCCCATCTACGGTGACGGGCAGACGGTGCGGTTCGCCGCTTCGGCTGCCGACCTTCGGACAGCCGACGGCTCGCTGCGCCAACCCCGGCTCGTGTTCCTGCAGCACGCTTCGGATCCCATCGTGTGGTGGTCGCCGGAGCTCATCTGGCGTGAGCCCGACTGGCTGCACGAGCCACCCGGGCCCGACGTGGTGCCGCAGATGCACTGGTTCCCGTTCCTGACCTTCTGGCAGGTCACCTGCGACATGATCGTTGGCGTCAAGCCGCCGCCCGGGCACGGGCACCACTACGGCCCCGAGGTACCCCCCGCATGGGCAGCCGTCCTGCACCCACCGAACTAGGGCGAGTCCCGTGGATCTCTAGATGCGGATCCGGTAGATCGTCCGTGTACTTGATCGTCATGATTTGACTGATGAGGAATGGGCTCGGTTGGAGCCACTGTTACCGGATCGCACGCTGCGTCGGGGTGGGCGGTAGATCGATCATCGTATGGTGATCAACAGGGTGTTGTGACGGGCTTGGACCGGTTGCCCGCAGCGGGATCTGCCCGGTTGTTACGGGAACTGGAAGACCGTCTATAACCAGCATTCTATAACCGGCATCGCCGTTGGTCGGCCGAGGAAACGTGGACCAGCATCGTCGATGAGTTGCGCCCGCGGCTGCGACCAGAATGCTCAGGGCGAAACCAACCCCCACTGGGCGGTAGGAAATCGACTCGACGGTGATGCGGGCCCACCAGCATGCCGCGGATGCCCGGCGCACCGCGCCGCCGCATCTGGTCACCGATTCGGCTCTGGAGGTCGTCTGCGACGCCGAGGCGACCACAGGGGGCGCCGTCGAATGACAAAGATCGCGCCACTGACAGCGATCGGGAAGCCTTGGGCCGCTCCCGCGGCGGGCTGAGCACCAAGATTCACCTGGCGGTGATGATCGGTGCCGCCCCATCGCCCGGGTCATCACTGCCGGCCAACGACACGACGCGGTGGCCTTCCCACCACTGATGAACACCATCCGGATCCGCCGACGCGGACGCGGTCGTCCCTGGACCCGACCCGGCCGCCTGCGCGCCGACAAGGCCTACTCCAGCCGAAAGCATCCGCACCCATCTGCGCAGACGACGCATTCGCGCAACCATCCGCTCTCAGCTCGACGGTCGCGGGGTGAAGTGGGGTATGGCGGCCTCAGTCGCTGTCGGCGACCGCTGCGCCGTAGCGGGCCGACCCATTGTCTCGGGAGGTGCGCCATGGCGGTGCTTCTCATTGGTTATGTGCGCTGTTCCACTGACCAGCAGGATCTCACCGCTCAGCGAGACGGTCTGGTCGGGCTGGGCGTGCCGGCTAACCGCATCTACGTCAACCATGGACTGACCGGTACTAACCGGGAGCGCCCGGGGCTGCGGGAAGCGCTCGCGGCGTGCCGGGATTCGGCGACACCCTTGTGGTGACCAAGCTGGACCGGCTGGCCCGGTCCCTGCCAGATGCCCGGGCCATCGCCGAGGAACTGACCGCCCGGCATGTCCGGCTCAGCGTGGGCGGGTCGGTGTATGACCCCAACGATGCGGTGGGCAGGTTGCTATTCAACGTCCTGGCAATAATGGAGTTCGAGGCCGACCTCATCCGGCCGCGGACCAAGGAGGGAATGAGGGTCGCCAAGGCCAAGGGCCGCTTGCGCGGCCGGAGGCCCAAGCTCAACGCACGGTAGAAAGCTCATCTGGTCAGCTTGATCGCCGCCGGGGAGCACAGCACAGCTGAGGTCGCCGACCTGTTCGGGGTCAGCCGCCCGACGGGTCTACCGCGCCCTCCAGCGCAGCAGGAGCGCCACAACAGCTTAAATCCTCACCGCAAAGCCGCCCGGCAGCTCCTACCGCTGTGGGGGCATGAACCGCAGGCATGACCATCCGGCGGCGATCATCTCGCCCTAGCGCCCTGTTCGGGTGCCGGACGCGTCCGATAGCGGTTCCTCTGCGGACGTTGGCCGGGGCTGGTGGCTGTGTGGATGTTGGGTGTTGACCGGGGTCAGGGTGGGCCTGAGGATTTTGCGCGTGGATGTGGATGCGGTGACGGCGATCGTGTCGGCGGTCAGTGCCGGCGCTGGGGCGGGGTTGAAGGACACCGCAGCGAAGGCGGTCACGGATGCCTACGGGGCGTTGAAGAGGCTGATAATTGATCAGTATCGGCCGGATGTGGGGACGCTGGAGCAGAAGCCGGACTCGCGGTCCAAGCGGGAGTCATTGGCCGAGGATCTGGCCGCTGTCGGTGCGGGTGGGGACGCGGAGTTGGTGGCGGTGGCGCGGCGGGTGATCGACGCGGTGTGCGAGCATGACCCGGAGGTCGGGTCGGTGATCGGTGTCGATCTAGTCGGATTGCGGGCGGCGAATGTGCGGTTGAGCGACATCGAGGCCGACGGGAGCGGGGTGCGAGGGCGGGACTGGACCGTGAGCGAGCAACTACTGCAAGACCTCAACGAACCCGATGAAGCGCACTCCACCTTGCCGGGCATGCAGCCCAACGGCCGTGATATCGCGACGAAGAGTCCAAGGAGGGAGTGTTGACCGCACGTGACCGCCCGGGTGGTCAACCAATTCGACAGGTGCTGCACCCCACGGCAGACCTATGGACCTCGGTGGAAATACGAGGGGATCGAGCCCTCTACACAGTCGGCACCACCAACGCGATCTACCAGCAGCGTCTGACGCACATGGGGTTCGCCCACGCCGGCGCGCAACAGTTCATCCGCAACCTCTCGGCCACCGGGGACGTGCGCCGAACGCACGCGAATTTCGCCAACCACCTCGAACAGATGCTCCTCCAAAGCGCACGGCTTCGCCCCGTGGATTGGGAACACGCACTTAAGATCTTCCTCCGTCGGGTCGAGGGCACGACACTGCGCTGGTTCCTCTACGGCTCGGGTGCACTGGCGGTCCGCGGCATCAACGTCGAACCCGGCGACCTGGACTTTTGCGTCAACGACGCCCAGCTCGCGGGTGTGCTCTTCGAGGAACTGCTGGTCGAACCGGTCACCACGATGACCGACTGGATCGCCGACTGCGGTGGCAGAGCATTCGCCGGCTGCCTGTTCGAATGGATGGCCGGCGTGCACCCCGAGGTCGACAAGCCGACGCCCCACGAGCAGGGACCCGCCGCCGCGCAAAGACTCGAGCGCGCGCGCTGGCGCGGCCACGAAGTGGCCCTTGCCCCGCTTGACCTCCAACTCGCGGTCTGCGAGCAGCGGTGCCTGACTAACCGCGCGGCGAAGATCCGCGCCCACATAAGCCGCACCGGCCAGCCGAACCCGAGCTATTGACAACATCAAGTTGTCCACATAATCGAGGCCGACCTCATCCGGCCGCGGACCAAGGAGGGGATGAGGGTCGCGAAGGCCAAAGGCCGTTTGCGCGGCCGGAGGCCCAAGCTCAACGCACGGCAGGAAGCTCATCTGGTCAGCTTGATCGCCGCCGGGGAGCACAGCACAGCCGAGGTCGCCGACCTGTTCGGGGTCAGCCGCCCGACGGTCTACCGCGCCCTCCAACGCAGCAGGAGCACCACAACAGCTTAAATCCTCACCGCAAAGCCGCCCGGCAGCTCCTACCGCTGTGGGGGCATGAACCGCAGGCATGACCATCCGGCGGTGATCATCTCGCCCTAGCGCCCTACTTGGGTGCCGGACGCGTCCGATAGCGGTTCCCCAGCGGACATGTCAGTGGCAGTGATACGCGGCATAGCGCGGCACGCCGGTCTCGTGGCCCAGTTCGACCATGGCTACGCCCAGCAGCTGCCTTACCCGGACGCCTCATTCGACCGCGTGCCATCCAGCCTGCTGCTCCACCACCTCGAGCCCGCGCCAGTGGAAACGACAGTAAAGTGAGAGCGCTCGGGCGCTACGCATTCAAGCTGCCTTACGACGACGCCTCAGCGGCGTCGGGCTCGAACGGACGGCCCTCCAGGGCGGCGAACACGCGCAGCGGGTCGTGGTAGTCCCGCCAGCGGATGATCTTGCGGTTTTCGATCTCGGCGACCGAGATGTAGCGGTTGCCGTATGGGTAGCCGGTGGCGGTGACCATCCCCTCGGAGGAGTACTCGAGCACCACCGTTGACGTCGCACTGTCGTGGTGCGTCCGCAAGTCGTAGCACCGGGCCAGGGTGAACATGTGCTGGTAGCCGCGGTAGAGCTCGATGAGGTTGGTGCGGCCCACGACGTGCCGTGGATAGTCGGGGACGGTGATCACGAAGTCGAAGACGACGTCTTCGGCGAGCAGGTCGAAGAAGTGTTCGTCGGCCGTGTAGTTCCTCAGCCCTTCTTCAACGATGCGGAAGAACGGGTCCAGTGCGCGGAAGTCCTCCATGCGCTTGGTCCCGCGGCTGATTCGTTGCGGCGCCGGTTCCTGGGCCTCGCCGCCGGTGCTCGTCATCGCTGCCCACCGCCCCAACGCCCGAACCGGCGGATGAAGTCGGCGAACGCGGTGGGCGACCTGCCTGTGACGCGCTCGACGTCGTGGGTGGGCCTGGAGCCCCGACCGGCCGCGACGGTCTCGGTAAGGAAGTGAATCGTGGTGACGAAGTCGGCATTGGCGCCGGCGTCGATGCCGGCCTGAATGTAGGGTTCGCGGTCGATGTCGTTGTGCTTGGTTGACTCGCCGCCGATGGAGGTGATGATGGCCGCCGCGTCGGCGATGCTCAGTGCTTCGGGGCCGGTGGGCGCGTACTGGGCTCCGGCGTGATTGTCGGGGTCGGCCAGCGTCATCGCGGCGACCGCCGCGATGACGGCGACGTTAACGAATGCCTCGGTGCCCTCGCCGGTGGGAACGGTGATGAGCTCGTCGACCGGCAGCAAGAATCCGTCGGTGAAATTCTGCATGAACCAGGCGGGCCGCACGAGGGAGTAGGACAGGTCCCCTCGGCCTGTGAGCTCCTGCTCGACGGCCTTGTGGATGATCCCTGGCGGGGCCTGGTCCATGCCGTAGGCGCTCAGGTAGGTGACATGCCGGACGCCGCCTGCGGCGGCAACGTCGAGGAACTCCGTGACCCGATCGATAAACCGAGGCTCCCGGACGACGGGTGCCACGACATAGACCCGCTGCGCGCGGTGCACGGCGGGCTTGTAGGTGGCGGGGTCCTGCCAGTTGAACGGCACGTCGGCGCCGCCGCGCGCGGCGGTACGTACCACTACGTCGCTGCGCTGGGCCAGCTGACCGGCCACGGCCGAGCCCGTCTTGCCGGTGCCGCCGAGGACGAGGACGGTCGGTGTCGTATTAGTCATGAAACGATCTTCCGTTCCACCAGTGAGTGCATCAATGTTTCACCGGCGCATCTTCTTACGTGAGACACTCAATCGATGGATGTCTTCCATGATCGCCTGCTGCGGGCGAGAGCGTCGGGCGGCGTGTTCGCCCGGTCAGTCGCCCGCCCGCCGTGGGGGCTGCGGATGGGCGGCACGATCCAGCTGGCGGTGCACGCCGTGATGCAGGGCACCGCGTGGCTGTGGGCCGAGGACCCGGACACCGCGATCGAACTCCGGCCCAACGATCTGGCACTGGTCTGCGGTGGCCCCGACCACTACATCGCCTACCAGCCCAGGGCCGCATGCGTGAACCACGAGGAGTTCCAGGCCGCCGCCCCAGACGGCGACGCCTCAAGCGACCCCGCGGCGTCGGTGTTCCTGTGCGGCGCCTACCAGTTTTCTGGAGAAGTGGACTAAGGGCTGCTCGACGCTCTCCCGACAGTCCTGCCCATCACCGCGACTTCGGACAATTCGCTGAGCGCTCTGGTCGCCGTCCTATCGCGCGAGCTCGTCGCCACGGCCCCGGGCCATCGCACCGTTCTGGACCGTCTCCTGGACGCCGTGCTGGTCATGTCGCTGCGGATCGCCATGCAGAACAGCGCCACACCCCCTGGCTGGTACCAGGCGCTGGTTGACACCCGGATTAAGCCCGCCTTGGAGGCCATCCACGGCGATCCCGCCCACCCCTGGACCGTGCCCGAACTCGCCGCAATCAGCGGGCTCTCTCGGGCCACCTTCGCCCGGCACTTCCCGCGCATCCTCGGCCAGTCGCCCATGCAGTACATCACCGACTGGCGGATGGCCCTGGCCCGCGACATCCTCCGCACCGACGATCAAGCCTCCCTCGTCCAGATCGCCAAGCACGTCGGCTACTCCTCGCCCTACGCTTTCGCCGCCGCGTTCCAGCGCCACCACGGCCAACCGCCAGGCCGCTGGCGCCAGACCCACACCTCAAGACCCAACGTCACGAACACACCGGACATACAGAACATACCGGACACACCGAGGCATCCCTGACCCTGATGCGATAGCCGAAGCGCCGGGCCTCCGCGCCACCACACAGGACACGACGCGAGGATCGAACTCCCGTCCGTCAAACCCTCCTACACGGGCACAACGGACCCTCATCACTCCCGTTCTCGTGACGCCCACCGCTCACGTTCTCCTGACGCTTCACACCGTCACCACGCTGACCGGTCCGCCGCTAAGGGACGTCGCGTGGTCACCGCTGTCGACGCCGACCTCCAGCACCTGCCCGCCGTGCTGGCGGGTGAGCGCCTCGGCCGTGAGCCGCCCGGTCGGCTTGATCCTCGGGAACCCGGGGCGCCGGCCGTGCCCCCTGCTTGTGCGTAGGTGTCCGGATAGGGACCCCTCAGGGGGGC
>CAWGJH010000031.1:0-37375 GCA_963822695.1 uncultured Actinomycetota bacterium
CCCCTTCATCGAGGGCCGCTACGCGGTCCGGGTCGCGGCTGACCGCGCCAAGGTCGCCCTGACGAAGAACGGGGCGCTTATCGGCTACCTGCGAGTCGTCTTCCAGTGCACCTCAGACACAGCCCACAACTACCTTGTGGTACACAAGTCGATCTTCGAGCTACTCGGATTCTCTCTGACCGGCAGCCAATCGACCGTCTCGCCGAGGGGCGCGAACGCTGGCGACGGCGGCAAGTAGGTGCCCCTGGTACGTGCCGCTCCGGACGAGGCCGTCCGCGTTCTGGAGGAGTTGGGCTACGAGGTCAGCCTCCCGGCGACTGGCGAGCATAAGCCGAACTCGGTGGCTCTCCAGCGCTGGTAGGCGCGTGATGCGGTCCGGCAGCGCCAGTACCTGAGCCGCTTAAGGGAACCGAACCCTTGACCTGCTCATAGCCGCATCCCGCAGCATCCCGCCTGCAGGCCCGCGGGAGACGTCCGCGTGGACGGGAGCCATTCCCACGAACCGGGGTTTACTGACGGTGAGGTGGGGTAACCAGTTGCAACCACGGTCTTGGTTGCCGGAGCGGGCGGGGCCGTCAAGAGTGGATCCGGCGTCCTACCGGGGTGCCGTCCGAAGAACGTAGCGGGGACCGAGACCATCCATCGAGACCAGCAGGGAAGGATACACCTTGCATATCTCGTCACGTGAGCCCAAGACGTCAGCGGGCAATGTCCTGGTGAGGATTCGCGAGGACCTCGCCCATACCCGTCAGCAACTCGCCGACACTCCGGACGTGCTGGCACACAAGGTGAGCCTGCCCGCACACGTCAAGAGAAAGGTGCGCACGATGAAGGGAACCGTGCATGCCACGATTGGAGAGGTCAAGCAGAAGCTGCATAAGAGCAGCGAAACGTTGCAGGACAAAGCCGGCGAGGCGACGGTGCAGGCGAGGGGTCTGACCAACCAGGCAGTGGCAAAGCTCCCTACGCCGGTGGCCGGGCGTGTCGAACAATTGACGGAGACGGTGCGGCGACGGCCGGTGCCCGCTGCGGCGGTCGTGCTGGGTGTGCTCATGTCATTGGCGCTGCGAGGTCTACTCCGCAGGAACAGATGATCAAGCCCTTGGGTCTGTTGATCAGTGTCGCTGCCGGAACATGGCCGGGCAATTAAATCCACGAAGAACATGATGAGAAGGGATGGTTCCCGCATGAGCGAGTCAACGGGTGCGGTGGTGGGTGTGTACGGGTCAATGAAGGACGCGGAGGAGGCGGTGCGCACCTTGCTGGAGCAGGGGGTGCCGGCCGGGCAGGTGTCGATCCTGGGGCAGGACCTGCACAGTGAGACGCAGGTCCACGGCTTCGTCACCACCGGGGACGTCGCCAAGACAGGGGCGAAGAGCGGGGCATGGGTGGGTGGGCTGTTCGGTGTGCTGACCGGAGCGGCGCTGCTGTTCGTGCCCGGTGTGGGCGCGCTGGTGGTGCTGGGCCCGCTGGCCGCGGGAGCGCTCGCCGCTGCCGAGGGGGCCGCAGCCGGCGGCGGGCTGGGCGCGGTGCTGGGGCATTTCATCGCCAAGAAGCACGTGCCCAAGTACAGCGGTCACCTGGAGGCGGGGAATTACCTCGTGCTGCGGCACCAACCGCAGGCCTCCGACGCCCGGATACTCCAGCAGGACACGACCCCCGTCGCGGTCGAACACCACGACGATCTCATCACCACGCCCGGAGCCGGCGCACACTGACACCTCCGTCCCCTGACCGGCCCCGGTGGCCGCACAGGAGCACCGGGGCCGAGGGGGAGGTGATCACCTCTGGGGCGGGTATGACCGGTCGTTCTCGCTAACAGACAAGGAGAGACCCCCATGAGCAGACGAGTTCCATACCTGGCCGCGCTGCTGGTGTTGGCCGGCTGCGGTGCCGCCCCGGCCGCAACCTCCGCGCCGATGCAGGGGTCGACGGCGACCCCGACTGTGCTGGCGTCCCCGTCGTGCCGGGTGGTCGATGGGCGCGCTGACGTGCGGTGCACCCCGGGCGCCCTCAACCCGGACGTCACTCAGGACACCATCCACAGCACGATCTGCGTGCCGGGATGGAGCGATAAGGTGCAGCCACCAGCCAGCTACATCACCGCGCTCAAGCTCCGCCAGATGCATGACTTCGGTGAGACAGGCTTACCCCTCAGTTATAAAGAAGATCACCTAGTGTCTCTGTCCATCGGCGGCGCGCCCAGAGATCCGAACAACCTGTTCCCGCAACCCGCAGCGAAGACCACCCAGAAGGAAGAACTTGAAGACCACCTGCACCAGGCTGTGTGCGCCGGTCAGATGACACTGATAGCCGCACAATCGCGGATGCGACACGACTGGACTCATTAAGCTACCTCGAAGGCGTCAGGGCCATCAAAGAGGATGACTCAGGACTTTCTCCCGACACCGCAGAATTGAAACACCTCGGCCGGGGTGACACCGAGGTCGTTAGGTTCAGGCCGCCACAGCGAAGGCGAGACAATGCCGGGATCGAGCAGTACCAAGCCATTGAAAAAGCGGGCGAACTCCTGCCGGCTGCGAGGGGTGATCGGGGGTGTGGCGTTCTCATTCCAGAGCCGGATAGCCTCTGCCATCACTTCGCCGCCAATGTCTGTCGTGGGGTCCGACATCACCAGATAGCTACCGGAAGGCAGGGCATCCAGCAGCCGGTCCACGATTGTGTACGCTTCAACGTTGTCTAGGATATGTTCCATGACTCCCAGCAGCATGAGCGCGATGGGTTGGGTGAAGTCCAGTGTCCTGGCCGCCGCAGTGAGGATCGTGTCTGGCTCGCGCAAGTCGGCGTGGATATAGTCGGTAAGCCCCTGCGGGGTGCTGGTGAGCAGCGCGCGGGCGTGAGCCAGGATCAGGGGATCGTTGTTGACGTAGACGATGCGGCACTTCGGTTCGGTGGCCTGAGCGACCTCGTGGGTGTTGTTGGCCGTGGGCAAGCCGGTGCCGATGTCAAGGAATTGGCAGATCCGTGCTTCGGCGGCCAGGTGCCAGACCGCGCGGGTCAGGAATCCCCGGACAGCGCGGGCGATGTTGACAATGTCGGGCATCTGGGCAAGAATCCAGTCACCGACCTCTCGATCAGCCGGGTAGTGGTCCTTGCCACCCAGCCAGTAGTTCCAGACCCGCGCCGTGTGCGCCACGCTGGTGTCAATAATCGGAGCCATATCCCGATCGAAGGGATCTGAACTGTTCAGCACGACAGATGTCCCCTTTTCGCCAGTCTGGATAAACACTGCCAGCGCCGACAACACCGTGTGACTGTGGGAAACCGACGTACACTAAACCCGGAGACCCGCGCAGTCCGATGCCGCCCGGACACCGCCTGCGGCGACAGCGACTCCACGGTTGACAAGGTGCTCGGGTAGACCGGCTTGCTCACCGTGCCACCGCACCCATTCGGGCAACAGCGCCTTCGCCGCGACGGTGATCGGATCGTCAAGGATCCAATCGTTGATCAACGAGAGCTGGAATGCGACTCGATGCGGCGAGGCCGAATGCCAGGTATCAGGCAGCGCCCCCTCCATCCACTCCTCCGCCAACGCACCGACGACCTCCGGATCGGGCTCGGCACCGTGCCGCCGCACATACCAGCCGGTGAACGCCTCCACCATCGGATCCGTGTCAAGATCATGATACAATGACCGCGCCGCCGGCAGTGACATTCCCCGCCTCCGCAGCGCATCCGCGAGATCGTGGATGCGGCGGCGCGCCCGGAACCAGTTATCCAGCACCGTCCGCGATTCGCTTCCCCGGAGCATTTCTTCTCCGGAATCACAATGGGCAAGGCAGAGCAGGCGTTCCGCCGTCTCGACCCGCTCCGGCCGTGCGCTCTCCGCCGTATCACCCACATACGCTCGCCACGCGGTGGCCGCCTGCTGCACGTCGTCGAAGACACCCGCATGGACGATCTCGATGAACCCGCACGCGTCGATGTCGAACAGGAACACCGAGCGGTCCACCCCATCGGGATAGGAAAAACCAGCAATCAACGCGATGCGCGTGCCGTAGGCGTCGCGCATCTCCCACACCTCACCGGTGGCCCTGATCCGCGCGAGCTGCCGCAGCCAGTCCGGCTGCTGGCGCACCGCCGCAGCGCCCCGCAACTCCTTCTTCACGCGGCCCAACGCCATCCGCGCTATGGACCGCAGCGCCGGCGACCCGATCGAGGTGAGACCGTGCAACAATCCCCATAGTGGCTCCCACGCGCCGTCCCGGTTGCCCACCTCCTCCCGGATCCGAGCCGCCGCAGCCTCCGTGAGCTCCTCGAACCACCAGTCAAACCGCATCCCCTCGCGTTCCTCATGGAGGATGCGGTGCAGCTCGGCGCCCAACAACTCCGCCGTCGCCTGTTCCAGTTCCCGAGGCCCCCGCGCCGCCATGACGACGCCAGCCCGATCGAGGACAGCCTTCATCGAGGAATCGAACCACTCCGGCCGCCGCCGCGGACTCAACAGCGACTGCATCACCGTCAACGCCGAGCGCGGTTGATCTGCCTGCGTGCCATAGGCGCCACGGCGAGCAGCACCCTGCGGACCAGAGGTGGTCTTGCTTTTCTTGCTCTTACGACCACGAGACACCGGCGACATGCGCACGATGGTAGGGCCGCACGCCGTGGCCACCGAGCGCTGGCCCTCCTCGCACTGAGCGTGAGATAAACTGTACGTACAGTATTACAATCTGCATGAGGATGCGTCGATGACCGCCAGCCGCACGACCACGGGCAGCACCGAACAGGAACAGCGCCGTCCGGGCCGACCGCGCAGCGAACGATCCCGCATGGCGGTACTGCAGGCGACGTCGGAGTTGATGCATGAGGTCGGTCTGCGCGCGATGACGACCGAAGAGATCGCCGCCCGCAGTGGCACCAGCAAGGCGACGATCTACAAGTGGTGGCCGAACAAGTACGCGGTGGCGGTCGAGGCGTTCCTGTCGCAGATGTTCGCCGAGTCGGCCGATCCCGACACCGGCTCCGCGCACGAGGACTTCCGCCTCGCCCTGCGGGGTCTGGTCCGCTTCTACGCCAGCCCGAGCGGTCGGGTCTTCGCCCAGCTCGTCGGGGAGGCGCAGTTCGATCCGGCGGTGGCGGTGGAGTTGCGTGATCGGCTGGTGGGCTCGCGGCGGCACTTGGTGCGGGCGATCTGGGATCGCGGTGTCGCGCGCGGTGAGTTGCGTGCCGATGCCGACCCCGAGGTCGCCATCGACGTGATGTTCGGGCCCGCGATGTACCGGCTGGTCGCGGGGCATGCGCCGCTGGATGAGACGGCAGCCGACGCGATCGTCGAGATGGCAATGCGCGGCCTGGCTCGCTGAGACCGGCTGAGACTGACGTCACCGGCCGGACGGGAACAGGTGGGTCGCTCCAGTCGCTGGACGAGGTGGAAACTATACGTTCAGTTTCAATCGAGACCGATGACGACGGAGGACAGCGACATGACGATCCACAGCGGGCTGGCCCAGGGGGCGACCGGGCAGCGGCGGCAGATCTTCGGCGAGCTCGCCGCAGTGGAGCTCAGGCACGCCGCGCACTGGGCGGACAAGCTCACCGAGCTGGGCGAGCCCGTCAACTACTCGTCGGTGGGGCGGCCGCGCTGCTGGTCTTCGGGATCGGACACCTGATCGGCGCGAACCTCTGACCCCAGATTGGACGTAGTCGTGATGACCACACTGCACCAGGGCGCGCCATCGCATGCGGCAGGCAGCGCGCCGGGCGGTGCCGCGGCTGTCATGAACGCTCGCCATCCCGGTCTCGCGCTGGCGTTGATCCTGGTGGCCTCGTTCATGGTCGTCCTGGACTTCAGCATCGTGAACGTGGCGCTGCCCTCCATCGAACGGGAACTGGGCCTGGCGGCCGCAGCGATGCAGTGGGTGGTCACCAGCTACGCGATCACCTTCGGCGGCCTGCTGATCCTGGGCGGGCGTGCCGCCGACCTGTTCGGCCGCCGGCGCCTGTTCGTCGCCGGGCTGGTGATCTTTTCCGTCGCATCACTGGCCGGTGGCCTGGCACGCGACCCGGCGCTGCTGTTCGCCTCGCGCGCCGCGCAGGGCGCCGGTGCCGCGCTGGTGGCACCCGCCGCGCTCTCCCTGATCACCACCGGCTTCGACGAAGGCCCACCGCGCACGCGCGCGCTGGGGATGTACGGCGCGACCGCGTCGGTCGGCTTCGTGGCCGGTCAGGTCCTCGGCGGGGTACTCATGCAGTTCACCAGCTGGCGGGCGGTGTTCCTGGTCAACGTACCCGTCGGACTGCTGGCCGCGGTGCTGGCGCCCCTGCTGCTCGCCGAGTCGCGCCAGCCCCACGCCGGACGCCGGCTCGACGCCGGCGGCGCCGTGCTCATCACCGCCGCCGCAGCCGCGCTCGTGTTCGCCGTGTCGCAGGCCGACGTCCTGGGCTGGGCCTCCCCTAGCATC
Source organism: uncultured Actinomycetota bacterium (assembly GCA_963822695.1). Taxonomy (GTDB): domain Bacteria; phylum Actinomycetota; class Actinomycetes; order Mycobacteriales; family Pseudonocardiaceae. Next base: position 6,426 of record CAWGJH010000031.1, read on the forward strand.
CTCGGGGCACTGGCACTCTCCACCATCGCCGCTGGCGCTTTCCTCGTTCTCGAGCGGCGACACCCCGACCCGCTCATTCGCCCCGACCTGATGCAGCGACCGAGCCTGCGCACGGCTGGCACCCTGAACCTGCTGCTGGGCCTGTGGAACGCCGGGGAGATGCTGGTGCTGTCGCTGTATTTCCAGCAGGTACTCGGCGACACACCGCTGGTGACCGGGCTGGCCATCGCGCCACAAGGCATCATCGGGTTCACTGCGGGCGCGTTCGGCGCCCGGCTGGCCCGCCGCATCGGGATCCGACGCATGCTGGTGCTCACCAGCGCCATCGCCGCGACCGGGTTCCTCCTGCTCACTCACCTCCCGGACGATGGCCACTACAGCCCGCTGCTCGCCGCGGTGATACTGGTCGGCTTCGGCACCGCCGGCACCGCGTTCGGGACAATGGTCACCGCCACCGCCGGTGTCGCCGAACACGACCAGGGCGTGGTCGGTGGCGTCATCAACACCAGCCGCCAGATCGGCGCGGCCCTCGGCGCGGCGCTGCTGCCCGCCGTCGCCGAGGCCGTCAACCACGGTGACCCAGCAGCCGGCGCTAGCGGCGACAGGGCCGCCATGCTCGTGGCCGCCCTCGCCGCGACACTAGCCACCCTGATCGCGTGGTGGCGCGGCCAACACCCGCTCCCCCACGCCTCTCGCGACCACAGACGCCAGCCGCCCCGCCCGTCATGTATGACGGCGGCCGCACGCTGGGGCTGGCCCGTGAGTTCACCTCCACCGGCGCACGTGGTTGCACCTGTGCGTGTCGGTCCGGGAGGGTGAGAGGAGGACTGGTTAGGGTGTGCGGGTGCGGTTGCAACCGGTGTCCTCGTCACAATCTGAGGTACCAGTCTCTGGGGAGTCCGCGCTGGCGCAGCTCCTCGCCGAGGGTGTGACCTGGGGCGACGCGGCCGTGTGGCTTCCACAGTTGCCGAGCGCAAGTGTCGATTTGTTCTTCACGTCGCCTCCCTACGCCGACGCCCGGGCTTACTCCCGGATCCACCCTGACCGTTACGTTGAGTGGTTCCTACCGTTTGCGCGCGCAATGTACAATGCGACCTGCGAGTCCGGTTCACTCGTGTTGAACATCAAGAACCGAGTCGCCAAGAACGGCCCGCTCAAAGGTCAACGCCACCCCTACGTCTACCAGCTCGTCATCGCGCTGCAGAATATGGGCTGGCGGTGGCTGGAAACCTACATCTGGGCCAAACCAAATGCGGTGCCCGGCCGGTTCGGACCCCGAACCAAGGACGCCTACGAGTACGTCTATCACTTCGCCCGCGGAGCGAAACCGTACTTTGACCTGAACGCCATCCGGGTGCCTTACAAGACCAGCACGGTTGAGATCGACCGCCGGAAGCTCGACGCTCACGGCCGGCGGAACACTGCGGCAGGGTTCGGCCGCGACCGCACCACGACCTATCGCCATGGCGGCGCTGACCCGGGGAACGTGGTCAGTGTGCCCCAGACCTATAACCAGCACTACGGCGTGGCGCACACCGCTGCGATGCCCGAAGGCCTCGCGTCCTTCTTCATCAGCGCCACCTGTCCCCCCAATGGCATCGTCATCGACCCGTTCGCTGGCGGTGGCACAACGATCGTAGTAGCGCGCCGCCATGGCCGCCGTGCCGGCGGCCTGGAACTGCACCAGAACTTCGCCACCGAGGCGCAACACCGCATTGCGACCAACCAGGCCGACAACATCCCCGGATCACTCGTGGACGCCGGCTGAGTTGCCCAGCATCGAGGAGACCGTCCACAAGATTCTCACAGCCCCGAGCTGGGATAAACGCGTCGCCCAGATCAGGCTCGTGACACACAATCACGGTACAGCCGACCACTCACAAATCTGGGCACGCGTCGCCCGCGAGGGCTACGTACCCCACCTGGCCCCTGACTTTGCCTACATTCACCAAGCCCCATTCTACGAGACCGACTACTTCCGGGATGTCTACGCCACCGCTGTCGCCGCAACTGAGAATTTCGCCCGTGTGGACCCCGCGTCGCTCACCCGCGTCCTCGAAGACGACCCCCGGACGTTGCTCGTGCTGCGGACCGTCGTCGGACTGACCAAGGAAAAATTCGCCCACTCCACCACACTCGTCGGCGAGCACTGGACCGGGTTCGAGACCGTGGATCGCAGAGCCGCTTTCGGCGAGAGAGCGGGTAGCCTGCCCGCTGCCGCAGCCGATTTCAAGCACTTGACTGGCTGGACCGAGGTTGCACCGGGCCTGAAGCTCGGCAAACACCTCAGGCGGGTAATCCGGCCGTGCCGCGTCGTAGAGGACGGCGATTGCATCGAACACCGTCCGTGCCTGTTCGCGAGGGTCGATGAGGCCCCTCGGCAGCGGCACATAAGGCAGACGTTTCGCTCGTGCAGCCCGGCCCTCGTCCTCAGCCACGAACATGAGCTTATCAATTGGATCAGCGCCTGACCCCAGTGCGACTGCAGCCTCGGCAGCTCGGCGGCAGGCGGTCACAGCATCCGGTTGACGCATCTCCTCGCTGTTGTGGGCGCTGTTCGCTGAGATGGAACGCACCTATACCGCCGAACGCGCCGCGCACGCCCGCACGTCGCCGAAGCCGCCGGTCGGCGCGCCGGCCGCCCCATCGCCCACCCCGCAGACAAGATCGAGTACGCGCGGCTACTCCACGGCCGGGGCCACAGCCCTGGCCAGATCGCCACCAACACCGCGATCCCCAAGCCGTCCCTGCACCGCTACCTCACCGATGTCAACCGATAGTCTGCCCGGGTGGCCATCGATCTCCCCGAGACCGACCTCACCCGCGTCCAGCGCTGGTGCCAGCAGCGGATCCCCGAGCGTGCACGGCATCAGGTACGCCTAGAGCACGAGATCCGCGGCCACGACGTGATCCTGGTGGAACGCCGGGTGCCCTGGGACGCCCCCGACACACCGTTCGGCCCGCAATGGACCGCCCGTCCCCTCGCGCGACTGCGTCACAGCGCTGCGGGATGGCGACTGTACTGGCCCGACCGCAACACCCGCTGGCACCTCATCGACGACGTGCCGGCCGCGACCAGCGTCATGCCACTGCTGGAAGCCGTTGACGACCCCCGGCGCGCGTTCCATGGATAGCTTTTAAATCCTGCTCACCCCGCGTCACCTAGGCCCGGACTGAGTCATATCCGATCCTTATCGACACACGTTCAACCTCGGCGCCTGCCCAACGAGACCGTCAAGACGTCCTCATCTACCGATGGCCGGACGGTGCTGCTGGCTCGTGTGGAAGAAGATGACCGGCTGCAGAATGGCTGCGGAGGTGATCTACGTCGTCGCTCGAGAGAGCATGCCCAGTCTGCGGCAGGTGATGCTGGACCGCACTGACGCCAGATCCCTGGCGGAGTTCTACCGACGCCTTCTGGGGTTGGTCTACCGGCCGGGTGAGGAGCCACCGGAGGCGAGAGAAGTCGATGAGCGTGGCGGCGACTGGCTGGCGCTGAAAACCCCGGACGGTGTTCCACAGCTGGCCTTCCAGCAGGTCAGTGAATTGCCGGAAGCGACCTGGCCGGACAACGCTATCTTCGTCGCCTAACCGGTGACCAGACCAAGAGCCGCCCCCACACCGATCGCCCTCATTCGCTCAAGGAGCCACTGACCGTGCGCGGGTGCTGGCGCAGGCCACGCCCGAGCGGCCCGTAAACGGATCCCCAGCGGGATCCAGTAATGGCGTGCCCGTGGATGACGATGTCCGGCGTACGGTCGCTTTGGTGGCTGGGGGTGGCGTGTTCAGCGGTGGTGGTTGCTCAGGGGCACCAGGGGCGACGTGCCGCATGCGACGACGATTGTAGTCACTAAATAACTGGCGCGGTGTATGTCAGAGGGCACCCTCGAGGCGATCTCTCGCATCACCGTCTCGGCGTCGGTCAGGTTGACGCTCCCATTGAAGTGAGCAGTCGTGGGTGGCACGGGTTTACTCCTGATGAGCGCGAAGAACGAAAGACGATATACCGCGCACCGCTGCGTTGACGGCTTCGAATCCGTCGCGCCGCATCTGGTCCTCGTAATCGGCCACCGCCGACAGCAGGTCAAGTTCTCCGCGATCGACAGCGATGAACTTGGCCGCGAGCCGGCGCGCGTCTTGGAACGCGGTGTTGGCCCCGGAGCCCCCGTTCGGGGGCATGGCGTGAATGGCGTCGCCCAGCAGCGTCACGGTGCTGGGCGGCCACGGTTCGCCGGGGATCGCCGTGGCCACCTGCACGCTGTAGCTCTGCTCGGGCCACGCTTGGTCGATGATCAGTCGCAGGTCCGGATGGGCGCGGCGGGTCAGCTCGGTGACCAGCGCCCACATCTCGGCGCCGGTGGCGGTGTGCAGATCGACGCCGGACCGGTCAACTCGCTCTCGGCCGGGCAGCACCGCCCACATCACGTAGTCCTCGGTGTCGCCGGGATCGAAACCGGGCAACAGCCGCGCCGCCGCCACCGTCGGCGGCTCCTGGAACCGGACGACCCCGAGGATCATGCCCACCTCATCGAGCTCGGTGATGGTGAAGCTGCCCTCGATCAGGTCCAGTATGCCGGTTGCCAGCACCTGGGCGGTCAGCGGGGTCTTGCCGCCCAGCCATCGAATCCCGGTGTCGGCGACCCCGGCGTTCGGCAGGTACTGCCGGCGCACCACCGAGCCGACGCCGTCCGCGCCGACCAAGACGTCCGCGACGTCGGTGCCACCGTCGGCGAACATAGCGCGAACACCGCCGTCCGGGCGCGGCTCGTAGCGCACCAGCTCCTTTCCGAACCGCACCCGATCGGCGACGCCCGACATCAGCAGGCGGCGCACCAGCCAGCGGCTCGCCGGCCATCCCGGCCGCGCCTTGTCCGGGATACCGTCCGTGCCGGTGAACGGGCGCTTCTCAAGGAGCTCCCAGCGGCCGTCCACCTGGCCGATCTCCCGACGGCTCTCGCTCGGCGGGCCTGTGGTCGCCTCGAAGAAGGCGAACTGCTCCGCCGACAGGCACGCACGCAGCGCGCGCACACCTCGGTCGTCGACGTGGAAGCGGGCGCCCTGGGCGCGGGAGTCGGACGCCGGATCGCGCTCGTACACGATCACGTCCACTCCGGCTCGAGCTAGCGCGCTGGCCAGGGCCAGCCCGCCGAGCCCAGCACCGATGACCATCACCCGTAATGGCATGACTCTCCTCGGCCGCGTGTCGGACTCCGTAGCGCCAGAAAACCACAGCAAGTGCAAATTTTAACCTATGCAGATTAAGTCTCGCTCAAGTATCGCACTAAGTCTCGCTCAAGTATCGCACTAATGAATCTTAAAGTAATAAGTAATCCATTCGAGTGAATGTTTGTAGAGCACCGCGTGTCGTTCCGGTCGAATTGTGTCGCCGATTAGCCTGGGGTTGTGCGCGATGAGGATGACGCTTTTCGAGCGATGGCGGGTCGGTTGGCGATTTTGATCGATATGCCGCCGATCACGGCCTGCCGCTGATCGATTTCGTCAAGGGTCAGCGCAAGGACGACGTCATGCACGAGTACCTGGCCCCATCCGACGGTTCGGAGGGAGTGTTGTTCATCGGTCGGGCACAGGAGAAGGCCCGGATCTTCCGCACTGAGAAGCGGCGCAACTCCACCACGGGGTGGCTTACCCGTGGATCGTGACCGCGACTGCCATGGTCAATCACTTCTACTTCGCCAAGATGGCGCCATCTTTCTGACCCACAGGGGCGAGCTGATCTCCGTACAGCACGCCCACCTCGTAAAGACTCTGCTGTTCACACGGCACCGCCCCTCGATCCTCGTACTCAACTTCTGCGGATCACTGACCCTGCACCTACCCGCGCAGCGGGTAGCGGCCGCGGTCATGTGCTGGCCTGACCGCGTAAATAATAAGCAGTGCCGGGAGTTCACCGGACTCCTATACCGAGGGCTCGCCGCCGGGCGCTCGATTGAGCCAGCATGGACAAAGCGCAGATCACGATCCCTCGCCATGGCGGGCTTGCTTTGCCGCAGCGCTCCGGTGACACCTCGGCCCGACCGCAGTGATCGAGACCGAACCCCTCGGTGGGGACCTCGACAGCGATACGGGGTGTGCCGTGCGGGCGACGTCGAGGACATCGGCGCCTCCCTCGAGTAACACCACCGTCACGCTCACCCGCGCCCAGCGCACCAACGCCGACACCGACCGGCCCCCCACCGACACCGACGAACCACCCTATCTAACCCGCCTCGCCTGGGTGGTCCCTCTCGTGGGGGATCACCCAGGACCTCCACCCGATCTTCACCAATCGCCCTGCTGCCTGGTGACAGCCGAAGGGGGAGGAACGAGATGACCCTCGCCATCACCGGTAGCCTGACCAGCGACCCCGAACTCCGCTTCACCCCCAGCGGCACCGCGATAGCCAACCTCACCGTCGCGACCACGCCCCGCCGGTTCGACAAGGCCTCGGGCGGCTGGGCGGACGGTGAGGCCCTCTTCCTGCGCTGCACCGTGTAGCGCCAGGCCGCCGAGAGCCTGACTCGGGGTTCCCGCGTCGTGGTCACCGGACGGCTGCGCTCCAGAACCTACGAAACCCGCGAGGGCGACACGCGCACCACCTTGGAGCTTGACGTGGAGGACGTCGGCGCCTCGCTTAAGTTCGCCACCGTCACGGTCACTCGCGCCCAGCGCACCAGCGGCAACGCCGACCGGCCCACCGACACCGACGAACCACCGTTCTGATCCGCCTCGCGTGGGTGGCCTCTCCTGTGGGGGCCACCCAGGTTTTCCCGCACCTGTCCCGGTTCCTCGGTCACGGGAGGGGTCCCGAGATGATCAGGCAACCCCGCGTCCCGCGAATTTCCGTCGTGTCGGCTGTGGGGTTGCCCGTATCGTCGGCCGTGACGTTACACGGGGGTGATTGTGGCTCACGTCTTCATCAGCTATGCCACCCCGGACCGGCCGGTCGCCGATGAGGTGTCGAGTTGGCTGCGGGCAGCCGGTCACGAGCCGTTTCTCGATCATGATCTTCGCGACGGGATCGGCGTCGGTGAGGACTGGGAGCAACGCCTCTACGGCGAGTTGCGGCGGGCTGATGCGGTGATCGGGGTGGTGACGTCGTCGTTTGTGGCGTCGAACTGGTGTTCCGCTGAGGTGGGGATCGCGGGTGCGCTGGGGTGCCGGCTGATTCCGTTGCGCGCTGAGGCTGGCGTGGTGCATCCGCTGATGCCGCGCCTGCAGTACGCGGACTACGAGGCTGGTCCCGAGCAAGCCCGTGTCCGAGTGCTGCAGGCGGTGCGGTTGCTGGATGACGGGGAAGGTGTGTGGCGGGAGGGCGAGAATCCCTTCCCGGGGTTGGAGCCGTTCACCGCAGAGCTGAGCCGGGTGTTTTTCGGTCGCGCTGGGGAGGCTCGCGAGGTGGGCAACCGGTTGCGCGCCCTGGGCGGCACTGGTGGGGTGCTGGCCATCGTTGGGCCGTCGGGCTGTGGGAAGTCCTCGCTGCTCAACGCTGCGGTGGTCCCGCTGCTCGACAGTGACCCAGCATGGCTGACCGTGCCGACACTGGTGCCGGGAACCGATCCGCTGCCTGAGCTGGCCCGGGTGCTGGCGGCTACCGCCCACCGTCGGGGGATGGGCTGGTCAGCCAGCGATGTCCGCGGCAGGCTCGACGCTGGCACCGAGGGTCTCCGGGATGTGGCCGAGGATCTGCTAGTCGCCGGCCCGGGCACGCGGCGGCGGCTGCTGGTGACGATCGATCAGGCCGAGGAGTTGTTCACCCGAACGACCTTGGCCGCCCGGCAGCGATTCGCGCGGCTGCTGCGCGACGCGGTCGCTGGTCCAGTGCAGGTTGTTGTGGCGATGCGGTCGGAGTTCCTTGATGACCTGCGTCATCTCCCCGAGTTGGCTGGTGTGTCGATCGAGGCTTATGTGTTAGGCCCGTTGGACCGGGAGATGTTGCGCGATGTCATCGAGGGGCCCGCCACAGTGGCCAGGCTTCGTCTTGATGACGGACTGGCGGCTACGCTGGTCGCCGAGACCGACAGCGGAGAGGCCCTGCCCCTGCTTGCCTTCATCCTGCGCGAGTTGGCTGATGGCCTGTCCGCCGGAGGCAGATTGACCCTGTCCCACTACCACGACCTCGGCGGTGTCCAGGGAGCACTGACCCGGCATGCCGATGCCGCGCTCGCCGAGGCGGTCCGGGCCAGCGGCCTGACCGAACGCGAGGTGCTGGCCGGGCTCACCCGCCTGGTCACCGTGGATGCCACCGGCCGCCGCGGCCGACGGCGAATCAGGCTTACCAGCCTCGCTGTGCCGCTGCGTGTCGCAGTGCGGGTCTTCGTCGAGCGCCGCCTACTGCTCAGCGATACCGATGATGATGGTCAGGTGTGGCTCACGGTGGCTCACGAGGCCCTGCTCACCGGGTGGCGGCCACTGGACACCGCCACCGCCGAGATCACCGCCGCCCTGCGCGCCGACCGGGCAGTCGAGCAAGCGGCCGCTGAGTGGACCACCGCACACCGGTCCGAGCATTTCCTCTGGGACGCCGAGCGGCTCACCGCCACCCGCGCCGCGCTGGGAATGACCGGCAACGGCGGCAGCCACAACCCGGCCGCGCCTGCTCTCGTCGAACTCGATGAGGAGGCTCAAGCGTTTCTCGACGCCACCAGCCGGCGCGTCCACGCCGTCCAGGAGCGCGAACGGCGTCGCCGCACCCGCACCATCGCCGTACTGTCAACCCTGCTGCTGCTCGTGAGCGCCGCGTCGATATACGCCTTCCAACAACGCGGCACCGCACAGGCACAACGCGACACCGCCATCTTCAACCAGATCACCACCCAAACTGACCGACTGCGCAGCACTGACGTATCCCTCGCGGCGCAACTCGACCTCACCGCCTACCGCATCCGCCAGACTCCGGACCTCTACACGTCCCTGGTGGCCCTGGGAAATGCGGCCTTGTTGACCCCGCTGACCGGCCACACCAACATCGTCAAGGCAGTGGCGTTCAGCCCTGATGGGCGCACCCTGGCCACTGGCAGCGCCGACCGGACGGTGCGGCTGTGGAACGTGACCGACCCGGCCCACCCCACCCCACTGGGCCCGCCTTTGACCGGCCACACCGACTACGTCAACGCGGTGGCGTTCAGCCCCGATGGGCGCACCCTGGCCACCGGCGGCGACCGGACCGTGCGGCTGTGGAACGTGACCAACCCGGCCCACCCCACACCGCTGCGCCCGCCCCTGACCGGCCACACCTACTCGGTCACCGCTGTGGCGTTCAGTCCTGATGGGCGCACCCTGGCCAGCGCCGGCGACCGGACAGTTCGGTTGTGGAACGTCACCGACCCGGCCCACCCCACACCACTGGGCCAACCCCTCACCGGCCACACCGACCTGGTCAGGGCAGTGGCGTTCAGCCCCGATGGGCACACCCTGGCCAGCGGCAGCAGTGACCGGACGGTGCGGCTGTGGAGTGTGGCCGACCCAGCCCACCCCACACCACTGGGCCAACCCCTGACCGGCCACACCAATGCTGTCGGCGCGGTGGCGTTCGGCACTGATGGGCACACCCTGGCCAGCGGCAGCCGAGACCAGACCGTGCGGCTGTGGAACGTGACCGACCCGGCCCGCCCCACCTCCCTAGCCCGACCCCTAATCGGTCACACCGAGTCCGTCTTCTCGGTGGCGTTCAGCCCGGATGGGCGCGCCCTGGCCAGCGGCAGCGCGGACCAGACCGTGCGGTTGTGGAACATGACTGACCGGGCCAACCCCGCGCTCTTGGGCCAACCTCTGACCGGCCACACCAACGGCGTCAATGCGGTGGCGTTCAGCCCCGATGGGCGCACCCTGGCCAGCGGCAGCGACCAGACCGTGCGGCTGTGGAATATCCCGTCTGCGCTCATGACTGGCCACACCAACTGGGTCAACGCGGTCGTGTTCAGTCCCGATGGGCGCGTCCTGGCCAGCTGCGGTGACCAGACCGTACGGCTATGGAACGTGACCAACCCGGTCCACCCCACACCTCTGGGCCAACCCCTCACCGGCCACACCAACTACGTCGCCGCAGTGGCATTCAGCCCCGATGGGCGCACCCTGGCCAGCAGCAGCGACGACCGGACGGTTCGGCTGTGGAACGTCACCGATCCGGCCCACCCCACACCCCTGGGCCAACCCCTGACCAGCCACACCGACATCGTCCACGCGGTGGCGTTCAGTCCTGATGGGCGCACCCTGGCCAGCGCCGGCGATCGGACCGTTCGGCTGTGGAACGTGACCGACCCGGCCCACCCCACCCTCCTAGCCCGACCCTTGACCGGCCACACCAACTACGTCAACGTGGTGGCGTTCAGCCCCGATAGACGTACCCTGGCCAGCGGCAGCTACGACGGGACCGTGCGGTTGTGGAACGTGACCGACCCGGCTCACCCCACGTCGTTGGCCCTACCCTTGACCGGCCACACCAACTACGTTGACGCGGTGGCGTTCAGCCCCGATGGGCACACCCTGGCCAGCGGCAGTACCGACGCGACCGTGCGGCTGTGGAACCTCACCGACCCGACCCATCCCACATCCCTGGGCCAACCCCTCACCGGCCACACCGACCTGGTCAGGGCAGTGGCGTTCAGCCCTGACGGGCACACCCTGGCCACCGGCAGCGCCGACCAGACGGTTCGGCTGTGGGAAATGAACGCTGACCAAGAAATCCAGCGAATCTGCGCTACCACCACGAACACTCTCACCCCAGCGAAGTGGGAGCAGTACGTCTCAACGGACCTGCCCTACAACCCACCCTGCCCGTGACATGCCACGCCCAACCCCAACACCTCGTCCTGCTTAGTCGATCCACAGTGGACAAACATTGATGATCGTCATCCACGTTCCTATCCACGAACTGATGCACACTCCTATCAGTTGCCGGGCATTGACGGCGCAACTCCGGGGCTATTTGTTGTAGATGCGCCACCTGGACAGGATGACCTAGGACTAAGCGACACTTTCGGGATTATGAGGCCCAGCAACCGGCCACACCGACACCGGAGCCGTACAGTGCCCAAGGATCACGGGGACACTATGACTGCGGATGAGGTGTGATGAGGGGTTCGGTACTGTGCAGCGTTCCGCCGCGGATGCTCGTCTCGTGCCTGGTTCCGCTCGCTGCGTGGGGGGCGGTCGTGTTGTCGATCTTTCCCGCCTCAGCCACCACCCGTCCCGGCCTATCCGACTCCGTCTTATTCGAGTCTCCGTCCAGCTCCCCGACCCTGCCGGCGACGCCCGAGGGGACCACGGTGGTGCTCGATCCCGGACACAACGGCGCCAACGCCTCGCACCCGGCGGCGCTCAACCGCCCGGTCCCCAACGGCCGCGGCGGCACCAAGGCGTGCGACACCACCGGCACCTCCACTGACGGCGGTTACCCCGAGCACGCTTTCACCTGGGATGTCGCGCTCCGGGTCCGTCATGCGCTGACCGCGCGCGGCGTGCGGGTGGTGCTGACCCGACCGGACGACGCCGGGGTTGGCCCGTGCGTGAACGACCGCGCCGCGATCGCGAATCGCTCAGGCGCTGAGGCGATGGTCTCCATCCACGCCGACGGGGCGGCACCGTCCGGGCACGGTTTCCACGTCTCCTACTCCGACCCCCCGTTGAACCACAGCCAGGGCCCACCGTCGGCTGCCCTAGCCCAAACCCTGGCCAGAGCGTTGCGCGGGGACGGCTTCACCGCCGCTCACTACATCGGCTCCCACGGGCTATACCCCCGCTCCGACCTTGCTGGGCTCAACCTCGCCCAGATCCCGGCAGCGCTAATCGAATGCGCCAACATGCGCAACCCGCAGGAGGCCGCACTGGTTTCCACACCACAAGGCCGGGCCCGCTACGCGGCCGCCATCACCGACGGCATCATGGCTTGGCTCACCTCACGGCGGGCACCTGTCAGATGAGCACTGTCCGCTGTGGACAGTCTGCCAATCACGATAACTGCGAAACCTCGTCGTCGGGGTCCACGGAGTGCACCACAGCCAGGGACGAGGGCAGTCTGACCAGCGGCAGACAGCGAACCGTGGATCACGCATCCTTCTTGTAAGCGGTAGGTCGTCCGTTCGATCCCGACCGCAGCGGGCGCGGTCCCCATGCACATGCGCCAGGCGCTCGCTTTCTGAAGCGCCAAACGGGAGCTCGCGCACAAGCAGAGTCCTGACTCGCTCAACCCTGTGCGAGACGACTCTGATGCCACTCCGCTGCCTGGTGCTCGTAGTCCTGTGGATCGCCCGAAGGTCAGCAGAACGGATGCTGTCGATGGGGGCCATGGAGGCCTGTTACTCCGCGCGGCCGCACCACGGTCAGACCCGATTCGGCAAGCAATGGGCGCGACGCGGGCGTACAAGAAGGGCGGGTCCTGGCGCTGGGCAGCCTGCACGTAAAAGCATCGCACACGATTACATGATCGTGCGGTGGTATGCGTGGCTCAGACTGTGGTCGGCTGCCCCAGTACTGCCCTCAATGTTACCGCCGAGCGTGCGGTGCCGTTCCAGTCAACGGCACCGCACGCGATCACCGGCTCAATCCAGCTGTCGGTGGCTCAGCCACGGCCTCCGTTAGCGCTGCCACCGGCGCCGCCAATGCCGTCAGCGGCGCTGTTGGTCTGGTCGCCCAGCACGTCGATGTTCAGGATGTTGAGGCCGATGCCCCCGGTGCCCTTGCCGCCAGCGCCGCCGACGCCACCATCGCCGCCACCACCGTGACCGAGGGCGAACATGGACATGACGGTGCGCGCCGGAAGCAGCTCTACGAGCTGTCCGTCGATCTCCACAAAGCTCACTGCGTCAGACATGAAATCCTCCTCGTGGTTCCCCCAATGAGGCCGGGAAATAACACACCTCATCGACACCGTGCCGATTCGGCTAATCATCAACTATGGCCAGAAATAGGTCGCCTGACAACATGAATTCGCACCTAACTTTGCATCCCATCACTTAGCCATGAAGTTGACTATTTAACTACACGGATCGCGGCAGACAGTTACTGAGGTTCCAGCAACTCCAGTACCTACCCCGCAGCCTCCCGCGGGGCTTGCGTAGATGCTGTCCGATCAGCATTGTCGCTGGTGATCACCCCAGTTGGGGATGAGCGTAGGTAGTGGGAAGCCACCCGCAGCGTGCCGGGTACCGGGTTTGGTTCGACACCACCGCCCTCGACACGACACCGGTTATACGCACGTCGAGAAAAGGCCGGTAAGTTGCTACGGAGCCGCGCAGGCGGCGACTACCTAGTTTCCATGGCGGTAAAGCGGAGCGGTCGCGGTAGGTCGGCCAGACTCGGGTCCTCGGCCCCACGGGATCAGCCCTCAACGGCACCGATGGCGCAGTGTCACCGCCCGGGTTCTGATAGGTCGGTGACCGGTAGCCGGTTCGTTGGGTGATCCCCCTCTTCGTACTCGGTGATCTGTGGAGCGCCCGAAGGTCAGCAGAACGCGGGCGCACGCGCCGATGAACCTGACCCAGCCAGGCGGGTGAGACAAGCCCCGTACCGGGGTCCCTGACGGGATCACACCCGCCTGACCGACTCAGAACCCTACGAAATCCGCCAGGGCGACAAGCGCACCACCCTGGAACTCGACGTTGACGACATCGGCGCCTCCCTCAAGTTCGCTACCGTGATGATCGCTCGCGCCCAGCGCACCAGCGGCGATGCCGACCGGCCCACCGGCACCGACGAACCACCGTTCTAATCCGCTTGGCCTGCTCCCCTTTCCACGGGGGAGCAGGCCAAGCCCCCGCGACCCCCGCAGGGAGACCCGCCAAAGCCGGGGTACCGGACAGGAGGACCGCCCCCGGCCAACGGCGATGCGGGCCTCACACCGCCGTGAAGGACGCTGATCCCTTCCCCGTCCACCGACGGATGCCGCTACCCGCCACGGAGCCACAGGTCCCGCACAACCACAACCGCTTGCCCGTAACCAGGTCGGTCCCGGCGGAGACCCGGACCAGCCAGGCGTTCCCGTGCTTGACGACGCTGCCCCGTTCACGTCTCTTCACAATGACCGGAACGCTACTGGTGAACAGTGCCCCACCCCAGTCTCCCACACTGCGGGAAACCGCAGGTGGGAGGTGGAGCCGCCTCGGGGAATCGAACCCCGGACCTGCTCATTACGAGTGAGCCGCTCTGGCCGACTGAGCTAAGGCGGCGCTGCCCGGCAGCGGCGATCAGTATAACGAGCGGTGGAACCTCACACCTGGCCGGCCTACTTACTCTGCAGCGCGCTGATCAGCGCCTCGATGGCGATCCGTGGTTTGACGTTGAGCTCCAGCGCCTCGCGGCAGCGTAGCACCGCCTCCAGCATCCGTAGCAGCGATTCGGGACTGGACTGGGCGGCGACAGTGGCGATGTCGGTGGCCCGGTCGGGGTGGGTCAGGGCCACCGCGGCGCCCCAGGTAGTCACCAGGGTGTCGCGGTAGAAGCCGGCCAGGTCGACCAGCGCGCGGTCCAGCGCATCGCGCTGGGCGCGGGTGGCCCGGGATTTCTGCCGGCGTTCCAGCTCCCGGATGGCACCCTTGGCGCCCCGGGTAGCTGCCGCGGCTCCCTTTCCCGTGCCACCGGCCCCCAGGGCCGTCTGCAGTTCCTCGGTCTCGGCCGCATTGCGAGCCGCAGTCACACCGCTGGCCTCCGATTCGGCGGCTCCGACCAGTGCATCAGCCAGCGCGAACACATCTGCGGGCGAGCGCAGCGCGGTCGGCACCCGCAGCACCGCCTCCCGGCGGGCCCGGGCCTCAGGATCGGTGGCTAGCCGGCGGGCGCGGCCGACGTGGCCGCCGCACACCGAGGCGGCCCATCGCGCGGTGTCAGCGGCCAACCCGTCACGCGCCACCAGCACGTCGGCGACCGACGTGGCAGGGGGGGTCCGCAACCCCACCGGCCGGCAGCGCGAGCGTAGCGTCACCGCGATGTCGTCAGGGTGATCTGACGGCGCGCAGAGCAGGAACACGGTGCGCGGCGGGGGCTCCTCCACGGCCTTGAGCAGAGCGTTGGCCGCGCCCTCGGTGAGTCGGTCGGCATCCTCGATCAGCAGCACTTGCCACCGGCCCGCCGAGGGCCGCCGGGACGCGCCAGCGACCAGAGCGCGCATGTCCGCCACCGAGATGGACAGGCCTTCGGGGACGACCTGACGGACGTCGGGGTGGGTGCCGGCCAGCGTGGTCCGGCAGCCCTGGCAGGTGCCACACCCCGGTCCGGCCTGCGGATCGGTGCACTGCAGCGCGGCGGCGAAAGCCCGCGCCGCGACCGAACGACCGCTGCCCGGGGGGCCGGTGAACAGCCAGGCGTGGGTCATCGCCCCCACCGACCGCATCGATCCAGCCGATCCGGTGCCGGCTGCCGACCGGGCGGCCTCGACCAGGGTGGCGACCGCCGGATCCTGCCCGACCAGGCCGACCCACACGCTCATCCCCGACCTCCCGGAGGACCAGACGGGGAACGCCTGCGCAGCACGGTGCGCAAGTCAGCCAGCAGCGACCCGTCAAGCCGGTCGTCCATCTGGCGGTGCGCGATCAGGCCGACGGCGGCCGCCAGCAGCCCGGCGCACAGCAGTACCGGGCGGGTGCCGTCGATGGTCATCCGCTCGCTGAACAGGGTGATGGTGCGCTGCTGGACCAGCCCGACCGCGAACGGGACCAGGGCCATTGAGGCCAGCAGGTCCAGCCGGACCAGCGACTGGACGAACGCGATGGTGCGGCCCCGCATCTCATCGGCGACCTGCGCCCCGATGATGGTCAGACCAGTCAGGAACGCCACACCCGCAGCACAACCGACCAGGATGACGGCAGCCAGGGCGGCGATCAGGTGCGGCGCCAGCGCGACGGCGACCAGCGCCAGCCCGGCTGCCACGATGGCGAGCCCGAACAACCCCCGGTGCCGGATCCGGCGGGCCGCCAGTGGCGCGAGCGCCATGCCCAGACCGAGACCGACGAACAGCGACGCGAACAGCAGCCCGTATGCGGCGTTGCCACCGCCCAGGCTGGTGGAGTAGAGCTTCGCACACGCGATGACGGCCCCGCCTGCAGCGAAGGCGCCGAGGATCCCGGTGACCAGACCACGGACGAGAGGCGTGCCACGGACAAAAACCACACCGTCGCGCAGCATCGCGAGCAGGCCGGGTTGGGCGCCGCGCCGGGTCACGGCCCGGCCCGAGATCTCCGGGATCCGGGTGCCGACCACCAGCGCGCAGAAGGCGTAGGCGATACCGTTGAGGCTCAGCGCCAGATAGGCCGATCCTTCGACACCATGGATCAGCTCCGCCCGGCTGAGTACCGGGCCGAGCTTGGACAGCACGCTGAACACCCCGGAGGCGACCAGCACAGCCACCCCGTATGTCATGATCAACGCCAGTTGGTTGGCGGTCTCCACTTGGACGGGGCGGCGCAGCAGATTGGGGATCGAGGCGTCCTTGGCCGGAATCCAGAACAGCGCGCAGAGCTCGATGAGGAAAGTCGCCGCGAACAGCCAGGCCAGCTCGCCGACCAACGGGATAGAAAGGAACAGACCGGCCCGCAGCACGTCACAGACCACCATCACGTGCCGACGGTCCAGCTTGTCGGCCAGCGCCCCGGCCAGCGGACCGAGCACCATCGCGGGCAGCAGCTTGGTGGCGACCACCCCGCCGAGCGCGAAGCTCTGCGCCCGGTAGCCGCTGGTCAGCTGGGTGGCCAGCGCGGACAGCGCCAGCAGGGACTGCCACTCCGCGATCGCGGTGATCGCCGTGACGCCCCAGAGCCGGCGGAACGCGGGAATGGCCAGCACCCCGCGCACCCGCTGCGCGGTGGACCCCGCCAGGTCGTGCTCGGCTTGGCGGTCCATTCTGCTCCACGTGGTTAGCGGTGATGGCGCATTACCGTTATATCCGAATCGAGTCAAGCAGGTGTGCCAGCCGCTGCGCGAGTTGAGGGCGTGACGCCGGGGCCAACGTGTACCAGCGACTGCGATCGACCCCGCGTTTCTGTTCGATCGTGTAGCCGCCGCGCTCGGTCTCGTAATAAGTGACCACGAACTCCGCGACGCATCTGCTGCCCTGCCGGTCACGCCGGGCTGCGCCGAACTTTCCCCCGCCGAGCTTGGGACCTTGCAGCATGGTGCGGAAGCGGTGCGCGTCATCCGGCCGCAGTCTGCCACGCAGCAAGGCGCGCTCCACCTCGGTCCCGGTCATCCCCTGGTGATCAGAAAGGAGTTCGGCGGGCACCGACACCGCCGTCCCGCTACCCATCGGCCGGTCGGGGATGACCTCGGCCACCGCGGTGGGCAGAGCAGTGCTCCGGGCACCCCGGATGCGCATCCCGAACTCGCTGAGCTCGGCGACGGCAGCGTGCTCGCCCCGGACACACCCCACGACCGAGCGCTTGCCGTCGGGCAGGTCGAGCCGGGCGTTGAGCTCTGCCGCCGGTCGGGCGATAAGGTGCAGAGCATCCTCGAGTTCCGGGGCAAGCTGCCGGGTACCGGCCAGACCGCAGGCCCGTAGCGCTTCCCATGCCCCCCGCTGGGCAGCCGTGCGTTCCTCCACCGTGCGCTGCTTCCCGGAAGACAATGGAGATCCACCAGGCGGTTGGAGGTTCCAGTGCACCAAGCCCAGCCGGAGATGGTGCCACGCCAGCAGGTACTCGTCAGTGGTGAGTTCCAACCCTCCGCCGGTCGCGCCGACGACCGACGCTGCCGAGGTCACCGGTAGTCCTCCTCGGCACCGATGACCGGTGGGGCGACCCGGGGTAGCTCACCGACGATGGCGCTGGTGTCCTGCTCGATCAGGTAACTGGGCCGCCGGTGCTCAGTGCCTCCGGCCCGGCCTGAGCCACCGGTTGCGCCGAGCGGAGCGTCCGCCCATCCGGGGCCACCTCGGGCCGCTCGCCCGGCGTTGGCCTGCTCGGTGCTGCTATGCCCAGTGCTGCTATGCCCAGTGCTGCCCAGAGGGGGCTCTCCCAGAGGGGAGTCAAACGCAGTACTGGGACGGGGTCCGAAGCCGCCGTCTCGGCTCACCCCACCACCGGACAATCGCGATCCGCTGCGGATCCGGTCCCCGCCAACCGCGCCCGACCCGGCGAGAATCGGGGATGGCCCGAATGGTGCGGCGGCAGCCGGCCGGGCTGAGTCTGATCCGCCCATCAGCTCCTCGCCCGGGTTGGGGTAGCCGCCAGCGAGCTGCGGCACGGTGGGCGCAGGGGCTGATACCTGGTGGACGCCGGACGCGAGCTGTGGCGCGGTGGCCGCCGGTGGAGCGCTGACTCCGTGCTCACCCGCGACCGGACCCGAGTGTGCCAGAGCCGAATATGTCAGAACCGGATGCGCCGGACCCGAGTGTGCCGGCCTCTGGTGAGTACTCCAACCGCCATTCGCGCCGACCCCGACACTGCCCGGGGCTGGCGGCGCCACCTCGAAGACCACCGCCGGCGCCGTGGGGAAGTGCGGACGAACCGCCAGATTCTCATTCGAAGCACCCTGATAGCCGCTCATCAGCTCCCGGGCGCGCTGCTCGGCCTGCTGGGCCGCCACCTGAGCTCGCTCGTGCTCAGTCTGGATCCCGGGCAGCCATTCCACGGCGTGGTCGGCCATCCAGGTTCCTGGGTCCTGGCTGAAAGACACCTCGGGGACCTCATGTGGGGCGGGCATGCTGTCCCGGGTGTGGGCGAAGAAGTCGGCCTGCTCGGAGACTCGGGCGGCCATCCCGTTCGCCGCAGTGACGATGTCGCCGAGCCACGGGATCAGCGCCATCGTCGCGTGCGTAGCCGCATCGGCCGCTGCGCCCTGCTGCGCTGCGCCAATCCCGCGCACCGCCTGGTCCACGAGGTCCTGGAGCGCCTCCAGCTTCGTCGCGAAGCTCTGGCAGTCCCAGCTCACGTCCACCAGCGCGGCGCTGCCCGGTCCCCCGGTGATGTGCTGGTAGATCGTCTCGTGTGGGACACGTGCCGTAGTCGATGCTCGTGCCCATCGGCGTTGCCCTCCTCAGCTCTTCAGCGGTGGCAGATTGGCCATGACGGTCTCCGCGAGCGCCTTGGCCGGTCCGCACGGCTCCTCCAGCCCCTGCCGCAACGACGTGAACATGAGGTTCAGCGTCTGCGTCTGGGCGGCGGCGACCCGGAAAAAGCAGCTGGTGCCTTCAACGAGATCCTTGGTCCGGATCGCCGGGTGCCCGGCGACCTGGGTGACCTCGAAGACCGCGAAGGTCGCCCGCTGGGCATAGACGTTGCGCAGCACGTCCGTGCCGATATCGACGAAGATCCTGATCTCACGGGTGTGTGCGTTGTTGTCCCACTCGCATCCGGGGGCGCCCAGGACATCCTTGGACTGGCCGGGTTGGTCGATCCGGTTGGCCGCCAGCTGCGCCGGGGTGAGCAGCCGGCAAGGCGGCATGCCCGCCAGGTTTTTGGGATCCCGCACCGCAGGGATCGGGTCGGCCGGTGCTCTGCCGGCGCCGCGCCCGCGCCGGTGGGCGGCGCGCCACCCGCCGAGCAGCCGGCCAGCAGGGCGGCGAGCGCCAGCACAACCGGGACGCGGCGCATCACAGCTCCGGCCGGCTCAGGTGGGCGGACGCTGACCTCATCGGTGTTCCGGTGCAGGGCCAGTGACCGCTCCAGGGCGTCGGCTGCCTTCTCCAGCTGGATCGCGCCGGACTCCAGCGCCGCACGCAGCGAGCCCGGCTCCCCGCTGGCCGTCCACTGCCCGATCTCCCTCGCCGCGTTGATGCTGACCGCATCGAGGCCCGGCGGCGTAACGTTGGCAAGCTGGGCGGCATCGACCATAAGATCTCGCATTTCCTGCGCGGTCTTCCGGAAGGTGGCGATCGCCTGCGGGGCCTGGTCCAGGTCGATCCGGAAGTGTTGCGCCGGGTCGAGCAGGCTCGGGGCCAGATCCTGAACGGGCGCCGACCCGTCGAGCGGCGGATGGCTCCACGTGCTGAGGTTCTCGGTCATCCCGCCCGACGGGGTGGGAGCACCGAACCCGCCATGCTCACTCATCGTGGTGTCCCCCTCACTGTCGTCAGCGGCTCGCGCAGAGTCTGCCATAGGGCTCACCTGCGGCGGCGCCTATCCACTGGCACCCCCGCCTCAGATGACTCTCAGTGACCCACAGAGAGGGAGTGTGGCACCTCCTCAACCCTTCAGCGGCGGCAGGTTGCCGATGATGGTCTCGGCGAACATCTTCGCCGGGCCACACGGATCCTCGCGATCCTGGCGCAGCGAGGTGAACCTGACGATCAGAGTCTGCACGTCGGCCGCCGCGACCCGGAAGTAGCAGCTGCTGCCGTCCACGTCATCTTTGGTGCGGATCGCTGGCTGTCCCACCACCTGAGTCACCTCGAGAACCGGGATTGTGTTTCGCTCGCTATAGACATTGCGTAGCACGTCGTTGCCGATGTCCACGAACGCGGCGAACTCGCGGGTGTGCGCCTTGTCGCTCCACTCGCATCCGGTGCTGCCGAGGACATTTTTGGGCTGGCCAGGCTGGTCGATCCGATTGGCCTCGAGTTGCGCCGGGGTGAGCAACAGGCACGGCTGTATGACGGCCAGGTCCTTGGGATTTCGCACTGGCGGGATCGGATCGTCCGGTGCTCTGGCCGATAACCCCGACGCCGCGTCGGCATCGTCGGGTTGCACGCTCCCCGCCGAACAACTGGCCGACACAGCAACCAGAGCCAGCACAACCAAGACGGCACGCATCACAGCTCCCCCGCGCGCAGGTGAGTAACGCGCGAAGTCTGCCATGCACCGGCATCCGGCCCGCTGAGCGGGGCTACCGGCACCGGTTACGGAAAGAGCCCGGTCACTGGAAGAGCCTGAGTACCGATTCCACGATCCCAACAATGATGCTGTACGCCAGCACCCCAAAGATGATCAACGCGATGAAGAAGAAGACACTTGCGCCCCCATTGGACCGGGTCCGTAGCGGCAAGCCGGGGACTTGACGGCCGATTCGGCGACGGAGGTCACCAAGCCGCACGGGCGTGCGGGACCCGACTGCCAGCGGCGGGCGGTAACGCAGGCCGCTGGGCCTGCGCGGCGGCGACGGCTGAGCGGGCGGGACCGGCGTGGGGACGACCAGTCGGCGGTGGCCCGACGCACCGGCCGCTGGTGTCCCTCCTAACTGCGGAGCGGACGGAGCAAGCGGCGGTGCTGTGACATCGACCGGGGGAACATGCGCCTGGGCGACATGCGCCTGGGAAACACTTGCCTGGGGAACGTGTGGCTGCGGGACATTAGTGTGGGGAACATTAGGGTGGGGGGCACTGGCGTGGGGGACGCCCGTTGGGGCAGCAGGTTGCTGTGCAGGCATCGCGCCAGGGTCGTGACCCGCCAGCCCGGTCGGATCTTCACCGAGTGCAGCGGCAATCTCCTCCCGGGTCACGCTGAGGTTCGGGATGGCGGGAAGCATCAACGGCGGCAACTCCGGCGCGTCGCGCCAGCCGCCACGCCCTGACGGGTCGGACCGCAGCTGGGGCGACTCGGTGCCGTCGAACCCGAACAAGGCATCCGACATCGGCTCGCTCACTAGGCCATGATGCCATGCTTGCTGTGGCACCCTCGGAGGAGTGTAACATACTGTAACGCTGTTACGTCCTTACGAGCGCGCACTAGCGCGCTTCAGGGCGAGTAGCTCAGCAGCGCGTTCAGCGGTGAGCGTCTCCACGCTGTCCCCCTTGCGCAGCGATGCGTTGACGCCCTCTCCGTCGGTGACATACGGTCCGAAACGGCCCTCCTTGACGACCATCGGATTGCCGGTCACCGGATCCGGGGCCAGCTCGCGCAGCGGCGGCTTGGCGGTGGCTTGGCGGCCCCGGCGCTTGGGCTCGGCGTAGACCTTGAGCGCTTCGTCGAGGGTCACTGTGAAGACCTGTTCCTCGTCGGCCAACGAGCGCGAGTCCGTTCCTCTCTTGAGGTAGGGGCCGTAGCGCCCGTTCTGCGCAGTGATCTCCTGGCCGGTGTCCGGGTCGGTCCCGACCACCCGGGGCAGCGAGAGCAGCCGCAGCGCATCCTCAAGGTTCACCGTCCCCAGGCTCATGGACTTGAACAACGAACCGGTCCGCGGTTTGGGCTTCTTGGTGGCCCCCTTAGCCGTGCTTTTTCCGGGCCCTTTTCCGGGTCCTTTTTCGGGGCCGGAGGCTGAGATCTCCTCGGGCAGCACCTCGGTGACGTAGGGCCCGTAGCGGCCCTCCTTGGCGACGATCTCGTGCCCGGTCACCGGATCGATGCCCAGCGACCGGCCCTCCACCGGGGTGGCGAAGAGCTTCTCGGCGATGTCGGTGGTCAGCTCGTCGGGCGGCAGGTCATCAGGCAGGTTGGCCCGTTGCTGCTCTTTGCCGGCAGTCCTTTCCAGGTACGGTCCGTAGCGCCCCACCCGGACCACCACTTCTCGCCCGGCATCATCGGTGAACAGCGGGATGGAGTTGACCTCGCGCGCGTCGATCTCCTCCAGGTTCAGGCCGACCAGCTTCTTGAGCCCACCGAAGCGGGCCACCGACATGGCGCCACCTTGTTCCGAGCCGAAGTAGAAGCTGGCCAGCCAATCGGTGCGGTGCTGCGCACCGGAAGCGATGGAGTCCAGCTCGTCTTCCATAGCGGCGGTGAAGTCGTAGTCGACCAGACAACCGAAGTGCTGTTCCAGAAGCCCGATCACAGCGAAGGCCACCCAGGACGGCACCAGCGCCGAACCGCGCTTCCACACATACCCGCGATCCTGGATGGTGTTGATGATCGAGGCGTAGGTGGACGGGCGGCCGATACCCAGCTCTTCGAGGGCTTTGACCAGGCTTGCCTCGGTGTAGCGCGGCGGCGCGGTGGTGGTGTGCCCCTCCGGCACCAACTCGGTGGCGGTGACGCGCTGGCCGCCGGTCAGCTGAGGGAGCCTGCGCTCGGCATCGTCGGCCTCCCCACCGGCCTGGTCGTCCACGGTCTCGACGTAGGCCTTGAGGAACCCAGCGAAGGTGATGGTGCGCCCGGATGCGGCAAACGTGCACTCCACATTGCCGTGTGCGCTGCCAATGATCCGTACGCTCATGGTGGTGCCGCGGGCGTCGGCCATCTGAGAGGCGACGGTGCGCTGCCAGATCAGCTCGTAAAGCCGGAACTCGTCAGCGTCCAGCGCGCCGGCCAGCTGGCCGGGCGTCGCGAAGGCCTCCCCGGCGGGCCGGATCGCCTCGTGCGCCTCCTGGGCGTTCTTGACCTTGCGGGTGTACTGCCGCGGCCCGTCGTGCAGGTAACGCTCACCGTAGAGCTCGCGGGCCTGGGCTCGGGCCGCCGCGATCGCCGTCTCCGACAGCGTCGTGGAGTCGGTCCGCATATAGGTGATGTAGCCGTTCTCGTAGAGCCGTTGGGCAGTGCGCATCGTCCGTTCCGCCGAGAAGCGCAATTTTCGGCCGGCCTCCTGCTGCAGCGTGGAGGTCATGAACGGCGCATAGGGTCGCCGCGTGTAGGGCTTCTCCTCGACACTCGAGACAGTCAGCGGGGCAGCCACCAGCGCCTCGGCAAGGCGCCCGGCATATGCCTCGTCGATGATCAGCAGGTCACGCTCGGCTCGCTTGGGCGCTCCGTCCGGGCCGAAGTCCCGCCCGGTGGCCACCCGACGGCCATTGACGTCAACCAGCCGAGCCCCGAACGTGCGCGGCGCGGCAGTGTCCCCGGCGTCATCCCCGGCATCGTCCGACGTCGTCAGCGTGGCGGCAAGATCCCAGTAGGACGCGGGCACAAAGGCCATCCGCTCGCGCTCGCGCCGCACGATGATGCGGGTCGCCACCGACTGCACTCGCCCGGCGGACAGCTTCGGCATCACCTTGCGCCACAGCACCGGGGAGACCTCATACCCGTAGAGCCGGTCCAGAATGCGCCGGGTCTCCTGCGCGTCAACCAGGTCCTGGTCGAGATCGCGAGGATTCTCCGCAGCCGCGCGGATGGCTAGCTCGGTGATCTCGTGAAAGACCATCCGGCGAACCGGAACCGTGGGTTTGAGGGCCTGGATCAGGTGCCACGCGATGGCCTCGCCCTCGCGGTCACCGTCGGTGGCGAGGTAGAGCTCGTCGGCGCTCTTGAGTGCGTTGCGCAGCTCGGTGACCGTGGAACGCTTGTCCGGGGTGATGATGTAGAGCGGCTCGAAGGCGTGATCGACGTCCACCCCCAGCCGCGCCCAGGACTCGCCCTTGTACTTGGCGGGCACATCGGCGGCACCCCGGGGCAGGTCCCGGATGTGCCCCCGCGAAGACTCCACGGCGTAGCCCGATCCGAGGTAGGAAGCGATCTTGCGAGCCTTCGCGGGCGATTCCACGATCACCAAACGATGCCCAGAACCGTTGGACCGGCCACCGTCAGCAGACCCAGAAGAGGACCCAGAAACGGACACAGCCGCAGTAGTGCCGCGCCTGCCACCGCCGGACGTGCCGCCCGGACCTGTCGTCGTTTTTGCTCGTGCCACGCTCAACTCACCTCGATGTGCGACTCCTGATGTCCCGGCCCCGCCCCAGTGTGCACAACTCGGCAACCCCAGGGAGCAGTCAGCATCGCACAACCCGTCGCGAATAACCTGCGATCTTGCGTGATTCCCTGCAGGTCATCAGCGCAGTGGGGTGTCTATCGGTGCTCTCCGGCGGCGCTCAGTCGCTGGCAGGCCGGCGCAACCCGAAATGCGGGCGCCAGCTCCTTGTTGCTGGTCAACTCCCGCATCTGGCTGCTGGCCGCACCGAGATCCGGACCCGCGAGGTGACTGGCCTTCTGCCCGAAATCCGGGTCTTTCGCGTCCAACGCGGCAAGCTTAGCCCGCTGGTCGCCGACGGTTTCGGCCGCGGTGGTGAAGAAGCTCACTGCGGTGTCCTGAACCCGCTTGCTGTCAGCGACCCGCGGCTGGCCGAGCTGTTCGAGCTTGTGGGCGGTGTTGGCGAACGCCCGCTGGGCGATATCAGAGAATTCAAGCAGCCCGTCCTTCTGGCCCTGCGGGGTCGGCTGCGCCTTCGCGATCGCGGACACTCCGGCGATCACGCCACCGAGTCCCCCACACAACGCGCCCACCCAGGCCACCGGGTCAGCACCTTGGGGGGCGGCTGGCTGCTGCTTGACATCGGCAGCACCGCAGCCGGCCAGGCCCAAGGCGAGAGCCACGATGACGACACCGGATCGGCGACGAGCTGAGAGCACATCAGGAGTAACGACGAACTGATGGGGCCCGTGACGGAGGACTTACGCGACAACCTGGGCGGGCGGCGACGTGTCCACCAGCGAGGTGGACCGCCGCTTGGACACCACCACCGCAACCACGATCACCGATGCGGCGACCACGGCGATACTCACCCGCAGCGTGAATGCGTTCGGCAGGGTCGAGATCGTGACGATGGCTGGCGCGATCAACACCGAGACCAGGTTCATCACCTTGATCAGTGGGTTGATCGCCGGTCCCGCAGTGTCCTTGAACGGGTCGCCGACGGTGTCACCGATCACGGTGGCGGCGTGCGCATCGGAGCCCTTGCCGCCGTGGTGGCCGTCCTCGACCAGTTTCTTGGCGTTGTCCCAGGCACCACCGGAGTTAGCGAGGAAGATCGCCATCAGGGTACCGGTGATGATCGCCCCGGCCAGGTAACCGGCCAGCGGGCCGACACCGAGGCCGAAACCCACCGCGATCGGAGCCAGCACCGCGAGCAGGCCCGGAGTGGCCAGCTCACGCAGCGAGTCCTTGGTGCAGATGTCGACCACCCGGCCATATTCGGGTCGCACCGATCCGTCCATGATTCCAGGGTTGTCCCGGAACTGCCGGCGCACCTCGTAGACCACGGCCCCGGCGGCCCGGGACACGGCGTTGATGGCCAGACCGGAGAACATGAACACCACGGCGGCACCGATGGTCAGGCCGACCAGGACGTTGGGCACCGAGACGTTGAACACCGCGTCCAGGTTGAGGTCCGCAGCCGCGGACCGGATGGCGTCGCGGTAGGAGCCGAACAGGGCCGTCGCGGCGAGCACCGCGGTGGCGATCGCGATGCCCTTGGTGATCGCCTTGGTGGTGTTGCCCACCGCGTCGAGCTCGGTGAGGATGGCCACTCCCTCGCCCTTGACGTCGCCGGACATCTCGGCGATTCCTTGGGCGTTGTCGCTGACCGGGCCGAAGGTGTCCATCGCGACGATGACGCCGACGGTGGTGAGCAGCCCGGTCCCGGCCAGCGCGATCGCGAACAGCGAGACGGTGACCGATCCGGACAGCAAGTACGCCGTGTACACCGCGCCGCCGATCACCAGCGCGGTGTACACCGCCGACTCGAAACCGATCGAGATCCCGGACAGGATCACCGTGGCCGCCCCGGTCAACGAGCTGGTGCCGACGTCGCGGACCGGTCGGTGCTCGGTACCGGTGAAGTAGCCGGTGAGCCACAAGATGATCCCGGCCAGCACGATGCCGATGATCACGGCGACCGCCGCGGTGACCGCAGGATTGCCGGCGACCTGGTCGATCGGCTGACCGTCGATCTGGGTGACACCGACGAGTCCGCTGAAGCGGCTGGGCAGGTAGAGGAAGGCGGCCACCGTGCAGGCCACCGCCGAGATCGTCGCGGCGATGTAGAAGGAGCGGTTGATGGCGCGCAACCCTGGCTCGCCGGCCCGGGCGCGGGTGACATATACCCCGATCACCGCAGTCACCACACCGATCGCCGGCACGATCAGGGGGTACAACAGGCCTTTGAGGCCGAACGCGGCGGTGCCCAGGATCAGCGCCGCGACCAGCGTCACCGCATACGATTCGAACAGGTCAGCGGCCATGCCAGCACAGTCACCAACGTTGTCACCGACATTGTCGGCGATGGTGGCGGCGTTGCGCGGATCGTCCTCGGGGATGCCCGCCTCGACCTTGCCGACGAGATCACCACCCACGTCGGCAGCTTTGGTGAAGATGCCGCCACCGACCCGCATGAACATGGCGAGCAGCGCGGCGCCGAAACCGAAGCCTTCCAGTACCCGGGGGGCGTGACCGGCGTAGGCCAGCACCACCAGGGAGGCACCGAACAGCCCGAGGCCCACGGTGGCCATGCCGACCACGCCGCCAGTGCGAAACGCGATCCGCATCGCCTTTTCCCGGCCACCAAACTCGTTGGACGCCGCGGCGACCCGGATGTTCGCCCGGGTGGACAGCCACATGCCCAGATACCCGATCGACGCCGAGAACAGCGCTCCCGCCAGAAAGAAGATCGAGCGACCGATCCGCTCGCTGATGTCCTCGGCGGGCAGCGCGAACAGCAGCAGGAAGACGATCGCCGCGAACCCGGAGAGCGTCTTGAACTGGCGGTTCAGGTAAGCCGAGGCGCCTTCCTGAACCGCTCGGCCGATCTCCTGCATACGCGGGGTGCCCTGACCCGCGGCCAGTACCTCTCGCATCAGCACGGCACCGACGGCCAGAGCGACGAGAGCGACGGCGGCGACCACACCAACGACGGTGTAATCACCCACGCTCAAGTCGAGACCCCCGCCCTGGGCAAGGATGAACCCGGACATCCGTCCTCCTGGTCTGGTTTTCGTGCAGCGCACTGACTCGGCCGCCCCGCGAGACGGCGTCACGGCCGGCAAGTCTAGGCCTTCCGTCGCTGCTCACCTCCTCCGGTATCGCTGGTGTGCCCACCGGAGCACGCTCAGTGTCGGTGAACCCGAGAACAGCCCTCGGGCGAGATCGCCCGCACAGCTCTGCTGGGCGGGGGTTAGCGTGCGATGAAGGGCGTGGTGAGCGAATGGGGGCGGGAGGCGGTGGTGCACTCCGACGGGCGCGGGCAGGCCCTGCTCAAGCGGCTGCTCACCGGTACCGCCAGCAATCGGACTACCGCTGATGGCGAATCACCGCTGCGGCACGCCACGACGATTCCCGGCCGGGCGGCGACGGCGGTGGGATGGCCCTCCTGGGTGCCGGACCGGCTCCGCGAATCGCTTACCGTGGCGGGTGTGGCGGCACCGTGGGCGCACCAGGTCGCCGTCGCGGAATTGGCGTGGGCGGGCCGCCATGTCGTGGTCGCCACCGGGACCGCGTCCGGCAAGTCGCTGGCCTACCAGCTGCCCGTGCTCGCCCACCTCCTGGCCGACCAGCAGGCCACCGCGCTGTATCTCGCTCCCACCAAGGCATTGGGAGCTGACCAGATCCGGGCGGTGACCGCCCTGGGCTTGGCCGGAGTGCGGCCGGCTAGCTACGACGGCGACACCCCGATGGCGCAGCGGGACTGGGTGCGCTCGCACGCCCGGTGGGTGTTCACCAACCCGGACATGGTGCACCACGGCCTGCTCGCCCGACATGACCGCTGGACGCGCCTGCTCCGGCGGCTGCGTTTCGTGGTGATCGACGAGTGTCACGCCTACCGGGGGGTGTTCGGCTCGCACGTCGCCCTGCTGCTGCGCCGGTTGCGGCGCCTCGCCGCGCGCTACGGCGCAGCGCCGGTGTTCGTGCTCGCGTCGGCGACGGTCGCGGACCCGGGTGTCTCGGCGTCCCGGCTCACCGGCCTGGACACGGTGGCCGTCACCGAGGACGCCTCCCCGGCTGGCGAGCGCACCGTGGCACTGTGGGAGCCGCCGCTGCTGGCGGAGCTGACCGGTGAGAACGGCGCGCCGGTGCGCCGCTCGGCGGGGGCGGAGGCTGCTCGGCTGCTGGCAGACCTGGTGATCGAGGGCGCTCGCACCTTGGTGTTCGTCCGCTCCCGGCGGGGCGCCGAACTGACTGCGCTGGGGGCCCAGCGAGCGCTGAGCGCCACCGCAGCGGGTGAGCTCGCCTCCCGGATCGCCGCCTACCGTGGGGGCTACCTTCCGGAGGAACGCCGGGCGCTAGAGACCGCGCTGGATTCGGGGGAACTGCTCGGGGTCGCCTCGACCAACGCGCTCGAGTTGGGGGTGGACATCGCCGGTCTTGACGCGGTGGTGCTGGCCGGTTACCCCGGTACCCGGGCGTCGTTCTGGCAGCAGGCCGGGCGAGCCGGGCGAGCCGGCTCGGGAGCGCTCGTGGTGTTCGTCGCCCGGGATGACCCGCTGGACACCTACCTGGTGCACCACAGTGCTGCCCTGCTGGGCACGGCGGTGGAAGCCACTGTGCTCGACCCGACGAACCCCTACGTGCTGCGATCGCAGCTGGCCTGCGCGGCCGCCGAGCTGCCGCTGACCGAAGCCTGCGTCGAGCAACTGGGTGGCGAGGTAGCGCGGTGCGTGGTGGCCGACCTGGTCGCGGACGGGACGCTGCGCCGCCGTCCCGGCGGCTGGTTTTGGGCCGGTGGCGCAGCGTCCCGTGGGCGCCAGCGCCCGCACTCCGAGGTCAACATTCGCGGTTCCGGCGGGCAGCAGGTGGCGGTGGTGGAGGCCGACACTGGCCGCCTGCTCGGCACTGTCGATCCTGGGTCGGCCTGTACAGCGGTGCACCCCGGTGCGGTGTATCTGCATCGGGGTGACTCCTTCGTGGTCAACGAGTTGGATCTGGACTCCGGTGTCGCGCTGGTGCATCCCGAGGAACCGCAGTGGCATACCTCGGCCCGTTCCACCAGCGATATCCGCGTGGTATCGGTGCTGCACCAGCAGTGGTCAGGCGGGGTGTCGGTGGCGCTGGGCGAGGTGGAGGTGACCTCGCGGGTGGTGTGCTACCTGCGGCGGCTGCCCTCGGGCCAGGTGCTCGACACTGTGCCGGTGAAGCTGCCGCCGTCCACACTGCGCACCAGGGCGGTCTGGTTCACGGTCGGTGAGGAGTTACTCGAGGCCGCCGGGTTGCCCCCGGCTGCGTGGCCCGGGGCGTTGCATGCCGCCGAGCACGCCGCGATCGGCCTGCTGCCCCTGGTCGCCACCTGCGATCGATGGGACATCGGTGGCGTCTCCACCGCGCGGCACCCGGATACCGGAAGGCCGACGGTCTTCGTGCATGACGGGCATCTCGGTGGCGCCGGGTTCGCCGATCGGGCGCACACCGCGCTTCGACCCTGGCTGACGGCGACCCGAGACACCATCGCCGCATGCGAGTGCCCAGCGGGCTGCCCCTCCTGCGTGCAGTCGCCCACATGCGGTAACGGCAACGACCCGCTGGACAAGGCCGGCGCGATCGTGGTGCTCGACATCGTGCTGGCCGCACTGCCAGCGGGGCAACGTTCATGAACCACGCCTCAGCGCGCTCGCCTCGTCCTCGCCTTCGACCGTGACGCACACATCCACACGGTTACGGTGCCGCGACCGGCCCAGCTCGGGCTCGGCCGGTGGCGGCCCCGAGGCCACCGAGCCACCCGTCTGGTTGGGTTGCCACGTCCACCAGCACGTCCCAGTCGTGCGCTTGGCAAGACACCAGCCGGACCCGCATCCGGTCGGTTACCCGGCGGGCCTGGGCGCAGGCATATTCCTCACCAGCGAGGACCTGCGCGGCCCCCGCCAGCGCGGCCAGATCAGCTGCCGACTCGGCTTGATGGCGGACGATCACCGCCTCGCCCAGGTGCAACCCGAATACCGCCATGCTGACCAGCACCGCGATGGCCCCGGCCGCCCACACCGTCGCCACCCCCCGCTCGTCCCCCCGCTCGTCGCCCCAGTCGTCGTCGAGGCGTGCCGTCATGACACGGTCCCAGGTTCCAGGACCGCCGGTTCCAGTACCGCCGCCGCCTCGGCCCCGACCTCAACGCCGGGCAACAGCCCCGCCACCGGATTCGCCGACACCCGCGCGGTGACCTCGTCACCCCGGACGGTCACCGCCACCACCGCGCCGTGCGGGGCGATCTGTCGGGCGAGTTCCTCGGCGCGGTCCTGCTCACCCCGCGCAGTCAGCCGGGCCGCCTCCCGCGCGGCGTCAACGCAACGCAATTGCGCCGCCACCGCCGACACCGCGGCCAGCACCAAGGCGAGCACGACGACCAGCGAGCACAACGCGAGCGCCGCCTCCACGGTGACCGTGCCCCGGTCGCTGGCCATCAGAACTTCACCGACAGCGCCCGCTGCACCAAGTCGGTGAGCGCACCGACGATCATGTCGCCGGTCACC
>CAWGJH010000032.1:0-303649 GCA_963822695.1 uncultured Actinomycetota bacterium
CCGTTGAGCTACGGGCGCCTGTTCTGTTGTCGGCCAGCATAGTATCCAACCATTCGCGGAGGCTCCGGGATTTGAACCCGGGAGGGGGCGTAACCCCCAACCGCATTAGCAGTGCGGCGCCATAGACCAGACTAGGCGAAGCCTCCCGGGGCCCTTCGAGGCCGCCAGACGAGCAGCCTACACAGTGGGCCCTTGATCAGGCAAAGCGGGTAGCCGACCATCCGGTACCGCCAACGTCGCTGGTCACAGCTACGGGCGCACCAAACTGTCAGACCCCCGCCGTATCGTCGTTCCCATGGATGAGCCACTGCTGAAGATGGTCGCAGGGATGCCGCAGGCGCGGCTGAATCCCCTGGTCGCGGGCTACACCGGCGACCAGATCGAGGGTGCCGGAGCCAGTGTGCACCGCAGCCGGCCGTCGCGTCACCTGACCTTCACCGTCACAACCGAGGGCACGGTCGACCTGGCGACGGCTGACCGCCGACCACATCCGGGTCCGGGTAGCACGCTGGCCCGAGAGGTCGGCCCGCCTCTCGCCGGGGACGATCGGCGACGATGTCCGCTTACGCCGACGAGCAATCGCGGTCAGATCTCTCGATGTGGATGACAAACTGCACATGAAGCATCGACATTGATGCGGTCATATTGCCATCGAATGCGTCACCGCGCCGTTCGAGATCTATCCTGGCAGAGTGATTGCCAGGGCGGGAGCCCGCGCGCGCCACCATTACTATCAGCGCAGCAGCAACCCAGCATGATCACGATGTGCGGACGGATCCCAGAGCAACACAACATCCCAGAGCAACACAACATACTGTATCATTCGTATGACCTCTCCTCCGACGAGGCAGAGTCGCTGTAAGCACGAGATTTCAATTTGCCCTGGACGATCTGGTGATGACGGGAGCATCTGATATGTTATCAAAAAACCTGACCGCCGAGCTGCGGGATAGAATAGGAGTGCTGATACATGTGATCGTCTCATTCGGTCGGGCATTTCTTAACAAAATGATCAGGTTGGGTGTCTGCGCTGTGAGCAGTGGTGGCGTAAGCGGGGCCTTGCTCACACTGGCTGTGCTGACCATCCTCACTAGGCAACCCAACCCGACTCCAGTCCCGTCACCCTCCTGAGCCGCCCAGGGTATCCTCACTCGATTAACCGCGACCGATTGATCGCGACGCCGACCAACGTCTCTGCGGCGCCGGGTGGATACCCGTACGGATCTAGGAACACATCCCAACCACCCACAAGAGCGCCCTAGGCAAGTCTAGCGCGGGGTCACCGCCAGGACAGGAAGCGTGAGAAGTTCCGGGTGGGAGAATAGGTACACGACATCACGATGACGCACCCTCATATACGGCACCACCGGCCGCGTATCGCGGAAGCGAACCAAGCCCGCTCTAGCTATAGGCACACAGGAATGTTTACGGCAGACTACTGAGCATGACGCTCAGTCGGCTGCCTCCCTGGTTCTGGATAGGGCTGTTACTGATCGTTGCGGCGACGGCGGCAGGCGTGATACTGACCGTCCGCTTTGAGGGGGAAGCGCTGGTTCAGACGCTTATCATCGTGGTCACTAGTGGGGCCAGTTCCACTGCTGGGTTATGGAGACTAGCGCGACCCACCGGGGCTGCGCAGTTGCCGTTGGGGCGGGCGGCGGATGAGCTGGCCGAGCAGCTGCGGCGGCAGTGGGAGCGGGCCGCCGCCGAGCGGAGGCTGACCTATCCAGAGCCGATTCCCGTGCAGTGGAGATGGTCACCCCGGCAGGTGGCCGGCCCGAGAGCGGAGGCGGTCGGCGGATCTGGTGGGAGACGGTTCGCGCCGTTGCCCGGGATGGCGGCGGTCACCGCGGAACAGCTGCGCTCCGGGACGTTCAAGGATCTCCTCGGGATGTACGGGGGGCTAGGTTCTGGACGGGTGGTTATCCTGGGCGAGCCGGGCGCGGGGAAGAGCGGCGCCGGGATTCTGCTGCTGCGTGATGCGCTGGCCCACCGGGCCACGGCGACGCCAAGGGACCGGGTGCCGGTGCCGGTGCTGGTCACCCCCGGGGGGTGGGATCCGACCGCTGCGCCTTTCGCCGAATGGCTGGCCGCCTATCTGGCACGGCGTTACGCCCTGTTGCGGGCTCCGGAGTACGGCGGTGATGCCGCGATGCGCCTCATCGAGGGCGGTCACCTGGCAGTGATCCTTGATGGGTTGGACGAGATGCCCGAAGCACTGCGCCCGGTGGCGCTGCGCGCACTGGATGAGCAGGTCACCTTCCGGCTGGTCGTGCTGACGCGCACCACGGAGTTGGTGGCCGCGATCAGGGATGGTCATCTGCGGGGGGCGGCGGCGCTGGAGTTCCTGCCGATCGGCCCGCTGCAGGCGGCCGAGTATCTGGCTAGCGGTCTGATCGACCCGCTCCCTGCCCGATGGCAGCACGTGGTTACTCATCTGCGGGAGCATCCCGAGGGTGTGCTGGCCCAAGCGCTGGATACTCCGCTGATGCTGACCCTGGTCCGGGACACCTACGGCCCCGGAGATGCGGTCGATGAACTCATCGACGGTAGCCGGTTCCCCACTCGGGAGGCTGTCGAGGATCATCTTCTGGATCGGGTGCTGACCGCCGCGTACATCGTGCACCCGGGCCGACCGATCCCGCTGTATACCGTCGATCAGGCACGACGATGGTTGGGGCAGCTGGCCCACCGGATGAACGAGGAAGGAACCCACGACCTGGCGTGGTGGCGAATTCCGCGCTGGGTGCCGGCCTGGCCTCGCGCTGGTGCCACGGTAGCCGTCATAGGCCTTGTCTCTGCGTTCCTCGTCTGGCCCCTCGCCGGACCCATAGCCCACATGCACCTTCTCGTGGGGTTCCAGGCCGGGCACCTGAGAGCATTCGCAGCCGTCTTCGCCAGGGGGCTCGGGTATGCGTTCATGTGTGGACCCGGGTTACTCCTCGAGTCCCCACCCGGTGGAGGATCTCCTCCACCGCAGGAGCGGCTGCGGTGGAGCAGGACCGAGATCTTCATGATTCTCCTTCTTGGGGTCGGTGTCGGGGTCGGGTCCGGGCTTGAGCACGGGCTCCTGGGCGGGCCCAAGTACGGGCTCGTGAGCGGGCTGGTGTCTAGTTTCGTGGTCGGGCTTGGGTTTGTACTGGGCGGAGGACCGCCTCAGCGGCTGGGTTGGCTGCGATGGAGCAGAACTGATACCCGCACGAATCTCCGCACCGGGCTCGTGGTCGGACTTGTGGTCGGACTCGTGGTCGGGTTCGCGTACGGGTTCGGGTACGGGTTCGGGTACGGGTTCAAATTCGGATTCATGGTCGGAATCGGATACATGTTGGTGATCGTGGTCGGTGGACGGACTTCCCAGCAGCGGAGCCAGCTCCAGTGGAGCAGGACCAATACCCTCACAACTCTCCTCATCGGGCTCGTCATCGCAATCGTGAGCACAGGCGGCTACGGAATCATCTACGTTCTCATCGTCATGCTCGGCGGACGACCTTCTCAGCAGCGGAGTCAGCTCCGGTGGAGCAGAACTACTACCCCAACAGCGCTCCTGACCGGGCTCGTGGCCGGGCCCGTTTACTGGCTCTGGTACCAGTTCACGCTCGGCAGTGGGTATGAGCCCATCCTCACGTTGGGGCTCACGCTTGGGCTCGGCTTCGGACTGACGGCCGGGCTTTTGCTGGGGTCCAGACCACCAATGGAGGCCACTAGTCCGCTGGATCCCCAGTCATTGTGGCGCCGGGAGCGTCAGGGCGGCCTCGTGGCTGGGCTCGTGGTCGGGTTCGTGGTCGGGCTCGAGTACGGGCTCGTGAACGCGCTTTTGAACGGACTCCCGGACGCGCTCGTGTACGGACTCACGGGCGGGCTCGTGGCCGGGCTCGGTTCAGGGTTGGTGTCCTCCGCCACCTGGGCGACCGCGCTCGCCAACGCACAGCTGCAGCGTCGAGACAAGGCCCCGGCACATCTGCTGCGGTTCCTTGACGATGCTCGTCAGCGTCAGGTCCTGCGAACGGTCGGCCCGGTGTATCAATTTCGGGATACCCGGCTCCAAAACCGGCTCGCCGAGGAGTACGAGACCATGTTAGGAGAAACCTCAGGTCCCTATGCCGTCCCCGCCTAGCCGCCGGTAGTGGTGGCGCCCGCTCGCGGTGGTGGCCGATGTGGTTCCGCACGCAGCTCCACAAACGGTCGAAGCGAGTCCGGGTTGCGCAAAGCGCCGGGGCTGAGCGCGCGCGCCGGGTCCATGCCGGCGAGGATTTTCTTCACCGGCACCTCGCATTTCTTGCCGCTGAGGGTACGGGGCACCTCCTCGACCACGATGAACCGGTTGGGCACGTGCCGTGGCGACAAGCTCTCCCGTAGCGCCACGCGCAGCCGCAGCTCGACGTCGGCCGGCGACACCCCGGCCGCGAGCACCAGAAAACAGAGCAGTTCACCCTCCTGGCCAGCGCCGGAGGTGTCGATGACCAGTGAGTCGAGCACCTCATCCAGGCCCTCGACCACCGCGTAGAACTCGGCGGTGCCCATCCGCACACCACCGCGGTTGAGCGTGGCGTCCGATCGGCCGTAGATCACGCACGAGCCCCGCGGGGTGATCTTGATCCAGTCACCGTGCCGCCAAAGACCCGGGTAGACGTCGAAGTACGCCTCGCGCAGCCGGGTGCCGTCCGGATCGGCCCAGAAGCAGACCGGCATCGAGGGCATCGGCTTGGTGATCACCAGTTCGCCCACCTCGTCGAACAACTGCGCCCCGGTCTCATCCAAGGCCACCACCGCGGCGCCCAGCGCGCGGCAGGAGATCTCGCCCTCCCAGACCGGCACATTCGGCGCGGCGCAGACGAAGGCCGCACACAGGTCGGTCCCCCCGGACACCGAGCAGATCTGCACGGCTGGGCTGATCTCGTCGGCGATCCAGCGGAACCCCTCCGGCGGCAGCGGCGCCCCGGTGGAGCCGATCGCCCGCAGCGCGGTGAGGTCGCATCGGGTGCCAGGCCGCAGGCCAGCCTTGCGGCAGGACTGGATGAACGGCGCGGACGTGCCAAAATAGCTGACGCGCTCCTCGGCGGCCAGCCGCCACAGCGCGCCGAGGTCGGGGTGGGCCGGGCTGCCGTCGTAAAGCACGATCGTGGCGCCCACCAGCAGGCCACTGACCAGGAGGTTCCACATCATCCAGCCGGTGGTGGTGAACCAGAACACCCGCTCCCCCGGCCCGAGATCAGCCTGCAGCAGCCACGCCTTGAGGTGCTCCACGATGATCCCGCCGTGGCCCTGCACGATGCCCTTGGGCAGCCCGGTGGTGCCCGAGGAATAGAGCACCCACAGCGAGTGGTCGAAGTCCACGACCTCGAATGCCAGCTGCGCGCCAGAGTGCGCGGCAAGCAAGTCCTCCCAGCGTGGCGCTGGGACGACCCGTGAGTGGCGATGCGAGTTATAACTCGCATCGCCACTCACGGGTCCGGAGGACATCAGCACTGTCGCGGACAAGCTCGGTAGTGCTGCGCGCAGGGCATCCACCGTGGACCGGACATCGAACGACTTGCCGCCGTAGCCGTAGCTGCCCACCGCGATCAGCACGGTGGGCGCAAGCTGGGTGAACCGGTCGGCGACCGCCCGGATCCCGAAGTCCGGCGAGCAGGACGACCAGATGGCGCCCAGGCTGGCGGTGGCGAGGAACGCCACCACGGCGTCCGGCGAGTTCGGTGCCAACGCGACCACCCGGTCGCCCCGGCACACACCGAGCGACGCCAGCGCCGAGCGCGCCGCGGCCACCCGCTGCCGTAGCAGCCCGAAGCTCAGCTGATCCCGAGAACCGTCCTCGCGACGGAAGATCACCGCCAGGTCGTCATCACCCTTACCGGGCCCGGGAGCCAGGGCATGCTCGGCGTAGTTCAGCGTCGCCCCCGGAAACCACCGCGCCCCTGGCATTGATCCGTCGGTGAGCACCCGCGCTGGCGCGGCGTGGAAGCGGACACCGACGAACTCGGCGAACGACCCCCAGAACCCCTCCAGGTCGGCCACCGACCAACGCCACAGCGCATCGTAGTCAGCCACGACAACCCCCCGGGTGGACGCCAACCACCCGCGGAAAGCCGCCATCTGGGAGCGGGCGGCCGTGGCAGGGTCAGGCCGCCAGAGGATCCGGGGCTCGCTCATGTCCCGTTCCTAGCAAAGGTAAGCGCGCTAGCAAAGGCAAGCGCGCTAGCGCAGATGACCGCCGAACCAGTTGAGCGTTCGGGCCCACGCCTCCGGCGCGACGGACTGGTCAGTGTCAAAGTGGCAGTACACCAGGTCGGTGGCGACCTGGGCGGAATGGGCAGCGTCCCGCAGCTTGTGCACCTCCTCCTCGGGCACCTCGCCATCCTGGCTGTAGATGCCCAGCCACGGGCAACGCAGGTCAGGCGCAACGTCCACCAGCGCAGGCAACCTCGCCGCCACCGGCTGCATCACGCTGGCCCCGCCGATGGTCACCGCGGCACCAAGATCACGCTGAGTGGCGACGATGAGCGCCACGGCGCCGCCCAGCCCGAAGCCCACCACGCCGGTCCGGTCGGCGGTCACACCACGCCGCGCCAGCCAGCCGAAGACGGCGTCGGTGTCGGCGTGCACGGACTCCGCAGTCAGCCACTCGACGTGGTTGCCTGCGGTGTCCCCGTCCCCGGGCAGCTCATCGACACCGTCCCGGTGGTAAAGATGCGGGATCACGGCCAGCCAGCCCTCACCGGCCAACCCAGCGGCGAGCCGCCAGACGGCGTCGGTGACACCGCGGGCCTCAGGCTCGACGACGATGCCGCCGCGGACCGCAGATTCCGGGACAGCGACGGTCAGCCGAAGCCTAGTACCGTCGGAAAACAGGACCTGCTCAAGGCTACGCTGCGTCATGGCCCACCCATTCCTCGACGGTGAACATAGGGTGAGCGGGTATCCTACCGAGTCAGCAGTGACAACCTCGAAAAATCACCTGTTCGTGCTGCTCAGCGGCATCCGCCGCAGTGCGGGTGAAGGTCCACTCGAGCTGCCGCCACGCGCGCCGCGGAGGAGACGTGATGACCGCTCGCATCAGGCCTGACCTCGACTCATGGCCCGGGTACGTCCCCGGTCGCCACATCCCGGGCGCGGTGAAACTGGCCAGTAACGAGGTGTCCACAGGCCCGTTGCCCAGCGTCATCGCGGCAATCTCCGACGCCGCCGCAGGTGCCAACCGCTACCCGGATAACCAGGCAACCGCGTTGGTGGACCGCCTCGCGCTCCAGCTGGACGTGCCGCCGTCCCAGCTCGTCGTCGGCTGCGGGTCGGTGATGCTGTGCCAGCAGCTGGTGCAGGCCACCTGCGGGCCGGCCGATGAGGTGCTCTTCGCCTGGCGCTCGTTTGAGGCCTACCCGATTATCACCCACGTCCTCGGGGCTCAGCAGCGCACGGTGCCGCTGCGTGCCGACCACAGCCACGACCTGGCCGCGATGCTCAGCGCGATCACCCCAGCGACCCGGCTGGTCTTCGTCTGCAATCCCAACAACCCCACCGGCACGGCCGTGCGGGGCGAGGAGCTGGTCGCGTTCCTCGACGCGGTACCCGACGGCGTCCTGGTCGCCCTCGACGAGGCCTACCACGAGTTCGTCACCGATCCCGCAGTTCCCGACGGCATGGCGCTGTGTCACGACCGGGGTCACCGTCCGCAGCACCGTCGGGACAACCTCGCGGTGCTGCGGACCTTCTCCAAGGCCTATGGGCTGGCCGGCCTGCGGGTCGGGTATTGCGTGGCGCCGGAGCCAGTCGCCACGGCACTGCGCACGGTGGCCGTACCGTTCAGCGTCAACTCACTGGCCCAGGCCGCCGCGCTGGCCAGCCTCGATGTCGAGGACGAGTTGCTGGCCCGCTGCCGGGAGGTGGCCGCCGAGCGGGACCGGGTGCGCGCCGAGCTGCTCGCGATGGGCTATCCCGTGCCGGATTCACAAGCCAACTTCGTCTGGCTGCCGCTGGGTGAGCGGACCGCCGCCTTCCACGAGCACTGCCTCGAACACAAGATCGTGATCCGCCCGTTCCCCGCTGATGGTGCCCGCGTCACCATCAGCGACGCGAGCGAGAACGAGATGTTCTTGGCCGCAGCCCGTGAGTGGCGATACCAGTGATAGCTCGCATCGCCACTCACGGGTTATCCACAGGGGGCTCAGCCGCCGATGTAACTCATTTCGACCTTCGGGAGGCCGAGGGTCGCGGTGGTGCGTTGAGCTGAGTAGCGGTCGGTTCGGCCCCGCCAGATGCCGGTGATCCGTTTCTCGATCTCGTCATCGCTGGCACCGCCGCGCAGCAGGGCGCGAAAGTCATGACCGAGGCCGGAGAACAGGCACGTGTACAACTCGCCCTTGGCGGACAGCCGGGCCCGGGTGCACGTGCCGCAGAACGGCTGGGTGATCGAGGTGATCACGCCGACCTCGCCAGCTCCGTCGAGGTAGCGGTACCGGGCGGCCACCTCGCCGACGTAGGTAGGATCCACGGGCTCGACCGGCCACACGGCGTGGATCGCGTCGACGATCTCCGCCGCCGGGACCACCTCGCCCAGCTGCCAGCCGTTGGTGCTACCGACGTCCATGAACTCGATGAAGCGCACGATGTAACCGTGCTCCCGCCCGAAGGCGGCAAGGTCGAGGAGGCCCTGACCGTCGTTCACCCCGCGCTTGACCACCGTGTTGATCTTCACCGGGGTCAGACCGGCATCAGCGGCGGCGGCAATCCCCTCCACGACCCGGGAAACGGGGACCCTCACGTCGCTCATGGTCCGAAACGTCTGCGCATCGAGTGAGTCCAGGCTCACCGTCACTCGGGTGAGCCCGGCGTCCCGCAGCGTGGGCGCCTTGCTCGCCAGCAGCGATCCATTGGTCGTCATGGCCACGTCGTCCACGCCGTCGATATCGACCAGTTGTTCGACAAGCTGTTCAATACTGTGCCGGAGCAAGGGCTCCCCGCCGGTGAGCCGCAGTTTCTGGACACCCAAGCCAGCGAACACCCGTGCCAACCGAGCGATCTCCTCGAACGAGAGCAGCTCCGAGGGCTTCATGAACGGGAAGTCGGTGCCGAAGACGTCCCGCGGCATGCAGTAACAGCAGCGGAAGTTGCACCGATCGGTGACCGAGATCCGCAGGTCCCGCAGGCCGCGCCCAAGTTGGTCGCTGCCGAGTTGGTCGCTGACAGTCGTCATTGCGTCCATTCGATTCGAGTACCCCGTTCACCCTAGGTTGTCGTTGTTCGTCTGCATGGCCTGCGCTGGTTCACCATTCAGTCCAACGTATCCAAATCGTGGACCATTCCCGCACTACCGTGTGTGAGTTAATCACTCTTTCGAGCATTAACGAATCTGTCTCGCAGAGCGAAAAGAAGGTGACTGCTACGTGTGGTCACCGCCATCAAGTCGGTCGTGGCAGCTGTTTCACACAC
Organism: uncultured Actinomycetota bacterium; assembly: GCA_963822695.1. Lineage (GTDB taxonomy): Bacteria > Actinomycetota > Actinomycetes > Mycobacteriales > Pseudonocardiaceae. The sequence goes on from CAWGJH010000032.1 coordinate 9,421, forward strand.
TCTCTGGAGGCTTCTGTGTCCGCATCTGCGCCACCGCACGGGTCCCTCCCACCGCAACCGAGCCCATTGCGGCCACGGAACCGTTTCGGTATCATGATCTTCGCGCTCAGCGTGATGGTCCCATTCGGGTTGGTGGTGTACGCCACCTGGTTAGCCTTTGGAGCAGTGGCCACCGCCCGGACCGGCGCCATCAACTCCACTGAGCACGGTTCTCTCGGGCACGGTTCTCTCAGGCACGGTGCCGACGCTGCCGAGCATATCGCCACCGCCCCACCGGTGGCCGCCGTGCCCGTGACGCCGACCCCGAGCGGCTCCACCCTGCCCTTCGATCAGCGGTGGACCTCCAGCGACGGGAACACGATCGTCGCCGGGGCGCCCACGGTGGGTACCTCGGCGCACACCGGTGGGTCAGTGATCCGGGTCCCCGTGACCCTCACCAACATCACCGATCGGGACTGGAGCCCGCTGTCCACCACCTTCATCGGGACGCTCGACCGCGCGCAGGTCGCGGTTTCCGCCGAGGGCGACTGGATGTACAAAGCCTCGATCGCCCCGCACACCTCAGTGACCCTGACCAAGGTCTTCATGGGCAGCCGAGGTCAGTTCACCCTGACCGTCAGGACCCCGCACGGCGTCGCGTTGTTCACCGGTCACGTCTGAGCGGGCACCCGGATGGTGATCGTGGTGCCGGTGCCGGGGACAAGGTCCGCGACCACGCCGTAACGCTCGCCAAACCTGTCGTGCAGCTGATCCTCGATCGTACGGAGGGTGGCCGGCAGATCAGCGTCCTCTTGTCCGGGTCCGTCATCCTCGACGGTGATCAGGCAGTCCGGACCATCGAGGCGAGCGGACAGCGTGACGGTGCCACCGAGCTGCTTGCGCTCGATGCCGCCCCGCACCGCGTTGTCGACGAGCTGCTGGAGCGCCAGAAACGGCAGCACCACCGGTAGCACCACCGGCGCGACGTGGAGCTGCACCTGAAGGCGTTCACCGAAGCGAGCCCGTTGCAGCATCAGGTAGCGTTCAATGTTCTCCAGTTCCTCGTCCAGCGTGGTCTCGGTGGCAGACCGCAGCGAGTACCGGGCGAACTCGGCAAACACAATCAACAGGTCACGGGCCCGGGACGGATCGGTGCTGACCAGGGCGACGATGGTGCTGATCGTGTTATGCAGGAAGTGCGGGGAGATCTGGTCACGCAGCGTCCGCAATTCGGCGCGAACTTGCGCGACGGCGCGGTCCAGCTCGGCGACCAGCTGCTGGTCAGCTCCCTGATGGCCCCTGTCATGGCCACTGTCGCGGGCACACAGGACGACCGGCGCCCGTACCGCCGCCACATGCTTGGCGGGACGCAGACCGCGCCAGGTGGGATGCCCGAGCCGGCCGTGGGCGGTCCATTGCCGGTAGGACACCTCGCCCAGCAGCCGCGGAGCCACCCAGCGCACCGCCCGATCGGACTCTGGCGCCACCTCATCGGCAAAGGGGCTGTCGGGCGCCGCCAGCTCGGTCAACCGGTCGCGCAACTCCCGGCGGGTCGCATCGGTGAAACCGGTACCGACCTGGCCGACGTAGCGCAGACCCTCTTCAGTAGGCACCCCTACCAGCAGCGCGCCGACCGCGGCGGTGCCGCAGCGTTCGGGAACCCACCCGCCGATGATCACTTCCTGGGTCTGCCGGAGCATAGTCTGCACCCAGCTGCGGGAACGGCCGGGCTGGTATGGCGAATCCACCCGCTTGCCGATCACGCCATGCAGGCCGTGCTGGGCGGCGGTGTCCAGCACCACCTGGCCATCGGTATCCAGGAAGCAGGGCGGTGCCAGGACCGGTCCCCCGGTGAGCTCCAGTTCCGCCAGCAGCTCCCGGCGGCGCTGGTAGGGCAGCTCGGCGGTGGACCGGCCATCCAGGCTCAGCAGATCGAACACGTAGTAAGTCACCGGTACCCGGCGCAGCACCACCGACGTGGGGCGTTGCACGCTCATCCGCCGCTGTAGCCGGGCGAAGCTGGGCCGGCCGCAGGAATCCAGGGCGACGATCTTGCCATCCAGCAGCATCCGACGTCGCCCAGCGAACGCCGCGAGTTCGGGGTACGCGGCGGTGATGCCGCGGTGCGTGCCGCTGAACAAGCGTATCCGGCCCTGCTGGACGCTGGTCAGGCAGCGAATCCCGTCCCAGCTGAACTCAAAGGCCCAGCCCGGCCCGCCCGGCAGCGGCCCCGCCACCGGCAACATCGGACGCACCAGATCTGACATCGCTTTGCCTGTCCCCTGACCGCGCCTCACCGGCGCCGTGGAGTGCGCTTGGTGGATGGGTTGGGGGGAGTGCGCTTGGTGGATGGAGCGGGGGGAGTGCGCTGTGTGGGCACGTTCACCGGCTCGCCGCGGGCGGCCTTGGCGGCTTCGACCGAGGCCCGGAGGGCGGTGATCAGATCCCCCGGCGGGGTGGGCTCCGCTGGCGCCGGCTGGGCGGCGACGTCCCTGCCGGCGGCCTTGGCTTCAATAACGGACAGCAGCGCCTCGCGGTATCCGTCGTGGTAGGACTCGGGGGCGAAGTCGCTGGCCATCGCCTCAATGAGGGTGTCGGCCATCCTCAGCTCCGCGTCGCTCACGGAGACCTCCCGGTCCAGCACGTCGAACTGGGCCTTTCGTACCTCATCCGGCCAGACCATCGTCTGCAGCGCGAGGGCACCCCCCCGGGGCCGCAGCACGGCCAGCGATTCCTTGCTCCGCAACGCGATCTTGGCCAGCCCCACCCGCTTGGTGCGGTCCAACGCGGCTCGAAGCAGCTCGTAGGGCTTGCGGCCGGCCGGCTCAGGTTCCAGGTAGTACCCACGGGCCAGCGCGAGCGGATCAACTTGGTCCGCAGGCACGAAAGCGACCAACTCCACGATCTTGGTTGTGGGCAGTGGCAGGTTCGCGAAATCCTCGTCGGTCAGCATCACCGTCTCGCCGGAGGCCAGCTCAAAGCCCTTGGCGAGGTCGGCGTAGGCGACCTCCTCACCGCACACCGTGCACACCCGGTGGTAGCGCACCCGACCGGCGTCCTCCTCATGCAGCTGGTGAAAGGACAGGTCGCGGTCCTCAGTAGCCGCATACAGCCGAACAGGGATGCTGACCATCCCGAAGGCCAGTGCGCCCTTCCACATCGCCCGCATCACACCACACTGCGACACTCCGGGCCACGTGTCCACCCCAAGCCGGGATAACGGCGTACCGTGAGATGGTTTGAGCAGGAGGCGCGCTATGACCGTCATCATCATCGCGGCACTGATCGTGATCGTGGTCACCGGGGCGTTGTGGCTGCTATCCGGGGTCCGGGTGGTCAGCCAGTTCGAACGCGGTGTGGTGTTCCGGTTCGGGCGGGTGACCAGTGCACCCCGGCAGCCTGGGCTAACCTGGGTCACACCGGGGGTGGAGAAACTCCGCAAGGTCAACATGCAGATCGTCACCATGCCGATACCCGCGCAGGACGGCATCACCCGTGACAACGTCTCGGTGCGGGTGGACGCGGTGGTGTACTTCAGGGTGGTCGACCCAGTCAGAGTCGTGGTCGACGTACAGAACTACCTGCAGGCCGTCTCGCAGGTCGCGCAGACCTCACTGCGCTCGATCATCGGCAAGAGCGAACTGGATGACCTGCTGTCCAACCGCGAGCGGCTCAACGAGGGGTTGGAACTCCTGATCGACAGCCCCGCGCTGGGCTGGGGCGTGCAGATCGACCGGGTGGAGATCAAGGACGTCGCGCTGCCGGAGTCGATGAAACGGTCGATGTCGCGCCAGGCGGAGGCTGAACGGGAGCGGCGGGCGCGGGTGATCAGCGCCGATGGCGAGTTGCAAGCGTCGGAGAAGCTGGCCCAAGCAGCCGCGGCGATGGCGGACACTCCGGCGGCCTTACAGCTGCGGCTGCTAGAGACCGTCGTCCAAGTCGCCTCGGAGAAGAACTCCACGCTGGTCCTTCCCTTCCCCGTAGAACTCCTCCGCTTCCTTGATGCGGCCACACCGCCCAAAAGCCCCGATCCGCTGAATGCACCCTTACCGCACGTTAATCGCCACGACGCCGGTGGTGGTACCGAGGTAGGCGTGGGTGGCGGATAGGGTGGGCGAGGCGAAGTGCGGGAGGTCGCCTACGCCGATGTGCTGGCGTGGGACGCCAGTCGCCGGGTCGAGCGCGTAGAGCACGCCGTGGTCGGTGTCGGTTACCCAGACCGCGCCGCCGCCGACGACCGGGGACCCGTCGGCCGGTACCAGTGCCTTCCAGCGCAGCCGCACGCCGTCAGCTGGGTCGACGTCTACCGCGCGGGGGCTGTCGGTGCACGGGAGGTAGACCGTCGAGCCGGCCACCGCGCTGCCGCCGAACGCCTGGCATAGTGGAGTGCTGGTGAGCTGGCCGCCGATACCGCCGAGCCGGGCGGCGTTCAGCAGGTAGCCGTCACCGCGCTTGCCGAGGGCGAGCATCCGGTCACCGACCACTACCGGGCTCATCGATCCGAGGTCCAGGTCGGCCTCGTTGTCAGCTATCCACTGCGTCGGGCTGAAGCTGTCCGCCAGGGTCAGCTCCGGGGTCAGCGCGAGTACCGAGTCGCTATGATCGTAGTCCTGGGTCGACTCGCCGTTGCCCACAGTGTACAGCAACCGTCCGTTGTGGACGGCGGCGCCACCGGGTGCCCAGATCCCGCCCTCCCGGGTGGTCGGCACGGCATAGCTGCGCAGCGGGCCAGTGCCGGTGGTCGGCGCGGCGACCACCGAGCCGATGTAGTTGCCACAGTCACCGAACAACCCGCCGTAGGCGACGTACACCCAGCCATCGAGCACCGTCAGCGCGGCGCGTTGCTGGTGGGCGATCTCGTCGCCCCGAGGCGGGGGCAGCGCGCGACGCAGCATCACCGCGCCGCTGGCCAGATCCACCCCGGCCAGGGTGTGCCGACCGCCCTGTGTCTCGGCGACGACGAAGACCAGCCCGCTGTCCTGGTCGTAGACGGGCGTGCCGGTGATCCCCAGTGGATCGATGTTGCCGCACGGCAGGCTCGAGCCGGGCACCGGCTTACCCAGCGACGCCGACCACAGCACGTGCCCGTCCGCGGCGTCCAGCGCGTAGACCGTGTTGTGCTCCGTCGCCGCGATCACCTTCTCGCCGATCACCAGTGGCTGGCCGTACACCGCGCCGTCCAACCGGGCCTGCCACGCGCGGCGGAGCGTGCCCAGCGGGGCGAGCTGACCGGCGACTCCGGTGCGGGCGTTGTCGTGGTGGTAGGTCGGCCAGTCAGTGGGACCGACGGCGGCCGGGGGAGCCGCTCCCGGGGGGCGGGCGCTGCTCATCGGCGGTGGCACCGGGGACACGCCGGGGGCTGAGCAACCGGCCACGGTGGCGAGCACAACGACAGCGGCGACAGCTCTCATGGCTGGCTGGGCTAGCTGGGCTGACTGAGCCAGATGCTGCGCCATGATCATAACCAACCCTGTCGGCCAAGTAATTGGTGGGTAACTTCCGGCTGGTCCTTCTAGTCCACCCAGGTCTCGATCCCCTCGGCGGCGAAGCACAGATAGCCCCGGATCGCCCGCACCCCGTCCAGCGGCTCCGGGTAGCACCAGGCCGCGTTGACGATGAGCCCCGATGAGGTACGCAGGCTACGGTAGGACGCGATTCCCTTGTACGGGCAGGTCGTGTGTGTGCCGGACAGTTCGAGCAGGTCGCTGCGCACATCATCGGCTGGCAGGTAAAAGCGGTTGGGTAAGCCAGTCTCGGACAGCACGACCGCACGCCGGGACTCGGCGGCCACGTCGTCACCCACCACCACCCGCACGTGCCGGCTGGTGGACCGGACGTCAACTCGGTGGTAGGGGTCGCGCAGGTGCCCGGCGACCTCCTCATCCTCATCGAACCAGGCATCCATCGAGCCCCAGTACAGCGCCACATGATCGAGGAGCCAGCCCGCATCGGGCAGCGGATCGAGGTAGGACCACAGGGCGTTGTCTACCGTCTGCCCATTCACCGTGACCGACCAGTAGCTGGCGTCTCCCTTGAACGGGCAGTGCGTGCGGTGGTCAGTAGGAGTGAGCAGGTCGCCGCGGACGTCGTCGCGGGGTAGGTAGAGCTGCGGGAGCAGGTTGCTTTCGTGGAGCAGCATGCCGCTCCCGGTGTCCAGCACCGTCTCACCACCGAAGACCGCCCGCACCCGTCGAGGGAAGGGCTCAAACAGCAGCCGGTGCGCGGGACCCTCGATGCGGTAGTTCACAGTAGCGCGCGAGCGGGAGGACAGCGGGCCGCCGCCAAGTGTCAGTGACATGCCGTCCAGTCTGATACATCAGACAGGTGAGGACGCCGTCTGTGTCATTTTTCATTCATGGGGACAGTGTCATCCCCAGCCGTCATCCCAGCCCCAGACACCACTCGGTAGCTTCGGGACGTCCAGCACGGGGCCGGGACGGTCGAACCGCGGCTGGTCTCGAAGGGCTCCAACCGGGCCGGGGCCTCGACAAGATGAGCACCTGCCGCAGGTAGCTGTCGAGCATCACGAAGGAGTTGTTGTAACATGAGACCCCTTGTTCTGCGAACCGATCTGGTGGCGATGGGGGCATCTTGGTATGTCATCAAATAACCTGACTAATGAGTTGTTAGAAAAAGTAAGGGCGTCGATACATGCAGCCGTCTCGACCGGGCGAACGTTTCTTAGCGAAGTGATCAGATTGGGCGTCTGCGCTGGTAGTGGCGGGAGCGTGACCTTGCTCATGCTGGCGGTGCTGACCACCCTCATCGCCGGGAACCCCAGCCCGACCCCGACCCCGCTACCCTTCTGAACCGCCGCCGAAGACCTTCGTTATCGACACCCGGCAGCACCCCTGTCAGCAGCACCGTGTCTCGAGAGCGAGGCGGGCCCGCTAGGGGTGCGCAGGGGTTCACGGAGTGTTGAGGGCAGACTACTGAGGATGATGCTCGGCCGGTGGCGTCTGTGGTTCTGGTTGGGATTGTTACTGATCGTTGCGGCGGTGGCCGGGAGCGTGGCCTTCCTCTTCTACTCCCACTCCCGCACTCGGGGCTCGGCTGACACGTTGGTGTCCACGCTTGTCACGGTGGCGACTGCCGCGGTGAGTGCCGCGACGTGGCTGTGGACACGGGCGCACCGCAGTGGGGTTGCGCGGTTGCCGTTGGGGCGGGCGGCCGATGAGCTGGCCGAACAGTTGCGCCAGCAGTGGGAGCGGGCCGCCACCGAGCGGGGGCTGACCTATCCGACGCCAATTCCCGTGCAGTGGCGGTGGTCATCTCGCCAGGTGACCGGCCCGAGCGCGGAGGCTGTCGGGGGGCGGTTCGCGCCGATGCCCGGGATGGCGGCGGTCACCGTGGAGGATCTGCAGTCGGGTGCGTTGAAAGATCTTCTCGGCGTGTATGGCGGCCTAGGATCTGGGCGGTTGATTGTCCTGGGCGAGCCGGGTGCGGGCAAGACTGGCGCTGGGATTCGGCTGTTGCTGGATGCGCTGGCCCATCGGGCCACGGTGAAGGCCGAAGATCGTGCGCGAGTGCCCGTGCCGGTGCTGCTCACCCTCCAGGGTTGGGACCCGAGCGCTGAACCTTTCACTGAGTGGCTGGCCACCCGGCTGGCCCGGGACTACGCCCTGCTGCGGGCTCCGGAATACGGTGCCGATGCCGTGGTGCGTCTCATCGGGGGCGCTCATCTGGCGGTGATCCTGGATGGGTTGGATGAGATACCCGAGACGCAGCGCCCGGTGGCGCTGCGCGCACTGGATGAGCAGGCTATCTTCCGGCTGGTCGTGCTCACCCGCAGCAGCGAGTTGGTGGCTGCGGTGAGCAGTGGCGCTCACCTGCGGGGTGCGGCGGCGCTGGAGCTGCTACCGATCGACTCCCGGCAGGCGGCGGAGTATCTGGCCAGCTGTCAGATTGACCCACCGCCCACCTCGTGGCGCCAGGTGATCGATCATTTGTGGGAGCACCCAGAGGGGGTGCTGGCCCAGGCGCTGACCACGCCGCTGATGCTGACCCTGGTCCGGGACACCTACGGTCCCGAGCAGCGGATCACTGAACTCCTTAACGGTCACCGGTTCCCCACCAAGGAGGCTGTCGAGGATCATCTTCTGGACCGGGTGCTGACCACCGCGTACACCCAACACCCGGGCCGAGTGGCCCCGCTGTATACCGGTGATCAGGCACGACGATGGTTGGGGCGGCTGGCCCACCGGATGAACGAGGAAGGGACCCGCGATCTGGCGTGGTGGCGAATCCCGCGCTGGGTACCGGCGTGGCCTCGGGTGTTTGCCACGGTAGCCGTCATGAGTGTCGTCTCGGCGCTCCTGACCGGCTCCCTGGCCGGACTTGCCGCCCACATGCATCTTCTCTCCGCGTTCGGGGTTGGGCCCCTAGCCGCACTCGCAGTCGTCTTCGGCAAGACACTCGGGTATGCGTTTATGTTTGGACCCGGACTGCTACTCATGTCGCCACCCGGCGGAGAATCTCCTCAACAGCGAAGACCGCCGCGGTGGAGCAGAACTGATATCCTCATTATTCTTTTCATTGGGGTCGGTGTCGGGGTCGGATTCGGGCTTGAGCCCGGGCTCCTAGGCGAGCTCAAGCACGGGCTCGTGGTCGGGCTCGTAGTTAGTTTCGTGGTCGTGTTTGGATTTGTCCTCGGCGGAGGACCGCCTCAGCAGCTGGGTTGGCTCCGATGGAGCAGAACTGATACCCGCACGGATATCCTCACCGGGCTCGTGATCGGGCTCGCGGCCGGGCTCGCGGCCGGGCTCGGGTACGGTCTCCTATACGGACTCAAGTACGGGCTCGTGCCGGGATTCGTAGTCGGAATCGTATACATGCTTGTGATCGTCGTCGGAGGACGACCTTCCCAGCAGCGAGATCAGCTACGGTGGAGCAGAACTGATACCCCAACAATTTTCCTCATCGGGCTCGCCATCGCAATTGTAAGCGCAGCCGGCTACGGAATCATCTACGTTCTCATAGTCATACTCGGCGGACGACCTCCTCTGCAGCGGAGTCGGCTGCGGTGGAGCAGGGCTACTACCCCAACAACTCTCCTCACCGGGCCTGTGGTCGGGCTCGTCCTCGGGCTCGTGTACGGGCTTATCGGCGGGCGCACAGGTGGGCTTGGGCTCGGGCCCGGGCTCGTCCTCGGGCTTGTGTTCGGGCTCGTGGTGGGACTCTTGCTGGCGTTCAGACAGCCATCAACGGAGGCCATTAGTCCGCTCGATCCCCAGTTATTGTGGCGCCGGGAGCGTCAGTTCGGGCTCGTGGTTGGGCTCGTGTTCGGGCTCCTGGTTGGGCTCGTGTACGGGCTGGTCGATGGGCTCGTGTTCGGGCACGTAGTTGGGCTCGTGTTCGGGCTTACCGACGGGCTCGTGGCCGGGCTCGGTTCAGCGTTGGTGGCGTCCGCCACCTGGTCGGCTGTGCTAGCCAGCGCCCAGCTGTGGCGTCGGGGCGAGGCTCCACTACGCCTGCTGCGGTTTCTTGACGATGCTCGGGAGCGTCAGATCCTGCGAACAGTCGGCCCGGCGTATCAGTTCCGGCACGCGCGGCTCCAAGACCGGCTTGCCGAGGCGCGCGAGACGGAACTAGACGGAATTAGGCCAAAGTTACGTGATCGTGAGAGGATAGCTCATCGTTCTGACCCCTCCTTGCCGTAGCCGGCGCGGCGTAGCGCGTCGGCGAGCGCGCCGCCGGCCGGGTTGCCTTTGGCGCGAGCCGGCGGGCGCTTAGCGGCCCTGCGCGGCGTGCCGGTTGGCGGCGTGGCCTCGGCAGGGTCGTCGAGCCGAAGGGTGAGCCCGATGCGCTGCCGCGGCACGTCCACGTCGAGCACCTTCACCCGCACGACGTCGCCGGGCTTCACCACGTCGCGGGGGTCCTTGACGAAGGTCTTGGCCATGGCCGAGACGTGCACCAGGCCATCCTGATGGACGCCCACGTCGACGAACGCGCCGAAGGCAGCGACGTTGGTGACCACGCCCTCAAGCACCATGCCCGGCTTGAGGGCGGAGATCGTGTTGACGCCCTCGGCGAAAGTTGCGGTGGCGAAGGCCGGTCGCGGGTCTCGGCCCGGCTTCTCCAGTTCAGCGAGAATGTCACTGACGGTGGGTAACCCTACCGCGCCGTCGATGAAGTCGGCCGGCCGCAATGAGCGCAGTACCGCTGTGTTGCCGATCAGTGTGGTGATGTCGGTGCCAACCGTGGCGAGGATCCGGTGCACCACGGGGTAGGACTCAGGATGCACACTGGAGCGGTCCAGTGGGTCGTCGCCGTCGCGGATGCGCAGGAAGCCAGCGCACTGCTCGAACGCCTTGGGGCCCAGGCGCGGGACGCCGGCCAGGGCACGCCGGGTGCGGAACGGGCCGTACGCGTCTCGGTGCGTCACGATGTTCTCGGCAAGCCCACCGGTGATGCCCGACACCCGCCGCAGCAGCGGCACGGACGCCGTATTGACGTCGACACCGACGGCGTTCACGCAGTCCTCCACCACCGCATCCAGCGAGCGGGACAGCGCGGTTTCAGGTAGATCGTGCTGGTACTGACCGACGCCGATCGACTTAGGTTCGATCTTGACGAGCTCCGCGAGCGGGTCCTGCAACCGGCGCGCGATCGACACCGCGCCGCGCAGTGATACATCCAGCTCGGGCAGCTCCTGGGAGGCATACGCTGAGGCGGAGTACACCGAGGCGCCCGCCTCCGACACCACGGCCTTGGTGAGGCCCAGCCGCGTGACCAGTTCGGCGGCGAGCTTGTCGGTCTCCCGGGAGGCGGTGCCGTTCCCGATCGCGATCAGCTCCACGCGATGCGTCGTCGCGAGCCGGGCGAGCACGGCCAGCGCCTCGTCCCAGCGGCGTTGCGGAACATGCGGGTAGACGGTCTCGGTGGCGACCACCTTGCCGGTCGCGTCGATGACCGCGACCTTGACGCCGGTACGGTAGCCGGGGTCCAGTCCCATAGTCGGGCGGGCACCCGCCGGTGCGGCGAGAAGCAGGTCACGCAGGTTGGCGGCGAAGACCCGCACCGCTTCGTGCTCGGCCGCCTGGCGCAGCCGCATCCGCAGATCGATGCCCAGATGCAGCAGGATCCGGGTGCGCCAGGCCCAGCGCACCGTGTCGGCTAGCCAGGCCTCGGCCGGGCGACCCCGGGCGTCAACACCAAGGTTGTCGATACCGAAACGCGCCGCGATGGCCTGCTCGTAGCGGCTTGGTCCGGGCGCACCGCCTCCCGGCTCCAGCGCCGGCTCCGGCTTTGTCTCCGGCTCCGGGGAGAGGTCCAGGACGCCCTCCTTCTCGCCGCGGAACAACGCCAGGATGCGATGCGAGGGCAGCGTCGTGAAGGGCTCGGAGAACTCGAAGTAGTCCGCGAACTTCGCGCCGGCCTCCTGCTGTCCCTCGCGCACCCGAGAGACCATCCGGCCCCGTGACCACATCCGCTCGCGCAGGGACCCGATGAGGTCGGCGTCCTCGGCGAAGCGCTCGACCAGGATGGCGCGGGCGCCGTCGAGCGCGGCAGCGGCGTCGGGCACACCGGACTCGGGATCGACGTAAGCCGCGGCGCTAGCGTGCGGATCCTGGGTCGGATCGGCGAGCAGCCCGTCGGCCAGTGGCTCCAGCCCGGCCTCCCGGGCGATCTGCGCCTTGGTCCGACGCTTGGGCTTGTAGGGCAGGTAGAGATCTTCCAACCGGGCCTTCGAATCGACCGCCATGATCCGCGCCTCGAGCGCATCGTCGAGCTTGCCCTGCTCGCGGATTGAGGTGAGGATCGTGCTCCGGCGCTCCTCCAGCTCGCGCAGGTAGTGCAGCCGTTCCTCCAGGGTCCGCAGCTGCGCGTCGTCCAGACCGCCGGTGGCCTCCTTCCGGTATCGGGCGACGAACGGCACGGTGGCCCCACCATCGAGCAGCTCGACAGCGGCCCCCACCTGCCGCTCGGACACGCCCAGCTCGTCAGCGATCCGCTGGGTCAGCACGATGTTTCTCTCCTCACCACGTCGGGCCTCGCGGCCACCTCGTCCGACACCTGCAGGTGAACCTTATGCAGGGTCCTGTGGCGGCGCTCTCGGGGCTGGAGCCAGCCACCGCGACCGACGGAGCGCTGGAGCCGATCCGCAGTTCATGGTGATGAATGAAAACACTTGACAATGCCGCACGATGGATGCGTGAAACTGCTGCTGATGGCCGACACTCACGTCCCGCACCGCGCCCGGGATCTGCCCGAGCAGCTGTGGCGGGCCGTAGCCGAGGCCGACGTCGTGGTGCATGCCGGGGACTGGGTATGCGTCGAGTTACTGGATGCGCTGCTGGCCCGGTCGGACCGGCTGATCGGCGTGGTCGGTAACAACGACGGGCCGTCGTTGTCCGCAAGGTTGCCAGAGATCGCGACGGCTCAGTTAGACGGCGTGCGGCTGGCGGTCGTGCATGAGACTGGATCGGCGCGCGGCCGGGAGACGCGGTGCGCCGCCCGTTTTCCCGACACCGACGTGCTGGTCTTCGGACACAGTCACATCCCGTGGGACACGGTCGCTCCTACTACCGCCCCGACCGGTCTGCGGCTGCTGAACCCGGGCTCTCCGACCGACCGGCGCCGCCAACCGACCTGCAGCTGGATGACTGCCGAGATCGATCACAGCCAACTCCGCCGGGTGCGGTTACACCGGCCCGATTCGCGTGAGGGGATCGCTGTGTCTCGGTAGAGGATGGATAGCGACACGGGTGCCGGTCTTGTCGCGGTGCGCGTTGAGTGGATCGCGGACAGAGGTCAGTATGCGGCGGTGAACCTGGTCCGATGGTGCTGGGGCCACTCGGCCTCATCTAGTTCGTCGGTGCCCAGCCGGTAGTTGCCGGTGCGCTCTCCTGGCTCCAGCAGTGCGGCTGGGCTCGCAGCGCCCTCGTGGTCGTTACGAGCTCGGTCTCACGGCCGGGTGCTGGGCGGGTCGCACTGATCACGACGTCCTGGCCGGCACTCAACTCGGCCACATCCTCGACGTTTCCGGCGTCGCCAGCACGGGCGTTGGCGGCGGTGTGCAGTTCGTGACAACGGGCCAGATCGCGTACTACGGCGGTGACCTCGTGGTGGCCATGGCGACCGCGCCGCCGACCGCGGCAGCGACACCAAGGCCATCCAGGTGTGCGTCGGCTCGGAGAACGAGCAGGCCGACGCCGGCCACCCCTGCGACGGCGGCGATCGTGGTGCGCAGGGTCAGGCGCTCAGAGAGCAGGCGGGAGGCGAGGGCGGCGACCAGGAGTGGTTGCGATGCGATGATGATGATCGCGGCGATCTCGCCGGGCAGGCGGTAGACGGCGACGAAGAGCAGTGCGAAGAACGCCCCGATGTTGAGGAAGCCGAGCACCAGTGCCCGCCACCACCAGACTCCCTGCGGCAGCCGTCGGGTGAGCACGACAAGCAGCAGCCCGGCGGGAAGGGCGCGCAGCACGGCGGCCAGCAGCGGGCGGTCCGGCGACAGCAGCTCGGTGGTGACGAGGTAGGTGGTCCCCCAGATGATGGGCGTCAGCGCGGTCGCCAGGATGATCCCGACCCGATTGTTTAGCACTAAGACAACTTACCTCACCGCTAAGGTATTGGTTGACCGAAGTGATTTATCTCACCGCTAAGGCATTGGCTAGGCTGAGGCGGTGGCAGATCACGTCGATCGGGTGCTGGAGCAGTGGGGTGCGCAACGCCCCGATCTTGATGCATCACCGATGGCGGTGATCGGGCGTCTGTCGAGGGTTTCGCGGTTGATCAGCACTGAACTGCTCCGCACGTGCAGTGCACATGGGCTCGACGCAGCGTCGTTCGACGTGCTCGCCACCCTGCGCCGCAACGACCCGCCCCACCGCCTGACCCCGGCCGAGCTGATGCGGTCGGCGATGGTCACCTCAGGGGCCATCACCCAGCGCCTCGACCGCCTCCAGGCTCGCGGCCTGGTGACCCGCACACCCAGCAACTCCGACGGCCGCGTCGTGCACGTGGCGCTCACTGACGACGGCCGCGCGCTCATCGACCAGGCTCTGCCAGACCACGTCGACACCGAGAACCGATTGCTCGCTGCGCTCACAAAAACCCAGCGGGACACCCTCGCAGACATACTCCGAAATCTCTTGGAATCACTCGGCGACACCCCAGACTGACTCGCGGGGGTGAGGGCGGAGCGGGCGGCCTCGACGGCTTGCTGTGGTTTACCCAGCAACGCCAGAACAATGCTGTGGTTCGCGCCGATCATACCGGGATCCACCCAGTAGGCTGGTGAATCGGGCGCGCCCCCGTTTGCGGTGGTGAGCACATCGTGGGCACGGGCACTAGCAGCCATACAGGGGCCGTATTGGCCATCGAGTGCGTAGGCGTCGGCGGACATCTGCTCAAGATGCTTTAAGGCGCACATCATCAGTGCGGGCAGCTAGACTACGGGTGGCAGCGGCACTGTCTAGCGCGGTGGGCGTATTACCGCGCAGAAATGCGGCAAAGCTGCTGTTAGTTGCCGCGTGGGCGGCGTACGCCGGGTTACCGACATCATGGGCGGCTGTACGGGCGTGCTTAAAATAGCCTTTGGCCTCCTGGGGGTGGCACATATCGACCAAGTAGCCGCCGATAGCTGAGGCCATATTGCTATCGACCAGGCTCAACGGTTTACGTCGTTGGTCGGGGCAGCCGCCGGCCAACAGGCGGTGGATGAGCCTGTGCTGCGCGATGACAGTATCGAGCACCTGACACGGGCCGAGTTTATCTTCCAGGCGTTGGCAGTACGCCAGCGTAGTCGCCAGATTCTGCACGACCTGCGCATCCACCCGATGGGGAGAATCCACCGCCTGGGCCAGGCGCGTGTACTCATCGGCATCCAGGCCACCCAGCCCGGCAGCGGCCAGTACTGACCCGGCCAGGTGCATCGCGTCATGGCGACCCAGCGACCGCCCCAGCCTGGTAACCACCGCCATCAGCTCCTCGGCTACCTTCCCACACCCACCATCCAGGCTGACCAGCGTGGTCTGGGGCCACACCTCATCCCCGCTGCGCAGCAGCACAGCAGGCGAGATGAGTGCCGGCCACGCCGGCAGAGCCTGCGCCCGTGCCTGCTGCGCTTGTACTAAGGAGATCGTAAGTAGCCAGACTGCCCATAATGGATCTATGCCCTGCTGACCTGCGGATACTCAGTCTCTGTGTCCATTTGAAAGTCTACCTACCAGCATTCACCTTAGTATCTGTGCCTGGCGGCGGTAGGTCCGATATCGGTCACGACAGTCCCGCTCAGCGCGCTAGTGCTTCATGCTCGGCAACCAATACACCCTCGGCACCGCGCAGATCATCGGCGACCTTCCACAGTGCGGCAGGCAGTGTGCGGGTGCCGTGTTCGACCTTGGAGATCGTGGTGCGGGTCCTGCCCACGGCCTGACCCAGTTGGGGTTGGGAGATCCCAGCAGCCGCGCGATAGGTAACCAACTGCGCACTCAGGCCACGCCCCTCACCTCTACGGGCACGGCCCCCAATTCTAGAGGCAGTGACACGCACACAGAAGTGACAACCCCCCCCCCGATACCAAGACACCCTGGTGTCACCGCCACCCCAGCGGCCATCGTCTGTAGTGTACCTGGTACCGGGCCGCCGCAATGCCACCACCCACGCAGTGGCGGGCGCAAGCACAGCAACGACTGCGTGCTTGCGTGATACGCCCCCCACGCCCGGCGCCAGGTGCGTACACACATCAAGGGCAACCAACCATAGTGCCGCTACTGCCGCATATGCATCAGGTCGTGATGGTGGCGGCTGGATCGCAGAATTTGCACCATCTGCGCAGCATTCACACCCATCAGACCAGCCCACCAACACGATCTATGACCGGACGCTAGGCCATTAGATTCGGGCTGTGTATTTTGGCGGCGACACGCACCAAGTACCTGCCGCCTGGAGGTATTCATGCTCATTCCAGGACCGTCACGACGACTGAGGTGGCGCGTCGCGCGGATGTTCCTCCCGATGTCACCAAGCCAGCCCCGAGTGTTCCGCCCGGCGTGGTGGGCACTCGTGGGTGTGGGGTGAGTACTGCTTGACGCGAGTGGAGTGGGGGGCGAGGATGGTTGATGCGCAATTTTTCGCAACTGTCAGGACAGGGAGGGCCATGCGCCTAACGTTCATCGGCAAGGACCCGGACTCCAACCCGACTGGCTCGCCTACTGTGTACCGCACGGATCGGGGCTCATGGGTCGTGCAGGGCTGGGTGGTCACGGACCCAGACGCGCTCGCTGTGATGAATATTCCCCCAGGGGAAGCGTGCGTGGAGATCCCGGACAGGATGATCCAGTTTTTCAGGCAGGCAGGCCGTGACGTCGATAACGGATGAACAGTTCGACCGGCTGCTATCTGACTTTGAGCGGGAGGCTATCCATCTGGAGACCCGTGACGCGTACGGGACGGCGGTAGAGCTGCCGCATATGGCCAAGTGGGCAGCCGGGAAAGTTGACGACCTAAAGTGGCTTGAGGATTGGTGTGCCACGCTGCGTGAGCATGTTCAGGCGGGGAAGTCGGTGCGCCGGGCGCGAATTGTTTCAGAACCCCTTAGTGACTATCAGCGCTGGTCTTACAGTATTGCTCATCCTATGGTTGAGGCCGGTGAGGATATTCGCTGGGTACCGCGCCGCCTGGTGTCCTCGATCAGCCTGCCCGGAAACGACTTCTACCTGTTCGATGATCGCCTGATCGTTTTCCTGATCTACGCGGGAAACGGCTTGGCCACCGACAAGGTGGTCTCGACTGACTCGGCTGATATTCGACTGTGCCGGGCGGCTTTTGAGGCCGTGTGGAAGCTGTCGATACCCCACCGTGACTACAAGCCCGTCTAGCTCCGTCAAGCAGGCGCGAGAGGCCCTGGGGGTTCGCCTGCGTGAGGTGCGCAAGGACGCGGGCCTTTCCGGGCGGGCGTTGGCGGCGGCGACAGGCCGGCACTTCACCCGCGTAAGCAAGATCGAGCACGCAGTACAGGCACCCACCGATCAGGACATCCGCGATTGGTGCCGTGCCTGTGGGGCTGAAGACCAAATCCCCGATTTGCTGGCCACCCTGCGCGCCGTAGAATCCTCCTATCTGGAGTTTCGCCGGCAGGCCCGCGCGGGGATGAAACGAGTACTGGGCGCGCACACCTTAGAGCTGTATGAACACACAAACCTGTTTCGCATCTATGAGCACAACGTGATACCCGGCATGTTTCAGACCACCGAATACTGCGCCGCGATGCTGTCGTTTTGGATCAAGTTCCTTGACACACCCAATGACCTTGCCGAAGCTGTCGCGGCCCGCATGCAGCGGCAGCGGGTGATTTACCACGGTAGCAAAAAATTCGTGACCGTACTGGAAGAACAAGCGTTGCGGACCTGGTTCGGTACCGCGCAAACACAGGCCGGACAGTTGGACCGTCTACTTGCGGTCATGTCACTGCCGAATGTGTGGCTCGGTATCGTGCCCATGATGACCGAACGGGTCGCGGTAGGTTCGGCGGGCTTTTGGATCTTCGATGACACCTTGGCCGCCTTGGAAACACCCACAGCAAGCATCGAGGTCACCAGGCCGCAAGAGATCGCCCTGTACGCCCGCATGTTCGAAGCCCTCAAAGCCCCGGCCGTCTACGGGCGAGCGGCGCGGGCGCTCATCACCAAGGCCATTGACGAACTCAGCTAGCACAACCTCCGGCCCCCACTCACCCCAGTAAGCCCCATACCACGTCTTGTCGCAATTTTTCGCAACATCCTTCCAAGGTGACCGGGCATATCCTAGCATCAGGGGACATGACGACGAACCAGATCATTGCCATAATGGACAGTCGTCGAGGTCAGGGCATGCTCAGTGACGACAACACCACACGCGCTCGCCTCCCCACTGATCTTGCACGCTGCCGGGTATGTGGATACCGGGCTGTGTTACACGATGGGCTTTTCATCCACGAGACGGCGGCCCTGTTCACCGTTCTAATCCTCGGCTGCAACAATCCCGACCCCTATCCGTTCACACACGACAGTCAACCAACGTTGTCCAGCAGTCGCCAGCCGTATACACCCATCACCTGCGGGCGGTCACCGGACATGGGGAACCTGTTACGCGCCACAGCAATCGGCGTGCTGAACACGCACACCAACACCATGGGGCAGTGCCCGGTATGCGGCTTCCCGTGGCCATGTCAGCCGGCCGTGGCGGCCGAACACCACCTCGCCGCCCTGTAGGCCCCTCCAAGCTGGGTCAGGCCGGTAACGCTTGCCATTGCGCCGTTACCGGCCCGACCCGCCACGTCCGCCACCTGTAATCTGAGCATCCAAGGAAGTAGCGATGACTTTATGGCTGCCGGCTTCAGCGTGTCCGCACCCGGGGGATGCGCTGTTTGGGGAGCTGGACCCACTCACCAAGCTGGCGGTCATGTGCCGTCAATGCGGCAGCGCATGGGATGAAAGCAACGTCCCTGGTGACGTCATCGACACGCTCACCGAACTGTTGGAGCAAGGCCGCTTCACACCCAAGACCCAACCCGGTGAACGGCCCATGCCAGGATTCTTAGACGCATACCAGCAAGACACGCTCACCGCGCTGGACAGTCGCCAGTGCCTTTGATACTTTGATCGGTACTCTGCGGACCGCACAGCAGCATGATTTTAACGATAAATTCATCAGCGCAACTGACCGCTCCGCCCGGATCGAACCCAGAAAGAACCTGCCGCTAAATCAACCATAGCCAGTGAAGTCATATCGGGCCCTGAGTTCAGGAATTCGGCAGAACACTATCAATCAAAGGGCGCCAAAGTATGATCATCATCTCTCGCGAAATGGCGTGGATTTCTATCGACCCCCCATTCGCCACTCAAGCGGCAGTCTTAGATTCTATCCGTGTCAACGGCCTGATCGATGCATTTACCCAAGCTGTCACACAAGCACGCGGTGACACAAATCCGTGAGCCATATCTGGCAGATTCAGCACCGGCTGTCCGCCGAGCAGCTGAAAACCCCCAAGCCGAGCCGACACAGAAACAGCTTGCACGACTGGCCAATGCCACCCGCATGCTCCTGGCCCAGCATCAGGTGAACCAGGCCGGCCACTGCCGCATATGCCGCAGGTCACGATGGTGGCGACTTCCTCGCAGGACCTGCACCATCTACGCACCATTCGTTAACAGAACGGAACATTACTTACGGGATACTAATTTCATGACTCCGAGTGCTTCAAAAATCAAGCTGTCCACTGATCGCCCACAAGCGCAACTAAGGCGAGTCTCACCCCGCCCCAACCGGTCGTCCTCGACGTCGAAGTCCAGCTCATCCTTGCCGATCTTGCCGATCCGACTGGACCTGGAAATTTCACACTGCTGGATTCGAAGATTTTCCTCCTGGGGCTCGCATGTTACTTCGCGTTGCCCAGCCAGCGCGTTCAGCTGCCATCACAAGCTGGGAAGGATAAGCACAATGCCTGAGCAACCACAGTTGACCTGCCAGTCATGCGCAATGATCACACCTCACTCTGGTCCCAGTACGTAGATCACACACGACTGCGCTGGGGGAAGGATGATCACCATCGTGACGTACGCGTGCGTACGATGTGGATCGGTGGTGAGCCACCGCGTCATGCCGGTCGAGATGGCACCGACAGGCGCTGGCGATTACCGAGAGTGACATAACATCGCGAGGAGTCACAACACAAGACGCAGGTGTTGCGGCCTCTTGGCTGAGCTCGGGTCGGCGGGGTCGCGCTGAACACACCGCGGATCCGCACCACCCTGGCTGCGGTGCTCGCCTTCTCGGCAGCGTCCGGCGGGTTCGCCGCCACAGCCAGCCCGCACTATCACCGCCCTGCTCACCTGCGCGACCAGGTCATCACGCCCATCCCGCGCCGCCCGGGGTGGCATCAACGACGACGGCTATGAGGTGAACTCGGGAGCTAAGAGCGCCTGGTGCGCCCACGAGAGGGCCCCTCGCGGAAACGAGGGGGAGGTGTTCCGCGAGGGGCGGCGGATCCGGCTGGGGGTCCCGAACCCGCATATCTCATTGTGCCACTATGGGAATGCTCCATGCGAGTGATACCCCGGCGTGGCGCGTACGTTACGCCGCGGCGTGGCGTCGTTGCCACCCATCTGAGTAATCCGGTGACAGCTCAGTGCCGACGAAACTGCGCGCGACCACCCCGGCCCTGAAACGTGCACCTGCAGTTGATCAGGTAGGTGGTGGTGGTGCCCAGGACGACGTCTACTCGGGATGACGTCGGGGCCGGGACCGGGGCCGGTTACCCTCCCGCGGTGCCCGCAGCCCCCCATTCGGAACGGACCATGGCGTGGCTGGCTGTGAGGTGGCAGACGGGGGTGCTGGCCGGGCTGGCCATCCTGACGCTCGTCGCGGCGGTCGGGGTGCTGCTGGCCCCAGTGGTCGCCGACGATCCGGTGGTCAGCTGGCCCCAGGCTGGTCAGCAGGCCCGCTCCACCGTGCTGCCGCTGGTGCCCTACCGGCCGTTGAGCCTGCATGCCCGAGTGCCGTGCACCGCGCTGTCCGCGCTGGACCGGCGGCCCGACGGCGGTGACGCGCTGCGCACCCTGCCCGGCACTGCCGGCACGCCGCGCACCGTCGGTCAGGGTCTGGTGGTCGCGGTGCACCGCGGCGTCGTGCAGGTCAGCGCCTCCGGTGAGATCCTGTTGCGTGAGGTGCTGCCTGGCGGTGGGTGCACGTATCAGGTGCTGGCCGACGCCGGTGGGGTGCGAGTGCTGCGCGACGGGGCACCGCGGGGCTCTGCCGCGCTGCGAGTACCCGAGGTCAGTGAGCTGGCCACCGACGCCGACGGTCAACCGGCGAGCGCGGGTCTGGCGGTGTCGTTGCATACCGATGCCCGCTACGAGTCCACCCCGACGGCGCTGAAGATCTGCTTGCTGGCGGTGTGCGCCGCAGCCCTGCTGGTGCTGCTCGCCTTGGCGTGGCGGTGGTGGGGGGGGCGGGCAGCGCACAGTCAGGTGCCCAGCCAGCGACTCAGGCTGGGGGTGGCGGACGCGGTGCTGGTGGTTGTCTCGGCGGTGTGGGTGCTGCTTGCCCCGACGAACTTCGATGATCCGTGGTACCTGCTGATGGCCCGCGGTGCCAACACCTCCGGCTCGGTCGGCAATGCGATCTACATGTTCAACGTCACCGAGAACCCCTTCGTGGCCAGCCAGTACGTGCTGCAGGTGTGGGGTTGGCTGGGTCAATTGTGCGGGGCGAGCTGGGGGCTGGCCTGGATGCGGCTGGTGCCGCTGAGCTACGGGCTAGCCACCTGGCTGCTGCTGCGCCTGTTCCTTGTCGTGGGTCTCGGTCGTGAGCTGGGTACCGGCCGGGCCGCATGGGCGCTCCTGGTGGCCTACCTGCTGTGGTGGCTGCCCTACGGGATGACGCTGCGCCCGGAGCCGCTGATCGTGCTGTTCGCCGCGGCGACGCTGCTGCTGGCTGAGCTGGCCCGGCGCCGCTACTCGGTCGGCGCGCTGGCCGTGGCCACCGCGACCACCGCGCTGGCGATGTCGGTCTCCCCGTCCGGGCTGGTCGCCGCAGCCCCGCTGGTGCTGGCGCTGCCCTGGCTGTGGCGCTGGCTGCGCGCGCAGGGTGCGCTGGCTCGGGTAGCCGCAGTCCTGCTGCTGGCCGCCTCGGGCACCAGCCTGGTGCTCGTCGGGTTCGCCGACGCCACCCTCGGCGACGTGCTGGAATCCACCGCCGTGCACCAGTGGTACTACCAGACCTTCTCCTGGTACCAGGAAACAGTCCACTACCAGACGATCCTCAGCTTCGAAGACTCCAGCCAGTGGGCCCGCCGGGCCCCTGTCGTACTCACCATCGCCGTCCTGCTCATCGTCGCGGTAGGCAGTGCCTGCCAGCTCGGCAAAGACCCGACCGGCAACGACTCCGTGCGCCGGCTGCTGGTACGCAGCGCGGCCTGCTCGGCATTAGCTCTGGCACTGCTTACGCCGACGCCCACCAAGTTTGTCAACCACTTCGGGGCGGCAGCTGCCGCGCCCACCGTACTGCTCGCCGCAGCCCTGCTGCGGTCCCCACTGCCTTATTACCGGCTCGGCCAGCGTCACTGGGCCGGCGTCATCACGGCTGCCGTGGGAACGGCGACATTGGTGGGCGCGATGTCACTGAGCTTCGCGGGGCCGAACCTGTGGCGGCCCTACTCCGACCGGGGCCAGCCCTTCGGTGACCACCTCACCGCGGCCCAGGACCAGCCGGACCTAGCGAGCATGCGGCCGATGCTGGGACCTGTGCAGCTGGCCAACCCGACGCTCTGGGTGGCGGTCGCGCTCGTTGCGGCCGGTGGGATGTGGTGGTGGCATCGCCGCAGTCGGGACACCAGGCTGACTCCCGACCGAGCAGTGCTGCTGGCCGGGTCGATCGCGATCGTGGTGATGACCATCGTCGTCTTCGTCTGGGCGCCGGTGCGCCAATACCCCGGCTGGTCGGTGGCCCTGTCCGCGACCCGAGCGGCACAGGGCGAGCCGTGCGCGCTAGCCGACTACGCACAGGTCCTCATCGATACCCCGGCGCAACCGGTGCCCAGTGGACCAACGATCACCCAGGGAGCGTTCGCCGCGGCGGCGGGCAAGCCCTCACCAGTGCCGGCACCGGCTCCAGGCACGCTCGTGTGGCACGACGCCGTCGGAAGCAACGTCGGAGGCGACGTCGGAAGAGGCGACGTCGGAAGAGACCCGGACACAGGCTCCCTGACACGCCCAGGGGGCCTGCTCGTGACGCCGTGGTTCGCGCTGCCCGCCGAGAGTGGCACCACCCTGCTGGTCCCGCTGCTCGGCGCTCGGGCGGCCCAGCAGCTGACCCTGGAGTACGCCACGGCCGCAGGGCCCACCGCTGCGGGCAGCACGCCGCTGCCGGTGGACCGCACCGTGCCGCAGACCCAGTGGCAACAGGCGGTCATCGCCCTGGACCGGCTGGGCTCGCGACGGCCGTCGCGGGTGCGGCTGGTCATTCGTGAGCAGGTGACCGGCGCCGAGAACTGGTTTGCGGTAGGCCAGCCGCGGCTGGCCAGGTGGCGCCCGCTGGCGGCACTCACCGCTGGACGACCGGTATACGTCAACCAGCTCACCGCGACCCTGTTGCCGTGTGTCAACCAGGTCGGCGTCGAGCATGGCATCGCGCGGGCACCCGAGGTGCTGGTGCGCAGCGACGAGGGATTCAGCCGAGGGTTCCTCGACCTCGCCTTCGAGATTTTGCGGGGCGGCACGCTGGTGCCGGTGAGCCGCTCCGCGACCACCGTGCGGGTACCCGCTCGACTGGTGCCCAGTGGGCCGCCCACCCTCCCCTGGGGCCGGGTGGAGCGGGTGGTCTATGACCACCCCGTCGGGTTGGTCGACCTGCACGTCGAGACGCTCCGGCGGGCCGGCTGGACGCGACTTCCCACCCTGGCGGCCAAGAGCTACCACGGGACGCCTACTGGCTGAGCCAGTAGGCGTCGTCCCCTAGGGCACGGCGGCCCCCACAGCAGGAGTGCCGCCGCAGCGACTCACCTGGCAGGTATTCTTTCGATGTGACACACGTTCCGCCTGAATGCCCTGGCGTCGAGGTCACCGTCAATGATCAGGGTCGGGTGACGATTCCGGCCCAGGTGCGT
Organism: uncultured Actinomycetota bacterium; assembly: GCA_963822695.1. Taxonomy (GTDB): domain Bacteria; phylum Actinomycetota; class Actinomycetes; order Mycobacteriales; family Pseudonocardiaceae. The sequence goes on from CAWGJH010000032.1 coordinate 32,990, forward strand.
CGGGCGGCCGGGATCGAGGCCGGGGTGCCCCTGGTGGCGTACGTGGAAGACGGACGTGTGGTGATCGAGACTCGCGAGCAACTCGCCGACCGCATTCGCCGCGACGTCGCTGCGGCCTGGACCGGCGAAGGATCAGTGGTGGACGAGCTGATCGCCGACCGCCGCGCGGACGCGGCCCGCGAGGCTCAAGGGTGAAGGCGGTGTTAGATAGCTCTGCGGTGCTGGCGTGGCTGCGCGACGAACCCGGCGCCACCGTGGTGCACCCGTTGCTCCCCGTCGCGATCATGTCTGCTGCGAACTGGTCAGAAACCTGGCAGAAGATGCATCAGCACGGTGCCGACGCCAGCCGAGCAACCAGCCGGTTGCGCACCCTCGGGGTCCGAGTAGAACCGCTCACAGAGGCCGACGCGGTCACCGCCGCAAGCCTGTGGACGCGCACCCGCGCGGCGGGCCTGTCCCTGGCCGATCGATGCTGCCTGGCGCTGGCCGCCCGATTGGACCTCACCACAGTCACTGCGGACACCGCGTGGGCCGGACTCGACATCGACATCCCCGTGCGAATCATTCGCTGACCGCGCACGCACCGGGTCTGGCTCGGCCGAACAGCTCCGCTCGTTCCGTGCCCAGCATCGACACCCTGCGCTCCTCAATCGCGACCGGGAAAGTAGCGGGAAGACGGCCGCGCGGTCCGGCCGGAGGATGGTAGCGGTCGTGATAGGGGGAGGGTCGTTCCGCGGCTGAGGTGTTCGTCTCCTATGCACGCGAGGACATGCCCTTCGTCCGCCGGCTGACCGACGCGCTCCAGGCCCGCAACCGCGAGGTCTGGGTTGATCTGGAGGACATCATGCCCTCCGCGCGCTGGCGGGAGGAGATCCGCACCGGCATCACCGGAGCGCACGCGGTCGCCTTCGTGATCAGTCCGGACTCGATTGTTTCCAAGGTCTGCCGGACCGAGCTCGACTACGCGACCGGAGCGTCCAAGCGCCTGGTCCCGATCCTCGCCCGGCAGACCCCTCCCGAGGGCGTCCCATCGGCACTGGCCGAGCTGAACTGGCTGTCTTTTCTGGATGGCACCGACTTCGAGGCCGGCGTCGACCGGATGGTTGAGGTCCTGGATGCGGTGGCGTTCAGCTCGGACGGGCGAACCCTGGCCACCGGCAGCGCCGACCACACCATTCGGTTGTGGGACCCGGACACGACCCGGGTCACTGAGCAGCTCTGCCACATCATCGGGGCTCCTAGCCGGGCGGACTGGGCCCGGCTCATCCCCGACCTGCCCTACCTGCCCTACCTGCCCGTGAGGGGCGGCGTGATGGCTTCAGGGAAAAGTCCCTACTGCCACCCGGCTTTGTTCGCGTTTCCGGTGCGGTAGGGACAGGTCGGTCATGCGGCACCTCTCGATGGTGTTCACCGCTCGGTCCAGTGGAGGCAGGACAGGCAGATCCAGCCGGGCGGCTCGTCGTACAGGCTGGTGCCCATGAACAGCCAATGCCCGCAGTGGGCGACGTACACCCCGTAGGGGTGATCGGCGTCCTCGTCGATGGCGTGGGCGTGGGCGTCCAGCGAGGACAGGCCCCAGCGCGGAGGGATGCTCACCGGGTGCCCCTCGCGCGCGCCGGGCACGGTGGCCGGGTGATCGCTCATCGGCGCAGCCACGTCCGGAGAACCTCGAACAGTGCCGTCGCGGCGTCCTCGTCAAAGATGATCACACACGCGCCGGTCACATGCGGGTCGAACACAATCTCACCGTCGCGCTTGCGCTCCACCACCAGGTTGGCGAAGCCCCTCGGACCCCGGTGCAGCGCGCAGCTGACGGGAATCGCCCTGCGGTTCTCGCGAGACGCGCCCGCGGTCGCGCCTTCAGTCATGGTTGCCCTCTCTCGGATGGGGCGGGGTCGTGTCCCGATGGATAGGCCTGTTTATGTGTGACCGGGTGGCACCCCAGGGCCGGGGCTGGGCTGTCCTGACACACGGTCGGGGAGGGGCGTCTGCCTTCGGTGGGTGTTCTCTCGGGGGCTAGGCAGGCGCCACGACCGTGCGGACAGTTCGAACATCCCGGCCCTGGGAGCCAGGGCGTCACGCTAGGGTTGCCGGCGAACGCACGCCAAGGGGTTTGCTTGAGTTTGCTAGAAGCAGGCCGACGGGTCTCGCCTGTTTGACAGCCTGGCAGCGCTGTGGAGCAGCGTAATCAAGCAAACCCGAGCAACTAAGCAACTATCTGGGGGAGGCGACGGTTGTGCAGCTGATGTTCCTGGGCAAAAGCACGCAGGCTGGAGGATCGCCAACCCTGTACGCGACCGACCGCGACACCTACGTTGTGCAGGGCTGGGCAGTGCCCGGCCACGAGGCCAGCGTCGAAATCCCCATGAGGCTGCTGGAGTATGTGGAGGCCAACACCACGCTGGCGGCGGTGTTACACACCACCGGCCATGATACGTATGTCGTGTCAGGGGCAGCGGTGAGCGACGCCCAGGCGCTGGCACAGATGGACATCCCCAGTCACGAGACGTGCATCGAAGTCGGCAAGGTTCGAGAAGGTGGCGCTGATGACACTGCTGCAAGGCCAGGCGTTTGACAATCTCTTTCGCACTTTCCACCGCAGCGCGTTTCACGTGGAGCTGAAGGATTCCTACCATGTACCCGAAGAAACCGGCCCCTTCGAACTGTTCATGCAAGGAAAGCCTGATGACTTCTCCTGGCATCAACCCTGGCTCAGTCTGGTCCGGCAGGCGACACAGGCGGGCAAGAGCATCACCCGCGTGCGCGTGGTGACGGTTCCACACTGCGATTACACTCGCTGGGGCTTAACCGTGGCACCCTTGAACATCCAGGCCGGAGAGGATCTTCGCTGGTTACCGCGTCATCGTGCCAGCGGCATTGACTTCCCCCCGGACGATTACTGGCTCTTCGACGACAACCGGGTCGTGTTCACCCTCTTCGAGGACGACGGCCGCTTCTCGGGCGGTGCGGAGGTATCTGACTCGGAGATCATCGAACAGTGCCGCACGGTGCACCAACAAGTGTGGGCTCTGGCAATCCCACACGAGCAGTACATCTCGATGTAGCACCGGTATCCATTGTGTCCAGCACGGTTGTCCAAGCCAGGGAAGATCTCGGACACAGACTCCGCGACCTGCGCAAAGACGCTGGACTGACCGGGCGGCAGCTAGCCGCGCTGGCCGGGTGGGACAGCTCCAAGATATCCAAGATCGAATACGGTAAACAGGCGCCAACAGAAGACGATATCCGGGCCTGGTGCCACCACTGCCAGGCACTCGATCAGATCCGGGATCTGATCGCCACCGTTCGTAACATCGACGCGATATACACCGGGTGGCGCCGCGTGCTTCGAGCAGGCATCACAAGGCGCCAAGAAGCTTCGATCTCACTGGAAGCCCAAACGGGACTGTTCCGTTGGTATGAACCGGTTTTAGTACCCGGCATTCTGCACACCGCCGAGTACGCGACAGCCGTGATGACACGGGTCATCGCCTTCTACCAGATCCCCGACGATCTGACCGAGGGTGTCGCCGCACGCATGGAACGCCAACACATCCTCTACAAAGGCAATCACCGGTTTCACTTCATCCTCGCCCAGCAAGCCCTCCTCACAACCGTGGGCGACACCCAGGTCATGCTCGGCCAACTTGACCGTCTCCTCACGTTCCTCGCACTACCGCGTATACGACTGGGCATCATCCCAGCCACCGCCACCTATCAGGTACCGACCAACCAATTCATCATGTTCGACGAGCGCATGGTCCACGTCGAAACCATCTCCACAGAACTAGCGATCACGCAACCACGAGAAATATCCCTCTACGCCAAAACCTTTCACCAGCTATCCACGCAAGCAGTCTACGGCCAAGCGGCCAAAGAACTGATCAACGCCAGACTGGCCGCCCTGCGAGAGGCCACAATAACGTCAGGCTAACCGCATACTGTGGGATCAACCCACCAGGGCCGGGGTGTTCGATCCGTCCGCACGGTCGTGGCGCCTGCCTGGCTGAGTCGCGTTGGGCGCCGCGACGCCAGCCGGTTGCGCACCCTCGGGGTGCGAGTGGAACCTCTCACGGCGGCCGACGCGGTCACCGCCGCGAGCCTGTGGACGCGCACCCGCGCGGCGGGCCTGTCCCTGGCTGATCGATGCTGCCTGGCGCTGGCTGCCCGATTGGACCTCACTACAATCGCCGCAGACACCGCATGGGCCGGACTCGACATCCCGGTGCGATCATTCTCTGACCGCGCAGGCACCGAAACTCCTGACACCAACCGCACGTGGCCAGTGGGCTAGTCGTACCCTGCCGCGGTGCCGAGCCGCGCTAACCCTGACGCCGGACATCGACGCATGCGGGGGTGGACGGTCGCGGCGCTGGCGCTGGTCACCGGGGCGTTGGGGATACTCGTGATGCTCGCCCCGGTGACCGCGGACGATCCGGTGGTGAGCTGGCCGCGTGCCGGGCAACAGCCCACCTCCACGGTGCTACCGCTGTCGCCCTACCGCCCGCTGCGGCTCACGGCGACGATCCCGTGCGCGACGCTGCAGGCGCTGAACGCCCGCCCGGCGGGAGGTGAGGCGCTGCGCACCCTGCCCGCCCACGTGGGCACCGCCCCGGGTGAGGGCCTGGTGGTGGCCGCCGCCCAGGGCATCGTGACGGTCACCGCCTCCGGTGCTGAGGTGGTGCGCCAGCCGCTGCCGGCCGGGAACTGCTCCTACCGGGTGTTCGCCGATGCCGGTGGGGTTGGCGTCTCGTATGCCGGCGCCACCCTCGGCACCAGGGCGGACCTGCTGGTACCCCAGGTCGCCGAGCTGCAGACCGACGCCGTGGCGCAAAGCGGCGGTCTGTCGGTGCAGTTGCACACCGACGCGCGATACCAGTCGCGCCCCACGGTGCTCAAGACGGTATTCCTCCTCGCACATGGTCTCGCGCTGGTGGCGCTGCTCGTGCTGGCCTGGCGGTGGTGGCGGGGTACCGAGGGTGGGCTCCGCCAGCCGCGCCCGTCGTGGGCGGATGCGGTGGTGGTCGCGGTGTCGCTGGGCTGGGTGGTGGCGGGCCCGATCAACATCGACGACTCGTGGTACCTGCTGATGGCCCGCAACGCGATGCAGTCGGGCTACCTCGGCAACGTCATCTACCAGTTCAACGTCACCGAGAACCCGTTTGCCGCCAGCCAGTACGCCATGCAGGCCTGGGGAGCCCTGGCGGACAACTGGAGCCTGGGCTGGATGCGGCTGCTGCCGCTGGCCTACGGGCTGGCGACCTACGCGCTGCTGCGGGTGCTGGTCGCGACGGCACTCGACCGGGTGGCACAGCAACCCCTGGTGCCGTGGGCGGTGGCAGCCGCGCACATGCTGTGGTGGCTGCCCTACGGCATGACGTTACGTCCCGAGCCGCTGATCACGCTGGGCATCGCGGCGGTGCTGGTGCTGGCCGAGTTGGCCCGGCGGCGCCGCTCGGTGGGGGTGCTCGCCACCGCCACCGCCGTCGCCGCGCTCACCGTCACGGCCTCCCCCACCGGCCTGGTCGCCGCCGCGCCGTTGGTGGTGTGCCTGCCGTGGCTGTGGCAGTGGTGGCGGGCCGCAAAGAGACACAGCCGAGCGGCGGCGGTGCTGCTGATGGGTGCAGCCACCTCAATCGTCATCCCGGTCGCCTTCGCCGACGCCACGCTGGGTGACGTGCTGGAGTCGGTTGCGGTGCACCGCTGGTACTACCGCCAGAACGCCTGGTACGACGAGTACCTGCCCTACACGAACCTGCTGGCCGCCGATGACCGGGGGGCGTGGGGCAAGCGGCTTCCGGTGCTGCTCACCCTGGGGGTGCTGCTCGCGGTGGCCCTCGGAGCGGGTCAGCGCGCCGGTACCGCGGGGCGCAGCGGCCGGCTGCTCGGCGGGGCAGCGATGATCACCGCACTGAGCCTGGCCGCGATGGCGCTCACTCCGACGAAGTGGGTGAACCACTTCGGGGCCATCGCGGCCCCGGCCACCGTGCTGCTGGCCGCCGCGGTGATCCGCTCCCCGCTCCCTCGGCGGACCAGCGCCGCGACGCTGGCCATCGGCACCGCCGGGCTGGTAGCCGCCTCGTCGGTCGCCTTCGCTGGCCCCAACCTGTGGCGTCCCCTGTCGGACTGGGGTCAGCCCTTCGGGAACCACCTGCTCGTCGAGACCCCGTACGTGCAGAGCATGCTCGCGCCGTCGCTGGGACCGCTGGCGTTACGCAACCCGCTGCTGTGGCTGGCCGTCGCGGGGGTGGGGTGGCTGCGGGTGCGCCGGAGGGGATGGCGCCGGAGGGGATGGCCAGGGCCGGATCGGGCCGTGCTGGGCACCGCCACCGGCCTGGGGGTGGTGCTGATGCTGGCGGTGTTCACCATCGCGCCGCTGCGCCAGTACCCGGGCACCTCGGTGGCGCTGATGAACCTGCGCGCGCTCAGTGGCCGGCCCTGCGGCCTGGCCTCGGCGGTGCAGGTGCTCACCGACGTCACGCCCGGGTTGGGGCCAGCTGCCGGGCCCGCCGCGCTCACCGGGGACATGCGGGCAACACCGCTGCCGGAACCGACGCCGGCACCGATCACCGCTCCGACCAGCACGGTGTGGCACGACGACGTGTCCGGCGGGATCGGCATCGGCACCGTCCAGACTCCCTGGTATCCGCTGCCCGGTCACATCCACGACGGCGGGGTCCCCCACAGCTGGATCACGGTGCCGCTGCGGGGCACGCTCACCCCGGCGCAGCGGCTCGCGGTGCAGGTGGGAACCGGTAACCCGGCCGCCCCGGATCAGATCCGTACAGTGCCGCTGCCCGCCGTCGGGGACAAGCCTGACTGGACCGAGGTCACCGTCGCGCTGGCCGACGCCGGCCTGGCCGCGCCGACCGCGGTGCGGGTGGTGGCCCACGACCGCGCCGCCGGTCCGGACAGCTGGCTGGCACTCGCGCAACCGCGACTGAGCTCACCACGACCGGTCACCGACATCCTCGCCGGCCGACCGGTCTTCGCCGATCAGGTGTCCGCCGGGCTGTGGCCCTGCCAGGATCAGATCGCCGTGCGAGACGGTCTGGTGCAGCCGCCCGCGATGCGGCTGCGGGCCGCGGATGGGCTGGAGGGCTCAACCGCCCAGAATTCGACATTTCCGGACAATGGCGGCACTCTGCTGCAGGTGGACCGCACCACCACGTTCGTCGAGCTGCCCACCCGGCTCGCCCCACCGGGTGTCCCCACGCTGGGCTGGGGCCACCTCGACGAGGTGGTCTACACGCACCCCGTGGGTCTGGTTGAACTGCGCGTCGAGCACCTGCGACGCGCTGGGTGGACCCGGCTGCCCACGTTGATCGGAGAGCGCTACACCGGCCGCGCCTACATCGGATGATCCCAGTGTAAAGCGCACCCGGCCCGTCACATGGATGCTTGTGCACCTTCCAGCCCGCCCATACCCAGTCTCATGGATGCTTGTGCACCTTCCAGAGCGTGTTTGCTCCGGCGGCGCGGATGCTGGCGGGGACGCCTTGGTGGTGCACATCTTGCTACCTTGGAATGCCCACAGCCGCCCACTGGTTTCAGTGCCACGTTCCCCGTCGAAGCGCAGAAGGTGAATACATCGCGTGTCGGTTCCCCCCACAACCCCTGACGTCATGGCCCCAGAGGTGGACTCAGCGGTGGACTCAGCGGTGGCGGCTGAGCAGGACTATCTCACCCTGCTCTACCAGCATCTCGATGAGCGCCGCCGCTACACCGCGCGGCGGCTCGCCGAGGTCTTGAGGGCTCCCACCACCGGCACACCCCAAGCGCTCAGCGAACGGGACGCGGCCGCGGCGATGTATTCAGAGCAGCTCGCCACCCTGGACGGCGTCGAGCAGGGTCTGTGCTTCGGGCGGCTCGACCTGCGCAGCGACGAGGACGACAGCGGCGGGGACCAGAACGAGGATGAGGACAGACGGCGCTATATCGGGCGGCTCGGGCTGCTCGACGAGGAGCGCGACTACCAGTCGCTGCTCATCGACTGGCGGGCGCCCGCGGCGCGCCCGTTTTACACCGCGACCGCCGCCCGCCCCGAGGGAGTTCGCCGCCGCCGGCACATCCGGACTCGCAGCCGAACGGTGCTTGCCGTCGAGGACGAAGTGCTCGACCTCGACGATGCCGAGCGGGAGCCGACCCGAATCAGCCTGACCAGCGAGGCGGCGCTGATGGCCGCGCTGGCGGAGACCCGGACCGGCCAGATGTCTGACATCGTCGCGACCATCCAGGCCGAGCAGGACCGGATCATCCGCGCCAAGCCCCAGGGAGTGCTGGTCGTGCAGGGTGGGCCGGGCACCGGCAAGACCGCGGTCGCGCTGCACCGGGCGGCTTACCTGCTCTACACTCACCGCCAGCAGCTGGTCAAGCGGGGCGTGCTGATCGTCGGACCCAACGCGACGTTCCTGCGCTACATCGGGCATGTGCTGCCCTCTCTGGGCGAGACCAGCGTGCTGCTGTGCACGGTCGCGCAGCTGCACCCGGGGCTGCACGCCCGTGGTGTCGAGCCCGAGGAGGCCGCCGCGGTCAAGGGTCGCCTGGAGATGGCGAAGGTGGTGGCCGCAGCGATCCGCGACCGCCAGCAAGTGCCCGTAGAACCGATCGAACTCATCGTTGAGGCTCAACCCATCCGGCTGGACCGCGCGGTGTGCCTGCCGGCCCGCACCCGGGCGCGGCAATCCCGCCGGCCGCACAACGAGGCCAAGCGCATCTTCCACCAGGAGGTGATGGCGGCACTGGCCGAGCAGATCGCAAGCGGGTTCGGCGAGCTGGGCCGGAATCTCCTGAGCCGGGACGACCTGGCAGAGATCCGCGCCGAGCTGCGGGCCAGTCCTGAGGTGACCACCGCGCTGGAGGCGCTGTGGCCGACGCTGTCACCGGAGCAACTGCTCACCGACCTCTACGCCGACCCGCAGCGGCTGGCCAGCGCCACCCTGCGGGCGCTGGACCCCCAGGAGCGCGGCCTGCTGGCCCGGCCCGCGCCAGGCCCGGACATCGACCCGGACCAGGTGTGGACCCCCGCCGACGTTCCGCTGCTGGACGAGGCCGCCGAGCTGCTCGGCTCCGACGGCAGTGAGCAGGCCGCCCGCGAGGCCGCCGCGCTGCGCGCGGAACTGCAGTACGCGCAGGGTGTGCTGGACATCCTGGACCTCGATGAGGACCTGGACCCTGAGCTGCTGCGGGCCACCGACCTCATCGACGCGGACCGGCTGGCCGACCGGCAACGGCAGCGCCGCTACGGCAGCACCGCTGAGCGCGCGGCAACCGACCGGACCTGGACCTACGGTCACGTCATTATCGACGAGGCACAGGAGCTGTCCCCGATGGCGTGGCGGGTGCTCATGCGGCGCTGCCCCAGCCGCTCGATGACGGTGGTCGGGGACCTCGCCCAGACCGGCAACCGGGCCGGCGCGGGTTCCTGGCAGGACGTGCTCGGCCCCTACGTGGCGCAGCGGTGGCGGCTGGAACAGCTGACAATCAACTACCGGAACCCCGCCGAGATCGCGGAGCTGGCTGACGAGGTGCTCACCGCGATCGACGTCGACATCACCCCACCGCGATCAGTGCGCCGCACCGGCGTGCCGCCCCGCGCGGTACGGGTCTGCGAGCTGCCCGACAAGCTACCCGAAAAACTTCCCGAAAAACTTGCTGCCGAGCTGCCCGCGGTGGTCGCCGACGAGGCCGCCGCAGTGGGTGACGGCCGGGTGGGCGTGCTCGGGCCGCTCGCCTGGGTGGATGAGCTGAGCAAGATCGTGGCTGTCGTCCTCCCTGGGGCGAGGGGCGCGGACCTCGAGGCACCGGTGACCGTGCTGACCGTCGCCCAGGCCAAGGGCCTCGAGTTCGACGCGGTGGTGCTGGTTAACCCGGCGACGATCATGGCCGAGTCACCGCGCGGGCTCAACGACCTCTACGTCGCCCTCACCCGCACCACCCACCGGCTGTGCATCGTGCACGCCGGCGAGCTGCCCGAGGTACTCACCGCACTCCAGCCCTGATTCCGCGACTCATCCTGGCACTCGTGCGGTGGCGCGGCCGCCGCCGTACAGGAACTTCGCCCGACCACTCGGGTCCGAGCCGAGCAGGCCGATGATCTGGTGCATGCCCCGCTGCGGCTCCATCGTGATCAACGCGTCGTCCCGAAACCGGACCACCTCGACCATGGCTGTCTCCGGCATCACCAGCTTGGCCTCCGGGGTGCGCGGCACGGTGCGCAGCCACGCTCTGCCGTCGGCGTCAACGCTCAGTTCCTGATCGACCATGGTGGCCCGGTAGGTCCCGCTGATCCGGTCGGCGTCCACAGACTGGGGGTCAGCGGGCGGGATGGGCAGCGCGGGCAGCTCGACGCCGGCCAATTCGGCCAGCAGGTGGCCGAACACCGTGCGGGACACCGGCAGCCCCTCACCGCCGTTGGTCAGCAGCGCCAGGGCGACACCGGTCTCCGGCACGACACGCAGGAACGCGGACTGCCCGAGCGTTGCACCGTCGTGGCCGATCACTGTGCCGCCCGGGTAGTCGAACAGCATCCAGCCAAGACCCCAGTGGCCGCACATCACTCCCATATCGGGCAACGCGACCTGCGGTTGCCGCATCAGGTCCAAACTGGTGTCGGCCAGGTGCATCTGCACGAATCCGAGCAGGCTCCGTGCGCGCATCGCCAGCATCGACCCCGCCGGTGCGTTCGACGGCACCAGCGACCACACTGGCGCGGGCCGCACCGCCTCGTCCGGGGCGACGTGCAGGTGACCGACCGCTGGTCGTTCCAGGATCGCCTCTCCCACGTTCGTCGCAACGTGCTCGAGCTTGAGCGGTGTAATCAGACACTCGCGCAGCACGGCGTTGAACGGCTTGCCCCGCAATACCTCCACCAGTCGCCCCAGCACCACGTAGCCGCTGTTGCAGTACGAGAACTGCTCTCCCGGCGGGAACAACTGCGCGACGTCGGCGAGGGTGGCCACATATTTCTCGACTGCGTCGTCATTGCTGCCAGTGTCGGTGAACAGGTCACCCTCGAAGCCCGCCGTGTGGCAGAGCAACTGCCGGGTCGTCACCGTCGCGCTCGCTGCCTTGTCGGCGATGTGGAACTCCGGCAGGTACTCGCGCAGCGACCGGTCCAGGTCCAGCAGCCCTTCGTTGACCAGCTGCTGCACCAGCGTCGCCGTCCACACCTTGGTGATCGACCCGATCTGGAACACCGCGTCGGTCGTGACCGGGACCCCGGTGGCAATGTTGAGCACACCAGCTGCGGCGTTGACCACCTCACCGTCCACCAACACCGCGACCTGCGCGCCGGGCACCCCGTGCTCGTCCACGAGTTCCGGCAGCTCGCGCGTGATCCACTCGGACACGGCTCGCAATCGCATCATGCCTCCTCACACCGGACGTTCCGCCAACCGCACGGCGCGCGAGAGGCATTCGGATCGTCTGGGCCACGAACAGCGAACGGCTGATAGGACGGGTCCGTTCCGCTGTCCCGAGCGTCCCCCGTAGTTACTCAGGAGCCGCGCGACCCTTGAAGTAACCAGCGGTATTCCCCGGCGCTGGGAGCTTCCTGGTGCCAGGTCACCTGGGTCTGACCGGTCGGCAGACGCTCGGTGTGGATCATGCCTTGGTTGTTGTCCTCGGTGAGCCGTTCGCCCGTCCAGGAGCCCGGAAAGACGACCTTCACAGTAAGTTTGTTGATCTTTGGAGGGTGCCGCTGGTCAAGGGTGGCTGTGGCCCACGTCAGGGTGTCCTGGCCGGTACTGCGGAGTGGATCCCACAGCTTCGGCGAGTGGTAGCGCAGCACCCACTCGGTCTCCGCTCCAATCCCCGGCTGAAACAAGATCATTACCAGTGGCCTACCGTCCACATCACGTACCAGGTGGACGTTGACATGAATGTCTTGGCCGTCCACAGTGCATTCGAGGGCGAGGGCATCCGCCTCGAACAGTGCGTCGGGCCAGGTCACGATCGGGCCCAGGACCCGGTAGACCAGGTAGGGCCTCGGCCTGGTCCAGCGTCGCTCGATGATGATGTCGCGCCCATCCTCCTCACCGACCAGGGCAGTGATCTCTACGCGTTCCTCGAACAGCGGGAACTGCCGGTCCACCAACCCATGCACGGCAGCGGCGTAGGCCCGCAACTGCCGCTCGCAGTCCGCTAGGTCACGGCGCTGCCGCGATAGCGGCAGAGCCGGGCTGTTGATGGCACCGGGTCGTGCTGGCCCGGAGGGTTCGGCGGCAGCCATGTCACCCCCCTGGTATAGCGCCGCAAGTTGGGTCCGTCTGCTCACCCCGGTCTTGCGGAACAGCGTGCGCACGTGCGCCTCCACCGTCCGGCGCGAGATGGCGAGGCGAGCGGCGATCTCGTCGTTGCTGAGCCCACCGATCACCAGCGCAAGCACGTCATCCTCGCGATCGGTCAGTTGGATCCTGGCCACCGGACCACTCCTCCGCAGTCACTCCTGCACGGAACTCCCATGTTACGTAAGTAAGAGGTGCGAAGTACAGCTTGAAATACAGGTGTTTATACTGATAAAATCACAGCAAACACCTAGTCACGTAGGTGTTAATACCTACGTTATGGCGGTGAGAGGACTACTCGCGTGGCCCGTCTGACATGCGGCCGGCGCCGAGGACGGCAGTGTGACGCCCCACCGGAGACGCCGGCCGTCCAGCCCGCGCCCACCCCGAGGTCCACTCCCGACGAGCCATGGCACCTGGAGATCCGCGGGCCGTAGTGCCACCACCCGTATCACCGAGTGAAAAGGGGAAGGCGATCATGTCGGCATCTCACCGGAGCGTGACACGCCTCCCCGAGGCACGGCCCGTGGGCCGCAGCCAGGGGACGCAACGTCGTGGCGGGACACACCGCAGAGCGCGGTGACCTGGCAGGTGTTAGGCCAGGTCCTGCTGGGCGCTGCCCTGCTGGTCTGCCTTGGACTGCTGCTCGGAGCGACCTGGACCGCTCAGGCCTTGCAGGCCAGGCTTCGCCGCCAGGCCGAGGAGCGTCGCAGGCTCAACGAGGAGTGGGCGGCAGTTCGCATCACTCGCGGCCACGAGGAGGAGTGCCCGCACTGCGGCTATCTGCTGACCGAACAGGACTGGTACCTCGAACCGACGCTGGTGGAGTACCCACCGGACGACGACTGAACGCTTGAGCGGACAGTGGGACGGGTCTACCCGCGCTGGGACTTACCGGATCATGATGGGCCGGAGGCCATCATCAGGCCGGCGCCCCGGAGCGGGTGAACTCGTCGCACTGCACGCCGGCAATGAACACCGCCCACCGCTCGCAGGTGAACCCGAGGGCAGGCCCGAGCAGGTCCTTCGAGTCCCGGACCCAGACATACTCATGGCTGCGGGTGACCTGGACACAACCCTGGTTCGGGTGTCCACTCGTGCTGCTCTTTTGCCAGGACACCGTGGCGGGCGGCGGCGGCACCTCGACCATGCCGTACTCCTTCTCCTGCGGGGACGGCACGTCTCTCGCTGCCAGTGACGATGTCATCAGGGCTCCCCTTAACCGCTCGTCCGGAGACGAGGCGAGCGACCGGACCGGCAGCGGAAGTGCGCGTCAGACGACCAGGCCCGCAGCCCAACCTGGCTCAGGGCACCAGTGTGACAACTGCATGATAACCATGATAACTGGGTAACTGACCTGCATTGATTCAGAATCGTCTTGATCGACACCTCAGCATCACCAACGTCGAGGAGACCCGTCCCGGAGGTGGCGCGGTGGTAGCTGTCGCAGTGTGACCCGACGCTCCGCAGCCCACCAAACTGGCGACCTTCACCCTGCTAGAAGGCAGTCGGACAGCCACCTGACGGACACCAGTCATCGCGCTTTACACAGCTCACGATCCTCTGAAGCCGATGCCATGAAGCTTTCCGCCACATGCTCAACGCGAGGTTCGTCCTGCGTGGTAGCGTGATGGAAGCTACCGAGAAGCTCGTGGTATAAACGACAGAAAGCGTAGTGACAGTGAGCCCAACGACAGGTGTCAGCAGGGAGAGAGCAGAGGGGATGACGGAAGTTCAAGAGCAAGATCCGACGGTGCAGCGTCGGCGGCTGCGCGCGGAGCTCAGAAACGCACGGGACGCCGCCAGGCTGAGACAGGCCGACGTTGCCCAGGCCATGGACTGGTCGCTGTCCAAGCTGATGCGCATCGAGCGGGGGGAAGTGAGCGTCTCGACCAACGATCTGAAGGCACTCCTGAGCCACTACGGCGTGAAGGACAAGGGGAAGGTCAACGGGCTGCTCGAGCTCGCCAGGTCAGCCCGGGGAGCGTCCTTTTACGACCAGTACGCTAACTTCCTGAAATCAGGGTTCGCGGAGTACCTGGCGTACGAGGCCTCAGCGTCCGTCATCCGCCAGTACGATCCCGTTCTGATCCCCGGGTTGCTCCAGACTGAGGAGTACGCCCGAGGACTGTTCGAGGGCATGAGCAAGGCCGATCCAGAGGCAGCGGACAAGGGATGGACCGTCCGGCAGCACCGGCAGGAGGTGCTTGACCGGGATAGGCCCCCCGAGATGCTCTTCATCCTTGACGAGGCAGCTTTGCGGCGCCAGGTCGGCCGGGGAAATGCGATGAGTCGTCAGCTGAAGCGGATCCAGGAGTTGGCGGCGGAGCCGTACATCAACATCCAGGTCATTCCGTTCGCCTGCGGCGCCCACCCGGGCATGTCCGGGAACTTCATTCTGCTTGAGTTCGCCGACTCGAACCTAGCCGACCTGCTGCACCTGGAGAGCATCGACTCGATCACCATCCGCGACGACACCGAGCTGATCGCGCGGTATCTCGACAGGTTCGGCCAGTTGCAGGAGCTGGCGTTGTCAGAGGACGAGAGCATCGGCTTCCTCGACAAGATGATCGGCGAGATGTCGTCGACCGACCAGCCCACGAACTCCGTACAAAAGGAGACCGTCTGATACAAGGAGGTAACTCGTCGGAACCATTCGGCGACCAATGCCGTTAAATAAGAAGCCGGGGCCAGTGCGCCACACCAACCCCGGCTGTATCCAATCCCCTCCAGGCAAGAGGAGCATCGGATGCTTCACTCTAGCAACGGGCTGCCCCCGCAGCCCAGACCCCCCTCAGGTTACCATCCCGTATCCTGCCGTCAGCGTGTTTTTGGCGGCAGTGGCAGCAACGGAGGCTGATCACCCAGAGTAGCAATCTGTGTCATCAGTAACACCTTCTCTGGTCCGGTTCAGCGACGAACCGGACCAGAGGGTACACAGAAAGTAGCAATCTCTGCGGAGTAGGGGTACTGGCCACCCTGACCGTTGAATCGATCCAGCAGGCAATCCGCGACAGCACAGAATCAAGTCAAACGGGGTGCTCCAGCGACGCGGTGACATCGTCTGGGTGAGCCCCGTCACGGCGAAAGGGCGTGCGCACTGTCTGATGTATTCCCCGCTGCGCACCGGCCGGCCAGCATCACACTCGCCCTGCTGGTCGGGCTGACAGGCATGCTAGTTGCGCTAGCGCTGCCGTTCGCCCCGGTGACCGCTGAGCAGACCACGGTGACCTGGCCAGCGTACGGCCGACCCGTTGTGTCGAGTACAGCGTTGTTCGCGCCGTACCGTCCAGCAGAATTGACCGCGATTGTGCCCTGCTCAGCGATTCGCGCCGCCGCTGACCGGGACCGCGCCGTCACGGTGCTGGCGACCGGTCCCTACGGTGACGGGCTGGTGCTGCGGACCGAAGCCGGAACGGCGCGGTTGCTGCTGGGGCACCGGGTGGTGAGCACCACGCCGGTGGCTGGCATCGCTGAGGACTGCCAGACGCGAGTGCACGCCGGTCCGACCGGAACGGCGATCACCATCGGGAACACTCGGACGATCAACCTGGTCGGCGAGCCGGTGCCCACGGTGTTCGCGTTCCACACCGACCTCGATCCCCGGCAGGCGGCCGGAATCGCGGTCACCGCCCGCACCGCCAGCCCGTTCGCCACCAGCCCCACCGGGGTGAAAACCCTGCTCATGGCCGTGCAGCTACTTGCGGTGCTGATCGCGCTGCTCCTGCTGCTCGTACTGCGCCGGCCGGTCGGTATCGCCAGCCGGCAGTGGTGGCGCACCGCCTGGGTCGATGTCGGGGTGCTCGGGGTGCTGGCCGGCTGGGCGATCATCGGTCCGCTCACCGACGACGACGGCTTCGCCACCACGATCGCCCGCAACGCCGCTCACAGCGGCAACGTCGGCAACTACTACCGCTGGTGGAACGCCTCGGAGACGCCGTTTGCGCTGAGTGAGCAGCTGCTGGCACCGCTGACCGAGGTCAGCCTGGCGCCGCTGTGGCTGCGGTTGCCCAGCACCGTGCTGGGTGTCGCGACCTGGTTCGTGCTGAGCCGAGGGGTACTCGGCGCGGCGCTTCCCGCCGTGGCGGGCACCGTCCGGATCCGGCTGCTGGCCGCGGTGTGCCTGCTCGCCGCCTGGCTGCCGTTCAACCTCGGAGTGCGCCCCGAGCCGTACGTGGCCTTGGGCGTCACCAGTGTGCTGGCACTGCTGTGGCGGGCTCGCGGGCTCGCCGCGCTGGGCTGGGCTGCGCTGGTCGCCGGGCTGACCGTCCCCGTCAGCCCGGCCGGGCTGCTGGTCGCCGCTCCGGTCGTGGTCTTTGCACCCCGCATCGTCGCCATCGTCCGCGGTTCGGCGCGCGGGCGGTCCGAGGTGCTGGCTCGCGTACTGCTGCTGTGCTGCATCGCCGCGGTCAGCCTCACGGCGATCTTCGCCGACCAGACCTGGGACGGCCTGGTGAGCGCCACCCGCTGGCACACCTTCTTCGGGCCGTCGTTGCCCTGGTACCACGAGCCGGACCGGTACTGGTTCCTGCTCGGTCATGATCAGGACGGCAGCGCCACCAAGCGGGTCCCGGTGCTGCTCACGCTCGCGCTGCTCCCGGTGGTCGCGGCCCTGCTGGCTCGCCGCGCCGAGCCGGGCGGTGCCGACAGCGCGGCCGCGCGGCTGGCCGGGGTGGTGGTCACCGCGCTCACCCTGCTGTGGCTCACGCCGTCCAAGTGGTCGCATCACTTCGGTGCACTGGCCGGGTTGTTCGCGTCGTTCCTGGTAGTGGCCGTGGCACTGCTGCTGCGACGCGCCCGCGAGCCGGTCACAGACCGGGTGGCCCGCAGTGTCGGCGTGGCCGGCGCCGCGCTGGTGGCTGTGGCAGCCGGGCTGGCCTTCGCCGGCCCGAACGCCTGGTGGCAGCCGGCGGTCTACGACGTGCCATGGGCAGCCGGCCCGGTGCGCCCAATCGGCCTGCCGCTGGACTCCGCACTGCTGTGGATCGGCGTACTAGCCGCGCTGCGACCCGTGAGTGGCGATGCGAGTGGTCACTCGCATCGCCACTCACGGGTTATCCACACCCGCGCTGGGCTGGGGCAGGCGCTGGTTGCCGCGCCGGCAATGCTCACGGTCGCGGTGACCGGCACCGCGGTGGCGGTGCTGCTCGGCTCGTTCCTGGCCGCACCGGTGCGGCGGCCGGCCGGCTCGCTCGCTCTCGTGAACCTGCATCGGCTCACCGGTGGCCCCTTCTGCGGCCTGGCCGACAGCATTCAGGTACTGCCCGACGGTGCCGTACTGGTCCCCGACTCATCCGGGGCCACCGTGTCCGGTCGGTTGGACGGGTTCGCCGCGCTGGCCGGCTTCGACCCCGCCGCACCGCCACCGAACCCGCCGGGTACCGGGATCTCGGCCGAGCTCTGGGGGAGCCTGATCGGCGGGCCGCAGAACACGGGGACTATGACCAGCCCCTGGTTCAGGCTGCCCGCCCTGGGCCCAGCCAGTGGAGTGGCGGTATCGGTGTCCGGCCGTACCGATGGCGGCAACAAGCTGGTCCTGGAGTTCGGCCGAGCCGGGCCCGCCGGCGTCATGACGCTGGGTGCTCGCGTGCCGTTCGATCGGGTGCGGCCCAACCAGGACCATCTGAGCGGCCCGCTGGACTACCGGCCATGGCGGTCCATCGGTCTGGACGCGGCGCAGATCCCAGCCGGTGCCGACCGGGTCCGGATCCGCGCGGTGGACGCCACCACCGACCCGGACGGTTGGCTGGCCGTCACCGGACCCCGGCTCCGCAACGTGGTCGGATTCAACGAGTTCCTGGCCGGCCGCGGACCAGTGTTGGTGAGCTGGCCGCAGGCGTTCCTGTTCCCCTGCGTGCGGGACATCGTCGGGGTGGCCGACGGGCTGGCCGACGCGCCCCGTGTGGTGATCGAGGCGCCGCGCCGCCACGGCCGACTCTCAGCGATCACCACAGACCAGAGCCAGGGCGGCGACTTCGCCGCGCTGCGCCCGTTCGGCCAGCTCTACGAAGTACCCACCCGGCTGGCCGGCCATCCCGACGTCGACTGGGGTGCCCTAGAACTGTCCGGTGACACCGCCGCCCGGGACACCTACCAACGCAGCACCACTCGTGCCCCCCTGCAATGCAAGGGGTGCGCCACTGGATAGCCTCGGCACCGATGTCTGAGACTGTCACTCGCACCCTCACCGGCTGGGGCCGAACTGCGCCGAGCAGCGCGCGGGTGCTGGTCGATCCGACGCTCGAGGCGATCCAGCACGCCGTCCGCGACTCCGCGGATTCCGGAGGGGAAAGCCGGGGGGTGATCGCCAGGGGGCTGGGGCGCTCCTACGGTGACCCAGCACAGAACGCGGGCGGGCTGGTCATCGACATGACCGGGTATAACCGGATCCACTCCCTCGACGCGGAGAGCGGACTGGCCGTGGTGGACGCCGGGGTCAGCCTCGACGCGCTGATGCGCGCCGCGTTGCCGTTGCGGCTGTGG
The DNA here is from genome assembly GCA_963822695.1 of uncultured Actinomycetota bacterium. Classification (GTDB taxonomy): domain Bacteria; phylum Actinomycetota; class Actinomycetes; order Mycobacteriales; family Pseudonocardiaceae. The sequence goes on from CAWGJH010000032.1 coordinate 51,760, forward strand.
GTCCCGGTGCTGCCCGGCACCCGGCAGGTCACCGTGGGTGGCGCGATCGCGGCCGACATCCACGGCAAGAACCACCACAGCGCGGGCAGCTTCGGCAACCACGTCCGCTCCCTCGACCTGGTCACCGCCGAGGGATCGGTCACCACCCTGACGCCCAACGACGAGCTGTTCTGGGCCACCGTCGGCGGCATGGGGCTGACCGGGATCATCGTGCGCGCCACGATCGCGCTCACCCACGTCGAATCGGCGTACTTCATCGTCAACACCGACCGCACCGCCAACCTCGACGAGCTGATGGCGCTGCTCACCGACGGCTCCGACGACCGCTACGACTACTCCGCCGCGTGGTTCGACGCGATCTCGACGGGCGCGACACTGGGTCGCGCGGTGCTCACCCGTGGCTGTATGGCTCGGCGTGACGAGCTGCCGCCGAAGCTGCGCCGCGACGGGCTGGCCTTCGACGCGCCGCAACTGTTCACCGCGCCCACCGTGTTCCCCAACGGGCTGGCGAACCGGGCGATATTCGGTGCGCTGAGCGAGGCGTGGTACCGCAAGGCACCCCAGCGCCGCCGCGGCGAGGTGCAGAACCTGACCACCTTCTACCATCCGCTGGACATGATCGGGCAGTGGAACCGGGCGTATGGCTCACGGGGTTTTCTGCAGTACCAGTTCGTGGTGCCCTTCGGGGTGGAGGACACCGTCCGCCGCATCGTGGAACAGATCGCGAGCTCGGGGCACGTGTCGTTCCTCAACGTGCTCAAACGGTTCGGCGAGGCCAGTGTGGCGCCGCTGTCGTTCCCCCAGCCCGGCTGGACGATCACCGTGGACTTCCCGATCCGCCGGGGTCTCGCGGAGTTCTGTGACCGGCTCGATGAGCAGGTACTCGACGCTGGCGGGCGGCTCTACCTGGCCAAGGAGTCGCGGGCCTCGGCGGCCACCGTGGCCCGCATGTACCCACGGATCGACGAGTGGCGCAAGATCCGCGCTGCCGCCGACCCTGGCGGCGTCTTCGCCTCCGACCTCTCCAGACGACTCGAACTACTGTGATAAGGGAAAATCAGTGATCGACGCTGTCGGCAACCCCCAGTCCCTGCTGCTGCTGGGCGGCACTTCCGAGATTGCGCTGGCCACCGCCGAGCGCTACGCCACCCGCCGCCAGCTGCGGGTGGTGCTGGCCGCCCGCCCATCGGAGCGCCTGGACGCCGCCGCGCAGCGGCTGGACCGGGTGGGCGCCGCAGTGGTGACGCTGCCCTTCGACGCGGCGGACACCACCTCGCACCCCGAAATGATCGAGAAGGCCTTCGCCGACGGTGACATCGACGTCACGCTGGTCGCCTTCGGGTTGCTCGGCGACCAGGAGAAGGCGTGGACCGACCACACCACCGCCGTCGAGCTCGCGCAGGTCAACTACGTGGGGGCGGTGTCGGTCGGAGTGTTGCTGGCCAAGGCACTGCAACGGCAGGGCCACGGAGCGCTGGTCGCGCTGTCCTCCGCCGCCGCCGAGCGGCCCCGGCGCACGAACTTCTGCTACGGGTCCACCAAGGCCGGCCTGGACGCCTTCTACACCGGCCTCACCGAGGCACTGCGGCCGTCCGGAATCAAGGTCTCCGTGATCCGGCCCGGCTTCGTGCACACCAAGATGACGGCAGGCATGAAAGCCGCCCCGCTGTCGGTCACCCCGCAGCAGGTCGCCGACGTGATCGTGGACGCCGTGGCGCACGGCCGCGAGCAGGCCTGGGCACCGGCCCCGATGCGATTCGTGATGTCCGCGCTACGGCACGTGCCGCGCCCCCTCTTCCGCCGCCTGCCGATCTAGCGGAGCGTGGCGACCACCGGGTTCTGGTCGGGTGTGCCCTCGGGGCTCACCTCCCGGTTCTGCAGCACTGTCGAGCTGACATTGCCGATGTAGCCCAGCACACCGAGCACGATGATCACGATCAGCAGCACCCGGCCGCCGGCGGAGAGCAGGAGCGGGCGGGTGCTGCTGCGGCGTGGCGGCACCGGCGGCGCACCAGGGTATTCCGTGGGCTGCTGGGGGTACGGGCCGGGAGCCTGCCGCCAGTCCGGGTCCGACGCGAGCGGCGGGTATCCCCCCAGCGCAGGCCCAGCCGAGTGCTCAGCCGAGACCAGCGCCCGGTCACCGAACAGCCACTTCGGATACGCCGAGGTCAGCATCATGAAGTACGCCTGCGCGCGCATCGTGTACCGCACCACCGCGGCGGTGGCATCGAATACCGGTCGCGGGGTCCGGCCGAGGATGAGCACCGTCAACCAGAAGAACAGCGCCAGGATCTCCCAGCCGATCGTGAGGAACGCTGTCATGAACGCCGCCGGGATGTACAGGATGACCCGGAACAGCACGGCGGCGCGGTTCAACCGCCCTGGTGCCAGCTCCACGGACACCGGATAGTCCGGTAGCGACCACTGGAACGGCGGGTAGGTGTCCACCAGCAGGAGCAGGTAGGCGTACACCCGCGTCGCGTACTGCAGGTATCCGCCGAGGAATTCGGCACACCACGCCGGCAACCGGCCCAGTACGAGCGCTCCGAACCAGGCGATCACCAGCACCACGAACGCGGCGATACCCAGCGCGACCAGGGCGATGATCTGCGGCAGCACCAGCAGCGCCCGCAGGAGTACCGTCCAGCGCCGCTGCCGCTGCGGCGGAAAGATATCCAGCTCCGGCAGCACCTCACGCGCTCCCGGCCCCAGAATCTGCGCCATGTACGTCCCTCCCTACCCGCGTAGCCGACTCAGAAGCCTCAGTATGGTCGTGAACTCGACACCACGGACGTTTCGCCAAGCGGAGAGGTCGGTAATGTCGAGTTCACGACGTTGACCCCCGGGAGCGGCGGGCGATGGCTTCCCGGACCTGGGCTGCCATGGCGTCTGGGGCACGGAGGACGTCTGGTGACGTGAAACGAGACCGACGTGCGGATGGGATTGGCTGGAAACGTCGGTGGCGTGGAGTTCACGCCACCGACCCGCTAGAGGTAGACGGCGGCGATGAGGGTGAGGACTAGGGCGGCGCCTAGGACCTGGAGAGCGCGGTCGCCTAGGGCGATCTCCTCGGGTTCGCCGCCGTTGCCGCCGTCAACGTCCACCGCGTAGCGGAGCACGGCCACCACGAAGGGGACCAGGGAGATGACGGGCCAGCGGGAGTGGTTGGTCTGGCTGAGCTGAAACGCCCACAGACCGTACGTCATGATCACTCCGGTAGCCGAGAGCGTCCACACGAAGCGCAGGTAGGAGGCCGTGTAGCGGTCCAGCGACTTGCGGATCTTCGCGCCGGTGCGCTCGGCGAGCCGGATCTCGGCGTAGCGCTTCCCGGCCACCATGAACAGCGACCCGAACGCGGTGGTGAGCAGGAACCACTGGGACAGCGCGATCTCCGCGGCGGCACCGCCCGCGATGGCCCGCAACAAGAAACCGGACGCGACGATGGAGATGTCCACCACCGGCTGGTGTTTGAGCCACCAGCAGTAGGCGAGCTGCACCGCGATGTAGACCGAGGTGACGATGACCAGGTCGGTCAACGCCAGGAAAGACACCCCGATCGCGGTCACGAACAGCGCCACCGCGACGGCCAGCGCCAACCGCGGTGACACCACTCCAGCGGCAATCGGCCGGTGGCGCTTGGTCGGGTGCGCGCGGTCAGCCTCGACGTCCTGGACGTCGTTGACCAGGTACACCCCGGACGCGGCGAGCGAGAACGCGACAAAGGCGATCCCGACGGCGGCGAGCACGGGCAGCTGGAAGATGGTGCCACCAGCAAATGGCGCGGCCAGCACCAGGACGTTCTTCACCCACTGCCGGGGCCGCATGGTGCGGACCAGCCCCCCCAGCACAGTGCCACTTCGGGCGCTGGTCTGGGGCTGCGGCACGATGGTGGTCATCGCCGTCCTCTCGGAGTTTTTCCGCGCAGGCGTCGTCGCATCCCGGCTCCGATGACTGCGCCCAGCGCGGAGCCCACCAGGACGTCGCTCGGGTAGTGCACGCCCAGCACCAGCCTGCTGATCAGCATCGGGGGCACGAACAGCGGGCTGAGCCGGCGACGCAGCAGGCCACCGTAGAGAATCGCCGCTGCGGTGGTCGAGGCCGCATGCGAGGACGGGAAGGACAACTGACTTGGGGTACTCGCCAGCACCGCAACTGACGGATCGGTCGGGCGGTGCCGGCGCACCACCGTCTTGACCGCGATCGACATCCCGTGCGCGGCAGCCACCGCAGCCGCGGAGAGCAGCCAATCCCGGCGGCGCCGCCGATCGACCAGCGCGCCCAGCGCACCCAGCGCCAGCCAGCCCAGGGAATGCTCACCGAAGTGCGACATCCCGCGGGCGACGCTCACCACCTGTGGTATCGCGATCCTGCGCTGCACAGCGGCGAGCAGCGCAATTTCCCGCCGCGGCATCATGCGTCGAACATCCGTTTCCAGCCGGTGCGATCAGTGAGTCCCGGTGCGGCCTCGCGGTAGAGCTGGCGCAGCCGGGGGAACTCCCGGGCGAGCTCCCGGTGCAGCGCCACCGAGCGAGCAAGCATCGAGCGGAACGCCCGGGGGTCCCGCTTGCGGTAGGTGACGCCTCGGCCGTCCGCTGTGGAGACGGTCACCCCATCCAGCCCGGAGAGCACGAACCACCGGGCATCCTGGCGGGCCAGCGACAGCTGCGGGCGGTGCTGCGCCCGGGCATCGACCCGGCGCAGCTGATGCGCCAGGCGCTTGAGCAGGGTCGCACCGATGGTGACCGGGTTGGTGGGCGGGGTCAGCATGCGCTGCACGTCGAGCTGCCCGCGAGCGGGCAGCGGGAGCTCTTGGGAGTCCACCACCTGCCCGTCGGTGAACTCCGCACAGCGGGCCCGGACCTCACCCAGCGCCGTGGGCAGCTTGTCGAACAGCGCCTGCGGTCCGGCCATGAAGTCCCGGATCGCCATCTCCTGCAGCGCCAGCGTCGAGTACTCCATCGCCAGCGCGTGCTTGAGGACATGTTTGAGGCTGTCGGCGAGCATCGCTATCGGCCGGTCCCCGGTGCTGTGCAGCGCCGCGCCGACCAGCCGGTTGCGCAGATGGAAGTAGGCCTGCCAGTCGGTGGCGTCGTCCTTGTCGGCGAAAGACATGTGCCAGATCGCCACGCCGGGGACGGTCGCGGTGGGGTAGCCCGCCTCGCGGGCGCGCAGCCCGTACTCGACGTCGTCCCACTTGATGAACAGCGGCAGCGGCAGCCCGATGTCCGCGGCGACGGTGCGCGGGATCAGGCACATCCACCAGGCGTTGTAGTCGACGTCGGTGCGCCGGTGCAGCCACGCGGTCTGGCGCAGCGAGTGCTGGGCGAAGTCGTGGTCGTACTCGGTGCCCGGCGCCTTGTTCCACCGCATCCGTTGCCGGTCGAGGACCTCGCCCCAGGCGTGCAGCCGGGAGCGGGCCTGGGCCTGCAGCATCTGCCCGCCGACCAGCATCGGGCGACGCGCGAAACGGGAAAACGCCACGGCACGCAGAATCGAGTCGGGCTCCAGGACGATGTCGTCGTCCATGTAGAGGATCTGCTCGCAGTCGGTGGTCTCCAGCGCCTCGTACATGACGCGCGCGTAACCGCCGGAGCCGCCGATGTTGGGCTGGTCGATGATCCGCAGACGATCACCCAGTACGGCCTGCGCCTGGGCGAAGCCATCCTGCTCGCGGACCTTGTTGACGCCCTGGTCGGGAATCACCACCGCAGTCACGATCGAGCGGACCAACTCGTCTTCACCGATCGCGCGCAGGGTGGCCACGCAGTCGGTGGGGCGGTTGAACGTCGGCATCCCGATGGTCACCGCGGCGCGCCCGGGTGCGGTGACCGGCGCGTGCCAGCCGCCGGAGTGCACGATCAGCTCCGAGTCCTCGGTGCTGAGGTCGAACCAGTACCACCCACCGTCCTCGAACGGTGTCAGGTCCAGCTCGATGTCAACCTGACAGCGCCCAGCAGCACCGTCGATGGAGTGTTCTATGAGTTCGCCGTGCACGTGGATCTGGGTAGCGTCCGCCTTGGAGCGGTAGACGTCGATCCGGCCGGCGCCCTCGACGTCCAGGCGCAGACGCACGGTGCGCAGCGTGGTCCAGCGCCGCCAGTAGCTGGCCGGAAAGGCGTTGAAATACGCCGCGAAGGAGACCTCAGTCTGCTCGGGCACCCGCACGCTGGTGCGGGACAGCGCGCACACCCGCCGAGCGTTGGGGTTGGCGAGGGTGACCTCGATATCGACGTCGCGGGGGTGGAGCGCCACGCCGCCAGCTACGGGCCACACCCGCCGGGCGGTGGCTGGCTGCTCGTCTACGTAGAGCGCACGGACGGCAGTCGGATCGGCTCGGCGGGGCAGGATCACGCGCTGCAGCAGCGTCGAAAACGGCTCGACAGGTGTGCTGGTATCCGATCCGCTCGGGCTACAGGCAGTGCTGCTCGGCATGGACTCCTCAGTCCTCCAGGATGGCGGGCTAGGACGAAGTGGGGCGACCGCGGCGTCGCAGAGGGTAGCCCTCGCCAGCGACCCAGGGCGGGCCGGCTACCCCCTCTACGACAGACCTGCAGGTCAGGCGAACCTCGCGCTGACCTCACGGTGGGGAATGCCCACGGTGTGGGAGTGGAACGCCCGCTCCCAGGATTCCACGGAGGTCAGCGTGGGGACCGCCGCTCGGTAGCGCTGCGCGGTGACGCCCCACTCCTGGACCAGCCGCCGGTAGAGCGTGATCGTGCGGGCCAGCAAGGCGCGGAACTGCTGCGGATCCCGTTTACGGAAGGCGACACCACTGCCATCCGCGTTGGAGACCGTGGCCGAGTCCACCATGCCGAGCAGAAACCACCGCGCGTTGCGAGCCGGCACGTTGATCTGAGGGCGCTCGCGGGTCGCAGGCTCCGGTGAACGCAGGTGACGAGAGACCGTGCACAGTGCGCGCTTGACGATGGCGACGGGGTGCACCGGCGGATCGAGCAGGGCCTCGATGCGCACCGGATCGAACAACGGCATCGGCAGTTGCTGAGCGGAGGAGAAGATCCGGGCGTCGTCGTACCCTTCGCGCAGTTTCCGGACGGCTGGCAGCGCGTCGCGCAGCGAGGCGAACAGGTGCTCCGGCCCGGAGAGGAAGTCCTCGATCGATTTGTGGTGCAGCGCCACCGTCGAGTACTCCATCGCCATCAGGTGCTTGAAGGTGGTGCGAAGACCCTCGTGCACAATCGCCCGACGGACGTCGTACGGACTGTGCAACGCCATGGTGATCAGCCGGTTGCGCAGGTGGAAATAGGCCGTCCAGTCGGTGGTGTCGTCCTTGTCGGTCCAGGGCATGTGCCAGATCGCGCAGCCGGGCAGGGTGACGGTGGGAAAGCCGCATTCGCCGGCCCGCAATCCGTACTCCGCGTCGTCCCACTTGATGAACAACGGCAACGGCAGCCCGGTGCGTTCGAGCACCTCGCGGGGGAAAAGACACATCCACCAGGCGTTGTAGGTGGAGTGGATGCGGGCGTGCAGCAAGCGTTGCTGGCGCAGCGTCAGCTCGGCGAAGTCGTGCGAGGAGACCGACCCCGGTGCCGGACGCCAGAAGCTGGCCCGCAGGTCCACGATCTCACCCATGGCGTGCAGCTGGCTGCGGACCTGCAGGTTCAACATCTGCGCGCCGACGATCACCGGCGAGGACGTCGCGCTGGCGAAGGCGTGCGCGCGCAGCACGCTGTCCGGCTCCAGCCGCACGTCATCATCCATCAGCATCACGTGCTCAACGCCGGCGGTGCGCAGCGCCTCGAGCATGCCCCTGGTGAACCCGCCCGAGCCACCGAGGTTCTCCTGGTCGATCACGACCAACCGGTCACCCAGCTGCGCCGCCGCATCGGCGAACCGCTGGTGTTCTCGCACCGTGACGCTGCCCTGATCGATGACGAAGACCTTCGCGATGACGTCGAGTACCGCCTGGTCCTCACCCAGCGCGGCCAGTGCGGCGACGCAGTCCGCCGGACGGTTGAAGGTCGTGATCGCCACCGCCAGCGGGCGGGCCGGTAGCGGCTCGTCGACGATCCACGCGGCATCGGTGATGGTCAGCGACTCACGCTCGGTGGCGACGTCGAACCAGACCCACCCACCATCCTCGAACGGAGCGAGTGACTCCCGGAACTCCAGCTGCACTCCACCGCCGCTGGGGTCAAGCTGATTACTGTCGAGTTGCTTACCCTCCAGGTGCACGATGTCGCCGTTGGATTTGGAGCGGTAGAGGTCCACCCGCCCCGAGCCCAGCACGGTAAGCCGCAGCGCCACCTCCTCCACCCGAGTCCAGCGCTTCCAGTAACTGGCTGGGAAGGCGTTGAAGTAGGTGGCGAAGGAGAGCTGGCAGGCGGGGGGCAGGGTCACCGTCGACCGGGACACGACTTCCGCGGTGCGCCCGTGCATGGTCTCTGGTTCATCGAGGTACAGCGGGCGCACCTCCGGGGGGTCGTCCGCTCGGGGCATCACCACGCGGTGCAGGACACGCTGCGGCACGACCACGCCGGCGGTGGGGCCGACCTGCAACGAGCTGACGTCCGACAGCTTGCTGTCCGCTGCGTTGCTCCGTGCCGCTTCTCTGCGGGCGGCCCGCTCGATTGCCGTCGGGGCGTCAGCCCTGTCAGGGACCGCTTCCTTGGTTGACACGTGACCCCTTCCCTGCGTCGGCCCGCCTCACTGCAGATCTTCGCAGATCGGGCTGACCGCAGCGCACGGCAACCCTCCTGGCACCCCGGGACCAGACCAGCGACCCATCCTCGAACCTCATTCGACCGGAACTCGGGAAGCACGTCCTCGATGACACCCGGGGCGGTTAACCCTGGGCCATGTCGTTGAAGCGGCTGTAGTGCAACTGGTGGGCAACGGTCACGGTCGCGGTTGGCCCATTGCGGTGCTTGGCAAGGATCAGGTCCGCCTCACCAGCCCGTGGGTCGTCCCGTTCCCATGCATCCGGTCGATGGATCAGCATCACCATATCAGCATCCTGCTCCAGACTGTTATGCAAATTGATGCCGTTTGCAATAAAATTGTGGGTTTCCAGGACCGTGGCGTCATAGACAGGCTGCGCACCAATACTTTCGATGGAGAAAATCTCGTCCCAGAACACATCATTGGCGGCAAGCGGAAGATCAGAATCTTCAAGAACTGCGGCGACCCGCGTCAAGAAGGCTCGCTGGTTGTCCAGGCCGGTGACGCCCACGTGATAGCTGTCACGATCCCCAGGCTTACGCGCCACGGCGATCCGGGCCAGCACCCCGACTCGCAGCAACAGGAGCGATACGTCCTCCGCGAGGCGCCGGCTCGTCGTCGTGTAGTAGATCTGACCATGCCGGTCTGGGTCATCCGGGTGCCGGAGGCAGCCATCTGTTGCCCATAGGTGCCGCAAGAACGAGGCCACCTGGGCGCGGGACAACCTGAATACCTCATCAGGAATAACCTTCTCGCCGTCTCCGATCGCGTGCGCAAGCAGGGCTACCTCGGATTCGGGCCAGGTCCGTACCTGTAGCGGCTCGGGCACGGATCGCGGCACCGCCACCGGGGAACCCTCGGTGAGCTCACCCAACGAGAGCCAGCCGTCACCGGTCAAGAACGGGTGGTTCGCCGTCGCCTCGACGACGCGTCCGGAGCGGAGGGTGACTCGGAAGACTTCTTTCGTTCCGCTCGCGAAGGCGTGCGTTAACGGCCGCGCCACCAGCCGCAATCTCTCATCCAGGGACCATACCGGGACATTGCGCTCGCCGCTGGCGAGCAGCGCGCCCAAGGTGACCTCGGCGCCAGTGTCGGCGCGCAGAATCCGGGTGCCAGCGGTGAGGCAGCCGGATTCACGAAGGTCGGCCAGCATCGGTTTTTTGTCGGTGCGCTGCTCTGGACCACGGTTGAGCTGGGAAATCGTGACCACGGGGACTTCGAGTTCCTTGGCCAGCAACTTGAGATGCCGGGAGAACTCGCTGACCTCCTGCTGGCGTGACTCGACCTTCTTGCCCGAGGTCATCAGCTGCATATAGTCCACCACGATCAGGCGCAGGTCGTGGCGCTGCTTGAGCCGCCGCGCCTTGGCACGGATCTCCATCATCGTCATGTTCGGCGAGTCATCGATGAACAACGGAGCCTCGCTGATCTCGCCCATCCGCCGGGCCAGCCGGGTCCAGTCGTCGTCGCTCATCCGGCCGGATCGCATGTCCGACAGCCGGATCTTGGCCTCAGCGGAGAGCAGCCGCATCACGATCTCGGTGCGGCTCATCTCCAGCGAGAAGATCACACTGGTCATGCCATGGGTAACCGAGCAGGACCGCACAAGATCCAAACCCAGTGTCGAATTGTGCGTCGGAATCATTGATTCCCCGGCCAGGTAGAGATGGTTGCTGTTGTCCACCTGCACGCAGCGGACTGGAATGGACCGAACCGGCCGCACGTTGACGATGTAGCGCGCGCCCGACCTCGCCACCGAATACCGCCGCCGTTGTTTGTGAGCCAGCCGCTTGCGCTCCAGCCGGAACACGTCGTCCTCGGTGCTGAACGTGAGCGTGTACTCCGTGACTGCCGGCTGAGCCGGCAATCCAACCACGGACTGCTCGGTGCGGCCACGCACCTGCTTGGTGGAGACTCCACATCGATAGCCGAGGCTGACTACGAGTTCACGAACATCGCGGGCGAGCCGGGCAGAGGTAACGGAGAACTGCACCAATCCGCCGGGTGCAACTGTGCCGTCGGTATCGAGCAGACCGGCGAGCAGAGCCCGCCGCTGCGCGAGCGAGCCTCGCAAGTAGACCAACGGGATATACTTGTTTCCCAGCAAATCGAGCGTACGTAGCCTCGCCTGGATGCTTCCGTGACGGTCGCGGCAAGACTGGCACTGAACGAGACCGCACGAAGGGCCGCCGCAGTCACTACAGCTTGGTGCGGGCACCGGCGGCTCGGCCCGCAATCCCTCGGCCTCGACATGAATTGCTATCTCGGGATCGGCGCTCGTGAAGTTCGCGGCGTGGCTGGAGCCATCACCGAGCCACACACCGAGGGAATAGGGCGGAATGAGCAAGTCGCGGTCGGGTAGGTCGAGTGGCCGGCAGTTGACCACCGAGTGATTAAGCCGCCGGTCAGCGGTACGACACCGGAGCGTCGCCGCGATCTCTTCGGTGGTGCGCACGCCGGCGAATGTCCGCTGGTTGCGGTGGCGGTCGTAGCCGGTCGCGGCCTCTTGCGCAGAGCGGCGTGAGGCACGAGTTTCGGTAAGCCACTGGTGCTCCCCGTCAGCCACGATGACCGTGCCGTCAGAGAACTCGATCTCGTAACAGGGCCTTCCGCGCATCACGTCTGTCGCGGCCACCACTGTCGTGGGGCGCCCGTCCGCGCCCAGCAACTCCTCGCCCACAGCGATGTCGCCCATCGTCGTCCAGCCGGTCGGCGTAGGTAGCGGGGTGTCCAGCGCGAGCGCCTTGCCAATTCCGGGACGCGCCGCAATGATCACCATCTGGCCGGGATGCAGCCCGTTGGTCACCGCGTCGAGGTCCACGAAACCAGTCGGCACGCCAGCCGAAACGCCGCCCCGGGACGCGATCGCGTCGATCTCGTCCATGGTGGGTTGCAGCAGTTCCTCCAGCGCGATGTAGTCCTCGCTCATCCGCCGCTCGGTGACCTCATAGACCGCGGCCTGGGCACGGTCCACCACCTCGTCCACGTCAGCGCCGTCGGCCCCGTGGTAGCCCAGCTGCACGATTCGGGTGCCGGCCTCCACCAGCCGTCGCAACACCGCCTTACCCGCGACGATCTCCGCGTAGTATCCGGCGTTGGCCGCCGTTGGCACGATCGAGATGAGCGTGTGCAGGTACGGCGCTCCCCCAACCCGGAGTAGCTCACCGCGGCGTTCCAACTCGGCGGAGACCATGACCGGGTCAGCCGGCTCACCGCGCCCGTACAGGTCGAGAATGCAGGCGAAGAGTGCCTGATGGGCGGGCCGGTAGAAGTCGTCAGTCCGCAACACCTCAACTACGTTGGCGATGGCGTCCTTGGACAGCAGCATCCCCCCGAGCACTGACTGCTCGGCCGTGATGTCCTGCGGCGGCTGCCGGTCGAAAGCCGGCCCACTGTTCTCGAACCGCACCCCACGGTCATCCACCAGCGCCACGCCTGGGTACCTCCCCTTCCCCCGACCGTCCGACCCGCATCGAACTCATGTTCTACAAGACGGCACCGACAGAATCCGTTCGGACAGGCCCGCAACCGCTCCTCAAGCGCTGGGCGACGCTAAGGCGGCCAGCCAGGTTGAGCAAGCAGGGCCTGGGGACAGCCTGGGGATGTCAGCCGGCCAACTCACCCAGCACCGGGGGCGCAGCGCTGCACCGCTGTGGATAGCCTGGGGAAACTTCGCCGAAATTTCGTCGTTTTGCCTGTTCAGACACCTGTGCACGGATGTGGACAGAGGTTGTTTGTCTCAGCCCGGCGTGTCCCTGCCCTCCACCACCACTCCAGCGTGTCGGCACTCCAACCACCGGCATACCCGGACTCGCCGGAACGGCGGGCGTACTACGCAGCCGCATCCTGGAATGCCGGTCTGTACCGCCTATGCGAAGCTTGGTCGCGACCGCCCGCTCAGGCGTCAAGGGGTGTGAGGAGAGGGCTTTCGTGGACGTTGACGACGACGCGCGCACCATCGGGCGGCGGCTGCGCCAGATCCGCTATGCCCGGGGCAAGTCACTGCGGGTGGTCGCCGGGCTGGCCGGGATCAGCAAGTCGCAATTGTCGGAAATTGAACGGGGGGAACGCGCGCTGGACAGCTTCGCAAAGGCCACAGCCTTGGCCAACGCGCTCCAAATCGCCCCGTCTGAGCTGACCAGGCTGCCGGTACCGGCGCCCGGTAATGGGCATACCAACCGCGCCATCGAGGCGGTAAGGCTCGCGCTGATGGCGGTCAGCTGCCATCAGCCTGGTGGGCAGGTAGTCCCGGTATCGTCCGAGAAGTGATCGCCGAGTTACTCGCACGCTCGCAGCGTGACGCTGCGAGTCGGGAGCTGCGGGATGGCGTACCGCGCTGGTCTGCCGCTGTAGTCCAGGGTGGACGTGTTGGACGTCCACCCTGGACTACAGCAAACCGCCCAACGATCAGCCGGCGGTGATGACCTCGAAGGGGACGGTGACCGAGACCTCGGGGTGCAGGCGCACGGTCATCTGGTACGCACCGGCGGACTTGATATGGCCGCCGAGGTCGACCGCCCGCTTGTCCAACGGGGGGCCACCCGCAGAGCGGACCGCGTCGATAACGTCAGCCGCGGTGACCGAGCCGAACAGCTTTCCACCAGACCTGGCGGCCTTGGCCGTCACGGACACGGTACCCAGACCCGACAGCGCGCCAGCGACCTCCCGAGCGTGGTCGAGGTCGCGGATCTGCCGGGACTGCTGGGCCCGACGGATGATGGCCACCTGCTTCTCTGCGCCCTTGGTGGCCGCGATGGCCAGCCGGCGGGGCAGCAGGTAGTTGCGGGCATAGCCGTCTTTGACGTGCACCAGATCGCCGGGCCCGCCGAGCTGTGGGACGTCAGTAGTGAGGATGATCTTCACGTGGTCGCCTCTTCCCCGGTTCAGCGTGCGGTCGAGGTGTAGGGCAGCAGCGCAACCTCGCGGGCGTTCTTCACCGCGACCGCGACGTCTCGCTGATGCTGGCTGCAATTACCGGTGACCCGGCGGGCCCGAATCTTGCCGCGGTCGGAGATGTACTTCCGCAGCAGCGCGGTGTCCTTGTAATCGATAGCGGTGTCCTTGTCCTTGCAGAAAATACAGATTTTCTTCTTCGGTTTACGCACCGGTGGCTTGGCCATAGCTGGGGTACTCCTGAGTGGGTCGCGCCTGAGAGTCAGTGGGGTCGGAAACAAGATGAGCTACAGCAAGGTGGTCAGAACGGGGGCTCGTCGTCGTAACCGCCAGCTCCATTGCCGGATCCGGCCGACACCCCGGCCTGCGGAGCCGAGCTCCACGGGTCGTCGGGCGGCGGGCCGAAGGAGCCCGAAGCGCCGTAGCCGCCGCTGCCCGATGCACCGCCCTGACGGGTAGCTTTGTTGACCTTGGCGGTGGCGTAGCGCAACGAAGGGCCGACCTCGTCAACCTCCATCTCCATCACGGTGCGCTTCTCGCCCTCCCGAGTCTCGAACGAGCGCTGACGCAGTCGCCCGCTGACGATCACTCGCATGCCTCGGGTGAGCGACTCAGCGGTATTCTCCGCAGCTTGCCGCCAGATGTTGCACCGCAGGAAAAGCGCCTCGCCATCCTTCCACTCGCCGCTCTGACGATCGAAGGTGCGCGGTGTGGAGGCCACCGTGAAGTTGGCCACCGCCGCACCGGATGGGGTGAACCGCAACTCCGGGTCAGCAGTCAGGTTTCCCACTACCGTAATAACAGTCTCGCCAGCCATGTCAGCCCTTCCTCTGATCCCGCCGCAACACCTTGGTCCGCAGGACAGACTCACTGAGCGACAGTTTCCGGTCGAGCTCAGCCACGGTGGCGGGCGTACAGGACATGTCGACCACCGCGTAGATCCCCTCGGTGCGCTTGTCGATCTCGTAGGACAGCCGGCGCTTGCCCCAGACGTCGACCTTGTTGACACTGCCGCCCTGCGTCTTCACCACGCCGAGCCACTGGTCCAGCGATGGTGCCACGGTGCGCTCCTCAAGTTGCGGATCGAGGATGACCATCATCTCGTAATGACGCATGAAGACCACTCACCTCCTGTGGACTGATCGGCCGCGGACTCTCCGCGGCAGGAGGAAGCCGGCTGAGCCGGCAATCCCAAGCACTGCCGCGCGAAGGAATACCGGCGCAGCAACGCGCAAGAGGATAGCAAGAGGCCGCCCCGCGAGGACAATCGCGGGGCGGCCTGGAACAGATCCGTCACGAGCGTCGCCACGTGGCGACGCTCGCACTCATAGTCAGCGTCGTCCGAGAACCCAACTGCGGAGCAGGGCCGCAGTGATGCTGGCCAGCATCAGCACCGCTACCAGCACCGGCAGGGCGATCCGCTCCACACCGCTGGCAGGCAACGCCGTCGCGCGGCCCGCAGCAGCCACGTCGTTGGCCGCAGCGCTTTGCCTGCCCAGTCCCGAGCCGTTACTGACCTGCGGCGTACCGAACAGATCCGCCGTCAACATGCCTGCCGACAGCCGCCCCAGGGCACCGGGATGACCTATCGCCAGCAGGTCAGCGTAGTTGTAGCGCGGCAGCCCGCTGTTGTAGCGGCCCAGCGCGAAGGGGAAGTCGCTCGGCATCATCGGCCCGCTGAACGGACCGGAGGCCGGCGAGGCCAGCGCTGGCGCCGAGGCGGGTTGCGGCCGATCAGCCGGCACTGCCGACGGCGACGAACTCGGCGCTCCCGGCGACGAAGGCGAAGGCGCAGGCTGGGTCAGCACAGGAAGCGACCCGACCGGGCCCTTGAACGGGGCCACGGCAGACGCAACCACTGCGTCTACGGGGGCCGTGACCGGAGAAAGCGGCTCAGCAGTGATCTTGCATGCCGGGGCCACCGGTCCCATCGCCTCACGCAGAGCTGGCGTGGCGTCGAAGGTGCTCGACCCGCTGGAGGGCACCGAACCGACGTCAATCACCGAGAGACCTGCCTCCCGGACACCCACGCGTTGCCCGGGAGCACCACGCACCGTATCCCCACAGCCACCCATCAGCATCGGCGCGGGAGCTGCCGCTGGAACGGGGGTGGTGGAAACGGTGGAGGGTGCGGCGAGGGCCGACAAGCCCCCTCCGAAGGCGCTTGCTGCGCACAGTAACGTGGCTGCTCCGGCAACCGTGGTCACCCTCGCTCGTGTTCCCATAGGTGCCTCCGTGTCGCTCACATGTCGCTCCGTATCCGGTTGTGTCGCCAGGGTAACGAACATAGCGCCGCTCCGTGACGATAACCAGTGCTTTCAGCAGATCGTGGTTACGCTGTGCACTCACCGTGTACTGTACGGGTGCGAAGATCGGTCTCAAACGACCCGTCTAGGGTACGGATATGCACATTGGAGCCCACGTCAGCGACAACGACCCGGTGGGTGCGGCTACGCAGCGCAATGCCGAGGCGGTGCAGTTCTTCCTCGCCGACCCGCAGGATTGGCAGGCTCCGCGCCCGCATCCGCAGGCCGCCCAGCTCTGCTCAGCCGACCTTGAGGTTTACGTGCACTCACCGTATGTCATCAATGTGGCGTCGCTGAACAACCGCATCCGCATTCCGTCCCGCAAGCTGGTCGCCCAGCACGCCGCGGCGGCCGCCACGGTCGGCGCTCGCGGATTGGTGGTCCACGGCGGGCATGTCGCCAAGGGCGAGGATCCCGCTCAGGGCGTCGAGAACTGGCGCAAGATGGTCGCCCGGCAGTCAGCCGAGGGTGGTTTCGGTACCCGGATCCTGGTGGAGAACACCGCGGGCGGAGACAACGCGATGGCGCGGCGGTTCGATTCGTTAGCTCGGTTGTGGGACGCGATCGGCGGCTATGACGTGGGATTTTGCTTGGACACCTGCCACGCGTTCGCCGCGGGAGAGGACCTGACCGACGTCGTCAACCGGGTCATGGCCATCACCGGCCGGATCGACCTGGTGCACTGCAACAATTCACGCGATGAGTTCGGCTCAGCTCGGGACCGTCATGCGCGGCTGCGCCAGGGCACCATCGACGCCGAGCAACTCGTGGCGGTCTGCGCCGCGGCAGGCGCCACCGTGGTACTCGAGACCGACCCCGATTCCCAGGCAGAGGACATCGCCTGGTTGCGGGAGCGGTTACGCTCGTAGTCCCCCGCCCAGTTGGCCGCCCCCATTGGCCGCCAGGCGTGGCTAAGGGGCACCGTTGAGGACGCCGCCGTGTGGGTCATCCTCGCCCGATACGCGAATCGGATCATGATCCGGCCGCCAGCTGTCCCGAAGCACCAGGACTACCAGCAGCAGCACCGCCGCGTCACGGATCAGTACGGCGCCCAAGAACGGCTCGATGGGCAACCCCTTCTGGTCCGGGCCGAGGTAATAGGCCATCCGCGGCACCCAGACCAGCGCGTCAACGGTCATCCAGGCCAGTACCGGTTTCCACCGGGGGATCGCCAACACCGCCAGGGGTACCAGCCACAACGAGTACTGCGGGCTCCATACCTTGTTGACGAGCAGAAACGCACACACCACCAGGAAGCACAACTGAGCAAGCCGCGGACGGCGCGGTGCCGCCAACGCGACCCAGCCGATCGCCGCGCAGGCCAGCAGGAACAGCGCCGCGCTGACCAGGTTGAGCGTCACGGGGATCTGGTCGGGTGGCAGCACCCCGTCGAAACCGGGCCACCCGGTGAAGGTGGACACCACAGTGTACAGCGTGTCCGGGTCGGCCCCGCGCCGGTTGTTGAGGCGGAAGAATTCCGCCCATCCGGACGGGAACAGCACCGCCACCGGCAGGTTGACCACCGCCCAGGCCAGCGCCGCCGCAGTGGTCGCCTGCAGCCCGGCCCGCAGCCGTCCGGCCCGCAGGCACAACAGCAGGATCGGGAACAACAGGAACAGCGGGTAGAACTTGGTGGCTGCGCCCAGGCCGAGCAGCACGCCAGCCAGCACCGGACGTCGCCGGGCCCAGGCCAGCAGCCCGGTGGTGGCCAGCGCGGTGGCCAGGGCGTCGAAATTGGTGAACGCGTGGACCACGACCAGCGGCGACAACGCGGCCAGCGCGGCATCCCACGGTCGTCGCCGGGACAGCCCTACCAGCGCCCAGACCGTCACCAACCACGCCGCGGTCAGCCCCACCGCGCTGATGTCGAAATACACGATGGCGGGTGCCGAGTTGGGAAGCCAGCCCTCCGCGCCGGAATTCCCGATGGCTACCCAGGTCTGCGCGAGCTTGGCGGCGACCCATTGGTACAGGCCAGTGAGCACCGGGTATTCCATGTAGCGCACCTGCTCACCGGGCTCGCCCTGGTGCTCGATCCACGAGGTGGCGTACGGGAATCCGGCCAATCCGGGGTGATCCAACCGCTCCGCGGTGTAGAGCGGGACGGTGTCCGAGTAGCACATCGCCAGGTACTGGCGGCCGTCACGCCAGTCCACCTGCAGGGCACCAGCGCTGTCGCGGTAGGTCTGCAAACACGGCACCTTGACCAGCCAGCCCAACGCCAAGGTGATCGTCGCGAACAGCAACACCACCCGCAACGGGGTCCAGAACCAGTGCCGGCCCAGCACTGCATGCCGGCCCAGCGGACCACCCACGACCCGGCTGGCCAGCGCCGGCACCGGATCGGTCCAGCTGGGCACCACCCGCTGCGACACCCCCGGCTCAGCCCCCCCGGTTGCTCTGTCCGTCGTCGCCCGGTGCCGGCTCATCGCAGAAGGGGAAGCACGAGTTGTGCCGAGGTCTGGTCGGCTTCGCCGAAGGCGCGACCGGTGTGGGTACGGGGTCCCCGATGTCCGGTTCGGGCGCTGTGGACGGGGTGGGGCTGCGGGGTTCGCGGGTGCGCACCGACGATGGGGGCGGCTGGTTCTCGATAGGTGGCGGGGCCGGACCAATCAAGGTGAACGGGGGAAAGGTCTCCAGCGGGGTGCCCATCAAGTAGGAATTCATGAACCGCTGCCAGATCGCGCCCGGCAGGCCCCGGCCAAAGATGTCGCTACCGTTGGCGTTCTTGATTGCCGAGTTGGCCGGATCACCCACCCAGACCGCGGTGGAGATTGACGGCGTGTACCCGACAGTCCAGGCGGCGGAGTTGGTGCCGGTGTCACCGCGCTGGTGGGTACCGGTCTTGGCGGCCACCTGCCGGCCGCCAACCAGCGGGATCTGCGAGCTGCGGGCAACGTCGGTCAGCGTCGCGGTGACATTGCGAGCTAGTTGCGAGTTGCGCTCGGCGTTCGTCCGGTCGAAGGCGGGTTGCGGCTTGTCGAGGTGACGATATTGGACGGTGCCACGGGCGTTGGCGTATTCGCGGACAAAGAAAGGCTCACGCCGCATCCCATCGGCGGCAAAGGTCGCGTAGGCGCTGGCCATGTCGATCGTGTGCACCGGGTACTGGCCGAGCGTGATACCAAGCGCAGGCGCCCCGCTGTCCGGCTCGACCATGGCTCGCTTGCCGTTGATCTGCTCAGGGATTCCGGCCTGGACCGCAGCCTCCCGGATCGCTTGCGGTCCCACGTCCTGGGCCAGCCGCACGAAGGCGGTGTTGACCGACTGGGTCATCGCATCGTGCAAGGTCAGCTTGGGGTAGTTGCGACTCTCCGAGTTGGCGTAGGAGTGATCGTCGATGACCAGCGGGGAGTCCCCAGCGTAGATGGAGTTCATCCCGATGTCCCGCTCCAGCGCGGCCAGCATGGTGAACGGTTTGAAGGCTGATCCCGGGTTCCACGCCGGCCCGCCGGCCAGGTCGAAGCCATTCCCCACCGACCCGCCGTAGTAAGCAATCACCGCTGCGCTGCGCGGATCGATCGCGACCAGCGACGAGTGCAGGTTGGTCGGCTGCCCGCGCAGTTCGGCGAGTACGGTGTCGCGGGCCAACTGCTGGGCGCGGGGATCGATAGTGGTGGTAATCCGTCCGCCGTTGACGGCCAACTGCTCACGGTTGATGCCCTGCTTGTCCAGCTCCTCCATGACCCGCTCGACAATGTGCGCCCGGTCATCAGTTGGTTCTCCTAGCGCCTGGCTCGGCGCCACCGTCTCCGGGTACCGCGCGGCAGCCCGATCGGCTGGGGACAGCCAGCCCATCTCGACCATGCCGTCCAGCACGGAGTTCCATCGGGACTGGGCCTGCGGCAGGTTCTTGGCCGGGTCCAAGCGGGACGGGGACCGGATCGCGCCAGCGAGTACCGCCGCCTGGTAGACGGTCAGATCCTGCACGTTCTTGCCGAAGTATGCTTGGCTGGCGGCCTGAATCCCGTAGGCTCCGCGACCGAAGTAAATCGTGTTGAGGTAGTCCTCCAGGATCCGGTCCTTGGACTCCTGCTTGGTTATCTTGGCCGCGACGATCACCTCCCGGAATTTCCGAAACATGCTGTACTCGTCGTGGCCGGTGGCCACCTTGATGTACTGCTGGGTGATCGTGGAGCCACCACCGCTACCACCGGTGAGCTGGTTCCACGTCGCCCGGCCGATGCCCGTGATGTCGAATCCGGGGTTGGACCGGAAGCTGCGGTCCTCGGCGGCCAGTACCGCATTCTGCACTTGCATCGGCACCTGCGCGAGACTGACCGGAATCCGATTGCCTTCCTCAGGCACGTAGCGGCCGATCTCGGTGGTGCCGTCGCTGGCCATAATCGTGGTGACTTGCTTGCGCTGCGCCGCCAGCACCGCGGGAGACGGCACGGAGAGAAACAGCCAACCGGCAAAGAAGGCCAGCACCGGCGTCAGGATGGCCAGCAGCAGGCCTAC
This sequence comes from uncultured Actinomycetota bacterium, assembly GCA_963822695.1. GTDB lineage: Bacteria > Actinomycetota > Actinomycetes > Mycobacteriales > Pseudonocardiaceae. The sequence continues at coordinate 72,099 of CAWGJH010000032.1, forward strand.
CAGGGCGACCGTGCACGCCCGGCGCCAGTGAGTGGGCCACCCCGATCCGTCATGCCCCTCGCCATGCCGACCACCGTAACGACCGCCGTGGCCTACCGGCCTGCGCCCGATCGCCGGTCCGGCCGGCGATGGCCGGATTGCCGGCCCAGCCGGCGATGGCCGGATTGCCGGCCCAGCCGGCGATGAGCGTCAACCGCTGTCATCTCGCTGATCGCTCACGCGTTGGTCCTCCCAGACCGGCACTCGGGTCGCTAGGGGTTCGGCCGAGCCGGCAATAGACCCCAGACCAGACAAACCCCAGCCCAGGCGCGGGGTTACTCTGCTGCGGTTCTCCGGCGGGACCGCCTGCTGCCCACACCGCTGGTTCCCAGGACGTATGACTGCACGAGGTGGTTCCAACTGCACGTCCGGCACACCTCCACAACGTGCACGGTGAACTCCTCGTACAGCGTCGCCAGCCGGCTCAGCTCATCAGCGCTCCGGGCAGACCCGGCCGCATGCTTGAGTTCATCACCGTACACCCACGAGACCAGCGTCAGAGACTCCTTACGGCACATGGGGCAGGTGACCGAGCTGGGCTCGCCGTGGAACTTCGCCGCCCGCAGCAGGTACGGGGTCGCGTCGCAGACCTCCGTGAGGCTGACCCGACCAGCGTAGACCTCCGCGAGCAGCGCACGCCGCTGCAATGCGTAGTCCACCACCTGCCGTTGGGTCCGCACGCTCAACAGCGTACGCAACCACTAGGCGATCTACGTTCGGACGTTCGGGCGGCACATCGCGCTTGCGATGTATCGACGCGATATAGTGCGGCTATACATCGAAGCGCCTGGTGGGAGGTGCCGAGTGCTGGAGCTAGCGGTGCTCGGGGTCCTGCACGACGCTCCGATGCACGGCTATGAGCTGCGCAAACGTCTTACCGGTCTGCTCGGAGCATTCCGCGCCTGCTCGTTCGGGTCGCTGTACCCCACGCTACGCCGGTTGCAGCGCTCCGGTTTCATAGTGGAGGACAACAAGCCGGTGGAGGACCTGCGCGCCAACCGAGGCACGGGCTGGGCCTGCCGAAGCCGGCGGGTGTACCGGCTCACCGCCGACGGCAAGGAGCGCTTCGCCACCTTGCTGGCCGACGCCGGCCCGCAGACCTGGGACGACCACGGATTCGGAGTGCACCTGGCGTTCTTCTCGCGGACACCGGCCGAAGTGAGGATGCGCATCCTGGAAGGAAGGCGGCGCCGGGTCGAGGAACGTCGAGAGGGGTTGCGTGCCGCACTCGCCCGGACCGGCGATCAAATCGACCGTTACACCCTCGAACTCCACCGGATGGGTCTGGAAACCAGTGAGCGCGAGGTGCGCTGGCTCAATGAACTGATCGCCCATGAACGGTCACATCCTGAACCATCACACGAAGACACCGAAAGGGCGGACCATGACTGAAGGCCGCGACGCCGGTCCCGGTATCCGGGTCGCCATTGTGGGCGTCGGCAACTGCGCTGCCTCCCTGGTACAGGGCGTGCATTACTACCGCGACGCCGACCCCACAACCCGAGTGCCCGGCCTGATGCACGTGCAGTTCGGCGACTATCACGTCGGTGACCTGCAGTTCGCCGCCGCATTCGATGTCGATGCCAAGAAAGTGGGGCGAGACCTGTCCGAGGCCATCGTCGCCAGCGAGAATAACACCATCTCGATCTGCGACGTGCCACCGCTGGGAGTCACGGTGTACCGCGGGCACACGATGGATGGTCTGGGCGAGTACTACCGGGACATCATCACCGAGTCCGACGAGAAACCGGTGGACGTGGTCAACGCGCTGCGCGAGTCCGGCGCCGATGTTCTGGTGTCGTATCTGCCGGTAGGCTCGGAGGACGCGGACCGCTTCTATGCGCAATGCGCATTGGATGCCGGAGTCGCGTTCGTCAACGCCCTTCCGGTGTTCATCGCCTCCGATCCGGAATGGGCGCGCAAGTTCACCACAGCCGGGGTACCGATCATCGGTGACGACATCAAGTCCCAGGTCGGTGCGACGATCACGCACCGGGTGCTGGCCAAGCTGTTCGAAGATCGCGGAGTGGAGCTGGTGCGCACCTATCAGCTCAACTTCGGCGGCAACATGGATTTCATGAACATGCTGGAGCGCAAGCGGCTGCAGTCGAAGAAGATCTCCAAGACGCAGTCGGTGACCTCGCAGGTGCCACACGAGATGGAGAAGGCGGCGGTGCATATCGGACCGTCGGACCACGTGCCGTGGCTGGACGACCGCAAATGGGCCTATGTGCGGCTGGAGGGCAGGGCGTTCGGCGAGGTGCCACTGAACATGGAATACAAGCTCGAAGTCTGGGATTCGCCCAACTCCGCCGGCGTGATCATCGACGCGATCCGCGCGGCGAAGATCGCGAAGGACCGGGGCATCGGCGGCCCGATCGTGTCCGCGTCATCGTATTTCATGAAGTCACCGCCCGAGCAGTACTCCGACTCCGACGCCTACGCCGCCGTGGAGGCGTTCATCCGTGGCGAGGTAGACCGGTAATAGATCATGGCCTCGCGGTCAAGAGACCACGAATCTCTTCACTGTCTCCGTCATTGAGATGCGCGCCATCAATCCCAGTCGGCGACAAAGTACCATTTATCGACAGAGCCCAGAACACGTAGGCGCCACAATCGGAACCAACCTGGTTAGCGATGCCGTCCAAGGTTACGACCTCGTATCCCAAATTGTCACCGAAGTACCGCAGCGAAAAATTAAAGGGCGTAGCCGCAGTCTTTGGCAATCCGAGCCATCGCCGGACCACCCAGGTCAACGCCCTCACGGCATGAGAGACGACCAACGCGCGATGTGCTACAGCAGCTACCCCATCACGGCCGAGTGTAGGCCAGTGGCCAGTGGTGCTCGCCGTTCGGCGCGCCAAGCCATACCCGGTGACAGTCAGGAGTGACGGTGAGTCCGCACCGTTCCCAGCCAGGTTTACCCAGCGCAGCGATCCGGTCGAAGGGGGCGCGCTCGGGGACGCCTCGCTCACCATTGTGTGCGGTGAGGTGCGGCTGGAAACCGTGAACGGCGAGCCGGCGCCGGGCCGCAGCCACCAATTCTGGCCCGATATCCACGCTGGTGACGTTCCGATCACCCACCCGGCCGGACAGGAGCGCGGCGTTGTAGCCGGTGCCGGTGCCGATCTCCAGCACCTGGTGGTCGTCCTGCACGTCGAGTGTTGCCAGCATCGAAACCATCAGTCCGGGCAAGGTCGATGAGCTGGTGATCACCTGAGCGGTGCCGCCACCAAGTTCCTCGGCTACTGGCTGCCTCGTCAACTCGGTGATCAGAGTCTGGTTGCGGTAGACCCCGTCAAGCCATTCCGCTCGATCACCGGGCTTGGTGCCGTCAACCACGCGCCACGGCGCTCTCCAGTCCTGCGGGTCGTCCTTGACATAGAACCGTGGAACGAACGTGTGTCGCCAGGTCCGGGTGAACACGTCCCGCCACGCATCGCCGCGAAGGTCACCAGATGCCTGCAGTTCATCGGCAAGGACCGCCAGCCGCTCCTGGATATCATTCTTGTCTATCACACCACGAGCGGATCTCACAGTTATTCCGTTCCCTTGAGCAGGTATCTTGCGATGGCGTCCGCGATGGGGAGACCGGTGTTTTCTTCGATCCAGCCCCATTGACCTTCCGGGTTCCAGCGCAACCCATTGACAATCCGGAGTGACCGGAAATCAGGGCTCATAATCCGGCAGGTCGAAATCCTCTTTGCCCTCGCCTTGACCATCCGGGGTCGTCGTCTCCGCTGGAGTCGCACCCGTCTTGTCGTGTTTGCCCGCCTGGATCGGCTCCAAGAAACGCAAGAGGAACGGCCGGTCTCCTACCGGCGAAAGACCCCCACTGTCGATCTGCTGAGCGGTCGCCGAGAACATCATTGGGCGAACTCGATTCAATTTCTGCCTCCCTTTGCGCGTGGGCACGTGTAGCCGCAGGCCTATCCTGGGCTCGATCCACAACGACCCTACTTCTCGCTACCCGCGCGACTGGCCACGCTGAGCGTAACACCGTGGATACCCCTTGGCTGTCCGGTAGCCCAGCCTGAGCGCACGAACGCCCCGATCTTGGGTGCTCTTAGTGCGCCGAGTTCGACAGCAGATTTGCTCGGGTGGGCCCCGACAGCTCCGCTGTCGAACTCGGCAACAGTAGAGTCGATCCAGGTTACGGTCACGGGAGTTGCTCGAGTACGTCGGTGTGTGGTCTCCGTGGGGTTCGAGGGCCGGGCAGCGGGCTGGGTACGTGTCCGATGCGGATCAGCGCCTGTGCATGACCGGAATGGACATGACCGGAATGGACATTGAGGCTTGTGATGGCTTGTTCCAGTGCCGCTCGGGTGTCTTTGATCTCGGTGGGGTGGGTCAGTGTGCTGGTGGCCAGCCCCGCGGCGGTGGCCTCCAGCATGACCGCGGCCAGTGCTTCACCGGTCTGCAGCCAGCTGCGGCGGTCATCGTCCGCAGTGTGCAGGACGGTCAGCGTCGCGCCGTCCGGTGTGTGGGGGGGTGAGGTGAGCGTGCCGCCGGAGGCCTGGAAGTCCCGAGCCATGTGCGCCCGCTGCGCCGCCACCGGGGTGAGCAGTGTGGTGCTGTTGGGGGTCACGGTCCAGCGTGGCTGGGCCCAGTAACCGGTGTTGTCGGTGGGGTCGGGCGACCAGGATGTCATCAGCAGCTCGGGCACCATCATCGGGGGGAGGATGAGTAGTTCGGCGCCTTCGGTGTGGGCGACTGATGCCAGCCGTGACGTGGTCAGTCCAGGTAGGTCGCTGGGGAGGAAGGGGCGTCGGTCGGTGCGTCGTCGGACGGCGGCGGCGGCCAGTGTCACATCTCGGGCCCGGATCGGGTTGGTGTGTTCGAATTCGATGGATGCCAGGTGGTCGGGATCGGTGGGGTTGGGTAGCCGGTGGACAATGGGGTGCCATCCGAGTGCGGCGAAGGCCACCCGGGCATGGTGCAACGCCGCGCCACAGCTGATCACCATCTGGCGCCCCGTCGGATCAGTTGCCGGCAGTATCCGTGTCGGGTCGGCCCGCAGGTGCACCGAGTGGGCGGCTAGCTGCCAACGCCATGGTTGGCTGTTATGCAGCGACGGCGCCCGACAAGCCACGTATAGCGCAGCGTGCAGCGTGTCATGATCGGATGCGGTCGGGCCGCTCATCGCTGCTCCTCATCGCTGACGCTGCTTACCGGTGGCATGGCATGAGCCTGCCCAGCGGGGACGGTGAAGCAGCAGGTCCGTGCGGCCCTATCAGCCAGGACAAAAGGTCCCGCAAAGAACCCCCGGCTCTAGATTCGGTACTCACGCGCCAGTGGCGGGCAGGGCTCGCTATGACCTTGGTCCCGGGTGGTATCGACCTGGGACCCTTCGCGGTGCGGTCCCTCGACGGAACCCTGTGAGAAAGGGACAACAGCTATGCCGAGGGCGCGGAGTAGTAGATGATCGAGAACAAGGTGTGGCGGGTCGAGATCCAGATCGACGAGCATGACGGCAGGACCCGGGCGGTGGCCCGGCTGCACAACCGCGACGAGACTGGCCTGGTCGGCGTGGGACTCGCCCGGCTCAATCCGGCAGATCAGGACGTGCCGGAGATCGGCGACGAGTTGGCGGTGGCCCGCGCGCTGTCCGACCTCGGTCACAAGCTGCTCGAAGCCGCAGCCGGGGATATCGAGCAGATCACCCAACGGCCGGCGCATCTGAGCCGGTAACGACGGAAGGGAAGAACGATGCCTGCGAAGACCGAGCACGTGAGGCCCACCGACTAGCAGCATGCCCCCGATCCCGCCGCGTCAGGCCGGCAACAGGACCGAGCTCAGGTCGCGCCGCTTCGTGAACGGCAGCTCGGCGGCCCCGGAGGCCGGCCACCCCACCCGAATGATCAGCTGGGGGTGCTCGGGCAGGTGCAACACCTCGTGCTGAAGCTCGCGCCTGCTCACCTCGACCTCGACGGCCTGGCTGAGCGGCGTGGTGGCCAGCTCCATCTGGGTCGCGGCCAGGAGCACGGCGCTCATGGCCTCCCCAGCGCGCAGCCAGTCGATCGGGTCGTCGTTCACAGTGGCGATCACGAGCAGTTCGGCGGCGTCGTCGGCGGGGCCGTGCCCGGGTAGTTGCTGCGGCTGGCCGAGCTGTGCGTATGGAAACTGGCGTAGGGGGGACGCCCCCGTGAGACCAACCGGGGGCGGCGCGACGCTCGCCGGTGGTACCCCGTCGCGCGCGGCTGCGTACCGGCGGGTCCACATCTGCAGCTCGGCCGTATAACCCGGAGTGGACTCCTGGCGGTACGCGGCACCGGTGAGAGCGGCGCTGAGCCGTTGGCGCATCAGCGCGCTGACCACCGGGACCAGGAGCGCACCCGTGCGACGCGCCTGCTCGGCTAGCGTCCGCACGTGGCCCGCTGGCACCGGGCGGTGGCTCATCCGGCGCCGCTCGGTACGCCGGCGGTGGACCGCCGGGAACAGGGCTGCGTCGGCCGGGTCGCCCGGACCTGGCCGGATCGCGACGGTGGCGAGGTGGCCGCGGTCCTCTGGATCGGGCAGGCGGTCCACCGCCACGGCCAGCTCCTGGGCAGCGCAGGCGACCTGCAGGTGGTGCAGGGCGGCACCGCAGCTCAGGAGGAGGTCGCGGCGGTCCGGGTCGGTCGCGGGTAGGTGCCGGTTCCAGTCGGCGTGCAGCTCCACCGCCTCGGGGTGGATCCGCCAGCGCCAGGGCTGGGTGTTGTGGACGGACGGCGCGCGCAGCGCGTGCTCGACCGCCATGCCCAGGTCTGAAGTCTGGATCATGGTACGCCTCCGATTCTCCAGCGCCGGTCAGGGCAACCCGTAGGACACCAGCATCCGGCTCTGGGGCGCGACACGGGCAGAGGCGTTGGTCCCCCCGAGCAGGTCTTTCGGCCGTGGTGCCCGGATAGTGGTGGGCTACCGACTCTAGCGAGGGTCAGCTCAGCCGAACACTGGTCCACCAGCCCCGGGCGGCACTTCGCTGCGGCCGTGGCCCACCAACCCGGCCCGTCGGCGCTGCAGTTCGCCTTCGAGGAGGCCACACGCCGCGGCACCGGGCTGCTGGTGGTGAGCGCCTTCGAACTCCCGGATGTGTGGTCGATCGCTTACGCGTTGCCGGTGAGCTGCTCGGTGGATGAGATTCGGGACAGCGTGCTGCGGAACACCCGCCGCCTGGTCACCGAGACACTCGGCGACCCGATGACTGCCGAGGGTGCCCCGAAGGTTGACGTGGTGGCCCTGGGGGGTGCCGCGGCACATGTGCTGGTCTCCGCCGCGGCCGGGAGCCCGCTGCTCGTGGTGGGCAGCCGGGGGCTGGGCGGTTTCCGCCGGATGCTGCTCGGCTCGGTGACCGGGCAGGGCGCGCAGCACGCGCCCTGCCCGGTCACCGTGGTCCGCTCGGCGGAGGACCACAACCGGTGGCAGACCCCCGAGATGGCCGGCGCTCCCGCCGCCATCCTCTGACGCCGATGTCCCGCGACATGCTCGTGCTCGACCCGCAGGACCCGGTAGTCGAGGCATGGCAACGCATGCAGGACCTGAGCACCGAGCTAGCCGTGGTGTGTGAGGCCACCCGCGTTGTCGCGGTCGTCTCCCAACGCCCCCTGGCTGTGACCATCCGGCGTGTTGTGAGCACGCGCACGAGATGGGGTTGCGCCCTGGTAGCACCTCGCGTTGGGGTCGGTGACCGGAGTGTCTGGGGCGGGGCGCTGGCGGGGCGGGACCAGCACGCGCCGGGTCCGGCTGGGGTAGGCGCGCTCGCGTTCCCAGCGGCGCTGTAGCTCCGCCACGGTCACTTCCGCTTCCACGACCGTGCTCAGGAGAGCGAAACTTTTTGGGGGAGGTCGTGCTGAGCTGGGGATCAGTACCGGCGGGCAAGGTCCAGGGCAGCGATGCTGATCCGCGGCGGAGCATCCCCCTCAACCCGCCCTCGATCCCCGCTGGCTAGCACAGACTCGCAGGTCAACCGCGGTCGTAGGTTGCCTCCCCCAAAAAGTTTCGCTCTCGTGTGGACCCGGCTGCGCCGGGCAGGGGGTTTGGTGCTTGCCCTGGCCATCGGCTAGCGTGCCACGCTGTGGCAGTGCACGAAGTTGACGCCGCGAGGGGCCTGCCGCCGCTGGCGCCGCCCGAGGCGAGTGACGATGAGCGCGCGCGCGCCATCATGGCGCGGTTCGTCGCGCGCCACGGCGCACCTAGCCTGGAGGATTACCGCCGGGCCTACGCTGGGTGCGGCGTACCCTGGCCGGGCGACGAGGAGATCAGGCGCCACCACCCTGTCGCTGACTCTGCGGCGTGATCGGGGGGAAAGTCCTCGACGCCTCCTTCGTCGCGGCCCTGGTCCGCGGGAGTCTTGCCGCGGGAGCCTGGCTGGACACCGCTCGGCTGGCGGGCTTGGCCCTGTACCTGCCGACGCTCGCGCTCACCGAAGTCCGCGCTGTATGCCCCGACGCCGGAGCGGAACTGGCCGAACTGCTGGGTCACCCGGGGGTTATCCTGGGTGAACTCGACGCCGCCGGAGCCGCTCAGGTCGAGCAGCTGCTTACCGAGGCTGGCGTCTTTGATGCCCTTGCTGGGCACGTCGTGCACGTCGCCCGGATGCGGGACTGGCCGGTGCTGAGCGCCGACCCGGGCCGGCTGCGACGGATCGCCCCGGATCTGGACCTCGACCTGCTGTAGAAGGAGAGCGAGGCAAACCGTGAGGTCGAGCCCAGATACGCCGGGAACCTGCCATCGGCGTCCGAGCATCAAGTGCTGGGCATTGGCACTGGCGCAGACCGCAACGCGGACTCGTGCCCGGCTGCGTCGGTCAGCTCGACGTGCTGGCTGTGCGGGGTGATGATGAATCGCCAGTGGGTGGCGGGGGGTTGGCCGGCGTGGTTCCACTGCTGGTAGGCGGTGGTGATCTCGTCCCACAGGCGGCGGGGTCCGAATTGGTGCACGGGCCAGCGCCGGGTTTCGGGCTGATAGTCAAACCGCGCCCAGGATCGGGTGCCCGGGTCGAGGAACCATCCGCACCAGCGGCCGTCGTCATTGGTGGCGGGGACGTACTTGACGTGGCAGCTGGGCACGTGCAAGGCGATCGCGAAGGGTGCGTCGTCGTTGCAGACCTGCGAGGCGTGTAGGTCGGTGTCGCTGACCTCGGGGGTGTCGCTCTCGCGTACCACGTCGGTGATCTCGGGGCGGAGGATTCGTTGGTCCCGCAGTTGCATGAAGGAGATGGTGGTGTTGACCAGGCCCCCGGTGGCGCTGCCGTCCGCGTGGACGGTGAGCGAGAGCAGCCCGGCGGCTTTGTAGGCGCTGCTCCACGGGGTGACGATCAGTCCGCCGGGGCGGGTCTGCGTGACCCATGCATAGGGCACCCGGGGTGCGGCGACGGTGGAGAGCACCCGATCAAACGGCGCCCCAGCGGGGTGCCCGCACGCCCCATCACCGGTGATCACCCTAACCTCACCGTAGCCAGCGGCGCTCAGCGCAGCCCGTGCCCGCGCCGCCAGCTCGGGATCGACCTCGATCGTTGTGACGTTGTCAGCGCCGAGATAGTGTGCGAGCAGTGCGGCGGTGTAGCCGGTGCCGGTGCCGATCTCCAGCACTCGCATCCCCGGCTCAACCTGCCCGGCTTCCAGCATCAGGGCGACGATGTCCGGGCGGGATGCCGAGCTGGTCGCCATCCGCCCGTGTCCCTCGGGGCCAGCCGGGGTGCCGTCATCTACTTGGGTGATCACGTAGCGGGGCCCGTAGGCCCGCTGTAGCCACTTCTGCGGGTCTTTCGCACGGTGTAGCGCCACCAGATCATCCCCGTCATCACGCCAGATCACCTCGGGAATGAACACCTCCCGGGGCACGGCCACAAACGCCGCCCGCCACCGCTGACCCAGTACCCCCTCGGCGGTCAGCTCTTCCACCAGCTCAGCCCACGACGACGGCGCCGTGGTGGTCACTTCTTCGGATCCTTGTCGTCGTTATCTTTCTCGTCGGTGTCCGGCTTCCCATGCTTCCCGTGCTTCCCGCCGGGATCCTTGGATGGGAATAACCCAGGCTCGTGCCCGTTCTTGTCATACTTGTCTTTGGGGTCTTCCTTCTCATGTTTGCTCATGCTGCCTCTCCCCCGCGGTGCTTGATTTCAAGGGGTCCAATGCGTCACCCGCACCCATTATTATAGCATTGATTTTTCGGAGCTTGGCGCGGTTCTGACAGCGCTATTTCGGGTTCGGCCGAGATACGCCGGAAACGGGACATTGCGGCGCCAGCCAGATCTTCCACACCATCGCCAAGGCCGCTGGCCTGGACCAAGACATCACCGCACACATCAGCCGGAATACCTTCGCCACTGTTGCCATGGCCTCGCCTTCCCTCAGGCCGGCGCAGCGCTGTGGTGAGCACTGAGCATGCCTGGAGTTTCGTGCCCAGAGGTGGACGGCTTGTTGTGTTCGGCGTGCTGGAGGGTGAACCGACCGAGCGGTGGCCCTCCCTCTGGCCTGATCTCGCCGGATACAAGGTATCTTCGTGACCCTGCGGCGGGGCGGGGCGCCGGGAGGCACCTGGTCAAGACCGTTCCAGACCGCTAGTGGAATCCTCGCGGAACCCATGGGATGTCCCACAGACGGGCGAGCACGCTGACCATCCGTGGCAGGTGCGACCCGGGTCGCGGGAAAAGCGTCAGCCGCCGCTGAGGATGACGACGTCATCACATCCGCCGAACTGGTCCACCTGCTGGCGCGGGAGCCCTGAGCCCTAGCCCGCCTGGGTGGGTTCTTTCCTGTCCCTGCCTCGGGTGGGAGGATCCTGGGGTCACGGGGTCTCGGTGGTGAGCATGGGCAGCGAGCAGGGCTGGGCCGGGGGACCACGCTCCCCGATCGACGCGTTGATCCGCGAGTTGGTGGACCGTGCCGATGAGATCCTCGGGGCGCAGAGCAGGCTCCGTGGTTTGCTGGATGCGGTGGTGGTGATCGCGACTGATCTGAGTCTGCCCGCGATGCTGCGCCGGATCGTGCAGGCTGCGTGCGATCTTGCTGATGCCCGGTACGGAGCGCTCGGGGTGCTCGCCGCGGATGGTGACACGTTGGCGGACTTCGTGCACGTGGGGATCGACCAGGAGCTGGCGGACCAGATCGGTGCGCTACCGCGGGGTCGTGGGGTGCTCGGCCTGCTGATCAACGATCCCCGGCCGTTACGGCTGCGGTGCATCTCCGAGCACGCCATCTCCTATGGCTTCCCGGAGCACCATCCACCGATGAGTTCGTTTCTCGGGGTGCCCGTCGTGGCTCGGGGTGAGGTGTTCGGCAACCTCTATCTGACAGGGAAGCGCAGCGGAGAGGAATTCACCCAGGAGGACGAGGATTTCGTTGTCGCGCTGGCCGCAGCGGCGGGCATCGCGGTGGAGAATGCCCGGCTTTATGAAAGTGGCCGCCGTCGCCAGCGGTCCCTGGAGATCTCCTCGCGGCTGGCCAACGACCTGCTCGGTGGGATGGGTCCGGACGAGGCGCTGGAACGCGTCGCCGCGAGTGCCCGCGCGCTGGTCGGGGTCGAGCTGGGTTGCGTTGTGGTGCCCGACCCCGCCACGGAGGACCTGCTGATCGCCGCCGCCGACGGTGCCGTTGCCGCCCAGGTGCGGGGGGCCCGCGTTGACGCCGAGCGCTCGCTGGCCGCGGTGGTGATGGCCTCGGGCCGCACCGAGCTGGTGGCGAACGCCGCGGCTGATCCGCGTGCCGACTCAGTGATGGTCGCCGCGGACTGCGGGCCTGCGCTGCTGGTCCCGCTGTCCTCCAGCCACGGGGTGCTCGGCGTCCTGCTGGTGGCCAAAAAGACCGGCGACCCGCAGTTCGACGCCGACGACGTCGCGGCCACCACCGCCTTCGCCGCCCAAGCCGCGCTCGCCCTGGAACTAGCCAGAGCACGGGAAGCCCGGGACCGGCTCGCGCTGCTGGAGGACCGCGACCGGATCGCCCGTGACCTGCACGATCTGGTGATCCAACGACTGTTCGCCACCGGCCTGGGATTACAAGCCACCGCGCAGCTGGCCCGGCAACCAGAGGTGGAACAACGACTGGTCTCCTACGTCACGGCACTCGACGACACCATCCGCGAGATCCGGCAAACGATCTTCTCACTGCGCTCCGCGGAGGAGAAGGGCCAGAGCCTGCGGCACGAGGTGCTGGGGATCCTGCAAGAAGCCGCCGAGGTGCTCGGTTTCGAGCCCTCAGTGCACTTCGACGGACCGGTGGACACCGCGATACCCACCACGATCGCCACCCAACTCAGCCCGGTGCTGCGCGAGGCACTGACCAACATCGGACGGCACGCCACCGCGTCATCAGCCCGGGTAGAACTCGCGGTGACCGGGAGCGCGGTGCGGCTTACCGTGCGCGACGACGGTGTCGGCCTGCCCACGCAACGCCACGACAGTGGCCTGGGTAACCTGAGCGCCCGCGCCCAGGAACTCGGCGGCTGGCTCGACACCCGGACAGTCGAGCCACACGGCACCGAACTGGTATGGCAGGTGCCGCTGACCGCCTAGCTCAACTCCCCACCTGGTCCTGGTCACACTGCAGGAGCGCCGCATCGAGGGCGGCGCGGACGGATCCGTTGGTGGGGATGGGTGCGGCCCGCGGCCACGGATCGGCGTGGGCCGCGAGCGCGCGGCCGGTAGGCCCGCGGGGTGGGGACACCCGGGCCGCCGGGGAGTGACCAACGACCCTGCCGAAGACCTGCCAGCGCACCACATAGTGACTGCTAGGAACCTGATTCAGGGGAGGCGAGCATGAGTACCGGCCGTGCCCCCAGACTATTGACCCGGCTGGCGCGGCGGCACGGGCTGGTGCGCTCGCCGCTGCGCCGTACCACCGACCGGATCGAGGCCGCAGTGACCGTGATCCTGGTGGTCCTCGCGGTGCTGGTCGTGCCGGCGGCCATTATCATCGCGAGGGGGACCTACCATCGGGAGCTGACCGAGGCGGCGGCTATGGCTACGCACCGCACGTCGGTGACCGCGGTCCTGCTCACCGATGCACAACTGCAGCACGCAAGCTCCGCCGAGCGGAATTCCGCAACGACCGCCCTGGCACGCTGGCAGCTACCCCACGGCCAGCAGCGCAGCGCGCCCCTCTGGGTAGGCGCCGACCGCCACGTCGGGGACCGGGTGCCGATCTGGATAGATCAGCACGGCAACCGCACCGACCCCCCGGAAACACCCAGATTCATGCTCGCCACCGCGCTGGTCATCGGGGCCGAGCTGGTGCTCGGGGGATGGGTGCTGCTGTGGGCACTGTGGTGGATCCTCTGCTCCGTGCTGAACCGGATCAACGCGACCTGGTGGGATGCGCAATGGGCCCGCACCGGGCCGGGGTGGAGCCGCCGCACCTGGCAATAAAGGAGCCCGCGCAAAGGAATCTGTCAGGAAGGAGCCAGCGATGCGTGTTCGTGACCTCATGACCCGGTCGGTAGTAACCACCACCCCGGCAACGCCGGTCAAGGACGCCGCGGTCGTCCTGGCCGGGCACGGGATCACCTTGCTGCCGGTCATCGACGCCGACCGGCTGGTCGGCATCATCACCCGCGGGACCTGGTACGCGTCATCGCCCGCGACGATGCGCTGATCGCCGCGGACGTCCGCAGGCGGCTGGAGTGCTACAGCGCCCCAGACCGGTGGACCGTGCACGTCCAGCAGGGCACGGTGACCATCACCGACCAGCACACCAACCCGGCCGACCACCACGTCGCCCTCGTCCTGGCGCAAGCCGTCCCCGGGGTGGTCCACGCCACGGTCGAACACCCCACCACGCAACGAACCTGACCCAGGAGCCACAGGCAGCGTGATGAGCACCGAACTGGCGCGGGCCTGGCGAGTGCAGCGGCCGGGGCCGATGCGCACTCAACCGCTGCGATCAGTACGGGAGCCGCCACCCCGGCCAGCCGCTGATGAGCTGCTGGTACGGGTACTGGCCTGCGGGGTATGCCGCACCGACCTGCACGTCACCGAGGGCGACCTACCAGTTCACCGGCAGGGTGTCGTTCCCGGTCACGAGGTCATCGGCGACGTCATCGCCTCCGGTGACGCCGCAACCGGCGAGTTCGAGATCGGGCAACGGGTAGGCATCGCCTGGCTACGCCACACCTGCGGGCAGTGCCGGTACTGCACCCACGGATCAGAGAACCTCTGCCCACACTCCCGCTACACTGGCTGGGACGCCGACGGCGGCTACGCCGACTACACCACCGTGCCCGCCGGCTACGCCTACCCACTGCCCGAGGGCTACCCCGACGCCGAACTCGCGCCGCTGCTGTGCGCGGGCATCATCGGGTGGCGGGCACTGGCTCGGGCGAACCTACCGCCAGGCGGCCGTCTCGCCCTCTACGGCTTCGGCGCCAGCGCCCACCTCACCGCCCAGATCGCCCTCGCGCAGGGCGCGACCGTGCACGTGCTGACCCGCAGCCCCCAGGCCCGCACGCTGGCCCTGGAACTGGGCGCCAGCTCGGCGGGCGACGCCGCCGACCCACCACCGGAGCCGGTCGACTCCGCGATCCTGTTCGCTCCCGTCGGGGAACTGGTACCGCCCGCGCTGGCCGCACTCGACCGGGGTGGCACCCTCGCGCTGGCCGGCATCCACCTCACCGACATCCCGGTCCTGAACTACCAGCAACACCTCTTCCAGGAACGGCAGATCCGCAGCGTCACAGCCAACACACGCCAGGACGGCCACGACTTCCTCCGCTTCGCCGCCGAACACCGGCTCCACGTAGTCACCACCCACTACCCGCTGAGCCAGGCCCACACCGCGCTCACCGACCTCGCGGCCGACCGCGTCCACGGCGCCGCCGTCCTCATCCCCTAACGAGATACCCCTGACGAGTTCACTAACCTTCGCTAGTCGAGGGTGAACGGGTCGTACTTGATCCGGTCCAGCGGGGTGCCGGCGACAAGCATCCGGGACACGGTGGCCCTGATCATCGCCGGAGAGCCGCAGACCAGCACGTCCCGCTCCGGCCACGCGCCGAAGCGGGTGACCACATCGGCGAGTGTCCCGTGCTCCATCCCCGACATCCTCTGGTACGACTCGACCACCGGGATCACCGTCAGCCATGGATTCGTGGCGGTCATGGCGGTGAGCGTGTCGAGGTCGTAGAGGTCGGCGCAGGTCCGGCCGCCGACGAACATCGTCACCTCCGGGTTGTCGCCCCACCGGGTGAGCTCCTCGAGGATGGCGCGCATGGGGGCCATCCCGGTGCCACCGGCGACCATCAGGACATCCCGGCCGGACTGCCGATCCACCGTCATGAGACCCATCGGCGAGCCGATCCGCCAGGTCTCGCCGACCTGGGTGTGGCCGACGATCGACCGGCTGACCGAGCCCTCCGGTACCGCGCGAATGTGGAACTCGATCGACCCGTCGTCCGGGCGCGGGGCGTTCGCGGGAGACAGGTAACGCCACAACCGCGGCCGCTGAGGTACCTCCACGCTGACGTACTGCCCAGCCCGATACGGCACCGGCTGGTCGGGGGTGACGCGAACCACGGCCAGGTCCCAGGTCAGCCGCCGGTGCTCGACGACCCGCGCGGTCCACCACGCGGGGCCGGAGTCCGCCTCGGCCGCCTCCTGCATCGTCTTGGCGATCAGGCCATAGGCGTCCAGCCACGCCTTCTCCACCTCCGGCGTCCAGACCGAACCCGCGTACTGCTTCAGCGCGGTCACCAGCGCGGTCCCCATCGCGTCATAGTGCTGCGCCAGCACCCCGAACTTGCGGTGGTCGCGGCCCAGCTGGCGCAGGAATGGCACCAGCTCGTCAGGTCGGTCAACGTGCTGCACGATGTGCGTCAGAGCGCGCGAGAATCGGCTGCGCTGCACCTCCATGTTCGCCGCGAACAGCTCGCGGGTGGCCGGTGCGATCGCGAACAGCATCGCGTAGAAGAATCGGAGGACCTCCTCGGAGCGCGGCTGGATCTGCGCGTAGCTCTCGCGGATCAGTTGGACCATGACCGCGGCCGCACCCGTGCGATGAGGCTCGCGGTCGGGTGGGGGCGCTGGGCTCCGCACGGCATCGGCTGTCATGGTCCGGGAGCGTCTTCTCCAGGGTGGATGGCAAGCAGGTGGACCCGTCGCGGGCGATGCGAACTCCCTGAGGCTTCGCGGAATCTTACCCTCATTCGCTGGCGGTGGAACACACCACCTCGTCGACGGCTACGGTTGGATTGCCGGCTCGGCCGGCGATCGTGAGGACGCAGTATCGAGACGCCAGTGCAGTGCGGAAGGAGCGCGTCGCGCATGGATTCCTTCAACCCCACGACCAAGACGCAGGCTGCTATCTCCTCGGCCGTGCAGGCCGCGTCGATGGCCGGCAACCCCGATGTGACGGCGGCGCACCTGCTCGGGGCCCTGCTGGCGCAGGCTGACGGCATCGCGGCGCCGCTGCTGGCGGCGGTGGGCGCGGACGCCGCGGCGGTGCGGGCGGAGCTGGACGCCCTCATCCAGCGCCTGCCCTCGGCCACCGGCTCCACGGTAGCCGCGCCGCAGCTCGACCGGCAGGCAGCCAAGGCGCTCGGTCATGCCCAGAGCCTGGCGACCGAGATGGGTGACTCGTACGTGTCCACCGAGCACCTGCTCGTCGGCCTTGCGGCCCAAGATGGGGCGGCACAGGGCGGCGCGGTCGCGCAGCTGCTGCGCAGGCACGGTGCCACCCCGGAGGCGCTGCGGGAAGCATTTCAGGCCGTCCGAGGCTCGGCCCGGGTGTCCAGCCCGGACCCGGAGGGCACGTACCAGGCACTGGCCAAGTACGGCCTGGACCTCACCGAGCGGGCCCGCTCCGGCGAGCTGGACCCGGTGATCGGCCGCGACCCGGAGATCCGCCGGGTGGTGCAGGTGCTGTCCCGGCGTACCAAGAACAACCCGGTGCTGATCGGCGAGCCCGGCGTCGGTAAGACCGCCATCGTCGAGGGTCTCGCGCAGCGCATCGTCGCCGGTGACGTGCCGGAGTCGCTGCGCGACAAGCGGGTCGTCGCGCTGGACCTCGGCTCGATGGTGGCCGGCGCGAAGTACCGCGGTGAGTTCGAGGAGCGGCTCAAGGCCGTCCTCAAGGAGATCACCGACTCGGCCGGCCAGGTCATCACGTTCATCGACGAGCTGCACACCATCGTCGGCGCCGGAGCCACCGGCGAATCAGCGATGGACGCCGGCAACATGATCAAACCCATGCTGGCCCGTGGCGAGCTGCGGATGGTCGGCGCGACCACGCTGGATGAGTATCGCAAGCACATCGAGAAAGACGCCGCGCTGGAGCGGCGCTTCCAGCAGATCCTGGTCGGTGAGCCATCCGCCGAGGACACCATCGGCATCCTGCGGGGCTTGAAGGAGCGCTACGAGGTGCACCATGGCGTGCGGATCACCGACGCCGCACTGGTCGCCGCCGCGACCCTGTCCGACCGCTACATCACCGCGCGGTTCCTGCCGGACAAGGCGATCGACCTGGTTGACGAGGCGGCGTCGCGGTTACGCATGGAGATCGACTCCCGACCGGTGGAGATCGACGAGGTCGAGCGCGCGGTGCGCCGCCTGGAGATCGAGGAGATGGCGCTGGCCAAGGAGTCCGACCCGGCGTCGGTGCAGCGGCTCGCCACGTTGCGTGCCGAGTTGGCCGACCGCCGGGAACGTCTGGCCGAGCTGACCACCCGCTGGCAGAACGAGAAGGCCGCCATCGAGGCCACCCGGGAGCTCAAGGAGCAGCTGGAGCAGCTGCGAGGCGAGTCCGAGCGCGCTGAGCGCGACGGTGACCTGGGCCGGGCCGCCGAGTTGCGCTACGGCAAGATCCCCGCGCTGGAAAAGCAGCTCGCCGAGGCCACCGCGTCGGCTCGCGACCCCCAGGTGATGCTCAAGGAGGAAGTCGGCCCCGATGATGTCGCCGACGTGGTCTCCTCCTGGACCGGGATCCCGGCGGGTCGGCTGCTGGAGGGCGAGACCGCCAAGCTGCTGCGGATGGAGGATGCACTCAGCCGCCGCGTGGTAGGCCAACCCGAGGCGGTGCGCGCCGTCTCCGATGCGGTCCGCCGGGCTCGCGCCGGGGTCGCCGACCCGGACCGCCCGACCGGGTCGTTCCTGTTCCTCGGGCCCACCGGCGTCGGCAAGACCGAGCTGGCCAAGGCGCTGGCGGAGTTCCTGTTCGACGACGAGCGCGCCATGGTGCGCATCGACATGAGCGAGTATTCCGAGAAGCACTCGGTGGCTCGGCTGGTCGGTGCCCCACCCGGATACGTCGGCTACGACCAGGGCGGGCAGCTCACCGAGGCGGTCCGCCGCAGGCCCTACAGTGTGGTGCTGCTCGACGAGGTGGAAAAGGCCCACTCCGACGTCTTCGACATCCTGCTGCAGGTACTCGACGACGGGCGGTTGACCGACGGGCAGGGCCGCACGGTGGACTTCCGCAACACCATCCTGGTGCTCACCTCGAACCTGGGCTCGGCGGCGCTCGCCGACCCCACGCTCGACGAGCGCCAGCGCACCGACGCCGTGCTCGGTGTCGTGCGCCGGCACTTCAAGCCCGAGTTCCTCAACCGGCTGGACGACCTGGTGGTGTTCCACTCGCTGTCCACCGAGGAGTTGACGTCCATCGTGGACATCCAGATCGGGCAGCTGGCGCGCAGGCTGGCCGCCCGGCGGTTGGAGCTGGACGTCACGAACGCGGCGAAAGAATGGCTGGCAATGGGCGGGTTCGACCCGCTCTACGGGGCGCGCCCGTTGCGCCGGCTGGTGCAGACGGCGATCGGCGACCAGCTTGCCCACCAGCTGCTGGCCGGCGAGATCTCCGACGGCGACACCGTCCGCGTCGACGTTGACGGCAGCGCCGCGGGCGGTACCGGAGCCCTCACCGTTCGTCGATCCGGATAACCGAACTCGGCGACCTTGTCCCCGCCCCCGCGCATGGCAGCGTCCTGCGCTTCGACGACCGCGAAGAACAGGCGCTCGCCGAACGCCACCGCTGACATCTGCGCGAAGTGACCACCGCGGTAGTGGTGTTCTGCCACATGATCTTCCCCTGATCATGGACCGCCAGCGGACACCGCCACGGCCCCAGCGGGGTCGAGAACTCCTTGGCCAACCCGCTACGCCGAGCCACCTCCACCAGCAGCGTGTACGTGATCGTGCCGTCCTCACAAGGCTCGAGCACCGTGCATCTGCTCCGGTCCAGCTGTCCCTTCCGATATAGTGGCGACCTCGAGCCGGGAGGTCATGCTGTCGCCCATGTTTGCGGGCGTCCTCATTCGTCCCGCTCGCCCAGCCGATGTGGCAGGCATCATCGCACTGTTCCGCGCCGTCGCGGAGGAACGTGACAGCATCGGCACTGAACCCGGCTTCGACGTCGCCCAACGCCGGTCCAGCATCCTTAAATCGATCGACGAGGCTGCAAGCTGCGTGCTGGTTGCTGCCGTCGAAGACGTCGTTGTGGGCAACCTTGGCATCCAGGCGCAACATCGCCAGAGCGCGGGCTCGCTGAGCATGATGATCGCCAGGGAACACCGTTGGCAGGGCATCGGCGGTCGACTGCTGGATGACAGCTTACGCTGGGCGCGCGAGTCCGGCCTGCACAAGGTGGACCTTGAGGTGTGGCCCCACAACAGGGCGGCGATAGCCCTCTACCGCTCCCGCGGCTTCACCGTCGAGGGTCGGCTTCGCCGCCACTACCGTCGGGCGAACGGGGAACTGTGGGACGCGATCACGATGGGCCTGGTGCTCGACATGCACAGCCCTGGCTCTTCCCACTCCGACGCTGACAACCTCTGAAGACACAGGATCGGGAGGTGGCGGGTGGGCGCACCAAGATCACGATTCCGGACAGCTCGCTGGCCGCGGAGCTGCACAGGAATGCGGTCAGGGGCACGATGTCTTCTGGTTGTCCGAGCCGTCGGCCGGGGTAGGTCTGGGAGATGCGCTCGATGTACTCGTCGCCGACGCTGTCTCGCATTCCGGGTGTGTCGGTCAGCCCTGGGGCCAGGGCGACGGTCCTGATCCCGGAGCCGGCGAGTTCTTGGTGGGCAACGTTGGCCAGGATGTTCACCGCTGCTTTGGATGCGCCGTAGGGAGCCAGCCCGGGGTTGGCCTGCACACCCAAGGCACTGCTGAGGTAGATGATGCGCCCCCCGCCCTCGCGGATCATGACGGGCGCGACGCGCTTGGTCATCAGGAAGCTGCCCACCACGTTGGAGCGCAGTACTCGCTCGAGCAGGGACGTGTCCACGTCGAGGATGTGCTGGCGCGGTGGCATCCAGGCGGCATTATTGATCAGCGCGTCGATCCGTCCCCATGCGTTGTCGATCTCAGCTGTTGCCTGGATCACCGCTGCCTCGTCGGCGACGTCGGCCTCGACCGCGAGCCCCCGCGGGGCGCCAGGCAGTTCGTCGATTTTGGCCACGACGGCTTGTGCCTGCTCGCGCCGACGGGTCAGTACGGCTACCCGGGCGCCTTGCTCGGCGAGCCCGAGCGCGAGCGCCCGACCGAGTCCGCGCCCGGCACCGGTGACCACGACAACTTTCCCGGTGAGATCAATATCCATCTCAGTCCCTCCGCGTCCGGTCTTTGTCTGGGATTCGGGTCAAGCCAGCGGCGTCTCCTCGCTTACCTCACCGGTGGGCTGTGGCCTGCGCGGCTGCTGTTCGTTCGGTGGCGCTCCAGAAAGCGACGCAAACGCGGCAGCCGCGCCACCGGCAGCGCCGGATCGGCACGCTCGGGCGAATAGGTCATGATCGTCCCGCCGCGTCTGATTACCGCCAGGTCGAGCTCCAGATTGGTGGCCAGCGCGAGCTCGAGGATCCGCTCGACACCGGTGGGCGCTGCCATGCGGATGCGATCGGCGGCGCCGAGCTCTCGGTAGTTCACGACCAGATCGGCGCCGGCCTGCTCGGCGAGCGCGGCCTGCTCCAGGCCGATGCCCTCCGGCACAGCGACCGCCTGCCCAGAGGGGACAACCACACTCTCAGCGGCCGTCCCAGTCAGCCGCCCCCAGGCAGCGTGGTACACCCACACGGCATCTCCGATGCGGGCATCATCGACATCCGGCCCGACCGCGTCGATCACCCCCGCGCCGTCCTGGCCAGGAATCTGCATCGGGAACGGCAGAACAACCTCCGAGGAACCCAGCCCGAGCCCGCCAATCCGTAGGATTGACCGCGCAGTCCGATGCCGCCCGGACACCGCCTGCGGCGACAGCGACCCCACGGTCAAGGTGCTCGGAAGACCGGCCTGCTCACCGTGCCAGCGCACCCATTCGAGCAACAGCGCCTTCGTCGCGAGGATGATCGGATCGTCAGGGATCCAATCATTGATCAACGTTGGATTAGGTGTGTGGGCACACCCGGGGTACCCGCGGTGGAAGTCGTTCGCAACGGCCGCCGCCACCGCAGCGCTCGACCCGGCCCATCGGCGCTGATCAGCTCAGCCCGCAGCCAGCGGTGAACGCTGCCCCTGGTTTCTCCCGGTCTCCTGACTAACTACTCGGGGACTCTGAGCTGGCTGTTCGGTTACGGCAGCTCGTCGGTTCCCAGGCTGGGGTCCAGGGCCCGCAGCGCGGCGGCGTTTCCGGTGAGCACGGGCCAGCCCCGGCGGCGGGCGGAATGCACGACGCAGACCAGGGCCAGGGCGTCGGAGCCCAGCGCGCCCGGGTCGGGGGCACTGGCGAGGATGCGGCCTAGTTCGGGGGCGTCGGTCTCGCTCAGTGGGTCGCGCAGCGTCACCGGGAGCTCCAGCAGTGCCCGCAGCACGTCGTGCTCAGACTCACGGGTGGTGGCGTAGGCCAGGGGCAGTGCCGCGACCGGGACGGCCACAGCCATGCCCACCTCCATCGCGGACCAGACCAGGGACTGGACGTAGGGCTCAAGTCGGGCCCAGGCGCTCAGCGCGTGATGGTCCAGGACCCAGCCACCGAAGGCCTGACTCACGCGGCGGGGCCGGGTGACCCGAGGCGACGCGCGACGAGACCGCGGGCCCACTCCAGGGCGTAGTCCGGCGGTTTGCCGAACCGGCGCTCCAGCACGGCTAGGCCGTCCTCGCGGGCCCGGCGGAAGGCCACGGCCTCGGTGACATACCGGCTCACGGACTCAACCTGCCCAGACTCGGCGAGACGTTCCACGGCCTCAGCGTCCTCAATCGGCAGGGTGACGGTGATCTTCTTCGTGGTTCGCTCCCGGGGTGCCATGCCGTTGAAGTTATCGGTATGGCACCCCGGTTCGCACCACGGCTCGCCTCGCTACCCACCCCGGCTCACGCCCAGAGACGGGTCATCGTGAGCGTGTGGGGCGATAGAGGCAGCTCAGCGCCACCGTTCCCCGACTCAGCTGCCCACCCCACACGATCAGCCCGAAGGAGCTCGGAGGCACGCAGCGCCCGGTGAGTCGGTGGGCGTCGAAGAAGATCTCGTCGTCGAGAGTCACGTGACACACCCGGCAATGCGCCGCCCACCCCGTCCCCCGCCACGACGCCCCACACCCTCCGCAGGCGTTGCGGTTGGTGGCAGGGTTATCGCGAGGCATGGACGGGAGTAAAACAGCGCCGAGGCCTCGCACCCGGGATAGACACGATCAGATCGATCTCGCAGGTCCCGGCGGCGACGCGTGAGGTGTTCTGCTCCCTCGGCAGCGGCGCGTGGCTGATACTGCTCGCACCCTACTGTTGGCAGCACCTGATCAGACCCGTCGTCCACCGCGGCGGGTGTAGCGGCCGTGGGCGAGGTCGCCTGCCCATAAGGGTGGTGCCGACGCCCGGTGCCCAGATGGCCTTTAATTCGGGCGCCACCAGCCGTGCTTCGTAGCTATTCATCCCCGACGGAGCGGGTGCGCCTTGTTGTCCGTCGCTGGGGCGGGACAGGATGTCGGCCAGCAGACCGTCCGGCACGTACTCCGACCACCGCACCGGCTCCGCAGCACCGGGCTGGTCCTCGACCCAGCTTGCCCACCAGCTGCTGGCCGGCACGATCTCCGACGGCGACACCGTCCGCGTCGACGTCAACGGCAGTGCCGCAGGCGGCACCGGAGCCCTCACCGTCACCCGCGCCTGACTCATGGTTGGTGGCGGTACACGGTGTCCCGCAACCGTGTACCGCCACCACTCACCGGTCATCAGCGCAATGTCTTCAGTGTGGCGCTCGGCCCTGACGGCCACACCCTGGGAACCCAGGCGGCGCAGGCGCCCTAGCACGCCGAGTCAAGGCGCTGGCACGCTCTGTTGCTACTGTAGACATCATCCGAGTAGAATCGAACACGTGTTCGATACAAAACTGCCTCCCCCGCCGACATTCGCCCCTCCTGAGGACGTCATCGACTGCCTGGTCGAGGACCAGCCCGGCGCTGCGGAGCCGGTGCGGTGGTCGGAGTACGTGCCGGACGGTCTGCTGGCCGACATCCTGTCTCGCCCCAGCGACGGGGACCCAGCGCATCGCGAGTTCGAGGCGCTGGAGCGAGTGGGCGCGTGGGAGCGGGTCATTGCCTGGGCACAGGCCGGGCAGCTCCGGGAGATCGCCTCGTTCATGCGCAGCGCGGAAGCCCGCAATACGGCCCTGGGCGCCAGCACCTCGCAGGCGCACGACTCGGCGGTGGCCGAGGTCGGCCTGATGCTGCGCGTCTCGGCGCGGACCGCAGCGGCCCGGGTGGGTGATGCCTGGTCGCTGTGCACCCGGTTGCCGGGCACGCTGGCAGCGCTGGAGCGGGGCCGGATCACCCTGGCCAAGGCCCGCATTCTGGACGCGGAGACCGCGAACCTCTCCCCGGAGCACACCGCGCAGGTCGAACAGCAGGTACTAGCCAAGGCAGGGCAGCAGACTCCAGGGCAGCTGCGCACTGCGGCCCGCCGAGCGGTGCTCACGGCCGATCCCACGGCCGCGCAGAAACGGGCCGAGCGGGCCCGGCGTGAGCGTGGGGTGCGGATGTGGCCGGAGCCTGATGGGATGGCCACGCTGTCGGCCTACCTGCCCGCCGAAGACGCCGTTGGCGTGTTCGCGGTGCTCGATGAGCACGCCCGCCAAGCCGGATTCCCGGGGGATGAGCGCAGCATGGACGCTCGCCGTGGCGATGCCCTGGTCGACCTGGTGTTAGGCCCCGTAGCGCCGTGTAGTGAGGGCGCCCGCGAACGCACCACCTCTCAGCCGGGCGGCGCTCGCGAGAGCGGCCCGGCCGCGGACGCCGCTAGCCCGGCGGGTTGCCGGTGCGAGTGCGGGCGGTGCCGGCGAGGTGGCGGCGTGGACGTTCGGGTCACGGTTCCTTACACCGCGCTGCTGGGCGCCAACGACCTACCTGGCGAGCTTGTCGGCTACGGACCGATCCCCGCCGCGGTGGCTCGGGACCTCGCGGCCGGGGGCACCTGGCGGCGCATCCTCACCGACCCCACATCCGGCCGGCCCCTGGACTACGGCACCACCCGCTACCGCCCGCCAGCGCATCTTGCCGGCCTGGTCATCACCCGAGATCAGACCTGCCAGTTCCCCGGCTGCCGGGTGCCGGCGCACCGCTGCGATATCGACCACGGCGTTCCGTACGACCCAACCCACGGCACCGGCCCAACCAACGAGACTAACCTCGGCCCCAAATGCCGCCGACACCACCAGGTGAAACAGACTCCCGGCTGGTCAGTCACCCACCACCCCGACGGCTGCACCACCTGGGCCACCCCCAGCGGCCATGTTTACCACTCGCAACCGCCACCGCTGACCGACCCCGAGCCGCTCGCCACGCGCCCGGCAGTCGTTCCGGACCAGCCCCCGCCCTTCTGAACCCGCTGTGGAACGCCGACGTGTAGATCGGGAGGGGTCCGCGCGGGGTCAGGGGGTGAGGGTGGTCAGGAAGGCTCGCCAGGCTGGGGTGGGGACGGTCAGGGTGGGGCCGTCGGGGTCCTTGGAGTCGCGCAACAGCACCCGGTCCGGCGCGGGCGCGACCTGCACGCAGTTACCATTGCCACCGCTGTAGCTGCTGGTGCGCCAACCGACCTGGACGCAGTCACCGCTACCGCCGCTGTAGCTGCTCGTGCGCCAGACGATGCGGTCCGACTCAGGCGCGGTCCTCATGATCCTCTCCGTCCGCGTAGAGCTCGGTTGCCACGGCGGCAATCAGCTCTCTCGATTGTCCCTTGTCCAGCGCGGTGTCCGCCAGTGCCGCCAAGATGCGCCGGTAGGCCTGAATTTCCTCCGGCTTCTCCAAAAACAGGCTGGAGGTCTCACTTTCCAGATAGGCCACCGGTTTGAACTCGGCGAACTCCATCAACCGGAACGCCCCGGTCATCGCCGCGTGCGCGCCGAGCGAGACGGGCACCACCCGCAGGGTCAGGTAGGAACGTGTTGACATCCGCCGCAGGTGGCGCAACTGCTCGGCCATCACCGCGGGCCCACCCACCGGGGTGCGCAGCGCGGACTCGTGCAGGTAGAAGGTGAACCGCGCCGGGCGGTCCCGGCTGAACAGGCTCTGCCGGGCCAGCCGGGCGGCCACCCGATCATCCACCTCATCGGGTGGCACGTTGACATTGCGGCTGATCACCGCGCGGGCGTACTCGCCGGTCTGCAGCAGGCCAGGCACGAAAATCGCCTCGAATACGCTGATCGTGACCGCCTTGTTCTCGTGGTCGATCAGTGTGACGAGCTGTTTGGGTAGCCGGGAGCCGTGCTGCTGCAGCCAGCCCGGGTTGTCCTGCTCCCGGCACAGCGCCAGCAGCCGGTCCCGTTCCGGGCCCTTGACCCGGCACACTCCGAGGAACGCGGCGATATCCACCTCGCTGGCCTGGCGTTTGCCGGACAGCAGGAGCGACACGAAGCTCGGTGACCAGCTGAGCAGCTTGGCGGCCTGCTTGCCGTTCAGGCCAGCCTGTTCCATGGCCTGGCGCAGGCCATCACCCAGTTCCCGGCTGCGGATCGTCGGCTCGCGATGTGGCATGGTGACACCTCCCGGCGGACGATCATAGATCCCACCACCACAAAATTCGGCCAACACGGCCAGATTTACCAGTGGTAAATACATTGCATGACCAATGGTGAACCGGTTGCCTGATCATTCAGCGGGGCAGTGGACCTCGCCCACCCCGGGGAGGTCTCCATGAGCACACCCGCACCACTGCTGACCGACGCTTTCACCCTGCTGGGTTACGACCTCTACGTCCACCTGAGCGGGGCGGACTCGCTGGCGACGCAGAACGCCGAGTGGTCCGCCGACGACATGGCGCGGGCGCGCGATCTGATCAGCGATCTGGTGATCGTCATCCGCGGGTTGCTGGTCGAGCACCGGCGACAGGTCAGTGGTGACTGCCAGGTCTGCGCGTCGGCGTGGCCCTGCCCGGTGGTGATCACCATTCACGCCTTCGTGAAGGACCCGCACCGACAGTTCGTCGCGCTCGTCTTTCGAGCCCGGGATGAAGAAGGATGATCGCGAGCGGTTGATGTGATGGAGCCGGCCCCGCTCGCGGCGTGTGCTCACCGGAATGGGTGGGGAGCGGGATTACGCTCGCCCAGTGTCATCAACGTCGGTGTTACCAACATCAGGGTTATCAACGGCAGTGTCAGTAAGCGCGGTGTCAGTAAGCGCGGTGTCACCGTGGGTGTGGTTCATGATCGCGGGGCTGGCCGCCGCCGCAGGGATCGTGCTGCTGGCCCTCGACCACGGTTACCACAGCGCGCACCAGCGGGAACGGCGTCGCTGGGCGGCGCTGCGCGGGTGGCGGTTTGTGCCGTCCGATCCGCTGCTGGCCGATCGCTGGCGCCACGGTGTGATCGCTCGGGGTGGCGCCGGGCTGGCCAGGGATATCGTGATCGGCAGTCTGTTCACCCCGATGGGCCGCCGCCTGGCGCAGATTTTCGACCACGAGCAGGGCGGCCAGGTCTCCAGCGTGGTGGTCGCGGTACAGCGGCGATCCCCCGCCGCTAACCTGGTCGTCGAGTTGTGGCTGGCGGACCGGCCGGTACCGCAGGAGCCCGATCTGACCATGCTGGGCCCCGTGGGTGACCGAGTCGCCTTGGTCAGCGATCACGACCGGGCCGGCCCACTGGTGTCACCCGAATTCGTCGTCGCGGCGAGCGCGCTGGGCGACGATATTCCGGTTGCCTGGGTGGAGCGGGACTGGGTGCTGGCCGCGGCGCCGTGCACCGCCACGCCCGCCCGGTTAGAGCGCCTGCTGCGCTCCCTCGATGAGCTCGCTGACCTGCTCGACGTCGCTGACCTCGACAAGACCAACAAGCCCACCTGTTTTGCGGATTCTGCCGCCCGGGCCAACAGCGACCTGGCCAACAGCGACCGGGCCACCAGCTAGCTACCATCCCCCGCTGCCAGGACCACCCTTGAACGGGCCGACGACGTCCGTGGTGATCCAGCCACCGTAGAACTCGCCCGGCTGCGGCGTCACCGGTTCCCCATCCAGGGTCACCTCATCGAGACGGCCAGCGTAGAGCGCAACCCGATCAGGGAGTTGCGGATAGCGCAGGTCGGGCTGTGGGTACCACCACCCGACCTCACGCAGCGGCGCGACGCCGGGCACCTCCAGGTCGACGTAGCACGCCTCGCCCTTCCACTCGCACATCGTGAGCCGCCGCGCGGGCAGCAGCGGCACCCGGAACTCCGAGCGCGGCAGGTAGTAGGTCGGCGGGTGCGACGTCTCCAGCACGCGGACCACGTCATCGGTGTCGAGCACGGGTGTTCCGCCGTGCACGATCCGAACACGGCGCGACACCCGCTCGGCCCGTGGCGGGCGCGGGTAATCCCACACCGATTCCTGACCCGGGCCAGGTTCCTCGCGCACCACACCGTCAGGAGGGCGGCGGGGCTGGCGCGGCCGCGAGAACCAGCCCTTGCGCGCCATCAGTTCAGCGTCGGGTCGACAGGGTAGGTGGCCAGCAACGCCAGCGGCATGCCCTGGCGACGCAAGATCCGACCCCACAGGTCGGTGTCAGGCGGGGCCAGCACATCGTCGGGCAATGCGGGCACCACCATCCAGTCCCCGCGGTCGATCTCACAAGACAGCTGACCTTGAACCCAACCGGCGTATCCGGCGAACACCCGCAGCCCGCGCAGGTGCGGAGCCATCAGATCCGGATCGGCATCCAGGCTGACCAGGGCCAGCGGCCCACGTACTTTGATCATACCCTCGGTGTTTTCAGCGTCCACCCCGGCGGGAAGCGCGGCCACACACAGCGCCGCGCGTTGGTGCAGCGGCCCGCCGACATAAAGGGCCCGCGGCACCGTGGCGTGGGGCCCCCACAACGGCAGCACGTCGCGCACCGCCACATCGCTGGGCCGGTTGAGCACGACACCGAGCGTGCCCAGGGACCCGTGGTCGATGATCAGCACAACGGTGCGACAAAAGTTGGGATCCTTCAGCCCCGGGGCGGCGATCAGCGCCGATCCCGGTTCCACCACGTTCACTGTTCCCTCCTCGCCCACCTTCTCATCCCCTTGCCCACCTTCTCCGCTGTGCCATCGTCTCGCATGCCACAGAGGTCACTACACGCCGCGGTCCCTACACGCCGCCCGATACCGCTAGCCTGCATGGTCGTGACCCTGTCCCCGACCGCTACTCCCACCAGTGTGACTGACCGGCTCGGGGTATGGCGGCTGCTGGGCACCCGTGGGTTCGGCCGGTTGCTGGCCTCCCGCTTCGCCGCGCAATGGGGCGACGGGGTGTTCCAGGCCGGGTTGGGCGGCGCCGTGCTGTTCAACCCAGAACGCCACGCCGCCCCGATGGCGGTGGCGGCTGGGCTCGCCGTGCTCCTGCTGCCATACTCGCTGGTGGGGCCCTTCACCGGGGCGCTGCTGGACCGCTGGGACCGCCGCCGGATCCTGGTCGTGACGAACCTGCTGCGGGGCGTCCCGATTGTGGCGGTGGCGCTGGCGGTCAGGGTCGGGGTGGCGGGGGCTCCGTTGTATCTCGGAGCGCTGCTGGTGACCGGGCTGAGCCGGTTCGCGCTGGCCGGGATGTCGGCGGGGTTGCCGCATGTCGCACCACCACGCCACCTGGTGCAGGCCAACGCGCTGGCCGCCACCGTCGGCTCGGCAGTCACCGTCATGGGCGGAATGTGCGCGATCGGGCTGCGCGGCCTGATCGGGCCGGGCAACACCGGGTCGGCATGGGTGACGGCGGGTGCCGTGCTGGGCTCGTTGGTCGCGGCGGTGATCGCGGCTGGCTTTGATCGCGGCCAACTGGGTCCGGATTCCGTCGACGAATCCGACCGCGGCCCCGAACGGGCAACCCACGCGGTGGCCAGCGGGCTACGCGACGGCCTAGCCGCGGCGGCCCGGGTACCCAGCGTCGCCGCGGGCCTGGTGGCGCTCGTCGCGCACCGGCTGTCGTTCGGCATCGTGACCCTGGTGGCGCTGCTGCTCTACCGCAACTCCTTCTCTTCCCACGGGCTGCTTCGGGCCGGGCTCGCCGGGGTCTGCGAACTGCTCGCCGCCGGGGCGGCCGGATTGCTGCTCGCGGCGGTGCTCACCCCGCTGCTGGTGGCCCGCTTCGGCCGGCGGCGCACCGTGCGCGGGGCTCTGCTCACCGCCGGATTGACGATCGTCACGCTCGGCCTGCCGATGATCATGTTAACGATGCTGGCCGCCGCGTTCGTACTGTCCACGGCCGGTCAAGTGGTGAAGCTGAGCCTGGACGCCACGGTGCAGGCCGATGTCGCGGACAACGCGCGCGGTCGGGTCTTCGCGCTCTATGACACGCTCTTCAACGTCAGCTACGTCCTGGCCGTCGCCGTCGCCGCCACCGAAGTCCCCCCCACTGGCCGCGCCCCCGCACTGTTGCTCCTCGCCGCCGCCACCTACCTACTCGCAGCCCTCCTGCACACCCTCATCGCCCCCTCGTCGGCTCGTCGGCTGACCGCGGAAGGGGTCTCAGGTGAGGGACCACGGGTGGTCAGAGAGGGCGGCCATGAGCGGGATTTGGAGGGCTGACCAGGGGCTGATTGCCCAGGGAGCGGTCGTCGCTAGGGCCACCACGTCGGGCCAGGGCGCCCAGTGGCACTCCAGCACCTCGGTGGGGTCAGGTTGCGGCGTCCCCTCGACGGCACCCACCAGCACCGGGCAGAACTCGTTTTCCACCACACCGTCGGGCGCCACCGCCCGGTAGCTGAAGTCGGGCAGTACCACCGCCGAGCGAGTCAGCCGCAATCCCAGTTCCTCCCGTAGCCGCCGGGCCGCCGCCTGGGCGGATCGTTCACCAGGCAACGGGTGCCCACAGCAGGTGTTGGTCCACACCCCCGGCCAGGCCTGTTTGCTGGTGGCGCGGCGGGTCATCAGCACCCGGCCCGAGCCATCGAAGACGTAGCAGGAGAACGCCAGGTGCAGCGGCGTCGCGGCATGATGAACGCGGGACTTCGGCAGCTGCCCGATCGGGCGGTGATCGTCGCCAAGCAGGACGACCGGGGCGTCGTCAGGGTGCACAACCGCCCACACTACCGCCAGCCCGGCCCGAGTCAGTCAGTCGAACTCGCCGTTATCGGGGCATGGTCTCGTAGGGACACGAGGCTCCAGGCGGCGGCGAGGTTGGCGGCTCGGGTGGATTCGTTGACCTCGCCGAGGTACCGCTCACGGGTTTTGCCGTGGTCGTACCAGCGTAGGTAGGCATAGATACGGCGGCTGGATTGCGATGTTCGTAAGGAGACCGACGCGACCGCCGCTCGCCCGTCCGATAGCTGTATCTGACGGGCGTCACGACCACCGGCCGCGATGTCTTGTTCCGCCGCTCGCGCGACGTGTGCCAGCCCGGGAGTTGGACGCCAGGCCGTCAGGTCGGGTCGTGACGGCCGCCAAGACCTCGGATTGGGCGCCGGGGTGGCTTCGCTAGCGTCAAGGACACGTTGGGCGGCGTCCTCGGGGTCGGCGAGTATGTCAGACGCCCACAGCCGGATCACGGTCCAGCCTTGCTCGCGCAGTGTGGTGGTGACCTCGCGATCGCGTCGCATATTCGCCTCGATCTTCGCGACCCACCACTGCGTTCGAGTAGGAAAAAGCTCAGCGAGACTGGCGAGGCCACGGCGGTGGTGCTCATTGCCGTGCCACATGTCGCCGTTGACGAAGATGGCTAGCCGTCGGGAACGGTTGACGATGTCTGGCCGCCCAAGCACCTCCTTGCCGTGCAGACGATAGCGAAAGCCACGCGCGTGCAGGGCGCGCCGCAGCGCCAGCTCGGCTTTGGAATCTTTGGACCGGACCCTGGCCATCATTCGGCTGGTGACCGCTGGGTCCCGTGGGGTCCGTCGCCCGGTCTTGTTCACCATCACCACCTTGTACGCCTCAGGTAGCGCTGGTGAGCGCTGGACTCAGGGCTTGCGCCACGGCTCCCGCCATGACCAAGCCTAACGTGACGGGAACGGCGTTACCCAGCTGGCGCATCTGTTCTCCACGAGGACCAGACAGCCGCCAAGTATCAGGAAACGTCATAGCGCGGGCCACCTCCCGCACGGTCATGTACCGGATGCCGCCATCGTCACGACGCAGCACGGACTCGCCACCAGGAACACCGTGGACCCCCGCCTTGATGGTCTTGGCCGGCCGATCAAGGTCATTGGGGGTGTGGCCGGGGTACTGGCGAGCGCCGGGCCAGCCGTAGTGATGCAGCCAAGAGGGATGCTCGACGCGATCTCCGAGTGGTTCAGGGAGATCCTGGACGGCGTCACGCAGGGTGCGCCACCGAGCCAGATCATTACTGAGAACGGCGCGCATCGTCAGATCAGGACCACGGTGGGGAAGATGGTGTTCAGCCCAGTACGAGCCATCGATCTGTGCCTGTCGCAGCGCATCGCTGGAGTGGGTGGGAGCGGGGAATTTCCAATCACCCAGGCCGAGGTCACGGCGGAACGCCACGACGAACACCCGCCACCGCACCTGGGGAACTCCGTAATCAGCGGCGTTGACGAGGAGGTACCGCACGTCGTAGCGCTCGGTTGGCTCGCCCTCGACACGCAGCGCTCCGCTGAGACGGGCGTCGTGGTCATACCAGACCTCTCCGTCCACACGCCTCTCGAACGGCGCCGCCAACTCACGCAGGATGTAGTCGTAATAGGGCTTGAACGATGGACGCAGTAGCCCCTTGACGTTCTCCGCGATCACCGCTCGGGGTCGGGTCTCCCGCACACACCGAAACAGCTCCGGCCAGAGATTGCGCGGATCATCGTAGCCCTTGTGCGCGCCGCCGAGGCTCCATGGCTGGCAGGGCACGCCGCCAGCCACCACATCCACCCGGCCCTCCCAGGAACGGAAGTCGATCTCACGGACATCACCCTCGATCAACGGCCACGGATCAGCGAGTGTGGCGGGCTCCGGGGCGTCCGCGTCGTAGGGAACCGCGCCGTTGACGCGCAGCGTCTGCGCTGATCGTGGCTCCACCTCGTTGACCAGCAGGTGACGGAACCCGACCTCGTGCATCGCCCGGGCCAGCCCACCACCGCCAGTGAAGAGTTCGATACTGGTGCCCACCTCCCCCACCGGCGTGCCCGCAGCCGGCGACGGATGCGAAGCTGATGGCTGGGCCTTCCCAGCGGCGACGGTCATAGCGAAACCCTACCGCGGGACTCAGACAGTTCTGGGCTGTGACTCGCTGGTTCGGTGGCCCGCGTGCGCGAGAGACCCGCTGACAGCTCTACCGTCGCGTCCGTGATGTCGTCGCAACCGTTCGGCGCCGCCGCCGATTTCAAACTCAGTATCACCCAGGCCCTAGCCGACCAACTCGCGGAACGGCTGCAACCACTACGTCCAGCACCGCTGAACGAGAACTCATGCGCGCATGTCGAGAACCGACCGGGCGTATACGAACTGTTCCACGCGGACCGGCGGGTGTACGTCGGCAAGGCGAGTAGGTCGCTGCCAGCACGGCTGCGCAACCATGAGCGCAAGCTCTCCGGTCGCACCGGCCTGTCACTGGCCACCGTGAGCTTCGTCTGCCTGTATGTCGATGAGGATCTTGAAGCGGCCGCGCCAGAGACACTATTGATCAAAAAATATCGACACATGGGTGGGTCACCGTGGAACACGAACGGCTTCGGCAACAAGGATCCTGGTCAACGCCGCGACACCAGTGAGATCGCCGCCGACCACTTCGACGCCCTCTACCCGATCAACTTGAACGCCACCGTGGAACTCACGCCCGGCGCGTGGAGAGTCGAAGAACTCCTCGTCGAGGTCAAGAGAAAATTGCCCTACAACCTCCGCTACGAACGCACCAGCGCAGCCGCTCGCCACGACTACCAGGCCTCGCTGCACGTCAACTCGCCAGCGCCGAACACACGACAGATCGCCGAACTCGTCCTCAACGCCCTGCCCGTCGGGTGGCAGCTCACCGCCCTACCCGGCTACGCCATCCTCTACAAGGAGACCGTCCCCTACCAGACCGCGCTCGCGTGGTGGAGAAGATCCGCCACCGGCGTGGTGGAGACGACCGGCCCCGCCCACACCGCGCCACCCACCGGCGATCAACCCCCGTTAAACGAAGAGCCAGAAGACGACGATGACCCTGAGGCCGTTTAGCGGGCACATGCGCCACGCTGCAGCCGCCCTTAACTATCGCTTAAGTAGGCGCGAAGGCGGCCCGGTTTAACCTACCCACGGAGGTTGTCGCTAGGGCCACCACGTCGTGCCAGGGCGCCCAGTGGCACTCCAGCACCTCGGTGGGGTCGGGCCGCAGCGTCCCCTCGACGGCGCCCACTACCGCCAGCACGGCCCGGGTCAGTCAGTCGAACTCGGGTCCGTCGAGTCGCGGACGGCACGACCGGAACGGTGGGGAGGGCAGGGTAAGCGGCCATTCGGGTGCGGGGTGTGACTGTGGGTCGCGGAAGCAGTACTGTCTGCCCACCTTGTTGTGGCGGCTGGTGGGGGAGATGCGATGGCGAGGGTGTTCGTCAGCCATGCGGGCAAGGATCTTGAGCTGGCTCGCAAGGTGCACCAGTGGCTGATCGATGATGGCCACAAGGTGTTCCTGGCCCACGATTTGCACGACGGCATCACCGTCGGGGAAGACTGGAAGCAGCGGTTAGACGACGAGCTTCACCACAGGGCCGACGCGGTGGTCTGCATGGTTACCTCGGCCTACCTGGCGTCCCCATGGTGCGCGTTCGAGGTCTCGACTGCCCGGGTCCTACGCAAGCGACTGCTGCCTGTACAGGCCGAGCGGGGTGTAGTCCACCAACTGCTGGAATCCGTCCAGCACATCGACTTGACAGGGGATCAGGACACTGTCCCCGTCTCCCTGATCAAGGCATTGCGCCGAGTCAACGCCGCCCGGTACAGCAGGCGGCTTGCCCAGTACGGTGGAATAAGCGCAGTAATAGCAGCGGTGGTAGTGATCGTGCTTAATCTCCTGCCCGCCCCGCACTCCCCACCCAACGCCCTTGCCGCCCCACCCACCGTCGCTGCGCCGGGTGCCGACTCGACGATCGGCACCGCACCGGCACCCAGCGCAGCATCCAACTTCCGACCAGCCACCAGTCCACGCCCGATCGCTCCCGGCACACGGTCCGGCCAGTCCACCCCGAGCACGAAAACTGTCACACCACCGAAGACCGATAACCCGCACCGGTACTACCCACCGTTCCAGCTGGCCAAGAACTGGACCATCGACTACCAGTACGCCCAATACCAGGGACGAGGCATCGCCGCGGACGGCACTCCACCTTACCCGAACCAGGAATACGGGCTTCAGTTCATCCCCGACCCACTCTGCCACGCGTACCAGGCCACCGACCCCTGCTCCCAGGGCCGATGGCTCGACAGCTTCGGAAACACACTCCCTGGGCTCCTGCTCGCCTCCGTGGCTGTATCAGCCGATGCCCTGCTGGTCACCGCCACAAACTTCGGTAACCCCGAGGGTTCTCCAGCCGCGTACGCCCAGCACTTCCAGGGCTGGGCCGCGAACGACAACACCCGGCCCGTGCGTTTCACCGGAACCTGGACCGATGTCAACGGCAACACCGGGACATTCACACTGGCGCCCCAATGAGGCCACAAAACGAGGCCACAAAACGAGGGGAGTACAACCATGAGCTATCGCATTCTCACGGCGGCGGTCGTGCTCGCGATCGCCGCCGCCATGCCCGGCTCCCCCCAGATCACCTATCCGCGCCACGACATCGCCCAACTCCGGCTCGACACCTCGAGCCAGTTCAGTCCGCCGTTCCCGATATTCGGAACCTGGCACCTATCCGAATTGATCAACTCAGCGCATGACAACGTGATACCACCGCTGGCCAACGCCAACCTCACCTTCAGCGGCGGACCGGGCTGCAGCTACTACGCCAACGACCCCTGCTACACCGCCACCTGGCCGGACGCCACTGGACAGACCAATACGCTCGTGGTGTCCGTGTTCGTCTCACCACGCGGCCTTCTCCTCACCGGATACCGCACAGCGGGCTCCTACCAACAATCCCTGGTCAGCCGGATCGCCAACGACGCCACCCCGCCCACCCGATTCACCACCGGCACCTGGACAGATACCGAAGGACGAACCGGCACCTTCGATCTGGCTCCCGCCTACTAGCTCCCACCTCACTTTCCCACCGAGCTCCGCGTCAGCCTCAACGAGCCGGGGGTCCGCTTAACCCGCTCTTTACTCAGGAAGGTTCTCCCGCGCCCATCGGCGCAGCTCAGCCTCGGCCTCGTCGCGAGACAGCGGACCCCGGTCCAAGCGCAGTTCCTTGAGATGCCGCCACGCCTGGCCGACCAGTGGACCCGGCGGCAACCCGAGCAGCTCCATGATCGCGTTACCGTCCAGGTCCGGGCGCACCGCGGCCAGGTCCTCCTCGGCGCGGATCCGGTCGATGCGCAGCTGGAGATCGTCGTACGTGCGCTGCAGCGCCATCGCCTTGCGGCGGTTGCGGGTAGTGCAGTCAGCCCGGACGAGTTTGTGCAGCCGCGGCAACAGATCTCCGGCGTCGGTGACGTAGCGGCGCACCGCCGAGTCAGTCCACTCGCCGCTGCCGTAACCATGGAACCGCAGGTGCAGGAACACCAGCGCGGAGACGTCCTCGACGACGTGCGTGGGGTAGCGCAGGGCGCGCAACCGCTTGCGGACCATCTTGGCGCCGACGACCTCGTGATGGTGAAAGCTCACCCCACCACCGGGCTCGTGCCGGCGGGTGGCCGGCTTGCCGATGTCGTGCAGCAACGCCGCCAGCCGCAGCACCAGGTCGGGCTCACCGTCCTCCAGCGCGATCGCCTGCTCGAGCACCGTCAACGAATGCGTGTAGACGTCCTTGTGCTGGTGATGCTCGTCGATCTCCAGGCGCATCGCGGGTACCTCGGGCAGCACGTACTCGGCCAGCCCGGTGTCCACCATCAGCTCCACGCCAGCCCGCGGATCCGCCCCGAGGAGCAGCTTGGACAGCTCCGCGGCCACCCGCTCGACGGTGATCCGGCGGATCTCGCCCGCCATCGCGCCCAGCGCCACCCGAACTCGCGGGGCGAGGGTGAAGCCGAGCTGAGAGACGAACCGGGCCGCGCGCAGCATCCGCAGCGGGTCGTCGGCGAAGGATTCCTCCGGTGTCGCGGGAGTGTCCAGCTCGCGGCGAGCCAGCGCGGCCATCCCGCCGTGCGGGTCGACTAACCGGCTGGCGCCCGGACCGGGCAGCGGGAGTTGGACGGCCATCGCGTTCACGGTGAAGTCACGCCGGGCCAGATCGCCCCGCACGGTGTCACCGAAGACGACGTCGGGGTTGCGGGACACCCGGTCGTA
This sequence comes from uncultured Actinomycetota bacterium, assembly GCA_963822695.1. Taxonomy (GTDB): domain Bacteria; phylum Actinomycetota; class Actinomycetes; order Mycobacteriales; family Pseudonocardiaceae. The sequence continues at coordinate 108,772 of CAWGJH010000032.1, forward strand.
GCGGTCAGCCCGGTAGGTGGTGATCTCACACTGAACGCCGGCCCGCGTCGCGCCGATGGTGCCGAAGGCGATCCCGGTGTCCCACACAGCGTCCGCCCAGCCCCGCAGAATCTCTGTGATGGCGTCCGGGCGCGCGTCGGTGGTGAAGTCCAGGTCGCTGCCCAGCCTGCCGAGGAGCGCGTCACGCACACTGCCGCCCACCAGGTACAGCGAGTGACCGGCCGCGGCGAACCGGGCGGCTAGTTCGTCGGCGACCGGGGTGACCCGGAGCAGCTCCACGACGGCATTCTGCTGCGCGAGACTCACGACCGGTACGCGATTACCCAGCGCGGAAGGCGACGATGACATAGGACGCGAGCGTAACTCCTCCGCCGCCAGCCCTCGCCGATACCATCGACACCATGCCTCCGCGCTCCAGCAGGTCCGGCCGGGGCAAGGGTGCGCGCAAGGCGTCCGGCCAGGGCAGCGGCAAAAATCGGGCCGATCGGATGCGCACGGTGGCGGAGACCTCAGCGGGGGGGCTGGTGGTGGACACCGAGACAGGGCGGGCCGCGGTGATTGGTCGGCTGGATCGGCGCGGCCGGATGCTGTGGTCGCTACCCAAAGGTCACGTCGAGCAGGGCGAGACCGTGGAACAGGCGGCCGTGCGTGAGGTAGCCGAGGAAACCGGGATCGACAGCGCGGTGGTGGCCGCGCTGGGCAGCATCGACTACTGGTTTGTCGCCGAGGATCGCCGGGTGCACAAGACGGTGCACCACTTCCTGCTGCGCGCGATGGGTGGAGAGTTGTCCGATGCTGACGTCGAGGTCACCGAGGTGGCATGGGTGCCGCTGGCTGATCTGCCGACGCGATTGGCCTATGCCGACGAGCGCCGCCTGGTTCAGCGCGCCACCACCATGCTCGCGGACTCCGCTTGAAGCCCCCCATATGAGGCCCATTATCAGGCCCTGGCTCCACCGTGGTGCCGCAGCCGTCCTGGTAGCGATGCTGGGACTGCTGATGCCTGGCGTCGCCACAGGGCAGTCCGCGGCTGGACAGTCTGGAGAGCGACAGAGTCTGGCGCAACCCCACTCGGGACCACAGCGGCCGAACGTGCTGGCGCGGCTTGAGCTGTCGGATCTCTCACCTCGGATGGTCACCGTCGCCAGCGCGCCAGTGCTCCGGGTGCGCGGCCGAGTCGTCAACGTCGGGGACCGGCCGATCACCACACTCGGGGTCCGGTTGCAACGCGACGAGCCGATACGCTCCGACGAGGCAGCCGCGTGGGCCCTCCAAGGACTCGCGCAAGCGCCCCACGTCACCCGATTCCAGCCGCTGCCGGGCGACCTCGCCCCTGGCCAGAGCAGGCCATTCCGGCTGGATGTGCCCCTGCGCGGCGGGACAGACCGGACGTCATTGCAGATCAACCAACCGGGCGTGTACCCGGTGCTGGTCACCCTCAACGGCACGCCGGACTCCGGCGGCGCCACGCAGCTGGCGTCGGTTCCGCTGCTGTTGCCGGTGCTCGGGATCCCCCCCGCCGGCCCAGGCGGCCCGCCCGGGCCGGTGCCGCGGCGGCTCCCGCAGCCAGCACCGCTGACCGTGCTGTGGCCACTGGCGGCGCCGCCCGAGCGGCTACCGACCGGTCCCGGCGAGCCGATTCTGGTTCACAGTGACCGCGCCGGAACGGATCCACTGGCCGCCGACATCGCTCCCGGCGGGCGACTGGACGGCTTGCTCGGTGCGCTCGAGCAGGCGGTACCGCCAGGGTCACCGCTGGGCGCGGCCGTGTGCGTGGCGGTGGACCCGCTGCTCCTGGAGACCCTCGACGGGATGAGCCACGGCTACCGGGTGGCCCACCCAGGCGGGATCAGCGAGGGCACCGGTGCACGGGATGCGCGGAGCTGGCTTGATCGGCTTCGCGGCGCGGTCCAAGGTCGCTGCGTGCTGCCGCTGCCCTATGCCGATGCTGACCTGGTAGCGCTGTCCCGGGCCGGGCTCACCGACTTGGAGGCCCTGGCCACCAGCACCGGCGCGCGCCTGATGAGCACCCTACTCGGGGTGCAGCCGCTGACCGGGGTGAGCTGGCCGGCCGGCGAGATGCTCGACGAGCGCACGCTGGCTGACCTCACCGCACTTCAGACCCACGCCGTACTGCTGGACCCCCAGGGCATCACACCCCAGCCGCCCACCGACAGCGATGTCGTGAGCCTGGTTGGTAACTCGGCAAGTACCGTCAACCCCGGCACCGCCATACTGGACGTCCGTGGCGTCGCCCCCGTCGGTCTCCTCATCGACCCACTGCTGACCGGCGCGCTGGCTCGCGGCGCGAGCCCGCTGTCCGAGCAGGACGGGCTCGGCGCACTGGTGTACCGCGCGACTAGTGGCCAGCCCATCCTGCTGGTCCCGCCGCGCCGCTGGCAGGCCCCCGGTACAGAGGTGACCGCGCTGTTGAACACTGCCCGGCAGCTGCTGGAGGCCGGTTTCGTCACCCCGCGGGAGCTCCCGGCGCTGGCCGCCACCCGTCCCTCCGGTGCCACCGTGGCGGTGAGATACCCGCCACAAACCAGCGCCGAGGAGATCCCGGCACAGGTCACCGCGGAACTCCAGCGGGATCGAGACGTCCTGCGCGACCTGCAGGTGGCCACCGTCCTGGATCCCGCCGCGAACCTCAGGCCGGCCACCCTGCTCGACCCGCTGCGGCTCGGGTTGCTCCGTGGCGTATCCGCGGCCTGGCGCGAGACACCCAACCGGGCCGGGCTGGTGACCGCGCAGGAGAGCGACCGGCTGGATGAGCTACGCCGGTCGGTGCGGATCGTGCAGTCACCCGGCCCCTACACCCTGGCGGCATCAGATTCCCCGCTGCTGATCACCGTGAGCAACGAGCTGCCGGTCGGGATGGAGGTCGCGCTGAGCCTGTCGGAGACCGCCGGGCTGCGCGCCGGAGGAATCGGGCTGCAGCTGGTGCCAGCCCGGAGCACCCGGCAACTGGTCATCCCGGCGAAGGTGAGCCGGGCCGGTGAGTTCAGCGTCGATGTCCGGCTGAGCACCCCGGGCGGCACCCCGCTGGGCGTGCCGAGCACCCTGCAGCTGCGCTCCACCGCGCTCGGCACGGTGACCGTCGTGCTCACTGCCAGCGCCGGTGCCGCGCTGGTTCTGCTGGCGGCCCGCGGGATCGTGCGCCGGATACGCAGAACACGGGAAGCGCCCCCGGGAGCCGTAGACTTGAGGCCTGTCCGGAGCGCCAGGGGTGTCGGCGAAGAATCCAAGTGCCCGAGAAAAGCCCAGGAAGGGTGACATCACGGTGGCCGAGTCGGCGGAAGCGCAGACACACCGGTCCCGCCTCCCGTGGCCGACTCCCGGGTGTGTCCTCGGGCGGGGTCGTTACCGTTTACTGTCCGAGATCGGCCGCGATGACCGCTGCGCCGTCCGCCTGTGGCGGGGCCGTGACCTCGTGCTCGACCGTGACGTTGCACTCACCGTGTTCATCGCCGCACCGCACGATCCCGAGGCGGTCGCGCTGATCCGCTCCGCCATCGCGCGCGCGTTGCGCTCTGCTCGTCTGGAGACCGCGGGCGCCGTACGGATGCTGGATGTGCTGGAAGCGGAGCGCAGGGGCGACCCGGACGGCCCGACCGCCGCGGTTGTCGTCGCCGAGTGGACGCCGGGTTGTGCCCTGGTCGACCTGCTGGATAGCGGGCCGCTGCCGCCAGCGGTGGCGGCCCGCGTGCTGGCGCCATTGGCTGGTGCGGTCGACGCCGCCCACAGCGCAGGTCTGATCCTCGGCTGCGACCACCCGGACCGGATCCGGGTGACCCCCGATAGGCAAGCTCGTCTCGCCTTCCCCGGCCCACCACCCACGACCGAGGCCCGGGATGACATCCGCGGCCTGGGCGCAATGCTGTACCTGCTGCTCACCGGGTGCTGGCCGCTGCCCGACGGGCCACCTGGCCTGCCGCCCGCGCCGATGGGGCAGAACGGCTCGCCGATCAGCCCCACGACGCTGCGGCCCGAGGTACCCGTGGAGCTGTCCACCCTGGCGCTGCGCAGCATCGCCGCTCCCGGCACCGGCGGGGGCGTGCACACCGGGGCCGCTGTGCGGCAGGTACTCGAGCTCAACTCCTCGACCGCGGAGGACGACCTCTTCTCGGCAGGCACCCACGGCGGCCGCGTCAGCCCGATCGATGTGCGACGGGCGCAGCGCCAACGCCGGATCAAGTTCGGCATGTCGATGACGGTGCTGGGCGCCGCCACACTGCTGATCATCGGCTACGCCGGCATGCAGGTGGTGTCGGTGTTCACCGACACCGGGGGCGCGCCGCTGGTCGTCGCCACTGCTGGCCCCACCGACAGGGCACCAGCGCCGTCGCCGGGGCTGTCCTCGCCGGTCCGGGTCAGGCACCTGGCGGTCTATGACCCCTCCGGGCTGGGCACCCCGGACCACCAGAGAGATGTCGGCAAGCTGCTGGACGGCAATCCGAACACGGGGTGGTCCACCGACTCCTACTTCCAGCAGTTCCCCGCCTACAAAAAGGGGCTCGGCGTGATGCTGAGCTTCGCGGCGCCCATCCCGGCGGCCTCGGTGACCGTGGTATCGCCGAGCCCGGGCACCGTGCTCGAGATACGCACCGCGACGTCCTCGAATCCGCGACTAGAGGACACCACTCTGGTCGGCACCGCCACCCTCAGCGCAGGCAGCACCCAGATCCCGCTGCGGGCCGGGCCGCCAACGCGATACCTGCTGGTGTGGATCACCCAACTGGGCGGCGAAAAAGACCATCACCAGTCCAGGATCAACGAACTCAGGGTCCAGCAGCGGGCCACCTGATGATGTTGCGTGGCTCGTCGAGCCACACCGTCCACGCTTCCGGTCTTACCGTGATACCGACCCTGTCCCAGCCTGGTTCGCCCCAGTCGCACCATTGCTGGTATGCGCGTTCGATCTCCCACCAGAGCGGTGTGGGTCCACCCTCGCGCACAGTGCGAGTCCCGTTTCGGTCCGCGGTGAGTTCGACTTCGCAGCAGGATCCGTCCGCGGCGGCTAACCGGACCGCAGTGGGTTGTCGGGTCTGCTCGTCGAAGGTATATCTGTGCCGTAGCGAAGTGGTCGACATCACCGATCTGAGGAACTGCGCGACGGCGGAAGGCTCGGCGGGCGTGCGGGTCGTGCGTTCCCGGTCCAGGGGGAGTTCAGGCTGCCACGGGAGACGTGACGCATCATGGTTGTCGTGCTGGCGCATCACCATAAACGCGCCGTACCGCTCGGTGAATCGGCCTTCGAGCCGGTCGTCTTTTCTCTCGAGCAGCACCAGGTTGCCGCCTTGTGGTTTGAAGTCGACCAGCAGGTGACCACCGGGGGTGAGTTGGTCGTACCAAGCCATGGGGATACGGCGCACGGCGCAGGTGCAGATGATCCGATGATACGGGGCGTGTTGTCGCCAGCCGTCGGCGCCGTCACGGACAGCGAGATGGGGATGACGACCAATGCGGGCCAGCCTTCGGCGGGCGGTGCTGACGAGTTCTGGGTCGATGTCGACAGAAAAGACGTTGCCGTCGCCGAGGCGATGGGACAGCAAGGCGGCGTTGTAACCGGTGCCGGTCCCGATCTCCAGGATCCGCTGACCTTCGTCGACATCGAGGGCTTCGAGCATGCGCACCATGAGGTCGGGTTTGGTCGAGGACGATATGGCCACCAGGCTCCCGTATCTGTTGGGTACGACGGCGGTGACCAACGTGCTGGCCGAGTAGACCAACTCCAGGTGTTCGGCGGTGTTCAGGCGCGTGGTGGCGATCGAACCGTAGAGTCGCTCCTGTGGTTCGTAGACAGTGGGGACCAGGACGTGACGCGGGGTGTCGGCGATTGCGGCGTGCCATGCCGGGGTCCTGAGATCACCACTGGCATGGAGCTGGTCCGCCAACCGCACCGCGTAGGATCTCCAGTCACTCATCACACGCCATTCCAGTCCTGGGCAAGCAAATCCGCCACGGCCTCAGTGAGGCGCACCCCGGTTTTCGCCTCCAGCCACCCGTACTGGCCGCCAGCCGGGTTGCACTCCAGAAAATAATAACGGCCGTCACGGTCGACACTGAAATCCATCGACGCCATCAACAGCCCGCTTTCGGCCATGAACCGGCGAATACCGTGCGTCACGACAACAGGCAGCTCGATGACTTCGTGCCGCAACGCGCGATAGTCAGCCCGGAAGTCGATCCGGGCGGCCTCGCTCATCGGATGGATGGCCACCGGGAAGATCCGGTCGCCCACCACAACCACGCGTACATCCATGAGCTTGTCAACGTAATGCTGGACTTGATGCGCAGTCAATGCAACGTGATCCAGGTCGGTGAGGTCGTCGTCGGTGATCAGCCGGGTGTGCCCCACCATGGAGCGGCCCGACTCATCAAGCACGTGGCAGGAAAAGAGCTTCCTGACCACAGCGTGGGAACCGTTCGCGAAGGCCCGTACCTGGCGGGAACTGTTGGAGATCACAGTGGCAGGCACGTCGAGACCGCATCGCGCCGCGAGAATGAGCTCACTGGGCTTGGGCAACGCCGCGACACGGTGGGGATGGTTGACGTGTCGAGCATCGAGTGAGCAGATCACCCCGTCAAATCCGGTGCGTGCTTCACGTTCGGCGTGCTGCCGGTCCGGCCGGGACAGCTGAGGCGACACCATGAACTGTGACCGCCAGCGGTACCACACCGACCGGATGTCGCTCAACTCGATGCGGCGTTCGCCAGTACCCAGGCATCCTGCCCATCGGCCGTCCCGGAGTTCGGCTTCCAGGGTGAGCCGTTGCGGAAACCACGCTCGGTCGATTCTGAACACGGGCACGCCGCGCTCACTCAGCATCAACACCACCTCGTCGGCGGTGGGGTCCAGTTCCTGGGAGACGATCAAAACCGTCACGCTTGTCGCTACCAGCTTTCCGTGACATCCTTGCCGTCGTCCCAGCCCCACGCCTCAGATCGACCCTCATCGCCGTCCAACTCGGCGATCGAGGACCACGTCTTGCCCTCCTCGGAATTGACCCACAACTCGCCACCGGACGTCAGCGCAACCTGCCGGACCGGGTCGTACCGGTACACCGGCACGTCAGCCGGCGGCGCCAACCGGAGACCCCTGAGCCCCCACGGCCGCACCGCCGAGACCTGTCTCGGGTCGGCGTCACCGGTCACGACCCACCTCCGTAGGGACCCGCTCACCCACCGTAGGCCCATCCGGCTCCGCCGCTGAATCCTCCGACCAGGTACCGACCGTGACACCGCGTCGTCCGTTGGCGGGAGTCTGGCGTGCGCGGTCGGCCGAAGGCCCTTGACACCACGCCCCAGTAGCGCCAGTACCATCCCGGCCAGGATGAATTGTCACGATCTTGGGAGGTTATGCCGTGACGTCGCCGGACCCACGCGCGGTCGCGGCGCGGATCAAGGCCGAGACAGGCATCGACGTGCTCGATAGCGACGCCGATGCCGCAGCGGCCGCAGCCGCGATGCGGCGGGCCGGCCGCCAGATTGCCGGAACGATCGGCGGAAGCCTGGTCGGCACGCTGGCGCTGATCTGCATCGTCCTCACGTTCGCGCACGGCAACGCCTCGGTGGGTCTGCGCGCCGCGTTCGCCCTCGTCGGCGTTGCGCTGGCGGCAGCCGGCACAGTGTTGATTGTATGGGCTTGGCGCACCCCCGCTGCTTACACCGAGTTGTACGTCAAGCGGCAGCAAGCCCAGCAATGGTTCTTCACCGAGATCGGGCAGCCGTGGCCCAGTCCGTTCGCGGCTAGCGACTGGCTCACTCGTAAAGCAATGATTGCCTACAGTACGCCCGGTGAGGTACGGGCGATGCGCAAGGAGGCAACGTCCGATCAGCCGCCGCTACAGAATCCGGAGGAAACCTGATGGCCGACCTCAAGGTGGACGGCGCCGGACTGCAGGACCTGCTCAGTAGCCTGCGTTCCTTCGCCGACAACATGCATGACGCCACCTCATCTCTCGGGTCTGCTCAGGCCAGCGGTCTCGGGCACCGGAAACTCGAATCGGCCGCCGATCACTTCGCGGGCGAATGGGCCTACGGCATTGGGCAGCTGCGCGAAGCTGCGACCAATGTCGCCAAGCAGCTCGAAGATGGCATCCGCGTCTACGGAGATTGCGATATCCAGCTCGCTGACGACATGCGTAAGGCAATGAAGAAGTCGTGACCGGTTACTACCCCACCCTGGGTTTCGATCCGGCGCCCGGGGACCTGAGTGTCGTGGAAAACTTGCACGGGACCTTCTCGCGCGTTGCTGGCCGGCTCAGCGCGGCCAATGGCGCCCTCCGCCAGCTCGGCTGCAGCGACGGTGTGTGGCAGGGCCAGGCCGCACAGGCGTTCGCCCGGCGCGTCGGCGAGTTGCCCAAACACCTGGCCGACGGCGAGAACTCGATGAGCGCCGCGTGCCGGGCTTTAGGTAGTTGGTCGGAGGAGCTGGTCAACTTCCAGCGCCGCGCGACGGCGTACGAGCGGCAGGCGGCCGACGCCGCCGCGTCTGTGTCCTCGGCGCGCGCGGCGGCGATGGCGATCACTCGGCCCGGCGCGAACGCTTCTCAGACCGAGGTTGATGAGGCCAGGCAACAAGCAGCCAAGGCGAAGGGCAAGGTTGACGCTGCCTCGGACGAGCTGTCCCGAATCATCTCCAGGGCACGCGGACTGCTCGCCGAGCACGACGAGGTGGCCGGCTGGGTCGCGAAGTCGCTACGCGACGCGGCCGACGTCGCACCGGCCAAGCCGGGGTTTTTCCAACGACTGGGCAGCGCCCTGTCCGACGCTGTGGATTTCGTGGTCTCCCTGCCGGGCAAGGCATGGGACTGGGTCAAGGACCACGCCGACTTGATCGCCCAGATCGGTGACATCCTTTCCGACATCAGCACAGTGCTTGGCGTCGTCGCGACCGTATGCATGTTCATCCCGCCGCTCGAAGCCGCTGCGGGGGTGCTGTTTGCGGTGTCAGCCGGATTCGCTCTGGGCGCGTTGGCGGCGCACGGCCTCGCCAAGGCGGCCGGGGCGGACGTCTCCTGGGGGACCATCGCCCTGGATGCCGTTGGTGTGCTCACCTGGGGCGCCGGCAAGGTGGCGACGACAGGCATGAAGAATGCGGGTGCCATGTACAAGGCGGGCCTGGCCGCACACGAGGCTACCGGGTTCGAGACCGGCGCCGAGGTCATCGGGGCAGCAAACTTCCTGCACTACGCGCGCGTCGCGAAGGGCAGCATACTGACCGGCACCACCGGTCTCGTGCTCGGTTCGTGGAACCCGTGGTGCGGCAACGTTCTCGGCGACGTGAAGAAAGGCTGGAACGCGGTGAGCGGCCATGGCTCGTCCGGCGCACTCGGTGCTACCTTCGTCAACAACGTGGGCGGGGCTCAGACCCAGCGTAGCGGAAGGCTCGTGCCGGCATGAGTAGCACCGCACCCACCGCGGATCCTGTGGAAATTGTCGATCCGCCCGAGTTCGTGATCGGCCTCCCGGCGGACTTCCGTGATCTGCCCCTGGCGAGCGAGCCCGCGACCTGGGATGCGACGGCCGCCGCGTTCCTCGACCTAGTGTCGGTTGAGCGCCCACCCGAGTACCGCGAACTGGCGTTGGCGCACCTGCGGGCCTATTCCGCGCTGCTCGCGACGGGCGGTGTGGTCAAGGCCGCAGCCTGCCTAGGCAGTTCGGACGGCAAGCTGTCAACAGCGTCGGTGCTCATGTCGTGGCTGCCGGCCTCACCTGCGGCACCGGCCGACATCGCCGCTGCGGGGCTGTTCGCCGCGCTGTCCGAGCGGTACGACGACCGCGAGGTCTACGCGATCGAGCTGCCGGTGGGTCCTGCGGTGGCGGTGATCGTCGAGCGTTGGCTCAGCGGCGGGGCACCGGACGGGGCGCCGGTGGAGCTGCCGGTGCGGAGCATTGAAGTGAGCATCCCCGTTGACAATCAGCCGTGGCTACTCGTCGTTGCGCTGAGCTCGCCGACCCCTGCCGACTGGGAGTCCTACCAAAGCATAATGGCCGTTATCTGCCGCAGTATCCGGTTCCTCGATCCGGCGGACCCGGCCGACTGATGTCGAGCCATCGGAAACGTCACCATCCTCTGGCCTAGGCGAGGTCGTATGGAGCGAGCACGGCTACCCAGGCACCTGGTCGCAGGCGGTCACCTCCGTGAGGACGTCGATCCGGTCGAGGAGGTATGCGGCGCGGGCGCGGGTGTCCGCGAACATGTCCACTGCGGCGAGCTGGTCGGCGGCGTACCACGCGAACGGCAGCTCGGCACCGGGCGCGGGCGCGCTCGCTTCGGCGAGAGCGAGGTAGAGATGGTCAACGTGAATATGCGGCCCGGGTTCGCGTCGTTCGGCAGGCACTGGGTGTTCGACGATCCACAACGGCGCGATCACCGACGATTCGTCGGCTCCGTCCGGCGCATCGAGTCCTGGACCGGGCAGCAGCCGGGCGGCGAGGCCGGTCTCTTCGGCGACTTCGCGGAGCGCCGCCTCGGCGGGGTTCTCATCGGGTTCGACGTGCCCGCCGGGCAGCATCCACTTTCCGAACCGGGGATGGCGGATGAGCCCGACGCGCCAGGCGTCTTCGCTGCGGGCACAGAGGAAGACGCTGGCTGTGGCGTGTTTGACGGTCACCCGCGCCATGCTGCTCCGATTCAGGCGAGGTCGTCGGTAGCGACACGCTCGTGACCAGGTGGCCATGAGCGATGCCTCGGGCAGCTCGCCTCCCATCGGGCTGGCCGCCGATCGCCGGTGCCGCGGGAACATTGGTCCGTAGGATCGTGTTGTGGCCAACGTGAACGAGCAGATCCGGGACGTCATCATCATCGGCTCAGGTCCGGCTGGCTACACGGCCGCGATCTACACCGCGCGTGCCCAGCTGGACCCGCTCGTCTTTGAGGGAAGCCAGTACGGCGGCGCCTTGATGACCACCACCGAGGTGGAGAACTACCCGGGGTTCCGCGACGGGATCATGGGTCCGGATCTCATGGAGCAGTTCCGATCCCAGGCCGAGCGCTTCGGTGCCGAGCTGCAGTCCAGAGACGTCACATCGGTCGAGCTAGCCGGTGACCCCAAGCGGGTCATGGTCGAGGACACCGCCCATCTGGCCCGGTCGGTGATACTCGCGATGGGCGCGCAGCCCCGCTACTTGAATGTCCCTGGTGAGCAGGAACTGCTCGGTCGCGGCGTCAGCTCGTGCGCCACCTGTGACGGCTTCTTCTTCCGCGACCAGGATATCGCCGTCATCGGCGGCGGGGACTCCGCGATGGAGGAGGCCACCTTCCTGACCCGGTTCGCGCGGTCGGTCACCGTGGTGCATCGCCGCGCCGAGTTCCGCGCCTCGAGGATCATGCTCGAGCGGGCCCGGAACAACGAGAAGATCCACTGGCGCACCGGGGTCACCGTCGAGACGGTGCTCGGCAACGGGGGTGTCAACGGCCTGGGCCTGTCCGACGGCTCAACGCTGGACGTCACCGGGATGTTCGTGGCGATCGGGCACGACCCGCGCAGCGGCCTGGTCCGAGGTCAGGTGGACACCGATCCGGACGGCTACGTGCTGGTGGCCGCACCCAGCACCGCCACCAGCGTGGACGGCGTTTTCGCCGCAGGCGACCTGGTGGACCGCACCTATCGGCAAGCCGTCACCGCCGCCGGCACCGGTTGCTCGGCCGCGATCGACGCCGAGCGCTGGCTCGCCGAGCACGCCGGGGATCCGCGCGCTCAGGTAGCCGCCGAGTTCGTCGGCGGCGGCTACGGCCCGACGCCCTGATCGCCCAGATTCCCCAACCCCAGATCCCACCAGGTTCCGCACACAGGAGATGAGATGGCAGACAAGTCAACCGTAACCGTCACCGACGAGTCGTTCGCTCACGAGGTGCTCGGCAGCGACAAGCCGGTACTGGTGGACTTCTGGGCGACCTGGTGCGGCCCCTGCAAGCAGGTGGCGCCGTTGCTTGAGGAGATCGCTTCGGCGCACGCCGGAAAGATCACCATCGCGAAGATGGACATTGACAAGAACACCAAGACCGCCCGGGAATACCGGATCATGTCGATCCCGACCATGATCCTGTTCTCGGGCGGCGAGCCAGTGAAGCAGATCGTCGGCGCCAAGCCCAAGGCTGCTCTACTGGAAGATTTGGCCGACTATCTGAACTGAGTTCGCTTGTTAGTCACGTTGGCAACGGCCAGGACGTTCCCTCTGGGCTGTCGATCCAGAGACGTTGGCGCTCCGGGGTGATGGTGAGGCCGAGGCGATTCCACTCGGGCTGCCCGTGCTCGAGCCATACCTGATGGGCCCGTTCGACGTTGTCCCACAATGCCGTGGGGCCGCCTTCGATGACGTCGTAGTGACCGTTATTGCTGGTGAGGCTGACCGCGGCCCAGGACCCGTCCGGGGCGGACAGGAAGCTGGCGGTGGGTTGCCGAGTGCCTGGATCGAGGTGCATCCCGATGTGCACGTCTGCGGGTAGTCCATGGAACTGGGCGAGCAGCCAGCCGACGCGGTGGTCCCACCAGGGATGTGGCGGGATGGTCGTGGTCCGCCGCCGGGTGTGCTCGCTCCGTGGTTGTGGGGGCGCGGGTGCGTCGTCGTTGTGGTGGCGCATGGTCATGAAGGAGCCCCACCGGGGGGTGAAATGACCTTCCAGCCGGTCGGGATGGCGGTGCAGCAGGACGAGGTTGCCGGCCTCCGGCGCTACCTTGACATCGACCAGGATTGTGCCACCAACGCGGAGCTGTTCAGCCCAGGCCCACGGCACCGTGGGCACGGCGCAGGTGGCGATGATCCGATCGAATGGGGCGTGCTCCGGTAGTCCGCCAGCGCCGTCGGCGGTGACCAGGGTCGGCCGAAAGCCGATTTCATGGAGTCGACTGCGGGCGCTGTCAACAAGTTCGGTGTCGATGTCGACGGAGAACACCAGGTTCTCACCGAGCCGGTGCGAGAGCATTGCGGCGTTGTATCCGGTGCCGGTACCGATTTCGAGCACTGTGTGTCCGTCGTGGATGTCGAGGGCTTCGAGCATGCGCAGCATGAGATCCGGTTTGGTGCTGCTGGAGACGGCTTCCTGGTGCGTTCCCCGATCGGCCAATGCTGTGACGAGAGTCGTCGGGGAGTAGACGAGATCCAGCCCGCTTGGAGAAGTCACGTCCACCGGTTGCCACGCACCGGTGTCGTCTTGCTGGTAGGCGGCGGGCACGAAGATGTGGCGGGGGACGGCGGCTACGGCGCTGCGCCACGCGAGATGGTGTACGTCACCTTGGGTGGCGAGTAGGTCGGCGAGCCGCTGCGCCCGTGGAACCCAGTCGGTAGCGGGTTGGGTGGTCACTCTTCCCATTCGGGCGCGAGGAGGGAGTACAGGATGGAGTCGCGCCAGGCACCGTTGGTGAATACGTGATCGCGCAGTCGGCCTTCCCGGGTGAAGCCGAGCCGGGTGACGAGGGCGATGGACACGGCGTTGTCAGGCCCGATGGCAGCGGAGATGCGGTGCAGCCCCAGCGTGGTGAACCCGAAGTCGATAATGGTGCGAGTGGCGTCGAGAGCGTACCCGTGGCCCCAATGAGACACGGCACCAGCGCCGCCGAGCTTGGCGGCCTGCACGCCGGTGAGCCCCAGCCGCACGAATCCGATCAGTCGATCATCGGTATGAGTGGTGACGGCCAGGTAGTACTCGGTGCGTGGGATCTGCTGGGCGCGCTCGATGGCACCGGTAAGCACCTCGGCTTGCTGCTCGCGGGTCCGTGAGTCAAAGGACAGCCACCGGGTCACCCGGTCATCACCGAGGATGGCGTCAGCATCGTCGAGATCCTCGATCCGGAACTCGCGCAGCCGTACCCTGTCTCCGGTCAGCCGCACCCCATGTTGCACGGTGTCGGTCACCGTGGGATCGCCAGACGCTCGGAGGTGAAGCCTTCGATGGCCCCGGCCAGCTCGGTGGCGTCCCGGCCCGGATCCTGCACGGCGCGCAGTGCGGTGCGCACATGCTCGACCGAAGTCACGATCCCGTGGATGCGCTTTGGCGGAGGGAGTTCGAGCACGGGCGTCAGCGCTTCCGCGGCGCCGTCGATCTCGCCTAGCAGAACCCGTGCGACAGCGAGGGCGCTGCATGCGCCGGCTTCGTCGCCGAAGGCCCGGTCCTCCTCGGGTGCCTCGGCGTAGGCGTCCAGTGCTTCCAGGGCAAGCCGTTCGGTGTGATTCGCCTCGGTCTCGCCGCCCCAGGCGAGCGCGTCGGCGGCGTAGTAGAGCTGGCGTGGTCGGCTGAACGCGCACAGACCACCGAGGCTGTCCAGCTCATCGGGTTCCACTCGCTCCCGCGCCTCGGTGGCTCTGTGCCAGGGCCGCGTGGGCGTCCTCGAGTCGGCTCAGCGCGGCCAACGATCGTGCTTCGCTACCGGCTAGCCACACGCTGGCGGTGCCTCTGCTTCGGGCTGCGGCCTCGGCGCCAAGCTGAGCGTAGCGCACCGAGTCCTCCAGCCGCCCAGACCAGTAGGTGATCAAGCTTTGCAGGCCGCGAATCCAGGCGCGCAGCCCGTCGTGACCGGCGTTGTCCGCGCAGGCGTAGCCCGCGCGAGCCTGCGTCATCGCGTCATGGGGAGCACCGAGGTCGTGCGATGCCTTGGCCATCATCCCGCAGGCGATCCCGGCGATCAGATAGAGGTCCCGGGCTTGCGCCGGGCGCTGGCGTCCCTCCAACAACCCGAAGGCGCGATCCTGAGTGTCCACCAGATCACCGAGCAGGGTGGGCAGCGGCTGTTGTTGATAGGCGACGACCAGACGGCGCACGTCGTCGATCAACTGGTCGAGCGTCTCGGCGCCGACGTTGGAGGCCTCGATGCGGGTGAGGAAGTCGCGAGCCCGGTCGGCGCTCATGGCGATCACCTGCCCTTCCCAGTCTGTCCGCGCGCTGCCCCGCTCCGGTGCCGTCCCGGCACGGCGGCGGGTCGGCAGGACCGCCCCGATGCCGTACGGCGGGCCGAGCAACCGCGCCACCGGCTCCCCGAACAGTAGCTCCAGGGCAACCTGAGCCTGCGGGTAAGGCAGGCCACGCAGCTCTCCGGCCACCCACCGGTACGCCTGCCGCTCACTGAGTTCGGTCCCGGCGGACCGGTAATAGCGCTTCCTGAACTCCTCCAGTGTGATGTGCCGCTGCCGGAGCAGCTGTTCCAACCGGGTCCGCGGCGATTCCTGCTCGGCCATCCCACCCCCTCAATGAATGAACCCACAGTGATGAGTGAACCCACAGTAGAGCCCCGCAGGCCGAAACAGGCCCGCCTCGGCGCAGCCGGCACCAGAAGGCGCTAGCTGGCAGACCGCGCGGCCTGCCCCTGCCAGCCCACACCCTCCGAAACTGAATCCCGCCGAAAGAGGCTCCGCGGGGAACGCCGCGCTGGGGGAATACGAACGATGGGGTCACAGTGAAACAACCGCCAGAACTGGACGGGCCGCACCTTCTGCGGCAGGGTGACCAGGAACGGTGCGCGGTGGAAGGACGCCGCATCGACGGCAGCGGTGTGTGCACCGTGGTCGCCATCCGCGACTGGGAGCGGCGCGGCTGGGTGCTCTACCCGCACGGAGTCGCCGGCTTCGGCGTACTCATCGCTTACGACGCCGCCCGCACTCTCGCCAAGCGAATCGGGCACCCGTCGTGACTGTTCCGCAGCGGCAGATCACCCTGATACCCGACGAGGACGGCTCGCGTCATCGCCAACCGGGGTGGCTGCGGCGGATCCTGCACCCCGGTTGCAGTGCTGGGACCACCACCCGGAGGCGGCCATGACCCGAGCCCCGTTGGCCGGTGCTGAGGTGTATGAGTGGGTCGTGTTGCGCCGGGTCAGCTGTGGTGGGGTGGCCAAGGTGGGTCACCGTTGGCTGGAGAGCGGTCATCCGGTGCCGGGTTTTGTCGCCGTCGCGCTCGCCAGGTTGCTCGCTGGTGGGCTGGTGATGCTGGTCGACCCGGATCCGAGAGCGAAAGTCATGGCCTGGCGGGTGGTGCTCACCAATGCCGGGAACGACCGCTACGATCACCTGCGCCAGAGTGCCCTGCGGATGCCCAGCGCCCAGTTTATCGCCCTGTGTCGCCGGTTCGTGGACGGCGACTCCGACCCCGTCGGGGGTACGGCGCCGCTCGACTAGGTCTCCGGCCGGCGACATCGGCCTCCCGCGTCCCCGCCACGAGCGGGCCATCAGCGTCCAGCTGAGGGAACTGCGCCTGGGCCCATTCTTTCTCGATCCGCAGGTCGGCCAGCTCACCCCGGGCCCGCAGGGTCTGCAGGTACACCGCCTCCCGGCTCACAGCCGGTGGTACCCCCGCCACGGTGGGGCGCTCCCGGGTAGCTCGCCGCCACTCGGCTTCGCTGATCCCGGGTCCTCGGCCGCCGTAGAGGTCCCTGCGGAACTCGGCGAGACGCTGCTGCACCAGCTCCTGGTCGGTCGCGGCGCCACCCAGTCGCCTGCCGTCGCCGTCCCGGCCGGACGAGCTCACGGATGCCATCAGATCACCTCCGCACTCTCAGATTCCCGCCGCGTTGGCATAGTACTGCTGATCTTCACGCCAGCCGCCCTGACCCATGCCGATCTGCTGGTAACCGTGGGTGAACTCGATCCCCTTGACCCACTTGACCATCTTGAAGCCCAGTTGGGTCTCGATCCGCAGCCGCAGTGGCGCGCCGTGCTCGACCGGCAGCGGCCCACCGTTCATCTCCAGGACGAGGACGGTCTGGGGTTTGATCGCCATCCAGAGGGGGATCGTGCCGTAGAAGTGGCCCCAGCGGCCCTCGCCCTCGGTGACGCCCTTGTCGTCGAAGGCGTAGAACACCACCGTGTCCGCCGCCGGTCTGGGCTTGACCAGCTCGATCAGTTAACTGAGCGGGACGCCGGACCACTCCGCCACCGCGGTCCAGCCCTGGATGCAGTTGTGTTTGGTGATCTGGGTCTGGATTCCGAGGTTGCGTAGGTCCCTCAGAGACAGCAGGGCCGGGGCGTCCACCAGCCCACCGACCGGCAGCCGGAAGTCGCGGAACCCGCCGCTGGCCAGCCGCTCGTACTCCTCGCTGGTCGGTGGGTAGCCGTTGATCCGGTGATAGGGCGAGATGTCCGCACGGCCAAAGTGCTGGCGAGACTGAAAGGTCCGGGACAGAGCCCGTTCGAAGGGGTCAACCACTCGGCCGAGGAAGCGTTGGGTGAACCGTCGGTAGCGCAGCGAGAACCAGGTGATGATCACGTGGAACAGCAGAATGAAAAAGATCCCGAGCAGCCCGATAGCCACCGCCAAGGTCCGGTTGCCGCTCGGGTCCGCCAACACGATCTTGGCGAATTCGCTGGGCAACCCGTTGATGATCACCATGAAGGTATGCACCGCGGTGAACGCGGCGAAGGCGCACAACCCGAGGAAGTGCAGGCTGCGGGCGCCCTGCTTGCCGCCGAAGATCTTCGCGTACCACGGAAACCGTCCGATCACAGCCGGAGACATGGCCGCGCCGGTGGCGATCTGCAGCGGCGCCAAGATGAAGATCACGACGAAGTAGCTGAGTTTCTGTGCCGGCTCGAAGGGCTGACCGGCGATCTTTTCCGGGAGCTGGAAGTGCAGGTAGGTACCCACCGCTTTGATCGAGTTCGGAATGATCGACCAGTGGGTGGGAATCAGATAGTGCCAGTAACCGGTGGCGAAGACCAGGGCGACGTAGACGGCCCCGGTGAGGATCCAGAATTGCACGGTCATGAAGTGCCAGTGCCGGCCGATGCCGAGGTTCTTGCGGCCGGGCAGGGCAATCACCGGCGACCAGGACTCCTCCTCGTCCAACGACGACCAGAGTTTGCGGGAGTCAGCGCTGAACACCTTACGAGAAAAGCGCAGCCATTCCCGGCCCGGCGGGCAGTCGTCATTCCAGTACAGTTTCGGGAATGCGGAGAGGATCTCCAGGCCACTGCGTGCCAGCAGCAGCATCAAGAAGATGTTCAGGAAGTGGGTGATCACCACCCACAGCGGAAAAAAGCGACTCATCGCTGCCGGGTTCCCTCCCCCGTGGCCGTCAGGTCGGTGTGGGGGTCCACCCGGGTTCCCCTGGGTGAACGGTGACCTGCGGGTAGAGATAGCCGCCCCGCACCGGCGCCAAACACCACATCTCCTTCGGCAACCCGGCCCACTCCCCGCCCGAGCGGGCCGTCGTCGCGCCCGTGCCAGTTCGCCCTCGCCCTGCTGGTCGCCAACCCGCTGAGGAGTCCCTACCCCTGGCGCAGCAAGGACCGGCTGCCAGCAGCGATGCGTGATTCGATGCTGGCAGCCAGCTCGGGACTGCCGGCGAGCTGGTCGCGATGTCCGGGCCAGTGCAGGCTCACTTTCTCGACCAACTCGGCGACGCAGGCGGCCAGCTCTGCCTGCGGGGCACGCAGGCGCTGTTGCAGGCGCTCGAAGGTGGTGACATCGACCTTCTCAAAACGCCTCGAGCCGCCAAATTTCAGCCCGAGCGTCTCCCTCTCACCGAGGTAGTACGCGGTCGAGACCATGTCATACGCCGGAGCGAGACTGGGGACCCGTGGATCAGTATAGATCAACGACCAGTTCTTCAGGTGCGCGTCACCGTTGGCGATGAGAATGGTGAACGCCAGCCGGCGGGCGAACTCGCGAAGACCGTCCAGATCGTGACCCCGGTGGGCGAGCGCGGCCACGGTCTCGTAGTTGCCGAGGTATTTGTCTTCCGGGTAGACATTGCGAACTTGGGCCAGGTCTTCGATGTGTACCGAATCGCGATGCGCATCCCGGTCGAATCGCCGGATGGCGTACGCCCACTCTTCCCGGCTCGTCCAGACGTCCGGCGGTAAGCCGTCCAGCTCGTCACGGTGCACGAGCCGAACCGGCGGGACCGCGATGCCCGCGGACGCTGCCAGGGACATCATGGTGAACTCGTTGCGCGGCACGTCTGGATATGTCTGGTCAGGTAGCTTGACGATCCAATCGCCGCCTACGCCAAAGGCGGGCAGGGTGAGCCGGTCGCCCTTCGCGAGCATGGAGAACTTGAGGGCGACTCCGGCCAGCGAGAAGCGCCAAGTATCCTGCTCCCGCGCGTGTTGTGCCGCCGACATCGGAGCAGGTTTCGGCAACCACTCGCTCTCGTCTCCCTCACCGTCCAGCGCGGGCAGCACTCGCACGGCACCCGGCAGGTCATGCCCGACCTGCGCGAGTAGCTCCATCTCGCGCTGTGGGGACACTTTTCGATCGGCTGCGATCCATTCCCGCAGCCGGCCTTCGGGCAGCAGGTTGGAAAACCAGCAGGGCAACCGTAGCGCGGCCGCATGCCGAGCGGAAAGGTCCTGCTCGAAAACCAACCCGAGGACCGGTCGGGCTGGGTCGTTGAGATACTCTTCGGAGAATACGAAGCGGGTGTAGTCACCGCGCTGGACCAGCGTGCCTACCCGATCTCGGCGCAGCCACACCGAGTGCCGGATCTCACGCAGCGTCATCGTCCCCCTCGCCATTGAGGTCCTCTATGAGCAGCTCGTGCAGCGGTGGGGTGTTCTCGAAACCCCACTCGCACTTGCGCCGCAGAAAGGATTCGAGCACTTGCTGCAGGTCCGCCTGGCGGGACTGCAGGAAGGCCACGGTGTCGCCAGCGGCCAAATGGCGCTCGCTCTCGGCGCTGATCGAGTGTGAGTGGAGCACCTGCGCCCAGACGTCCTCGGGCACGTCGAACGGGCGCTGCAGGAACGCTCCTGATACCTCATTCACGGGTTCGGTGAGCACCGGCACCAACGCCCGGTTCGATGCCCAGAGGCGGTAAGGCTCAGGGACGAATCTCCGGGCGACAAACACGCCCACCGCGTCCGCAGCGGTCGCTCGGTCGAGCAACGCCTCGGTGAGCTGCGGCTGATCGAACGGATCGCCGGTGTCCGGCCTGCGGGGGCCACGTTCCCACCAAGAGCACAGAATGATCTTCGCCGAAGCCTCGTTGGTCCGGAATCTGCGCAGTTCGGGAATCTTCTCCTGGTGGTCGTCTAGCGCGCCGAGGAGGTCCCTTATCGATCCGCTAAGGTCACTGGGGTCTGACCGTCGCGCACAGGATGCGCACGGCACCGGTGGTGCCGCCCTTGAAGATCTCCGGACCGAGCACGGCCGCGCGCCAGTACCAGCGACCCAGCAGCCTGAGATTCGCCGGATCAGGTTCGGGATGGTGGGCGAATACCCTGGTCAGCACGACAAGGAGGTAGCGGTAGGCCAGCAGAGCGACATGGGGAACTCCGATCGACTGCAGAAAACGCACGGCCCGGACCATCGCCTCCTCGCCGGCGGCGAACGCGGAGTCGCGATCTTCTTTGCGGAATTCGAGGTCACCACGCCGGTTATTGTCGTCGAACTCCAACCGGATCTCGCGATGCACATCTGGCCCGCGACGGGCGAGGATGGCCCGGAGCACCGTGTCGGCATCGATCCGGCCGAAACCGGCCTGGTCCTCCACATGATCGGCGATCTGGCCGATGGTCAAGGTGTATTCGGCGTCGGACTCATCACCAGCATTTAGTGCGGAGAAGATCTCCGCCCGGCTCAGCCGCTTGCCGTAGTTGTTCATCCGGTCGAAGATGTTGCGAAGCACGATCGTGTCGTCCTGCACCACCTGGTAGGCCGGAATCGAGAACTGGCGCAAGTGCTTGGCGAGCTCGAACGCCTTGCTCCGGTAATCGCCGACCTCGGGATGGGTGGCGAACCAGTCCAGCACCTTGGCCAGATCGAAAAGGGTAGGCAGCGGGATCACGTACGGGTCGTCGGTCCCGGGCCGATTCATAATCTGGTCGTCTCGCACGTCGTAGCCGAGGTTGAACCGGGGATCCCGCGCTCCGTCCGGGTGCAGCACGTTGGCGAGGCTCGTGATCCGCTGCTGGCCATCGACGACCCACAATGCCTGATCCACCTGCGGTGCGTCGATTAGAAGCGCACCGAGGGTAAGCCGCTGCGCAGGCGCCGGCCGCCGCCAAAGCAGCAGGCCGCCGACCGGGTACCGCTTGACGACGCTGTCGAAGAGGCGGATGACGTCTTGGCGGGTCCAGCGGAAATCTCGCTGGAAGTGCGGGACCCGGATGCGCCCGCTCCAGGCCAGCTCGACCAAGTCATCGAGGTCGAGCGTGGTGGCACCTGGTCGGGTCTCTAGTCCACTGCTCATTCTGCCTCCCGTGTCGGCACCGCTCATCGTGCCCTATCACCCCGACAGCAACGGCCACTAAGCGCTCTCACAACCCATCCGCAAGAGAGGCGACGAGTCGCGGGTGGCGGTGCGGTATCTGGGCCACAGATCGAGTGTAAGACCAGCAGGGCTCCGAGATCCGGATCGCGTCCGGTCATTACCTTACGAGGCGTGACGCGCCGTCAGGCCGGCCGCAGGCTGGGCTCGACGGTGTGGATCGTCACCGATCCCAGTAACCGCTCCAATGCCGCCTCGACGTCTTCCTTCCAGGTCAGCGCGGTGCGCAGCTCCAGACGCAACCGGGGCCAGCGCGGGTGCGCGTGCACCGTCTTGAAACCGACCTGCTGGAGGAACTCGGCCGGGACCACGCAGCTGGACTCGTCGTTGGGCTGGGCGTCACCGAAGGCCTCGATGGCCTTGACGCCACGCCGGATGAGATCCTTGGCGACCGCCTGCACCAGCATCCGGCCCAACCCGCCACCGCTGAACTCCGGCAGCACCTTCAGCGCGGTGAGCAACACGGCATCGGCACTGACCGGCGCGGTGGGAAACGCCGACGCCCGCGGCACCACGGATGGCGGGGCGTACAGCACGTAACCGGCCGGCACATCCGCAGACATCACGATGCGCCCGCAGGAGCCCCACTCCAGCAGCACACGGGAAACCCAGGCCTCCTTCTCCAGCTCGGTCTGGCCGAACTGCTCGGCCTGCTCCCGGATATGCGGGGCGAGTTCCCAGAACACGCACCGTCGGCACTTCTTCGGCAGCAGATCGAGGTTGTCCAGGGTAACGCCGACCACTCGACGTGACACCGGGCCTCCCTGGGCAGACAAGCGCTACGAACGCCCACCACTGCGGGCACCGCGCCTGGCGCAGCATATGCCGATGGCCACCTGGCGTGAAAGCGGCGGGGCACCGTGTGGCTGACCTCTACACTTCAGGGGACCTCCCACCGTGATCAAAGGCGCCGCCGTGACTCCTCACGTGATCCCCGACCAGCCAGGCCGCCCGCAGGCCACCCAGCGCGACCTCGATCCACACCTGCGCCGTTACGCGCAGCGCACCGCGGGCATGACCGCATCTGAGATCCGCGCGCTGTTCGCGGTGGCCAGCCGCCCTGAGGTCGTCTCACTGGCTGGCGGCATGCCCTACCTGCCCGCGCTGCCGCTGGACTCGCTAGCCGAGGAACTGGCCCAGATGGTCCTTACTGACGGGATGATGGCGCTGCAGTACGGCTCCGCGCAAGGCACCCCGGAGCTTCGCGAGCGGATCTGCGAGGTGATGGCGCTGGAAGGGATCCGGGCGCATCCCGACGACATCACAGTGACCGTCGGTTCGCAGATGGCCCTGGACCTGGTCACCCGGATCTTCTGCGACCCGGGGGATGTGGTGCTCGCCGAGGCTCCGTCCTACGTCGGGGCGCTGAGCACCTTCGCCTCCTACCAGGCGCGGGTCGTGCAGGTGCCCATGGATGACGACGGGGTGATACCCGCCGAGTTGGACACCGCGCTGCGGTCCCTGCGCGCCCAGGGCCGCACCCCCAAGTTCCTTTACACCATCCCGAATTTCCACAATCCGGCCGGCGTCACGCTGGCCGTGGCGCGCCGTGCCGACGTGCTGCAACTGTGCGCCGAGCATCGAGTGCTGATCGTCGAAGACAACCCGTACGGATTGCTGGGCTTTGACGGCCAGATCTATCCGGCGATGCGGGCCACTGACCCGGACAATGTGGTCTACCTGGGCTCGTTCTCCAAGACCTTCGCACCCGGCCTGCGGGTTGGCTGGGCGCTGGCCCCGCACGCGGTGCGGGAGAAGCTGGTGTTGGCCGCGGAGTCGGCGGCGCTGTGCCCCCCGACGTTCACCCAGTTCGTGGTGTCCCGCTACCTCGCTCGGTATGACTGGAAAGGGCAGATCAAGAGCTACCGGGAGGCCTACCGGGAACGCCGCGATGCCATGCTGGCGGCGCTGACGCAGCACATGCCTCCGGGGTGCCGGTGGACCCATCCCACGGGCGGATTCTACGTCTGGCTCACGGTGCCCGAAGGCTTGGACACGAAGGCGATGCTGCCCCGGGCGGTGACCCAACGGGTTGCCTACGTTCCCGGCACCGCCTTCTACACCGACTGTGTCACGTCACCAGGAGACACCTCTCCGGCGAGCAGGCTGATGCGGCTGTCGTTCTGTTACCCGACACCGGATCGGATCACCGAAGGGGTGCGCCGGCTAGCCGCCGTGCTGGAGCACGAGCTCGAATTGCAGCGCACGTTCGGTAACGTTCGCCCACGCGCGATATGTGGTCCGCAGTCCCCCTCCCCGGACACCGCGTGATTTGATTGCCGGCTCGGCCGGCCAGAGTTTGATTGCCGGCTCGGCCGGCGTGAGCCACTGAGGAGTGTCACCGGTGACCGATCGCACCGTCGCTGTGCTGGCCGGTGGGCTGTCGCATGAGCGAGACGTGTCGCTGCGCTCCGGGCGCCGGCTGTCTAGCGCGCTGCGGGAAGCCGGGCTGCACGTCGAGGAGTGGGACGTCAACGCCACGCTGATCAGCCGGCTCACCAGCAGCCGGCCAGACGCCGTTGTGGTGGCCCTGCACGGCGGGGTGGGAGAGAACGGCGCCGTGCAGTCGGTGTTGGAGATGGTGCGGGTGCCCTATGTAGGTGCCGATTCGCGGGCCTGCCGCCGGGCGTGGGACAAGCCGACCGCCAAGGACGAACTGGCCCGTGCCGGGCTGAGCACTCCAGAGTGGATCACACTGCCGCACGCCACCTTCCGCGACTTCGGGGCGCACGATGTGCTCGACGCTCTGGTCGTCCGGCTCGGTCTACCACTGATCCTCAAACCGCCCCAGGGTGGCTCAGCGCTGGGCCTGCACGTGGTGCGCGAGGTCGCCGAGCTACCGGGCGCCGTCGTGGGTTGCCTCGCCTACGGGGACTCGGTCCTCGCCGAGAGACTCGTCGAGGGCGTCGAGGTCGCCATCACCGTGCTGGACGAGCCGGACGGCCCCCGGGCGCTACCGGCGGTGGAGATCAACGCCACGTCCGGCTTGTACGACTACGCCGCCCGCTACACCGCTGGGCTCGCCACCTTCCACACCCCGGCCCGGCTCGACGCCACGGCGGCCACCGCGGCCGCCGACCTCGCGCTGAGTGCGCACCAGGTACTCGGGCTGCGCGACGTGTCCCGCACCGACGCGGTGATCACCCCAGACGGAGTGGCCCACTTCCTCGAAGTCAATGTCGCCCCAGGGCTCACCGAGACATCGCTCCTGCCGATGGCGATCGAATCCGACGGCGGGCGGTTGGGTGCGGTGTTCGCCGAGCTGGTCGAGCGAGCCATCACCCGCGCCGCAACCAGCCCCTGAGCGGAATCGTCCATGCTGCTCAGCTCCCCGGCGTGTCTTCGACAACCTCCTCTGCATGAAAACACTAGGTTCCTCGTAGGTAGACGGTCGTTAGTACAGACAGGCAAGCGTCGGACAGACCACACCCGAGGCAGGTGACTACGGTGAATGACACGGCCGAAGTGGCAGCGCCGCTCGTGGACGTACGAGACGTGCTTGAGACGTTCCGCAGACACCACGTTCTCACTGAGGACTGGGCTACTGTGCTGTCCAACGCCGCAAAATCCCTCGACCAGGCCTCCGCAAACATGGTCGCCCCTCCGGTTGTGGCCCACCTCGCCGCCCAGCTCAGGATGCTGCTCGCCAATGGCTTGCAGGCAAACGTCGAAACTGTCAACAGAGTCGCGGACGAGACTCAACGAATTCTTTCTCGGACGAGAATTCCAGGAATACCTCGGCCCGAGGACGAACATTGGGAGTTCGCATAACTTATCGACGAAGGTTGCGGACGGCACAGATTCCAAGAACCCGGTTCGCTCCTGCGGCACGAGCAGCGCGAGCAGCCTCACCCATACTGGCACCAGAATGGAAGACATCATCGACGATCAGCGCGGTTTGACCCTGCAAGGCATTAGCTATGCTGAACTGACCGGCGAGAACCCCCGCCCGTTGCGACGGGTCCACACTCTTGGCTTCCGCCCGGAACTTGTCTCTAGCCTTGACGCGGATTTTCGGCGTCCCGAAGTCATGCGCAACTGTAGCTGCCATGCGTGAGCCGAAAGATACCCTCTCCGTATCGCGTCCAGGAACGTCCAGGACAACATCCGCCTTCCTGAGCAGCGGATGCCCCTGGATGACGGCTGACACTTTCTTCATAAGGAGTCGACCAACCTCTGCCTGACGGTCCCCGTTGGTCTTATATCGATGCTTTCCAAGGTGGACCAATTCGCCGGTTTCCGTGTTCGGCCAACCGGTAGAGGCAATTCCCTCCACCGGTTTCTTGTACCAATCCAGCGCAAGAACAAAGTCTAGAGTCGCGGGGCATGACAGCGTCAGAGTAGTACCGAGAACAGCGAGCAGCTCGGCGACATCCGGCCGAAGCGCATCAGGTGACCAAAAAACATGGGTCCAGGTCACGAGGGAATTCAGTGGAAGCTGACGCGGCGAATAGTCGGGAGCAAGTGTGAGCAGCTGCGCAACGACCACATCGGCGGTTCGGAGCCAAAGGAAGTGTCCCCCGCTGCTGTCATTCGTGGTCGTCCAGGACTCGAGGCGGTTCGCCCTGCTGTCGCTCCTGAAGGGAGGTGGTGTGGCCTGGATCGACATGATCATTTCCTAGTCAACCGTAGGGTACCGCTCATACCAGCCGCCCCGTGGATCGTCCACAAGCCGACACGCCGTACCCTCGAGTGCCATCCCCTTGCATCACACACGCAGGCGGGTCATACTATCGAACATGAGTTCGAACACACCCCAGTAACGCGAGAGCTGACCCTGCATGGATCACTTGACCAAGCTCGAACTTGCTATCGCCGTGACTCGCTACGGCTCCCCGGGCAAGATCAATACTCAGCTCCGCCGTCGTGGGGTGGAGGCTCTTGAAGAGCATATGGAGCAGCTCGACAGGGCCAACCGGCAGCAGTTGAGGGTCGTTGCGGAAGATCTTCTATCTCACGATGTCACGGCGGTACTGCGAGAAACGAGCGAGTACCCAAGGTTGCTCGATCAAATCACCAACGCCCCCCCAGTCCTGTTCTGTTCAGGTCAGCTCTCCTTGCTGTCAGCTCCTAGCATTGGAATGTGCGGGTCGAGGAGAGTAAGCAATGAAGGGCTTCGAGCGGCCACCATCTGCGGTAGCGTTGCGGCCAGTCAAGACCTGGCATCTGTGTCAGGTTATGCACGCGGTGTCGACATAGCTACCCACGTCTCCGCGCTTGAGTCTGGTGGTACGACAATCATTGTTCTCCCCGAAGGGATCAACCACTTCAGAGTTAAGCGAGAGATCGCGAGCGTCTGGGATCCGAGTCGAGCCCTCGTGGTGTCACAATTCTCGCCGACCCAGACATGGAACACGGGCGGGGCGATGACCCGAAACTCGGTCATCATCGGACTAAGTCTTACCCTGGTGGTCGTCGAGGCAGGAGAGCGGGGAGGCACCCTCTCCGCGGGACAGCGAGCGCTTGACCTAGACCGCCGGGTGATTGCTCTTCAGTTCTCGGACATGACACCAGGAAACGCCATGCTCGTGGAAAGCGGCGCCATAGCGGTGAACGATCCGGCTGAGTTGAGTTCATTCTTGCATGAGCTCAGGTATGTGGCAGACGAACCAACGAGGAGCGGTTCTGCACAGCGACACCAAGACGCGCTCATTCCCAGCAACTGGGTCAGCTTGCCGTGAACGGGAGCGGGAGGCGGTCTCTTGCCACCTTGTGAGACAGCTTGCGGCGAGTTTTGCCAGGGTCATGGTTGCCAGTTAAGGACCATCGGGTGGTTGGGACCACGCCCGATGGTCTCGGCGGAGCTCGACAGGCTCACCCAGTCATGACCGCAGGTCACTTCTTCTCGTGCTTGCCCCGCTCCTCACGCTTGTCCGGCTGCTCCTCATGCTTACCCGGCTCACGAGACGGAAGCGGCTGCCCCGGCTTGGACACGTCACCGGACGGATCAGGCTGCGGCGTCGGCGCATCGTGCCTGCCCATAACTTCTCCTCTCACCCCACGCACTCGCTCGGTTGCACTCGGTATACCGCATCCGGCACCGACGGTCCATGGAATATCGAGCAGTAGCGTGCCGAGCCGTCTCCTAGATGCCGGAGGTGGCGGTCTGGACCCCAGTGAAGAGACCGAAGGCGATGACGACACCGATCAGCAGGTACGTGACGGTCCGCCGGATGCCGGTCATGCGCAGCTCTGGGGGTAGAGCGCGCCGTTCGAGGAGCAACAGGAAGCCCAGGACGATCGGGAGTAGGCAGGTGTTGAGCACCTCGACGTCAACCGACAGATTAACGAGGTTCGGCCACCCGATCACAAGACCGGCCCCGGCGACCGTCCCCAGTACGGTGAGGCCGTAGAACCCTGCGGCGCGCTTCGGGGAGTCGTTGAGGCTGTGCCGCCACCCCAGCACCTCAGCCATCCCCCAAGCCCCGGCCAGCGCGACTACCAGCGCCGCAACCACCGCTGCGCCGATCATGCCCAAGCCGAACAGCAGCACCGCGGCGGTGCGACCCAGAAACGGGGTCAGCGCATCGGCGATGCTGCCGATGTCACCCAACTCCGTTCCCGGGCGCTTGACGCCGATGGTCGCGGCCACCGCCACCACCACCGCTATCATGACGATCTGGGTGATCACCGAACCGGTCACGGTGTCGAATCGGGCCGACCGCAACGCCTGCCTCAGTCCCAGACCCCGACGACCTTTGTCGATCACAGCACCCTGCTGGTAAAAGACCATCCACGGCATGATCACCGCCCCGACGTTCGCCGCCAGCAGGGTCAAGAACGGAGTGGTGAGCTGCACCGGGTGGACCAGCCCGTCCACGACCGCGGTGGCGCCGGGCCGGGCCATCACCGCAGCGGGAATGAACAGCAACTCCAGCGCACCGATCGTGATGCCCACCACCTCGACCCGGCGATACCGGCCCGCCAACACCAGTCCAACCAGCCCGATCGCGGGCACTCCGATCGAGATCACGCGTGGGAGTCCGATAAGACCGCCCACACCCGCCAGCCCAGCGAACTCGGTGATCAGCGCTCCCACACAGGCGATGAACAAGGTAACGGCCGAGAGCAGTGCCCATTTCGTGCCGAAAACCTGCCGGATCAAGGCACCGTGGCCCTGTCCAGTCACCAGTCCGAGCCGGACCGTCATCTCCTGCACCAGATAGAGAATCGGGATGAGGATGACCTGGGATAACACGAGCTGGTAACCGTACTGTGCCCCCGACTGCCCGGCCGTGACCACGCTGCCCGCGTCGGTGTCGGCCAGCATGACCATGACACCTGGGCCGAGCAGCACCAGCAGCGGGGACGCTCGACGAGAACCCGCCTCGGGCCGGGGCATCGACGACGTCGCCGACGAGCGCGGGCCCGTTACCACATCGTCGGACACTACGCTCGCTCCTCGGGCCGATCGCTCCCCTGCCGCACCCATCACCTCAGCCTGCACATCACAAGGCAAGCCTCACCTAAACTAGCAAAGTTCGTCATGGCCGCAGCGCGGCGGAGCTGCTCCAGCGCGCGCAGCGACCATAGCCGAGACTTCACCCGCGTCGTACATCGTCAGGAGCTCGGCAGACGCCATCGCCACCGGGATCGCATCAGCGCGACGGGGTCATCAAGGCGATAATGCGCTCCAGGTCGTCTACTGAGCCGAACTCGACGACGATGCGGCCCTTGCGGCGGCCCAGTTCCACCTTGACGCGGGTATCGAAAGCGTCGGAGAGGTTCTCGGCGAGCTGCTGAAGCCCGGGAGCTTGCATCGGGCGGGGTGCTGCCGGCTTGGGGGGGGTCTGGCCGGGCTCCCTACGGCTGAGCGTGACCGCTTCCTCGGTGGCTCGGACCGACAACCCTTCCGCAACGATCCGCGCCGCCAAGGCCTCCTGGGCGGACGGGTCCTCCAGGCTGAGCAACGCTCGGGCATGTCCAGCGGAGAGCACACCGGCCGCGACCCGCCGCTGCACCGCAACCGGCAGCTTGAGCAACCTCATGGTGTTGGTGATGACCGGGCGGCTGCGCCCGATCCGCGACGCCAGCTGCTCGTGCGTCACTCCAAAGTCCTCCAACAGCTGCTGATAAGCGGCCGCCTCCTCCAACGGATTGAGCTGGACCCGGTGGATGTTCTCCAGCAACGCGTCGCGGAGCATCGCGTCATCAGCGGTGCCTCGCACGATCGCCGGGATGTAATCCAGTCCGGCCTGCTGCGCTGCCCGCCACCGCCGCTCGCCCATGACCAGCTCGTAGCGGTCAGTACCCGGTTGCCCGATCACCGGCCCAGCCGGCAGTTGCCCGATCACCGGCCCAGCCGGCAGTTGCCGGACCACGATGGGCTGCAGCAGCCCGAATTCCCGGATCGAGTGTGCGAGCTCGGCCAAGGACTCCTCGTCGAACGTCTGCCGCGGTTGCCGGGGATTGGGCACGATGGCCCCCATCGGCACCTCTTGGTAAACCGCCCCGGCGACCCGACCAGTCGGGGCGTCTGAGCTACCGTCTGGGCGACTATCTGAGCGACCGTCGTGGTGCAGCTGCGGCGCTGGATCACCCGCGGTGCCGACCGGTCCAGTAGGGATCAACGCGGCCAGTCCGCGGCCAAGGCCACCTTTACGCTGCGCTCCAGAAATTGGGGATCCAGACACGGGAGATCCAGGCGTGTGGGGAGGTGCGCTGCCAGGAGACATCAGCGTGACACCTCGCTGGCACCTGAATGACCATCGTCCGGATAGCCACGGCCCAGATAATCACGGTTCAGCGCGATTTCCCGCGCGGCGTCCAGGTAGCTCAGCGCCCCGCGGGAGCCGGGGTCGTAGGCCAGCACGGTCTGTCCGAAGCCTGGCGCTTCCGAGACTTTCACGCTGCGTGGGATCACGGTGCGCAGCACCTGGTCGCCAAAGTGCTTGCGAACTTCGGCGGTGACCTGGTCAGCCAGCTTTGTGCGCCCGTCGTACATCGTCAGCAGGATCGTGGACACCGTCAGCGCAGGGTTGAGGTGTGCCTGCACCAACTCAATGTTACGGAGCAGTTGCCCGAGCCCCTCCAGCGCGTAGTACTCACACTGAATGGGGATCAACACCTCGGGCGCGGCAACCAGCGCGTTCACCGTGAGTAGTCCGAGCGACGGGGGGCAGTCGATAAACACGTAGTCGACACCCAACTCGTCGAGTGCGACGCTGGACAGGGACCTGGACAGGCGCGACTCTCGGGCCACCATGGACACCAGCTCGATCTCGGAACCGGCGAGGTCGATGGTGGCAGGGATACAGAGCAGGTTCGACGACTGCGGGCTCACCGCAACGGCGTCGACAACTCCGATCTCACCCAGCAACACCTCGTACGTCGATGGAGTACCGGCGCGGTGTTCGATTCCCAGTGCGGTAGAAGCATTTCCCTGCGGGTCCAGGTCAATCACAAGCGTACGCAGGCCCTGTAGGGCCAGCCCAGCGGCAAGATTGACCGTGCTCGTGGTCTTACCGACACCACCCTTCTGGTTGGCCACCGCGAGTACCCGGCGTCGGGCCGGGCGGGGTAACCGGGCGGCGGGGTGCTTCACCCGAGTCGCCCGCTCCGCCTCCTCCGCAATCGGTGTCCAGGTAACCTCAGAGGGAAATGCGCTGGCCGAGACCCGTCCGGGGGCACCGGCGGCTTCCGGGGAGACACCAGGGGCGCAGGGCATCTGACTGGCTCCACTCTGTCCGACTAACTGCGAGGGTCCGGCTAACTGCGAGGGTCCGAGCGACTGCGAGGCGCGGGTGAGGGCATGTCGCGGCCCCGGCCTGCCTAACGCACTGTCCTGCGACACGGTTTCACGTGAAACAGCGAGATGTGACACAGCTGCCGCGCTGGACACGTCTGGCGCACCACCGCCCGGCACCGCGTTGCCAAGCCACGCCCCGCTTTCGGGCCAATCCAGGGGGCTCACGCTCACCGATCCTTCCTTCTTCGTGCTCTCGCTGGCCGAGTGACACGCTGAGCCAGCCGGGGCACCACGATGACCGTCGTCGGTGGCTGCACGATGGTGGCACCGCACCGCACGATCTGCACTGCCGCCCCTCCGGCGGCTCGTGCCGCGTCAACGTCTCGAGCGGCCTCCTGCTCCGCACTGGCGCCCTTGACCGCGAGCAGTCGCCCGCCCGAGGCGACCAGCGGAAGGCACCAGCCCGCCAACCGGCCCAATGGCGCGACCGCCCGAGCCGTCACCACGTCATTGCCGCCGAGCTGATCACGTACCTGCGGGTCCTCGGCACGACCGCGATACACCGAGACCGCAAGACCAAGCACCGCGACCACCTCCTGAAGCCACACCACCCGCCGGGCCATCGGCTCCAGCAAGACGATCGCCAGGTCCGGCCGGGCGAGCGCAAGCGGTATTCCTGGCAGACCCGCGCCGGAGCCTACGTCGAGCACCCGACAGTCTTCAGGCACGAGCTCGCCAAGCACGGCGGAGTTGAGCAGGTGGCGCTCCCACAGCCGATCCGCCTCGCGGGGTCCAATGACTCCTCTGGCAACTCCAGACCCGGCGAGCAGCGCAGCGTATCGCTCCGCGAGCGGGTACCTAGCACCGAACACCGCCTGAGCAGCTACCTGGACGGGCGCGACCATCAAGCGTTTCACGTGAAACGTCAACCAGTCGCGCGCCGCCGCCGCAGGCCCACATCAGGTAGACACAGATCAGTTGGAGGGAAACACCACGACGCAGCGCTGCGGCTCCTCGCCTTCACTCTCGCTCTGCACGCCATCCACTTCTGCCACCGCGTCATGCACGATCTTCCGCTCAAAGGGGGTCATCGGCTCCAACCGGACCTGTTCACCGCCGTCGCGTACCCGCTCCGCGGCTGATCTGGCCAACTTGCTGAGATCATGTCGGCGAGAGGACCGCCACTGCGCGATATCGAGCATCAGCCGGCTACGAGCACCAGTCTGTTGCTGCACCGCCAGCCGGGTGAGCTCCTGAAGCGCCTCGAGCACCACGCCGCGAGTCCCCACCAGCTTCACCAAGTCTTTTCCGCCATCGATACTCACCATGGCGCGGCCGGCCTCGACGTCGAGATCGATGTCGCCGTCGTAGTCCACTAGGTCGAGCAGTCGTTCGAGATAGTCACCCGCAACGTCGCCCTCCTGAACGAGAAGTTCCTCGCTCGTCGGCGCGTTGCGCACCGCCTGAGCGGCCCCGGCCGAGCCATCACCATCAACCGACGAACCACCGTCAACCAGCGAACCAGTATCGACCGGTGAACCAGTGCCAACCAGCGCACCAGTGTCAACCAGTGAATTTGGCTCGGTCACCGCTGCCTCAGTCGCCAGCGCCTCCGCCACAACTGTTCTCCTCTCCGGGCGATCGCGCCCTCAGCGGCGCTTCCGGTTCTTCTTCCCCGGTCTCGGCCGCTGCTGGATCATGCCAGGCGTCGCGGAGCTGTCCGCGCGTGCCGAGCCTTGGCCGTTGGATACCCCTTCTGACCTGCGGCTGCCATCCTTCGATCCCGACGCTGCCGACCCGGCTCCCCGGGCGGCAACCCCATTAGACTCCGCAGTGTCTGGTTCTGGGCCCGAGACTGGGCCTGGGTTCGTGTCCGATCCCAGTGAAGTATCACTGTCGGCCAGGCCAGCGGGGATGCCGGTGACATCCCTCTTCGGCCGGTTCGGCTTCTGGCCGGGTCGCGGGCCCAGCGCCTGCCGCTGCGCGATCACAGCCTCCTTCTTCTCGGCGTCCTCAGCGTCGATCCGTTGATAGACCACCCGCTGCTGAGCCAGTGTCCACAGGTTGTTGGACAGCCAGTACAGCAGGATCGCCAGCGGGAAGAACGGACCCCCGGCCACCACCCCGAGGGGGAACAGGTACACCATCAGCTTGTTCATGATCGCGGCTTGCGGGTTGGCGGCGACCTGCGCTGGGTTCTGTCGCGCCACCGAGTGCAGAGCGGTGAGGTGGGTGAGGACGCCGGCCACGATGGTCAGCGGGATCGCCACGGCGGCGATCTGCCACCGGGAGATGTCCCCGTACCGGGCTAGCAGCTTGACAGGCTCGGTGATGTAAGCCGACAGCGGCACACCGAACAGGCGGGCATCGAGGAACGAACGCACGTCAGCCGCGCTGAACACATAGTTGCCGACCAGACGGTTCTGATCGGCGCTGAGGAAGTCCCGGTTGAACGACCGCAGCACGTGGAACAGACCGATGAACACCGGGATCTGCACCAGCACCGGCAGGCAGCCGCCCAGCGGGTTGACCCCGTGCTCAGCCTGCAGCTTCTGCATCTCGGTCGCCATCTTCTGGCGGTCGTCGCCGTACTTCTTCTTCAGCTTCTGGATCTCCGGCGCGAACTCCTGCATCTTGCGCATCGAGCGGACCTGGCTGACGAACGGCTTGAACAGCACCGCGCGCAGGGTGAACACCAGGAACACCACGGCCAGCGCCCAGGCGAAACCATTGCCCGGACCCAGCAGGTAGCCGAACGCCATGTGCCAAAACCACAGGATGGCCGACACCGGGTAGTAGATGAAGTTCAGCACTACAACTCACTCTCGGCATGGGAGCGGGGTGATCTCGCCGGGGGGATCGGGTCCACCCCTCCAGGGTGCCAGGGTCCGCAGCGGAGCAGCCGTCTCGCGGTCCACCACGACCCGCGCAGCACCCCGTGAACGGTCAGTGCCTCGATGGCGTAAGCGCTGCAGCTGGGAGAGAACCGGCAGCTCGGCGGCAGGGCCGGAGAGATCCATTGGCGGTAGAACCGCAGTACGAGCACCAGGATCCGAACCACCGGACCAGGACGGCTCTTCCGACCAGCCGGGCCGGTCGGAAGAGCCGCGTGCGTCCGGGACGGCAGGACCGTCATCGCCGGCTGCCGAGACTTGCCGCGCTGGACGCGCTCGCGGTGCGGGAACCGATCAGCCGCCGCAGCGCCCCGTCAAGATCATCACCCAGCGCCGCGCTGCTCGCACTCGCCGAGGCCGGCAACGCGCGCACCACCACCAGCGCTCCCGCAGGCAAGCTCGCCAATCGGCCCCGCATGAGATGCCGCAGCCGGCGCTGCACCCGGTGCCGGACTACGGAACCGCCCACTGCGCGACCGACCACAAATCCCACTCGTGGGCCCACCAGCGACGCCGCACCCAGTGCCGCCGCACCGCCAGCACCAACGCGGGCCAGGTGCACGACGACGGAGCCGCAGGCGGCCCGACGACCCTGCCGCACCGCCGTCTCGAAATCCTCCCGGCGGGTCAGCCGGGCAGCAGCGGAGAGCAACGCGAAATATCCGCCGAACGCCAACGCCTCAGGCCGACAACTCGCCGCGACCCTTACGACGCCGGGCCGCGAGGATGGCCCGCCCGGCGCGGGTGCGCATGCGCAACCGAAACCCATGGGTCCTCGCACGGCGACGGTTGTTCGGCTGGAACGTACGCTTGCCCTTGCTCACGGTTGTCGTTCTCCCGGTGCTCGGTTCTCATCCTGCGGGTCGCAGCCGTCGGGACTGCGCCATCTGGACTGCGGGCCGTCTGGACTGCGGGTAGTCGGGTCATCCCCTGCCGGTACGGCGGCACTGCTTGCGAGCAGGACTCACCCGGTACGCGGACCACATCGGGCCGTGGGCGGCGGCGCGCAAGAATGCCCGCCGGTGGGCGGGAGACGCCCCAAGGGTACGCCTCGTAGGTGCCGCCGGTACCGGCGCCGTCAAAACCAGCGTCTCGCGTCACCCCCAGGGCGACACGCCGTTACATCGGTGGTGCTTGCTTACAGGGGGTTCTTGTGGCAGCACCCCAGGCTTGTCAGCTTGCGGCGCCTGAGCATGGTCTGCGGGCCGCCCGGCAAGCTGGCACGTCGGGGACCCGGGGAGTGCTGCGGGCATTGTCATCCACAGTTGTGGACAACCTTGTGGATGCCCAGCGCTCCTGAAGACCACCACCGGCCGAGGGGAGTCAGCGGGTGTCAGAGCGGCAAACCGATCTCGGCCAGGTGTGGAACGAGGTCGTCCGGGAGCTCTCCGCCGGGACACTGTCACCTCAGCAACGCGCCTGGATGCGGGTCACCCGTCCGATCGGCCTGCTGGATGGCACCGCGCTGCTCGCCGCGCCCAGCGACTTCGCCAAAGACGCCATCGAGCGGGCACTCCGCGAGCCGATCAGCGCGGCGCTCTCCCGGCACCTGGGTCGGCAGATATCGCTCGCGGTCAAGGTCGACCACCCGCTGCCGGTGCCACCGCAGCTACCACCGCAGTTCACCGCACCCAGCACCGCGGTGTCCGATCACTCCAGCCTGAGCAGTGCCCCGCCGAACGGGAATGCCGTCGGCGTCGCCACCGGTCCAGGCGAGCACACCGAGGAGACCGCGCTGGCCACTGTGCACGAGATCTGGCCCCCCTTCGCCGGCCCGGCCGCCGTGGCACCGACCCGGTCGTCGAGTTCGCAGACCAGACTCAACGAGAAGTACACCTTCGACACCTTCGTCATCGGCGCATCCAACCGGTTCGCGCACGCCGCGGCGGTGGCCGTCGCCGAGGCACCGGCGCGGGCCTACAACCCGCTGTTCGTCTGGGGCGAATCAGGGTTGGGCAAGACGCACCTGCTGCACGCCGTCGGGCACTACGCGCAGCGGCTGTTCCCCGGTATGCGGGTGCGTTACGTCTCCACCGAGGAGTTCACCAACGACTTCATCAATTCCCTGCGGGACGACCGCAAGGTGGCCTTCCAGCGCCGTTACCGGGACGTCAACGTGTTGCTGGTGGACGACATCCAGTTCCTGGAGGGTAAGGAGGGCACCCAGGAGGAGTTCTTCCACACCTTCAACACCCTGCACAACGCGAACAAGCAAATCGTGATCTCCTCCGACCGCCCGCCAAAGGGGCTGGGCACCCTGGAGGACCGGTTGCGCACCCGGTTCGAGTGGGGCCTGATCACCGACATCCAGCCACCCGAGCTGGAAACCCGGATCGCCATCCTGCGCAAGAAGGCCGCCGGCGACCGGCTGGCCGCGCCCGATGAGGTGCTGGAGTTCATCGCCGCCCGGATCGAGCGCAACATCCGCGAATTGGAGGGAGCACTGATCCGCGTCACCGCGTTCGCCTCGCTGAACCGCCAACCGGTGGACAACCAACTCGCTGAGATCGTGCTGCGCGACCTCATTCCCGACGATCAAGCCCACGAAATCGGGGCACCCAACATCATGGCGGTGACCGCGGAGTTCTTCGGGCTCACCATCGAGGACCTGTGCGGGCCCGGCAAGACCAAGCACGTCGCGCAGGCTCGGCAGATCGCCATGTATCTGTGCCGGGAGCTGACCGACCTGTCGCTACCCCGGATTGGCCAGACCTTCGGCGGCCGGGACCACACCACGGTGATGCACGCGGACCGCAAGATCCGCAAGGAGATGGCCGAACGCCGCCGCACCTACGACCAGGTACAGGAGCTCACCTCC
The DNA here is from genome assembly GCA_963822695.1 of uncultured Actinomycetota bacterium. Taxonomy (GTDB): domain Bacteria; phylum Actinomycetota; class Actinomycetes; order Mycobacteriales; family Pseudonocardiaceae. The sequence goes on from CAWGJH010000032.1 coordinate 145,381, forward strand.
CGGATCAAACAGCGAGCCCGCTCCTGATCGCGGTTCAGGGTGCGACCCAGGGTCGCAATGGGGGAGAACCCTCATGTGCCTGACAGCGCGGTCCGGCACGCTCTTCATTATCGGTCGGTTGCCTGGGCGCCACGCCGGAACGCCCAGGCAACCGACCGGATATCTGTCCTACCTCCTGTGCTACCGTATCGGTATGGCGCAGCGGCAGAAACGTTCAATCTCACTCCCGCCCGAGCTAGCCGAAGCCATCGAGCAGGCAGCCAGCGCGGCGGGCACCACCGTGAGCGGTTGGCTGGCTGACACAGCGGCCCACCGGCTGCGATTGGACGCCGGAAGACGGGCGATCACCGAATGGGAGGCCGACAACGGGCCACTGACAGCTGAGGAACTCGCCGACGGGTTGGTCCGCGCACACGCACTGCTGGGGCGGTCCGCCGCGGGCCAACCGACGAAGCGATCAGCATAGATGGCTGGCGTCACCTACGACACCGGTGCGCTGATCGCAGCTGAGCGTAACGACCGGCGCATGTGGGCTTTGCACGCCGGTTTCCTGGCCGAAGAAGTCGCTCCGGTCGTTCCGGCCCCGGTGCTCGCCGAGGCATGGCGAGGAGGTCCGCGGCAGGCGAACCTTGTCCGCATGCTCGCGATGTGCACCGTGGAGTGGATGACAGAAAATCAGGCTCGCCAGGTCGGCGTCCTCGCCGGCCGCTCAGATCATGACGACGTCGTGGATGTGACCGTGGTCGAAGGCGCGCTACGCAGGGGCGACGCCGTGGTCACGTCGAACCGGGAACACATCGAGAAGGTGGGGCAGGCGGCTGGCCTCACACTCCACGTAGCAGACGTGTAACAGCCTTCTCTCGCCGGGCCTGCCCGATCTGGAGTTGTCTGAGAGGAGGTCGGGCGTATCGTTCACTGTCGGCCGAGACAGTGGGCGGGGGTGGTCGTGGCTCGCATTTTCATCAGCTATGCCACGCCGGACCGGGCGATCGCCGACGAGGTGTCGGGGTGGCTGCGGGCCGCCGGGCACGATCCGTTCCTCGCCCATGACCTTCGCGATGGAATCAGCGCCGGTGAGGACTGGGAGCAGCGCCTGTATCGCGAGCTGCGTGAGGTTGACGCGGTGATCGGGGTGGTGACGTCGTCGTTTGTGGCGTCGAATTGGTGCTCGGCGGAGGTGGGGATCGCGAGCGCGTGGGGTTGCCGGCTCGTGCCGTTGCGGTCTGAGGTTGGCGTGGTGCACCCGCTGATGCGGCGCCTGCAGGACGTGGATTACCTGGCCGATCCTCAGCAAGCCTGTGACCGAGTGCTTCACGCGGTAGGGCTACCGGATGGCGGTGGAGGGACGTGGCGAGAGGAGAAGAATCCTTTCCCGGGGTTGGAGCCGTTCACCGCGGAGCTCAGCCAGGTGTTTTTCGGTCGTACCGCGGAGGCTCGCGAGGCGGCCAATCGGCTGCGTGTCATGGGCAGCACCGGGGGGATGCTGGCCCTCGTGGGGCCCTCTGGTTGTGGGAAATCGTCCTTGCTCCGCGCTGCGGTGCTGCCGCTGCTCGATGGGGACCCGGCGTGGCTGACGGTATCGACGGTGGTGCCGGGAAGCGATCCACTGCCTGAGCTGGCCCAGGCGCTGGCGATGATGGCCAAACCTCTGCAGTTGGGCTGGTCGGCCAGCGACGTCCGGGACCAGCTCGACGCCGGCACCGATGGGCTGCGGCGGGTGGCGGACGATCTACTGGCCGCCGGTACCGGCACGCACCAGCGGCGGCTCCTGGTTCCGATCGACCAGGCCGAGGAGTTATTCACCCGCACGACCCCAGACGCGCGAGAGCGATTCGCGCAGTTGCTGCGCGAGGCGGTCACTGGCCCGGTGCGAGTGGTCGCGGCGATGCGCTCGGAGTTCCTTGATGACCTGCGGGATCTCCCTGAGCTGGCCGGCGTGCCGATCGAGGCCTACGTGTTGGCTCCGCTGGACCGGGAGGTGTTGCGGGAGGTCATCGAGAAGCCTGCGAAGGTCGCCCGACTGCGCTTGGATGACGGACTGGTAACTCAGCTAGTCGCTGACACTGACAGCGGCGAGGCCCTGCCGCTGCTCGCCTTCATCCTGCGCCAGCTGGCAGACGGCCTGCCCGTCGGGGGCGCGTTAGCCCTGTCCCGCTACCACGACCTCGGCGGTGTCCGCGGCGCGCTGACCCGGCATGCCGACACCGCGCTCGCCGACGCCGTCCAGCTCAGCGGCCTGCCCGAACGCGAGGTGCTGGCCGGACTCACTCGCCTGGTCACCGTCGATGAGACCGGCCGGCGCAGCCGGCGGCGGATCAGGCTCGCCGACCTGCCCGAGCCGGTGCGCGTCGCGCTGCAGGTCTTCGTGGAGCGCCGCCTGCTGCTCAGCGACACCAACGACGACGGCCAGGTGTGGCTCACCGTGGCCCACGAGGCCCTGCTCACCAGCTGGCGACCACTGGATACCGCCACCGCCGACATCACCACCGCCCTGCGCGCCGCCCGGGCAGTGGAGCAAGCGGCCGCGGAGTGGACCAGTGAGGGCCGACTCGAGCACTATCTTTGGGACGACAAGCGGCTCACCACCACCCTCGCCACCTTGGGGATGACCGGCGACGGCGGCCGTCACAACCCCGCTGCGCCCATTGTGGAGCTCGATGATGAGGCTCGGGCGTTCCTCGATGCCACCGCCCGGCACGTCACCGCTGCCAGGGAGCGCGCACGGCGTCGCCGCAATGGCATTATCGCCGTGTTGTCGATCCTGCTGCTGCTCGTGTCCGCCGCGTCGGTATTCGCCTTCCAACAACGCCGCACCGCCCAGGCACAACGCGACACCGCCATCTTCAACCAGATCACCGCCCAAGCCGACCGGCTGCGCAGCACTGACGTGTCCCTCGCGGCGCAACTCGACCTCACCGCCTACCGCATGCGGCCGACTCCGGACCTCTACACGGCCCTAGTCACTACCGGGAACGCCGCCTTGTCCACCCCGCTGACCGGCCACACCGATCACGTCAAAGCGGTGGCGTTCAGCCCGGATGGGCGCACCTTGGCCAGCGGCAGCGCCGACCGGACGGTGCGGTTGTGGAACGTGACCGACCCGGTCCACCCCGCTCCGCTGGACCCACCCCTGACCGGCCACACCAGCTTCGTCAACGCGGTGGCGTTCAGCCCCGATGGGCACACCCTCGCCAGCGGCAGCAGCGACCAGACGGTGCGGCTGTGGAACGTGACCGATCCGACCCACCCCATCCCGTTGGGCCCACCCCTGACCGGCCACACCAACACCGTCAGGGCAGTGGTGTTCAGTCCGGATGGGCGCACCCTGGCCAGCGGCAGCCGGGACCAGACGGTGCGGCTGTGGAACGTGACCGATCCGACCCACCCCACGTCGCTGGGTCAACCCCTGACCGGCCACACCAACTACGTCGACGCGGTGACGTTCAGTCCGGATGGGCACACCCTGGCCAGCAGCAGCTGGGACCGGACGGTGCGGCTGTGGAACGTGACCGACCCGACCCACCCCACGCCCCTGGGCACACCCCTGACCGGCTACACCAACACCGTCAACGCGGTAGCGTTCAGCCCCGACGGGCACACGCTGGCCAGCGGCAGCGCCGATCAGACCGTACGGCTGTGGAACGTGACCGATCCAGCCCACCCCGCCCCCCTGGGTCAATCCCTGACCGGCCACACCTCTTACGTCTCCTCGGTAGCGTTCAGCCCCGACGGGCACACCCTGGCCAGCGCCAGCTACGACCGGACCGTGCGGCTGTGGAACGTGACCAACCCGACCCACCCCACGCCCCTGGGCCCACCCCTGACCGGCCATACCAACACCGTCAACGCGGTAGCGTTCAGCCCCGACGGGCACACCCTGGCCACCAGCAGCGCCGATCAGACCGTGCGGCTGTGGAACATCCCCTCTGTACTCATCACCGGCCACACCGATTCCGTGTCCTCGGTGGTGTTCAGCCCGGATGGGCGCACCTTGGCTAGCGGCAGCGTCGACCGGACGGTGCGGTTGTGGAATGTGACCGATCCGGTCCACCCCAGCGCCGTAGCCGCCCTGACCGGCCACACCGACACCGTCCGCGCGGTGGCGTTCAGTCCGGATGGGCGCACCTTGGCTAGCGGCAGCGTCAACCGGACGGTGCGGTTGTGGAATGTGACTGACCCGGCCCACCCCACCCCCCTGGGCCCACCCCTGACCGGCCACACCCACACCGTCAACAGGGTGGCGTTCGGCCCCGATGGGCACACCCTGGCCACCGGCAGCGACGACAACACCGCGCGGTTGTGGAACGTGACCGACCCAGCCCACCCCACCCCGCTGGGCCCATCCCTGACCGGCCACACCAACACCGTCAGCGGGGTAGCGTTCAGTCCGGACGGGCACACCCTGGCCACCGGCAGCCAGGACCAGACAGTGCGCTTGTGGAACGTGACTGACCCGGCCCACCCCACCCCCTTGGGCTCACCCCTGACCGGCCACACCGACTACGTCAACGCGGTGGCGTTCAGCCCGGACGGGCGCACCCTAGCCAGCGGCAGCAGCGACCAGACGGTGCGGCTGTGGAACGTGACCAACCCGACCCACCCCACATCTCTGGACCAGCCACTGACCGGCCACACCAACTACGTCATGGCCGTGGCGTTCAGTCCGGATGGGCACACCCTGGCCAGCGGCAGCGCCGACCGGACGGTGCGGCTGTGGAACGTGACCGACCCGGCCCACCCTGTCCCCCTGGGTCAACCCCTGACCGGCCACACCGACTCCGTCCTCTCGGTGGTGTTCAGTCCTGATGGGCACACCCTGGCCACCGGCAGCGACGACCACACCGTGCGGCTATGGGGGATGAACGTGGAGCAAACAATCCAGCGGATCTGCGCCACCACCACGAACACCCTCACCCCCGCGACGTGGGCGAAGTACGTGTCACCGGACCTGCCCTACCGCCCGCCCTGCCCGTGATCTGCCACGACCAGCCATACAACTCGTCCTGAGGAGGTGATCGGCGTGTCATCCACGACCGAGCAGCCGAAGCGCTGGCCCGTCGAAGAGATCCCGACCGACGAGCTTGCGAAGCGCCAGGGCGTCGAGCCGATCGTCTCCGTCGACGAGCTGGCCCAGCCCGACCTGTGGGAATCCGAGCAGGAGTACCAGGACTTCCTGGCCGACCTCTACGCTACCCGGCAAGCCGACATCGCGTGAGCACCGTCGTCCTCGACACCGACGTTGCGCTTCCCTACAGCGAAACCGTGGCCGGCGCGTGGGGAGAGCTTCAGGCCTACGCCCGGCTCCGAGAGCACGGGGATCGAAGCTAGCTGTCCACATTCCGTGAACCAAGGCCGGTGACGCCGAAACGGTTGCGCAGGCTGTCCAGCTCCCACATCTGCCGCCGGGCCCGCCGGCCCAGGGTGAGCACCAGGTCCCGGGCGATCGGGTCGTTACGGATTCGGGTCGGCGCGAGGCGGTCCGCGGTATCCAGGTGCCGGATCGCCTCGGCGTCGCGGTGCGCTCCGTCCTGCACCAGCGCCCGAGCCAGATCGAAATACAGCGTCGACTCCCTATCTTTGCTGTTGAGCGTGGTGACGTCCGGCGGTGTCCGGGTAGCCTCCTCGTACGCCCGGCCACCCTCACCTAGCTCGATACCCACCGCCAACCGCCACAGGACGATATTGGTCGGACCGAAGTGCATGCGCATCCCGTTGCGCTCCCCGATCCGCGCGGCGATCTCCCCGGCCTCGGCCAGGTGGGCGTGCGCGTCGTCGGGCTGCTTGCCCCGCGCCGCGCACTGCGCCACCGCCAAATGCATCATGCCGAGCATCTCCGCAGGCAGCGTGTCCTCGCCGCGCAGGTGAGCGGATAGCCCTAACTCATCGATGCCCTCGGTCAGCATCCGCGACGCGCGACCACGCGCGGTCAGCCACATCAGTGGGAGCGACCACCACCATCGGGTGAAGCCAATCAGCCCGGGGTCGCCATACCGACAGGCCATGTCGTATCCGCGTCTGGCCGCTGAGATCGACAGGTCGATATTTCCGACTAGCGCTTTCGCGACGTCGCCGGCCAAGATGCACGACTGAACGAGTGCCGTGAACGCGCGAGCCCGGTCGGCCGGCCCGGCCGTCAGCGCGTGCGCCTGCAGCTCGGTCAGTAGCGTGCCCAGATCACGTCCGGCCAGTGAGTATCGGCCCTGGTCACGATGCTCGTTCGCGCTGTCGGCCCAGGCCACCAACTCATCGAGGAGCCGGGGGTGCACGTCGGGCACATCATCGGGGCCGAACTCGTTGAGCGCCAGGCTGATGCCAGGCAGCGCCGCCCGCCCCTGCGCGGTCGCCCGGTCCGGCGCCAGGTACGGCTGGCCGGTCAGGTCGGCCACCGCGCAACCCAGGGCGGCGGCCAGGTCCTCGACCAGGCCCCGCCGGTTGAACCCGCGCAGCCCACGTTCCAGCATCGACAGATAGGGCCCGGTGATGCCGGCGAGCCCGCCCACCACGTCCAGGCTCAATCCGCGACGGCGGCGGATCATGCGGACCCGCTGACCGATCGCCGGCGCGTCGTCAGCGTCCATCACTGCATACCTTCACTTCACCGGAGGGAGCCCTCGCCGATGCCCCGGGGCGCGGTACACATCGGTGCGGGTGAAAGCGCCAGGCTAGCGGTTTCCCGGCCGCAGCCGGCTCAGGTCAGGGTGGTGACCGTGTTAGCCGGGTCGTCCAGCCAGACCCATTGACGCTCGCGGGTCACCGTGAGGTGGAATTGCTGGCGGTCCGGGCGGCCGTGCTCGGTCCACCACTGGTAGGCAGCCACCGCCTCATCCCACAGGTTCCGGGCGCCGGCTTGGCGCACCCGCCCACCGGAGATCGAGGCCCACGAATCAGCGGCCAGCAGCCACAGGATTTCGCTCCCGGTGGTGGGGTCGGTTTCGAAAATCCCGCGGCATTCCCCCAGCCGCAGCGCCACCGCGAGGGTGGAGTGATTGCCGAGCACCTCATGCGGATCAAGATCCGTGCACGATCGCGCGGCGATGTCAGGAAAGTCATCCGGCTCGTCGGTGATGTGCCACCGCTGGGCACGCAACCGCATAAACCCCACCGAGTCCACAATGGTGCCCACCGCGCTGTCGGGGCCAACCTCAAGGCGCAGCAGGTGATCATTGGCCATCGGCGGCCCCCACGGCGTGACGATCACACCATCGGGCCGGGCCTGCGCGACCCAGTCCCAAGGCACGGTCCCGACCGAGCACGTGGCGATAATCCGATCGTAAGGGCCACCGAGGGGGTCGCCGACCGCGCCGTTCGCGGTGACAACGGTGACATTCCGGTCCGCCTTGGCCAGGTTGGCCCTGGCATGTTCCGCAATGTCGGGGTCGATCTCGACGCTCACCACGTTCTCAGCACCCAGCCGATGCGCCAGCAACGCGGCGTTGTAGCCGGTGCCGGTGCCGATCTCCAACACCCGCTGGCCCTCGTGGGCGTCCAGCGCGGTGAGCATGACCAGCATGATCGAGGGCATCGACGACGACGAGGTGCAGTCCCCTTCGCCGCCGGTGGCTCCGTCATCGACCTGAGTGACGATGGCGTCGTTGGAATAGACCGCTGTCATCCAGGTATCCGGGTCAGTGTCCCGATCAATAGGGATCTTCACGTCCCCACCGCGCACCCACAGCGCCCGATCGGGAATGAACAGCTCGCGGGGTGTCGCGGTAAACGCCGGCCGCCACGAGTCAGTCAGGTAGTCGCCCACCAGCGCGGTCAGGTCCCGCAACGCGGTGGTCACTCCTCGCTGCCGTCCTCGTCGTCTTCGTGCCCCTGGTCGTCCTTATCGTCTTTGTCCTCGCTGCTGTGCCGGCCGCCACCAGCCTCCTGCACATCCTTGGTCCGGGCAGGATCATAGGTGCCCTGCCCGTTCACGGTGCTCTTGTTGTCATGCTTGCCCATGTCGATCAGTCCTCCCCTGGCCGGTGACTAGATGCCACATCGTGCCCATGGTGTCGCTTCCGGTCAACGACCGGGCAGCGTCGAGCAGGCCGTGCTGTGCTACGCCACGTAGCCTGGTGCTACCTCCCTGGGCGAGCGCTCAGGACGCCGGTGAGGAGGGGGTTGTCGTGGACGCTGAGGACGCGCGAAGGATCGGGGCGCGCGCTCGGGTGATCCGCCGACGCCGCGGGATGAGCCTGGAGGTGGTGGCCGGGCTGGCCGGGATCACCAAGGGCTACCTGTCGCTGCTGGAACTGGGCCAGCGCGGGTTCAACCGGCGCGGACTGATCGACGACCTGGCCACCGCACTAGGCTGCTCGGTGGCCGACCTGACCGGGCAGCCCTACCTGCCGCCGGACCGGGCAACAGCGGACGCGATGGCCACGGTGCCTGGCCTCGAGCTCGCGGTCTACGACTGCACCCTGCGCGACGTGCCGGACATCCCGGCGCGGCCGGTGACCGAGCTGGCGCGGCTGGCGCGGCAGGCCAATACCCACAGTGACGAAGCTCGGTATGCGCTGGCCGGGCGGGACCTCGGCGCGGTGCTCAGTGAGCTGCACGTCCACGGCACCACCGGCGACAGCGACACCCGCCGTGCGGCACTGGCCGCACTGGTGGAGGCATGCATCGCGGCCGCGGGCACCGTCCGGGCATTGGGTCACCCCGCGCTGGCGGTGGCCGTCGCACGGCGCGGCTATGACGCCGCCGAACAGCTCGGCGACCCGGCACTGACCGCGTTCACGGCGGTGACGCGCGCCGGGAACCTGACCCGGCTGAATGCCCGGCACCGGGCCGCGCGGGTGCTCGGTGACGCCCTGGTCGCGGTCGAGTCGGCGGTGGACCCGACAGCGGCCGACAATGGCCCGGCGCAGGCGGCCGGGATGCTGCACCTGGCGTCGGCGCAGCTGGCCTCGCTCGAGGGTCGCGGCGGGGACGCGGACACCCACCTGGCCCAGGCAGCGGAGCTGGCGAAGTCGACCGGCGAGCGCAACGACCTGAACTACCACTTCGGACCGGCCAATGTCGCGGCGTGGTCGGCGTCGATCGGGGTGGAGCTTCAGCGCGGCCCGGAGGCCGCCGAGCGGGTCACGGCTGATGTGCCGCGGCTGGCCGCGGTGCTCGCCTCGGCGGACCGCCGCTCCTACCTGCACTTCGACATCGCCCGTGGGTGGGCGCAGGCCGGGGGTGACCGGGACGCCGAGGCGATCCGCCACCTGGACACCGCCGACCGGATCGCGCCCACCCGGACCCGCAACGACCCGCTCGCCCGGGAGCTGGTGCTCACCCTGGACCGCCGGGCCCGGCGCCAGGTCTGGGAACTCGACAGCCTGCGCAACCGCTTCGGCACCGGCGACGCCCGGTCTTCCCGGAGCGTGAAGCCCTAGCGTCGATCTAGCCTGCGGTGTCGGCCGGGTGAACACGAGGTGGTGGTCTACCGGTCTGGGATGCAGACTCCGATCCGATTTCCCGGATGGGCGCTAGACCGCGACCGGCCGAAGGTCATGTGATCAACTCACGCCGTCGAGCGAGGAGATGAGTGGTGATGAGTGTCGCGGCTGAACCTGTGCTGGGCGCCTTCAGCGTATTCCCGTTAGGGGAGAACAAGGACGACCCTGCGCTGGTCATCGAGTCGGTCCGGGCGGGGGCGCGGCCGTTCGGGCTGCGATTCGCCGCGCCCCCGCAACCCAGCAAAGCAGGTACCGTCGTGGATTTCACCATCTGGCGCTACGACGAGGACCGCCAGATCGCCGTGATCGAGGAAGACGGCCGAGTGATCGAGGCCGCCAAACACTCAGACGGCCCCACTCAGACGCCGACCAACACCGAGAACGGCACACGCTACGAACGCGACAACGACGTGACGGAGGACTGACACCCGATACCCGAGGTGGTCCCCGTGGTGACCGACCGGTTCGACGTCACCGCCGACCATGTCGTCACCGAGTTGGACGGTCGGGGTGTGCCGGTGTTCCGGTTCGACACCGCCGAGTTCCCTCGGCGTCTGTCGGTCTCCGCGCGGCTGGACACCGACCATTCCGGCAGCTTGCGGACCCCGTCGCGATCGGTCACCCTCGCCGAGGTCGGTGCTGTCTACTACCGGCGCCCGTCGATCTATCAGGTCGATCCGGAGTTGTCTGAACCAGACGCCAAGTGGGCGGTCAAGGAGGCCCGGTTCGGCTTCGGCGGCCTGCTGTCCTGCCTGCCCGGCTGGCTCAACCATCCCGCCGACATCGCCCGCTGTGAATACAAACCCGTGCAATACGCCGCCGCCCGGCGGGCGGGCCCGCACGTGCCGCCGACCCTGCTCACCAGCAGCGGGGCCGAGGCGCGGGCCTTCGCCGCCGAGGTCGGCCCGATCGTGTACAAGCCACTGTCCGGTATCGCCTATAGGCACGAGCACGGCCGGGACTTCATTTACACCCAACCCGTCCAGGCGTCCGAGCTCGATGATGCGGCTATCGCCGCTACCGCGTGCCTGTTCCAGCAGCGCCAGGAGAAGGCTTATGAGGTCCGGTTGACCGTGGTGGACGGCCAGTGCTTCGCCGCCCGTATCGACGCGAACTCCGAGCGCGCCCGCATCGATTGGCGGGCCGACTACGACAGTCTTTCCTACACCCCTATTCCCACCCCGGCGCCCATCCAGACTGCGGTCAGGAGCCTGTTGTCGTTGCTGCGCCTGCGTTTCGCCGCGATCGACTTCATCATCACCCCAGCGGACCACTGGGTCTTCATCGGCGATGTCAATCCGAACGGGCAGTGGGCCTGGATCAGCGAGCTGACCCCGCGTATCGCCTCCGCCATCGCCGATGCGCTGCAGGGAAGGACCACCCCACCATGACCGCCCCGAGTGCCCACGACATTCAACAGGCCGCCGACCTGCGGCACGCCTTGGCCGCCACGCTCGCCGACGAGGGCGCCATCACCTCCCCGGACTGGCGGGAGGCATTTGGCACGGTGCCCCGCCACCTGTTCACTCCCCGTTTCTTCCTGCACGCCGACGAAGGCGGCTACCGGGCGGTGGACTCCAACGACCCCGAGTGGCTGGCCTCGGTCTACTCCGACCGCACACTGGTCACCCAACTCGACGCAGACGACTCGGCGTGGCACCGCATCCGCGAGGCAGGTCCCACACCCGGTCGCGCGAGTAGTTCCAGCACTCAACCCCGCCTCATGGCCTGGATGCTTCACGCCCTGGATCTGCGGCCGGGGATGCGCGTGCTGGAGATCGGCACCGGCACCGGGTACAACGCGGCCCTGCTGGCCCACCTGCTCGGCCAGGACTGCGTGGTCTCTATCGACCTCGACGAGGCCGTGATCGAGCGCGCCCGAGGTGCGCTGGCTGCCGCCGGCTACCGGCCCACGATCGAGGTCGCGGATGGCACACACGGCTTTCCGCCCGCCGCGCCGTATGACCGGGTGATCGCCACCTGCTCCTTTCCCCAGGTACCCGCCGCCTGGGCGGAACAGACCAAGCCCGGCGGAAAGATCTTGACCCACCTCTACACCGAACTCGACGCCGGCGGGATGATCTTGCTCACCGTCAACAACGATGGATCAGCGTCCGGTCGGTTCCTCCCCGAATACGGCGCGTTCATGCCCCTGCGCGGCTACCCCACTCCGGACACCCTCGCCCTGCTTCAACGCGCCGTTCGCGCTGACGATGACGGTGAGCGCACCCCCACGACCCTGGCGGCCACCGAGCTGACCGGCAACGACTTTCCCCTCTTCGCCGCGCTGCGCACCTCCGGGGTCGCCATGCATTGGTTCCAACCCCCAGGAGCCCCCGGCATGCTCACTTGGCTCCTCGCACGCGACGGCTCCTGGGCCTACCAAACACTGGCCGACAACGGCCTCATCGCCGTGCAAGCAGGACCACGCCGACTCTGGGACGAACTCGACCAACACCACCACGCCTGGAGGGCCGTCGGAAGTCCCACCCGCGACCGACTCGGCATCACCATCACCCCCAACACCGCCAAGCACCAGATCTGGATCGACCACCCCGACAACCGGGGCTGGCGCGCGTCAACCGACCATGATGATGGCCGGGGCCAGCCGCCCGCAGACACTCCTCTGCTGCGGTGACGTATCTACCGTCGAACACCACCCGCGCACCGGTCGACTCGACGTCGAACCCGGGGTCTACCCACATCTGAGGACAACTCTGTGGATAACTGGGCGCCGCTGTGCATCGCACCCCGGCGCACCACCGCTGTCCACCGCCGGCCAGCACGCTGCCTGAACGGCAACCGGTGCGCTCCACACCGCACCACACCGGCGGAACTGGGCAGACAGCGGGCGTCCACACCGCCCACAGGACTTACTACTGCTACTGGTGTTCTCTCTTCACAAGAAGACCCAAAACACCAGGGCGGTGGATGCCTGGGGCGGTCGATCCCACAACTCGATCCAACCCATCGACCTGCACCAGCCGCCGCTACGGTAGGGGCACCCACTACGGGAAGGACCCTCGTGCAGCTTGGACTCGTCGGATTGGGCCGGATGGGCGCCAACATGCGTGACCGGCTGCGCGCCGGTGGCATCGAGGTCTTCGGTTTCGCCCGCAGCCCCGGGGCCCGGGACGTCGATTCACTGGCCGAGTTGGTCGACCGCCTGTCCGCGCCACGCGCCGTGTGGATCATGGTGCCGGCCGGTGACCCGACCCGGGCCACGGTGATCCAGTTGGGCGGGTTACTCTCCGAGGGTGATCTCGTCATCGACGGTGGTAACTCGCACTACACCGATGATCAGGTAAACGCCGAACTACTTGCCCAGGGCGGCATCGGGTACCTGGACTGTGGAGTCTCCGGCGGGGTTTGGGGCCGGCGCAATGGCTACGGCCTGATGGTCGGCGGTGCTGCGGAGCATGTCACGCGGCTAATGCCGGTGTTTGACGCGCTGCGTCCCGAGGGTCCTCGGGACGAGGGCTTCGTGCATGCGGGCGACGTCGGTGCCGGGCACTTCGCCAAGATGGTGCACAACGGGGTGGAATACGGCCTGATGCAGGCCTACGCGGAGGGTTTCGAACTGCTCGAAGCCGCCGAAATGATCACCGACGTGCCCGCGGTGCTCAAAGCCTGGCGGCGCGGCACGGTGGTTCGCTCCTGGCTGCTGGACCTGCTGGTCACGGCTCTGGACAACGACCCGGAACTGGCACAACTACGCGGTTGGGTGCAGGACTCCGGGGAGGGCCGCTGGACGGTCGAGGAGGCGATCAACCATGCGGTGCCCGCGCCGGTGATCTCTGCGGCGCTGTTTGCTCGGTTCGCCTCCCGGCAGAGTGACTCTCCGGCGATGCGGGCGGTGGCCGCGTTGCGCCAGCAGTTCGGTGGGCACGCCGTCGAGCAGGCCAGCCCCAGTTCATCCGGCCCCAATTCATCCAACACACAAAATCCTCACTAGCGCGTGTACGTCCGGCAGCTTGCGGTCACTGATTTCCGCTCCTGGGAGCACGCCGAGCTCGACTTCGACCCCGGTGTCTCGGTGCTCGTCGGCCCAAACGGGCAGGGCAAGACAAACCTGCTCGAAGCGCTGGGCTACCTGTCCACACTGGGTTCGCACCGGGTGAGCACCGACGCACCCCTGGTACGCCACGGTGCCCCGCGCGCCATCGTGCGCACCACGGTGGCGCACGCCGGCCGGGAGCTGACCGTGGAGCTGGAGATCTCCCCCGGGCGAGCTAACCGGGCCAGGCTCAACCGCTCCCCGGTGCCGCGACCGCGGGAGGTGCTCGGTGTGCTGCGCAGCGTGCTGTTCGCGCCGGAGGACTTGGCGCTGGTCCGCGGTGACCCAGCGCAACGCCGCCGGTTCCTCGATGATCTGCTGGTCCTGCGGGCGCCCCGGCTGGCCGGCGTGCAAGCTGACTATGACAAGGTGCTGCGCCAGCGCGTCGCGTTGCTCAAGTCCGCCGGCGTGGCGCGCCGGTCCGGTGGCGGGGCGGCTGATCTGCGCACCCTGGACGTCTGGGACGGTCACCTCGCCCGGCATGGCGCAGAGCTGCTCGGGGCCCGGCTGGACCTCGTCCTCGAACTGGCCCCGTATGTCGTTGCGGCCTACCGTGCGGTGGCCCCGGAGGCTGCCGCGGCCCAGCTGGAGTACCGCAGCAGCCTGGGTGACGCCCTCCCGGAGGGAGTGCACGGGGCGGGCAAGGCCGATGTCAACCTGCTGGAGGTGGCGATGCTGGCGCAGCTGGCCCGGGTGCGGATGACGGAGCTCGAGCGTGGGGTCTGCCTGGTCGGGCCGCACCGCGACGATCTGGAGCTTGAGCTGGGTGGCAGACCAGCCAAGGGTTACGCCAGCCAGGGTGAGTCGTGGTCGTTCGCGCTGGCCCTGCGGCTGGGCAGCTACCAGTTGCTGCGCTGCGGCGGTGCCGAGCCGGTGCTGTTGCTCGATGACGTCTTCACCGAGCTGGACACCCATCGCCGGTCCCGCCTTGCCGAGGTCGCGCTGGCTGCCGAGCAGGTGGTGGTCACCGCGGCGGTGCCAGCCGACGTGCCCGACGAACTTCAGGGGGCGCGGTTCGACGTGCACTGCGGGGACGTGCGCCGTGTCCGATGAACTGCCCCCAACTGGGGATAACCCTGTGGATAGTGTGGACAAGTCGATGTTCAATGAACCTCAAAGCTCACCCGGGACTCCCCCTGGGGGGCCGAGAGGTGCTGATATCGCCCGCGCTGCCCTGGAGTCCGCCCGCGCTGGGCGTCGCACGTCAGCCGGCAGGCAAGCGGTGCCTCGGCGACGCCGTGGCTGGTCCGGTGCGCGCCCGGATGACCGGGACCCGCAGCCACTGGGTCGGCTGGCGTCCCGGCTCGTCGCCGATCGCGGCTGGGTGGACCGGGTGTCCGCGGGGGTGGTGTTCGCCCGGTGGGCGCAGCTGGTGGGTGCCGAACTCGCCGAGCATGCCCAGCCCGTGTCGCTGAAGGACGGGGAGCTCCTGGTGCGGGCCAGCTCCACAGCGTGGGCCACCCAGCTCCGGTTACTGCAACGGCAGCTCATCGCGCGGATCACCGCCGGCGTCGGGCCAGGCGTGGTCAACCGGCTGCGGGTACAGGGCCCGGCGGCGCCGAACTGGGTGCACGGCCCCCGGCACGTCCGCGGTCGCGGCCCCCGAGACACCTACGGCTGAACGACGCTCTGGCGAATCGATGGGAGCCGATCAAGACGTGGTGGATTTGGCCGGCGTGAGACCAGCGACGCGACATACGAACAGCGGGTGGCAGATTTCGTACACCGGTACGGACGCAGGGTCGAGGACGGCACCGAGGTGCTCCGTGTCGCCGAGGAGGTCTACGCCTATTTGTTCCGTCCCGCTCATCTCGACGACCCCGGTATCCTGTCGCTCGGCGTTGACGAGTACCACCTTGACGTGTTGCGTCAAATGGGCACTGTCATGGACAGTAGACGAGCTTTATCACGGCACTTTCTTCAACGAGAAACGTCGTGTTGAGTACGTCTTGGCGCACGCCGCCCTCGGAGGCCGGGACCCATCGTACTCTGGGGTGTCTCCGGAGTCCTACCAGGGCTTTTGCAGGGTGTTCAGCGTCTATGACGGCCACCGTGTCCCGTAGTGGATACCCGCGTCGGTCTTGACCTCGTCGGCGCCGCCACCGTGACGACCCGACCGGCAGCTCGATGGAGCTGGTCCATTCGGTGGCAAGCCGAATCTCACCACAGGCGCGCAGCGCCGAGGAGCGGAAGCGGCACGGCAGCAGGGACCTTGCTCGGCACCACCGATCGACCCGTCGGACTCGGCCGGGCCATGCACCATCTGGTGGTGGCCGCCGGGGGTTTTACCGGCGAGACCAGGGGCGAGGTGCTGGCGCACTTGGCCTTCGCCGAGTATTCGCGGTACCTGGCCGACTGCGGCAGTCTGGCTGAAGTGGACAGATGGTGTGACGAGTCGGTGGCGCTGTTGCCGCCGGACGGCGAACCACTGGCGTGTAATCGTCTGCTATGGCTGCACTTCCTGCGTAGCCGGCCCGACCGGGTAGCCGGGCGCCCGATAGCGGCACCGGGCGAATTGATGACCGACGGTCTGGTGTACACGGTACTGGTCGCTGCCACCGCCGTGCGGCTACTAAGCATAGTGGTGTTCCAAGCGGGCGCCTGCCGAGCGATCCTGGATGTCGTGTGGCCCTTGATGGCCGACGATCCCGACCTGCGTGCACAGCGCCGGTACCTCGACCTTTTGCCGTTCCGGGACGGAATCCTGGCCGACTTCTTCACCGTGACCATCCTACCGTCGGTGGAATGCTTATTCCGGCCGTTGGAAACCGTCGCGGCCCATCCCGGCGTCAGCGCGATCGCGTGCGCGACCGGTGGTCTCCTTGTGGGGCTGCCCGAGGAAACATCACTGCACGAGCAGGCCGAGCGCATCGCCAGCCTGTTCTGCGACCGTCCACTAACTGGAGACGACGCGACCCCAGCAGCCGCGCTGGACATGATCGCTACCTCCCGGTACCTGCACCTGGCCGCGCACGGCACCCAGAATGTTGACGCGCCGCTGTTTGCCCGTGTCTATCTGGCCGGTGGCGCGCCACACGCCTACCAGATCCTGGAACGGGATCTGCGTGGCCTGGATAACCTGCACGGCCTCGCCCTGGCCTTCCTCCGCGCGGGCGCCAGAGCTGTCGTCGGAGCACTGTGGCCCGTCGAGCCGACGGTCGCCGCGGCCTTCTTCACCGCGCTATACGCCCACCTCGCCGAGGGCAGTATCCAGGTGAACGCATTTCGGTCCGCCCAGAACCAGACCCGCGCCCGCCACCCGAACTACCGCGACTGGGGCGCCTTCACCTACTACGGGACCTGACCCACCATAACGTGCCACATAGTGCTGCCGGGGGCACCACACCTGACCTGCCGAAACAGGAGGAACCTCCGGTAGGTTTCAGTCGTGCCAGGGCTCGTGCATTGAAGCTCTGTTAACGTGCTGACACGCCGTCATCCGCTCACGGACACGTGCGGGATATTCCTTGGACGGCGCCTAACGGGTTAGGCGACCTCGCTGGCGGCAACCAGCCGCCGGAGGCGGTCGGCGTCAGCGGCGAGGCGCTCGATCCCCTCCCGAAAGGACATGCCCTGCTCACTGGCCAATCCTTGCGGCACCCACCCCCGAATCAGCGCACTCACCGGTACCCCTGCGCGCGCCGCAACCCCCTCAATCGCGGCAAACGCCCCGGCCGGCAGGCGCACCGACTGCACCACCGAACGGCCGCGCCGCTCCCGCATGACGTGCTCCGGCAACGGCTCGTCACTGCCGACGGTGTGGCCGTGGGCAGTGTTCGGCCAACGTACAGCGCTGCCCGAACCAAACGATGGACCTGCCAGGGCCTCGCTTCGGCTGGGTAGGACTCATCGAATAATCTACAGGTCAGGGCCGGATGTCTTCATCATCGCAGTGACAGCCCGAAGGACGCTTACCGTTAGTGCGAGTGAGATACGGATCCTGTTTGCCTTCGATCCGGCGACTCGGGCGGTCCTGCTGGTCACCGGAGACAAGGCGGGTAACTGGAAGCGCTGGTACGGGCGAGCTGTGGCGCTCGCCGAGCATCGGTACGAGCAGTGGATCAAGGAGGTGGGATCGTGACCGAGTGGCACACCTGGGACGAGGTGAGTGCGGAGCTGGGTGATGTGCTCGGCAGCGCCGAGGAACGCGTGCAGCGCGTCGAGCAGCTGCGCCGTGGGCTAGCGCTGCGGCGGCTGGTCGAGCAGCGCAAGCGAGCCGGGTTGCGCCAGGTTGACGTGGCCGAGCGAATGGGTGTGTCGAAGGCGCGGGTCAGCCACATCGAGCACGGGGCGGTCGCGACAATCGAGCTGCTCGCCCGATACCTCGACGCCATCGGTGGCCGCTTGGAGATCACCGCCGCATTCGACGGCGGCACCGAACGCGTGGTGCTGGACTGGCCAGCCGCCTAGAAAGGCTAGTACTCGTTCACGGTGGTCGAGGCGCTCATTCCAAGCCACTCCCTGAGCGTGTCGAACAGCGGTGGGTGCGTGCACGGTGAGCGCGTACCCACCGTCGGCATCGGAGTTCAGCGTGATCTGGCCGTCCCCGAGGTCGCGCACCGCCAGACTGATCACCTCCTCCGGGTGCCACGCGCGGGTCGCCGGGATCGCTGTCTGACCCTTCTCCCGCGCCAGACACCCCGGCAGATCCGCTCGGGTTCGGGCAGTTCGCAGTAGCGGGCCTGACCCAATTCCCGCGACGGGAGGAATCTCAGGCCGCAGGCCGCGCGCACGAGACCCTCATCGAGCGCGCCCTGGTGCGCATCCCCCGGGGCCAGGGAGCGCACGTATCAGCTCATCCCAACCACCTCGCCAGGGCGTTCATCACCGTCCGGGCGGCGTCTTCCTCCACCGTGACCGTGCACACCCCTGTGGCGTGCGGATCGAACTGAATCCGACCGTCCGGCAGTTTGGTGACCAGGAGGTTCGTGAAGCCCCGGGGACCCCCGCACGTGTCGCAGCTGGCGGGGACCGTGACACGGTTCTTGCGCCGCTCCGACCACGGCTGTGGGGCGCTCACGCCACGGGCCTCAACACGACACGGAGCCAGTGACCCGCAGTGCGCTGTGGGTCAGGGGCTTGATGGCTGGTTCCTCCGTAGGGTTGGGGAGGTTTACGTGATGGGTTCGGTGATGTTTTCCCTGGTCGTCTACGGTCTTCATGGGTGGGTGTGGCTCCTGGTCGTCTCAGTTCTCTCGTCTGGCTGGGACGGCACCCAGGACCGGGGCGAGCCACCTCATATGGGGCAGGCGCGGTTCGGGGGGGGGGGGTGGGTTCTGCCGGTGTTCGTGCTGCCTGTCCGTTGAGCGGACGGCGTGGGCGACCGGCAGGCACCTACCGCGCCCGGGTAGGTCGTCTTCCCGGTCCTGGGGCCGTGCCAGATAGTCAATCCCGCCAGCTCGGACGGGGACAGCGCGGAGGTGACGGGGAGGGGGCGTGGTTGTGTGGCGTGGATATGGCGCTGCGTCGCTGAGCTGGGGCGGGGATACGCTCCACTAGGCGTCGCGAACCTGGGGAGGGTCTTGGGTATGGTCGTCAAGCGTCGTTCTTTCGCCCGAGCGCGTAAGGCCGCTGGCTACACGCAAGAGGGTCTGGCCGAGCGTCTGGGTGTTGATCGCACGACGGTTGCCCGCTGGGAGTCGGGGGAATACGAGCCGCAGCCCTGGCAGCGTCCCCGGATCGCGGACGCGTTCGGGCTCTCGCTGGGCGAGTTCAATCAGGTCCTTGAGGGGGTCGAAGCGACGGGGCATGCCCTCGGAGTAGCCGCGTCGGTGGTGGGGGCTGACGGGGCGGTGCTGGCGGGATGGGAGCAGGTGCCAGCGGCCACGCGGGAGCATGAAGCGCGGAGCCGGGAAGTGGAGCTGGTCAGGGCGTACGCTGAGGCTCGTGCACTGCGAGCTCCTGCTGTGTCACTGCGGGTACCGTGGGAGACGGATCGGCTGACCGTCTCCACCGCCCAAAAGATCGTGGCGGGCTTTGGCAGGGCTACCAGCGTGGAACTGGCAGAGGGCTTGGCAGGGCCGTTGATGCCCCTGGCATTCCTCAGCGGTATGACCCAGGCGATGCCTGCTGAATGGGAAGATCGGCTACGCGACCAGCTCAAGAACGTTTTTGGCGAATGGGCTCATAGGATGAATCGTCGGGAATTACTCTGGTTACTGGGCTGGGCGGCAGCTACGCTTGCCGCTGCTCCTGTGAGTGGCCTAGACACCGACGAGCAGGAGCGCCTGGCCCAGGCTATTGTGTTGCCAAGCCGGGTAGATGCTCGGGTTATCGACCATATTGAGACTATGCTTCAGCGGTGTAAGCGGCAAGAGGATGCGCTGGGACCGCATGCGGTGCTTGCCACCGTGCTTGCGCAGCGGCAGTTGGTTCATGCCTTGCTGGCCGAGTGTTCGACCGTGTTTCGTCCCCGACTGTTGTCGGTCTACAGCAGTATGTCCAGCTCTGTCGGAACCTATTTCTTCGATCTTGATGACCTTGCCAGCGCCATGCACTACTGCGACCAGGCGCGTGAGGCCGCTCAGGAAGCCCGTAACACTGAGTTGGCTAGCTACGCACTGTGCAATATGAGTTACTTCGCTTCCTGGCACGGGAAAGTTCACGCCGGGATTGACTTCGCGGTAGCCGCTCAGAGTTTGGCGGGCAAGACTGATGACGTACTACTCCAAGCCTGCGCAGCGGAGCGAGCTGCTTCGGCTTACGGTTTTGACGGCCAGCACACGGAATGTATGACCGAGTTTGACCGGGCGCTGACTGGGCTTGCGGTACCAGCTGGCCGGAGGCCACCTGAGTCGCCGGTCTACTGGTTTGATGAGGGGCTGGTTGCCAGCAAACAGAGCGAGTGTTTGTTGCGGCTCGGCAAACCAGCAGAAGCTGCCGCCAGCGCCAGCAGGGGACTCCAACTATTTGACAATTCGTTTACCCACGGCCTCGCATACTGCACGCTTCGCTTGGGCACTGCCCGCCTGCTAGTCGGTGAGGTTGACGAGGCTACGCACGTTATTGGCGAGGGAGCGTTGCTGGCGGCTCGAATCCGCTCGACCCGGTTAACAAGTGAAGTCAAGACTGCCCGTGACCGGATGGAGCCGTGGGAGGACACGTCTGCCGTGAAGGCGTTGGATGAGCGGTTGGTGGGGCTGGGGTTTGGGAGGTAAGGATGTCAGACCGCCGACTCATTATCTCGGATAGTACCCCTTGTCGTCAGGGCACCAGTGGAGGCTGAGCCCGTTTAGATAGCTTTCGCGTGCTGGCGTCCTTGGACGGTTTCGAGCTTGTGTCATGCTTGCGACAATTCTTGCGGCATGGCCTTTTGCCTGTTTGCTGCCAGGTTCTTGCCGGGACTGTGCCGGTGCGCGGTCTGGGATCAGGGTGCAACCCCGCCCTTTTTGAGCTGATTTCGTCCAGCCGTTCAGGTTAAACCTATGTGTGGTCGAAAAATCGGACCGTTAGGACACGTAGGAGGGTTGGGGTATGGATTCCTGGTGGTGGGATTTCGTGAAGCATGTTTTGTGGTGGCTGGTTACTGGGGTTGCCCCGCATGCGCTCAGGTTGATGACGGACACACACGGCATCATCGACGACGAACTAGCCGAACCCTTCAACACCCTCATACCCCTAGCACGCCACTACAACCACGAAGGCCCCCTGCCCCCTGCCCAGCCAGCACCCCACACCCCAGCAGACAGACCAGACAACCCCACCAACCACCACGACCAGACCAACCACCACACCCTGGTGACCTCTGCCCACAGTTCGAGTAAGACCACATGGGTGCCCCCGGCGGGATTCGAACCTGCGCTCTCGCCTCCGGAGGGCGGCTGGTGCACGGTTGCCAGGCCGTCCCCGATATGGCCGGCGGCTGCGTCGTCGCCTACGGCACCGACATCAACGCCTTCCACGACAACCTGCGTAGGCTCAAGCAAGACTGGATCGACCAGATCGAGAAGTACTGACGAGCCAAGTATTGTACGGGCCGGACTTGTCGCCAGCACGGTCATGAACACGTCCGACGTGTCACGATGCTCGCCTGGTCGCTGGGGCGGTACCCGCCGGTGGTGACGCGAACGCGAAGGGGCATCCATGAAGGCGAGCCCGGTGAGCTGCCTGCCGCGGGTAACCCTCGCCTGGGCGAGTGGGGGGGGGGGGACCCTCAGGCGTCGCCGTTCGGGCGTCTGTGACCGAGTGAGGGGTGTCCTGGACCCTGTTCTGAGGTAGCTCACCAGTAGAATGGTCCTAGTGGGCTGGCGCTGATGAACCCCCTTCTGCCGATACCGGCTACGTGGCAGTGCAGCGCATGAAGCAGCACCCCCTGACGTCCGTTGGACAGAGCGCGAGGAGACACCAGGCCCGTGGTAGCGAAGAAGGACGAGTACAACGCTGAGTCGATCACTGTGCTGGAAGGCCTCGAGGCCGTGCGCAAGCGCCCCGGTATGTACATCGGCTCCACCGGAGAACGGGGTCTCCATCAACTGGTGTGGGAGCTGATCGACAACGCGGTCGACGAGGCTCTTGCCGGATACTGTGACCGGTTCAGCCTCACGATCTTGGCGGATGGTGGGCTCCGTGTGGTCGACAACGGTCGAGGTATTCCGGTTGACATCCATCCGAAGCTCAAACGACCGGGTGTCGAGGTGGCACTCACTGTTCTCCATGCGGGTGGCAAGTTCGACGGAAAGGCCTACGCCGTATCCGGCGGCCTGCATGGCGTGGGCGTCTCTGTGGTCAACGCATTGTCAACCCGCCTCGAGGTGGAGATCAAACAGAAGGGACACGTGTGGCGGCAGACCTACAAAGAAGCCGTTCCCGGACCACTGGAGAAGGGTGAACCAACTCGCGAGACCGGCACGAGTGTGACCTTCTGGCCCGATCCGACTATCTTGGAGACCACCAACTTCAACACTGAGATGGTGGCGCGTCGCGTTCAGGAGATGGCCTTCCTCAACAAGGGCCTGATGATTACGCTACGAGATGAGCGGATCCCCGACAAGAACGGAGAGGACGCTGGGGGACAGTTAGCGCGGGTCAAGGAACAGACTTACTGCTACCCCGGTGGCCTGGAGGACTTCGTTCAGCACATCAACAACTCCAAGGACCCCATCCACCGCAAAGTGATCGGCTTCGAGGCCAAAGGCGATGGCCTGGAGGTCGAAGTCGCGATGCAGTGGAACGCCGGGTACACCGAGTCGGTCTACACCTTCGCCAACACGATCAACACTCACGAGGGCGGCACCCATGAGGAAGGCTTCCGCTCCGCACTGACCACCGTGGTCAACCGTTACGCGCGAGAGAAGAAGCTGCTCAAGGAGAAGGACTCCGCGCTCAGCGGTGACGACGTGCGTGAGGGCCTGGCCGCCATCGTGTCGGTCAAGCTCCGCGAGCCGCAGTTCGAAGGCCAGACCAAGACCAAGCTGGGCAACACCGAGGTCAAGTCGTTCGTCCAGCGCACCTGCAACGAATGGCTGATCGACTGGCTGGAACGCAACCCCACCGAGGCCAAGACGATCATCAACAAAGCGATCTCCTCCTCACAGGCCCGGATGGCCGCCCGGCGCGCCCGGGAACTGGTGCGTCGCAAATCGGCAGGTGATCTGGGCGGCCTACCCGGCAAGCTGTCCGACTGCCGCTCCACCGACCCCTCCCGCAGCGAAGTGTTCATCGTGGAGGGCGACTCCGCGGGCGGCTCGGCGAAATCCGGCCGGGACTCGCTGTACCAGGCGATCCTGCCGATCCGCGGGAAGATCATCAACGTGGAGAAGGCGCGACTGGACCGGGTGCTGAAGAACACCGAGGTGCAGGCGCTGATCACCGCGCTGGGCACCGGGATCCACGACGAGTTCGACCTGGCCAAGCTGCGCTACCACAAGGTCGTGCTGATGGCCGACGCCGATGTGGACGGCCAGCACATCCGCACCCTGCTGCTGACCTTGCTGTTCCGCTTCATGCGCCCGCTGGTCGAACACGGGCACGTGTTCCTCGCCCAGCCACCGCTGTACAAGATCAAGTGGCCGCGAGTCGAGGCGCAGTACGCCTACTCCGACCGGGAACGCGACGGACTCATCGAAGCCGGCCGTATCCAAGGCCGCAAGCTGCCCAAGGAGGACGCGATCCAGCGCTACAAGGGCCTGGGTGAGATGAGCGCCAAGGAGTTGTGGGAGACCACGATGGACCCCACCAACCGGATCCTGCTCCAGGTCACCCTGGACGACGCGGCAACGGCCGACGAGCTGTTCAGCGTCCTCATGGGCGAGGACGTGGAATCCCGCCGCTCCTTCATCACCCGCAACGCCCAGGACGTTCGCTTCCTCGACGTCTAGCCGCGTCGACACCGCCCGGCGGCGACGCGACAGCCCTGGTGTCGCCGAGTTCGACACCAGGTTCTTCCCGACTGCCGCACGACGCTAGGGTCGAGTTCGGCGCACTGAGCCGGCAGGTCACCGCGACCCGGGCGTGACGTTGTGAGGCTGACACCAACGCGGCGGACGGCGTGAAAGACTGGTTGGAAACGCGAGGAGACGCTGTGACAGCTGTGCCAGAGCCGCCGGGCCGCCTGCTGACTGTCGATGCGTACGCCGCACTTGGCGAGGACGACCGCTACCGCTCGGAGTTGCAGGAAGGCAACCTGGTCATGTCGCCAAGCCCGGCGCCGGATCACATGATCGCCATGGCGAGGCTCCTCGTTCAGCTGGACGAGGAGCTGCCCTCGGGACTGCTGGTGATCCCTGACATCGATGTCAACCTTGAACTCGCACCGCGCGGTAAACCTGGGTTCGTTCGCCGGCCAGACCTGGTCGTCGTGCGCCAATCGGCCGTCAGCCGGGTACGCCGCGACGGAGGCATCCTGCGAGCCCGCGACGTGCTGGTCGTCGTCGAGATCGTCTCCCCCGGTTCACACCGCACTGACCATGTGATCAAGCGTGGCGAGTACGCCGACGCAGGTATCCCGCACTACTGGATCGTGGACCTCGATGACCCAGTGACACTGATCGAGTGCCACCTCGCCGCGGAATTCGGCTACCAGGACGCCGGTGCCGTCACGGACCGGTTCGTCACCAGTGAGCCCTTCCCGGTCGGCTTGCGACTGGACGGCCTCCTCCCCCGCTGAGCGTTCGGCGGAGCGCCACCCACTCGGGATGGCTGGGAATCTGACCGGACCAGACGGCGCGTCATAATTCTCCCCGCGCTGGAGCACTGTCGTGATGACGATGCACCTCGGCTGCACGATCGCGGTGAATACTCAGGGCTAGGCTGGCGAGGAGCAAGCAGCGGCTCGGAGGGGGTCGGTATGGGTAAGGACCAGCGGCGCCTCGCCATATGCCCGCAGTGCAACGGTGCCCAGGTGATCATCAAGTGGAAGCGTGCGAACCTGAACGACCACCCTGGGGTACCGGAGATTCAGACGGCGGAAAACTGCCCGATCTGCGACGGGTCTGGGCAGATCCTTGGACCTACGACATAGCCGGTTACCTAGACTGATCGTATGCCGCGTACCGCGATCCTCTACGCCCGGTCACAACGCCGCGATGCGCTCGACCGGCAGGTCCGGGAGCTGGAAGACTGGTGTGATCGGGCCGGCGTGGTGCCGGTTGACACGGTTGCGGAGGTCGCGCTCGGTATCCGCGCTTCGAGGCGGTGCCGTGGGGTTCTTGCTGAGGTGGCGGCTGGTCGGGCGAACCTCATGGTGATACGAGACGTCTCCCGCCTGTCCGAGAATTCCGATCAACTCCGGCACATCATCAACGAGCACTGGCATCGGATCGCCATCAGCCGAGACGACGCGGACCACTCCCGTTAACACGGCGTCAGGCGCCCCCCATGATGACGCCCCCCATGATGACGCTCAGTGCCTGACGAATAAAGTCGCCCGATGCCGGTACGGCCCAGCATTCACACGATCAAGGTGTCGCTGCGGCACATGAAGCCGCCAGTCTGGCGACGCCTGCAGGTGTCCTCCAAGATGAGCCTTGCCGAGTTGCACTACGTCATCCAGGCCGCGATGGGCTGGTACGACTGCCACCTGCACCAGTTCGAGCTGGACGGCAGGGAGTACGCCGACCCCAGGCACATGCTCGACGCGACCAGTGACGAGGCGCGGCGGACGCTGGCCCGGCTACAGCCCGGAGACCGGTTCTCCTACTGGTACGACTTCGGCGACGACTGGTGGCACGACATCAGCGTGGAGTCAGTCGGCCGGGCCGACCCGGCGCTGACCTATCCACGATGTGTGACCGGGCGCCGGGCCTGCCCACCCGAGGACTGTGGCGGCCCATGGGGCTTCGACGAACTCATACGCGCCCTGGGCGACGAGAAGCACCCGGAGCACGAGATGTACCGCGAGTGGATACCGATCAACTACGACCCGGCGTGCTTCGACCTAGAAAAGATCAACAAAGCACTTGCGCAGCTTGGTACCGACGCGGTGCAACTCTGACTTGCGGTCAGGGGCAGTCGAAGTCGCTGGCCCCGACGCTGCCGAGGAAGGCTCGCCACTCAGTGTGGGTGAACGCCAGGACGGGCCCGGCGGGGTCTTTGGAGCCACGCTGCCCGGCGAGGGGTGACTGCCGGCTGAGCCGGCGATCAGACCGTAGTACGGTGCCCCATGCCATCGACTGGACTACTCACTCCGGACGATCTCGACGAACTCGGATGCACCGCGTTCGATCTTGATCAGCCGCTCGAGGTCGCTGCCGAATTGGTCAACGCGGTCGATCAGGGGCGGGTGGCCGATGAGGCCGATACCGGGTATGCGCTGATGTTGGCCGCCGAGATCACCGAACACGCCGGGGATCTGCCGGCGGCTCAGGTACTGGCTGAGCGCGCTGTTCAGGCGTACCGCGTCTTCGGTGATCCGGAGGGCTATCCGCGAGCGTTTCACGCCGAGTTGTTGTTGCGGCTTGGGCGTGAGGACGAGGCGATGGCCGAGCTGACGGCCCTGCGCCCGTTGCTGTCCGAGGACCCCGACGCCGTGTCCTATATCAGTGACGCGTTGGAGGCGGGCGGGCATGCCGAGATCGCCGAGCAATGGATGACCACCGCACTGCACATCGCGCTGCACACCACACAGCAACGCCTGCAGGAGCCGGTGCCGCGGCGAATGGACCCGGACGAGGAGCGGGACACGGCGGTGGTGTTGATGCTGGCGCTGTACCGGCACCGGCTGCGTCGCGAACTGGACCTGCCGCACGATGAGTTCGATGACCTTGCCGACCAGCTGATGGATGTGGTGGGGGATGCGCTGGATGATGAGCTGCACGATGAGCAGGCCGTGCTCCTGTTCTGGCCGCAGCCGGAGTTCGACCGGCTCCTGCTGCGCTGGCCAGAACTGGCCGAGCACTACGGCCAGACGTGGGACGAGTACCGGGCCACGCTGCAGCAGACCCTGCTGCTGGGGTCGGAGTCCGGCGTTCCCCGGTTGGGGTTGCTGGCCGGTTCAGTCGACGAGCTGGCCACCTACGCCGATCTCAACGGCGGCGATCCGACCGATTCGCAGGTCCGTCAGGACTACGCGCAGCATCTGACTGAGCATCCGCGGGAGATCGCCTGGCCACCGGGCCGCAACGAAGCGTGCTGGTGCGGCTCGTCCCTGAAATACAAGAAGTGCTGCCTGCGCCGCGCTCGCACCTGATCAGGCGGGCCGAGCCAGCGCGGCACGGGTAGCCGCGTGCGTCTGGGCAGGGAGCGCGGTGCGTGACCGATAGACTGGCTGGGTTGCGCGCGCACATCAGTGGCCGCCTGAAGGGAACCAAGCTCCGTGACTGAAATCATCCTGCCGCCGGACGGAGACCGCGTCGAGCCGGTCGACATCCAGCAGGAGATGCAGCGTTCCTACATCGACTACGCGATGAGCGTGATCGTCGGGCGCGCGCTGCCCGACGTCCGCGACGGGCTCAAGCCGGTGCACCGCCGGGTGCTGTACTCGATGTACGACTCCGGGTTCCGCCCGGATCGGGGCTTCGTCAAGTGCGCCCGCGTCGTCGGCGACGTGATGGGCAACTACCACCCGCACGGTGACACCGCGATCTACGACACCCTGGTGCGGATGGCCCAGCCCTGGGCCATGCGGTACCCGCTGGTCGACCCGCAGGGAAATTTCGGTTCCCCGGGCAACGATCCGCAAGCCGCCATGCGGTACACGGAATGCCGGCTCACCCCGCTGGCGATGGAAATGCTGCGGGACATCGACAAGGACACCGTCGATTTTGAGCCGAACTACGACGGGCGCACCCAGCAGCCCGTCGTTCTGCCGTCTCGGATCCCCAACCTGCTGGTCAATGGCAGTTCCGGAATCGCGGTGGGGATGGCGACGAACATCCCGCCGCACAATCTGCGCGAGGTTGGCGCGGGTGTGGTCTACCTGCTGGAGAACCCCGACGTTGACGACGACACCCTGCTCGGCGCACTCATCGAGCGGATCAAGGGCCCCGACTTCCCGACCCACGGCCTGATCGTCGGCACCGAGGGCATCGCCGACGCCTACCGCACCGGTCGCGGCTCGGTCCGGATGCGCGGCGTGGTGCGAGTCGAGGAGGACGCCAAGGGGCGCACCACCCTGGTGGTCACCGAGCTGCCCTACCAGGTCAACCCGGACAACCTCGTCGAGTCGATCGCCGCGCTGTCGCGGGACGGCAAGCTCGGCGGGATCTCTGAGATCAACGACGAGTCCAGCGACCGCATCGGCATGCGCATCGTGATCACGATCAAGCGTGACGCGGTCGCCAAGGTGGTGCTCAACAACCTCTACAAGCACACCCAGTTACAGCACACCTTCGGCGTCAACATGCTGGCGATCGTCGAGGGCGTGCCGCGCACGCTGCGGCTGGACCAAGTGGTCCGGCACTACGTGCGGCACCAGCTCGACGTCATCGTCCGGCGTACCCGGTACCTGCTGCGCAAGGCCGAGGAGCGCGCCCACCTGCTGCGCGGCCTGGTCAAGGCGCTGGACGCACTCGACGAGGTGATCGCGCTGATCCGCCGGTCCCCGACGGTGGACGACGCGCGCACCGGGCTGATGGCGCTGCTAGACGTCGATGAGATCCAGGCGAACTACATCCTGGAGACCCAGCTGCGGCGCCTCGCGGCGATGGAGCGGCAGAAGGTCGTCGAGGATCTCGCCGAGCTGGAGCGGGAGATCACGGACTACCTCGACATTCTGGACAAGCCTGAGCGGCAGCGCACCATCGTCCGCGATGAGCTGGCGGAGATCGTCGAGCGCTATGGCGACGAGCGCCGCACCACGATCACCGGCTACGACGGTGATGTGTCGAACGAGGACCTCATCGCCATCGAGGACGTCGTGGTCACCATCACCCGCACCGGCTACGCCAAGCGCACCCGCACCGACCTGTACCGGGCGCAGCGGCGCGGCGGCAAGGGCGTCATGGGTGCGGGGTTGAAGTCCGACGACATCGTGGCGCACTTCTTCGTCTGCTCCACGCACGACTGGATCCTGTTCTTCACCAACAAGGGCCGGGTGTACCGGGCGAAGGCCTACGAGCTGCCCGAGGCCAACCGCAACGCGCGTGGCCAGCATGTGGCGAACCTGCTGGCGTTCCAGCCCGACGAGCAGATCGCCCAGGTCATGCAGATCAAGGACTACACCGCCGCGCCGTACCTGGTGCTGGCCACCCGCGACGGTCTGGTGAAGAAGAGCCGGTTGACCGACTTCGACTCCAACCGCGCCGGTGGGCTGATCGGCATCAACCTGCGTGACGAGGACGAGCTGGTCGGCGCGGTGCTGTGCGCCGCCGAGGACGACCTGCTGCTGGTCTCGGCGCAGGGCCAGTCGATCCGGTTCTCGGCGACCGACGAGGTGCTTCGCCCGATGGGGCGGGCCACGTCGGGGGTGTTCGGGATGCGGTTCAACGACGGTGACGAGCTGCTGTCCATCGCGGTGGTGCAGCAAGGGCTGTTCCTTTTGGTCGCGACTGCGGGCGGCTACGCCAAACGGACCCCGATCGAGGACTATCCGGTGCAAGGACGTGGCGGCAAAGGCGTGTTGACCCTCCAATACGACCGCAGGCGTGGCAAGCTCGTCGGTGCACTCGTCGTCAACATCGAGGACGAGCTGTACGCCATCACCTCCACCGGCGGGGTCATCCGAACCACCGCCAAGGAGGTGCGCAGGGCCGGCCGGCAGACCAAAGGGGTGCGTTTGATGAACCTTGGCGAGGGGGCGAGCCTGGTGGCTGTCGCACGCAACGCCGAACAGGCCGGCGACCCAGGAGCCGATGACGCGGACGTCTCCGGTGCCCCACCGAGGGATGAGTTGTGACGAGGCCCGAGAACGCCGAACAGGCTGAGGTCCAGGTAGCGTCGAAGGAACTCGGTGCCGCTGACGAGCCAGCCCAGAATGAGCCAGCCCAGAACAATTCGGCGCACAACGATTCGGCGCAAAGGGATTCGGCGTGGAGAAGCCCCTCGGATAGCGGTGTGGCCGCTGCGGCCGCACCTCCGCAGCAGCGCCAGCGGGCCGCGACAGGCGACGGGGATCCCACGACGGTGACGCTGCCGGTGGGATCACCCGAGCACATCCGCGGCGCCGTCCGGGAGCAGGCCGATCGGCAGCCAGCGCTCGGCCGCGCCTACGGCTTCTCGCCGGGCGTCGGCCCTCCGATCGGGGGTCAGTCCGTTGACCACGACGCGGGTCCGAACCTCTCGCCGTCCACGGTGCGCGTCGGGGGGTATACGCCGCCCGAGCGGGTGTCGCCCGCCGTCGCGGGACCCGCACCGAACGGGTCTGGACGCTCAGTGCGGGTCCCGCGACGGACGAGCCTGCAGCTGCAGCGACTCGAGCCATGGTCGGTGCTCAAGCTATCGTTGGTGTTGTCGGTCGCTGGGTTCCTGGTCTGGATGATAGCCGTGGGCGTGCTGTACGGGGTGCTCGCGGGGATGGGCGTGTGGGACCAGATCAACGGCACTTACTCCGACCTGACCTCGGCGAACAACTCGCAGATGAGCACGGAGCTGGTCAGCGGTGGGCGGGTCTTCGGGGTGGCGATGGTGATCGGTTTGGTGAACATCGTGCTGATGACCGCGCTGGCCACCGTCGGATCGCTGATCTACAACGTGGCGGCGGACCTCGTCGGCGGCATCGAGGTCACCCTGTCGGAGCCGGACTGACCTGAACTCCTCACGCGGGTTGGGCCGCGCTGGTGCCGTACGGTAACCTCGCCGGGGTCAGGCGTCAGGTGGGGGCCTATAGCTCAGTCGGTTAGAGCGCATCCCTGATAAGGATGAGGTCGCTGGTTCAAGTCCAGCTAGGCCCACTGAAGAGAAACTATGTCACAGGAGGCGAACTATCGTGAAGAAGATCATCCCGCTGTTGCTCGTCGGTCTGATTGCTCTGATCCTCGTCCAACGTCAGCGCTCCGCCAGGGCCGAGGCGGACCTCTGGCGTGAAGCCACCACCCCGACCTCCTGAGTAGCTGCTGGGTGCGCTTACCGCACCTGGAGCCGGGGACGTAGCTCAACTGGCAGAGCACCGCCTTTGCACGGCGGGGGTTGAGGGTTCAAGTCCCTTCGTCTCCACGACGCCAGTGGCACGTTTCGGCCTAGGTCAGCGAGGTGGTCCAGCTGTCCCGGGCTGTGCGCGTCAGCCCCGATGCTCTCCGGCGTGCCCCATCCGCGCCATCAGTTCTTTCGTGCGACCGGGTATGGCGGGCCGCCTTATCCCGGCTCGTGCCATGTCGCCGCTGGGCGGGAGTCTTCCCGGTCACTCCCGCCACGATCCTGGCCTGGCACGCACCGCAAACTTCTCTCGCGCATATGGGACTGACTACACCGCACGCCGCCAGCCCGGACGTCCCCCGACGACCCCTGCAGCGATCACAAACCTGGTGATCCGCATGGCAACCGAGCACCCCGCCTGGGGACACCGGCGGGGGCAGGGTGAACTGGTCCGGCTCGGCCATCGCATCGCCGCCTCCACCGTGTGGCAGATCCTGCAGGACGCCGGCCTCGACACCGCACTTCGTCGGTCCGGGCCGAGTTGGCGCCAGTTTCTCACCGCGCGGGCCAAGGCCGTCCTGGCCGTGGACTTCGTGCGCGTGGACACCGTATTTTTCAAACGGATCTATGCACTGATCGCCGTCGAACATGGCTCCCGCTGGGCACATCTGGCCGGGCTGACGGCGCATCCGACCGGGGCGTGGATCACCCAAGCCGCTCGCAACCTCCTGATGGACCTCGGCGGCCACATCTCCACCATCAGCTTCCTCCTCCGAGACCGGCACTGCCGGTTCACTGGAGCGTTCGATGCGGTCTTCACTGCGGACGGCATCCGGATCCTTACCAGTCCACCTGGTTCACCGCAGAGCGATCCTCGACGGGCTCACCAGTGAGTATCAGATCACAGCATGATCGAACGTGAGCGCCTATAAACCTGCAAGTCAAACCCAAATCCTATATTCGAGCCCAACAGGCCGGGGTCATCCTCCAACGCGGTTTGGGCTCAAACGGTCGTAGCGACGCTTCGGCTAGGGCGACGACGCGTGCTCGGTCACACCGCCTACATGATCGACGACACCAGCTGATAGGACGTCTTAAGTTTAAAGGAACCGAGCAGAGTCCACCAGTTTCGTCATCGACCGCGCTATCCGGAGCATGCCGATCAGGTAGCTCATGGGCACGGGGGCTGGTACGGCAGGCCGGGCAGGTATTGGTCCCTGTACCAATCCAAAACCCCGGTGCAGGTCCGTGATCTGCGGTTTGGCGATCAGATCAGGCCGCTCGGTGGTATTCGTTGATCACACCGCCGAGTACGCGGTGGCGTCGGATCAGGCCGTCGAGGGGCAGGGCGGCTGGCCGGTGCTCGTCGCTGGGGGCGCGTTGATCGAGAGCCTGATGCGGCCGGTAAGGGTTGTAGTGCCGGGCGTACTCGGACAGGATCCTGGTGGCGTGGTGTCCGTTGTAGATCAGGATGCGGTCGGTGCACTCGCTGCGGACGGTGCGCAGGAACCGCTTTGCGTAACAGTTCGCCCGGGGAGTTCGCGGCGGTGTCTTGATGATCGTGATGTTCTCGCTGCGGAACATGGTGTCGAAGCTGGTGGTGAACTTGGTATCTCGGTCGCGGATGAGGAAGCGGAACGTGCTGATGCGATCGCCCAGTTCCATCGCCAGGTTGCGAGCGGCTTGAATGACCCAGTGCCCCGTCGGGTGAGCGGTCACCCCCAGGATATGCACCCGGCGAGTGCGTACCTCGATCACGAACAGCGCATACAGCCGGCGCAGAAAGATGGTGTCAAGATGGAAGAAATCGCAGGTCAGCAGCCCCTCGGCTTGACTGCGCAGAAATGTCCGCCACGAGGTGTCCCCCTTCCGGGGAGTTGGACCATACCCCGGGGCGCGCAGAATCCGTCGCACGGTCAACTCACCCAGCTGGTAACCCAGATTGAGGAGTTCGCCGGGCACTCGCCGATATCCCCACCGAGGGTTCTCGCGCGCGAGTCGGGAGATCACGTCGCGGATCTGGCGGTTCAGCGGGTTCTGGAGCGGTACACGGTGCGTGGCCTGAAACAGGTGCGCTCGGCACGGATGATCAGTACCGGGCATGCGTTCGTCCAGAACCTCCGCCGCGGCCATGACGAACTCGGTATCGATGCCGGCCCACGGCATCGGCTCCTCGCGGCCTTCACCGAACTTGCCCGTGCTCTCTGATAGGGACACCACCGCGCGGCCATCCCTATCCACTTTCCATCAACGCAACACCGCCGCGCAGGTCACTTGACGGCCCATTGGACTTCGAGCACGTCACACCCGCCGGTCACGTTCCATGATCAGGTAGGTGATCAACCCGTAACCGCCCGGCCCGAAGACCAGCTGCCGTACCGGCCCGTCAGGGTTGGCCTTGTTCAGCGGCCTGCCGTTCCACGGTACCAGCTTCATCACTCCCAGCGTCTCCGCGTAGCCCGGGAGGGCCTCGGCGGGAAGGGCGACGACCTGCTCACGCGCTTGGTCGTGAGTGACGAGGCGGTACACCTACCGGCCAAGCCGGGCCGCGATGAGGTCAGCCATCTCCTCCTCCGACGCCGCACCGGGTGGCACTTCCCCGGTGCGCAGGGTGTGGTCGGCCCGGGCCAGCACCTCTCGCCAGTGGTCGTGGCCGCGGTGGTTCGCCGAGCGGGCGATGCGCCGCCACTGCTCCAAGAACGCCTCCAGCTTGTCCAGCCGTCGCGTCCGGGCGGCCGCGTCCAGGGCGGCCTGGAACTGTTCGTCGAAGCTCTCGACATCCTCAGGCAGGATAGCTTCCCGCAGCTCCGCTGGGGAGGCGTTGGCGTAGGGGAGCTGCACAACGGTGGCGGCCATGAAGTGAGATTAGTCGCTGAGCGCACGCCCGCCCGGACACGGCGCGGCGTGTGCCGACTTACTTGTGGTGCCGAACAGCTGTGGGGCTCGAATAGAGGATTGTGGGGTTGACCTGCACGTTTTGGGTGCTCGGTTGGGGTCATGATGCGATCTGATACTCGCTGGTGGGCCCGTCGAGGATCGGTCTGCGGCGAACTTTGTGCGCGGGGGATGGGTCTCGGCCTGGGCCGGTGCAAGTTGCCCGAGCGTCCGGTGTGGCCGCGCGGTGTTGACATGGTGCAGGTAGATCGTGAGGATCCGGCGTAAGTGGCGTTCGTTGACGATCAGGATCTGGTCGAGCAGCTCGCGGTGCAGCGTTCCGATCATGCGTTCGCGGATGGTGTTGGTCCGCGGTGCTCGGGGTGGGCTGGTGAGGATCCGGATGTTGCCCGCGGCGAAGACCGCATCGAGCGCGTTGGTGAACCGAGAATCCCGGTCCCGGAGCAGGAACTTGACGGAGTTGACACGGTCGCCGAGGTCCATCATCAGGTTGCGAGCGGCTTGAGTGGTCCACGCACCGGTCGGGTGTGCCGTTACTCCGACCAGAGATGCTCGGCGAGAACCATGCTCGACCGCGATCAGCGCGTAGATCCGGGTGAGGAACACGGTGTCTACGTGCACGAAGTCCACGGCCAGGACAGCCTTGGCTTGGGTGAGGAGGAACTGTCTCCAGGTCGAACCGGACCGGCGAGGTGCGGGGTCGATACCAGCGTCATGCAGGATCTGCCACACGGTCCAGGCGGCGATGCGATGGCCGAGCCGGACCAGTTCGCCCTGCACCCGCCGGTGTCCCCAGGTGAGATTCTCCGTTGCCATGCGAATCACGAGTTTCTTGATCGCCGGTGCGGTCGGGGGACGTCCCGGTCGACGGCGTGCGGTGTAGTCCCCTCTTCACGAGACGAGCCTGCGGTGCCAGGCCAAGATGGTGGCAGGAGTCACCGGAAAGACTTCTGCCCAGCGGCAGCACGGCAGCACCCGGGACAAGGCGGCCAGCCACGCCCGGTCGGCGGGCGTGTAGCGCACCCGGGCAATCTGTCGGCGCAATACGGCGTTCTCGTGTCGTTAGATCAGCAGTTCGGGATCCTTGCCCAGGTCTCGCCGCACCAGCACCATGGTCAGACCGAGCAGACAACGCACCAACCGATACAAGATCGACAGCAACAGCATCCGACGATCATCCACGACCGACCAGCGCACGAAGAGCGCAGGTCAGGCACTGCATCGCGTTACCGAGCCCCACAGGGCTCCGGGATGGCTGGCACGCCGGGAATACATCCCACGCTCGCAGTCGAGGTTGACTATGGGCCATTCTGATCACCCGAGGCCCGCTCCCCTGCCGGAAGACCTCGCGCGGCTCGGATGAGGTCGGTGAGACGCTGGCGGCCTGCCTGCTTCAGTGCCCATTTGGCGATCTCGGCCCGGGGAACGCCGCAGATGGCCAGAAAGCCGGATACAGCCGTTGTCCCTGATCAGGGGCCTGTATCGTCGCCTTGGGCCGTCACGGGGCCGTCAACGTCCGTTTCCCCATCGCCGAACAGGCCGTCGATCGCGCGTTGAGTTCGGGCTGTGCTGTTCGGCATGAGATGGGTGTAGGTCCGAAGTGTGAAGCCGGGGTCGTGGTGGCCGAGGTACTCCGACAGTGCCTTGATGTTCTCCCCCGCATCGAGGAGCACCGAGGCGTAGTGGTGCCGTAGCGCATGCGTCCCGTCCTGACGGGTCGGATGGGTCACACCGGCCGTCTTCCTCGCCGGGGCCCAGATCCGGTCGTTGAAGCGACTGCGCAGTAGCGGCCCGCCTTCGGGCGTACTCAGGATCAGTCGCACTGTGACGGGGTCGCCGCTCGGGATGCGCCACGGCAGTGTCACCGGCACAGGTGGGAAGCGCTCCATGTGCTCATCCAGCAGTCGCAGCACACTGGGCGGGAGCGGGACGTCCCGGGTCTTGTTGCGCTTGGGCAGGGCGTATACCTGCTGCCCGTCGATGATCCGCACTTGCCGAATGACATGCATGACCAGGCCCTCGCGGTCGAGATCCTCCGGAGCGAGCCCGAAAAACTCCCCTTGCCGCAGCCCACAACCAGCACCGAGGGGTATGACGATCTTGTACCGGTCGGCGAGGGCCAGTCGCATCGCGGTCACCCGGGCACGCGACCAGGGCACGACCTTCTGTGACACGGGTCGGGGTCGGACCACTGTCCGGGCATGACAAGGGTTCTCACGGATCAACTTGTCGTCCACGGCCGCGCTGAGGATCGAGGACAGGTGTGCGAAGCAGCCTGCTTGGTAGCTCGCTGCCACGTTGCGTTCCTGCATGCCCCGGATCCATGCTCGGATGTCGGTGGGCAGGATCGACCCAAGCTCGCGCCGCTCGAAAAACGGCAGGATCTGCGCGTTGAGCCGCCAAGTGACGCTGTTCCGGGTGGAAGCGTCGAATGTCTGGCTATCGAGCCATGTTTGGACAAACTCGCGGAACGTAATTCTGCCTGCATTCGGGTCGATGTAGACCCCCTGACGCTTATCTCCCTCGACTCGAACGAGGAAGTCCTCTGCCGCCTTCTTCTGCCGGTCGGGGAAGCTCACACTGCGCTCGATGCCGTCGGGGTCGAGGTGGCGCCACCCGGTAACGCTGGCCCGCACCGTGCCGCGCCGCCTTAACTCGGGTTCGCTTCTTCGTCACCGGGTCCGTGACGACCTTCCACCAGCGATCCTCGATGTGGCCCATGACGTCAGGCCGCCTCGGAGCCCAGGCCAGCGAACAGTTCTGGACCTCAACCGGGTCGTACCGAAGATACCTGCCGACCTTGCGAACCGGTGGACCCTCGCCCCGCCACTTCCACTGATAGAGCGTCTTGACCGGCACGCGGAGATATAGCGCCGCGTCATCAACCGTCCATAATGGATCGCTACTCGCTGCTTCGCTCATCACGCCGCTTCCTTGATTGCCGAACGGTTGCCAGGTGGTGATCCGCTCGCGGCGAGTTGCGCGGCGGTGTACTCGGCCTTCCATCGCTGTCGTTCAGCGATGGCGTGCAGCAGCAGGACGGGCCGGGGTGGGACGTCGGGGTCGGTGGGTGCGGGGCGTTCCCACACGTAAGGCCCGTCCTCGGGACCATGGGCGGGGTGGATGCCGGCCTGGTGGAGGAGTTGCCGAACGAATTCGCCGCGTTCGGCGCGGTGGTCCTGCAGGGTCTTGTTGGACCACTTGCGGGAGACGAGGACACGGCGTCCGGCGATGCCGAGGTGTTCGGGTTTGTGGGCTTTGCCTTTGCAGCGTCCGGGGGTCATGGAGTGTCGGGCGCCGTGGGGTTGGATGCCGTAGAGCAGCCACACCGGGCACCGGGGCGAGCACGGGGTGATGCTGCAGTTCGGCGTGCAGCCGATGGGCGTGGTCCCGGTGGGCGTCGGTGGCGTGTTCGTCGAGGCCGGCGGCCTGCCCGATGCTTTTGGTGAGGTATTTGGTCAGGTAGCCGACGTGGCGACCGGCTTCCTCGGTGCCACCCAGGATGCCCTTGACGTGCACCTGCGCCCCGAAGCGGACCACGTGCGCGGGTTCGATGAGTTCTTCACAGGCCTGCTCCCAGGTGGGCAGCGGCTGGCCGGTGTCGGGGTCGGTGAAGGCCTTGACCCGGCTGTCCCAGACCGGTAGCCGCCCATCGATGTAGACGAGTTGGTCATGCGCCGGCCACCACACCTGGTGATACGTCGCCGCCGTGATCGCCCGCAGCTCGGCGCGGGGGATGGCTCCCCGGATGGCGGCGTGGAAGTGCGGGGCGCCGCGTTTTTGGGGTTCGACGGTGCCGAAGTACTGCACATCCCAGCCGACACAACGCCGGGTGTTCTGCCAGAACCGATCCAGCAGGGCCGGGAAATGGATCGCGTCCCGGGCGGCCCGCCGGTAGTCATACCGGTCCGGGTCCACCGCCGCCCCGTCACCGTCAACTCGGCCGTAGGAGTCGAGGGTGAGGGTGAGGAAGGTGGAGGGCCGGTAGCGCCCGGCGAACACCCGACCCACCGTGCGCCGCTCGACAGGTCGACGGGGCAGGTCCGGGGCGTCCTGGCGGCGTCGGGTCGAGCGCTTGACCGGTTTGGGTGGTGGGTCCAGGGGGGTGAGCCGGCCGCGTACGCCCAGAGCGCGGAGTTCGGTGTCGAGTTCGGCGACGGATTCGGCGATCTGCTCGCAGACACTGTCGTCTCCGGTCGCTTGGCATTCGGCGTAGGCGGTGAGCAGGTCGGCCCGGGCGGCCATCAGCGCCTTGTGGTCCTCGGTGGGCTTCGCCCGCTCGGTGACCGGGTCGTCTCCAGGTGCCAGCCTTGGCGGCACTGCACCATCCGCAACCGGCGGGCCTTCTCCGAGCACGGTGGGCATTGGTCCTCGCGGGTGGAGCCGCAGGGGACCGGGACGACCTCCACGCGGCCGGTGGTGGTGTCGATCCGGCGCATCGCCAGCGGTCGGATACACACCCCGTGTTGTTCGGCCAGGGCGTGGGCCACCTCGGTTGTCAGCGGCAGCGCGGCCCTTTGCGCGCGGGTCATCCGTGAGGCATCGAGGGTGGTGGGTCCGGTGGCGCTCATCAGAGGCTCACCTGCCCGAGGGTGGCCCGCTCCCGCAGGACCGCCAGCGGCACAGTCGTGCTGGCGTCGGGGGCGAGGTCGGCGCCGATACCGCGCTCGGTGAACGGCACACCGCCGTACACGCGGATCGAGACGCCACCGGGGAGCCGGCCGATCACTGAGAGGTGCACGGTGTCGCCGCTGGGGACTCGCCAGGCCTCGATGGTGACCTCGGTGAGGGTGTCGGCCCAGGCCAGCAGTCCGGTAGCGATCTGGGGTGGGTGGTGGCAGGCCAGTTGCGCGCTCACGGTCGGGGCCACCCGAGGCCGTGATCACGTGCACCGAGTACAGCTCCGGCAGCTCGAATGCGGCCAGGTGGGCGCGCAGGGAGTCCAGCCGATCAACGACGGTGCTCATGCTGCCTCTTTTCCGGTGAGTGGGCGGGGAGCGGCGCGACGGCCGGCGGTGACGTAGGCGGACAGCGCATCGAGGTCGGCGTCGGTGGTGTGAAAGGCGCGAGCACGGTGGGGGTCGCGGCGGCCGTCAAGCTTGGCCCACGCCACACCCGGGGTGTCCTCGCTGATCTCGTGCGCCGCCGCGCCGCGTTCCCGCACGCCCTCGCCGAGGACCATGTCCACCTGCTCGGCCTCATCCAGCCGCATGGCGATCTTGACGGGGAACAGGTGCCGGCAGTCGAGGATCTGCTTACGGGGATCCTGAATCTGCCCGATCACACAGACCCCGGGGGCCCGGCCCTGGGACAGGATGGTCTGCAGGGCCGCGTTGGCGCGTTTGCGCAGGGTGTTGTCGGGTTGGTAGGCGATCACGTCAGCCAGCTCATCGATGATCAGCAGCACGAACGGCTGCCCCGAGGCCGGGCTCCACTTCCGGGTGCGCTGCTGGCGTAGGCCTCAGCGCGTTGGCGGGTCACCGTGGCCACGTGTTCCAGCAGCTCCACAGCCTCCACGCCGTTGGTGCACACCAGTGTCTGGAACAGTCCCTCCGCGCGGCCGAGTTCCATCCCGCCCTTGGGATCGATCCCGACTACCTGCACCAGCCCGGTACGGATCCAGGGGGCCAGCGCCCGCAGCACCGCCCACATCACGGAGGATTTGCCGGCGTCGCTGACCCCGGCGACCAGAATGTGGCGGCCCAGCAGACGCAGCACCCAAGGTCGGCCGGTCTCGGTCCGCCCGATCACCACCCGGGCCAAATCCACACCCATGCCGGGATCGGCCAGGGCGGGGACTGGGAGGGGCGTGGCGAGGGGGTCGGTGTGGATCAGGTCCAGCCAGATCCGCCGGGGCCGATCCACCCGGACTCGGCAGGAGTGGGCGCCGAAGGAGTTCGCCAGCTCCTGGGCGTGAGCGGCGTAGGTGGCCGCGCACTGGCCGTGCAACAACTTGACTGAGACCCGGTCGCGCCAGCCATCAGCGCGGACCCGGCGCAGCCTGGGGTAGTGCACCCGGCGCTGAGCGTGCCCGGTGTGCTTGGTCAACTCCGTGAACAGCATCACCCGGCGCCACGGCCACGCGTAGATGACCGCGCGGCGCCACTCCGAGCGGACCTGCCGCGCCACGGTGCGGGTGAAGGAGTCGGGGTGCTGCCAGGCCCACAGCCCACCCAGCACCCCCAGCCCGGCGAGCAGCTTGACCGGCGCCCACCAGGAGTAGCCCGACACCGCGCCAGGATCACGGTGCCGATCAGGAAGAGCGGGTAGCGCCACACCCGGCGGGCAACGAACGCCACCACCGTCGTCACGACGGCCACCAGGATGATCGGCGAGGCGGCGAGCAGGAGCTTGCGGGGCAGCATCGTCCACCACGGCAACCGAGGCCGCTCCACCTCCAACGGAGCCGGATCGACCCATCGCGAGTACTGGCCCGGGCGCATCACCGGCCACCCCCACCCAGGCACTCCAGCGCCAGCCTACCCATCCGCGAGGCACACGCGGTGTCGCCGGGAAACAGCTGGGCGAATCGGTAACGGGGGCTGGCGCGCTCAGGGCGCGGTGTTCTATCCTTCTCACTGTTCACTCCGGTCTCTGGTGTGGACAGCGCAGAAGCGGACAGGTTGGTAGCCAGGATTCCGCTTCTGCGCGTACGTCGTTGGTG
This sequence comes from uncultured Actinomycetota bacterium, assembly GCA_963822695.1. Classification (GTDB taxonomy): domain Bacteria; phylum Actinomycetota; class Actinomycetes; order Mycobacteriales; family Pseudonocardiaceae. The sequence continues at coordinate 185,876 of CAWGJH010000032.1, forward strand.
CGTGTGATGAGGGCGTGCGGCATTACCGCACCACCCCGGGCGCGTTAAATTACCTTCTGGGCTTTCGTGTGGTGTCTGTTATTACAGGATCAAGCAGCCACCGCACAGCCCGCTCTTACCCGTTTGGTAGGAGTAGCTTCCGCACCGGCGGCAGGCCCGCCACGTCCCCCGCACCCGCCGACTCCGGCGGACCCGACGCCGCTCGACCCCCCAGCCCACCAGCTGCGTAACCCCATCACCCGTCACCTCCCCTCATCGTCTCGACCGTCTCCGCGTCGGACAGCGGCACGACTCACTGTCGCGGCCGCTACCCGCCCCAGTTCAGCCCAGCCATTCCGTCAAGATGTTGCGCAGCTTCTTGCTCCCTCTTCGTCGAGGGCGATCACGCAGGCACCGGTGACATGGGGATCGAACACGAGCGACTCGCCCTGCATGCTCACCAGAAGGTTGGCGAAACCGATCGGGCCCCGATGCATCGCACACGACGCTGGTATCGCCTTACGACGGTACTTATTCGGGCCGTCGGTATAATAACTATGCCAGTTCATCATCGACTCCCTTTCTTGATGGTATGAAAAACTCATTCCGGCCTTCCGTTAACGTTCTCGACCACCGCTGTCGCTCAGGCTCTGCCCCTGTTATTACCGACAATGTCCAATCAACCACCTTGCTCAGTCTCGGTGTCACGGGCAGCCTGTAGCCCGTCGCGACAAGTTATGATTTCCTCGATGAGCGGATCCAGGGCGTCCCGCTCAACGACCAACACGACTGGGAACGCCTTGCCGAAGCGCACTTCGATCCGATCCGCGAACGGCAGCGCATGGGCCCGAATCGGCAACGCTGATGTGATGTGCACCTGCACGATGTCTCGCATCACCCCAGCCCCGGCCCTCACGCGGCGAACTTGTCGGCCGCCGACGAAGACAATGGCGGCTTGCTTTGACCTTTGACCGCGCTACTGGGTGCGCGCATCCCCGTCGCCCGGAATACCCAACCCAGGTACTTGAACTTTTCACCCATCACCCGAGGCTCGATGGTCAAACCCTCGAAGTGTACCGGCCGAAAATCGAAACCCGCGATCGCAGTCTCCGGAGGAACTGGCTGTACTTTGCTCAGCATGATCACGCTGATTGATTTATCCCGATCTTTTTCCGCTGACGGATCGGAGACTGTCACCTTCCACTGCGACAGCCCGGTGGCCTCATCGATCCTTTGCTTGGGCTGCTTGCCCCGTGCTCTGTCCTCGTTGGAGATGTACTCCATGTCCGCACTCACCGGGCCAACGACCGCCACCTTCTCAGGGAATACTTGATCGTGCTCGACCTCGAACCGTGTACCACGGGGAACCACCATCTGCGCTGTCCTCCTGTCCTTGGTCCACCCCGGTGGCGGACCGCTCACGTCATCTATCTTCGGCACGTCGGACAGGACGGGAGCACCGCACAGCGGGACATCCGCAGACGTCCCGTAGGCTCGGACGTCCCTGCTCGTCCCACACGGGGGTGTCGATGCCGAACGAGCGTCTACGCGATGCGCTCCTTCGCCATGGGCTGGACCTTGACCAGGTGGCGAAGACAACCAGCGTCGATCCCAAGACCGTGGAACGCTGGATCTCGAAAGGACGTCTGCCCTACCCGAAGCACCGCCGCGCCATCGCCACCATGGTCCGCGAGACCGAGAACTACCTCTGGCCGGACGCGATCACGCCAGAGCGGAAAGCCGAGATCGGCAGCTCTGAGATCGTGCAGGTTTACCCGCATCGCCACTCGGTGCCCCCCGAGTTGTGGACCCGCCTGCTGGACCATGCCGAGGAACACGTAGAGATCCTGCTGTACTCGGGCATTTTCCTGACCGATGACCCGACCCTGATCAAGCGACTACACAAGAAAGCTGAGGACGGAACGAAGATCCGCTTTCTGTTAGGTGATCCAGCCAGCCCCGGAGTAACCCGTCGGAGCTTGGAAGAGGACATCGGCAAGGGAACAATGGCCGCCAGGGTGCGCATCGCGCTGGCCTTCTATCGCCCGTTGGACAACATCCCAGGAGTCGAGATCCGCTGCCACGGCACCACCCTGTACAACAGCATCTACCGCTTCGACGACGAGATGCTCGTCAACACGCATGTGTACGGCTTCATGGCGGCTCATGCTCCGCTTCTGCACCTGCGTCGGCTCTCCGGCGGCGACCTGTTCGAGACCTACTCGGAGAGCTTCGAGAACGTCTGGAACACCGCCGTGGCGCCCAGGTGGTAGGACACGCCATGGCAGGTCGCATCGACTACTACCACGATCCGGACGCACCCTCGGCCAACAGCATCGTCGTCGCTGTCACCGCCTTCATCCTGGACGCGTCCAGCCGGCTCCTGATGATCCGACGCACCGACAACGACCTCTACGCTATCCCCGGAAGGGCACAAGAAGTCGGCGAGACCATCTCGCAGACCGTCGTGCGCGAGGTCACAGAAGAAACCGGGATTCTGGTCGAGGTGACCGGACTCATCGGCGTGTACTCAGACCCCGAGCACATCATCGCGTTCGCCAACAGCGAGGTACGGCAAGAGTTCTGCCTCTGCTTCCGCGCTCGACCCATCCGGGGTGAACCGCGCACGAGCAGCGAGAGCAAAGAAGTCCTGTGGGTAGAACCAGCCAGGTTGGATGATCTGAACACCCACCCATCCATCAGACTACGGATCCAACACGGATTCGAACACAACGCCACACCATTCTATACATGAGCGATACCAGCCTCCTCCATCCGACGCAGCGTACGTCCTACCGCTGCGCTGAGATCAGCGAATGCCCGCCGAATGAAGCACGACACCAAGTGATCCGGCCCGTAACGACTCTGAATCTCCGCCATCCGTTCGACCACCGTCGTTTCGGCTCCATCAGGTGTCGTGGTCATGTCCGCCCACCACAGGGCGTCACGAAGAGCGGTTTTTTCGTCCTCAAACTCAGCCAGCTCATCTGACAACCCCCGTAACTCCGCCTCCACAATCGCACACGAATGATGCGCGACAAGATTCACCAACCGACCAGGACCGTCAACACTGCGCACTTAACGTGCACCGTCAAGCGGGTGAAAACCTGTACCAACTACCTCTGGCGCGTATCCGATGTCGTGCAACAACGCTACGCCAAGCAGTAACTCTCCATCATCCACCGAGAACAGCGGCGCTACCGTACGCACACGCTTGCCCGCCCCCTGCACATGCGCCCACCGACGCGGCAACACACCCGCGAGCTTCTCACCCGCCAGCTCAAACGCCCAAGCCACAAGTTGGTCCATACACCCACGGTAGTGATCCACGGTAGTGATCGAGACTGAGCATGTCTGTTACGTGGCGTTGTTGCCCGATCTGCGCCTCTATGAGATAAAGCACACCGCCTGCGGCGCGCGGAGGATGATGACGTGGTTCCACCGGGCCGGCCGGCCGGCCCGGAGCCGCGACGCTGCGCGCGGCCCTGGCGGGCCGTGCTCGGTCGTGGCCCGCTCGGCCGGCCAAGACCAACTTCAGGGGGGTGTGCTGCCGGTATGGCCGTCGCATGGGACCGAGGAGGCGATGCACGCAGGCCCGCCGAGGCGAGTCGAATCGAGCCGCACCGCGCGGGCGCTCGCCGCCTCCATCCTCCCACAGGGTCATCGTCAAAGTCGCGTCGTGGTGATCACCTCCTTCCTTGATCGTTTGGTTAGACGCCGAGGAGTGTGAGGACTTGGTCTAGGCGGCGGCTCATCTTCTCGGTGGCTTGTTTGATGTTGGTCCAGCCGGCGAGGCGGAGGAGGCTGATCGCGATGTTTCTCATGGCGGCCATGATTTGTGGGGAGGAGCCGGTCCGGACTTGGGATCGGTCTTCGTCGAAGGTGACGTCGCGGACATGGTGCTCGCGGTTTTCTATGCTCCAATGTCCGCGGTTGAAGGCGAGGACGTCGGCGGGGTTGGCTTGCCAGGTGGTGAGGCTGGTGATGCCGTACACGGTCTCGTTGCGGTTGCGCAGTGGGTTGCCGTGTAGGTCGAACACCTCGCGGGTGATCGCCCAGGCCTGGTAGACGCCGGGGAAGTTCAGGTCCGCGACGTGTGCGGTGGTGGTGATCGACCGGATTTCGTCGCGGCCGTGGCCGCGGTCAAACGTGACGTGGTGCAGGGGGGAAAAGACCCGTCCGGGTCAGCGAAGAGGGCCTTGATGGTGTTACGCAGGATCGGTTGGTTGCGTTTGACGGTCAGGACGTACTCCCCGTTTCGTTCCAGGATCTGTTCGACGTTGCGCCGGTGGACGTGGAGCGCGTCGGCGGTGACCACGACCCCTGACAGGTCACCCGGGCGCTTCGCCTGTCTGGTTGGGCGGCTGCGACTTGGTCGAGCAGGGGGATCATCTGGGCTTGTTCCCCGGTGTTCTCGGGGATTTTCCGTTGGCCGACGACGACGCCTTCAGCGTGGGTGAGCGCGGAGAACAAGCGGACCTTGCCCGCCCCGGTGTCGACTTCCTCCCAGGCAGCCTTTGAGTGTCTTGCCGTCCAGTGCCAGGCCCCGCCAGGCCTTCGGGGTCACGACCCCCGCCATCACTTTCGCGTGCAGCCAGGTCCCGACGATGGTGTCCGCCTCATCGGCATCGACGTCTTTAACGGTGCGCCGGATCGTGGCCTCGCTGGGCGGCACCGGCTGCCCGGTCACCGGGTGGCGCCGCGCGCCTAACCGGGTCAGCGCCTCGGGGGGCAGGTCAGCGACATAGTCGGCGACCGACCGGAAGCTGCGGGCGCCGCTGATCGTCGCGGCAGCGACCATCGTCAGGATGGACGCGATCTGGTGGCGGATGCCCCGCTTGCTGCGCGGGTCGCTGAGCTCTCGCAGCGCCTCCAGCAGTCCACCCGCTCCGGCTAGCTCCAGGGTGTTCACATCAGCCACAGCGTCGTGTCTTCCGGTCAGCAGCGGGTGGGGAAACGTCGCGGACAAGATGCCGCTCGCGTCGCGGTGCAGCCGATACATCCACACCCGCTTGGGGTGTCCGTGATGGTGATAGACACCCGCGGAGCGGGAGTACCCGAGGGTGGACCCGACCTGCGCGAAGTTCGCGGCCGCATAGCAGGCACCGGTGTGCCGGGCGGGATCGGTGAATGTCTCCACCGCGAGCACCCGGTGCCCATAAGCAGCCAGGTAGTCCCTGCTCAGGCGGGCCAGCACCCGGGAGAGCACCGCGGAGGCGAGGTTGGGTCGCTGGCCCGCGGGCAGCACACAAAACCGCTGATTGTTCGCGACATGCTTCAACCGCGCGTACTGCTGCTCACGCGACCACCCCAAAAACTCATCCCGCGCCCGACAGGACAACACCGCGGACCCGAACCCGACCACCGCGACCCACTCACCATCGAGCACCGCGACATAACGCAGGATCTGACCGGTCAGCCGATGCCCGAGCCAGTGATGCTCGGTCAGGGCAGCGTTGAAACGACCGACCTCATCCGCGAAGATCGGCCGCACCACCACATCCGTCACACCCGCCCCAGCCACCCGCGATGTCTACCAGCCCGGACGCGAAAACGCCAGTCTCAGCGTGTCTCCGCAGCACCCAGCCATGATCACGAGACTTTGACGCAGCCCTGATCCTCGCCATTGTTGTCGCTGTGTGCGATGGGATGGCCCGTATCGTCGGCGGTGACGCCACAGGGGGTGATCGTGGCTCACATTTTCATCAGCTATGCCACCCCGGACCGGCCGGTCGCTGACGAGGTGGTGAGTTGGTTGCGGGCGGCGGGTCACGAACCGTTCCTCGCCGATGATCTTCGTGACGGGATCAGCGTCGGCGAGGATTGGAAGCAGCGTCTGTATCGCGAGTTGCGCGAGGTCGACGCGGTGATCGGGGTGGTGACGTCGGCTTTTGTGGCATCGAACTGGTGCTCGGCTGAGGTGGGAATCGCCGATGCGCTGGGGTGCCGGTTGATGCCGTTGCGAGCTGAGGCCGGCGTGGTGCATCCGCTGATGCGGGATCTGCAGTACGCGGATTACCAGGCCGACCCTCGGCAAGCCCGTGACCGAGTGCTCCAGGCGGTGCGGTTGCTGGATGATGGTGGAGGTACGTGGCGGGAAGGCGATAATCCCTTCCCTGGGTTGGAGCCGTTCACCGCGGCGCTCAGCCGGGTGTTTTTCGGTCGCGCGGCGGAGGCTCGCGAGGTGGGTAATCGGTTGCGCGCGATGGGCAGCACCGGCGGGATGCTGGCCATCGTCGGGCCCTCGGGTTGTGGGAAGTCCTCGCTGCTCAACGCCGCGGTGGTGCCGCTGCTCGACAGCGACCCGGCATGGTTGATGGTGCCGAGGCTGGTGCCGGGAAGCGATCCGCTGCCCGAGCTGGCCCGGGTGCTGGCGGTCACGGCCACCCGTCTGGGGTTGGGCTGGTCGGCCAGCGACGTCCGTAGCGTGCTCGAGGGTGGTACCGATGGCCTGCGCCGGGTAGCGGACGATCTGCTGGCGGCTGGCCCAGCCACGCACCAGCGGCTGCTGGTGTCGATCGACCAGGCCGAGGAGTTGTTCACCCGAACAACTCCGGACGCCCTGCGGCGATTCGCGCACCTGCTGCGCGACGCCATCGCCGGCCCGGTGCAGGTGGTCGTGGCGATGCGCTCGGAGTTCCTCGATGACCTGCGCGATCTGCCCGCGCTGGCCGGGGTGCCGATCGAGGCCTTTGTGTTGGCCCCGCTGGATCGGGAGATGTTGCGCGACGTCATCGAACAACCCGCGAAAGTGGCCAGGCTGCGCCTGGAGAACGGACTGGCGGCTGCGCTGGTCGCCGACACCGGCAGCGGCGAGGCCCTGCCGCTGCTGGCCTTCACCCTGCGCCAGCTAGCCGACGGCCTGCCCGCCGGAGGCACGCTGACCCTGGCCCGTTACCACGATCTCGGCGGTGTCCAAGGCGCGTTGACCCGGCATGCCGACGCCGCGCTGGCCGAGGCGGTCCGGGCTAGCGGCCTGACCGAACGGGAGGTGCTGGCCGGGCTCACTCGCCTGGTCACCATCGACGACACCGGCCGACGCGCCCGGCGCCGGATCACCCTCACCAGCCTCACCCCGCCGCTGCGCGTCGCACTCCAAGTCTTCATTGACCGCCGTCTGCTGCTCAGCGACACCGACGACGACGGTCAGGTGTGGCTCACGGTGGCTCACGAGGCACTGCTCACCGAGTGGCGCCCCCTGGATATCGCTACCGCTGACATCACCATCGCCCTGCGCACCGCCCGGACAGTCGAGCAAGCGGCCGGGGAGTGGACCAGCGCGGGCCGACCCGAGCACTACCTCTGGGACGACAAGCGGCTCACCGCCACCCTGACCACCTTAGGGATGACCGGCGACAGCGATCGCAACCCCGCTACGCCGCCCCTCGTCGAGCTCGACGACCAGGCACTAGCGTTCCTCGACGCCACCGCCCAGCGGGTCCACGCCACCCAGCAGCGCGAGCGGCGTCGCCGCACCCGCACCATCACCGTGCTGTCGACCCTGCTGGTGTTCGCGCTGATCGCCGCAGGTATCGCGGTCTGGCAACAGCAACGGGCCAGCGGGGCCCAACGCACTTGCCATCGCCCGGGGCATGGTGGCTCAGGCCGAGCGGATCCGCGACCAGGATCCCCGGCGTGCCCTTCAACTCGGTGTCGCCGCCGACCAGTTCGACGCTAGCCCGCAAACCCACGCGAGCCTCCTGCAGACCCTCGAATCAACCCCCCACTTCAGGACTCTCAGCGGCCACACCGGCGCGGTGTGCGGGGTGGCGTTTGCCCCGGACGGGCGCACCCTGGCCACCACCAGCGCCGACCGGACCGTCCGGTTGTGGGATCTCAGCGACCGCGACCAGCCCCGCCCCCTCGGCGCACCCCTGACCGGCCACACCGACACGGTGTACGGGGTGGCGTTTGCCCCGGACGGGCGCACCCTGGCCACCACCAGCGCCGACCGGACCGTCCGGTTGTGGGATCTCAGCAACCGCGACCGAGCCCCACCCCCTCGGCGCGCCCCTGACCGGCCACACCGACGCGGTAAACGGGGTGGCGTTTGCCCCCGACGGGCGCACCCTGGCCACCGGCAGCGCCGACCGGACCGTCCGGTTGTGGGATCTCAGCGACCGGGACCAGCCCCACCCCTCGGCGCACCCCTGACCGGCCACACCGACACGGTGTACGGGGTGGCGTTTGCCCCCGACGGGCGCACCCTGGCCACCGCCAGCGACGACCGGACCGTCCGGTTGTGGGATCTCAGCGACCGGGACCAGCCCCACCCCCTCGGCCCACCCCTGACCGGCCACACCGGCACGGTGTACGGGGTGGCGTTCGCCCCCGACGGGCGCACCCTGGCCACCGCCAGCGACGACCAGACCGTCCGGTTGTGGGATCTCAGCGACCGGGACCAGCCCCACCCCCTGGGCCCACCCCTGACCGGCCACACCGGCACGGTGTACGGGGTGGCGTTTGCCCCCGACGGGCGCACCCTGGCCACCGCCAGCGCCGACCGGACCGTCCGGTTGTGGGATCTCAGCGACCGCGACCGACCCCACCCCTGGGCCCACCCCTGACCGGCCACACCGGCACGGTGTTCGGGGTGGCGTTTGCCCCCGACGGGCGCACCCTGGCCACCGCCAGCGACGACCGGACCGTCCGGTTGTGGGATCTCAGCGACCGCGACCAGCCCCACCCCCTGGGCGCACCCCTGACCGGCCACACCGGCACGGTGTACGGGGTGGCGTTTGCCCCCGACGGGCGCACCCTGGCCACCGCCAGCTCCGACCGGACCGTCCGGTTGTGGGATCTCAGCAACCGGGACCGACCCCACCCCCTGGGTCCACCCCTGACCGGCCACACCGGCACGGTGTGGGGGGTGGCGTTCGCCCCCGACGGGCGCACCCTGGCCACCGCCAGCGCCGACCGGACCGTCCGGTTGTGGGATCTCAGCAACCGGGACCGACCTCACCCCCTGGGCGCGCCCCTGACCGGCCACACCGACGCGGTGTACGGGGTGGCGTTCGCCCCCGACGGGCGCACCCTGGCCACCACCAGCGCCGACCGGACCGTCCGGTTGTGGGATCTCAGCAACCGCGACCAGCCCCACCCACTCGGCGCACCCCTGACCGGCCACACCGACACGGTGTACGGGGTGGCGTTCGCCCCCGACGGGCGCACCCTGGCCACCACCAGCGCCGACCAGACCGTCCGGTTGTGGGATCTCAGCAACCGCGACCAGCCCCACCCCCTCGGCGAACCCCTGACCGGCCACACCGGCACGGTGTACGGGGTGGCGTTCGCCCCCGACGGGCGCACCCTGGCCACCACCAGCGCCGACCAGACCGTCCGGTTGTGGGACCTCAGCAACCGCGACCAGCCCCACCCACTCGGCGCACCCCTGACCGGCCACACCGCCGCGGTATACGGGGTGGCGTTCGCCCCCGACGGGCGCACCCTGGCCACCACCAGCGCCGACCAGACCGTCCGGTTGTGGGACCTCAGCAACCGCGACCAACCTCACCCCCTGGGCGCGCCCCTGACCGGCCACACCGGCGCGGTGAACGGGGTGGCGTTTGCCCCCGACGGGCGCACCCTGGCCACCGCCAGCGACGACCAGACCGTCAGGTTGTGGGATCTGCCCCGCCTCGAGGGGTTCCGCGGCGATGAGGTGCAAGAAGCCTGCCTCCGAGCCGGCGGACCGCTCGACAAACCGACCTGGGACCAATACGCCCCCGGTATCAGCTACCAGGACACCTGCGCAAGTCATTGATCCATCAGATCAACCGTCCTGCCTCCTGACGGACCCGGCCAGCGGCTGCTGCGATCCCCGGAACACAACGCCACACACCCTGGCCAAGCATCGACGCTCCTCGCTGTACGTGTGCCGCACCCGCAGATGCCTCGGATCACCCAACCGGCCTCGACGACCTCGCTAAGCAGGTCATGTTGAGCTTTCTGGCGCGACCGGATGTGATCGACACCTTGCCAGCGGACGACCGGGCCCACGACCGCGAACTATCCACAGTCCGCGATCAGCTCGCCCTTACTCCTCGGTACACCGATCCGGCCGTGATGAGCCGCGTGGCGCCACTGGAGCCGCCCACACGAACCCCGACGCGCAAGATCATCAGTGATCCCGCCGCCACGTCGAGGCTCTTCAACGAGATCAGCAGGGCGATGAAAACAGGATCAGGCCCTGGCGGTGCACTGATGACAAGTGGTCGACGAAGAACACCAGCACTACCAACACGATGCGGAGCTGGCGCACCGGTCGTGCTGTCCGTGCTGCTGTGGGGTGAGCAGCGGTGAACTGCGGTACGCCGAGGTACATGCCAGGCGCAGGTCAGCGGCAATCACCTGGCACGGTAGGCAGATTCCCAAGCTCCCAACCACGCCCACGTGCCTCCGGCGGGCTTCGGCTCCGGGATGGTCCGAGGGCTGGGTGAGATAGCGGTGGGTCACCAGGGTCGGGATACCCGCTGTGCCGCGCGTCCTCCGGCAGACCCGCACCCCGGGCGTGGTTTGCGGGTCTGACTGGCGGTCCAAGAGACGGTGACTCGGAGTGGTGGTTACTTACGAGTCCGAGGTCGCGTCGGCACCCGCCGCGCTGGGCCGTGATGCGGTTGCTTTGGTCAGCGCTGCGTTCGGTAGACACCCGTGTACACACTGCTCCAAGTACGGCATGATTAGATCTCATGGGGCCGTGATCGTCACGTGTAAGGCGCACGACTCCTGGGGTAGACATGTCCAATAGGCAGCTCGGCACGGTGAAGTGGTTCAACGAGAGAAGGGGTTCGGTTTCATCACCCTCAGGGCGGAGGTGACGACCTTTTCGTGCACTTCAAGGCGATTGAATCGGACGGTTTCAAGTCCCTCAAAGAGGGGCAGACCGTGTCGTTCGTCGCGGAGAAGGGGCAAAAGGGCATGCAGGCGGCGCAGGTTCGGCCCGAATGACCCGCTGACGGCTGGGCGGGGTTTCCACGCTCCCAGCAGCGATCTTGGTTCGTGCCCCCTGTGTGCCCGTTCGAACGGGGATTCACGGGGAACCACGGGCGATGACGGACAGAATCTCACGGACCATGCACCAGAACGCCTTCCAGCTCACGCGGCGTTACGATCCGCTCCTTTGCACGGCGGTACTCCTCGACGTCGATGCTCAGATCGGCGTTACCTCAGCGGCGCCACGTCACAGCAAGCGCACCGGGCTCCAACCAACCATGCCCTCGCCGAGCGGGCAGATCTCCGGGATAGCCGACCGCAAATGCAAGGTGTGCTGGGTGGGCACGGACAGTGTGGGGCATCCGAGAATCAGATCGAGAAACATCCGCCCCAGAATCAGATTTTGGCTAGCAGGCATGCAGCCTGTCAGGGTCCTCGACCGAAGAGTCTCCTGATCTACATCTATTCCTCGCATCAACGGCTACGGATGCGGTGTGCTGGTGCTTAGGGAGCCGCACCCAGCTGGGGGCGACCCCTATCACAGCGATGATCACCGGTAAGACTGCCAGCCTCATGATGCTCAACGTAACTCCCCAAATACAAAAAGACCCCCAGTCCGGTATTCTTCCCGAGGGTCCTTTGTAGTACATCAATGGCATCGCGCCAGGATTGCGGAGGTAAGCGCATCGCGCTATGTGATTTCCGAATCGAGTCGCGCGGCAATCGGGACCTCAAAATCGGTTATGTGGCTCCCTGCGATCACAACTGGAGGTGATTCGCAATACACCTGCGTCAAATTGCGCCGCAAACTCGGGATCTCTTGTCCAGATTTCTGTAGAACTATAAAGATTAACCGATATTATGCGCTGGTGGGCCAGCATTGTACTGGTCGGCGATTGCCGGGCGCGCCGCAGTTGGACGGTAACGTGCGTGGTCCGCAACAACCCTCGCGCCCGCAGTACTGAAGAAACTAATTCGACGATGGAAGCGCATTCCTATGGCTTTTAAATAAAGACCAGGTGTCACATCCGGCGCGCGCCTACTGCCTCTTGGGAAGCAGGCTACTTCCAGATCGATCTTTCCAGTCATAAATTGACTCTACTGTTAGGGTGCCTAAACCGGCTGGGCCCTTGATATCGACACGGTTACCGCAGCCACGCTCCACTGTCTTTAGAAGCACCACTCCCACGCACACGATGAGGAACGCTACTGCCAGTGCAAGCGTTAGACTAGTAACCGAGCGTAAGATCTCGGACCGCCGTGACCGCAGCGGTCCATTCTCCTACCTAACTAAGCGAGGCCGATATCGAGCACAGTCGGAGACTCAACTCTCCTGACCATAGCTTCTCCTGTAGATAGTATTTAATTGACATAGTTCATGCGGCTAACCGCTAGCTGGCTAGCATACACCACGTCGCGCGCGTCTCCTTACCGGGGGTCGCTTGGCCCTGCACGAGGATCGTGATCGGCCTGCCCTCGGCCAGATACGACGCTCAGCACACCGACGCGGACGCTCGCCGCCCCGCACCCCGGCAAGCCTCTGGGATCGCTGGCACGAGGATCAAGCCCGGCAGGAGGTGGGGTGTGGCATCCCATCGGCCTCCCCGGGGGCTACCACCCGGTGCCCCGGGGGCAAGCCTGGCAAGCACAGCCAGCGGTGGAGCAACGTTGCCCCGGGGCACCGGATGGTCGGGCTGCACCAGGCCGACGGGACGCCACTCAGCCCCCAGCGTGCAAGATCCGTGATCGCTGAGGCGAATTTAGGCGAATTTAGGCGAGAAACACCTGACCCAGAATCAGATGCTTGGGCGGTAGAAAGACCGTCCCTCAGAGGCCGTGACCGAAGAGCCTCCCAAGCTACATCAATTGGTACATCCACGACTGCGGAGGACCGTGGACGCCCTTGGACGTGAACCCGACGATGGAGCTCGTCCACGGACAATTCGCGGGTAGTTGCGCGGCGCTGCCTGCGACTACGGAACAGAAGGCTATGGGTTCGAGTCATTCCGAACGCTGGCCAGAAGATTAGTTCGGTCGTTGAAGCCCTCGGAGTCCCACCCATCAACACTTGACCTTAAGCTTCCTTTATCTTTATCTCCAAGCATGCATCGACTAATCCTGTTCAAGCCATTTTGCTCGTTTCGCGAGCTTCTTTCGAACCGACCCCGAACGGTTCCATTAGCGTTTTTGCAGTTGGCGTGACCGGGAAAGAAATCGCTTTTGAGCGGGTTACAACTTCACCTAACTCTCGCAGCTCTCCAACTGTCAGGCGGCAGATTTTATAGCCGGGGAGTTCAGCGACGAGTTGCTCGGGAAGACGTCTTGCATCCGCGATTCCGTCACTCAGAAAGACAGACATTTGCCCGTCATCAGGGTGATCTTGAAAAGCTGCCGACGATGGCCTATCCGGAGTGATCCAGTCGGGCCGGACCAATCTGAACGCTATGCAGTCATCGCTTATCGGAGAGTCATCGTCAAGCGGCATGCGAAGGACGCTGCCTGCTCACGGGCGAGAGACTGCGAGCAGTCTGGAAGCGAGTTGAGGAGTGGACCCAAAAGGTCCTTCCCACTCCGTGCCATCTGCCCCAAGCCACGATACGTCATCGCTCGATGCCGAGAAACTAATCGTCAGATCACCCTCACTCGATTCCCACTCGATATCGACAATCCCTGAATCTCCGACTGCAACGAATGGCTCAGGGATCCAGCTTGGCAGCGCCGCCAGGAAGCTGAATGCGCGCTTCGCAACATGAAGATCCGTCACGGGACTCATTCCTGCAGAAGCTGCGAGCCGTAACCGCACAGACTTCAGCCAAGGCGCAGGCCCTGTTGGTAGGAAGACGACGCTAGTCGCACTATTGTCGTCGCCAACAGGCCGCGTCTCTCGAAGAGTCAACGACTGATTCGATCCATCCGCGATCATTGGGTAAAAAACCGCCATTGTCACTCGATACCCCAAACTCGACGAGCATCGTCAGTTGTCAGCGACTTGAACGATTCGGTGATCCGATCATGAGCTAACTGCATAAAATTTGAATACGATTCTGGCTCATCTTCATTCAATGTTCCACTTCGGGCAATAATAGTCAAGTTAATAACCGGTCCACCAGAAGCGAGGTTTACAGCCGGCTAGACCAACACGTGTATTCGACCTACGAAACTCCCCCGCCCATCAAGGATTTCTTTAGAATATCTTAGGCCCACCTGTTCGGCCTCTGTCGATTGGGGAATCGCAGATCGATTATTCGAGTCATCTCTCTATGCGATGACCATAGTTCATTGGGGATATAATATTGATATGTCAACTCGGCTTGTGAAGGCCGCAACGGCTTGCGGCCCGCACGCTCCAAGGTCGAGGAAAGCTCTTCCTTTAACAACCGGAAGGTCTCCGCTAGCAGCTCGTATCCAGGATATTTCTGAGTCTCGTGTTTCCGTCTCCAATTATATGCCAAGTAGTTAGACTGAACTGAACCAGTCCGATTTCGTCTTCAGAAAGGAACCAATACCGAGGCTCTGATGGCTGCATCGAGAAGACAAACTGTCCCTGAGGAGAAGCTACACGGACTGCTCCCTTCGCGAGTGGAAACTCCAGGGGCATCTCATACGGCGCTTGCTGCTCGACCTCGGGGTACTTTTTGAGCAGGTCTCCGACGGTTGCTCCCAAGAAAGGCCCTGACAGCGCCTCGTTCCGCAGGAACGCAATTGACAGAATGACCTCGTTCACCGGCGACCCGAGGGGCGTCAACATCGGGCTCCTTCCCGTCGCGTGGTTCATGCTCGCTCGCTGGCGCAGAACGACCTCAGCTTACAAGATCAGCCCACACAGGTTGGATTCATCTCTCACATCACATCTCGCAGGCCCGGCTCAGTGTAGCGCTGAGCAGGCTCGATGTGTCCGACACAACTTCTTATAAGTGACGAGGCACGTCGGCGCAGGTCAGGCTCTTGATCGCCACCCGATCTTCCCGTGTCCCGCTCCCGTCCCCACAGGAGTGACCGCCGCATCACCATCCGTACACTCGGCACCGCGCGTTGAAGGGGTGGGCGGAAGCCGGCCGCAAGGCGCGCGGCACAGGTGCGGCACAGACCGTCGGAAGCAGGGTAGTCTGCCCGAGCCCAACGGACCGAGACTTGCCCGGCACGCTGGGCAAACGTACAACATAGGCCCTCATAGCTCAGGGGATAGAGCATCGGTTTCCTAATGCTGCTCATAGCTGCGCCCCTCTCGCCAGCACTGAGTGCATTGTCAGCTTGGTTCAGCACAGCGCGTGCTCCTCCACTTGGAGCCCTGCCCGTGACCTGCTCCGAGGCAAGATCGCCAACGTGACAGGATCCGCGCCTTTGCGCTCGCTTGCGAACGACCACCATGGTCATCTCCACCCTTTACTTACCCGGAACAGCCGCCAACATCCAGCACCAGCACGCACTGCCCAGAGGCGTCTGTGCTGATCAAAGGGAATCTCCAGCTATGACCAGCACTGCCCGGTGGTGGCTTCTGGGAATCGCTAGCTAGCAGGTCGGCGCCCTGCACGGAGCCAGATGCCACAGGTTCAGCAAAACCAACCGCGGGCGCTCGCCGCCCCGCACCCCGGCAGGCCTCCAGGATGGCCACCACCCGTGCCCAGTTCGGTATAAGCCGGGGGTATGTGGGTGTGGCATCCCGTCAGCCTCCCCGAGGGCTACCACGCGCTGCCCCGGGGGCACACTCGGCTGACGGTCGGGAGGGGATGTTGCCCCCGGGGCAGCGCGTGGTCGGGCTGCGCCAGGCTGACGGGATGCCACACAACACCCAGCGTGCAAGATCAACCCCTCGGGCCGTTGCTGGGCCGTGAGGCGTCGGGAAGCAGTGAGAAACCCAGAGAAGTAGCAAGAGCATTCCTCCTGGTGAAGCCGACGGATCCTCCCGTTGGTGCAGGTGGTGATATGTGGGGCGGACGAGCTGGCCAGAAAGCCGGATACTGACCAACAGCGTCGGCGCCGGCCAACCACGACCTGCCACTCCAAGCACCGTGGCGACAAACAAGGAATCGGCTCTGTCGGGCGTGAGCGTGTCATCGACCAACGTTCGACCCAGCAGGCCATGATTGGCCTGCTGGGTCGGCTTGGTGGGCTTGATGACCAGGTATGGGCCGGCCACTGTTTGTGCGCGGTCGTACCAGGCCGATAGGAGGCCGTCATGGTGTCAGCGACGGGGCAGTCGGGCAGCGGGGGCGCCTCGGGACAGCCGGACCCGGCCAGTGGCGAGAAGGACCAGAGCAGGCTGTTGCCGGTGCTCGCGGCGGAGCGGCTGGTGCGAGCGGCATTGCTGGTGGGTGTCGGTGTGATTCTGCTGAGGCATGTGCACGCGGACTGGGTAGATCTTGCCCGAGGCTACGCTGCACGGGCTGGGTTAGACCCCAGCCGCAACGAGACCGGTCGGCTCATCTCAAGCCTGGCAAAGTTCGGGCCGCGCCAGGTGCAGCGGGGCGGGGAAATTGCCATCGGATACGGATTGCTCGAGGCTGTGGAGGGTTACGGCCTGCTGCGTTCAACGGCAGTGGGGCGAGTACCTCACCGTCGTCTCGACGGCGCTGTTGTTCGTCCCCGAGGTTCATGAGCTGCTCACCCGGCCCACCGGGTTGAAACTGGGTGGCTTCATACTCAACGTAGTGATCGTCGTCTACCTGGTCATTCGCATCATCCGGCGCCGCCACGCCGCCAAACATCATCAATTGAGCTGAGGACGGCCGGGGTTCACGTTCGATCAGGACTGGCAGATTCGTGCGGTGCCAGCAGATGACGACATAAAACCGATGGCTGTGCCGCCGGGCGCAGCCCTCAGGCCGGCGCTTAACATGATCATCGTCAGCGAGCCGTCAGCGGAAGCAACGCAACCAGTACCCACGGGTCGATACCCATCAGCACGTCGCCCGAGTTTTGGCACGGCACGGGGGTGTAGGTGCCCAAAACTCGGCTACGCTACGCGACCTGCATGTATTCGTGGATGGCTCCGCTCGTACTCGTGGAGAATGTCGCCAAGGCGATTGCATCGTCGTATATCGAGGCGGCCTATCTCGTCCGGATCGGCGATCGGTGTGGGTAACGGGTACAGCGGGCGGGCGTTCGCGATGCACTGATGAGGCCGATGGGCATTGTAGAACTTCTCGAACTCGCGCAGGGCATGACGTAGGGCCACTGGTTCCAAATCAAGGTTCGGTCCAAGAGCTCGCGCTGGCAGGTCTGCACCCACCTTCCATGATCGAGTCCATTCTCGGCCACTGAACGCCGCTGAGACGACATTGATCCCACCATCCAGCGACATTGCAGGTCACGCCGTGGATGACCGGTTCGGCACCCACAGATCATCCCGCCCACTGCACCTCCAGCACGTCCACCCGCTGCTGATCCTCCAGCACCAGATAGGTCACCAGACCCTTCCCCTCGGGGCCGAAGACCAACTGCCGGACCGCGCCACCCGGGTTGGTGTCGTTGAGTGGCCTGCCGTTCCACGGCACCAGCTTCATCACGCCCAGTGCCTCAGCGAAGCCGAGCAGCGCGGCGTGGGGCAGCGCGTCGATCTGCGCCATAGCCGCATCGTCGGGCTCAACCCGGTACACCTACTGGCTGGCCAACCGGGCCTGAATGCGGGCTTCCATCTCCTCCATCGGTACCATCCCGGGAGGAGGTGGCCCACCGGCCAGCCTTCGCTGCGCCTCAGCCAGCACTGCCCGCCACCGATCGTGACCGTTCGCGTTGGCAGACCAAGCGACCCGCCGCCAGAGTTCTAGGAACTTCTCCAACTCATCGAGCCGCAGCGTCGTCCTGGCCACGTCCAGCGCCCGCTGGTAATGCCGATCGAACTCGGGCACGTCCTCCGGCAGGATCGCTTCCCGCAGCTGCGCTGGGGAGGCGTCAGCAAACGGGACCTTGGTCGTGGCTGCCACGGTCATGCCGACACGATAACCGCACGTGCAGTGAAGCGGCGGGGGCGACACGACGGTGCGCTTGCCAAAAACCTCGTCCGTGCAGGTCTGGAGGGGTGCTCGTTGCTCGTGGAAAGTGCCGCCAAGGCGCGCCAAGGCGATTGCACCGTTGTATGCCGAGGGGGTCTGGTGCGTTCGCGGATGACGGGTTCGGGCAGGCTGAGCTGATGTGTCGTCGCCCCGCTTGCGCGACAGCGCTGGCGCAGCATTGTGACACGGTGGAGCAGGAGCGAAATGGGAGCGGGAATTATCCCCGTGATTACTTGAACTGCGGTCAGCTGGAGTCAACGGACCGGTTGTGTGCTGGGGATTCTCCAGGTCAGGGCATGTGACGGGCTTTTGGCACCCTACAGGTCATCAAGGAGGTAGGCGCACGTGAGGGTGCTGCACCTCCCCGGAGCCGGGTTCCGCAAGGTCTCCGCGAGGTGGGTAGTCGCCTCCCTGGCCGGTGTCTACGCACGTCAGGGCAGGGAGAGGACTCAGGGAGGCGCCAGGGAGAACTCCATGCTTCGCCCGCCACTTCCCTGCGACGCTGAGCCGGCGTCAGACAATGCCCGGCAATCCCATCGGAAGGCTCGACCCTCCCGGCTTGGTGGTGGCACGATGCCTTCAGGGCGCCCTGAGGGCGTTGACACGTGTCGACGACCAACGGCGGCCGATGAGGTGTCACCAGCAAGAACGGGCAGAGGGCGGCACTGGACGGCAGCGGTCGGTAAGGCTGATCACGTTTTGCACGGCGGGGGTTGAGGGTTCAAGTCCCTTCGTCTCCGCGACGCGTAACCGCCAGTCACGGGCTGTCTCCCCGTCTCGTCCTCGTCCGGTTTGTCCGCCTGAGTCGGAGACAAGTCGGCGGGCGCCCCGAAAGCGGTCAGAACACGCTCGTCGGATCCGTCTGGCGTATGGGTGGGCCGGTTGAGCGTGGTGGATGCCTGCTCGTGCCCCATGAGCCGCTGGACGATGTTCATCGGCACGTCGTCGGCTTTTCGTAGATGATCTATTCAAGGGGTCGGTCAGTGGTCGTAGGTCGCAGTGAGCGTTTGATGGGCTGGCCGGTGTGGTCGTTGTGCCAGATCGCGGTGGTCAGGGCGAGGATGCGTTGCAGGACGCGGACCAGGACGCCGTTGGGGTTTTGCGCCGTGACCTTCGAGATTGAGTTGGCCCTTGTAGGTGTCGAGATTGATTCGATGGTTTGGCGTGGGGTTTGAAAAACCGGCTGCCTGCTCGGTAGGGTTCGCCCTTGCGGGCTGGTCGTAGCAGGGTCAGGCCTGCCTCAGCCAGGGTGGTCTAGAACTCGGCGCCGAAATAGTTCTTGTCCCGATGATGATCTGGCCGGGTCGGGGCGCGCTCAGCGTCGGGTCGGTGTGGAGGATGTCGAGCAGGACCGTGCGTTCATCGGCCTTGGCGCCGGTCAGCGCGAATCCCACGGGCAGGCCGTGCAGGGTGGCGAGCATGTGCAGGCGCAGTCCCCAGAAGTAGCGGGAGTGGCTGGCGCAGTAGCCGTACTCGGTCCATCCGGCCAACTCGCTGCGGCGCACGGTCTCGCGGGAGCGGGCGCATTCCACGGGGGTGGAGTCGATGACCCAGACGTCATCGGTCCACAGGGTGGTGTCGCGGGCCAGCATCCCGATCAGCCAGCTGATCGTGGTGGCAGATTGCGCAGCCGCTTGTTGTAGCCGGGCTGCTGCGGAAGATACGGGAACAAATGCCGCAGGCCAGCGGTGGCGAACCGCAGCCAGCGGGACTCGCTGGTGAACCCCAGCAACGCCTGCATCACCGCCAACGTCACCAGCTCCGCATCCGAGATCCGCGGGCTGAAACCGATCGCTGGGCGCCACGGCGTGCGCTGCGGCGCGCTCCGCAACAGGTCATCGGTCGTGACGTAAAGTGCGATCGCGAGGGTGTCCAGATCGGCGTCCACGAGGGCCTCCGGGTTCGACGTTGGGTGAGAAACGCCGATCTTGGACACCCTTCGCGTATCAACCAATCACGACACGCCAGACCTCCACCCTTGGAATAGATCATCTAGTTTGCTAGCGCTGGAGCAGCGCTACTACGGCCGGGGTCTGACGACAGCGGTGTCCCGTTCGCACTGTGCCGAAGGTTGCTCGGTGTATGCGACTGAAGCCGGTCACCGCGCGCGGGCCAGCTCATGGGCTGCTTCTGGCAGGCGGCGACATTCCGGCCCGGATGGCCAGGATTGTCGGTGGGCCCCGATAGCCTGCGCCTCGTCACGAACGAGAGGGGCGCTGATGTCCGTTGGCCTTGTGGAGCACCCGGTGGTGAGTGCCGAGGTGCGTGCGTTGTACGCGCCGCTGCTCGAACGGCTGGCCTGCTGGTCGGAGGTGGATCCGCGACGGTCGGCGCTGGTCGAGGAGGCGGCGGAGGTGTGGAGCCGGCCAGGGTTCGACACGGTCTTGTCGGCGTCCCGCCTGAGTTTCACTCCGTTTGACTACCAGCTCGCCACGATGCAGACGGTGCTGCGCCGGATGCGGGGGCGGGCGATCCTTGCCGACGAGGTCGGTCTCGGCAAGACGATCGAGGCCGGGCTGGTGCTCTCGGAGCTGCGGATGCGGGGGCTGGCCGACCGTGCGCTCGTCATCACTCCGGCCGGGTTGGTGGGCCAGTGGCGTGAGGAGCTGGAGCGCAAGTTTGCCTTGCCCACCACGATCGCGGCCCGCGGCGACTGGGAGAGGAGCGCGGACCGCCCGGTGGTGCTGGCGTCGCTGGCCGCGGCCCGGCGCGACCCGCTCAAGTCGGCGGTCACCGACGAGCGATGGGACGTGGTGATCGTCGACGAGGCCCATCGCTTGCGCAACCCGGCCAGCGCCTCGGGGAAGCTGGCCCGCACGCTGCGCACCCGGTACCTGCTGCTGCTGACCGCCACCCCGGTGGAGAACCGGTTGCAGGATCTTTACGAGCTGGTCAACCTCGTCGCGCCAGGCATGCTCGGCACGGTCGCCCAGTTCCGCCGCACGCACGGCTCCGCCGACTCCGGGGTCGAGGCCCTGCGCAACGTCGCGGCGTTGCGCGCCCGCACCCGCCAGATCATGGTGCGACACCGGCGCAGCGAGGTGGCGGTGCTGCTGCCGCAGCGGTTGGCCGAAACCGTCCTGGTCACGCCGTGTGACGCCGAGCGCTCGCTGTACTCCGAACTCACCGCCCGGATCCGCGACGAGGCCCGCGGCGCGGCACCGACCCAGCGGCTGACGCTGCGCAGCCTGACGCGGCTGGCCGGTTCCAGCCCGGCCGCGGCGGCGCCCACCCTCGACAAGGTCGGGTGGCACGATCTCGCCGAGCGCGCACGAGCGATCGAACGGCCCCGCAAGACCGACGAGCTGCTGTCCCGGCTGCGCACCCACGTCGAGCGCGGGGAGAAGGTGCTGGTGTTCACCGCGTTCCGGCACACGCTCGACGCGATCGCCGCGGAGGTCGCCGCGGTCGGCATCCCGGCGGCCTACTACCACGGCAGCCTGTCCCGGCGCGACAAGGACGCCGCGGTCGCGGCGTTCGCGGGCGACGTGCCGGTCCTGCTGTCCACCGAGTCGGCTGGCGAGGGCCGCAACCTGCAGTTCTGCCACGTCATGATCAACATGGATCTGCCGTGGAACCCGATGCAGATCGAGCAGCGTCTGGGCCGGCTGCACCGGGTGGGGCAGGAGCACGACGTCCTGCTCGCCAACCTGGTGTCCCGCGGCACCATCGAGGAGCGCATCCTGCACGTGCTGGAGTCGAAGATCAACCTCTTCGAGCTGGTCGTTGGGGAGCTGGACATGATCCTGGGCCGGGTCACCGACGACTTCGACTTCGAGTCCTCGGTGTTCACCGCTTATGTCACCGCCGCCGACGACGCCGCGTTCGCTGCCTCGCTCGACGGTCTGGGCGCCGACCTGGCCCGCGCGCGCAGCGACTACCTGCGCACCCGCGGTGCGGTCGATCAGCTGGTGGGGGAGGACTGACCATGGATCCGGGCCTGCAGTTCTGGCTGCGCTACGTCGATGACCACGGCGGGCTCACCGAGCCGGCGATGGACGGCACGCTCGTGGTGCTGCCGCCCGCGGTGGCCGCCGAGTTCGACCTGCCCGACGAACTGATGGTGACGTCCGACCCCGACGTCGCTCGGGAGGACGGCACGGTGCTGCTCGCCACGGGTCATCCGGTGCTGATCCGGGCGGCCGACGCGACGTTGACCGGCGGCGACGTCGGGGTGGTCGCGCTCGCCGCTCCGACCACCCCGGCACCGGGCACCGACTACCTGCAAGACCGGGTCCGGGAGCAGTTCCCGGTAGAGCACGGGCGAATCGACGTCACGGGCCTGCCCACTCGGGTCACCCGCCCGGTGCTGCGGGTCGGCGCGCTGGTCACGTACACCGTGTCAGCCGAGGAGTGCTACCAGGAGCGGCTGGAGTGCTGGGTCGACTCGCTGTCGGGGCTGCCGCTGCGCGACGACGACGTGGCCCGGCTGCAGCGCGCCCCGCGCGCCGTCGACACCGGCGCCTCGCCCGCATCACTGCTCGCCGGCGCCGGCGCAGCGGTGGAGCACGCGCATCGCATCCTTGACGCTGCGGCCAACCGAAGGCAGAGCACCCTCTCGGCCCAGGCATCGGACGCTCATGGGCAGGAACGCGCGCACGCCCGTGCCTACTACGACGACGCGCTGCGGTCGTTGGAGCGCCGCCGCGCCACGGCCCCTCCTGACCGGGCCGAGCTGCTCGCGGCCCGCGCCGCGAGCACCCGCGAGGAGCGTGCCCGGCGGTTGCTGGAGATCGACGAGAAGTATCAGGCCCGCCACGACATCCGCCCGTTCCGGCTGCACGCCGTACTGGTGCCGGGATGGCGGGTGCCGGTCGACATTCGGAGGGGAGCACGGCGCTATCCGTTCGCGTTCGACTGGCTCCCCGCGCTGGCCACCTACGCCAACGAGTGCTGCCCGCACTGCGGCGCGGCCACTGCGTTGTCGGCGAGCAAGACGCGGCTCGGCTGCGTGGGCTGCCTGCCCGGCCCGGTCCTGCACGCCGTGCCCGCCTCGGCGTGAGACACGCGGATGAGCTCGACCCCATTACCCAGCGCTCCGCGACGTCGCCGATCATGTCGGCCACCGCCACGTCGTGCGTCACTGCTCGTCGAGCGCCTGATCGACATCCTCAACGGACACGTCGTCGATCTCCAAGCGCTCCAGGATCCTCGCCGTTCTGAGGTCGGCCTTGACGCTCGTGCGATGCAATTTGTCCAGCGTGTCGCCGTAGTCCCCCTCGACATCAGCCAGGCGAGCCTCAAGCGCGGCGATACGGCGCTCCAACGTCTGCAGCGAAGCCATGCGCCACCCTAATCTGGATCCCCGACAAGATCACGTCATGTTCCGACGATGCGCGGTCACCGGATGCCGGAGGCGGGCGGTTCCGTGCTTTCACTCGGGTGGTAGCCGCGCGGGCACGGTGCAGTGCGGTCGCGAACGAGGCCAGCCACTCGCGGTTACCGTCCTGGGCGCCGATCGGGACCAGCCCGACAGACGCCAGCGCCGAGGCGTCGTGAGCGAACGGTGGTCGTTGCCCAAGACCCGGCGGCTGCGAGTGAGGGTGTCCTCGCTGAGCTGGCGAGCCGACTCATAGTGCCCCAGCGCCCACCGGGCGGTGGCGAGACTGTGGGCCGAGAACAGGGTGTGGATGTGGTCATCGCCCAAAACCCGGCGGCAGCGGGTGAGGGTGTCCTCGCTGAGCTGGCGAGCCGACTCATACTGCCCCAACTCACGCAGGTAGATGGCGAGGGTGTAGGCCGAGCGCAGGGTGTGGGGGTGGTCGTTGCCCAGGACCCGGCGGCAGCGGGTGAGGGTGTCCTCGCCGAGGTGGCGGGCTGACTCGTACCGCCCCAGTGCCCACAGGGCGAGGGTGAGGTTGTTGGCTGAGTCCAGGGTGTGGGGGTGGTCGTTGCCCAGGACCCGGCGGCAGCGGGTGAGGGTGTCCTCGCCGAGGTGGCGGGCTGACTCGTACCGCCCCAGTGCCCACAGGGCGAAGGTGAGGTTGTTGGCTGAGTCCAGGGTGTGGGGGTGGTCGTTGCCCAGGACCCGGCGGCAGCGGGTGAGGTGTCCTCGCCGAGCTGGCGGGCTGCTTCGTACCGCCCCAGTGCCCACAGGTTGAGGGAGAGACGGCCGGCCGATTCCAAGGTGTCGGGGTGGTCGTCGCCCAGCATGGAGCAGCGTAAGTCACGGGCACGTTCGAACAGGGGCCGGGCAGGGGCAAGTTCTCCCCGGATCTGCAGATATGAAGCGGCGCGGTCGAGTAACCAGGCCACGTCTTCCTCGACCCCGGTGAGGTTGCGGTGGGGGTCGGTGGCGACCAGGACGTGCGGGAGGAATTGGCGCCAGGCCGGCCATGCTTGTGGGTTATCCCACGGATCGTCGGCTGGGAGCTTGGCACGCAGCAGCCGAATCACATAGATGGGCAGGCCCTGTTGCTGCTGGGGTTGGGTGCGCAGGATCGCGGCGAGCAGCCGATGCAACGCCAAGGTTGCGGACTCGACGCGACTTAGCCCGTGCTGGCGCAGCA
This sequence comes from uncultured Actinomycetota bacterium, assembly GCA_963822695.1. GTDB lineage: Bacteria > Actinomycetota > Actinomycetes > Mycobacteriales > Pseudonocardiaceae. The sequence goes on from CAWGJH010000032.1 coordinate 210,288, forward strand.
GCCGGGTCAGCGCGGTGAACGCCAGTGGATCCCCGGCCACGGTCCCGAGTGGATCGGGCAACTGGGCGGGGTGGGTGGTGAACAGGGTCAGCGGGATCGGCTCCGGTGCCAGGTAGGCGGCCAGGGTGAGTAGCACCAGAGCAGCCGGGGACTGGGCAGCTAGCCGGTCGAGGGCGATCTGAGCACTGGCCGCCAGCGACACCGGGTAGGTCGCAGGAGTGCCCTGAGCCAGTAGCTCCCTGGTTCGCTCAGCGAGCAAGGTGAGGTAGTCCTGCACGGGGGTAGCGGTGTCGGCCAGGTGCTCGGCGGCCTGGGCCAGCGCCAGCGGCAGGTCCCCCAAAGCCGCCGCGACCCGGCCCGCGTCATCGTCGGTCAGCTTCGGGACGCGCCGGCGCAGTAGTGTGATCGATTCGTCCCGGTCGAACACATCTACTCCCACCGGGGTGGCCAACTCGTGCCAACCGGGGTTGCGTGAGGTGATCAGCACCTGCCCGCCGCCCCCGGGCAGGTATTGGGCCAGCGTCGCGGGTTCCTCGGCGTTGTCAAAGATCAACAGCCACCGGTCCCGCTCCCGCAGCGCTCCCAGCAGCCGGGCCACCGCCGCGGTCACGGGATCTGTGGCTGTCGCCAAACCAAGGGCGTGAGCCAGCTCGGCCAGCCGGTCAGCCACCAGCGCTGGTTGTTCCGAGGACACCCACCAGACCACGTCGTAGTCGGCCCCATAGCGGTGGACATACTCGATGGCCAGCGCGGTCTTCCCGATTCCGCCCATCCCGTGTAGGGCTTGCACCACCGCCGTCGAACGCCCGTCCTTCAATGCGGCATGCAACGTGGTGAGCTGTCCATCGCGTCCGGTGAACATCAGGCTGCGGGCGGGCACGTTCCACACCTGTTTCGCCGGTGCATCATCCGACCGGGGTTGCGGCAGGCCCCGCAACCCCGCAAACAGCACCTCACTGAGTTCTTCCGGGGTCGTCACCGTCGCCGTGGTCACCCCACTCTCGCTCAGCCGGGCCCGGAATGCATCCTGTCGAGCGGCGTAATGCGGATCGACAAACAGATCCCTCGGACCCTCGGCGTCCTCGCCGAGCAGTACCACCAGTCTCGGTAACCTTGCTTCGCTGGCGGCCTGGAACTCCAACTCTGTGTAGGAGAGCTCCGGACGATCGGCTACCGGCGAGCCGTAGCGAAACCCCACCACCGCCACATACACATCCGCGCCCAGCACGGCCTCCCGGCACACCTGTGCCGGCTGCTCATCCTGCGGCCCGAAATACGCCATCTCCACAACAGCGTCTCCGGCCCGAGACACCGCCCGCTCCGCCGCCGCCACAAACGAGCGCCTCACCGGAAACCGCCGCAATTCCGACGTATGATTCACAAACACCCGCCGTGGCCGTAACATAACACCCAGCATCCCACCCCGAGGCAAGTCATTCCTTGATCGTTGCTAGGCATTCTCGGCTGGGGCTCACGAGTGATCATCATCAAGCGAGCCGTCGGCGAAAAGGGTGCGACGGGTTCTTAGGGGCTGTCCTTCGCGCATACGTAGCCGCAGGTCAGCGGCACAGGCAACCTTCACGGATGCCCCAAGGGAGGGCCGATCAGCGTCCACACGAAGAGCACCTACCGGGATCTCCGTCCCCTCATCAGTCCCAGGGATCGTCTTACGCCACCTCGGCTGCGTCAAGGGCGCCATGGCTTATCTGCGTCTCTACGCGATGGCGCAAGCGCCGCCTTCGACCCCGCCGACGCGACGCAGAGGCTGGCCGGGTGCGAGGGAACGGAGGGAGAGCAGGTCGTGCACCACGCATGCCAGTCGCGTGCCCTTCGAACAAAGAACCCCGACTACATCAACCGCTACATCAATGGCCACACAACGACAATGGACGGCCGGGAACGTCCTTGACCCGAACCGAAGGATGAGCCCAGACCCTGGAGACCGGTAGGCGGTGATGAGACATCAGCTGTGACTACGGATCTGAAGGTCCTGGGTTTGAATTTCCCTGGGTGGTAGTACTCGTCTGCTGGTCGAGGTAGTGTGCGCGGAAGGTGGCGAGGGTGATGCGCCCGGTGGGGTCATTGACGGCCCAAAAATCCCAGCCGTTGGCGGGACCGTTCTTGACCGCTACGGCGGCACTCGGTCATTCATTGACAGTACTGCCCACGACCGAACTAACCGAGGGCTGCCCACCCTTGTGCCATTACCGTGTCATTACCACCGGTCAACCACGGTCACTAGTGGGGCCCTGTGACCCGGCCTGACCACAGATCGAGTGCGCTGACAGCGCAGTGAGCGCAGCCTTCCCAGCTGGGGCTCTCCTGTGATCATCGTTAACGAACCGTCAGCGAAGCAGCGCGACGGGTCCAGCAACGTAGCAATGTCTGTCATGATCGGCTCATGGATCTTGGGCTCGCTGGTCGGGTATTCGTTGTTGGTGGCGGCAGCGCGGGACTGGGCTTCGCCACCGCTAGCGTGCTGGTAGCCGAGGGTGCGCGAGTTGTCATCGTCGGCCGTGATGAGCAGCGCGTGAACACTGCCGTCACCACGCTTGGGGTGGGTTCTGCCACCGGCTGTGCTGGTGATCTGGCGCACGCCGCTGTCACCGCTGGGGCCATCGAGACCGCGGTGTCATGCTTCGGGCGTCTTGATGGAGTCCTGGCCAATACCGGGGGTCCGCCACGCAGCACGCTGATGACGACGACGGATAGTGCGTGGCGGCAGGCGTTTGACTCGGCCTTTCTCGCCCCGGTGCGGCTGGCCCGCGAGGTTGGCCTGCATGTCCGGCAGAATCACGTCGAGGGCGCGGCGATCTGCTTTGTACTCTCAATTTCGGCCCGAAGCCCTCTTCCGCAGCTGACAATGAGCAACGGGCTCAGGCCCGGTCTGGCCATGCTCGTCAAGGATCTCGCGGACGAACTCGGCCCCCCGCCGAACTCGGTGCGCGTCACCGGCGTGCTCCCGGGTTCATTCGCTACGGCGCGGTCGGTGCGGAGCGATATCAAGGAGCAGCAGCGTGACAGATTCGCCGCAGTCCCGCTCCGCCGCATCGGAGATCCGTTGGAGTTAGGCAGGGTGGCAGCGTTCTTGCTCAGTCCAGCCGCCTCGTACGTCACTGGCACGGTGATTGTTGTGGACGGCGGTGCCTGCCGGGCGCTGTAGGTGGGGTCCTCCGGATGGGACGTGGACCGGTGCCTGCCGGAGAGCGGGCAAAGGCGATCGTGGTTCGTGCCCCGCACGTGCCCGTTCACGGTCAGCGCACTCGGTAGACCTGCCCGGTCTGCGCTCCTTCGATCGACTTGACGTAGGCGCGGGCGGCCCGTTCGACCGGGACCGGATCAAATCCGGGGAACACGGTGCCGAAGGCCGCTGCGGTGCCCCCTGGCACGGGCTCGTCCGCCAACACGCCGCTGATCAAGGTGAACGAGCCCGCCGGCGAGAGGTGTGCGATGCCTTGCCGGTACAGCGCCGCGATCGATTCGGGCTGGGTAATGTTCACCGACAGGTCCGCGGTGCCGCGCGACGTGACGACCACGTGATGTCGCCTGGCCAAGGCGGTGTGCACGGCCTTGCCAAGCAACCCTGTGCCGCCGACCAGCAGGATTCTCATGACTGCTCCCCGTTGGGCTCACTGCGTGACTGGCCAGCCAGAGCGTCCACCGTGTGTGGCACCAATGGTCCCGCCTGCGCCGGGTCGCCGGGTCGCCGGGTCGCCGGAGATGCCGAGTGTCGAAGCTGAGCGACTAGTCTGGGCCGGTGTCAGCCGGAAAAGTGCTCGGTGATCCCGCGCGGTTAGCGGCGGTGGCCAGGGTGCTGCCGGTGTCTCGGGCCAGCCGGGAGGCGCTGGACCGGCTGGCGGAGCTGGCCGCGGCCGTGATGGACACCCCGATCGGCGTCGTGAACCTCATCGACACCGAACAGCATCTGGTGGGTCAGGTCGGGCTCGATGAACCGTTTGCGACGTCCCGGCAGGCGTCGATTGACACCGGGTTTTGCCCGGTCACGTTCTTTTCGGGTAAACCGTTATACATCGAGAACGCCGCCGAAGATCCGGCGCTTGCGGACCACCCAGCCTATACCGAGCTGGGATTCACCGCCTACGCCGGCTGCCCGCTGCGCGACGCCGAGGGGCAGGTGATCGGCACCCTGTGCACGGTGGACACCCGGCCGCACCGGTGGCGCCGCGTGGACCGTCAGGCGCTGGAGGCGCTGGCGACCTCGGTGGTCACCGAAATCGAGTTGCACCAGGACATCGACCGCCGCCAACGGTTGCTGGACGCTTTCGGTGCCGCCCCGGCCGCGATCGCGGTCACCCGCGGCCCGTCGCACATCGTGGAATACCGCAATTCGCCCTACCGCGAGTTGTTCGGCGATCTGCCGCTGGACGTGCCCGTCAGGGAGGCGATGCCGGAACTGCCGGGTGAGTTCTTCTCGTTGATGGATCAGGTACTGGCCAGTGGCGAGGTGTACCGCACCACCGAGGCCCCGGTGAGCATGACCTGGCCGGGGGAGCAATATCCCCGCGAACGGTTCTTCGACTTCTCCTACTCCGCGATCCGCCGCGCCGCCGGCGATGGCGATGGCGACGACCACCGGGGGCTGCTTGTGGTAGTGGTGGAGGTCACCGCCCGGGTCCAGTCCCGCCGCGAGGTGGAACGCCACGCCCTCCGGCAGGAGCTGCTCGCGCGGGCCAGCGCCGCGTTGAACCGTAACCTCGACCCGGCCGCGGAAATCCAGGAACTCGCCCGCGCGGTGGTCCCCGAGCTCGCCGACCTCTCCACAGTGCACTTGCTGGCCCACCCGGTGGCTCCCGGTATCGATCCGCCGCTGCCAGTGATCACCGACCGGGTGGCCGTCGCTGGCGCACCCGGTGTCACGCTGCCCCCGAAGTCGAGGGGGCTGCGCTGGGATGTCCCTGATGACCCCATCCCCGCCGCGATCCGCCAGGGTGCTCTGCTCCGCCAACCCCTCCCCGCCGCCGGGCCACCATTGTGGGCGCAGACCACCGGATCGGTGGCCACCTTCCAGGGTGGACTACGCCACGTCGTGCTCGCCCCGGTGATCGTCGATGGTCTGGTGGTCGCCGTGGTGTCCTTTTGCCTGCAACAGGACCGGCCGCTGTGGAGCGAGGACGACCTGCACGCGTTGGGGCAGATCGCCCGCTACGCCGGGATCGCCTTGGAACACGGCCTGTCCTACCAGGCCACCCGGGAGTCGGCGATGGTGCTGCAACGCAGCCTGCTCACCGACCCGCCTACCGTGCCTGGATTGCAGATCTGTGCCCGCTACCGCCCGGCCGGGCGCGATGAGGTCGGCGGCGATTGGTATGACGCGTTCCTGCGCCGCCCCGATCAGCTAGCTGTGGTGATCGGCGACGTCGTCGGTCACGACATCACCGCCGCCGCGGCGATGGGTCATTTGCGCGCCACCCTGCGCGGGTTGGCGCTGGACCGCTGCGAAGGACCGGCCACGATCCTGGACCGGCTCGCCGCGATCAACGCCCAACTGGCCATCACCCCGTTCGCGACCTTGATCTACGCCAATCTCACCCGTGCCGGTGACCGCTGGACACTGTGCTGGGCCAGCGCCGGGCACCCGCCCCCACTGCTGATCACACCCAGTGGGGCTCAGCTGCTGGAACGGGTCACCGGCACCGCTTTGGTCTCCAGCCGGACTCCACCGCGCACCGAGGCCGAGATCACCCTGCCCGAGGGATCGACCCTGCTGCTCTACACCGACGGCCTGATCGAACGTCGCGGCAGCGACCTGACCGACGACCACGACGCCCTCCTCACCCGCGTCGCCGACGCCGCGCACCACTTCATCGAGCCACTCTGCGAGGATCTGATAGCAGAGGCACCCACCGACGACGACATCGCGGTGCTCGCGATCCGCCTGCTCAAGCAGGATTACGGCGGGCGCTGAGTGCGGGGCTGGGCATGGCGTGCGTCATCGGTGCGACCTCCCCGACGCGGCACACCGTTAGCCGTTTTTGCCGGGCCGGTCGTAGCCGAAGAGGAACCACCAGGTAGTGCCGGGAATACTCTGGCCATCGGCCCCGGGAGTACCCGGCCCGCCGGGAGCGCCGACGTCTCCGGTGGGGCCTGCGTGCCACAGCGACAGGACAGTACGGGCCGGCAGCAGCCCGACGTATTGTTCGGCGAGATCGGCAAAACTCATCGTGCCAGACATTGAATCCCCCTAGGAAAGGCTGTCCCGGTTGCCCGGGCATGGTGGACACCTCAACCGGTGGCAGTGCCGGTTCGGCATCACATAAGGTGCCCAGCGCGACCGTCATGTGGCAATCAGTAGTGGTACCTAACTCTGTGGAGCACTACGTAGGCGTAGTAACCAGCGACCCGCGACGAGGAGGCTGCCATGCATCCGATCGACGAGCAGACTGTGCTGGTCACCGGGGCCACCAGCGGATTAGGCCAGGCGTTGGCACAGCGGTTGGCCGGGGCGGGTGCCACCGTCGTCGCGCACGGCCGGGACGCCTCGCGGCTTGCCCGCATCCGCGAGGAGATCCGCGAGGCGACCGGTCGGGCGGTGGACACCATCCGGGCGGACCTCGCCGACCTGGCGCAGGTCCATCGGATGGCCGACGAGGTGCTGGAGCGCTACCCGCGGCTGCACGCGCTGGTCAACAACGCCGGGGTGGGGTTCGGGCCGCCTGGCGGTGCGCGTGAGGTCAGCGCGCAGGGCATCGAGCTGCGCTTCGCTGTCAACCACCTGGCGGGTTACCTGCTGGCCCGGCGGCTGGCCGAGCGACTGGTCGCGTGCGCGCCGGCCCGGATCGTGCAGGTCGCCTCCGTTGGTCAGCTCGCGCTGGATCGAGCTGACCCCTTCACTGAGCGCAACTACGACGGCGTCACCGCCTACCGGCGTTCCAAGCTCGCCCAGGTGATGGCCAGCTTCGAGCTCGCCGCCGCCCTGGTGGGTACCGGCGTGTCCGTCAACGCGGTGCACCCCGCCGTGCTCATGGACACCGCGATGGTCCGCGAGTCGGGATATTCACCCATCAGCACCGTCGAGGAGGGTACCGACGCGGTGTGGCGCATGCTGACCGACCCCGCCCTGGACGGGGTGAGCGGGCACTATTTCCACGGCACCAACGATGCTCGACCCGACCCGCAGGCCGACGACCCAGCGGCGCGAGCCTGGCTCCGGCAACTGTCCGATTCCCTGCTAACCCGTGAGTGGCGATGCGAGTCATGACTCGCATCGCCACTCACGGGTTAGCCACAGGTCGAATCCTGGGTGTGCGCGGCCAGGTCGTCGAGCAGTACCGGGGCGACCCGCTCCTCGGGGACGGCGACGCCGTGCTCGGCCAGCGCCGCGGCGAGGTGCGTATCCCAGGGAGCGTCGGTGAGCCGGCCGGGCGTGGGTCCGTGCTCGGTAACAGCGGTGAGGTAGTCGGTGGTGGACATCCGCCAGGGCAGCGCCCCGGTCCGCGAGATGAGGTAGGCGGCGATCCGCAGGCCCTCACCGTCGAGATCCCCGTGGTAATGCAGCGTGGCACCGGCGGTGCGCAGGCCACGCAGCAGGAGCACGGCGGCGGTGTTCGGCCACCCGGCGGTGCACACCAGCGGGGGGCAGGCGGGCCCGAAGCGGCGCACCGCCATGGCGAGGATGGACGGATTCTCCACCACGTGCACCGGTGTCACGCCGCGTAACGGGGGCGCGGCCCGAAGCTGCGCGAGCGTCACGACCGCCGCCTGCCCGGCGGTGGCCCAGGTCGCCAGCGTGCTGGCCAGCGCACCCGGATCCGCCGGGGTGAAGCCCGCCACCAGGACGGTCGTGGACAGCTCGTCACCGGTGACCCCGTGCATAGCCCAGAGGTCGCGTCGGCCGGCGGCGTCGGCCGGCGGTGGTTCGTCGTGCAGCGCCGCCAGCGCGCGCAGGACGGTGCCCGAGCACCGGGTGCCCTCGTCCAGCGCGTGCGGGTCCCCCAACACGCGCTCGGCCAGCACCGACAACGGCTCGCCAGCCGCGGGCAGCTCCGCCAGGACGGCCAGCGCGGCGCGAAGATGCTCGCGGCAAGCGCTCACGCAACCGCCGATCAGCCCGCCGCGACGCAACCCGTCCACCCAGCCGCGCAGCGCGGGAAGCGCCACCACCAGCGGGTGGCTCTCAAGCTCCGCCCACAGCTCGGCGCGCTGCGCCGCGATCGCCGCGCGCTCGGCGGGCCGGTCCCGCAACGGGCCGTGCAGGCGTACCAGGAGCTCCCGCACACCGAGCCCGCACCCGCGGCGGACCACGTCGTCAACCCGGGCGACGGTCACCGTCGCCTGCTCGCCGGGCAGCCGGGCCCACCCGAGCAGATCGGCCAGCGCACCGCGCTGCGCCGGGTCCAGCCCGGACAGCCGGACGGTGCGCACCTCGCCGTCCCCGGCGGCCTCGAACCGGCGGCGTAGCGCACTCCACAGGGCAGCCAGCTCGGGACGGTCGAACGCCGCCGGGTCAGCCATCAATCGCTACGACGATCGCTGGCGATCAGCGCCACGGCTTCACGGCACCAAGTCACTGCGTTGTCCCTCGCGTGTGACAGTGAATGTCCACTGTTCTGCTTTCGGGCTGCCCGCCTGGAGCCACCATCGGCAGGCGGCTTCCACTTCGTCCCAGAGACGGCGTGGCCCTAGCTGATCAACGCGGTATTGGTTGGCATCAGATTCGTAGTCGATTCTCGCCCACGAGCGGGACAACGGGTCGAGAAACCACAACGTGAACGCTCCGGAGTCGTCGATGGCCGAGTAGCGGATCTTTTGGCACTGGGGTACCCGCAGGGCGACAGCGACTGCTGGATCGAAGTGGGTCGCATACGCTGGGTGAAGATCAGTGTAGGTGACCGAGGCCTGGTCTCTGTTGTACACGGACTCCCGGAGTGACGCCGTGGGCGGGCGTTGGTCGCGTAGCCACATGAACGCGACGTTGTCCACGATTCGCCCGGTTGCGGTGCCGTCGTCGGACACCGTGAGTGACAGCAGCCCCCCGGCACCGTAGGGGGTCTCCCACGGAGTGACCACCTGGCCGCCTGGCCGGGTCTGCGCCACCCACTGGTACGGGACACGATACGGGGCACACGTGGCGAGGAGTCGGTCATACGGCGCGCGCGGTGGGTAGCCGTGGAAGCCATTGCTGGTGACCGTGGTGACGCCGTCGTGCCCGGTGCGCGCCAGCGCCTGACGGGCCTGTGCCGCGATCTGCTGATCGATCTCGATGGTGGTCACGCTCCGCGCCCCGAGGCGGTGAGCCAGCAGGGCGGCGTTGTAGCCGGTGCCGGTGCCGATCTCACAGACCGTCATCCCGGGCGCAACGTCCAGGGCGGCCAGCATGCGCGCGACCACGTTGGGCTGGCTTGCTGAGCTGGTCATGTCGCAACCCCTGCGCCCGGGCCCGGCAGGATGACCGTCATCGACTTGCGTGACGACAGCCTTTCGCGGTTCGTAGGCGAGCGCCAACCAGGTTTCCGGGTCATCGGCTCTTCGGAACGGGACGAGGTCGTGATCACCTCTGAGGGCCAGATCTCGACGCCATACCATATCAGGGATGAACGCGTGCCGGGGCACCGAGAGAAACGACTCCCGCCATTCCGGAGTCAGCTCACCACTTCCGGACAGGTCGTCCACCATCCTGCGCAGATAGCGGGCGGGTTCGGTCACTTCCCGTTCTTCTCCTCGTTCTCCTTCCTGTGTTTTCCACCGGGGTCATCCTTCGGTAATGGCTCACCCTTCGGTCGCTGCCCATTTTCCTTTACCTTCTCTACCCGCTTGTCGTCCTCGCTCTCGTGCTTGCCACTCACCGGTAGCTCCTTTTCGGGTACGCGAGTGCAGTGCTGATGCACCAGCGACGCTACCGGGTCCCACTGCTGGTGGGAGAGGTCAGCCTGCTCCGACACCCTATAGCCGACCGTGACGCACCCGACACGCTCTGCTGCGGAGGAGGTAAGCTGCCGCCGCCCAAGGCCGGTCGTCCCCTACGGAGGAGCATTGGAGATCAAGGAGGCCCAGCAGCTTGCCTGGGCGAACAAGATCGCCAAGGGATTCAATACGAGAGATGTCCCGTTGGAGTTCATGCTGCTGCACGGCGAGATCGCGGAGAGCTTTCAGGCTTGGCGCCGAGCCCAGCCTGATCTTGGCGAGGAGTTGGCGGACGTGGCTCTTTTCCTGTTTGCGCTGGCCGAGATGAACGGCATCGATCTTGACAGCGAGATTGAGCGGAAAATCGCCAAGAACGTCCAACGCCAGTACACCCACGACAGCAACGGCGTGCCGTTCCGGGTGTCCGAATCAATCATCGAATAGGGACGCCCACGGCCGGGTACTGGCCTCAGTCGTGACCCTCTGGCCCTGCGATCTTCGTCAGCAGCGCGGTGATCTCAGCCATACCAATGGCCTGTGCGGAGCGCCGACACGTCACGGTCGGCACCGGCCGCCAGCACGCGGGCAGCGGCAGCCTCTGCGCGGGCGGCAGCGACGTCCGAGCTGGTGAGGATGGTCCGCTCGCGAAGCCGAGCAACCTCGCGCTCAAGGATGGCCAGGCGGGCTTCGACCTCATCATCAGGACCTGGCACAGGCGTGATCCTACTGTCGCCTGACGTCAGGCCGGGACCGGAGTCGCGAGCCCCGCGCCGTCGCTACATTCAGCGCTCAAGCCCACAGTGAGGGCAGTGGGCTCCGGGCCGCGGCGGACGGCCCTGGCCGGACTCAGCGGCCCGGCTGGGGTGGAGATCCCCGGCCGGGCCGCCGTGGTGTTCATCATCAATCACCCGGCCGGGGTCTGCGGTCAGTCGAATTCGCCGGTACGGACGCCGGCGGTGAATGCGGCCCATCCGGCGGCGGCGAACGTCAGCGCCGGGCCGGATCGGTCTTTGCTGTCCCGGACGGCGCGGTGCCCGTCGGGCAGGTCGGCGACCTCGACGCACATGTTGTTCGCATAACTGCGGCTCGACGTGCGCCACTGGACATTTCTCAGATCACGCATCGGATCCTCTCACTCTCGTGTCTCCGCTAACTCTGACAGCCAGGTCAGGCTCTGCTCGGCGGTGAGGGCCTGGCCGCGCAGCAGCTCCCACAGCTCGGCCAGCCGCTGGATCTCCCGCGGGTCGTCCATGACTCCCCCGGCGACGGTGTGCTCCTCGTAGCCGAAGGGCGGCGCCACGTCGGGATCGAAGGTCAGCAGCGAGAATGAGCTGCCTGTGCCGGGGCGTAGCCCGGCGGCGAAGGGCAGCACGTGCAGCGTGACGTTGGGCCGCCGCGCCAGCTCGATGACGTGGGCCAGTTGCGCCGGGCCGATCTCGGCCTCCCCGAGGGCACGCCGGAAGGCGGCCTCGGAGACCACGGTGGCGTAGTCCAGCGGTGCCTGTTCGTCGGTCAGCCGAGACGCTCGGCGCATCCGGGCCGCCACCAGCTTGTCGATGTCGGCGGGCTTCACCAGCGGCCCCGCCACCACGTGCAGGCGCCGCGCGTAGGCCTCGGTCTGCAGCAGGCCGGGGATCACTTCGCTTTCGAAGCTGCGCATGGTGGCGGCGTCGGTCTCCAGCTCGACATAGCGCTTGAGCCAGGACGGTAGCCGGTAGGTGGACGTCCAGCCCCGCTTGCTGGCCTGCTGGCGCAGCTCTTCGAGCACCTCGTGGTCCTCATCGCTGGCGCCGTAGAGATCGAGGAGCACCTTGAGCTCGGGCTTGCGGATGGAGTTGCGCCCGTTCTCGATGTGCCCGATCCGGGAGCGCGCGCAGCCCAGGACGGCCGCAGCGTGCTCCATGGTGATGCCCGCGCTGGTGCGTAGCGCGCGGAGCTCGGCACCGAGTTGTCTACGCCGCATGGTCGGGCCCAACGGTCGCATGCCGTGATCGTAGCCGCACAGTAGATCACCCTTTCTTATCTTGTGATTTGTAGCGCTACAGGTTAGCGTTGTGTTAGAACGGCACGATGTAGTGCTCAGTGAGTCGTTCGGTCCGTGTGCCCGGCCTGGGTGGCGCTACACCGACCGCGAAGCACGAGGAGACCGCGATGCACGCACTGTCAGGCCGCAGGGCCAAGCGCGCCCGACGGCGAGCGCCGGGCAGTTCGCTGGCCGTACCGCCCGGCGTGACCGGGGTGATCGATGCTCGACTGGGCACGGCTCACCTGGTGACCCATGAGGCGATGGCGGCCGGGGGGCGCTATGTGGCCCTGTGCGGTTGTGAGGTGCGCGCGGCGAGCCCGACCGCGCGCAAGTGCCGCTCGTGTCCCTGCTGTGTTGCCTGGTTCGTGGCCTGGCGGTACCACCTGGTGGACCCCCAGTCGGCCGCCGGTTGAGCGCATACCCCCCGCCGCCACGACCCACCACCGGAGAGGACCTAATCAGTCATGGCTGGGCTACCCGAGATCACTCTGGTTGGCGTCCTGGTCGCCGACCCGGAACTGTGCGTGACTCCCACCGGTGCCGTGGTCACGAACTTCACTGTGATGGCCAACGACCGCCACAGTGACCCGGCCACCGGGAAGTGGATGGACAAGGGTCCGACGTTGCTGCCCTGCTCGATCTGGCGCCAGGCCGCCGAGAACGTCGCGGAATCCCTCGCTCAAGGCGCCCGGGTGCTGGTCACCGGCGTGCTGCGGCAACGTGAGTGGAGCACCACCGGTGGTGTCAAGCGCTATGTCTACGAAGTCGACGCCACCGAGGTCGGCGTCTCACTCAGATCCGCTACGGTAAAGATCACTAAAACCACCCGCGACACCACCAGCAGCAGCGCGACCCCCTGGGACGACGACAAGCCCGCACGTTAACCCACCCCAGTCCGCCTCGCCCGGCGGTGCCGCCCCCCATGACCGCCGCCGGGCGAGGTGTCCATTCCCCTACCAGTCATGGACATGGGGGCCGGTATGGCAAGCCGGGAAAATAACGGTCCCACTCGCTTGGGGTGATCGTGGGGGTAATGCCACAGATTCGAGCGATGACACGATCGACGTTGGTTTCCCACAGCCGGGCTGTGGCGTCGTAGCTGGCGGTGGCCAGGGTGTGCCCGTTGGGGCTGAAGGCCACTGAGTTGACAGTGTTGGTGTGGCCGGTGAGGGTGCCCAGCAGGCTGGGATGGTGGGGATCGCTGATTTCCCACAGCCGCATAGTGGAGTCCTGGCTAGCGGTGGCCAAGGTGTGCCCGTCGGGGCTGAAGCCCACCGACTCGATGTCATTGGTGTGGCCGGTGAGGGTGCCCAGCAGGCGGGGACGGTGAGGGTCGCTGACATCCCACAGTTGCACGGTCCAGTCGTCGCTGGCAGTGGCCAGGATGTGCGCGTCGGGGCTGAAGGCCACTCCGGTGACGGCGTTGGTGTGGCCGGTCAGGGTGCCCAGCAGGCGGGGACGGTGAGGGTCGCTGACATCCCATAGCCGCGCGGTTTTGTCGAGGCTGCCGGTGACCAGGGTGCGTCCGTCGGGGCTGAAGACCACCGAGAAGACGCCGTTGGTGTGGCCGGTCAGGGTGCTCAGCGGGCTGGGATGGTGAGGGTCACCGATATCCCACAGCCGGGTTGTGGTGTCGTAGCTGCCGGTGGCCAGGGTGTGCCCGTCGGGGCTGAAGGCCACCGAGTTGACATCGTTGGTGTGGCCGGTGAGGGTGCTCAGCGGGCGGGGATGGGGAGGGTCACTGATATCCCACAGCCGCGCGGTGAAGTCTTTGCTGCCGGTGGCCAGGGTATGCCCGTCGGGGCTGAAGACCACCCAGGTGACGCCGTTGGTGTGGCCGGTGAGGGTGCTCCGCGGGCGCGGATGGTGGGGGTCAGTGACATCCCATAACCGCGCGGTGTGGTCCCAGCTGGCAGTGGCCAGGGTGTGCCCGTCGGGGCTGAAGGCCACCGAGGAAACGTAGTCGGTGTGGCCGGCCACGATAGGTCCAGGAGGATTCCACAGCCGCGCGGTGTGGTCGGTGCTGGCGGTGGCCAGGGTGCGTCCGTCGGGGCTGAAGGCTACCGAGTTGACGGTGTTGGTGTGCCCGGTGAGGGTGCCCAGCAGGCTGGGATGGTGGGGATCGCTGATTTCCCACAGCCGCACGGTGTGGTCGGTGCTGGCGGTGGCCAGGGTGCGCCCGTCCGGGCTGAAGGCCACCGACCAGACCTTGTCGGTGTGGCCGGTGAGGGTGACCAGCGAGCGGGGCTGGTAGGGGTCGTTGATGTCCCATAGCCGCGTGGTGGAGTCCTGGCTGGCGGTGGCCAGGGTGTGCCCGTCGGGGCTGAAGGCCACTGAGGTGACGGCGTTGGCGTGCCCGGTCAGGGTGCTCACCAGGCTGGGACGGTGGGGGTCGTTGATATCCCATAGCCGCGCGGTGTCGTCGTTGCCGGTGGCTAGGGTGTGCCCGTCGGGGCTGAAGGTCACCGAGGTGATGGTGTTGGTGTGGCCGGTGAGGGTGCCCAGCAGGCTGGGATGGTGAGGGTTGCTGATGTCCCATAGCCGCGCGGTGGAGTCCTGGCTGGCGGTGGCCAGGGTGTGCCCGTCGGGGCTGAAGGCCACTGAGGTGACGGCGTTGGCGTGCCCGGTCAGGGTGCTCACCAGGCTGGGACGGTGGGGATCGGTGATATCCCATAGCCGCGCGGTGTCGTCGTTGCCGGTGGCTAGGGTGTGCCCGTCGGGGCTGAAGGTCACCGAGGTGATGGTGTTGGTGTGGCCGGTGAGGGTGCCCAGCAGGCTGGGATGGTGGGGGTCGCTGATATTCCACAGCCGCGCGGTGGAGTCCTGGCTGGCGGTGGCCAAGGTACGTCCGTCGGGGCTGAAGGCCACCGAGGTGACGGCGCTGGTGTGACCAGCCAGCCGGGTGGCGTAGGTGTCGGCGGAAATGCTGAGCAGACTGCTGCGAGCTTCCACGGTGGGGACAAGCCGGTAGGCGGCCAGGCCAAGTTGGGCGGCCAGGGCCGGGTTGGTGGCGCGGAGCTCCAGAGCCTGTTTCGCGACCTGCCGGGACACCGCAATATCCCGTTGTGCCACTGCGGCGCGCTGCTGAGTGAAGGCGACGACCGAGGCCACCAGGGCGAGGGCCAGCAGCACCGACAAGACGGTGAGGGCGCTTCCCCGCCGGAGGCGGTCTCGGCGGATGCTGGTGCGTAGGAACGCACGCGCCGTCGGATTGAGTTCGACGCGGTCGGTGACCAGGTCGCCGGCCTTGAGGTGGGCGCCGGTGTCGGCCAGGGCGGCGGCGAGTTGGCCGCGTTCCCACAACCGGGCCGATGGGCGGCCCTCGTCGTGCCATTCGGTGGCGGCCTGCTCGACCATGCGGTGGGCCCGCAGCGCCGAGGCGTTCGCCTCGATCGTCTGAGCTAGTGGTGCCCAGGCGGACAGGAATGCCTCATGAGCCACTCCGATGACCACAGTGCCGTTGTGGGTGTCGGTGCTCAGCAGTCGCCGCGCGATGAAGACGTCCAGTTCGCGGGTCACCGGCTCCGGCAACTCATCGCGGGGGACTCGCCACCGGGTGGGGCGACCCTGCTCATCCACGGTGACCAACCGCAACAACCCGGCGATGACCTGCTCGCGGCCCCGGCCGGTGGCCGTGATCGCCTCGGCCAACGCCGCGTCAGCCTGCCGGGTCAGCGCACCCTGCACCCCGCCGAGCTGCTCGTACCGTGCGACCGACAGCTGACCGCCGCGGCCGACCCCCTCGGCGAGCTGGGCCAGGGTGAACGCCAGCAGTGGGAGCGACTCCCCGGTGTCGGTGTCGGTGACCAGCCGGGCCACCAGGTCCTCGTCCACCCCGATCCCGGCCAGCCGGGCCGGACCCTCAATCACGACCCGCAGCGCCTCACGGTGCAGCGGCCGCAGCACGAAGGGGTGAGTCGGCACCACCGCCAGGTCGGCGTCGAGCAGCAACTGGTCCAAAAACTCCGGCCGCAGGGTGGCGACCACTTGCACCGGACCTGACAACGCCGGGTGCAGGAGCCGCGCGAAGTGGGCCCGCTGGGCTGGCCCGGCCTGGGTGAGCAGCTCCTCGAACTGATCCACCACCACTAGCAACCGCCGCGCCCGGGCGGCCAGCAGTAGCTCATCGGCCAGCCCGGTCAGGCCAGTGTCATCGAGCCGGTGCCGTACTCCTGCCACCGTCCAGTCCAGGCCCAGCCGCTGCGCTGCGGCGGTCAGTTCCCGAGCCAGCGCGGCTACCGGGTCAGCACCGGGCAGCATCGGCGCCAGCGTCCACCAACTCGGCTCGCCGGCCATCACATGCACCAACCCGGCTCGTACCAGCGACGACTTGCCACACCCCGAGGGGCCCACCACCAGCAGCACTGCCCCCTCAGCCCGCTCGGCCGGGGATCGCACCAACCCGGCCAGCCGCTCCACCTCGCCACGGCGGCCACAAAACACCCGATGCTCATCGACGTCGAACGGGCGTAACCCCGGAAACGGGGACCTATCATCCGGCCACCCGAAGCCCCCAACGGCATCCACCCGACGCAACGCCCCCACCAGCGCCGCACGCCCCGCCGCAGCATCGACGGTGAGGTCGGCATACTGCACACACGGCAACAGCGGGTGACCCACCCTCGGCTCAGCGAGCACCGGTAACACCCGGCTACCCCGCGACAGCGCAACGCTGATCTCGGCCGTACACCACGTCGAAGCCACCGCGGCGGACGTGACCACGCAGACGACCGCGTCAGCCCAGCGCAGCCGCTCATGCAACCGCTTATCCCACTCCTCGCCCACCGCGATGCCATTGCCCGGATCCCGATCCAGGAACACCTCATGACCCTCAGCAACCAGCCACTGATGCAGCTGAGCGGCGCATTCCCGGTCTTGGCTGGCATAGCTGACGAAGACCCTGGCCACCGCCCCTCCCCACTAGCGCCCCGGCACCCTACCGGGCACTAACGGCGGTCACCGTGTCACCGTGCCGCTTCGGTTCCGGTTAGCGTGGCCAGGTCACGAGCAACGCCGTTGCCCTTCGGATGTCGGAAAGCGCAGCGAGTTCGACATGATCACACGCTTGCGGGTCAGCCATCGCGGTTTCGCGGAACATGCAGGCTGGCGCGTCCGGTGGGGTCAGCTCGTGGACAGAATCTTGAACAGGGCGTTGTTCACATCCATCACCACTTGACTGTCGACCACACCCGTACCCAGCGCTCGAACACCCGCTTTCGCGCTCCGCCCAATGGGTTGATCGTTGTACATACCGTGCGACACCACCAGCACGCTTCGCCGCCGCTGCCCGGTGACCTCCCACACGTCACCGCGCTGCGGCATCATGCGGCACCATCACGCCGGAGGTCATCAATCTCCTGGCTGGCGGCCTTGGCCTGGGCTAGCAACTCATCCCGGATGGCGGGGTTGGCGTCCATCCACTGCCCGTGGGCGATACAGCGGCGCCGGAATGCTTCGCGCTCGATGGCCTCGCGCATCCACGAGTTGATGGAGGTGCCGCCGGCGGCTGCCCACTGCTTGACGATGGCGTACAGATCGTCGGGCCTGCCGTGCGATGGTGATCTTCATCCCGAGGATGCTACTGGGCGGTGGTAGTGCTGGGTCCTTCCACACGATGGTGTGCCGCCTGGCATGTCCGATACCGCGCCGGGTCTGGGTAGCGATCTTTCAATGATGACCTTCTGATTCCACGATCTTCGTCAGCAGCGCGGTGATCTGAGCCATACCGGTGGCCTGTTGAGCGAAACCCTCGCGCATCTCGGCGAGGTCCCCGCGCATCTCGGTGAGGTCCTTGCGTGTCTCGGTGAGGTCTTTGCGTGTCTCGGTGAGGTCTCCGCGCATCTCGGCGAAGCCCTCGCGCATCTCCCGCGTCTGCTCCAGCTGGGTCTCCCGCAAGGCGTTGAGGGCCTGGATGTGGGCACGCAGCTCAGCGCGGACCTCCGACACGTCACGGTCGGCACCGGCCGCCAGCACGCGGGCAGCGGCCGCATCGACGCGGGCGCCAGTGGCGTCCGAGCTGATGAGGATGCTCTGCTCACGCAGTCGAGCGACCTCACGCTCAAGGATGGCCAAGCGGGCTTCGAAGGCATCATCGGGATCCGGCATGGGCGTGATCCTACTGTCGGATAACTTCAGACCGGGGCCGGGAGCCACTCGTCACCCACGAGTCGAACAGCGTGCCCGCGGCGACCGGGGCGGGGACGGGTTCAGGCAGGTCGGCCTGCTCCAGGCCGGGCTCGTGCTCCACACCGGCCAGCGGCGGCTGCCGTTCGGTGACCGTCTGATGGCACTGCCGGTCAGCGACCTGTTGGAGTTGATTGTTCTGGCGTCTCTCGCGGCGGTGCCATCAATGGGCCATCAGGGCGACTTGGTCGTCCCATCGGCGCTGGTCTCAGTGAGACCCTCTGGTCCTGCGATCTTCGTCAGCAGCGCGGTGATCTCAGCCATACCGATGGCCTGTGTGGCGAAACCCTCCCACGTCTTGGCGAAGCCCTCGCGCATCTCGGCGAAGCCCTCGCGCATCTCGGCGAAGCCCTCGCGCATCTCCCGGGCCTGCTCCAGCTGGGTCTCCCGCAAGGCGTTGAGGGCCTGGATGTGGGCACGCAGCTCAGCGCGGACCTCCGACACGTCACGGTCGGCACCGGCCGCCAGCACGCGGGCAGCGGCCGCATCGACGCGGGCACCAGTGGCGTCCGAGCTGATGAGAATGCTCTGCTCACGCAGTCGAGCGACCTCACGCTCAAGGATGGCCAGGCGAGCTTTGAAGTCATCGTCAAGGTCCGGCACGGCCGTGATCCTACTGGTCGAACAAGGTGCCCGCAGTGACTGGGGCGGGTTCGGGGTCGGGCAGGTCGGCCTGCTCCAGGGCGGTGCCGGTCCAGATGAACCGGGCAGTCGTCACGGCCTTGTCCACATCGTCGGTGAGCAACTGGTGGATCGCGATGCCGTCCAGCTCGGCGTAGGTGCACCACTCGTGGTCAGAGGTCAGGACCGCGTCGAGATCGAAGCCGCGGAGCAGGTCGAGCAGCTGGCCGCGGTTGGACGGGTCGATGCCGACGAACACCTCGTCGAGCAGCACCAGCCGGGGCGCGTGGGGGGCGGCCTCGTAGTGCGCCGCGAGGGCGGCGAACAGCGGCAGGTGCAGCACGATCGCCTTCTCCCCACCGGACAAGGTGCCGTGCAGCTTGCGGGTGACCTGCCGGGGGCCGGTGCCTTCGCCGAGGTCGACGGTGACGACGAACCGGTGCCAGGCGGTGTAGTCGAAGACCTGGGTGAGCTGGGCCTCCCAGCTTGCCGCGGCGTGGGCGTCGCGGGCCTCGGCGATGCGTTCCCGGAAGAAGCGGTGCAGCGCGTCGCGCTCGTCGTCGATCAGCGTGGCGGGGTCGCGCAGCAGCAGGTCGCGGGCCTGGCGAGTGCCCGGGGGTAGCTCGGGGTCGACCTGCCAGGCCAGCTGCACCCGCACCTTCGACACGGTGCGCACCTTGCCCAGCCGCCGGTTCATCCCGCGGACCAGTTCGTCGGCGGTGCGGATCCGGTCCGCGACGTGCCGGCGGGTGTCGCCGGTCAGGGTGCGATCGAACAGGTCGCGTTCTTCGGCGGTGAGCGCCGCGGCGGCTGCGGCGTGCTCGTCGGCCAGCAGCCGGTGCAGCGCCGCGGCGCCCAGCGGCCGCCCATCGACGGTGGCGGTGAGCACCATCGCGTCGTCACCGGCCTCGGTCTGCAGGTCAGCGCGGCCGGCGAGGTGTTCTCGCACCTCGTGCACGGCCTCATCCAACCGGCCTTGGGCGTCACGCAAGTGGCGCTGCTCGAAGGGCTCGCTGACCCGCTGGGCGACCACCCGGGCGGCGGCCAGTGCGGACGTGACGCCGTCGCCAACGTCGAGTTCGAGCTGGGTGTCGGCGCCGAGCGTGCCAGTGGCCAGCCGCCGGAACGTCTCCGTGGCGGCGTCGCGCTCGGCCACCGCATCGGCGGACTCGCGCGCGTCGGCGTCGCGCTGCTTGCGCAGGCCGCCGATGCGCTCGCGCAGGTCGAGCTCGCTGGCCCGCAGCGTGGATCGCTCGTCCCCGATCGCGTCGATTCGGTCGGTGATCTGCCGCAGCTGGGCGTCGAGCTCCTGGAACGCGACCCCGACCGAGGCCTCCACCGCATCCAACCGGGACCGCAGGCGGGCCGCGGTGTCGGCCAGCTCGTGGGCCTGGGTCACGGCCGCCTGCGCCTGGGTGGCGGAGCGGTCAGCTTGCTCGGCCACCAGCACCGCACGCTCGGTGAGCCCGGCGGCGCTCGCCCGGTCGTCCAACCAGCCGCGGGCGGCGGTGCCGAACGCGCCGAGCGCATCGCGATAATCCTGCAGCGCCTCGGAAGTGGCTGGCAGGGACAGCTCGGCGGCGCGCTGGCGCACCGCCCGGTCGCGGGCGTGGACCTGCGCCCCGAGCTGCTCGGTCTCGGCTGCGGCCCCAGCGACGGCGTCAGCACGGGCCGCCTCGCGGGCTTGGGCCTGGTCCCAGGCGCGGGCCGCGGTGCGGACCGGCTCGTGGCTGGGCCGGGTGGCGAGCTCGGCGGCGAGCTGTGCCCGGCGCTGCTCGACGTCCTGAAGTGCCTGTTCCAACCCACTGAGCTGGGTATCCAGCGCGCGGAGCTGTTCGTCAAGCTCGGCGAGCCGGCGGGCGCGAGCGCGTTCCCGGGCGAGCGCGCCGATGTAGGCGGGCTCCGGTTTGCTCATCCGGCCGTGCGTGACGCCCAGCCGCCACCTGCCGTCGGGGCCGATGGCCGCCGGGTGGGCGAACGCTTGCTCACCCCCGTGCGCGACGGCGGTGAGCAGCCGCTCGATCCGATCCGCGGCGACGGGGGAATCGGGTTCGGCGACGAGTACATCGCGCAGTGACCCGCCGGGCGCCGGGGTGCCGAGCGTGCCGTCGGCGAAAGTGTCGAGCAGCTCGCCGTCCAGCGTCCCGTCGGGCTGTATCCAGGCGTCGAGCAGCCCGGATGCCTCCAATGCGGCCTCGATACCGGCTCGGTCCCGCTCGGGTAGGTCGTCGGTGAAGGCCACCAGACGCCACAGCGGCGCCCCGGCGCGGCCGTCCCGGAGGGCCTGCCGGGCATAGGGCGCCGGTGGGGGCAGGTCGCGCTGGGCGGCCACCGCGTCCCGATCGGCCTGCACTCCGTCCCGTTGCGCCTGCACCGCGTCCCGATCGGCCTGCAGCCGGGTACGGCGTGCGGTGAGATCCTCCCGGACGGCGGTGGCGGCGGCGTCCACTGCGGAGCTGACCGTGTGCTCATCAGCGGCCAGCTCGGCCAGCGCCGGCAGGTCCAAGAGTGTGCACTGCTCGGCCCAGCTGGTCAGCTCATCGGCCAGCGCGGTCACCGCGTCGGCGTGGGCGGTTGCGGCTGCCCGAGAGGTGCGCTGCGCGGCGGCGTGCTCCTCCCGGGCGGTCTCCAGGCGCCGTTCGGCACCCGCGTGGTCGCGGACCGCGTCGGCATGCGCGGCCAGTGCCCGCTGCATCGTCTCGATGTCGCCGCGCCGGGCGGCCAGGCCCGCCTCGAGGAGCGCGCGGGCCCGGCGCAGATCCTCGGTGCTGGCGAGCTGGGTGACCAGCGCAGCACGGCCGGCGAGCTCGGCGGCATCCGCGGCGAGGTCCCGGGACCGCCGGGCCGTCTCGGTAGCCACTGCGGCTTCGTCCCGCATCGTGTGGGCAGCTGCGGCGTCCTGCCCGGCGATCCGCGCCGCATCCGCCGCGGTGCGGGCGGCGCCCTCGGCGCGGCGGCGCGCATCGGTGGCGTCGGCCCGCAACGTGGGTAGCTGCTTGCCCTCCTGGTATGCGTCCAGCAGCTGGATGCCCTCGGTCCGGGCGGTCAGGTCGCGGTGCTCGCCGGCCAGCTCGCTGTCGGCGGTGCGGACGCCGGTGAGCTCGTCCTCGGTGTCGGCCAGCGCGGTGGCGCTGTTGCGGGCCCGGCGGGCGACGCTGTCCATCGCGCTGGTGGACTTGGTCAACCGGTCGGCGGCGGCGCGCAGCACCCGGCGGGCGTAGCGGCGGGCGACATCGGCGAGCCGGCGGGCGGCCGTCGCTTCTTCCTCCAGGGCGTGCAGCTGCTCGGCGTGCCGGTCGAGCCGCTCGAAGCCCTCCGCGATCTCGGCGACGTCGTCGGCGTCGACCGGTGGCAGGGAGCGGGACAGCAGCCCGGACAGCTCCTCGGGGTCGAGATGCTCGGACAGCTTCGGCGTGCGCAGCTGTAGCAGCGCGACGACCAGCGCCTCGTACTTCTCCCGTGGCACGCTGTTGAACAGCGTGGTACGCAGCGTCGCCCGGTACTCCTCCGTGGCCTGATCGAACACCCGCCCGTGGCTACCCATCGCCGCGGCAAGCTCAGCCCGGCTCAGCGGGTGCCCGCCGGGCAGCAGGTGCAGCTCATGCTGGTGGCCCACCCGCAGGGTGGTGGTGAAATAGGTGGCTGAGACGCTGCTCGTGGAGGTGCTGGCCTGCAGCCGCGCCCCGCAGGTGAAGAACTGCTGCGTGCCTTCGGCATCGGTGCGTTCGAACTCCAACCACACGTAGCCGACCCGGGTGGCGCCCGGGTAGCCGTCGCCCATCAGGTTCCAGTGCATGGACCGGTCGCTGCCGAAGGTGGACAGCCGGTGTGCCCGCAGGTTGGCGTCGAGCAGGTAGGGCAGCAGCAGCTCCAGCGCCTTGGACTTGCCGGTGCCGTTCGCGCCGCGTAGCAGCAGCCGGCCGTGGTGGAAGCCGAACACCTCGTCGAGGTAGCGCCAGATGTTGACGATGCCCGCGCGGTGCGGGCGCCACCGTCCAGTATGGACCTGGGGTAGATCCGTAATCGTCATTCCTGCACCGCCGGGGTAGGGACAGCGAACCGGGCAGCGCACACGGTAGTGGCCACCCCCGACAGTACGGAGCCACCCCGCCGGGGCGACCCCGGTCCCGTCGCCATGGCGCACCCGTGGTGCCTCGCCACCGCGACCGCTTCGGCGGGGTCGCCTTGCAGCGATGCCAGCCCCGTGTTCCTCCGCCTCGACGTCCGGCCCTTACCTCCGTGGCGACCAGCTGCTTGCCGGCGACGTCATCGGGTACCTTCCGGGTGCCGGCGCCGGATCAGCGCCAGGCACTCCCGGCTGGCTGTCGTGGCAAGCCAGCCGCCCAGGCGCTCCGGGTCCCTGATCGTGTCCATCCGCTCCACGACCCGCAGCCAGGTGTTCTGCACGGCGTCCTCCGCGTCGGCCCCCTGCAGCCGGAACGAGGCTACTGTGGACCGCACCAGGCGGTTGTACCGGCGAACCAGCTCCTCCCAAGTTGCCATGTCGCCCTCACTCGCGCGCGCCCGCGCTCGGCGCCGACCGGCGAGCCGGCGGATAATCGCTGATACACGGTGTACGAGGCCCTCGAACAGCGCCACCTCCAGCTGCTGTGCGACCCATAGAGGTCGCTGGATGCGGGGCACGGCATACAGTTCCGCGATCAGCTCGTCCCGGCGAGGGTCGTCGCGAGGGTAGGCCAGAACAATCAACCGCAGGCACAACCCGGGGGCGAACCCGAACACGACGACAACCAGCAGCAGACTCGGCCAGAACGCGACAGTGCCCAGTAATTCGGCCATCAGACAAACCTCCCCGTAGGCGAAATGCCACGCAGCCGAGCCAGTCTGGTTATCCCCAGCAGGACAGCCGGCATGGATGGGCCGGTGAACACCTCAGCGAGCCGTGCGTCGCGGCGGGCCTGCTGACTAACCCCACCAAGCACCAGCCGACCCTGATCGGTCGACTTGTAGTACCTCCGGGGTGGGCGTTTGTCACGCATGGTGGTCGGGTCCTCCCACCCGTCCTGTACCCAACCCTCATCGAGCATTCGCGACAACAGCATCGGGTAAAGCACACCGGACCGGACACCCGACCGCTTGGTCAGCGCATACCCCCAGTGTCGACCCCAGGGATCGTCCAACAGAGCCATCGCCACCTGGAGCACAGCACGTGTCTTCCTCCGTACGAGACCCACCCTAATCATACATATGTATTTTTACTAGACCTTACGCTATAGCTTTCTCCTGCGCGGTGTTCTCCCAGGGTAACGCCATGTTCGCTCAGCGTGGAGAGGTTGTTACTCTGGGCAGCCGCTCGTTGGCCAGGGAATGCTGCCGCCACCCAGCGCCCCTCGCCGGGCTCCAGCCCGTGCATGCAAACCGCTAAGTGGAACCTTTTAGCTGTCCAGGAGGCTCGCGGACCGTCAAGTGGAACCTTTTAGCGGTCCGGCGGGCCGCTGCGCGGACGTGGCTGCGGGCGCTCGTGAAGTCAGTGCTCCCATCCAACTACTCAATGTCACCACCATTAAACGCTGAGCGATCATGACGCTGCCCCGGGTGTTCTCCTGATGGGAGGGCGCGTCGACCCGTCGGCGAGCCAGACACGCTCACTCACCACGACCAGTACACCAACCGGCTACACGACGGCGACATCGTGCGCTGTGTCGACTTCGAGTTCGCCGGCCGCAGCGACGTCGCCTTCGACGCCGCCGACCAGATCGAGCACATCAGCTCCCGCGCCATCCCCGACGACACCTGGCACGACCTGGAAGCCAACCTCGGCGTCGATCACCACAACAGGCAACGCTTCCACGCAGCGCAACGAACCTGCGCGCTACGCTGGCTAGCCGTTTTCTGGAAACAACGCCAGCGACGTGCAGAAGAATTCACCATTTAACTCGACCGCGTACGCTTATTTCAAAGCTGAAAGCAGGTGCTGCCTGTCGGCGCCGGCAGAGCTAGCTCGCTCATCGGTCCGCCGATGCTCAGCGAAGTGCCGTGGCCGAAACTCGCGCAGCCGCACTCACCGGTCATCGCGGCTGGGTCAGGCGCTCAGCGGTGAAGGCTTCAATGGCACCGGCCAACGCGATAGCGTCTCGGCCGGAGTCCGTGATGGCACTCAGTGCGGTGCGCACCCGCTCGACCGAGGTGACGATGGTGTGGTCGCGCTGAGCTGGGGTAAGTGCCAGCACCGGGCCGAGTGCATCCGCCGCACCCTCCACTTCGCCTTGGGCCACCCGGGCAACCGCAACAGCACAGCGGGCGGTCGCTTCGTTTCTGAAGAAACCGACCTGGAGGGCCGCAGGGTAGGCGGCCAATGCTTCCAGGGCGAATCGTTCCGCGTGACCCGCCTCCGGTGCGCCGCCCCAGGAGAGCGACTCGGCGGCGTAGTAGAGCTGGTTGGGTAGGAGGAAGGTGCACAGCCCGCCGAGGGTGTCCAGTTCGTCGGGCTGCACACGGTCCCGCGCCTCGGTCGCCTGGGCCAGGGCAACATGCGCTTCGTCGAGCCGGTTCAGCGCGGCCAGTGCCCGGGCCTCGCTGCTGGCCAGCAACACAGCGGCGGTGCTCCGGCTGCGGGCCGCCGGCTCCGCGCCGAGCTGGGCATAGCGCACCGAATCCTCCCATCGCCCCGACCAGTAGGTGATGTTTGCCTGCAGGCCCCGGATCCACGCGCGGAGACCGTCGTGCCCGGCGTTGTCCGCACACGCGTAACCCGTGCGGGCCTGCGTCATCGCGTCATGGGTGGCACCGAGATCCCGCGACGCCATCGCCATGAGTCCGCAGGTGATCCCGGCGACCAGGTAGAGGTCCCGGGTCTGCGCCGGCCGCTGGCGTCCCTCCAGGAACTCGAAGGCGCGGTTCTGGGTGTCCACCAGGTCATCGAGCAGGGTGGGAAGCGGCTGCTGGAGGTAAGCGACGACCAGGCGGCGCACGTCATCGGCTAGCTGGTCGAGCGTCTCGGCTCCGACGTTGGATGCCTCGATGCGGGTGAGGAAGTCCCGAGCTCGGTCGGCACTCATGGCGATCACCTGCCCTTCCCAGTCTGTCCGGGCGGTGCCCCGCGCCGTGACCATCCCATTGTGCCGCCGGGTGAGCCGGAGCGCTCCGGTGCCGTACGGCGGGCCGAACAGCCGCGCCGCCGGTTCCCCGAACAGCTTCTCTAGGGTGGCCTGTGCCTGCGGGTGGGGCAGGCTGCGCACCTCTCCGGCCACCCACCGGTACGCCTGCCGCTCGCTGAGCACGGTTCCGCCCGCGGCCCGCTGGTACTGCTTCCGGAACTCCTCCAGTGTGAGGTGCCGCTGCCGGAGCACCTGTTCTAGCCGGGTCCGTGATGACTCGTGCTCGACCATTCTCACCCCACCCCTCGGCTCGATCGGTCCACTGTAGATCTTGATTGCTGGAATAGTGCCAGCCCCGGAGCAGATGGCAGCAGAAGGCGCTCGACGGCAGGCGTCGTGACGTGCCCCTGACGACGTATCCCCCCAGAAAGTGCTCACACCAAGGCAGACCGCGCAGCGAGAGCGCAGTACCGGATGAGTTCTGCGGACCTGCCGCAACCTGCGCAGGAACTCGCCGCGCGGGCAATGGTCGAGGGGATTGACAGACTCTGTTTTCACGCCACGAGCAACTCGGTACGGGCGCGGTAGACGAGTTGGCGGACCGTAGGTTCGGTTCGCCAACGGTTCAGCCGTGCGAGGAGATCGTTGAGGTAGTCCAGCGCACGGGCGGTACGGCGCGGTTATCACCCCACCACCCGGCTGCATTTGTTGCTGTGGGGTGATCAACGTGGCCGGTGACATCACCACGCTGCTTGCCCCGGAGCCGCCCCTTGCGCCGCTCCGGGGCGTGCTGGTGTCCGTCGAAGGCGTGTGGGGCGCGAGCAAGACCACGGTCGCCAGCCGGCTGGGTCAGCGCCTGACCGACGCGGGCTTCAGCGCCACGGTGATGCATTACGGGCCTCGCCTCGGCGTGGTTGGGAAGCTGTCTGACTACCTGGAGGACGCACCGCTGCGCAGCCGCAGTGGGACCGGTGGGTACGCGCGCTCGCACCATACCACGGTTGACGTGCTGCTACGGCTGTGCCGGGAGGCGTATCACCACACGCACTTGTACCGGCCCGCGCTGGCCAAGCACGACGTTGTGGTGCTCGACCACGGCGTGTACTCCAAGCTGGCCTACGCGCTGACCGTGCTCACCGAACAGCATCCCGATCGCGCCGAGCCCGAGCTGCTCGACCAGATTCGGGCCTGCGTCGCACCAGTGCTGCTGCTGTATCAGGGGTGGGTTGTCGCGATGACTTCCACGTAGGCGGCTTGGACGCCGTGGGCGACGAGGTACTCGACGGGGAGCAGGCAGTAGCCGGCGGCGCCCCACCACTCACCCCAGGAGTTTCGGACTAGTAGAACTCGGCCGTGTGCTGGGTCAGTCCACGCTCCGAGGACTGTCACGGCGTGATAACCACCGCTGGGGGCCCGGATGTCGGGTACGGCCACGTATCCGTCTGGGTCGGGCGCCAGGAAGGGGTCGGTGACCTCAAGCACGACGACGATGGGGTGCCCGGCGACGAGCAGATCCTCGATCGCGTCTTCGACGCCGTCGTGGGCGAGGGGCAGGGAACGTAACTGTGCAAGCCTCCAGGGCGGCGGCCCGGCCGCCTCGGGAGGGGGCTGACTGTGGTAGCCGAGGGTGTCGTCGTAGGGCCAGTACCGCTGGAGGCAGTGGCCAACGTCGGCCAGGGCTGCGCCCGCGTCGTGGAGCAGGACGCCGTCCGGGCTGGTTTGGCCCTTGGCGTCCAGCGACCACCACACCGGCTCTATCGCGGCGTGGAACCGCTGCCCGTTGAACGACCGCTCGGCCTCGTGCGCACACGCCAGCGCAAAGGCCACACAGGTGGGCCGGGGACCCTGGCTCATCAGTGGGCTGGTCGCGTGGCCGCTGAGATCGACCGCCGGTCGGGCACATGCGGCCTCGCGGCGGTGTGCCAGACGCTGTTCAGCTGAGATCACGTGCTGACCACGCTGTAGACGGCGTTGTCATCGGGGTCCCCGTCCAGCCGCAGATTCAGATCGACGGTGTGGATGCGTGCAAAGCGGTAGGCCTCGGTCGGCGCAGCGTGTACCTGGAGCGTCAACATGTAGCTCAGGGCGGTGGGCGCATGGGGATCGTAGGCGTGAGTGTACTCGAGCCGAAATGTCTCTTCGCCGACGTGATTGCAACGCAAGACTACCGTGCGCCGACCTGTACCCCCAACCCGCGGATCCGACACCCCAGCGTCGCTGTCAATGGACTCGGCGGGTGCCCCGGCCGATGCGATCTGGCGCCGCAGCTGTTCGAGTTGGCGAGTGGCGCTCGGCAGACCCGGAGAGTCAAAAATGTCTGCCACGACTGTGACTACGTCTGCATCGGTGCCAGGGGTCAACTCCGATGCCGGTTCGGCATGTGCTAACAGGTTGAGGGCAGAGCGCACGTCGGCTGGCTGTCGTTGTCCCGGCCTAGCTGGGACCGAAGCGATGCTCGTGTGGTTGTGTGGCGGGTAAGGACGGGGTCGTCGCGTGCGTCGGCCACGCTCTATCAGTTGGGTCGCATTGAGCCACTGCCATCCGGAGGTCCGGTTCTCGGGCAACTGGATGATGATCTCATCGTGTTCGTCGACCTCGACTCGCTCGTGCTGGGGGGAGTACCCTTGGAGCCAGAGATCGGCGTTGCCGTCAGCGGGCCGACGGCCCTGAAAAGCACGTTTCATTGCGTCAAGGCGATTCACGTTGAGCAAGGTGGGTAGCTCACGACTGTTGATCACCCTGTGAGTTACGAGGCGCCGTGCCGCTGCCTCGTAACTCACGTGCATGTCGCGGCTGGCGAGGTAGAGCTGTTCAGGCATGACTTGGCCGTGCCGCAAGTCGTGTCTTGCGACGACCTCATCAACGAGCGGGGGCGGCATGAGGAAATACGCGGCAAACAGCTGCGCTTGCTGTTCCCGCTCGCTCGACGGCGTGGACAGGATCTCGGCTTCCCCGTCAACTGACGGACCGGGGTGGTGCAACATCCAGTGACCGATTTCGTGTGCGGCGGTGTAGCGCTGCACACGAGAACCACGCTGGGAAGTGATCAGGACCCCGCCTTGACCATGGGGTAGCATCGCGCCGAGCAACCCGTCCAGATCAACGATGGCCAGTTCCAAGCCGAGCGCGCTGAGCGCCGCAAAGACATCGACAGGCTGATCTTTCGGGATGCCCAGAAAGTCTAGGGTGCGGTCGGCCTCAACGATGGCGCCGAGGCGGCCTGGTCGTGTCACTACGTGCTACCAGGTGGCGTCGGACGTAGACGCGGTGTCCCCGTCGAGGCGTCCGCCGGAGGCTGGGCTGCAAGGAACTGGGCGAACCGAAGGACCTGCTCTTTGTCCTTCTCGCTCAGCTCTGCGGTAGCCCGGTAGAGGGCTTGGTCGGCGACCTCCGGCTCGTTGTCCTCGCCGAGCAGCCAGGCGACGCTGCGCCGGTACAGTCGCGCCAAGCGACGCAACTCCAGCCCAGTCACCTTGCGTTTCCCTGCCTCGAGAGCAACGACGCTGGAACGGGGAATGTCCAGCGCTGACGCGGTGTCGGCCTGAGTCAGGCCGATCGTTTCGCGCGCTTCGCGCAGGCGGCTGGCCATGACGCGGTGTTCGTTGTCAGCTCTGGGATCGTGATCGGCGTCGTGAGTCATCCCGCGATCATTCCGGTTCCGATGACGAACGCGATCGCCAGGCCATCTTCATGACTTAAGCTGACCGACCAGTCGCTCAGCCCCAGCGCTTCGGCAGCGGTGGCAGCTGCACCACGAAGGTGCAGCCGTGGTTGGTGGCCGACCGAGCTGGTTACTTCGATGTCGCGGAAGCTGACGTCGGGGAAGCCAAGGCCGAGCGCCTTCATGGCAGCCTCCTTTGCGCCCCACCGGCTGGCAAGGCGTTCCGGATTCGCTCCACAGTAGGACCGCTCGGCGTCTGTCCAGACGTTGTTGGCGAAGGTGTCCCCGCCGGCTTCAATCAGGTCAGCTATGCGGTGAACGTCGACCAGGTCGACTCCGGATCGCAGCACGAGGTGGTTCATGACGCAGCTCCGGACAGGATAGCCTCAGTGTCCGCCGCAAGCTGGCGGACACGTTGCTTACCGAAGTCATCAAATTGTGCGTTCGACACGGTGCCGTGCACGACCATCTCCCCAAGTTCGTAACCGGATTGCTGGGCAAGGAAATTGTGAAGGCGACTGAGGCCGATGAGATTACCATAAGCCTTCGTGATCATGTGCCAGTGTCGGTACACCGCAAGCAAGCTCAGCCGATTGTGTAATACGCTGAGATCGATGTGGACCAGGCACGGGAACGCCCGAGTGCGTTTATCGGTGCTCTTGTAGACCTGCAGTCCGCCGGCTTCACCAGATTCATGCTCCGCCAGCCCCTCGACGACCATGTCGGCTGCGTTGGCAGAGGAATGGTTGCGGCGCCGTTGATCTCTGAGTTGCCGTACGCGCGTCTCGAGTTGGTTGTACCCATCGCCCGTCTTGCCGGGCCAGGAGACCAACCGCCCGAAGTAGGTACCGGGCCCGTTGGCGGGCGCGGTCAGGATGGTTGGCAGCATGAAACGGTAAGAGTCGTAGAGGTCCTGCGCGGTGTCATCGAGTCGTTGCTGATCAGCGGCGGGCAAATTTGGGTGCCAGGCCAGCCTTGGGTCGGCATACATGCTCGACGGGAATACTGTACTTGCCACAGTGGACACGCTGTGCTGGGCGGGTGCCGTCGCGGCATCAATGAGGTTGACCAGGGCCGGGTCCGGCAGCCCTGGTTGTTCGATTGTCGTGATCATATGCAGAACCCGACCCGACGGAGCGTCAGTCGTCGCACGCAGCGCGGCCGCCCACGCGGACGAGATCGTCTGTTGTGGGGTCAATGATTTCATCATGCAGCCCGATTCGAGCGCAGCCGGTATAGCAAGTTGGCTAGGGCGCGGGTACTGACGAAGTCAGCGGGTTGGCTGGCGCCAGCCAAGCGCCACAGAACCCCGCCTCCGAGGGTGCGGTTGATGATGGAGCAGACGAACACCGCGCTCATGCTGTCGATCATTATCCCTCCGTCTGGAGCCCGTTGCTCGGCAACAAGCTCGGCAAGCGACCTGCGCTGAGCTGCGGCGAGGATGGTCAGGACCTGGTCCTCCATCCCGCCGACATCGCAAGCACGTAGGACGTCGGCGTCGGCCGCCTGCATCGCGGCGGCCACCGATCGCCGAGGCGCCACACGTTCTGCCGGGTGGGCCGCCCGCGGTTGGGGCACGGCCGCAGCCGCGCCCCACGGTCCGAATAGGTGCGTGAACGCGCCACCCTGCGGACCTGTCGGAGAACCCATACACGTAGTGTCGGTTTTTTCGACATTGCTGTCAAGTGTCGAGGCTGCTGTGATATCCCGTCTGGCCAGACCGCCCGAACTTCACGTGGCGACCCGGCGAGCCGAGCAGCGTGGACAAACAACTGTCACATAGCATCGCGCTCGATGGCGTATCCCCTGGGGAGCTGCGTCGTGCTTGCGCCACGTTGCACACGGGTGCGGAGCATGATCTGGCTGTGCAGTGCCCACAGCTGGAGCGGAGCGACGTCGACCCCGGTAGCTGTCCAGGTCGGTCCGCAGTCTACTGGCCGGCCGCAGCGCCCCGGGCCCCGCAGCCGGAAGTGCCCCGGCCTGGATCTTGCCAGCGTCCACCGGGTTGACCAAAGACCAATCCTGAAGGCAGCTTCTCGCTTATCCCCCACTTCGGTGGGAAAAAAAGCTCCAGTGGATTTTGTGTTGCCGCGAATCGGGCCTTGATCCGTTTCCTGGCGCTGGCTAGCTCAGGTGCCGCCTCGCGACAGTATTTATCGGTCTCGCAGAACAAGCCCTGCGCGTCGATAGCGTGCAACGGTTAACCCCATAGTCCGTTGAATGGCAAGTTGAGGCGTGTGAATTCCTCTTTCTGATGCTCAACCATCCAGAGAATTACTTCAGCTGGAGTGAGATCGCCTAAGTCTCCAAAGCACTTCTTGATCCCCCTGAGCGCTCCGGGGCCAGCTTGAGTGAACTCGTTCTCGCTGAAATTTATGAGGTCAGAATAGTTGAGATCAATAGCAACCTGGTACGACATGAAGTCGCCCATCAGTGGATACTCGTGAAGGAGGTTGTAGACCTTGCGGAGTGACCTGGCTGCGAGCAGTTTCTCGCCGAGCCTGCCTGTCAGGAACATGTGCCGAAACAGCTCGACATGATTGAGGTGTTTGAGATTCTTGCCGTACGCGTCGGTGGCACACAAGATAAAGGCGCCAGTGTAGAGCCCGCCGTTGATACGCTTGGCTTCCTCGAGTGCCTTGGTGAACACGCCACTGGCTAGATCATCCAATCTCGGGTAGTGGCCGAGTACCTCCCGCACCGTTCGCCACGTGTCAATCTTGCTAAAAGTGCGAAAGGCTACAATCTGAAACAATCTGTCTTCGGGTGAGCATCCTTCCTTGTGGTAACAGACGTCCCGGATCATGTACTGGCTGACACGATCGGCGGCCCGGAACACGTTGCAGAATTTATACTCCCGCAAGATCGAGTCTTCGGTCCATGGCCATTCCTCGCCAGCAACGCGACGCTCAAAGGCACGCTGTCTTTCAGAGGCGAAGTGCCAGTACAGCTCGTAGATGCCTTGCCGGGGTACGGGTGGCCGCTTCATCGCCCCACCTTACTGCATCATGCTCACCGCTGCCGGTAGAAGACGCCCGTGTCGTGCAGGTGGAAGTAACGGAAATCCTTGAGCAACACACTGCCCGCAATGCGTTCGCCTAGCGTGTAACGGAAGCGGTTGACTCCGGTGAAGTGATCAAACACGATGGTGCCGCCTACGGCCGTCCGGTCCTGTACCACTCCAAGCGCCGCCGTGGCAGCGTTGTAGTTGTCCGTGTCGATGAAGCTGAGAACCAGCTTTTCGTCGTCCAGCCGGCGGCAAGTCTCAACTATGTCGCCGACCACGATCTCGATGTTCCTGCCATCAAGGTAACGCTTCACGGCGGGCAGGTCCGTGAACGCGCAATCTGAATGATCATACATGTCGAGCGGGCTCCGGCGCGGCGGAAAACCCCCGAAGGTGTCGAAGCCAATCACTAGCCAATCCATGTCGAGCTTCTCGATGATACGCGAGAGGAACATTGTCGTGCCACCCTTGAACATGCCGAATTCGGCCACTACGCCTTTGATGCCCAGCCTGGCTGCGTTTTCGAGGCACTGATACAAGTGTGTCAATGTGTTGGGGTAGCCGTTAGCCAATGATGGCACGAGAAGCTGACTGAGCTCTTCGCGAAAAGCTCGTCACGAAATTTCAGGTGCCCGTAGCCGGCCACGATGACCTTCGGAATTCCCTTTATGTGAGGCAAGGCTGCGAGTAATAGGTCTTCTTTCTCCGCGTCAGCCGCAACGACCAGTACGTCATGTTGTGTTTTTGCCAGCGCTTCAAACCGCCGTACCGGCACGACAAGTGGTGAGGTGAGGCTGGGATCTCCATCCGGGACATACACGGCCTGTACAGCCTGCACCAGGCCGGACAGCGCCAGTGATCGAAGAAGCTGCGTCGTCACTGGGGTTAGTCCAAGGACGCCAACCGAGTGCCGTCCCCTGCATAGCTCGTACTCAACGTCTTCCAGCAGTTTGGCGTAGTCCTCAACTTGCATCATGCGCATCCAAGTTGGTACGGAGGAAGTCGCCGTACGGCTCAGGAGTCTCGTACATCAGTGAACCGACCAATATCACAGCCGCGTGGGTTAGCACAGCCGCCCGCTCGGCTCGTGTAGTAACGGGGACCGTTGTGCCGGCCTCGATGCATGTCGTGACATCGGCGAAAGCGGTGTTTAAATTTGAAGCCGCTGCACGCACTCGGCTCTTGTTGGTGCGCTCAAGATGCGTGAACTTGACATTGTCCAATAACGCTTCAAAACCTGCCGTTCCGTCACTGTATGGAGGTGTGACATCGCTCCGCGCAAACAGGGTAGTCGCAACTCGCTCGTCTTGGTCGGCTAGGTATGTTTGGTACTTGAGAGCGTAGATCAGGAGATCGACCGCAGTGTCAAAGAGTAGTTCATCGCGCGTGGCCGGCGCGCCATCAAGCACGTATTCAAGCCTATCTACTTTGCGAGCGATGTTGGCAAAGATGCCCAGCGCCTCTCCGCGCTTCTTCCACGCATCCCTGTAGGCCGCGTCCTTGCGGCGATGGAGTTGCCGCACTTCATCGCGAAATTTTGCGTCCATCAGAGCACCTTCTCATACGTGAGCGCACGAGTGTCCAGGTCGGCAATCAGGTATCCACCTCTGTTCTCCGCGAGATTTCGCAGCGCACGAAAACCATGACAGATGGCCCTGCGCCAGAGCCAGGCTGGTGTGGATTCGACTTCTAGATCGACCGAGGTGGCCTTGGCTACCTCAATTACTTCGCCATCGACACTCATCTCACTGAGAAAGCCCATTCGGCGTTTGGCTAGTCGAGACAGGACGGCTGCCAGGCCCTCTTCGACGAAAACGGCTCGTGCCCCGTCTTCGCACTCATCAGTCATTGGATGGGACTTGCGCTTGAGTCGTAACAATGAGCGAGCATTTGGCGACCAACCCAATACTGCCATGAAGCCGAGGTGAAGCGCATCATGATATCGGTATGCGTCAGCCGACGCGAGTTGTCCGTCAGCAAGTCGCCCAGGTCGGTTCCCACCTGAAATCCGGCTAGCTTGCCGCCTTCCAGTTCGATCGGACCGTTAGGGAATGTGTTCGGCTCGGCACTGATTATTCTCATCCTTGATACGGGCCTGCCAGATTGGGCGCCGCCCTCTGTGAACTCGACGGTCAATCGGCGCGGAAAACGCTCATGCTCGGGATAGTTCGCGTCGAAGACTGGCAAGGTGCTGAAGTCTGATGTCGTCATTCGAGGAAGATAACGATCGCGCGTACGTTCAAGGTTGGCTCCGGCAATCTCGTCCAAGTCGAGTTCGCATGCGGTCGCGATCGCGGCCACATACCAGAGAAGGTCACCAAGCTCCTCTCGCAAGAGGTCCAGGTTAACGCTGAGATCGATGCCGTCGCGGAGATATTTCTCGTAGACGTTGAGAATGGAGCCAGTCTCACTGGCGAGACCGAGCATCGGGGCTATGGCGCCTTGTGGTCCACCTAGTCGGAGCTGGCTCGTGTCACGTGCTGCTCGCTGGTACTCCGAGAAATTCACCGTGTCTCCCAGTATTTGTACGCGACCGCACCTTCATGGTAACCC
The DNA here is from genome assembly GCA_963822695.1 of uncultured Actinomycetota bacterium. Classification (GTDB taxonomy): domain Bacteria; phylum Actinomycetota; class Actinomycetes; order Mycobacteriales; family Pseudonocardiaceae. Next base: position 245,258 of record CAWGJH010000032.1, read on the forward strand.
ATGGCACATGGAGGGGAACATGCCCCCACTGCCCATACGTTTGGGGCTTCGGGTTCCTTCGGGCGTGCCACAGAAACAGCTTCTCATCAGACGGTTTCTTCACGTTGTGCGGTCTACCGGCTGCTCTGGCAATCCTGAGTGAGCCAGCGTTGGATCGTGTAGCTGACCGGCCAGTTAACCTGAGGTGCGCGAGATCCTCGCAGGTCGCCAGGTACGCGACGCGCAGGTGCTCGAACGCATCGCCGACGGGCTCGGAATTCTCCGGGGTGGGGAGCCGGACTCGTCGTTGGTCAAGGACGAGGTGGACGAGGGCAACGCCGTTGTCAGCACAGAGCACCGACGACACCCGCGTGGACCCGGTAGCGGGGGACAAACGATGATCGTGCAGTTAGTCGGGCTACCCGGTACCGGCAAAAGCTCGCTGGCAGCCGAACTTGTCCACCGGTTAGACGGCAGCGCGTTGCTGCTGGACAAAGACCGCGTCCGGCACGCGCTGTTTGGGCCCCGACACACGATCTACACCCGCGAGCGGGGTGACTTTTGCGTGATCATCATGTTCCGGACCGCCGCCTGGCACCTGCGCCACACCCCCAGCTCCGTCGTCATCTTCGACGGTCGCACCTGCTCGCGCGCCTATCAGGTCACCCAGGTCCGCCGGTTCGCTGCCCGTGCCCGGCAACCGTTGCGGCTCATCGAGTGCATCTGCGCCGACACCATCATCGAACAGCGGCTGGGCGCGGACATCACCCGCGGCAGGCATCTCGCGACCAACCGCGACATCGACCGTACCGGCGGCTGAAGGCCAGCGCCGATTCGATCCCCGAGCCGAAACTGTGTCTGGACACCGCCAAGCCCCTGCCCGAGTGCGCCGACCGAGCGCTGGCGTACCTGCGTCATCCCCTCCGCACCGACCCCGACCCGGTCCGCACCATCACCGGTCACCCACAGCATGGTGCACCATGCTGATCAGCTTCGAAGGACTTCCCGGCGCGGGCAAATCCACCCAAGCCGCTCTGCTCGCCACGTGCCTCACCCACCGAGGACTACCGGCAGTGACCCTGCCGGACCTGGCGACCTTGGACACCGACCCCGTGGCCGCCACGCTTATCGAGCTGTTCGCCTCCTCCGGCGACCCCTACCTGCGCCACGGCGACGCCGTCACCGACACACTCCTCGCAGCGGCCATCCGCGCCGACATCGTCGCCACCCGCCTCGAACCCGCCCTGCGCCCACACCAAGACCAGGTCGTCATTGAGGACCGCAGCATCCACACGATGCAGTCCTACGCGCTAGTCAGCCTGCTCCGTGACCACCGCGTGAACATCGACCTCGCCGTCGGCTGGGTGTAAACCCTGGCAGCACTGACCGGCCAACGAACCGGGCACGCGCTGTGGCTGCGCCTGCCCGTCAACGAGGCGCTGCGCCGAGCATCCCACCACGACCAGCGAGCACCCACGTCTGAACAACGGTCCTACCTGCAGTGGGTGCACGAGGCATACACCGAGCTCGCACAACGCGATCCGCAGCTCACCGTCCTGGACGTGGGAACCCTGCAGCCCGCCCAGGTGCACCACGCGGTGCACCTGGCACTGCGTGAACTCGAGCCTCAATCTCGCCGGAACAGACACCACGAACGGCCGGTGCGCTGGCCTCCCACACATTGCCGGCGGTCCCTTCTAGGCTGCGTCCCGCACAGCCCGTGTCCACCGCGTCACCCACCGTCCAGAGAGGCCCCCGATGCAGCTGCTGTCCACCGACCGCCCCCAAGCCCCCACAGCGCTTCTCGCCGAGCTGCGCCGCAATCGCACGATCAGCGCGGCGCAGCTAAAACGAACCCTCGACGCGTGGGATCTACGCCCTCTCACCGGTGGACGTAACAACGACGTCTACCTGGACCGGGCCGCATGGCCTGACCTGCATCAAGGTCTACCAGGTGAACGAGCGGCGGCGTGTCCAGCGTGAGTGGCACGCCCTGACCCTGCTCGCCCGGCACGGCGCCGAGTACGCACCGGCCCCCCTATGGATTGACGAGGCATCCGACCAGCCTGCCATTGGTATGAGCCTGCTGCCCGGCTCTCCCCTGCTCGACGTTGACGACATGCCGGGAGCACTCAAGGCACTCGCTGAGATCACCCGGGCACTGCAGGACATCCCCCTGAGCGAGCCGCTGGCCACGTGGGACCGGATCGACTCCGCCGAGCATTACATCACCCGCCTGACCGACGTCTGGCCCCAACAGCTCGCCGAGCAGGCCGACGACCCGCGAACCGGTGACATGCTCGCCCTGCTGCGCCGATGGCACCACAGCGGCGACGCGGAAACCCTGGCCCGCCCAGCCCGCTTCGTCTTCTCCCGGGGAGACTCCAACCTGGTGAACTGGCTGCACGACGGCGACACCGTGCGTTGTGTCGACTTCGAGTTCTCCGGCCGCAGCGACGTCGCCTTCGACGCCGCCGACCAGGTCGAGCACATCAGCTCCCGCGCCATCCCCGACGACACCTGGCACGACCTGGAAGCCAGCCTCGGTGTCGATCACCACAACAGGCAACGCTTCCACGCGGCGCAACGAACCTGCGCGTTGCGCTGGCTAGCCGTTCTGTGGAAACAGCGCCAGCGACGTGCAGAAGAATTCACCATTCAACTCGACCGAGTACGCTTACTTCAAAGCTGAAAATAGGTACTGCCTGCCGGCACCGACAGAGCTAGCTCGCTCATCGGTCCGCCAATGCTCAGCGAAGCGTCGTGGCCGAATGCTTCCGTCGCGCCGCCCACGCAGCGAGAGCGCAATACCCGGCGGTCATCTCTCTTGCACCACCGGGGTAGCGACGGCGAACCGGGCGGCGGCAGGCCGAGCGCGCACCCCGCCGTCCTCGCGGGCGGCGAGTTTGAAGGCGCACAGCACGTCCACCGCGCCGGCAGCGAGCCGGGCCGCCCCGTCCTCGGAGCGGTAGGTCTTGGCCCAGCTGGGAAATCGTTCCAGCAGGACGACGGCGCGGCGGACCAGCTCACCCTCGGCAACCGGCGCGCCCGCCGCGACGAGATGATCGAGCAATACCAGCGCGGCGACTTTCGGATGCGACGCGTCGTCGGGAAAACGCTGGTCGGTGGCCAGCCCGTCGGGATCGACAAGCAGGTAGCCCTCGGCCCGCTCCTCGAGGATGAACCCAGCCTGCTCGGCGGCCAGCCGGATCAGGCGCCGCCCCGTGGGGCTGGCGAGGTAGCCGAGCTGGGCCTCGGTGAGCTCGTCGCGGTAGACCACGGGATCATCGAGCAGCGCCCGGGTGATGCTGTGCCGCAGCCACAGGTTGCGCTGCGTGTCGGCGGCCTCACCGCCGGCCGGGGCGGCCCCGTAACGCGGCTCTTTCGTCAGCAGAGTCAGCACAGTCGGGTCATCGAGGTCGACCGTGGAGGGTGTCTGCGGCGCGGCGAGCAGCCGCAGCAGCAACGTCGTGTCCACCTGGAACAGCACCTTCGCGGTGTCGGAATCCAGGTAGGACTCGGCGGTGCCGTCCAGGGCGCGCAGCGCGCCGGCCCGCTCCAGCAGCTTCAGGGCATCGACGAACGCGGCTCGCTCGGAGCGCCGGGACGTCTGGAAAGACTCAATGCCCGGTTCCGCCGCGGTGGCGTGCGCGACCCGGTCAGCGAGCAGGCCGATGGTGGTGACGGGGGTGGCCAGCAGCTCAGCGCAGACAATCGCCAGCAACGTGTAACGGCGACGGTCAAAGGGGGCGCGAGTGCTCCGGTCCCGGCGCAGCGGCCGGGTGGCGTCTATCTCGGGACGGATCTTGAGCAGCCGGGCGTAACCATCGCGGGCCTCCACGACCAGCCGCCAGCCGCAGTACTCCTCGAACCAGCGGGCCAGCGCGTCGCGGCGGCGGCGAACCAGGTCGAACCCGTTCGGGTCGGCGCAGACGGTGAGCAGTGGGTGGGCCAGCAGCAGCCGGATCGCTCGGGAGGTCTCCTCGGCCTCGATCCGGTCCAGCTGGCTCCCGAGGCCGCTCATGACCCGCCTACCGCAGCCGCCGGCAACTGTGCGCCAAGGGCATGGGAGCCGAGCACCTGGACGTCGATGATGTAGTCCGGACCGGTGAAGACGCCCTTGCGGGTGCGCAGGGTGGCCCGAGAGCCATCGGCGGGAGCTCGGAGCACCAGCTCCACCCGGCCGTCCGTGGACGTTCCCCGACGGTGGCCGGCCAGGTCGGGCGGCGCGCTGAGCGCTCGGCCGAGCAGCTCCAGCAACCGCTCGAAGCGACCGTGCTCCAGGATCCCCCGATGCTCCATGGCACACAAGCTCGAAAGGCGCACCGGACCCGCGGTGGACAGCCGTCCCCAGGCGGCTTCCAGCTCGGCGCGCTCGTGGGCGGCGCGGTGTTGGCGGGCGCGGCGTAGCTCGTGAACGTCGCGGACGGCGGCGGTGCGGGAATTCTGCTCGAGGCGGCCACGGCTGCGCAAGTGGGGGGAGACCGGCACCCGTGGCGCGTCGGCCCAGGCGGTGGCGGCGGGCACCAGATCCTCATCGGCCAGGCCGAGTTGGGTGTGCCGGGCTGGCCACAGCCCGAACGCGGCCGCAGCCAGCCGGTGCGCGTCGGTGCTGGTGGGGCAGGCAGCGAAGGCGCGGGCCAAGGCGCGGAAGTCGGCCGCCGCGCTGCAGGCTCGGCGGCGCGCCTCGGTGTGCCGCTCCAACACCCGCATCAGGGCCACGATCGCGCGGCGGGCGACGTCTTGCAGGGCCGCGGCACGCGGCGCGCTGCCGTCGGCGGGCCGGAACCACGCGCGCAGCCCGTCCCATTTCGCCCTCCGCTGCTCCAGCCATGCGATGGACGGGTCGGTGCCCGGCAGGGCCGGCAGGTCGGCACCGCGTAGTGCACGTTTCTGCAGGTCAGGTAGGCCATGCTGCTCGATACGGGTGACTGCGGCGGCGATGGCGCGCTGCCGGTGGTCGAGGTTGGTGACGAATTCCTGCAGGTAGGCGACGGTGGCCTGCTTGACCTCCTGGAAGGTGTCCAGGGCGCCGGAGTCGTCGCGCAGCAGCCGCTGCAGCTCGCCGTTGAACTGCTTGACGCCGGCCACCAGCGACTCCAGATGACCTTCGAGCTCGGCCAGCGTGCTGTACACCCGCCGGTCGGTGGCCGTCGGGTCGGTGAGCATCGCGGCGAGCTCGTCCAGGCGCTCGGCGATGGCGTCGAGCACGGCTGTCTGCAGCGCGCCGGTGGCCTCTAGGACGGCTGCCGCGCGGGAGAAGCCCTCCAGGGCGGCCTCACCGCGCCGGGTCAGCGAATAACGCAGGTTGTTGCGCTCGAAGTCCTCGGCAGTGGAATAGTGCGCCGCGTGGTCCTGGGTGCGGTCGATGAGCTGCCAGTCGCGCAGCTGGTCGAGCACCGGCGCCAGGTCCTCGTCGGTCAGCGCAGCGAAGTAGCCGACGGTCTGGAGCCGCGCGGCGACGTCGCCCAGGGTCAGCCAGGTCTCCAACCGCTCGTTGGCCGCTCCGAACGCGTAGAGCACGGCTGTGTTGAGCTCGGCCCGCTCGGTGGTGGCGAAGCGGAACAGCTCGACTGGTAACCGGGGGTAACGCGCCACAGCGCACACGGTAGTGGCTGACCCCGACAGTTTGGGACACGCCCGCCGGCACGGCACCGCCCGGCGTCAGGGTGCCGGCCTCCCGCTAGCCATGCCGTGTCGAGGGTTTAGGATCCCGCGCGAACCGGTACCTGACAGCAGCATCTTCGCAGGCAGTAACAGCTTCCGCCCGCTCTCCCGATCGAGTACCCGAGCAGACGCCTTCCCCGGTGGCATGCCGGCTCATTGGTTGTCGATCGTGCCGCGAGGGCGGGACCCAGGTCAGTCACTGAATGGGGACTTCATGACCGCAGGAACAAACATCACGGGTGATGGTCTCAGTTGCCACAGGTGTTCGCACCGCGCCCGGCCCGGTGACCGCTATTGTGAGCGGTGCGGGTCTGGGCTGGGAGTGCTGCCCGCGCCATGGCAGCCAGCGTCAGGAAACGGGCATCCTCATGGAGGCCAAGGGCCAGCTGGCGCGGCCCCGGGTCGTGACGGGACGACCCGTTATCTGTGTGCCGCCGCGCACCTCGACGAGGAGTTCTGCGATGAAGCGATCGCGGAGTTTCTCGTCGAGCCAGTGCGGGCGATTCCGCCGTCACCAGGTGTCGACTCCGCGGCTGTGCTTCGAGAGGCGGTCGCGGCGCAGACGAGGCGTCGTATCCGGGACGCCCTCCTGCTGGTGCTGCTGGTTGTGCTTGCCTTGGTCAACCGCCCCACCGTGCTTTTCTGGGCGGTGGCGGTCGTGGCAATGGTGGCGGTCGTGGCAATACTGCATGCTTTCGGTGGTGGCCGCACTCGGCGCAAGCTCGCCATGTTGGTTGTCGTCGCCTCGCCTGCCCTCTTCTTGCTGCTCCCGTTCTTGCTGCTCCCGCTCGCGATGTCCTCGCGGAGTTCCCCTTTCGGCCTTGATGCGCTGGAGCTCTCCATTCCGCAGCTGCTCCCTGACAGCACATGGCCGACCTTGTTGATCAGCGGTCTGTTGCTGCTGGTCCTCATTGTTCAACGAGTTTACCGTCGCCAAGCTTATGAACAGCAGCTTCCGGCGGGCTCGCTTTGATCCGGACGCTAGTAGAGCTCCCTCTCAATGGGAACGCCTGGCCCGATCTCTTGGACACGGTTCTTTCCGTGCCGAGTTGCACCGAGTCGCCCGTTCTGCTGAGAGCTCGCAGGCCGCCACGGGGCAGGCCGATGTGGTCGTGTACCGAGGTAGCACCCCTTTCATCGGGGCCGGAGAACAGGTTGACCACCATGTCATCGCATTGCCACTGGAACCATCCGAGGACGGGGGTGACGCGGATCCGGTCCCGATCAGCGTCAGCGACCTGCACCGGCACGTGGCCGAGAGCCTCGCCGCCTTGCGGTCCCCGTCCTCCCTCAGCCCGGGCCGGCGACTTGAACACCTCCAGCAGCGCGAGCAGGTGTTGTTACCTGCCGACCGGTTGCTGTTCAACCGCTCCGTCCAGAGCCAGCTGCCGGTGCTGCCCGATCTCTCCCGCCCGCCGCTGGCTCACCTTCCGCTCGGTGCCGCCCGTGATCTCGCCGAGAATCCGTTGGAGTGGGCTCGCTACTATCATTGCTTCCGCGTCGAGTCCTGGGACCGTGATCTGACCACCTCGTGTTACTTGCACATCGGTACCGATCAGCGCATGCTTTACCTTGAGTGGACTTACTGCATCCTGTTCCCGGTGCGGGAACGCTACCGGTCGATCGACCGTCCCGCCGAGTCACCGTGGGCGACGTTCGGCCGCGGTCTCGCCGAATTAATAACACTGCCCGCGACCGTACCGGCGCGTCTGCGGTCGGTGTTCCGCAGGCGCAAAATTCTGGTTCAGCGCGTCGGCGAGTTGGTGCCAGATCGTTATGGTGCCAGGCGGAGCATACGTGAACTCGCGGCTGACACTAAAGCGCAGACCTATTTTCAAGACGCCGATACCGAGCGATACGTCAATATCATGGATCGGGCGCTGGTTCGAGCGGTCGGGCAATTTCTCGAGGAGCGGGGATATTCGGTGGTGGAGTTCACGCAGATGGCGAACCCTGTTATCAACAACTACAACGTCCAGGGCAACGTCACCAACTCAACGCTTGGCAATAACAATCGAAACACGCCGACAAACCCGGCCCCCGCCGGTGGAGCCAAGGGAGCGAAATGAGCACGAAGGGCTCACGCCGAGGCCGGGACATTGTCGTCGGCGGTTCCATCACCGGAAGTGTCATCGGTGATGGCAACAGCGGCATCACGATCGGCTCGAACGTCGAAACCGATTCCGCTCCTCTCGACGACCTGCGGAAGGCGATCGCGTTGCTGCGGGCCGAGGTCCAGGCCGCGGGCTGCGGCGAGCCTGCCGACAGTCGCGTTCAGTACGAACTTGGGACAATCGAGGACGAGCTTGGCGAGAATGAGCCAGACGCAGAGACGGTCCGCAGCCGATGGAAGCAGGTGCTGAAACTCCTCGGGCCGCTGAAGGACCTAGCCAGCGTCGCCCAGATCACCGCCTCCATACTCGCCCTCTTCAGCGGGAACTGACAGGTCACCGGAAGGCCAGGGCAGCTCCGATGACCTACTGCACCCACTGCGGCACCCTTCGGGAGCCCGGCAACCGGTTCTGCACCGGCTGTGGTGAGCAGGTGAGCGCACCATTATCCACCCAACCCCACTCGCGGGGCCGATTCGTGATCGCCGTGGCCGCGCTGGTCCTGCTCGTTGGAGGCGGTGGTGTCGCTGCGTGGGTGACACTGGCCCACCGCACCGCATCTCCCGCAGTCCCCAGCCCTGCCATACAGCCCAACCAAGCTCAGATCGCAACATCTACGCCTGATCAGAGCGACCCATCACGAACCGCCTCGGACTTGCTGCGCACTGCCTCAGTGTCAGCTTCTTGCCAAGCAGATCCCAATCACGATGCCGGTGGAACACCGGTTACCTACGAACCACAGAAGGCCATCGACGGACGACAGGATACCGCGTGGCGTTGCGACGGAGACGGTGTTGGTCAATCGCTAAAGATCAGTTTTCAGAGCGAAGTGACTCTCACGAGTATTGGCATAATCCCTGGCTACGCCAAGACTGACCCTCACGACGGCACCGACCGTTACGCGCAGAACCGGCGCATTTCCGCCGTCAGATACACTTTCGATGACGGCAGCACCTTTGATCAGACCTTCGACACCAGCGCTTTCTCTCGATCCGCGCAGAGTCGCTCCCTGCCCGGTGTATCCACCAAGAATGTGACGATCACCATTCTTGGCAGCGTGCCCGGGGAAACCACCGGTGGCCAACACATGGTCGCGATCTCTGAGATCATTGTTTCGGGACGATGACCTCTCACCCGCACACCACGAGGAGGGCAGGTCCCACAATGGCGAGGACGCCACCGGGCCGGCAAGCTGGGATAAGACGCCCGGCGCTACGCGGCCTCCTGCTTCAGGGGCTCGTCTCGTGCCTCGTTCCGCTCGCCGCGTGCGGGACAGTCGACCCGCCGACCACTCCCGCCGCCTCGCGCTCGAGCCTGTCACCGGGCGCGGCACCAGTAACCGCCCGCCCTGGCCCCGCGCCATCCGGGAGGCTGAGAGGGCTCACTGTGGTCCTTGATCCAGGGCACAACGGCGCTAACGGGGGGCATCCGGCGGAGATTAACCGCCCGGTGCCCAACGGCCGGGGCGGCACCAAGGCGTGCGACACCACCGGCACCTCCACCAACGCCGGGTATCCCGAGCACGCCTTCGCCTGGGATGTCGCGCTCCGGGTCCGCGATGCGCTGACCGCTCGCGGGGTGCGGGTGGTGCTGACCCGACCGGACGACGCCGGCGTCGGTCCCTGTGTGAACGACCGCGCCGCGATCGCGAACCGGGCGGGTGCCGACGCGAAGGTCTCCATCCACGCCGACGGGGCGGCGCCCTCCGGGCACGGTTTCCACGTCGCCTACTCCGCCCCACCGTTGAACCACAGCCAGGGACGACCGTCGGTCAACCTGGCCAACGCGCTCGCCGGGGCGTTGCGCGGGGGCGGCTTCGCTGCCGCTGACTACATCGGCTCCGGTGGGCTGTATCCCCGCTCAGACCTCGCCGGGCTGAATCTCTCCCAGATCCCGGCGGTGCTGGTCGAGTGCGCCAACATGCGCAACCCGAAGGAGGCCGCGCTGGTTTCCACACCGCAGGGCCGGGCACGCTACGCGGCGGCCATCGCCCAGGGCATCGTGGCCTGGCTCACCTCGCGGTGAGCACCTCATCACGGTCAAAGGAGGAGTATATTTCGACGAAGTGTAGTCCTCCACCTTCGGAGAAGGATGCTGAGCAAGCCAAGCCGGATTTTCGATCGTGACGTCGAGTGGCGCCATCTGGCGACCTTCGCTTCGCCCGCGCCAGGGCAGCCCAAACTGGGTGTCGTCAGCGGCCGGCGGCGCCAGGGGAAGACCTATCTCTTGGAGGCGCTCGCCCGGGACAGCGGAGGCTGCTACTTCGGCGCGACACAGGCCACCGAGGCTGAGTCGCTGAGGCTGTTCGCGGACGCGTTGGGTCGGTGCGTTCCGGCGCCCATCCCACCGCGCTTTCTCGGCTGGGACGAGGCGGTCAGGTATCTCTTCGCGACCGCGGGCAGCCTCTCAGGTCCCGTCGTGATCGATGAATTTCCCTACCTGAGCAAGGTGTCACCGGTGCTTCCGTCGATCCTGCAACGCGAGATCGACCGGGCGGTGTCGGAAGGTACGACGATTTCACTAATCTTGTGCGGATCGGCAATGTCGGTGATGGGCGGGTTGCTCGCGGGAAGTGCACCGCTGCGCGGGAGGGCCAATCTCGAACTGATGATACGTCCGTTCGACTATCGGCTGGCTGCCCGTTACTGGAATGTGACCGACACAAGGCTAGCTGTTCAGCTGCACGCCATCGTCGGCGGCACGCCAGCTTATCGTCGCTTCGTCAATGACGATTTTCCTGAGAGTGTGACTGACTTCGATGAGTGGGTATTGCGGACGGTGCTGAATCCGGTGAACCCCTTGTTTCGCGAGGCTCGCTATCTTCTGGAGGACGAGGCTGACGTGCGGGACACCGCGCTCTATCATTCCGTCCTCGCTGCGGTCGCGAATGGCAACGAAACTCGCGGGGGCATCGCCGCATACATCGGTCGCCGGGCTGCGGACATCGGTCACCACCTCAATGTGTTGGAGGACTGCGGACTGCTGCGCCGGGAACCCGATGTCTTCAGGTCCGGTCGATCCCGCTATCGGGTAGCCGATCCGTTGATTAACTTCTATCAGGTGGTGATGCGTCCGCAATGGGGGCTGCTGGAGAGCGGTCGCGCGCGTCCGGTGTGGCAGTCCGCCGCCGCACGGTTCTCGGCCCAGGTACTCGGGCCGCATTTCGAGCAGCTGTGTCGAGAATTCGCCCTGGCTGCCCCGGCCGAATTGTTCGGAGCGCTACCCGGCGAGGTCGGCTCCGGCGTCGTTGCTGATCCGGTCCGGCGCAGCCAGATCGAGGTTGACATCGCGGTGTTCGCGCCTGCGGCGCCGGGTGAGCCGCGCCGGATCCTGTCGCTTGGTGAGGCGAAGTGGGGTGACGTCCTGGGCGCACGCCACTTGGATCGGCTCCGCAGGGCCCGAGGCCTGCTGGCCAACCGCGGGTACGACACCCGCGACACCGTGCTTGCCTGCTACGGCGGGGCCGAGTTCGATCTCGACCCGAGCATGCTCGGTGGCCGTGACCAGGTGCTGGCCGTTGGTCTGGACGACCTGTACGCGGAGGCAGGCACCACCTAGTAGGCGGCCCATTAGGTGGCACAGCCCCGGCCCTCGCAGCGACACCCGGCGCAACCACTCGTCGGTGGTGGCATGGCGGTGGCTACCCGGTGGCCCAGCAATCCGCCGGCGAGCAGCAGCCCGATCGCGCTGGTACCGGCCACTCCGACGATCGCCGCGAGCACCGGGCCGCCCGTCCCGAAGGTCAGCGCGCCCCCAGCGGCGCAGACCGCGCCAGCCGCGAGCACCGGCGGGGCGGCCACCCGGTTGGCCGCGCTGAAGGCGGCCTCGGAGCGCAGCGTCGCGGGGGTGCGGATGCCGGCGAACCGGTTGCGCGGCAACCGCCGCCACCAGCCGAGCAGACCGACGGTGAGCAGCCCGGCGCCAGTGACCAGCAGCAGCACTCCGAGCAGCGTGGACGGCAGCGTGGACGCAGGCACGGTGGCCAGGATACCGGCGGGATCACCAGCACCTACCCGCCCGCAGGAGACGTATCTGCGCGGGTGGCGCGCGGTTCTTTAAAGACATGCGGAACAAGAGGGTGAGCGCCCCGCCAGGGGCCCACGACACGTCGTTCATCCCGGGGTCGGTGTGGTGGATCGAGGTGTCGAGCACCGATCCGGCTGGCAGCCGGGACTTTTATACCGGGTTGTTCGGCTGGAGCTACCAGAGCGACCCGGGCCACGGCCGTGGGCGGTACACCACCGCGCTGTGTGCGGGTCAGCTGGTGGCGGGCCTGGCGGGTGTTGCGGTGCCGGCGGGGCACTCGGCGGCCTGGACGCTGTATCTGGCCAGCGCCAACATCAGGCACACCGCCCAGGTTGTCACGCAGTGGGGCGGGCGGGTGCTGGAGGGGCCGGTGAGTGCCCCCGGGCCGGGCCGGGCGCTCATCGGGATGGACCCGACCGGCGCTGTGATCGGTTTCTGGCAGCCCGCAGCGCCGTGGACGCTCCGTACCCGCGACCCCGGGTCGCTGTTCTGGGCGGAGCTGAACACCTGGGACGGCCCGCGGGCTGATGAGTTCTTCGCGGAGGTGTTCGGCTACCAGCAGCAGCAGATCGGTGACGGCATCGCGGAGGACTACACCACCTGGTCACGGGGTGGGCGCACGATGCTGGGCAGGCTCCAGATGAACAAGGACTGGGCGGCCCCCGACACCGGTGCGCACTGGCTGCTGCACTTCGCGGTGCACCCACGGACCGGCACCGACGCCGCGGTCGATCGGGTCCTCACGCTGGGCGGACAGGTGGACTTTGATCCCTACGACAGCGAGTTAGGCCGCATCGCGCGGGTCACCGACCCCTCCGGCGCCGCCTTCGCGCTGATCGACCCCACCCGGCGGCTCGAATCAGCCACTGACCTCCCCCCGGGCTCAGCCCGGGTAGACGATCCCTACGACGACTGACCGTGACGATATACCCAGCATCACGGTGCTGCTGACCGCGGTGCTGCCGGGTTACACTGCGTCAGCCGGGGTCCCCCGGGCCTGATTCGGGTGAGGTGTCCGTGGCTCAGGGCTCCGGATGGGCGCAACCCCCGGCGGCGGGCTGGCTGACTCGCGAACTCGGGGCGCGGCTGGTGGCCGGGCACGGTGATCTGCACGATCAGGTCGGGCTCGCGCTGCGCGTCAATCCGCGTCGTGCGCACCTGCTGGTTTCCACGGTGCTCGGCAAGTATGTCCCGACTCACCCGGGGAGTGCCTGCCGGGCAGGCACGACGCTGGGTAGACGGGTCGCGGGGTGCCTGCGTCATTCGGGCCTGTGTGGTTCGGACCCGGGCGAGCCGGAGCAGTCACCCCTCGTGGTGGGCTACGCCGAGACGGCCACCGCGCTCGGTCATCTCGTTGCCGACGTGCTGGGGGCACCCTACCTGCATTCCACCCGCCGCGCGGTTCCCGGTGGCATGGTGTCGGCGGCGTTCACCGAACCGCACTCACACGCGCCGGGGCATCTGTTGCTGCCGGCTCACCCGGACATGCTCGGCGGGAGCGGGCCGTTGGTGTTGGTTGACGATGAGTTGTCAACCGGAAACACCGCCGCGAACACGATCGAGGCGGTGCATGCGCGCTACCCGCGCCATCGCTATGTCGTCGCTTCCCTCCTGGACGTGCGTTCCGTGGTGGACAGCGAATCGATGGCTGCCCGGGTGGCCGCGCTGGGCGCGCGCGTCGAGGTTGTCTCGCTCGCGCGCGGGGTGGTCGAACTGCCTGAGGACATGGTGTCCCGCGGCGCCCGGCTCGTCACCGCGCACGCGCGCCGCACTTCCCCACCGCTCGCCCGCCAGCCGAAGGCTCGGTTGTGCTGGCTGCGTCCGGCCTGGCCCACGGGCCTGCCCGACGGCGGCCGGCACGGCTTCACACCAGTGCACCGCGGGTTGCTTGAGGCCGTGGTGGCGGACATCGCGGCGGAGGTCGCCACCATGGTGCGGGGGCGCCGGGTTCTCGTTCTTGGTTGTGAGGAGTTCATGTACGTACCGCTGCGGGTGGCGCAGGCGCTGCAGCGATGTCTCGCGCCGGGCAGCGAGGTGCACTATGCGAGCACGGCCCGGTCCCCGGTGCTCGCCGTCGATGACTCGACGTACCCGATCCGCACCCGGTTGGCGTTCCCGGCCCACGACCGCGGCGCCGGGAGCGGGTGGCGTTTTGTCTACAACGTGGCCCCCGGCAGCGATCCCGCCCGGCGGTTCGATGACGTGGTCTGCGTGCTCGACGATGCGATGGACACACCCGCGCTGCGCGCTGCCGGCGGGCTGCTCGACGTGCTGCGCGGGGTGTGTGACCGGGTGAGCGTGGTCGTGGTGCCGTCCTACCGACCGTGCCGGGATGCCGCTGGCACGCGGGCTGGGTCGGGCTGATGAGCGCCTTGCCCGAGCCGCTGGTGGGGCCGAGATTCTCCACGTACTCCCCCGAGGAGGTCAGCTGGTTGCTCACCGACCTGTCTGGCGCCGAGTTGGAAATGCCGGTCGCGCAGCGCGATGAGTGCATCCGTGCTGGCGCGCACTACGCCGAGTCACTGCCCGTGGAGTACCGGCCATCGGCGGACTATCTGGCGTTGGTCCAGGTGCTGCTGGAGCAGTCGGCCCGCCACGTCGCGTATCTGGTCGGTGTCGTCACCGAGACGGTGCTGGCCTCCCGCGGGGTTGACGTCGTGCTGGTGTCGCTGGCTCGCGCGGGAACCCCGGTGGGGATCCTGATGCGGCGGTGGGGCCAGCAGATCCACCAGCTCACGGCGCCCCACTACACGATGTCCGTCGTGCGTGGACGGGGCGTGGACATGGTGGCCCTGCGCTACCTCGCCCGCCACCACGACCCCGCCCGGGTCATCTTCGTCGATGGGTGGACAGGCAAGGGCACGATCACCCACGAGCTGCGTCGCGCGCTGGCGCACGCCGCGACCGATGGTCTGGTTTTTCCCACCCAGCTGGCGGTACTGGCCGATCCCGGGTGCTGCGCGCACATCTACGGAATTCGTCGCGACGCCCTCATCCCCTCCGCATGCCTGAACTCCACCATCTCCGGACTCGTCTCCCGCACCGTCCTGCACTCCACGCTGCTCGGCCCGCATGACTTCCACGGCGCCAAGTTCTACCCGCAGCTGGCGCAGGCTGACCTGTCGAACCACTACCTCGACGCGATCAGCGCCCGTTTCGGCGAGGTCGCCGACCTGGCCGCCCGCAGTGCCCGACGGCGTGCGGCATCGCCCCGGCCGCCGAAGCACACGGGGTGGGCCGCCGCTCGGCGCATCGGTAGCACCCACGGCGTCGACGACATGAACTTCGTCAAACCCGGCGTCGGCGAGACTACCCGAGCCTTGCTGCGCAGGGTGCCGTGGAAAGTACTGATCCACCGCACCAGCCCACCATTGCCGCATATCCGGCTCCTAGCCGCCCAACGCCGCGCCCACCTCGTCAACGTTGGCGACCTACCGTTCTCCTGCGTCGCTCTGATCCACCCAGGCGGTAGTGCCCCATGAGTACCGAGATCCGCGGCGGTGTCCTGGCCGCCTGCGACCTCGACGGCACCCTGATCTACTCCAGCTCCGCGCTGCAGCGTTACGGGCACCGTCAGCACCACAGTGGACCGCTGGTCTGCGTGGAGTACTACCGCAACGAGCCATGGTCCTACCTGAGCGCCCGAGCGGCACACCACGCCGCGGAACTCGCCCGCACCGCCCTGCTCGTCCCCGCCACGACCCGCACACCCCACCAGTACGCCCGGGTCCAGCTGCCCGGCGCGCCGCCGCGGTACGCGGTCTGCAGCAACGGCGCCCACCTGCTGCGGGGCGGCGTCCCCGATCCCGAATGGCACCGCGAAACCCGCCGACGGGTGACCGCGAGCGCCGCCCCACTGCCCGAGGTTCGCGTCGCACCTCCAGCACGCCCTGCCCCGGAACTGGCCGACCACGGTGCGGGTCGCCGAGCAGATGTTTCTCTCCCTCATCACCAGTCACGGCTGGTCACTACCCCTCGACTGGATCAACGATCTCACCCACTGGGCACGCGCACAGGGCTGGGAGCTCTCCGCAACGGGACGCAAGGTGCATCTCGTGCCCGCCGCTCTCACCAAGTCCGCCGCCATCACCGAACTCGCCCACCGGACCCAGGCTGGTCTCGTGCTGGCCGCCGGAGACTCCCTCCTGGACATCGACATGCTTCGCCACGCCGACGCCGCCATCCACCCAGCCCATGGCGAGCTGGCCGCGAGCGGCTGGTCCCACCCCACCGTCACTCGCACCCGGACGACCGGCGTCTACGCCGGCGAAGAAATCCTGCGCTGGCTGCACACCACGGCAACGTCGCGCCGTTAGCCCACGCTGCGGGCGGGGGGACGACGGTGCCGGGTTATGTGACGGGTTGGTCGTTGGGCGGAGGCAGTGTGGAGCCATCCCGCAGGGTCACTGGTCCCACGGGTGTCGAGGTGGTGGCTGGTGGTGGGGGGCGCGTCAGCGACGATCTGGTCACTGCGCACGATGTTCGCTGAGCCCGTGGTCGTCGGCGTGCCCCAGGATCGAGGGCATGTCCCATGCCGGTTGGGGCTGGCTCCGGGGCGGGTTGCGCAACGTCGGAGTCTGGCCGCCCACGAGCAGCAGGTGGTTGGGGGTGGAGTTGGCGCCGAATCCTGAGCAGTGGTTTTCTAGGAACGCTCCGGTTGCGGCGAGGTAGGCGTAGTAGGGCAGCACGGTGGTGGTGTCGAACTGGGCGTGCACCGCGGGTGTCGGGTCCCGGCCTGCTGCGCGTGCAGCCATTGGGCGTAGGCGGCGCGGTTGTGCGGATGATCTTTGAGCGGGGGGTTGGGCTGCACCGGCCAGTCCGCGGCGACGTTGGCACCCCAGGCGCGCATCGACCGGAAATAGTTGTCGGTGGTGTGGTTCTCCTGGACGAAGACCACCACGTGTCCCACTGCACCTGTCATCGGCCCAGGCTCTCGCCAGAACCACCGATCCTCAAGGAAACGGTAAAAGAACATTGGGTTGACGCGGGAACGCTCCCCGGCTGGAGGGGCACCGTGGGCGCGGGCTGGGCGGTGGGTCCAGACCCCTCCCACGTCTGATGGAACAGAGCGCGGGCACGGAGGGTCAGGAGGAAGGTTATGGCCTGGGGGTCGACTTTTCGTGACCACTGCGAACTGGCGGAGAGGCAATATTCGCAACCTGCGGTATCCTCGGCGGCCCTGAGCCGACAATGATCCCGATCGCCATCCAACCAGCCGCTGAATTAAGACCTGGACGTCGTCTTGGCTCTTCTAGGTGGGTCCGTTCAGGGAAGCCGAAAATCGTGACGGTGCCGTTCCTCGCACACGAAGATCGAATACTCGGCGTAGAAATCCTGGCGCCCACGCCGCTGGGCAGCGCGGTGCTCTGGATCGTCACGCCACGCACGATGATGGTCCCACGTGTCGAAGGTGATGATCGATACCCGTTCTCCGTCGGTGGCGGTGAAGGTCTTGAAGTCGATAAACCCGGTCATGGCCCGGGCGCGAGACTCCATGCGGGCGGCGAGTTCGGCATAGCCGTTGGCCGTAGCGTCGGGCCGTAGCCGGGAGCGGAAGACGGTCATCACCGAATGAGAAGCCGCGTTATCCATGGCATCAGCGTGCACGAGGAGGCGGAGCTACCGTGACCATCGAGGAGCCCCGGGCGCCACGGAGCGTCGTCGTCGTGCTCTTCGATCGCTTCGAGTTGCTCGACGTCTTCGGCCCCTTGGAGCTGTTCGGCGCCCTGCCCGACCGCTTCGAGATCCTTCTCCTCGGCGAGAAACCGGGGCCCGTGCGCAGCGCTCAGGGACCGATCGTCCTCGCCGATCACTCCTACGGAGACGCTCCCCGCCCGGACGTCGTGCTCGTGCCCGGCGGGATCGGAACCCGCACGCTCGTCCAGGATCGCTCCTTTCGTGCGTGGCTCGCCGCGTGGGCCCTGCAGGCCCAGCTGGTCACCTCGATCTGTACGGGGTCTGGGGTCCTCGCCGCGGCCGGCCTGCTGGACGGCTACCGCGCCACGTCCAACAAACGGGCATTCCACTGGGCGCGGGCCCAGGGACCGCGCGTGGACTGGATCGCCCAAGCCCGCTGGGTGGAAGACCTCGACCGGTGGACCTCGGCAGGCGTGGCGGCCGGCATGGACATGACCCTGGCGCTCATCGCCCGGCTGCACTGCGACGAGCTCGCCGCCGCCGTCGCCGATCGGGTGGAGTACGACTGGCACCGCGATCCGGCCTGGGATCCCTTCGCAGCCAAGAACGGCCTGGTGGTGGACTGACCGATCGGACGTGGACCTATGGCGCGGCCCAGATGGCGTCGACGGCGTCGGCGTCGAGGGGCAACAACCAACGCGCGGCCATCCGCTCTCCTCGACGCGTGCAGTAAGCGAGGACGGCGTCAGTGCCCCGGTAGTCACCGGCAATGGTATTGCGACCCGGCACGTGCCACGCGACGTCCTCTGTCAACAGGGCTTCTCCACTGCCCTTCTTCGATAGTTCTTTCGTGCCTGCGCATTACCGTGGGTCGAGGACACCGCCGGGGCTGTTGGGCGTGGCGCGCCACTGCGGTGAGCGCTGGGGGCTCGCCTCGGCCAGGGCGCGTCGCACGCCGTCCGCGTCGAGGTCCGCAGTGTAGACGGGGCTGCCAGGCTGCTGGCGCCAGGACTCATCCAGGCTTCCGGCGTCTACCGCGTCGAATCCGAGCTCATCGATCAGGTGCATGACCACCGCCTTGGCACCCTCGTCGTCACCAGCGACCGGCAGGGCGATGCGCCCGGGTGTACCTGCCGGGCGGCCGTTGTCCCGCAGGTGATCCGCGTAGATATTGTTGAATGCCTTGATCACTGGTCGACCCAGCTGCTGTTCCACCCAGCGGCTCTCGACCATGCCGTCCTCAATCGCGTCGATGCGGCCATCGCGCTGCTGGGGGTAGTAGTTGCCGGTGTCCACGATGACGACATCGCCCGTGCCGGCGAAGAGATCCTCCGGCAGGTCGGGAACGTTCTTCTCCGGGATGGTGAGGACGACGAGGTCCTTGTCGCGCGCTGCTTGGATTGCGGAAACCGCGGTGGCGCCGGTTTGCGCGGCCAGGTCGCGCAGCGTTTCGGGGCCGCGCGAGTTCGCCACCGACACCGCGTGCCCTAGCGCCGTGAGACGCCGCGTCAGTGTGCCGCCGATGTTGCCAGCACCGATGATGCCGATCTTCATGTGCGCTCCTGACCGCGGTGACGTCCCATCCCCAGCAGACACGTGCCGGACCAGCTCGGCGCACAACGTTGCCACCGCAGACTCTGCGGCCTGTGTGGCAGCGTTCGCAGAAGAACCTCCGGGATGGATCATCAGACGCCTGCTGTTCGACGTCCTTGCGAATGGTAGCCGGGTTCGAGCCCGACCTCATCCGGCTCCGCGCGGGACACGGACGTGAGCATGGCGCGCCGGAACTATGAGTTCCGCAGCGCCACGAGCAGCGCCTTGAGCCACGGTCCGAGGTCGTCGGGTCCCCGCGCCGAGATCAGGTTACCGTTGACAACCGTCGCCGCATCGACCCAGTCAACGCCGGCGTTTTCCATGTCGTCACGGATCGCGCTGAAACCTGTTGCGCGCCGGCCCTTGAGTATCTTCGCCGAGATCAGGACCCAGCCGGCGTGGCAGATGAACGCGATCGGCTTGCCCGTGGTGTCAAACGCCTTCACCAACTCGAGCACCCGCTGCGACCGGCGCAGCATGTCGGGGGCGAACCCGCCGGGAATGACCAGCGCGTCATACTGCTCTTCGGAGACCTCGTCGATGGTGGCCTGGACCTGGACTGGGCCGTAGCCCCTCTTGCCGGTGACCGGTTTACCGTCCAGTCCGGCCACGGTCACCGAGACGTTCTCCTCGCGGAGTCGGTAGACCGGGTAGAGCAGTTCCATGTCCTCGAACAGGTCAGCGGCAAGAACCAGCACCTTCTTATCAGCTAGCGACATGAGGTGACAGTAGCCGCCGAGCGGAGGACACACGAGGCGAGCGGGCTGCCTTCGCGAACGGGCCGCGTTGCCGCCGGCCACGGCCGGGCGATAAGTGGCATCTCGACGAGGTGTTCATCAAGATCAACGGTAAGACCTACTATCTGTGGCGGGCTGTCGACCCGGACGGGACTGTGCTGGACATTCTGGTCACGTCCCGGCGTGACGCCAAGGCCGCCACCAGGTTCTTTCGTAAGCTGTTGACGGGGTTGCGGTCCATCCCGCGGGTCCTGGTCACCGACAAGTTGGCCAGCTACGGCGTGGCCCACCGGCGGCTGATGCGCAGTGTGGAACACCGCCGATCCAAGTATCTGAACAATCGGGCCGAGAACTCACACCAACCCACCCGACAGCGAGAACACGCGATGAAAAGATTCCACTCGGCCGGTGGCGCGCAGCGGTTTTTGTCCGCGTTCAGCGGGATATCACCGCACTTCCGACCCCGACGCCACCGACTCACCGCGGCCCAGTACCGACACGAGATGACCACCCGATTCACCACCTGGAACCAGGTCACCGGACTGACCTCAGCAGCCGCCTGACCACAGCGTCACAGCCACCCATCCTGACCCAAGGCTGCCAGAAAGCCCCTTATCCGCCACCAAGTTGACAGCCCCGCGGCGACCGTCACGAGATCACAACTTGCATGACAGCGTCGTCATGTCGCTGTCCTTGGGCTTGAACTGACTCTCGAAATCACCGTCGGTGTCGCCGCGGTAGGCGTCCGCCGCGTCTGGCAGGGTGTCCTCAAAGTCGTGCCGCCATTGCGTGCGCAGGTAGTCGCTGATCACCGAGTTAAGCTTGAGGCAGTCCGCGTGGTGCTTTCCAAGTAATCCGACGCCGTAATACTGGAATTCACCAAATTCACGCGAGAGGACGACCTTGAACTTGCCTGGATATGCGTGCGTATACCCGTAGAGGATCAGGGTGTCGCTGAAAACCGCGTCAGTTCCACCTTGCTTAAGCAGATCGATGCATTCCTTGGTGGTGGGTTTGCGGGTCGCCATGTTCGCGCCGGGAATGGTCACAGTCGCATTGGTGGTCGTGCTCACGGTGCAAACGCTCTTGCCCGCCAGACTGTCCTTGCTGGCGGTGATACGCGTGTCGTCCGCGCGAACCAGCAGCGCCTGGGGAGTGATCATGTACGGACCGGCGAAGTCGATGCCATCCTGATTGCGTTGCGTCGTGATCGAGTACGTAGCGATGACGATCGTCGCCGTGCCGTTCTTGAGCTTACCGGCCCGGCCCGCGGAGGTGAGCGGGGTGTTTGCGACCGGGGTGTGCAGTCCGGCTCCGATCGCATTCATCAAGTCGATGTCGAAGCCCGCTGGGTTGGGAGAGCCTACCGCGAAGCCCGGCGCGAAGTCGACCACGCCGACGGCAATCGGCCCCTTGAGGATGGAAGCGTCCGGCGTCGTGGAGTTGCAGCCGACCAGGAACAGGAGTGTTCCACCCACGCTAAGCCAACGTTTTACCCATCCTGTGAGCACGAGTCCTCCCGGAAGACTTCCACTATCCGTTCTGCAGCGTTGCTCTGGTGACGGACAGATCTACCGCGCAGTTCTGATCATCTCGAGTGTTCCTGACGGCGATGTCGAGATGCAGATGCCTGGTCCCGTCTGGTAGGTCCAGCCACACTGGGGTTCCGGGGTTCGCGACGACGGTCACTCCGTGACTCCCCCCAACGTCAGGCGTCACCACAAATTTGGTGTTCGGGACGCAACTGCCGGCGCCGATATTGGTGTCGATGGCCTGGAACACCAGCTCGATACGTGATCTCTCCACGGAGACGTCAACATCAAGCGCGGCGCGTCCGCCCGGCAACACGCCCCCGCTGTTCTTGAGGGTAATCTGCGAGAATACGTCAACGGCTCGATTGGCTTGGTAGTAGGACCAGCCGCCCCACCCCACGCTCAGTCCGAAATCCACAGCCAGGATCACGACGACGACGCCTCGTGTGACCTTCGGATCGATCGTCGGGAACCCCGGAGGTTCGAAGACGCCGACGATCCCCGCGACGACACCGACCAAACTCGCGAAGAAGGCAGCGACGGCCCGTGCAACGTCGGTCTTGGCTGCGATAAACCCGAAAAGCACGATCGTCCAGATCAACCCGACCGTGGCCGCGACGAAGAAATGGGTTGTGAACCGCTCTGATCTCCCGGCGCCGAGAGATCGCGTCTCCGATCTAGAGGCCCGATTCTGCGAGTCTGGCGGCGGTTCCTCGTCCTGCCCCGCGGCCCCGACGTCAGTCACGACAGGATCACGCAACACAGGGTAAGCCACTGGACACAGTTCCCGGGTTCCCTAAGTGCGCCGACGGCTGACCACCGGCCGGGCGAGCGGTGAGGAGTAACACGGCCAACAGTCCGACCTCCCGCGTCGACAGATCCCGTTGTCCTGCCATTCCGCACCTCTCCGAGATATGTCCTGATCGTGAAGGAAACCACCCCGCAGGATCTGCCGCAATCGGCCAATAGGGGGTCCCGGTAGTTCTGGGGAAATTTCCAACGGATTTGTCTGACCTGCGGTAACGCGGTGTGGATGGCGTCGTTCGGATGGTGAAGGAGTCGTGGGGACCGATCAGCCTTCACGTGCCAGGGGGGCCGTGAGCGTGGTGGGCTCGGCTCGCCGTGGGGTGTCTGTGATCTGCCCTGTTTTCCTCGGGTTGGTGGCGTGGGAGTGGGATGGGGTCTTGCTGGGTGTGGGGCCGTGTCGCTTTCAATGCTGGGTCGGGCGGAGTTGATTCTGGAGTGTCGCTCGCCACGATCATGGGACCACCTGGTTGCCAGTGATGGGACCACCCGGCGTGTCGCGGCGTGGGGTTGATCTCGGTGGGGAGGGGCTGGGTTGATGGCCGTCGTTGTGCCGTCGGGCACTGTCAAGTTAGCTATGATCATGATCTATTTTGCTTCAGCAAACACAAAATGTAGTAGTTATCTTCGATAGATAACCACCATCTCTTGTGATCAAAAAAGCGCACTTGATCTCTTCGGCGTTAACTTGACAGCACCCACTCAAGAGTCCCGTGCCGATATCGGTGGTGGTTTACCGCGTCGGCGACCGGGAGGTGTTCTTGCGCGCCGCTGGTCCCGCTCGGCCTGCCATCTACCCAACGCCTCGGCTGAGACGCGGGCGTACTTGGCCAGCGACCGCACCGAGGCGCGCCCGGACAGCGCCATGAGCATCGGCGTGGAGGCGCCGGCTTCGGCGGCGTGGGTGAGCGCGGATAAAGTGCCGTAGTTGGTGCAGCGTGAACGGCCCGCTGGGTAGGCCGGCGGTGTGGGCCTCGAACAACTCGGCCGCCCGCCGAGCTACGCATTTCGTTACGAGTCAAGATCAGCTGAGGCCCGCGCGCGTATGTGTATGGTGAAAGTTACCGGCGGGATTGTTTTTCTGTTTTTTGCCTGGTCAGTGGCCTGCTGGCGGTGCTGTCAAGTTAACGCCGAAGAAGATCAAGCGCGCTGTTTTGATCACAAGGGATGGTGGTTATCTATCGAAGATAGCTACTACATTTTGTGTTTGCTGAAGCAAAGTAAATCATGATCATGGTTAACTTGATAGTGCCGCCGACAGGGTCTACCCCCCGCTACCGTGCAGGTCAGGGCCCATTACCCGGGGGGTCTACCGGGGTAGAGTGCCCCTCTACCCAAGCGTAGCCGGGTAGCGCCCCAGCTTCCGGGAGCCGCCGACTGTTGCCAGCAAGCGACGCACGGAGCAGAGCACAAGGGTTCGAGCGCGACTGTGGTGTGCTGGCCGCTGGAATTGCTGTCTGGATCGCGTCTTGCCAGGTCACCTTGTGGTGCATGAACAAGGCTTGATCCAGGTCACCCTCTACCGCATCGGCGTGCACTGGTCGCTGGGCGACGCCGGCGCGGCCCTGCGCGTCGGACGAGGACTCCACCCAGGGCAGTTCCCCACTCCCGAAGGGCGCGGACGGCTGCACCGGCCTGGCCAGAGCGTGGTGGCAGGGGGGGCAAACCCGAGCAGGCTTGGATCAGTCGATCGCGTTCGGAGGGGAATCGGTTATCGCGATGAGTCACGGACCCGACGACAAGCTTGGCCGGCTTCGGTCCATCTGCAGCCGGATGGTGGTGGGGTGGGGCCACAGGTAGAGCTGGTCACAGAGTTGGTGGGCCAGCCACAGGCCGCGGCCGCGGCGTTGGGTCACCGGTGGGGGTAGGAGCCCAGCTAACGGCTGGACGTGCCGGCCGGTGTCGGTGATCTCGCAGATCACCGAGGTCGAGGTGGTCCACAGGCGCATGGTGGCGGGCGGAACGCCGTGGTCGAGGGCGTTGGTGGCGATCTCAGCGGCGGCCAGCACGAGATCGTCGCACCGGCCGGCGGGCAGCTCGGCGCGAGAGGCGTGACTGGCCACGGCGTGGCGCAGCCCGGAGAGCTGGGCGGGGTGATCGATGGTGCGGACGAGGTGCGGTTCGCCCAGCTCGATCGGCGGGGGCAGCGGGTAGCTGGCGAGGAACTGTTCCGCCGGCAGGTGGTCGGGGCTGGGGGTGATCGCCCCGTTGAGCATGCTCGGGTGTGCCGCGCGCACCATGGCGGCGGTGGCGGAGTCCTCGGGGTAGGCGCAGACCAGAGTGAGATCGCACTCCGCGAGGGCGACGGTGGTGACGGCGTCGATGTGCATCCACAGCGCCGCACGGTGCGTGTCGTCGTCGCCCGGGTCGGGGGCGGCGACGATGGTGACCGGGCCACCGTCGGGGTTGGTCTCGGTGATCCAGGACCGGTAGCGGCCCAGCACCCGGCCGGGATGGTGGTAAAGCTCGCCCGGGTCGGTGGTGTGCAGGCCGGCCAGGGTGGGCAGCCGGACACGCAGGGCCGAGCTGCTGGCCGTGGGGAGCACGGCCAGCACCGGCTCGCTGCGGGCCAGCCGGTCGGCGACCAGCGGGGTGAGGGTAGCGGCCAGATCCGCCGTCGCAGGGTGGAGCAACCCGTGATGGGTGAGCCCCCGGCCCCCGTCCGAGGCACACACCATCGCCACCTCCTTCCGTGCCGCCGCAGGCAGCCTCGTTGGCGTCTGCGAGCAGGGGATTTGCGCGGTCCGTCGGGAGTACCCGTTTCGCGGCGCGTCAAAACCCACAGCACGGGGAGGAGTGCCCGTCGCTAGCTTCAGGGCTGCCGCCGGGGAGGACCGCCCGTGGCGGGTATCTTAGCCGGCCGCAGCTGGGGTTGGTCGGGGTCCGCGACCGAGCATGGCGGTGAGCTTCTCGGAATTTCTCGGCCAAGGGTTCTTGTCACGAGGGGGTATCTGTGCACATTCCCGCATGGGCGTGGCTGGTGACCATGGTAGTCCTGTTCATCGTCATGGTCGCCGACCTCGCCATCATCGATCGGCGCCGAGTCCGGTTCACGCCGCGCGCCGCCGCCCATTGGATCTTCCTGTCAATACTTTTCGCCGCGATTTTTTGCTTGGCTATCTGGGCGATCTGGGGTGGTCGATACGCGGGTCAATTCCTGAGCGTCTATCTGGTTGAATACTCGTTGAGCGCCGACAACCTATTCGTGATCATGCTCATCGTGTCAACTTTCGCGGTCCCCGATATTCACCATCATCGGGTGCTGGTGACCGCGATGGTGCTGGCGTTATTATTGCGCGGGGCGGCTATCGCGCTGGGGATCACCGCCATCCGTCTGTTCGGTTGGATCTTCTACCTATTCGGTGCCTTCCTCATCTACACGGCGTGGAAGCTAATCACCACCAGCGGTGCGGCAGACGGTGAGTTCACCGAGAACGTCATGCTCCGCGCGGTACGCGCGGTACTGCCCGTGACTGGTGACTACCACGGCTCCCGGCTGATCCTCCGGCGCAACGCGAAGGTCTGGATCACTCCGCTGCTCATCGTCATCACCGCAATCGGCACCACCGACCTGCTGTTTGCCGTGGACTCCATCCCGGCGGCCCTCGGGCTCACCACGGAACCGTTCCTCGTCATCACCGCCAACGCCTTCGCGTTGACCGGGCTCCGGCAACTGTATTTCTTGATCGGCGGCCTCGTGAACAAGCTGGATTACCTCCCCCACGGCCTGGCGGTGATCCTGGGTCTCATCGGCGGCAAGCTCATCCTGGACACCCTGCACGACAACGACCTCCCCTTCCTCAACAATGGTCACCCCGTGCCGGTGCCGACGGTGAGCAGCGGAATCTCCCTGGTGACGATCGTCGGCGTGCTGATGGCGGCCGCGCTGGCCAGCGCCTGGAAAGCCAGGCACGATCGCCAAGCGCACCCCACCGCTAAGCTCGGCCGTGAAGAAGATCGTCTGAGCGTGGGAGACAGGAACGACAGTGAGCCGTGAGCCTCCCGGCACCCAGATGACGGTGTGAAACCAGTCGCGGAGGACCTTGAGTGCCCATTCGATGTCGGTGACAAGCTCACCCACGTCACCAGCGACGATCAACCAGTCGGTCTCCGACTCAGGCCGCAACCCCTCGACTATCACACGGTTCTCGGGGTAGTCCACGTGCACATCGCTGATCCCGAGCAGCTTCCCAGCGGGTGTCGAGCGTGAAACCACCTAACCAACTCTATCGAAGTGGGACCCAGATGGCACTGTTGCGTTGACCGGTTGCGTGCTAGGTTTATGCTGCCACAGGCAATCCCAGGTCTACCACTGTCGGTCACTGAACATCTCCGGACAGCCCACTACGACCGCAGACGATGAGCGTTTGCGGTCGTGAAATGCGCAGCTAATCGGCGGTAGTCACGAACGATCGCAAC
This sequence comes from uncultured Actinomycetota bacterium, assembly GCA_963822695.1. Lineage (GTDB taxonomy): Bacteria > Actinomycetota > Actinomycetes > Mycobacteriales > Pseudonocardiaceae. Next base: position 271,763 of record CAWGJH010000032.1, read on the forward strand.
AGCGGTCCGGGAATTACCGGATTCGGGTTCGAGTCACTGACGGCGAACCACAGCGGCAGGTCAGGGCAACAGAGTCAGCGCGGATACATGGGACGGACGCACGATGCTGAAGTCGCGGCGGTCGAGGGTGACTACAGTGGTGACGTTCAGCCGTTCAGCCAGCGCGATCACCGAGGCGTCCACGGTGCCCAACGGTAGATCGTCATATTTCGCCACGAGTTCGGCGACCCGCTCCAGATCGACGGACAACGACTCGATCAGCGTGTACCGGCCGACCCGCACATCCGATAGAAACGCTAACTCTGCATAGGTGCCCCGTCGACGCTCCAGCAGGATGCACACCTCAGTGGCCACAGTTGCAGGAATCAGCAGCGGACCCGGCAGCCGCTCCAGCAAGTACTTACACTCCCGGTGGCGGTCGTCGCGGTCGTTGACGACCGCCACGATCGGCCCGGTGTCGACCAGGATCACGCGGCCGTACTGGGTTCGGTGCGCAGAATGTCCTCGACCCGCTCCGCCAGATCAGGTTCGGCCGACAGCGTGCCCGCACTGGCGAACGTGCGGACCGGTTCCGCCGCCAACCGTGCCGAGTCCGAGTGTGCGCGCAACCGTTCGGCGAGCCGGTGAGCTTGCTCACCGGTCAGACCAGCCGCGACAGCGGCACGCAGCACCTCACCGATCGCCCCGACCTGGTCCTCGGGCAGGACGTCAACTAAACGATGTATTTCGTCCCTGGTGGCCATGCCGCCAGTGTCCCACGACCGGCGGCCACTCATCCTCCAGCGGAGGCGCTGTGGAACGCTTGTCGGCCCCCGGGGATGTACCGCCGTCTCCAGAGCTCACTAACACCCGATACCTACATGATTAATCTGCCGATTAACTCGACGCTTATGAAACGACACCGCCCCACATGGCCACCCACCGGTCATGATCGAAAAACGCGGAGACTGCTGCTGACCAGCGCCGGAGCTGATGGCAGCACGTGGTGGAGCAGGTGACGCTCGATCAGCGGGTTCGGTGTTCGATCCCCGCATCGTCTGCTTCGGTGCCGACCCCGACGCCATCGCAGTGCCCACCAACGTCGTCCGCTCGCCTAAATCCATCGCTTGTCCGCACTGAGACAGCGCGCCGTGTCGATCTCGCCGCAGCCCTCGCAGCCAGCGGCGACCGAGACGAGGCTCGGATCTACGTCGCCAACACCCCCGCGCTCAAACATGCTGGATCAAACGTGCTGGAGCACGTCGGCAGAACGCAGCTTCCCAGCCCGCCGCACCCCTGACCACGACCACTGCGCAGGCCACCACAGGACCACCACCACGGCCGCGATCACACGGACGCAAGCGATGGTCAACGGGCACCACGCCAAGCCCGTACACCGCCGAATCCGGGCTCGGCACCCCGGCCGATACCACAACGCCCTCCACCAACAGATCACCCACCTCGAACAGCAGGCAGTTGACTTGCGGCTGCAACTCGCCGAACGCGGGAGTGCTGCCACCCTTGCCACCCAGAACCGCCAGGCCCGGCTCATGAAGGAGCTACGCGCTGCCCGAGCCCGGATGCAGCCGTGGCAGGACACGCAAGCTGTCAAGGCGTTGGATGAGCGGTTGGCGGTGGCGGGATGTGATGCGTGAGTGGGGAGCAGGAGCTGCCCACCTCGTCGTGCTCACTCGTCCTCGAACTGCGGCTGACGCTCGAACCTGTCCAGGACAACGTGCAACACGAAGCTGACCACCGACACCACGATCGCGCCCCAGAACGCGGGGACAAAGCCCGCCACGTGGAACGGCACGTGCAACCTGTCGGCGATCCGGGCGGTCAGCAAGAACAGCAGCGCGTTGACCACCAAGCCGATCAAGCCCAGAGGTGACCAGGTAGAGAGCGCAGCCAAGGGCCTTCACCACCGGCTTGACGACCGCGTTGACGAGGCCAAACAGCAGCGCGACAAGCACCAGCACACCCACATCCGATGCCCTCGAGGAGCCGCCGATCGCGATACCAGGCAACGCTGTGGTCGCCCACAGCGCCACCGCCGTAATCACCACATGAAGTAGTAGCCGCACCCGGGAGATCCTGGCACGCCCACCACCCACCTCATTTACCAACCTCTTAGTGATCAGCCCTACTGTTGCCGAACTGAGACCACCCACGATCGGGAGAGGGGCCTGGTGGGTACCGGGGCGGTGCTGGTGCACGATGTGCGGATCTTCGACGGGGTCGAGGTTATCCCCCGTGGTTCGGTGCTGGTTGAGGGTGGACGCATTGCCGAAGTCGGTGATCTTTCGGACGCGCCGCCCGGCGCTGAGGTGATCGACGGGCGTGGCCGGACGCTGCTGCCGGGCCTGATCGATTGTCACACGCACTCCTTCCCGGGCACGCCGATCCAGGCCCTGGCCTTCGGGGTGACGACGGAGCTGGACATGTTCTCCTCCCCCGCCCTCGCCGCCATGCTGCGGGCACACGCAGCCGCCTGGGATGGCATGGCCGACGTACGCTCGGCCGGTACCGGGGCGACGGCGCCTGGTGGGTACCCGTGGTCACTGGTGGAGCGCGGTGTCTATCCCCCGTTTCCGACGCTGAGCAGGCCGGATGAGGCTGCGGGGTTCGTGCGGGACCGGCTGGCCGAGGGATCCGACTACCTCAAGGTGATCATCGAGGATGGGTCGATGTATCACCGCCGGCTGCCCTGCCTGCAGCCGGAGGTGGTCGCGGCGCTCGCCGCGGCGGCACACACCGCCGACAGGCTGGCGGTGGCGCACGTGAGCACGCGGGCGGACGCGGCGTTGGCGGTCGAGGCCGGGGTGGATGTGCTCGCCCACGCCTTCATCGACGCACCCGCGGACGCCGCGTTCGTCGCGGCCGCGGTCGGGGCGGGCGTCGCGGTGGTGGCAACGCTGGTCATGCTGGAGGGTACGTGCGGTGGCGATGGTGGCCGGGTGCTGGCGGCGGACCCGCGCCTACGGCCGTACCTTGACGCCAGGAGCCTGCGCGGCCTCACCGCGACGGAGTCCTCGGATCCAGCCGCTGGTACCAGAGAGCCTGCACGGCTTGCGGTCGCCCTCGAGTCGGTGCGAGCGCTGCACGCTGCTGGCGTTCCGGTACTGGCGGGCACCGACACGCCCAACCCTGGCACGACGGCCGGTGCGAGCCTGCACCGTGAGCTGGAGTTGCTCGTGCAGGCGGGCTTGACCCCGACAGCGGCGCTCACGGCGGCGACCGCGGAGCCGGCCCGGTGGTTCGGGCTCGACGGGCGTGGGCGCATCGCACCGGGCTACCAAGCTGATCTCCTGCTCGTTGAGGGCGACCCGACCGTCAACATCCTCGCGACGCGGTGTCTCGTCTCGGTCTGGCGTCGCGGTGTGCGCTTCGACCGGGCGGCCTACCGTCGCGGCCTCGCGGTCAGGGGCGCTTCATCGCGGTGACGATGCGCACCGGCGGGTACATGCGCCAGGTCAGCCCTGATCGGTGGACGTCGGTGAGGCCGACCGCGCGGGCCGCAGTCGCGTACTCAGCGGTTTTGGTGAAGTCGATGACGCCGAGTCGGCCGCCGGGGCGCAGCACGCGAGCGGCCTCGTGGATGGTGCGTGCGCGTTTCTCCTGGTCATGAATGTTGTGGATCGACACGCAGGCGAGCACGACGTCGACCGAGCCGTCGTCCAGCGGCAACGTACTCATGTCGCCGTCGATCAGCGTGACCCGGTCGGCGACGCCGAGGATGGTCGCGTTGGCCAGGCAGCGTTGGCGGCTCGACCCGGCTTGGTCAACTGCTCGCCACAGGTCGATGCCGGTGGCGGTGCCGCGCGCTGCGCGCGTCGCGGCACCAAGCAGCATCAGCCCGCTGCCGCAGCCGAGGTCGAGCACGTCATCGTCCTCGTGGAGGCCCAGCCTGTCCAGCAGCCGGTCGCGAACGAGGACCTTGCCGCGACAGGAGCTGTAGATCATGGCGCCGGCGACCAGCAGCCCCACCGGGGTCATCCAGTAGCCCACGCCGAGGAGGTCAACGCCGGCCCCCACCTGCACACCGAGCAGCACCACGCCGGCGATGCCCAGGGCGGCGTACCCGCCCACGATCGGCGGTGCGTCCACGCCGAAGTACGGGTGGTTGCGACCCCCGTGCCGGGTCACTGGCCTCCCTCCACGTCAGGCCATGGCTCAGCGCGCGTCAGCTTTGCGGAATGGGCACCGTGCCGAACGCCCCCAGCGCGTCGAGCAGCTTGCTCCCGTTGGGCACTCCCAGGCCCGTACACGGGTTCCAGCCTATGCTGGCGTGGTAGGCGCCGTTGTCGCCACTCGTGACGTCTCGGAAGATCCCCTTCCCGGCGAGCTGCCGGTAGAGTAATGGGTTCAGCCAGCCGACCCGCTGGCCGAGGCGCTGGTTGGCCAGCGCGACCAGCCCGGCCATCAGTGGTGCGACGGCGCTGGTGCCGCCGACGGACTGCCACTGGCCCCCGACGACGATGCGGTACGCGGTGTCGCAGTTGGCGTTGCCGGCGACATCCGGAATCCCACGTCCTACGCGCTTGTCCTGGTTGGCTGACGGTGGCACGCCAGCGGACGACTGCCACGACGGCAGGTCGAAGACGTCGCTGACCCCGCCGCCGGTGCCGCCACCGAACTGATCGTGCCAGACGACCTCGTCGGTGATGGCGCCGCCGTTCACTGTCAGGGAGGTGCCGCCACAGGCCAGCGCGTGCGGGCTGGCCGCGGGCAGCTCGAGGTGCGCGAGCCCGTCGCTCTCACCCGCCGTCGAACCATGGTCGCCGGTCGAGCAGCAGATTGTCACTCCGAGCAGGGCCGCGTCGGCGAATGCCTCATCGAATGCCTGGTGGGTCTGCGGGGTCCAGCGGGACTCGGCCGCGCCCCAACTGATCGACAGCACCGAGGGGTTGTGCTCGGTGTCGTGGATCGCGGTGATGATGGCGTCGATGAACCCACGGTCGGTGTTGGGCGTGAAGTACACGACGTAGGTGGCCTTGGGTGCCACCGTCGCGGCCACCTGGATGTCGAGGGCCACCTCGCGGTCGGCTGGTTCGTTCTGGCTGCCGGTCGGCGTGCCCGTCGCGCCGTCCACGGAGACGCTGGTGATGGTCGGGAGCGGCAAGCCCAGGGCTGTGCAGTACGTCCGAGTGTCATCCTCGCGGTAGCTGCCGTCGAGCTCGATGATCCCGACGCACTGGCCGCTGCCGTCCAGTCCCGCGGGGAAGCCATACAGTGTCGCGACCTGGGCTGCCGTCAGCTGCGGTGGCGACGGGGCGAGGGAAGTGTCAGCCGGCTGTGCGCGCCGGTTGTGCGGACGGGCCTGCGGCCGGTCATCGAGACCGAACACGCCCTCGATCACCGCTCCCAGCTCCGCTGGTACCCACACGGCACCCTGCCGCCCACGGTAGCGGCCGCCCTCATGCTCGTACAGCCCGAGCTCGACCGCGAACGCCGACGCCAGCGCGGAGACGGACCCGCCCAGCACCACCGTGCGACGTGCCGCGTCGCGGGACACCACGTCCAATCCGTGTTCCCGAGCGAAGGCCGCGACGCGCTCCATGTCCGACGGGTCGGCGCCGTAGCGGTCGGCGAACTCCTCGCGCGACACGTGCCGGGGCAGCCGCCCGTCAGCGTTGGCGCTGATCCCCTCGGCGGCGACCGCCGGGCGGGCCGCCGAGCGCCGACGCACCAGAACCGTCACCTCGACGCGCAGGTTGTCCGCCGGTCGCCCGACCGGCCGGGCGCCTCGCGGAATGGTCCGCTCGCTGCCCGGTACCGAGACCCTCCGTTGCGCCGTCATCGTCCCGTTCCCCTCAGGTGATCCCCGAAAGAATCCCCGAAAGAATCACAGAACTCCCGGAACGCGACGACCGCGCCGTCGGCAGCGTCGTAGTCCGGCGCGGTCAGTTCGATCAGGTGCTCCCAGATCGGCACGTCCTGCTCGATCCCGGCGAGACTGTGCTCCATCAGGTAGCCATAGAGCCGCTCGCGACGTTCCGCTGGCATCGCGTCGTGCGTCGCGGTGGGGATCGCCAGCGAGAACCGGATGACGCAGCCGCCCTCCGGACGCGGCGTCGCGGCGGTGATCGCCACGTACGGGGAGTCACCACCGAGTTGCGAGATCACGATGTAGGGGCTGAACGCCCGCGCCACGAAGGGCACGCACGCGCTGCGGGTGCCCGTGGCAGCGCGCTGCCACGGTGACGCCGGCAACATGAAGGCCCCAGCGACAGCGAAGGTGCCGGCCCCCGCTGATTCTTCGGGAAGGATGGTGAACGACGGTTCGTTACCAGTACCGTGCACGGGCCGGAAGTGCGTGACGTCGAAGGCGTTTTCCACGACGAGCTCCGCGCGTACCGCGACCGACCGGCTGACGCCGGGTAAGAACAGGTGGGATGCGGCGAGGTCGTCGAGAAACACCCCGAAGCCGTTGTCGGGACCGGAACCCAGCTGAATGAAGACCATGCCGCCGTAGCCCAGCACCGGGTACTCGCGCACCCGGTAGCGGCCGGCGCACTCGCCGAGGCTGATCCGCTTGCCATGGAAAGGGCAGACGATCGCCTCGCCGTCGAGTCGCCCCCCGTACCCGAGGTGCGCGCCGCGATGGGGGCAGGCCGCGTCGAAGGCTCGGATGCCCTCAGGCGTGCGGGCGAGCACGAGCGGAGCCGACCCGACCGCGACCGGGGTGAGCTGGGCGTTCAGCTCGTGCTCGTACGCGACCTGGCACCAGCCACTGGCCATATCTTCTCCGGTAGGTTGACGATCAGGACTCTGGCCGCGGTGAGGGCGTCGATGGCTGAATCGGCTCGATTGGCCAGTTCGGTCGGCGACGTTCCCTCCTGAACCACGGTGAGCAGGCGACACTGATCTGCCGTCAGTTCCAGGGGCGGGCGGTAACGGCGGAAGTGGACGACGGCGCCCGTATCGCGTGGCTCGATCCGGTGGACTGCGGGGCCGATCCGCACCCGCGCCCGGCCCCGCAGTTCGGCGAGCGCACTGGGGGACACCGTGGTAGCGCCATCCGGGGTGACGAGCACCCGCACCCCGGCGAGCACACCCGCACTCACCAGGCCGGCCGCATCGGCCGGCATCTCGCGTCCGTGATTGTCGTGGATGTAGAGCGTGTCCGACCTCGCGAGGTGGTCATCGGGACACTCCGCGCGGAGCAGGGCGTGCGTGAGGCGGCGAAGCCGGCGCTGGTGGGGCGTGTCCTGGGCGTCGGCGGCGGGCACGGTCGGTGCGCTGGAGGCTGGCACCGGATCCGCGCCGAACACGCTCCACCCGTCGCCTGCGACGCCCCAGGCGAGCGTCACACTCGAACCGGGGCCGACGTAGCGCGTAAACCAGGGCGGCGTGCTGCCGGCGCTGCCGTCCGGGTACGCCTGCGCCACCACATCGCCCAGGCCATGCCGCGTCGCCAGTGCCGCCAGCCGTTCGGCGAGTGCGCCGCCGACCACGGCAGCGACATCCTCGGTCGGCGCTGGGCGGCGGCCAAGAACCGCGACAACGACCCGCCACGCGAGCGCTTCGGGAATCCCCGTTGAGAGCCAGTGCAACGCCGCGCGCAGCCAGCAGCGGTACGCCTCGCCGACCTTCCCGGCCTCGGCGGCGACCCGCCCGAGGCAGGCATTGGCGTGCACGGCGTCGCTGTCCGAACGCACACCCTCGGCAGTCGCGAAGGCCTGACGGTAGTACCGTTCGGCGGCCTGGTAGTCACCCAACCGCCGGTACAGTCGCGCCTGGTTGATCGCGTTGACGTACTCAAGCCGGTAGTCGCGCGGGGTAAGCCTGGCCGCCCGCGTCTCGATCTCGCGTTCCCACGCCAGCGCCTCCTCCAGGTGGCCAGCCTTCATCCGGGCCAGCGCCGAGATGTTGAGCAGGTACAGGTATTCGCGCTCGTCCGCTGGATCGGTGAGCAGGTCGCGGGCCTGCGCGAGATAACGTTCGGCCTGGCATGCTCGCTGGGCGTCCGGCGCCATGGCCAGCCCCCAGCCCTTGGCCTGGACGAGGAACCCCCGCAACGAGGGGGGCAGGTCCGGGGACGGATCGGGCGATGCCGCCGCCTCGGCGTACCGAAACAGCGCGATGCGCATGCCCTCCAACGAGGCCCGCACGGCAGCCTGGTCCAGTTCCCCGCGCGCGAACTCGACCGCCCGCCCAGCCAGCCGGATGGCGATACCGCCTCCGCCGTCACGGAACGCTGCCCACGCCTGCGCGCACAGCAGCCTCGGGTCGGCGGCCGCGGCGCTGCCGTGGGCCTGCGCGTAGGCGCGCAGCCATGGCACGCCGCACGCACGTGCCGCCAACTCGTCGTAGCCGGACGGCGAGACCTTCTCGGTGGTGGGCCGCCACTCCGGCGGGATGACAAGACGCCCGCCCCGCAGTGTCGGAAGGCTCGCGAGCCGGGTCGCGTCGGCACGCAGCGCGAGCACGAGCATCGGGTCCAGCAGGCCGGGGAGGAGACCGAGCGAGGGGTCCTCAGGTGGCGGCACTGCCGCCGCGGTGGGGTGGCTGTCCGGGAACGTCGCCGCCCACCACGCTGGCAGGACGGGCGCACCGTCTCCGGTCGCGACGAGCCGCACCATCCCCCCAGCCCGCCGCAGCCGGGTGGCCAACGAGTGGACAAACGCCGCGTCCTCGTCCTCCCACCCGGCGTCCTCCCGACCGGCGTCCTCCCGACCGGCGACGGGTCGTGGAACGAGGACAAGGACGGTAGTCCCGCTCGCGTTCTCGCCCAGCGCTGCCATCACCTGATCAGCGAGGCGGGTGGCCGCCCGCCTACCCGGGTCGCCGGCCGCCTCGACGTCGATGCCGACGCTGATCCGCTCGGCGTACCGCGGTGGCGCGCCGGGTTCCCCGACGTCCGTCGCTGGGCGTGGGTGCGGCAGGCACGGAACGAGGCCGAGCTGGTCGGCCAGTTGACGGGCCGCTTCGTGGCCACGCCAGGCACCGAGGCTGAGGTCCACGAGGAGGCAACGGTCCGGGCCGCCGTGGGCATCGAGCAGCCGGCGCAGCGTGGCGAGCGTGGTTGCCCTGGCCGCCTCGAACGGGACGCGCGCGGCAGCCGGCAGTGCGGCAACGGGCATGAGGCTAGTCACCGTAGGGCTCCTCGCTCGCGGTTCCCGGATCCACATTCGGCCAACCCACGTCCGGCCAACCCAGGGCGAGGGCATACACCGTCGAGGCGGTCACGCCATCCAGACCCAGGAGGTCGTCCAGCTCGTGGTCGAAGTACCCGCCAAGGTTGAGCGCACCGAGCCCGAGCGCGCCCGCCGCTAAGTTGAGGTTTTGCGCGACGTGCCCGGCCTCCAGCAACGCGAAGCGATAGCCGCGGTCGCCGTACTTGAACGTGACCCGCTCGAACCACGCGGTGAGAAACACGACCATCGCCGCGTCGTAGGCGATGGCGCCCTGCACGAAGCAGGACGCGATCTCGCGCGCCAGGTCGCCTTCGCGCAGGTGGCGCAGCTCGTCGCGAACCGGGTGGTAGTGGTACAGCCCGGCTCGCAGCCCGGTCACCTGCGTGGTGTGCACGTACAGCTCCAGCGGGTAAAGCCCACCCGGTGACGGCGCGGCGCGCCACGACCGCACCTGGCCGGTATCGGCTGCGTGCCGGGTCACGCCACACGCGTGGTAGAGCAGGCTGGACAGCTCCGCCAAAGCCATGGAGCCGGGCCGGAAGGCGCGCACGCTGGTGCGGCCGCGCATGACGGGCCCCAGCGGTGCGTTCAGTGGTGTGCGATCCGAGGGCAGTGGCACGGCCTGGTACTGCTCGTAGGACAGTGACTCCCACAACTCCCGCATCCGGGCCACCACCGCCGCGTCCGGCAGGCCGAGGTAGTGGCGACCTACCTTGGAGTTCTCGTGGAACAGGCCCCACAGCTCGTCGTCCGGGGCGGACGGGTGGGTGAGCTCGGTCCACAGGTCCCTACTCGTCACTGCGCTGCTTCCCCTTTCGGCTGCTTCCCTTCGGGTCCAGATCCACGGGCTCACGGGTACGGATGAGGGGCCGGATTGTCCCCGGTGGACGGGGTGATACCGGGGTGACCGAGCCGCTGGGGCACGGTCCACAGCCGCCGTCCGCCCAGGGCGCGCAGGCGGTGGCCCAACTGCAGCGGGTGGAAACCGGGGACGACCGCCCGCATGACGGAGAAACCGAGCCCACCCACATCCGGTGTGGTCAGATCGACGAGCACGACTCGCTCGCCGACGCCGGTGATCCGCTCGATGAGCAGGCGCAGATCGCTAGCGGGGTCATCGGCGCCGGGGTTGGGGAGATCGTCGTAGTCCACCCGCTCCGAGGACGCGAACAGGAACTCGGCCAACGGCAGGTTGCGGTGGTCGGCCCAGAAGTTGAGGTGGTCCCGCTGGCCCTGGATGCTGTCGTAGTCCGGCGGGTCGGGTGCCAACCGGGTGCTGTGGGTCGCGATCAGCTGTGCGTATCTGCGGGTGTGGGCCAGTTCCTCCAGGCTCTTGCGGGCGGCATCGGGCACGCTCGGCGAGGCGGACGCCGCGACGACGAGCGCAGGCGCGCCGTCATGGTGACCGCGCAGGACGGACAGCACGGTCGGAATACCGTGGTCGAGCGTGATGTCGAACATGACGACGGTGCCCGCGGCGCGCTCACACCGAGCGACGAGGTCATAGAGCTCCTCCGGTAGCGTCTCGACGCGGATCCGCGGCGGCGCGAGCATGGCCTGCCACGTGATGGTCACCGCGTCGCGTTCGACGACCTCGCAGATCGCCCCGATGGTCGCCTCCTCCCGGCTGAGGTGGCACGCGAGCCCAGTGGAGATCGGTTGGACGATCGGGGCGTCATCCGTCCCCGCGGCGAAGGCATACGGCAGGTAGACGCGGGCGGCGGGCAGGTGCACGCGCTCGCCGGTGGCGAGGTCCGTCGCGGACGTCCAGCGCAGTGTCGTGTCGTGGGTGAAGCGGGCCGGCGCGAAGCCGGGCTTGTCGTATTGCTCCTCGCTGTAGAGCGCGAACTTCTCCGGCGACACACACGCGAACGGGGCGTCCCGGTAGGACGTCAGCGGCAGCTCGTCGAGGACGTACCAGGCCGAGCAGTAGCGCTCGATCGCCTCACCGATCGCCTTGGCCACCGCGTCCTCCCGGGTCGCGGCCGCACCGCCGGTGACGCGGAAGTTCTCGTGCCCGGTCAAGGGCAGGGTGTTCGCGGCCTGGGCGCCGTAGTGGAAGAAGTCCGGACCGCCGGCCTCCTTGCGGACCTCCGTGACCGAGCTGATGATCCCGACCCTGGGGTCCACCAGATAGTCCACGACGTCAGCGAGTCGCCGCTGCGGTGGAGTGAACGCGCTTGTCAGCACCGATCCTCCTGCTCTGTCACCGGGGGTCGAGGGCGCTGTTGCGGACGGCGCCCGCCGAGTGCGCATTGCTGGGACTGCACACCGGGCACCGGGGAATGCGCAAAACCTTGCGTACCGCTATAGCCGGCTCCGCCACGTTGACCTCCACCAGCGTCCCCACCTGGCGGGTGGGAGGCCGAGCGCCGCCGAACCACTTGGACAGCTCGAGGGCGGCCAACTCGGCGAGCACGGTGGCGGCTGATGGGTGCAGAGCCGCGAACCGCTGCCCCTCGAAGGCGGTGTCCGCCACGGCGTGGTGCGCGACGGGGTCGTCCAGGTGCGAGCTCTCGCGGGCGCGCACGCACTCGTAGCAGGGCGTCTCACCCGGCATCACCAGCGGTCCGACCGTGCCGAGGAGGTCACGCTGCACGACTGGCAGGAAGGGGATACGGCGCTCGACGCAAAACCGGTTCCACAGGCGCAGGCTGTCTGATGCGCCGAAGTCGGACGTCGCGATCACGCAGTGAACCTCGTCGGCGTCGGCCCGGTCCAGCCATTCGGTGTGCACCACCGCGGTACCGGCGCAACCGGCGCCGTTGTCCGTCTCGGCCAGCTCGACACTACGCAGCGGCGGGTAGTCGAGAATCTCGATGTTCGTCGCGCCGATCGCGGTGAGCGCACCGACAAGGCGCCGAGAGACCGCATTCACACCCACCACCGCGATCTGACGCGAGGACAGGGACCGCGTGACATCAGCGGCACGCTGCCCGAAGTGCCAGTAGAAGATGTCGAGCCGGCTGTCTCCGACGGAGGTGTCACCCGTGGTGGTGTCGTACCCCGCGGGGACGAGCAGGCGACGGGTGCGCAGCTCGCCCAGTAGCCGCGTGACCGCCGGCCGGTCCGGCTCGGCGAACCGTTCGCAGACTTCCGCCACGGTCGCGCCCTGCCCGCTGACCGCGGCCAGGATCGTCTCGACGGCATCCCGGGCCCGCTCGCCGTCGATCCTGACCTCGGTTGCGCCGCGGCGCAGGATCACCGCTGAGCGCATCGGGATGAGTTGCAGGGGAAGCGCACGTAGCCGCGGCTCCACCAGCTGATCGGTTGTCATTGCTTCGGTCCTTTCCGGTGCACAGGCTCCGCGTGGGCTCACCACGCCGCGACGACGTGTCCCCGGTCCGGTTCCGCCCCGCCGACGGCCACGTGCTGCCGGCGGAACTCGCCGGTCCGGCCACGGAAGAGCTGGTAGAGGTTCCGGTAGGCGGAGTGGAATTCCTCCGGGGGCAGCCGGGTCGCGGTCACCGCGTGCTGACAGTCGAACAGGTCCCAATTCGGCCGCCCATTCGGCTGCCGTTCCACCACGTGGTCGAACGACGCGAGCAGCTCGGTGCCGGGCAGTGGGGTGAGCACGGTGAAGGTCGGAAACCGTATTCGGTGGTGTTCCACAAATCTGGCCAGCCGATGGAAATCCCGCTGTCGATAATCGGTATTCACGACGAATTGCGCGAATATCTCGATCCCGAGCTCCTCCGCGACTCGCAACCCCTCCTCAACCTGCGCGATCTTGATCTTCTTTCGGTATTCGTCGAGATCCTTTTCGGTAATGGCGTCGATGCCAACGAAGACGCGTTCGAGGCCGATCTCCTTCCATCTCGCCAGCACCTGGCGGTTGCGTAACAGTGAGTCGATCCGGCAGTAGGCGAACAGACGTTTCCGGATGCCCGCGGCGGCGATCGCCTCAGCCAGCTTCGTCATGCGCGGGCCATGGATGAACGCCTCGTCGTCGACCAGGAAGACGAAGTCCTCCTGAATCGTCGCGAGCTCGGCCACCACCGCGTCGATGTTCCGCATGTAATAGCGCCCGCCCATGAGCTGCCAGAGCGAGCAGAAGCTGCACCGGAACGGACACCCGACGGTCGTCCGTAGCAGGGCGACGGGCCGCATCCAGTCGATGAAGTACAGATGCCGGTCGGCTGCGGTGACAGACCGATCCGGCACCGGGAGAGCGTCCACATCGAATGGTGCCTGCGGCCCGCCGAGGGTGAACACGCCCGCGACTCTGGACCACAAGCCTGGGATGGTGTTCAACCTCGTCGCCCTGTTTCAGCCGGTTGAGCAGGATCTGAAACGGACCCACACCCTCACCGCAGACCACATAGTCGATCTCGTCGCGGAAAAAGTCTTCCGGCAGGAAGGTCGCGTGGTGCCCGCCGACGACGGTGCGAGCGCCGGGCAGCAGCTCGCGTACCCGCCGACAGATCGCGAGCGCTGATCGCACATGCATCGAGTACGCCGTGACACCGACCAGGTCGGGGCGGTAGTCGGCAAGGACCGTGTCCAGGCCGTCGGGGTGTAACCGCAGGTCGAGAATCCGCACGTCATGCGAGTCGGCCTTGGCGGCGGCCGCCAGGTACTCTAGCGCCAATGGCTCCGACATCGCGCCCAGGTCAGCGCCCCAGTCCGGCTCAGTGAGCGCCAACGGCCAAATGAGCAGAATATGCATCAGTTCCCCTTAATGGCCTCTCGTGCATGCCCCCGCCGGCCATGGCCAGCGGCACTGCGAGGTCCCTTCGCGCCCAGGTCAGGGCGCCCGCGTCTCCAGCGTGGCCGCGGAGGTGCAGCACGGAGTGCAGCAGCAGCACGAGATGCTGGCCTCCGGCTCTGCGGCACCCTTCTTGGTGCCAGTCGAGCCCAGAGCCGCCTGGACACGTTCCGGCGTAAAGATATGCTGGATGGAACTGATGTCCTGCAACGTCAAGTGCAGGGGCGCGCCCGCAGTGGTTGTCACCGCTCTCGGGGACGGCAGATGCTTACCCTCGTGCGATTTGTGGTAAGCATCAATGGCTTCCGACGCGTTGGTAGCGCCCCACAGTGCCAGCAATTGACCCTTGGTCAGTTGCCGGACCTCCGGTGAGAGCCGATTGATCTCCTCGGTTGTCGCTCCGATCTCCCTAGCGAGGTCGGCAAGAGTCGTGTTAACTGGCTCATTTGGCATGGCGAGTAACTCCTTCGCTGAGCAGGGTATGGGATCGCTTTCCCCATGAACAGGCTAGCTTGCTGGGCCATGCCGTCAAGGGTATGCGCAGAACAACCAAGAGATGCTGGAGATAAGGCGTTTATGGAACGTCACGTAAACGTCAGTGGGTTGTCAATGGTTGCGTTATGTGCATGTCAGTGCCGAATCTGCTTCTCCCTGCCGTTCGACGAGTTCTTTCACGCATCACCGACATTTACGTGACGATCCATACATGTTTTGTCGCCGGTCGCTCTTGGTTGTTCGTCGCATACTCTTGACGGCATGGCCCAGTAAGCTAGATTGCTGAAGGGGAAAGGAGCTGTTTCTCAACGCGCTCACATCAAGCACCAGCCTGCTCCAGGCGGAAGCAAGCTAACACCCCAGCAGTGAGCGTCTGTCATCCTCGTACGGCAAAAACGCTTTGAGAGGAGCCAGCGATGTCAATCAAACTGCAGAAATACAACCGAGCGAAGGCAATCCTGACGCAGGCCGGGAGCCATACGGCCGGTAATTCACATGTGGTACACGGCCAGGACGACGTGCCTGACCGTTACGGCCAGTCGTTGTTGAGCGAAGCGCGAGACGAATTTAGGGGAACGGACGCAGGTCACGAGGGGTTGCAATCGAGGATGACACCTGCTCACTATAAAGCGATCCACGAGGCAGCGGAGGTCATGGGCATTACGGATTGGTGACGACAGCGTTTCGACCGGAACCTGGCAGTCGCCACCACACGCGACTATTCGGTAGTGTTCACCGATGTCACCCTGGAACCACGGGCGCGGGCCATGCCTGGAGCAACCGACGAGCCATGCCTTCGTCGGCTTCCGGTTTTCGAGCTGGCTTGCTCATTTCTCGGTCCTAGCTGGCTAGGCTGAAGATCGTGTCCTTACCAGTTCGCCACGCTCAAGGACAAACTTCGCACTTCGCTCTGGACGCGAAAACGGTCCTCGCGTCCAGAGCGAAATCGGTTGCATCGTTGCATCCGGGCTGACCAGATCGTGTCGCCTGTCAGTAGTGGATGGTGTGAGAGTAGTCCTTACAGCCGACAATCGGAGCGCAGAGCTCGGCGGTGATGGTGACTATCTTCTGATCGAATTTCACGCTTAGGGTCGCTTCGGTCTTGAACTCGCCGACGCTGCCACCCAGAGTGCACTGCGGCTTGCTGGGATTGATCGCGCACGTGCCCAGCGTGACGCCGAGCAGCTTGACAGTCGCCGAGACACTCGGGGCGTGGAGGTCATAACAGAATTCGATGGAGAGGGGTCCTACTTCCCACTTATTGCATACCTGCGAGAAGGTCCGCTCATCGAGCTGGCCTTGTTGGATGTGTTCAAGCCCAGTAGGCATTTCTTCGCTCCTTCGCGTGAGGTTGATAGGTGAACGCCAGCAATGTCGGAAGCCCGACCAACTCAAGAGGATTTACCCGATCGTCTCCCCGCTGAACAGACTAGCTCGCTGGGTTATGTCGTCAAGAGTATGCGCAGCACCATCAAGTGCGACCGGAGATAGACGTGTATGGAGCGTCACAGAAGTATCAGTGGGTTGTCAATGGTTGTGACAAGACCTGTCACTCTTGCACGGTGGCCCCGCCCGGGCACCAGGTCCGCGACGGCGTCCGTTTCTACCTGCTGTTTGATGAGTCCTCACACGTATCACGGACACTGATGTGACGCGTCGTACGCGTCTATCTACGGTCACGTTTGATTCTGCTGCGCATACTCTTGACGGCATAGCCCAGTGAGTTAGTCTGCTGGAGGGGAAAGGGGTTCACATGACTCCTCTTGAGCTGGTCCAGCTTCCAGCGCTGATGGCGCTCACCAGGGGCAGCGAGGACATTGTGGTCGCATTGCTCGATGGGCCTGTCGCGCTCGACCATTCGGACCTGCTCAGTGAGCGCATCCATGACATCCCCGGGGGAATGAGCGGCAGGTGTAGCCAGGCTAGTAGCAGCGCCTGCCAGCATGGGACGTTCGTCGCCGGCATTTTGTCGGCGCGCAGAGGCTCGGCGGCACCGGCGATTTGCCCTGGTTGCAGTCTGCTGGTACGTCCCATCTTTCCCGAGACGATGGCCGAGGGCGAGCTGCTGCCGAGCTCGACTGCCCAGCAGTTGGCTGCCGCGATCGATGACTGCATCGCGGCGGGCGCGTGGGTGCTCAATCTCAGTGCCGCGATGTCCTCGCCGTCAACCAGAGATGAACGGGAGTTGCGCGATGCGCTGGATTACGCGGCCAGGCGTGGTGTCCTCATGGTGGCTGCGGCGGGTAACCAGGGGATGGTGGGGAGTAGTGCGATCACCCGTCATCCCTGGGTGATCCCGGTCGTCGGCTATGGCCGCAATGAGCGGCCGATGGTTCAGTCGAACTTGGGAAGCTCGATGGGCAAACGTGGGCTAGGCGCACCGAGCGAGGAGGTGACCAGTCTCAGCACGCAGGGCCAGCCGCGCACGCTGACCGGAACAAGCTTTGCCACCGCTTTTGTGACCGGCGCGATCGCGTTGCTGTGGTCAATGTTTCCTGCCGCCACCGCCATTGAAGTCAAACATGCTGTCACCAACATTTTCCCGCGGCGGCGTACCAGCGTTGTGCCGCCTTTGCTCAACGCCTGGGCGGCGTACTCACTTTTATCAAGAAATCAATCACGAAAGGCAACAGCGTGAGCAGCGAACATCCGCCGGCCGGTCCGGCCGACGAAGATCGGCGCAAGCCGCACCGGGTACGCCTTCCCGGGTTCATCGCCGACGAGGACATCGGTCTCGGGGACGTCATCAAGAAAGCCACGTCGATCGTGGGGATTCGGCCGTGCGGCGGTTGCGCTGAGCGTGCCAGGAGACTCAACAACTGGATGGTCTTCTCCCAGCGCCGCTAGACCACGGAGAAAGGAAACAGGCAGTGGATCAACTTGAGGTCGCCGAGCAACTAGCCCCACCGCCACAACCCGCACTTGATGAGCACATCGCCCGACCTGCGGCGACCGCCCTCCCGGAGTCTTCTCCTCCCCGGGCATCCTTCGTTTTTGCGCTGGGGCAGGTTGATCCGCGCTTTCCCAGTCTAGCGGTAGAGAAGGAGTTCGCCCAGGTGACCGGGCGGGCTGACACCGCCGGGCAGACCGACCGCCAGGCATTGCACACGGTTCTCGCCGATCGGGCAAACCGTTACCTTGCCCGCCAGATGTGCTGGGTGTTCACGATCGAGGGCTTGGAGACCTACCTTCTGGTCCCCCGTGATCCTGTGGATTTCGAGTTGTTGATCGAGGCTGTCCGCGCTGGGCCACGGCCCGCCGACGTCGATGCGGTCATCGGCACGCATGGCCCTCTCGCGTCGCCGGAGATGTGCAACGGGCTCATGGTCCCCATTGTGGTCTTTGATCAGCTGTATTCCTTTGACCGCGACCAGCTCATCCACCAGATCCCTCGGCCGGAGCACACCCCCGAGGAGGAGTTTCGGGCTACGGCTGCGGAGCTGTTGGACCGGATCATGCAGGTTGCCGACAACGCCGGAGCCACCGATGAACACCGCGCTCTCAACTATCTCGCTGTTCGTTATCCTGCTATCTACACAAAGGCTACTGAAGCTCACGGCGCCGAGTCCGCGCTGACAGCGGTGGAAGCTCGACGCTCCCATCTGAGTGGTGCTCGGGCGATCGTCGAAGTGATTTTTTCATACACTCATCGACGTACTGATGTGACCGAGAAATACTTCGTCCGAGTAGACGTCACGGAGGAATTCCCCTTCCTTGTGACGAAGCTCTCCCCTTATTATGACCGCCCTTGAGGGCGCAGGCAAAGAAGGAGCACTGACCATGTCCGTACCAGGATTTTCTGCCCATCTATCGTTGGGGAGGGGAACAGGAGCGAGTGCAGGCTGGCTGGCAGTCACCCCGAGTCCGGCAGGGGATATCACGCCGCAAGTACTTGGACACCCCTGCGTCCCTTTCGGCGACAATCAAGCATGCCATGATTATTGTAGATTGAACTACGGGTCGCGAGGTGGTTACTGCGATGGGTGGACCTGCCGTTGCATCTGACGAGGTGACTGGCTCCCGTATTTCACCCCAGAATTTATAGAAAATCAAGGAGAGATGCAATGGCAAAACTGGATGACGTCAGTCTGGTCGAGACTCTCGTCCATGCCGGGTTCAAAGACGACGGCACGCTACGTAATGCGCTCGCTGTCGTCTTCGCTGAATCCGGGGGCAACTGCGACGCTAAAAACACGGCGGGCAACAAGCCTCCCTCCACCGACCGTGGCCTGTTTCAGATCAACAGTCACTGGCATCCCGAAGTCACCGACTCGTGCGCTTACAACTGTCTGTGCAACGCCCTGGCTGCCCATCGCATCAGCCAGGGAGGAACAAACTGGCACCCGTGGGCGACCTGGCCTGCGGCGGCAAACCGGCACTACCCGGATGCCGATCGCGCCCTCCACGCCTGGCGCAACAGGGCGCACAGTCATGCTGAGGAGACGGTGTGAGCGGTCACGGGGGACAGCCGCAACATCCGGACCGGTCTTGCCCCGGCTTCATGGATTGTCGTTAGCTACGCTCGTGGCGCGGTCCTCAATTTCGTCAACGTGGTGATCGAAAAGGCCATAGCCGGCAACCTCATTTGGGACACTCGCCGCAAGAGTACTATTTCTGACTGGGTAAAAAATACCTCCTGGAAGGAAATTGCACTCGGGTGGGTGAGGTTGCCGGCGATGGCCATCCGTTAAGGAGATTGGCATGGAGGCTGGCAACGCAGTCCCTGTTGCACGAGTTTCTCGTCGTCCTCCGCTGGCCAGCCTGGCCGAGGATCAGGTCATCAAGCGGCATGGGTTCCGGGCGAATCAAACCTTCGAGCCGTTGCCGTCACCGACCGGTGCATTCCCCTATCGGCTCGTCCTCGACGCGGTCGTGGGCAGTGATGGCGTGGCCGCGATCCGCAAATTCGGTAAACTGGTCCTGCACATGATGGGTGACACTGGCGGGGTGAAGTCTCCCCAGCCGCAGCAGATCGTCGCCGCGACCATGGAGAAAGACTTCACGGCCGCAGCGGGGGACCGTCCGGAATTTCTGTACCTGCTCGGTGATGTCATCTACTACAACGGTGAACGCAGCCAGTACTACCCGCAGTTTTATGAGCCCTATGCTACCTATCCCGCGCCGATCCTGGCGATCCCAGGAAATCATGACGGTGACCCGATTGCCGGGGGTGAGCCTCGCTGGCGGCGTTCGTGGACAATTTTTGCACCACGGTTCCGCGCCTGGCGGCTCAAGCTGAAGATCACCGACCAACAGCGGCTTAAGGAGGTCTCCGGTGGCTGACCACGTCGTGTGGTCACCGAACCACTCGGGGCGCGGTGGCGCCTCCGTGATCTGGCTGGCCGTGCACACCGCTGAGGGTGCGACCACGGCCGCATCGTTGGCGAGCTACCTCGCCAACCCGAACAACCAAGTCAGTTACCACGACGTATGCGACGACTCCACCACGATCCAGTGCGTCGATTACGCCGAGGAAGCCTGGGCGATGCTGGACGGCAACTCCCGTTCGGATCAGGTGTGCTGCACCGGGTTTGCGGCCTGGTCCCGCGACACATGGCTGCTGCACAAAGGGATGCTCGACCGGATCGCCCGCTGGCTCGCTGAGCGCGCCCGGGTGCGCGGCATCCCCCTCGACCACATTGGGTCGGCCGGGGTCGCGAACCGCGCCCCCGGCGTGATCGGGCATTGGGACTACACGATCGGTGCCCGCGATGGCACCCACACCGACCCAGGGCCGAACTTCCCCTGGGACTACGTGATCGACAAGGCACGGCAGGCAGCCGGCCTCGGAGGCACCCGGACAGGAGACGACCTGATGAGCCAGGGAACCTGGGACCCCTGCACCAGGGACAGCAGCGGCACCATCATCCCCAAGCGAGGCTACCTGTGCGCCCCCGTCGGCAAGGCCAGCAGCCTCGTCGGACGGGGCTGGTTTTCCCTGGCCACCGGCTGGGACGCGGGCGCTGACCGCTCCGTCGCATTTTACGACGACTCGGGCACCAAGCTGTCCGTGCCAGGCGACGGCCCGGGCACGCTGCCCGTCAACGGACGGCAGTGGTGGCAGATCCCTGACGGCGCCACCCAGATCCAGGTGGAGTACCGCTCGCTCAACCCCGTCGGCTGGTGCGTCGAGCTCGAACCCCGCTGATGGTTGCGGAGATACGGCCACCAGCCTCCGTCCGCTGCTGCTCCCTGCGCGCAGCGGACGGAGGCACCCGTGGGTCATCGCTTGGCGTGCCTGCCCTGCTTTTCCCACCTGTTGAACTCGATTTCCCACGTATCGAACTCATCTGTCCAGATCTGCGCCGAGGTCATGTTGCCACAGCGAAAGATCTCGATTCCGAGCTCACCCGGCTGGTACTGGTCGAAGATGCGATGGGCGGCGTAGGCGTCGTAGTAACCGCCGACACCGGCATGGCCACGGCCGACGACGAAATGGGTACAGCCGAAGTTTCGTCGGACAATTGCGTGGAAAACCGCTTCTCTAGGCCCGGCGTAGCGCATCCAGGCGGGGTTGGTGGCCAGGAGCAGTCGCTCCGCGAGGCCATCGTTGGCCAGGAGCGCTGCATAGCAGCGCATGCGCACGCCGGCGGGAATGTCATCATCCTTGGCCTCGCCCACCAGCGGGTGCAGGAGCAGGCCGTCCATGCTTTCCCGGGCCACGTGGTGGAGGCACTCATGAGCGCGGCGGACAGGGTCGCGGGTCTGGAAACCGACCATGGTCCGCCAGCCACGCTCGGTGACTGCCGCTCGAACTTGGCTGGGGGTGAGGTCGTAGGCGGGGAAGGCCGACGGCGGCCGGGTTAGTGCCACCGCCTCGCCGGCCAGCGCCCAGGAAGGTGCGGAACGCAGCAGTTGGACCCCCGGATGGGCATCGTCGCGGGTGGCGTAGACCGCTGCTGCCTCCGCCTCGGCGTCGGTCCGGAAGGCACCCGTGGGCTTGAGCATGCCGACGAGCTGACCCTGTCGCCGCAGGCCTAGCCACTCGGCCGAACTCGCCGCTTGGACGACATCGGCCTCGACCCGAAGCAGGATCGGTAGCGTAAACGGTGCACCTCCGGCCAGCCGGCCGGTCTCCACGACAGCGCTGTAGTCGGCCTGGTCCATAAAGCTGTAGAGCGGGGCCAGCGCGCCGGTGCTGAGCATGGACAGATCAGCATGGTCGCGCGCGCTGATGTCCACCCCGGGTGCCTTCCGGGCCAACTGCACCAACTCGTCTCGCTGCTCGGCGGCTGGCATACGGTCTACCGGTGCCCGGTGGATGTAATTCCGCCGCTCTAGCTCGCGCATGATCGTGGCCACAGAGTCTTCTACCGTCTCCCGCTCGGTATCCACCACCACGTTGGGCTCCGCACGCGGCTGCCGGTGAGGTGGGATAGCGACAGCGATCGCGACTCCGCCTTGGCGGGCGATCAAGTGGGCGAGGTAGCCGATGCGCTGGACGTCGGTGTTGACCTCGTCTCCGTCGAGTATCTCCGGGCTGCGGCCCAGCGCGGCCAGTTCTTTCCGCAGTTGTTGCGCGATGGTTGACTTGCCGGCTCCGGAGCGCCCGGTCAACCAGATCACCACACCATTCATTCGGTCGTTGTCCTCCTGCTCGGTGTCATCGTTGACTACTTCCCTCGTTAGCTTCGGGTGGCCTCATCACCCACACGTCACCGTGGCGTCGCCACACCGTTTTTAGCGCTCCGCTAACGGCGGTGGACACAGCGCGGAATGACCCATACAGGGCAACTGGGCAACCGGTCGTCGACTTACCGAACAGGGCCGTTACGGCGCAGCGACACACCGCGCATAACTCCTAGACGCGACGAACACGGGACCGACTTGGCAAACGTTCACGTCGATGAGAGTGCGTGGCACAGTGGACACTCACACGGGGGAGGACAGCGGAATCCTGGGGGGACTCATGGAGGTACATCTCGGTGTTCCTCGCACCGAACCTCCAAGTCTAGCCAACGCCGGCGATCCGGCGCTGTGACTTCGCTTCGAATCCGCCATCCAGACCCCTGTAGTCAACGTCCCTTTGCTGGAACAGGAAAGGAGTCACATCGTGTGTAGGAAAAGATTCTTGACGAGGCTTTCATCAGGGGTCCTCGTGGTCGCTGTCGCGGCCGGAGGCGTGTTGCTCATCAGCGGGGTATCCCACGCCGCGCCGCTGGTCACCCCTCAGGTCACGGCCACGACTACTCAGCTGACCACCTCGCCGGCTTCCCCCGTCGCCCAGGGCAATTCCGTGACCTTGACCGCGACGGTCACCCCGACGGCGGCGGCCGGCAACGTCCAGTTCAAGGACGGGACCGCAGATCTCGGCACTCCTGTGGTCGCCAGCAACGGTGCCGCGTCGGTCTCCACGTCGGACTTGGCCGTCGGGTCGCACCAGCTGACCGCGGTGTTCACTCCCACCAACCCGGCGACCTACGGCCCTTCGACGTCCCCCGCGGTGACCTTCGTGGTCACCGCTCCCACCGCGGTCACCGCTCCCACCGTGGCTGCGGCCACTCGCCGGGTGAGCATCCTTACCCAGTCCACCGCGTCGATCGACCTGCTGCCCCTTCCCAAGGTAGAGCTTGCCGCCAAGCTGACCGATGCGGTCACCGGCGAGCCAATCACGGCCCGCATGATCGACTTTTACGGGGGCGGTCAGGAACTGTGTCAGGCCCCCACCGATATATACGGCTGGGTACACTGCTCCGCGGCGGAGAATTTCGGACCGCAGACTGTTAATGAGATTGTCGCCGGTTACGAGGCCGTCTTCTCCGGTGATCGGGACTATGGTCCATCCTCGCAACACGCCTCGGCAACGATCGGCACCAATCACGCCAAGCCATGAGAGGGCCGAATACCGGTCAAACCGGCAATAGGATGATCTTGGTCTGGTGAATCCACCCATGGTGATCTGCTCGGTGCCGGGTCGGTGATCATATGATCACCGACCCGGCACCGATGTGGGTTGCAGCAGGTCAAGGGGGAGGGACCGCTCGATCTCGAACGTCTTATCCAGCTACACTAGCAGTTGAATAAGCAATCTTTTTATTCTCAACAGAAGTGATGAGGACTTGGAGCTGCCAACCACCCACCTTCGGGTGACTGTACGGGCCTTGAGGCACGCTGCTAATCTTAGGTCCTTGGAGATACAGGCGGATCAAAAATGTCCTACACGCTAGGCGAAGCCGGCTCCAAGCTGGCCTACCGGTACTTTAATGTAAGGGGGTGAGGGCGGACTGCGCTGATCACCCTTCGACTTCGATTCTCGTGACCCTTCCGGGACGCCGATCAACGACGTGCGAACGGACGTAGTTGGGCGCGACGGTGCTTATGGGGTTGGTGGCCGCAGCGGCGGTAGTGATAGGTGTTGGCGTCGTCGTCGCCAGTGTGACCAGTGGTAGGCTGTGGATCTTTTTTGGCTTCGGCGGTACCAGACTTGGTAATGGCTGACTGGGTCGATGCCGGCATGGAGGTCCTCCGCTTCGAGATACAACCAATAAGGCAGGATGCTCATGCTGGCATGGGTGATTAGTGCCGAACGGATATGACGGGAACTACCGGGACGGATGCACTCAGCTCCGCCGGTGGCCCGCGGACAGCCTCCACTCGCAGTTGGGTGTTGCCGCTGGTGGTGCTGATCGCTGGAATGTCGATGTCGATCCTGGATATCAGCGTCATCAATGTGGCCATCCCCACCATTCAGAACGAGTTCGGAGCGACCACCATCGACGTGCAGTGGGTGGTCACTGGCTATGCGCTGGCAGAGGGCGTGGTGGTACCGGTTACCGCGTGGCTCGGGGATCGCTTCGGGTTGGGTCGGGTCTACAACCTGGCGCTGCTGGGGTTCGCCGGTGGGTCGGCGTTGTGTGGGCTGGCGTGGAGCCTGGACAGCCTGGTGATCTTCCGGATCGTCCAGGGGCTCCTCGGTGGCATCCTGCCCACAATCACGATGTCGATCTTGTTGCGGATCGTGCCGCAGGAACGGTTTGGTGCCGCTCTGGGGCTGTATGGGCTGGGTGCCGTGTTCGCCCCGGCGGTGGGGCCGGCGCTGGGCGGTTATCTGGTCGAGTACATGAACTGGCGGCTGATCTTCTTTATTAATGTGCCGATCGGGATTCTCGGTGCGATGGCCGCGATACTGGTGTTGCCGGAGTTTCCGAGGCGGTTCGAGCGGCGGTTCGACGTGGTGGGCTTCCTCACCGTGGCAGGTGGGTTGTTCGCACTGTTGCTGGCGGTGTCGAAAGGTGAGGACTGGAGGTGGAGCTCCTACCGGATCCTGGGACTGATCACCGTCAGCGCGCTGAGTCTGGCGTTGTTCGTAGTAATCGAGCTGGAGGTTGACGACCCGTTGCTCGATCTGAGAGTGTTCCGTTACTGGGCGTTCACCCACTCCCTGTTGTTGATCATAGTGCTGTCGGCGGCGATTTTTTCGGTAGTGTTTCTTGTGCCGCAGTTCCTGCAGCGGGGTCAGGGACTGGGGGCACTCGACGCCGGATTGATCCTCCTGCCGCCGGCACTGGTGATGGGAGTATTGATGCCCATCACCGGGCGGATCTACGATCGCATCGGACCCCGCTGGCCTGCGACCATCGGCTTGATGATCGCGACCGTTGCCAGCTATCTGCTGCACACGATCACTCTCGACACCCCCCGCGGGGAGATCATGTGGATGCTGGTGCTGCAATACGGCGGCCTGGGGATCGGCATGATGCCGATCTTCAGTGCAGGTCTCGCGGTCATCCCCGCCACACACGCCAGCATCGCCAGTGCGCTCAACAACGTCGTGCAACGCACCGCGGCCGCGTTCGGAGTTGCGGTGTTCACCGCGATCCTCACCTTCGAAGAGGTGCAGCTGATGGCCGGACGCACCGCACTGCTGCCCGCGACCGCCCTCACCCCGCACCTCGGACCACCGGGAACGCCGGACTGGGTAGGCCTATACGCCCTCCATCAACAGACCCATCAGCAGGTATTCGTCGGTGCGATCGACGACCTATTCCTGCTGATCACCGCACTCTTCGCCTTGAGCGCACTGGGGGCGCTGCTGCTGCGGTCTAGACCCGCTCCCGCAGCGCCGCCTGGTCTTTCCCCACCGGCGGCGGAAGCCTCATCGCCGACACCCGCCAACGTGGGACTGGGCCCGATGGGCAATCGACCAGCTAAAACCAGTCGAGCAGACCCGTCAGGAGCAACCCGAGCGGCAGCAGTCCCGCAGTGATGCGGTAGCTACCTCGTAACGGAGGCAAGTGAGCGTCGAGGAAGATCGAATACATGTCTCTCGCCACAAGATGTCAGCTGTCCGGCGAGCATGACTGCCACATTCTGCTGCTGTCTCATCGATTAGCGCCCCGTCGGCCGTGATGCTCAACTCCAGCTCGCGGCCGCCCCTCACGTCGGTCCGGCCCCCGGCGCTCGTTTCCTGCTGGGCGCGATCCTCGGCTACGAGACGGGGCCGCGCGTTGGCCAGGCGCTGGGCGGCCTGGACATGATCTCCCGGGGCTGGCACTCAGGCGCGGTATTCGGCCCCCTGCCTGCCGCCGCTTCCGCGGGAACCCTCTACCGGCTGGACGCCGCCGGGTTTGAGGACGCCCTCGGGATGGCCGCCACCCAGTCCTGCGGCCTGATGTCGGCACAGTTCGAGTCGATGGTCAAGCGCATGCAGCACGGATTCGCCTCCCGTAACGGCCTCACCGCCGCGGCGCTCGCCGCGTCCGGCTACGTCGGCATCAAGCGCGTCTTCGAGCGGGAGTATGGCGGCTGGCTGTCCACATTCGGCGAGGGCCACAACCCTGACCCCGGCCAGATCTACGCCGGCCTCGGCACCGTCTGGGAGACCGACCGCATCGCCGTGAAGGCGTATGCCGCCATGGGCCTGCTACACGCCGCCATTGACGCCGCCCTGCAACTGCGCTCCGAGGACAAGGTGGCAGCCGGCCAGATCGAACGGATCGACATCGACATGCCCGAAGCCGCCTACGGGCACGGCGGATGGAAAGCGGTGCGCCCCCTGGAGCCGATCGGAGCCCAGATGAATGTCGCCTACGTCGTTGC
Source organism: uncultured Actinomycetota bacterium (assembly GCA_963822695.1). GTDB lineage: Bacteria > Actinomycetota > Actinomycetes > Mycobacteriales > Pseudonocardiaceae. The sequence continues at coordinate 298,124 of CAWGJH010000032.1, forward strand.
GGTTGCGCTCCTCGACGGAGACGTGCTCATCGACCAGTTCTCCGAGACCGGATCAACAGCGACGACGTGTGGAACCTCATCGACCGCACCGAAACCCACCATGAAAAAGCCTACGACCAGCGCCCGGTGAACGAGCGGCTGACGACCCGGGTGCGTCTGACGCTCAAAGACGGTAGCACCCGCGACAGGGTCGTCGCCCACCCGCGCGGCACCGGCGACCGCGTGTTCACAAACGCCGACATCGTCCACAAATACCGCAACCTGACTCACTCCGTGCCGAGCCGCTCACGACCGGATCGGTGCCCATTGCCGTGTGCCACCTCGCTGGTGTTGAGCGGGCACGGTAGCTGCCTTTCGGGTTTGTCTCTTGTGGACCCGCATTCAGCGCCGGGGTCGCGAGGGCGGATGGATCTTCCTGGTGGTCCACGCGGGGTTCCGGTTTCCAACTGGCCTGGCACTGGGTCTTGGCCAGTAGCGTCGTATATTTTGCGGTCGGTAGTCGAGCCACTTCGTGTGATCGCGAAGAACTGTCAAGGAGGTGGTCCGGTGTTAGGTGATGCCCAACTCGGTGCGGTACTGCGTGAGTTGCGGACAGCGCGCCGGCTGACATTGGCTGTAGTCGCCCGGCGGGCCGGGTGTGTGGAGTCCTGTCTCGTACGTGGAGTGCGGGCATCGTCGGCTTCAGCCTTGGCTAGCCCAGGAGCTCGACCGGATCTATGAGACGGGCGGTGTGATCGCGGCGCTTGCGTCAGGAGTCAGCGGCAAGGCACATGAAGATCTCACTTCTGGGGTACCCAGTTCAGACGTGTTTGTTGTTTTACTGCCGCGAGGAGGTGTCTCAGTGCCACTATCGCGACGCGAGGTGCTTGCAACGCTCCCGGTCGGGATTGTAAACGGCAAGTTGTAAAGCCAGTTCGAGCGGGTGTTAGATGACGTTAGACCTGATAGTGACCTCCTGAAACATTTTACAGATTCTTTTGATGGCTTTCAAGAAGCCGCGCGGATGCTGTCACCGCAACAGCTCATGGACGGACTGTTGGGTAATGTCGCCATTTTGGATGGTCTACGCCGCCGTGCTGCCCAGTGCGACAGTCAACGTTACTTCGGTCTGCAAGCGCGTTACGCTGAGTCGTTGAGCTGGTTAAGTGAGGAGGCGGGCGATTTGTCGGGTACGATATACTGGATCGATCGAGCGTCGCAATGGGCGCAGGCTGCGACCTGGGCGGCAATGACAGAGTACAGTTTCGTTCGACGATCGATGATGGTTATCAGTTTCTCCGGTGATGGACGGCGGGCTATCGACCAAGCTCGTCTTGTGTTCGAGATTTCAGGTGCCTCGCCCCGCATGAAGGGGCTGGCAGCCAAGCAGATGGCCTATGGGTATGCGCTTACCGGAAATCGGGATGAGAGTTGCCGCGCCCTCGATGATGCCATGGACTGGCTTGCTCGGCCGACTCGTGAAGGCGACACATTGCTCGGTCAGCGCAGTGTCGTGGATGAGGATTTGTTTGCTATTTTTCAAGCAACGTGCGATATCTACCTCGGTCACGGAGCAAGCGCGATTCGGGTGCTGGAACCCAAGCTGGCGACACTGTCGAGATCATCTGCCCGCACGGCCACCATTACCCGGGCCAAGCTGGCGCGCGCTTATGCTCATGCCGGTCAGCCCGCTGAAGCGTGCCGCTTGGCGTGGGAGACGCTTCACGGCATGGAGCAAGTAGACTCGCTGTCTGCTCGCAGTGAGCTGCGCCGGACTGGGCGAATACTCGATCAATGGCATGGCCGGAGTGATGTACAGGACCTCACGCACCGACTGGGTAGCCGCATTCCTGTCACGTGAGGTACCTCACCTGAAGTGATTCCTCACGCACGCCTTCGCCCGCCGACCGCCGAGTGACCCGATAGGCACCGGCTTTCTTCCGGTCGGCGATGGCGGCAACAAGATCGGTATTTTCGTAGTGCAAGCCAGCGCCGGTATCCGTGGCATACCCATCCGATAATAGCCCAGAAGCGATGGACCGCTGGAAGAGTTCGCGCCGTTCACTGTAGTGAACTGTGTTCGAGTACGGCAGGAAGCCAAGCCCATCGGCGAGCGGCCGTACATCCCCGAATGAGTCTGTGGTACTGGCGGTGTGCCAACACAGTGAGCCCGCCGATTCCCCACCGAGCACTACGCCGTTTTGCCAGCAATCCCGCATTATCTTATCAAGAGCGTGCGCCCGCCAGACCGCAAGTAGGTTAGCCAGACTGCCCCGATCTACCCAAATCACGTCTTGCTCATGCAGGTGAGCTGATACGCCCTTTACGTTCGGCTTCTCAAAAAATGACAAGTGATTTGCGTCAACGTTACTATCTCTGAAGGCCGCATAGAAGCTATCGATGCTGGTTTTCCGATCACCAGTCCCTGTGGTTAGGAAGCATAGCTTCGGATGTGTCGGATTGCCAGCTAAGTTAAACGCGTATCGGAATATAGGTGACGGCTGCCACGGGTCCCGAGCCCGATTAAAACCCATAGACGTAGCAAGGATCGTCGGCCTCTCAGCGGGCACGCCGGCCTCCTTCCTTTGCGAAGCGTGGCGGCAACGAAATTTTAGTGAGGCTTCGCCTCGGACCGCCAAGTCTGTGAGCAAGCCATATGGTCCCTGCGGCTTCCTGAGCGCAAGCTCCCGCAGGGACTCCCGGTCTGGGATGGCTGACCGTCGCCATCCGCTGCGCCGGGTCGGGCGACTTAAGCCTAAGTCGTCGTCGTTGTACCACCCATCGTGGCTGGTCAGGCGGTCGAAACGCCTGTGTGGGAGCGGACGAGTAAAACGCTAAGCCCGCCTGGGAACTTGGCTCAAGTGTCAAAGTTCTAGTCGCTCGCATCGGTGGATGGACTTGGTCGAGATCGCCCCCACCCGCCAGGCCTGGGCCGCAGGTACGCAACCGCTGCTCACAGCTACCGCCACCGTGCAACGCGCCGGCGCCTTCCTCAACTGCGGAGACTTCGAGGGCGGACTCACCGTGGTGGACCGGGCGATCGTAGCCGCCGAGGAGTCCCTCACCGGCGCGGAAAAAGCCTTCGCCACGGGCCACCCTCCATTTGCGTGGCATGACGCTGGCGGGACGGCTGGGCGACCGCACCGAAGCCCAGCGGCACATCCACGCGGCCTGGACCGCGGCGGAGGGGTTCTCGACCGACGCGCTGATCCATACCGAGCGCTTCGGTCCCGACAACACCGCCACCCATGTGCTGGCCACCGAGGGAGACCTCGGCCGCCCCCGCGACGTGATTCGCCTCGCGGAAGAGCTGACCAGCAGAGACACCGGGCTGCCGCCCACCCGGATCGTCGACGTGCACACCAACACCGCCCGCGCCTATCTCGACTTGGGCGACCGGGAAGGCGCGCAAACAGCACTGGTGCAGGCCTGGAACGTCGCTCCCCAGAAGGCGAAGGCCCATCCGATGGCCCTCGAAGTGCTCAGAGTCCTGATCTCCCTGCACCGACGCAGCAACCACCAACTTGTCCAACTGGCCACACGAGCAGGGCTCACCGGATAACGCGGTCCTCAGCTGTTCGGTCCGCACCGAGTCAGCCCACACCTAGTGCCCGTCGTGCTCGTTGTCGTCGGCATCTGGCCCGGGTGCCGGGGGCAGTGGATGCGTGATGTTGGTCAGGTCCCTCACTATTTCACTCCCGCTCTGGCAAGGAGACATAACGATGAGTGCGAATGCCCCCGTTCTGGTGACCGGTGCGGGCGGTGGTGTCGGAGGTGTGGGTCGTACAGTCGTCGAGCTGCTACGCGAGCAGAGTGTGCCGGTGCGGGCGATGGTGCATCGTGACGACGAACGCGCGGACCACCTGCGCCGCTTGGGCGCGCAGGTGGTCGTTGGCGACCTCACGCGGCCAACTGACGTGGCCGAAGCGCTGGACGGCGTCGGTCGGATGTTTTTCAGTATGAGCGTCGCACCGTCCTATTTGGAGGCGACCGCGACGGTCGCGACGGTGGCCCGCATGCTGGGCGGCATCGAGGCCCTGGTAGGGATCTCGCAGATGACCGTATCCCAGATGACCGCGGTGAGCATCGAGGAGTCCCGGCAGCAGCGGTTGCACTGGCTGTCGGAACAGGTGCTCGACTGGTCCACGCTTCCGGTGGTGCACGTCCGACCCACGATCTTTCTGAATAACCCGTTGTTCACCACATTGGCCGCGCGGTCCATCGCCGACGAGGGAACCCTCCGGCTACCCTTCGGCAGCGGGCGGACGTCACCGATCGCCGCGGTTGATGTCGCCCGGGTCGTCGCGACGATTCTGGAAGATCCGCGGCAGCATATCGGGCAGGTCTATGAACTGACCGGGCCACGGTCGCAGGACATGACCGGTGTCGCCGAGGAATACTCCCGCGCACTGGACACCCCTGTCTCCTATGTGGACGTTCCGCTGGACCCATGGGCCGAACAGGTCGCCGCCAATGCAGGGCTTACGCCGCATGTGTACCAGCACATCCTCACCATGGCCCGATTGCATCGACAGAACCGGTACGACCGATCAACCGACACCGTCGAACGGATCACCGGTACACCGGCGCAGACGATCGAGGACTTCGTCGCACAACGAACCGAGCTGTTCACCAACCGGTAGGCGGTCGCTGTCTCATCCCACAGCATTCGGCCCGTCAACCTCACCACCAGTGCCACTCACGGTTCGATCGCTCTTCGCACAACCCCACTGAGAACCACCCGATGAGTGGGAGCCCGTACCCCGGGGCACGGGCTCCCACTCACGGTCAACCCTCACGTTCGGGAGCGTTGGGTCGGGGTGCAGAGGGACATCGCGGTAGCGGTCGCCTTTGCCGGAGCGGATCCGGCTAGCCCCTGGACCAACTGATCCAGTCGGGCTGACGGTAGGACACCCAGCTCACGCTGAAGCAGATCTCGATAATCTTGGTAGTGCTTGAGGGCGCTGGCGGTGTTGCCTTCGGTCAGGTGTACCTCGATGACGATCCGGTGTGCTGTCTCGCGGGTCGGCTCGATGGCGGTGGTCGCCAGCGCTGTCTGCAGGGCATCCAGGTACCGCTCTTCGGTGAGTAGCTGCCCGGCGAGGTTCTCAAGAGCGTGGAGCCGGAACTGGTGCCAGCGCCCACGTTCGAACACCAGCCAGTCTTCTGACCATTCCGGTAGTAGCTGACGGGTCAACACATCAACCAGCGCCACATGGTCGTTGATGCTGTGGCAGGATGGTTGAGAATCTGACAGGTGACGATGTTGGTCCAGGATCTGCCGCAGGTTGACGTCCACGGTGGGGGCCAGACGTAACCGCGGGCCAGCAGAATAGATCATGGTCGTGTTGCCAAGGCGCCTGCCTCGCCACAGAGCTGATCGGAGGTTGGCCGCCGCTCGCCCAGGGATGCTGTCGGGCCAGAGGAGCTCGCCCGCGACGGTCCGGTGGACGCCGGCGTCTCGCAGCGCGAGCAGGGCCAGCAGCCGCTGGGACCCGAGCGGCAGCGAGACGCTACGCCCCCCGTGGACGCACTCGAAGCCCCCTA
>CAWGJH010000033.1:0-531307 GCA_963822695.1 uncultured Actinomycetota bacterium
GACCACCGAGCACGGCCAGCGCGATCCACCCGTAGAACCGCCAGGGCTGCCCGGTGACCCACCCGGCGGCATAGGAGCCGAGCCCCACGATGATCAGGAAGGCCAGCACTGGCAGCACCAGCATCTTCCAGTGCGGATGCTTGTGGACCACCACCCGCTCGTCGCCCCGGAGCAGGCCATCTGGGTAGGGCAAGACTCCTCCTCGTCGTTACTGATCACGGTACCGCTGCGGGGGCGGCGCGGCGGGCCGGTACAGTCCGGCGGCGCGCAGGGGCTGGCCGGTGTGTGATTTGCCGGCTCAGCCGGCGGTATGGCCGCACGAGTGGTGGCCACGATCATGGAGGCGAAGGACGTTGCTGCTCGGCAGTGCTTTATCGGTGTTGACCTTGATCGGGCTTCTCGCACTACTCACCTTCGCCGCCACCGGGCGTTCCCGGTTGTTTGAACCGGCGGTGGCAGGCCGCCGAGCAGGAAGGACACCGGCGCGCCAAGCAACGTCTGCAGGAGGTCTTGCAGACCGTGCCGGGCGCGGAGTTGGTCGTGGTACAGCGGGTCGTCTCCGCGTCGCTGCGAGGCACCCGGGCGGTCGTGCTCTGGACGGCCACCGGAACCGTGCAGGAGCTGTGGTTTCCCCGAGCAGGCCTGCGGGCCGGGGACTCCCTCGCCATCGCCGGCGCGGACCCCTCGACCGGCCAGGTGGACGTGAAAAACGTGCTCACGCGGACGGCGGCGGATCCCGTCGCAGAAAGTTGAGATCAATCATGCGTAACCCGACCCCAGACTTTGCCGGGATGGACCCGAGCCAGGCAGGCCGGGCCCTGATCGGGTGGGCCGAGCAGCTTCAACACAAGGCACAGACCTATCGCAGCCTGCACCAGCAGATGTCCCAGCTCACGGTCACCGAGACCTCGGCGGACGGCATGGTTCGGGTAAGCGTGGACGCCCAGGGCATGCCCACCGAGATGACCCTCACCGATCGGGCCCGGGGAGCGGACCCGGCCCGATTGTCCGCAGAGTTGATGACGTGCCTGCGGCGGGCGCAGCGCACCCTGGCCTCCCAGGTACAGGACCTCGTGACGGCGTCGGTCCAGGACAGTCGCGACGATGCGGTGTGACTCTGACAATCTCCGCCCGCACCGCTTGTCGCGGTCGGAAGTCATCCGGTTCAAGGATAGCGATCGCCTCAAGCATGAATGAGCCTTCCAACGGCGCTAAGCTATCAATCGACGGCACGGTGACGAGCGCCACGCGGAAATCCAGGCTCGGCAGCAACTCAACGAGGGTCGGCGTCAACGTCGAGGGCAAGTTGCTCACTAAAACATCGATGCGCACGGTGGGCAAGGCGGCTAAGGCGTCACCCTGGATGATCTGAGCGTGCGGGAGCCGCTTCCGCAAATGCGGAGTCAGGCCAGCGTCGTACTCAATGACCGTCAGACTGTGGCAGGCTGGTACGTGCTCGGCTACTGTCCCGATGCCCGCGCCCACCTCCACCACGTGGTCGGTCGGCTGGATGCCTGCTGCCTCGATCAGCAGCGCGAGCTTGGCCGGGTTGCTGAGAAAATGCTGGTCGAGATCAGGATTGGTCTCGATGTTCAGCTCGTCGTCACCAGGCACGGCGCTCCCCTCTGGTAGGGGCGCCAGTGGCGCTAACGAACATGCGTCACGTCACCCACCGACAGTGCCCGCCGCTGCTCTCCGGACAGCACCACCAACCGACCCTCGGTGTCGATCTCAACCGCGGTGCCGGTGAGTTCGGACCGCCCCGGTAGCTCCACCCGGACCTGCTCGCCCAGGGTCGCGCAGCGTTGCTGGTAGGCCTCCCGCAGACCGGAGGCGACCGGATCGCCCTCATGCTCGCACCACTGCCGCAGCTCGGTGTCCAGGGCGCGCAGCAGCGCGCGCAGCAGCGGGTCGCGGTCGGTGCAGGCAGCCTGCTCGATGGCCAACGAGGTCGCGCCGGGCACTGGCAGCTCCTCAGGCCGCAGCGTCACGTTGAGCCCGATGCCCACCACCACCGCAGGACTGCTGTTCGAGGATGGGGGCACCACCTCGGCGAGGATCCCGGCCGCCTTGCGCCGGTGGGAGCCCAGCAGCAGGTCGTTGGGCCATTTCAGCACCGCAGACAGCTCGCCCACCGTGCTGACGGTCCGGCCCAGCGCCACCCCCACCAGCAGCGGTAACCAGCTCCAGCGGGCCTGCGGCACCTCGGTGGGCCGCAGCAGCACCGACAGCGCCAGCCCCGACCGGGCGGGGGCGACCCAGCTGCGCGCGGCCCGTCCCCGCCCGGCGGTCTGGTGCTCGGCGACCAGCACGGTGCGATCCGGTGCCCCGTGCCGGGCCGCAGTGGCCAGCGCGGTGTTCGTCGAGGGCACCGACGCGCGGACGTCCAACACCGCATAGGGCCCAGCCGGCACCACCAGAGCCCGGCGCAACGCTTCCTGGTGCAGCGGCGGTCGCTCACGATCAGACCACACGATCTCCAGACGTTACCTTTAGGGTCAGGCGTCATGAGCAGCGCCACCGGGCCTGTCGACGGGCCGGATATCCACACCACTGCGGGCAAGCTTGCCGATCTGCTACGCCGCCACGACGAGGCGGTGCACGCAGGGTCCGCCCGCGCCGTAGCGCGCCAGCACGCCAAGGGCCGCAAGACCGCCCGAGAACGGATCGACCTGCTGCTGGACGCCGGATCATTCATCGAGCTTGACGAGCTGGCTCGGCACCGCAGCACCAACTTCGGCCAGACGACCAACCGACCCTACGGCGACGGCGTGGTCACTGGTTACGGCACCATCGACAACCGGCCAGTGTGCGTGTTCAGCCAGGACGCCACCATCTTCGGCGGCAGCCTCGGCGAGGTGTACGGCGAGAAGATCGTCAAGGTGATGGACCTGGCGATGCGGACCGGCTGCCCGATCATTGGGATCAACGAGGGCGGCGGCGCCCGGATCCAGGAGGGCGTCGTCTCGCTGGCGCGCTACGGCGAGATCTTCCTGCGCAACACGCACGCCTCCGGGGTGATCCCGCAGATCTCGCTGATCATGGGCTCGTGCGCGGGTGGGCACGTCTACTCCCCCGCGCTGACCGACTTCACGGTGATGGTCGATCAGACGTCCACCATGTTCATCACCGGCCCGGACGTGATCAAGACGGTGACCGGCGAGGAGGTCGACTTCGAGGAGCTCGGCGGCGGGCGGACGCACAACACCAGATCGGGCAACGCACACTATCTCGGCACCGATGAGGACGACGCACTGTCCTACGTCAAGGAACTACTGTCGTTCCTGCCGTCGAACAACCTCTCCGAGCCACCGGTGTTCGACGCACCTGATCTGTCCCACGGTCCGGTGGCCGCCTCGCTCACCGACTCCGACCGGGAGCTGGACACGCTGATCCCGGACTCGGCGAAGGCGCCCTACGACATGCACGAGGTGATTGCCCGCGTCGTCGACGAGGGCGAATTCCTGGAGGTGCACCAGCTGTTCGCGCCCAATATCGTCACCGGTTTCGGCCGCGTCGAGGGCCACAGCGTCGGCATCGTGGCCAACCAGCCCACCCAGCTGGCGGGCTGCCTGGACATCGACGCCGCCGAAAAGGCCGCCCGGTTCGTGCGGACCTGCGACGCGTTCAACGTCCCGGTGCTCACCTTCGTCGACGTGCCCGGCTTCCTGCCCGGCACCGAGCAGGAGTGGAACGGCATCATCCGGCGCGGCGCCAAACTGATCTACGCCTACGCCGAGGCCACCGTGCCCAAGGTCACAGTAATCACCCGCAAGGCCTACGGCGGCGCCTACGACGTGATGGGCTCCAAACACCTCGGTGCGGACATCAACCTGGCCTGGCCCTCGGCGCAGATCGCCGTGATGGGCGCTTCCGGCGCGGCGAACATCCTGCATCGCAAGGAATTCGCCGCTGCGTCAGCCGAGGATGTGGAGATGCTGCGGGCGAGGCGGCAGCAGGAATACGAGGACACCCTACTCAACCCCTACGTCGCAGCCGACCGGGGCTACGTCGACTCGGTGATCCCGCCCTGCTACACCCGCTCCTACGTAGCCCGCGCTCTGCGAATGCTCAAGGACAAGCGCCAGACCCTACCGCCGAAGAAGCATGGGAACATCCCCCTGTGAGTGGCAATGCGAGCGATAACTCGGGTTGCCACTCACAGGTTATCCACATCGTGCGGGGTGAGCCGTCGGACGAGGAGCTCGCCGCGCTGGTTGCGGTGCTCGCCGCGCTGGCGAACACTGCCGCTGCCGAGCGGCCAGCGCCGCGCAGCGCCTGGGCCGACCCGGCGCACCGGCTGCGCACTCCCCTACACCCCGGCCACATTAATTCACGTGCTCCACGTGTCATACTGTGGACATGAAGCGAAACCTCACGATCCAGCTTGACGCTGACCTCATCCGGCAGGCAAAGGTGATCGCCGCCGAGCGCGGTACGTCGGTCAGCGGCCTGGTGACTCAGCAGATCACCGAGCTGATCGAGGCGCGTGACCGGTACATCAGAGCACGGGAATCGGCGCTGGAGATGATGTCCGCAGCGACCGACCACGGTGGCCGCCGCTGGACTCGGGAAGAGCTGTACGGACAACGGCTCGACCGGTATGGCGCGTGAGCATTCCCTCGCCGCTCGGGGTCACGTTCGTCGACACCAACATCCTGATCTACTCACACGATACCCACGACGAAGCCAAGCACCGAGCTGCCGAGAACCTGCTCGCGCAGCTGTGGGCATCGGGACTCGGGATCCTGAGCACCCAAGTGCTGCAGGAGTTCTACAGCGCAGCGACGCGCAAGCTCCGACCACCACTGACGCCGACGCTGGCGCGCCACGTGGTGCGCGACTACAGCGAGTGGTGCCGCGTCGACACCGATCCGCTGCTCATCATCTCCGCTAGCCGGCTGTCCGAACAACACTCGATCAACTTCTGGGATGCGTTGATTATCGAGGCAGCGCTGCGCGCCGGCGCCACCGAGCTGGTCACTGAAGATCTGCACAATGATCGCCGGTTCGGCGAGTTGACGGTGCGCAACCCGTTCTGCGCCCGGTAAGCGCCATGTCCGTACAGTGTGTCGCCGTGCGCCTGGTCCTCGCGTCGGCATCCCCCGGCCGGCTCGCCATGCTCCGCGGTGCCGGGATCGATCCGGTGGTGCGGGTGTCCGGAGTGGACGAGGACGCGCTGGCTGCCACGCTGACCGATGCGACGCCAGCGGAGCTGGTCACCACGCTGGCCTGCGCGAAGGCCGACGCGGTCGCGGCGGACGTCGCCGCCGAGCACCCCGACGCGGTGATCGTCGGGTGCGACTCGATGCTGCACCTCGGTGGCGAGCTGATCGGCAAGCCCGGCTGCGCCGAGGCCGCGTTGCGGCGCTGGCAGGCGATAGCGGGCCGCACCGGAGAGCTGATCACCGGGCACGCCGTGGTACGCCTCGACCAGGGCGCGCGCACCGCGACCGCGCGCGGCGCGCAGACCACGGTCATCCGGTTGAGCACCCCGTCAGCGGAGGAGATCAAAGCCTACGTCGGCACCGGGGAACCGCTGCAGGTGGCCGGCGGGTTCACCCTGGACGGCCGGGGCGGCTGGTTCATCGACGGGATCGACGGCGACCCGTCCAGCGTGATCGGCATCAGCCTCCCGCTGACCCGGCGCCTGCTCGCCGAGGTCGGGGTGCCCGTGGTGTCGCTCTGGTCGTAACCCTGGGTACCGTCGCGGGCCCGCGGCCCTGTCTGGGACCCTGTCTGGGGGGCTTAGACTGCGGCGAATACGACCCGACCGCCGCGGAGGCACTGGTGCCGCAGCCCGATCCGCTAGGCCTGTGCAAGGTGCTTGTCGCCAACCGCGGGGAGATCGCCGTCCGGGTGATCCGGGCCTGCCGGGATGCCGGGGTGGCCAGTGTCGCCGTCTACGCGGACGACGATCGCGACGCTCCGTTCGTCACCCTGGCCGACGAGGCGTTCGCGCTGGGCGGCACCACCCCTGCGGACAGCTACCTCGACCAGGCCAAGTTGCTCGACGTCGCAACCCGCGCCGGCGCGGATTCGGTGCACCCCGGCTACGGGTTCCTCGCCGAGAACGCCGACTTCGCCCAGGCTGTGATCGACGCCAGGCTGACCTGGATCGGGCCCAGCCCGCAGGTGATCCGTGACCTCGGAGACAAGGTCACCGCCCGGCAGCTGGCCAGCAAGGCGGGAGCGCCGCTGGTGCCGGGTACCAGGGATCCCGTGTCCGGGCCGGATGAGGTGGTGGCCTTCGCCGCCGAGCACGGCCTGCCGGTGGCCATCAAGGCCGCCTTCGGCGGTGGCGGACGCGGCCTGAAAGTGGCCCGCACCATCGAGGAGATCCCCGAGCTGTTCGACTCCGCGGTGCGCGAAGCCGTCTCGGCCTTCGGACGTGGAGAATGCTTCGTGGAGCGCTACCTGGGCCAGCCGCGGCACGTCGAGGCCCAGGTGCTGGCCGACCAGCACGGCACCATCGTCGTGGTCGGCACCCGGGACTGCACCCTGCAGCGCCGGCATCAGAAGCTGGTGGAGGAGGCCCCGGCCCCGTTCCTGTCCGATGAGCAGCGGCGCACCATCCACGAGGCGGCCCGGGCGATCTGCGCCGAGGCGGGCTACACCGGCGCGGGCACCGTCGAGTTCCTGGTGGGTCCCGAGGGCACCATCTCCTTCCTCGAGGTGAACACCCGGCTGCAGGTGGAGCACCCGGTGTCGGAGGAGACCACCGGGCTGGACCTGGTGCGCGAGCAGTTGCGGATCGCGGCCGGTGAGCGACTGACCATCACCTCCGACCCACCACCGCGCGGCCACGCGATCGAGTTCCGGATCAACGCCGAGGACCCGACCCGGGGATTCCTGCCCATCCCGGGTGTCGTCACGGTGTTCGATCCACCGTCCGGGCCGGGCGTGCGACTGGACGCCGGGGTGCGCGCCGGCAGCGTCATCAGCGGTCAGTTCGACTCGATGCTGGCCAAGCTCATCGTCGTCGGCGCGGACCGTGAGCAGGCCCTGGCGCGGTCCCGGCGGGCTCTGGCCGAGTTCACCGTCGAGGGCCTGCCCACCGTCATCCCGTTCCACCGGGCGGTCGTGGACGACCCGGCCTTCGCCGCCACCGACGGCGAGCATTTCACGGTACACACCCGGTGGATCGAAACCCAGTTCTGCACGCAGCTCCAGCCCCACGGCGCCACGGCGCAGCCACCACCACTGGCGCCGCGGCAGATCGTGGTCGTGGAGGTCGGTGGCCGGCGCCTGGAGGTCTCGCTGCCTGGCGATCTGACCTTGAGAGGTGCCGCCGCAGGCAGGGCCAAACCCCGTCAGCGCAGCGGTGGCCGGGCGGCCGCGGTATCGGGCGAGGAGGTCATCGCACCCATGCAGGGCACCGTAGTCACAGTCGCGGTGTCCAATGGAGACCCGGTTGACACCGGTGACCTCATCGTGGTGCTCGAGGCGATGAAGATGGAGAACCCGGTCACCGCGCACAGGGCCGGCACCATCACCGGCCTCAGCGCGCAGGCCGGGACCTCGGTCACCCAGGGCACCGTCCTCTGCAAGATCACCGACTAGCCCCGCTCGAGCAGCGTCTCACATACATCGGTACGGAGGGCTGGCCACTCCCCTGCTCTCGCGGAGTGGCTCACCATCTCACGGGTCGAACAACAACCTGATGGAACTAACTTTCCGCTCTGCCGGATGATGTCGCGTCGGTTGGAACCGGTGCGAACCGATCCGTGGGTATCCAGCGATGCGGAGAATCCGGAACTGGGGACAGGCGTGGCAGACCATCATCGCGGGCTCGACCACAGTGGGCGCTCTCGCGGACTCCCCGGGAAGGGCCGATCGCTGGTCGCCCTGGACGGGCTGAACTTCTTCCTCGCCGACGTCCAGTCGGGGCTGGGTCCGTTCCTGGGTATCTACCTGCTGACCAAGCCGGGCTGGAACGCTGAGAGCATCGGCCTGGTCATGACGATCAGCGGCATCGCGGGCCTTGTCGTGCAGGCACCGACCGGCGCCCTCATCGACAACACGCGCCACAAGCGGGCTCTGGTCATCGGCGCTGCGGTGGGGGTGTCGGTCGGGGCCTTCATCGTGACCATCACCCCGAGCCTCCCCGTGGTTACGTCGGCCCAACTGGTGATCGGGGTGGCCGGTGCCATCTTCCCACCCGCGATCGCCGCGATCGCCTTAGGCCTAGTCGGGCCCCGGGGCTACACCTACCGCACCGGACGGATGCAAGCGTTCAACCACGCCGGCAACGTCATCGGCGCGGCGGTCGCAGGGATCGCCGGTTACCTCATCACGATCCGGGCCGGCTTCTGGTTGGCCAGTATCCTGGGTATCTTCGTGATCCTCGCGACGCTCGCGATCAACGGACGATTGATCGATCACGAGCTGGCCCGTGGCCTCCAGCCACAGGACGCCGGGAAGGACAAACCGTCCGGCTTCGCCGTACTGCTGCGGTGCCGACCGCTGCTGGTCCTCGCGGTCTCGGTCCTGCTGTTCCACCTGGCCAACGCCGCCATGCTGCCGATCATGGGCCAGAAGCTCGCGCTCGGCAACGCTGGCCGGGGAACGTTGTTCCAGGCCGCGCTGATCATCGTGGCCCAGCTGGTGATGATCCCGATGGCGATCCTGGTCGGGCGGCGGGCGGACCGGTGGGGACGCAAGGTCATCTTCCTGGCCGCCTTCGTCGCCCTACCGCTGCGCGGTGTGCTGTTCACGCTGTCCAACAACTCCGCCTATCTCGTCGGGGTCCAGGTCCTCGACGGTGTCGGCGCTGGCATCTTCGGCGCTGTATTTCCGGTCATGGTCGCCGACCTGACCCGCGGCACCGGACGCTACAACGCGGCGTTGGGGGCGGCCACCACGATGCAGGGCATCGGCGCTGCGCTCAGCACGACGCTGGCCGGCGCGATCATCGTCCTCGGCGGTTACGATCTGGCCTTCCTCACCCTGGCCGGGATCGCGATCCTCGCCCTGCTCCTCTTCTTCTTTGCGGTACCGGAGACCAGAACAATCACGACCGCCCCGACCGTACGGAAGGCCTCGGGGTCACCAACCCTCAACTAGGTTGGTGGTGCCTGACCGGATGACCGGCACGGCGGCCGAGGTCGTCGCGCTGCTACTGGCTGCGGTCCTCCGCCAGCCGGGTTCAGCTCACCGGCTCCAGGAGCCGAGGGCGAGCCTCCGGAGCGGCGCCGCGGCGGGCGTCGGCGGTGGAGTCGTCGGGCTCACGCTGCGAGTCACGCTCGGCGGCCACCCGGGCAAGGTAGATCTGCACCTCCCGATGCCGCGTTGCCGCGGTCCAGCCCAGTACCTCGCCCACCAGTTCGGCGACCTCAGCGGCGCACGCCTCCCCCCGGTGCGGGTACTCGATCGAGATCCGGGTGCGCCGGGTCAACACGTCCTCCAGGTGCAGAGCTCCCTCGTGGCTGGCGGCGTGCACCACCTCGACCCTGAGGTAGTCCGGCGCCTCGCGCAGTGGCACGAGCAGGTCGCGGCGGTCTGCGGCCAGGGCCAGCACCTGGTGCACCGCCGAGCCGTAGCGGTCCAGCAGGTGCCGCAGCCGGTAGGGGTGCAGTCCGTGCCGAGCGGCCAGCGCGGCAGCCTGATTGACGAGAGCGTGGTAACCATCCGCACCGAGTAACGGCACCTTGTCGGTGATCGAGGAAGCAACCCGCCCGGGTAGATCGGGCATTGCCGCGTCCACCGCGTCGGCCGCCATCACCCGGTAGGTGGTGTACTTGCCGCCCGCGATGGCGACCAGGCCGGGGGCCACCCGGGCGACCGCGTGCTCGCGGGACAGCCGCGAGGTCTCCTCGCTTTCCCCCGCCAGCAGCGGCCGCAAGCCGGCGTAGACACCCTCGATATCGCCGTCGTCCAGCGGCGTGGCCAACACGGTGTTGACCGTGTCCAGCAGGTAGTCGATGTCCGCACGCGTGGCCGCGGGGTGCGCAAGGTCGAGGTTCCAGCCAGTGTCGGTGGTGCCGATGATCCAGTGGCTGCGCCACGGGATGACGAACAGCACTGACGTCGCGGTGCGCAGGATCAGCCCGCTCTCCGACACGATGCGGTCCCGCGGGACCACGATGTGCACCCCCTTGGAGGGTCGTATCCGGAACCGACCCCGCCCGCCGGACAACCGCTGGATCTCATCCGTCCACACTCCGGTGCAGTTGAGCACCACGTGCGCGTTGACGTCGGTCTCCTCGCCGGTCTCGCAGTCCCGCACGCGGACTCCGCGGATCCGGTCCGCCTCCCGCCGGAAGCCGATGACCTGGGTGGAACTGCGCACCACGGAGCCGTATTGAGCGGCCGTGCGGGCCACCGTCATAGTGTGCCGGGCATCGTCGGTGATCGCGTCGTAGTAGTGCACGCCGCCGACGAGGGTGTCGCGGCGCAACGCCGGCGCCAACCTCAGCGCCCCCGCCCGGGTGAGGTGGCGCTGACCCGGCACTGATCGTGCCCCGCCCAGCGTCTGATAAAGCGCCAGCCCAGCGGCGACGTAAGGCCGTTCCCAGATCCGGTGGGCCAGCGGGTACAGGAAGCTCACCGGTTTGACTAGATGCGGCGCCAGCCGGGTGAGCATCAGCTCCCGCTCGTGCAGGGCCTCCCGGACCAGCCCGAATTCCAGTTGCTCCAGGTATCGCAGGCCACCGTGGAACAGCTTGGAGGACCGGCTGGACGTTCCCGAGGCGAGGTCCCGGGCTTCCACCAGCGCCACCGTGAGGCCCCGGGTGGCAGCATCCAACGCCGCGCCGGAACCGACCACACCGCCACCGATCACCACGACGTCGAACAGTTCACCGGCCAGCCGCTGCCAGTCCGCCGCTCGCTGCGCCGGACCAAGCTGCCCGGGCGCTGACCCGCCGATGGGCTGCTGGTGCTCGCGCTGCGCCTGCTGCACCGGTCGTCCCACCCCCTGTGTCGTGCCGCTCGCCTGCTGCACGCTACCGCGTGGGAGCCTCCTCGTGGTCGCATTAAAGCTTGGCTCGCAACCGGTCGAGCATGCTGACGCTCCCTACG
This sequence comes from uncultured Actinomycetota bacterium, assembly GCA_963822695.1. GTDB lineage: Bacteria > Actinomycetota > Actinomycetes > Mycobacteriales > Pseudonocardiaceae. The sequence goes on from CAWGJH010000033.1 coordinate 11,023, forward strand.
CCCACGACGACCGCCGCCCGGCTCGGTGGCACATCAGTTGGGTGGGCCACGGCGAGGCCGGAGGCCATCGGGGGATCATCCCCGGCCCCACCGTGATCTGGGTCCGACTGCCCCGCCCCAGCGGACCTGTGGGGAGACGAGGGCGGGACAGCCGGGGTCTGTAGTGGCTGGGTGGGCGGATCGGGTGGTGGCGCGGTGGCCAGCCCTCACTCGTCGGCCAGCAGATCCAGCAGCAACACCTCATCAAGCCGGTCCAGGCAGAGACTCGCCTTGCTGCGCACCTGGCAGGGACGCCACCGCGCCCCGAACAACGACCCAGGACGGCGGCAGGACCGACAACGACCCACTGATCAATTCGATGATCCAGGAGCAGCGAGTACAGGGTGACCACCGCCCGACACTCGACCGAGCTGACCCCGTCCGCGGCACCCCGCCCGGCCCGTTCCTTGTCCGCCACGACCGTGCGCAGCAGCTGGCACAGCGGGTCGCGGCGAGCCTGGTACCCCGAGGAGCCACTGCGGATCACCGGCCGCACCCCGCCACCGCCGGGAGCACGACCCAGCGACCCGGGCCGCGCGAAGTCACACGTGGCCGCAGCACTATGCACGGTTGACCTGCCGAATGATTCTGAGGAAGACCGGGCTCGGAGTCACTCCGGCGGGTGAACATAAACCGACACCTCCCAGATATGTGGAGCCGTGACGAGCGAGCGCTCGCCGTTCGCGTCTCACAAGCAAACCTGCTTCCGGATAGAAATCGCGATCGCTTGCTGGTGGAAACCCGGGGGCAGGCCCTGCGTTACCCTTCGCGGGTGGAGTGGACCGCGACGACGATCCGTCGGTTCCGTGAGGTAGGACTGTGCCTGTCCCAGGATCAGTTCGCCACAACGCTGGGGTTCACGAAGCGGACCATCGGCAACGCCGAGCGTGGCGCCCATCCGCCGAGCCTGGCGCTGCGTCGCGCGCTAGATGACGCGCTGGAGAAAGCCTCCGACGCGCAGCGTGACCGCTTCCTCGCCGCGGACCACGACGACGCCCCAGCTATCCACATCACCAATCCGACCCTCGAATCAGTCGAGCTGCTGCGCCGTGCCGAGGCATCCGACCTCGGCACGGGCACCCTGGAACAACTGGAGGAACTGGTCGAACAACTCGGCATGGAGTACTTTGCCGTCCCCCCAGCCCAATTCCGCGAGACGGTGCTGGCTTGGCGGCGGTACGTGGCCCGTCTGCTGGATGGCACGGTGACGCTGCGGGAGCGCCGCCACCTCTACGCGGTGGCCGGCTGGCTGTCCGGCCTGGTAGCGGAGGCGTCACTCGCCCTGGGTGAGCACGCCGAACCGCATTGCACAACCGCGCTATCCCTGGCCCACGAAGTCGGAGATGCGCGCCTTGCCGGCTGGGTACGCGGCACGCAAGCACAGATCGCGCTCTACGCGGGCGATCCACGAGAAGCCGTCACCTTCGCCCAAGCCGGTCGAGAAATAGCACCAATCGGCTCCGCCGCCCTGGTCCGAGCATGCACCCACGAAGCCCGCGCCAGAGCGCGACTTGGAGATCGCGTCGGCGCACAGGTAGGCCTAGACGCTGCTGAGCATGCTTGGGATATGCTATCGCAACCCCTGGTCCGGAGCATTTACTCGTTAGGCGCCTCCTACCTTCCATACTGCGCGGCGACCTCCTTCGTCTGGCTCCGCGATCCAACCAATGCCCGAATGTGGGCGAGTCAGGCAGTTGAGCCGACAAGCGACAAACCAGAACCGTCTGTTGGTCGAGCCACCGCGCGCATCGACTTGGCAATCGCGCTTGCGCAAGACTCCGAACTGGAAGAGGCATCAACTACCGGACTTGAAGCGCTGGATATCTGCGCCCACCGACTGACACTTCCAGCCAAAAGAAGAATAGAAGAGCTTCTGGCGGCGCTGCGCCCGTTCGCTGAGCCCTGCGTGGTCGAACTGAGAGAGCGGTGGCGGTGGATCTCCAGTTAGCAGGTAAGGCCGCACTCATCACCGGTGGTAGTCGGGGAATCGGCCGGGCGGTCGCGCTGCGACTGGCCGGCGAGGGCTGCTCGGTGGCGATTTGCGCTCGTGGTCGCGAAGGTCTCAACCGGACTATTGAAGAACTGCGGGACTATGGCGTGGGGACCTGTGGGGTCCTTGCTGACGTGGGGCAGGACGGTGAAGTCGAACGCTTCGTCGCCGAGGGCGCCGCCGCGCTTGGTCGTATCGATCTGCTGGTGGCCAACGCAGGTCCGAATACTGGAGAACGACGATTTCTCGCCTCAACGCCGGAGGACTGGCGACAAACATTCGAGTCCAATGTCGGACACACCGCTCGGGCTATCCGCGCCTGCGTGCCGCATATGCAACAGGTCGGCGGAGGCGCGGCGATCATTGTTGCCTCGATTTCTGGCTGGAAACCCGCACCTTACCCCCAATACGGCTCAGCCAAGGCAGCCGAGATCTACCTCGCCATGGAACTAGGACGCGAGCTAGCCTCCGAAGGGATCCGGGTGAACGCCGTCAGCCCCGGCTCCATCCTGTCGCCTGGCGGTGACTGGGATTCCTTCCGCGATCGTGCTCCCGAGCGCTTCGCACGGTTCATCGAGCGGGATTTCCCGTTCGGTCGCCTCGGTACGCCCGAGGAAGTCGCGGATGTGGTGACATTCTTGCTGTCCGAGCGGGCCAGCTGGATCAGCGGCACCCAGATCTGCGTGGACGGCGCGCAGGGCCACGCCACCGATTCCGCCTGGTAGTGGTCGCTATGTTAGGTTGACACTCTGCCCGTCGGCGCGGACGTCATAATCTTCAGCAGTTCGCACCACGAGCCGCACCACGACTGCGAGGGGTGCGGGCAACCGAAACACCCCGGCAGGATGCCCGCCGGTCCTTCGGTTGGGAAGCAGCCGCGCGCGTCTAGCCGACGCGGACCCTCAATTCCCTTGCCAGGCTCCCATGAGCGGGGCGACGCCGGCGTAGGTGACAGCCCTGCCAGGAGACGCTTGGAAGTAAGTCGAACACCTGCTCCGTCGTCAAGTTTTGAATAACCGAGAGAATTCAAGATCGGCGTGCTCAATATCACTTACCGTTGCAATTTGCAAGAACTTTCGCAAGGCCGGCGTGCGCTCTATGATGATATACGACATACAGTCGAGTGATTCGACTATGGGGATTTTCACGATTGCATACTCTGCAAATTTGCTAGTTGAGAAACAAGGAGTGTGCGCATCGCAACCGATGGTGGCATAGACCCGGCCGTAGTGACTACCGAGATGACGCAGTCAACTACGGAAATCTGCAACTAAAAACCCTTGCGCTCACCGCCACAGTGGCTACAGTGAGGATGGACAAACACCGCTTACCTCACCTGGTACCTACGCGAAGCACTCGCAGAACTGACCTTCACCGATCAACACATCCCCGACCGCGACGACCCCGTCGCCCCCGCACGGAGATCACCACAAGCCACAACCAAAGACGCCACCAAGCACACCCCGACGGACTACCACTCCACCGCTATAAAGATCTGCTCCACCACCTCTCCACTCTGGACCGCCACATCATCAATTTCAATGGGCAACGAATCCAGAAGATCACCACCCCGACACCCCTCCAGCGCCGCGCCTTTGAGCTACTCGGTGCCCCCGTCCCCGTCACCCTCCAGTCAGGACCCCGGCAAAGTCGCGAGAACAGCTGTGACCTGCGACTACGCCGGATAGCGAGACCAAAGGGGGTCCAGCCCAAGTAAGCCCAAAACCCACATTGGGATGATCTTGGCTTCGTCTTCGGGTCTGGCGAGGGTTGGTCTGGCTGTGTGTAGTTGTCTCGCTACGGTATGGCTGGTTGTGCGGGTCGTGGTGGGTGGAGGCCGTGGTGGGGGATGGTTGTGGGTGCCTGGGGGTGTGCTGGGTGCGGGTCGGTTGAGCGGCGATGACTTCGGTCGAGCGGACTGCGTATCCGCGTTTCCCCACGTTGATGTATGCCCGTGAGCTGCATGTTTTCTTTACGCCCTGTGCGGATGAGGTGGTGTGGGCCAGGGAGAAGATCGACACTGATGATCATCTGATGGCGTTGGTGCTGGCGTTGAAGTGCTTTCAGAAGATGGGTCGGTTCCCCGGGTGCGATGAGGTTCCGGGTACGGTAATTGATCATGTGCGGCGGTGTCTGGAGTTGGGTGGGGATGCGCGCCCGGTGTACGCGTCGCGGCGTACGGCGGAGTCGCATCGGGTGCTGGTGCGTCAGCGTGAGGGTGTGAGGTACGCGCCGGGCCAGGCGAGGAAAATCGCGGAGAAGGCGATCACCGAGGCGGCCTGGGTGAAGAACTATCCGCCGGATTTGATCAACGTGGCGTTGGAGCGGCTGGTGCAGGCCTGCTTGGAGTTGCCGGCGTTTTCCACGTTGGATGAGATGGCCTCGCGGATCCGGGGCGAGGTCAACGCCTCGATCTTCCGTCGGATCTGGATCCGGTTGGGTCCCTCCGGGCGGGTCCGTCTGGAGGGTCTGCTGGTGGTGGGTTCGGATGGTAAGAGCGATCTGAACCGGCTGAAGAGACCGGCGAAGCGGGCGTCGTTGGTCGCGGTTTAGGGAGCAGTCCGCTCATCTGGCGTGGGTGGACGCTTTGGGGGACAGCGATGAGTGGCTCGACGGTATCGCCGCGTCCAAGATCGCCGATTTTGCCGGGGAGGCCGACGCCGCGGATGCCGACGTGCTGTCGCGCTACCAGGGCGTCAAGCGGATCGCGCTGCTGGCCTGTCTGGTGCATACCGCCGGGTCGCGGGCCCGCGACGACCTGGCGCGGATGCTGTGTAAGCGGATGGCGGTCACCATCAAGAAGGGCAAGGCGAAGCTGGAAGAGATCCAGAGCCGGCAGCGCGCCGTGACCGAGAGACTGATCGGCACCTACAAAGGCGTGCTGGAAGGGCTGTCCCCCACCGGAGCGGTCGGCACCGCGCAGGAGGCCGCCGCGCGGATGGTGTTGGTAGCGGTGGCGGCGTTGAGCACAACCACCGATGGACAGTGCGCGCGGGAGGCCGAGGACCAGGACACTGGTGAGGGCTGTGCGGTTTCTGGCGAACGGCGGGCCGACCACGAGGCCGCGGCGGAGGCGTTGCTGACAGCGGTGCGGTTGCAGGCCGCGGGTATGGGTACGGTGCGCGGCCTGGTGGAGGACGCGGGTGGGTTCGCCGCCCAGCTGGCCGACATTGAGGAGGTGTCGGCTTACCACGGCGAGAACTACGAGCTGCTCGTGCAACGGTTTTTCAAGACTGACCGCTCGACCATGCTGGGCTTGGTCGGAGCGCTCCAGTTCGAAGCGACGTCACAGGATCACAGTGTGCTGGAGGCGTTGAAGCACGCGGTCGCGTACTGGGGCAAGACCCGTGACTTCATCCCCGATCACGTCGATGGGGTGGTGTTGGACCTGTCGTTCGCCTCGGTGAACTGGATGAGGGCGGTCCGGGACCGCCAACATCCCGGGATGCTGGCCAAGCGACACTTCGAGGCGATGGTGTTCGCCTACCTGGCCGCCGAGCTGCGCACCGGCGACATCGCGGTGAAGGGGGCGGCTGAGTACGGCGACTGGAGCCAGCACCTGCTGAGCTTCGAGCAGTGCGAGCCGCTGCTGGAGGAGTTCTGCGCCGAGGTCGGCCTGCCGAGCACCGCCGAGGGCTTCTGTGCTGCCCTGCGGGAACGCCATGATAAAGCGGCCGGGGACCTGGCGCTGGTTACCACGACAACGAGGACCTGTCCTTCGATAAGGACGGCGTGCCCACGTTGAAGCGGTTGGTGGGGGTGGGCACCACAGCGTCGGCGGTGGCGCTGGGTGAGGCAATCAAGGCGCGGATGCCGCAGCGTTCGTTGATCGCGATCCTGGCCCGCACGGCGTACTGGCTGGGCTGGTGGCGGCACTTTGGGACGGCCTCGGGCAACGAACCCAAGCTGGTCAACCCCCTGAGCAGGTATGTGCTGACGGCTTTTGCGTGTGGGTCCAACTTGGGCCCGTATGAGGCTGCTCGTCATATCGCCGGGATCACCGCGCATGAGATCTCACTGGCTCGCAACCGGCACGTCACCGTCGCCAAGCTGAACAAGGCGATCGCCGCGGTGGTGAACGCCTTCGCCCAGCTGGATGTCGTCAAGGCCTGGGGTGACGGGACGGCGGTGGGCGCTGATGGCACCCAGGTCGACACCTACATCGACAATCTCCTGGCCGAGTCCTCGATCCGCTATGGGGGCTTCGGTGGTATTGCTTACCACTACGTCTCGAACAATTATATTGCACTGTTCAGCCGTTTTGTGCCGTGCGGGGAGTGGGAGGCCATCTATATCATCGACGGGCTGCTGCAGAACGCCTCCGAGGTCAAACCGAACACCATTCATGCTGATACTCAGGGGCAGAGTTTCCCGGTTTACACCCTCGCGCACCTGTTCGGGTTTGACCTGATGCCACGAATCCGGAACTGGAAGGACCTGACTTTCTTCTGTCATTCGGGTAGTGCTCGCTACCGTCATATCGACGCGCTGTTCGGTGATGGTCGAAATGTGATCGACTGGAAGCTCATCGAGAAGATGTGGCCGGATTTGATGCGGGTCGCGATCTCGATCCGGGAGGGGAAGTTGAACTCGGTGACGCTGCTGCGCCGCCTGACTTCCAACTCCCGCCGCAACGAGATCTACAAGGCGTTCCGCGAGGTCGGACGCTCGGTACGCACCGTAGGGCTGCTGCGCTACCTGGCGGACCCGGCGCTGCGGCGGCGGGTGACCGCTGTCACCAACAAGGTCGAGGCCTACAATGGATTCTCCGGCTGGTTGCGATTCGGCAACGGCGGGGTGATCGCCGACAACGACCCCGCCGAGCAGGAAAAGACCATCAAATTTAACTCCCTGCTCGCCAATTGCGTGATTTTCCATACCTCCCTGGACATGATGGACGTGATCCGTGGTTTGATCGCCGAGGGCTGGAACATCACCGCCGAAGACCTCGCCCAGTTGTCGCCTTACCTGACCGAGCACATCAACCGGTTCGGCGTCTACGCCACCGATGTACTACACCTCAAACCCGATGCCTTCAACCCAGAGCTGACCGATATCGATTTCGATGCCCTGAACGACGCCGCCTGAACACACCGCCGACGAACTGGCGAGCTGCGATACCCCGTTGCTGGCGCGATGCTCGGTCAATCCTCGACGAAGTGGCGCCGCGCGGCACCCCCGCTGACCTCGACAGACTTCGACAAGCTGACCGAGGTAACTGCGGTGCCTCAGATAGGCCAGACGGCACCGCGCTCGCTCGTCTCAGTGATCATGAGGCACGTCACCCGAATCATCCGTCGCGCTCGTCGCGCTCGCCCAGGCCAAAGCGCGCGCTGCCTCGTGTTCATGAGATGCCCCGATGGGCCGGGACAGCGCCGCGAGGAGTCGGGAAACGATCATTTGCCGACACTCAGACGGTGATCATGGTCCGCGCTGGTCGCGACTGTCGGAAACTCCCGCCGGGAAACAACGTCGGCAAACCTCTGGGTTTGGTGTTGTCAACTGTAGAGTTGCGGGGTGCTGATCGGCTACGCCCGGGTGTCCACCGCCGAGCAGAACCCCCTCCACCAAATTGACGCGCTCACCCGCGCCGGTGTCGCCCCGCTCGATATTTATCTCGACACCGCCAGCGGGGCGAAGTCGTCTCGTCCGAAGCTGGATGTGGCCCTGAAGGTGGCGCGCGAGGGGGACCAGCTGGTGATCACCCGGCTGGATCGGCTGGGCCGCTCGGTGCTGCACCTGGTCACCCTCGGCGCCCAACTACGCGAGCGGGGCGTCGGATTGCGGGTGCTTGAACAAGGCATCGACACCACCACCGCCGAAGGGCGCGCCATGTTCGGGATGCTGTCCGTACTATCCGAGCTACAGCGCGAACTCATCGTGGCCAACACCCGCGATGGGTTGGCCGCCGCCCGGGCCCGCGGCCGCACCGGCGGCCGCAAACCCACACTGAGCGCCCACCAGGCCCGGGCCGCGCAGCGCATGTACGACGAGGGCGAGCACACCGTGGCCCAGATCGCCAACATCCTCCAGGTCAAACGCGGCACCCTCTACGGCCACCTGGACAAGGCCTCCCTCGGTGGCCGGCCCCGCGCCGCCAAGACCACCGCACCGCCGACCAGCACCACCCTCACACCACCCTCGACCAGCAACCCACCGCTCACCGACCAGTGGCCCAGGCCCGTGCGGGCTCGCATCCACCAACCCGGCGACCCGATCACCCCCCAGGAACAACAACTCCAGCAGGACCAGCTCACCCGCCAGCACGCGGCGCCACCCGCCAGCGCGTGCCCTACCTGCGGCAACGAACCCCTCGGAGCCAGTGAACGCTGGCAGCAACGCCAGGACCTGACCATCACCTGGCTCTACCCCCACCCCGAGCAACTCGGGGTGTCGTTAAGGAAACTGCCAGGAGCCGCAAACGCGGCTGTTGCTGCTGGTCAGGGCACTGATCGTTTGCCACGCTGGGCTCTGTCTGGAACACCAACGCGCTGCGGCTCCGGGGCGCTGACCAGGCGATATACCACCGATTGCGGCTCCTAGCAGCTTCCTTAACGACACCCCCGATGGTGAAGACATCGTGGTCGTGGCCGAGATCCTCGGCCACAGCGTCGAGACCGCCCGCAGGTACAGCTTGCCAATCGAGCAGGACAAACAACGCGCAATCGAACGCTTGCCAGTCGATCAGTAAAACCAGTCGTTTGTCGTTTGTGCGATATCCCGTGAGTTCCTGAGAGTGGGAAGGCCGTAGCCAACTCCAACCCCAGCACGGTGGCGGCGCCGACCAACAAGGTCAACCCGACTCGCCCAGCCCGATCCGCACGCTCAACGGCGCCGAACCGACATTACGTCGTCATCGCCGGTTTCTGGCTTACCTTGGCTGACCCCGTCTTTCGAAGCCAGCCTCGAAGCCGTCATCGTAGCCGTCCCTGAAGCCTCTCTGATAATCATCGCCTTCCCCGCTGCTGACGGCTCGCTGTTCGCGACGTCCCTCCTCGAACCCGTCGCGAAATCCTTCTCTGTAGCCGTCTCGAAAGCCTCTTCTGTAATCATTATCACTCCTGGTCATGGCTGCCTCCCTATAGGTTGGATGGAAGTACCGTTCGACCGAAAATCGAAAGTCTCCCATGATGTACACCTGTTACACATAGAGTTGACCGTACCAGCCGGCATGCAGGAGGTCCAGCCATTAAATTCACACTCCGACCGCTCGAGGGGTAGCAACCAGATACGTGTAATCGGGCCATCGACGTCGCCGACCTGCTCGGCCACGCTCACCTCGACACTGTTCGCTCCTACACCCGCCCCACCGTCGACGACCGAATCAAAGCTCTCAACCTTCTACTCGCCGACCGCTGACCAGCGTCGATGGCCCGATTACACGTATCTGGTTGCTACCCGAGGTAGACCCGGATGGTGTCGGCGTCGAGTGGTCCACCCGGTCTCGACATCTCGTCTATGTACTGGGCGAGCGGCGTGGCGAGTTCCGGGGGTAGCCGGGGTTGAGTAGTACAGGTACAGCCGTTGGCGCTGAGAACGATCTTGATGGCTGTCGGTGGGTGTGGGGTCAGTGATGGTTGCCGCAGCGTGGGTTGGTGAACACGTAGTGGTGCTCGACGAACGGCGCCATCCTCGCCGTGACGGCTTCATCGTCATCCTGTCACCCGCTTGCCGAGCACCGCATACCGGTTCTGTGGCCGGCGTGGGCAGTGCTGCCGCGCCGCTTCCGCTCCTCGGCGCTGGCGCGCCTGTGGTGCGGGTCGGCTTGCCACCGGATAACCGGGCCTGGTCGGCATGACAGAAGACGCCAGCATCGTTGCGTTGTCGTCGCCCATGACCGATCACGGCGAACGGAGTTATCCACAGTTCGTCTTCCCCGCGAGTGAGGGGCCGTGTGCACGAGGAGAACGGTCACCAACCGTCCCCGACTCTGACGTACACCACCCCCGGACCGGGGCAAGCGCGGCGCGGGAAGCAACTCGACGCGCGGCCGAAGCCACCCCGCACCACCACCAGCCACCAGCTCCCTCAACCAGGATCAGCCCCGGTGATTCACCGAGAACTGACCGGTGATCACCAGAGTAAACGTCGGTCTTCGCTGGGGTCGGTTCCCAGAGCGGGACACGAGCCAGTGACCGGCATGCTGTCCTACCGGTAACTCCCGCGCTCCTAGCGTCGAAGACCCTCGGGCTCACACGACGGGGACAAGCAGGGCCGCCAGCCTGGCGAACGCGACGGCGAGATCGGATGGCCCATGACCAGGCGCGTGGGATACGCAGCCAGGTACGGCGTTGCCCGCGAGCGAGACGCCGGCGACCTGACACAGCCGGTAGCACCCGTCTCCGGCCCAGCCTGAACCTCCTCACCTCCACCAAAACAGAACAAACCTCGATTCAGACGAGAATATTTTAGAAATCCTGAAGAACGATCAGACTAGGGTCCCAGTAGGAAGATCAGCCTGAACGCCCTGCTCCTGGTAGCAACACACCCTCAGATCCCCGACGAGGAACCGAGGAACTCACGGGATGTCGCACAAAGGACGGGGTGAGCCAGTGCTGCTGGCGCGATCCGTCGGGGCGGTGCGCCCTGCTGACGGGGGTTCAAACACGTCAGCCGAGTCTCGGGCCACGTACGTGAGCGCTCACTGAAACTACCACCTAGCTGCGGAAACAGGACTTTGCCGGTGCCCTGACCCTCCAGTAGCCAGGAACACCCAGTGCCCGATCCTGATCAACAGCGTTCGCCCAGGTCAGCAGCCCGCCATAGCGACCAAGATCAAGTAAATTCGGTTTAAAGCTTGGCTCGCAACCGGCCGAGCAAGGCGACGAGTTCGCCAGTAGAAACGTGCCAGTGAACCCGCTGTTCACCCGGGAGCCGCTGGCAGTGCCCCGTGATCAGCTCCCGGACACCGGGTAGCGCGGACCGGGTAGCTCACCTGTCCGGCGGAGTTGTGTCGCTCTCGGCGTCGATGAGTTCGTCGGCGGGTCGGTGTGGGTGGACGTGGTCGGTGGTGATGGTGTGGGCCGAGGGTGCGAGGTGGCGCTCAGGGGCGAGCGCGCCGTTGGCGGCGGGTGATGGTGCGGCTGCCTGCGCGGGTGGGGCGGTGTGGGTGGATCCGGATCGCAGCAGCAGCGCCCCGAGCACGCCCAGGGCGGCCAGCGCGGCGGCGATCAGGAACAGGTCGTCCAGGCCCGTGATGAACACGTGCAGCTGGGTTTGATGGTAGAGGTTGTACTTGCCTAACCAGTCCGGGACGGACGGGCCGCCGATGTGGGGAGCGGGGGTGGTGGCGGGCAGCAGCGCGGCGCGTCCGGCCAGGTGCTGGGCCTGGTGGGAGGTCCAGATCGTGGTGAGCACCGCGATGCCGAGCGCACCTGAGACACTGCGCACGACGTTGTTGAACGCGCTGGCGGAGTTTACGTCGGCCAGCGGGATGACCGCGATACCCCCGGTCATAATCGGCATCATGGCCATCCCCAAGCCAGTACCAAGCACCACCAGCAGCCACATGACGTGCTCGTGGGGAGTGTCGAGGGTCAGCGTGTGCAGCAGATAGACGGCATAGGCCACGATCGTCAAGCCGATGACTGCCGGCCAGCGGGGCCCGATGCGGTCATAAACCCGCCCGGCGATGGGCATCAACACCGCCATCACCAGCGCCTGGGGCAGCATGATGAGACCACTGTCAAACGCCCCCCACCCCTGAGCCACCTGCAGGAACTGCGGAACGTAGAACAGCACGCCGAGCAGCACAACCGAGAGCACCGAAATCAACAGCAGCGAGTTGGTGAACGGCCAGTACCGGAAAATCCGGATATCCAGTAACGGGTCAGCGACCTCCAGTTCGATCACCACGAACAACGCCAGGCTCAGCACACTGAAGGTGATCAGACCCAGGATCCGGTAGGAGCTCCATCCCCAGGACTCGCCCTCCGAGGTCGCCAGCAGCAGCGCGAAGAGCCCACTGGCCACGGTGAGGAAACCCAGCACGTCGAACCGCCGCCTGGCCGCTCGGGGGAACCGTGACAGCACCAGCACCGCGGCCACCGCGCCCAGGATCCCGATGGGCACGTTGATATAGAAGATCATCCGCCAGCTCACGTACTGGACCAGATACCCGCCCAGGGTCGGGCCGACCGCCGGGGCGCCTACGATGCCCAGGCCATACAGGCCCATCGCGGTGCCGAGTCGGTCCCGCGGCACGATCCGGTACAGGATCGACAGTGTGATCACCGGGAGGATCCCGCCCGGGATCGCCTGGAAGATCCGGAAGATCACCAGGCTGTTCAGGTCCCAGGCCAGCCCGCATAACGCCGACCCGGCGGCGAACGCCAGCAGCGCCAGGTTGTAGACCCGGGTCAGTCCGAAGCGATCGCCCAGCCACGCCGTGGTCGGCACCACCACGCCCAGGGTCAGGGTGTACCCCGTGACCACCCACTGCACATCATCGGTAGTCCCCCCGAAGTCGTTCTGGATGGTGGGGATGGCCACATTGACGATGCTGGTATCCAACACGGACATGAACATCCCGGCAATCAGCACCGCCAGCGGCAACCCCCAGCCGCCCGCGGGCTGCGCCACACCGCCAGAGGGAACGCCTGGCGCGCCACCCACTGGCTGGGCGGCGGCCCCTTGAGGGCGCACCGCCGAGTCCGTCGTTGGGCGAGTCATGCCACCACTGTGCCATAGGGACGCATCGTACTCTAGCCTGTTTTCCTGTTCCGACACGGAACAACTCGGCCGCGGCTGGAGTGTCGGCGAGCAGGGCGGTGCGGCCGCAGGCGCCGAAAACGTGGGCATGGGCGCAGGCGTGGTGCCCGGCGCCGTGGACCAGGATCGGGCCGACGGAGGCCAGGCGCCCGCCCAGCGCGGCGGCGATACAGGCCCCCTCGCCGGCTCATTGCGGCGAGGGGACTGTCAGCGCCTGCTCCATGTCCCGTTGAACCAAGCGTCGCGGGTAAATTAGCTCCAGCAGAATTCCTGTCATCGCCGTCGTCAAGACCGCCATGACAACCATATTCGAGTATAGTCCGCGATCCACCACGCCCAGCTGGAGTCCGACAGTGACGATGACGAGTTCGGTCAGACCGCGTGCGTTCATCAGCGTCGCAAGCGCTGCCGCCTGCCGGAATTTGATTCCGTGCAACCAGGTGCCAATAAACGTGCCGCCAAACTTGCCCACGATCGCGACAGTGACGATCAAACCTAGCTCGCCGACGTCGGCCCAATTCATTCGAGAGAGGTCAACTTGAAGACCAGCGACCACAAAATAGACTGGCAGCAGGATCGCGCTGATATGCTCGACGCGGTTCCTGATCTCCGCCCGAAGGCGGCCCGCATCGATTCTGGGTATCAAAAGCCCAAAGATGAATGCACCGAAAATAAAGTGTAGACCAATCCACTCGGTCAGCGCAGCCGACACGAGCACCCCAACGAGCACGGCCGCGAGGGTTCCCCGGGTGATTCCGCTCACTCGTTTTCGTACGTTGACCAGGCCCAGCAGGAGCGGACGGACGATCATAAACATGAGAACCAGAAACGGCACCAAAAGGAGGATCCGCCAAAGCTGCCACCTGTCTTCGTTGACCAACGTCATAACTACCGCAAGCAGTGACCACGCCAAGATATCGGCGACCGCCGCACTACCCACCGCCAGGCCGCCGAGCCGTGTGCGATTTATTCCCCGGTCGGCGAGAATACGCGCCAACACGGGGAACGCAGTAACGGACATCGTCGTCCCGATGAACAGCACGAAAGCGAGGACATTGCTGCTCGGATGCCTGTTTATCAGGTGCAGAGCAAGAGCGATGCCCAGGCCAAACGGCAGCAACGTGGACGTCACTCCCACCGTCGTTGTGGCCTTTCCCCTGCCACGCAACAACGACTGATCCAGGTCGAGCCCTATGACAAACATGAACAGCACGACCCCAATGCTTGCCAGGGCGGACAAGAGAGGCCGGACGTTAGCGGGGAACACTGTATCGGCAATTACGCCCCCGAACAGCGTTGGCCCGACCAGGACTCCAGCGATGATCTCGCCGACCACGGGTGGCTGGCCGAGCAGTTTCGCTGCAGCGCCGAGCAAATTGGCCAGCACGAGAATAATCGCCAGGTCAAGCAGAAGAACGACGGCCTGCCCGCTGGTCACATCATCAGCTCCTTGGTGCAACTCCTAGCCTGGATCCACCAAATAGATTCGATTATTGATCGTGTCGCGGCAAGGGAAGTGCTCTCCGAGCCGGCCGCGCGGACGTTTTTCGGGTGGTCAGGCAGCACCGGGTAGATCGTCCACCGTGTCTAAATCTGGCTCATTTTTTCGGTTTTCGAGCAACTGCCTGACGAGTGCCGTGCTGTGCTTGCCGGACCGGAACATCGGGTTCCGAATCACCTCGCGCAGGAAGCCATTGGTGGTGTGCACACCGGGACCACGAACCCGGAACTCGGCCAGTGCGCGGTCCATCCGGTTCAGCGCTTGCTCCCGTGTCGGTGCCCAGACCACAAGTTTGGCCAGCAGCGAGTCGTAGGAAGCCGGTATCCGGTACCCGGGAAAACCGTGGGTGTCAACCCGGACGAAGGGGCCACCGGGGGGCATGAACTCAGCCAACACCCCTGGGGTGGGACGGAAGTCGCGGTCAGGATCCTCGACATTGATCCGGCACTCGATTGCTACACCCCGCAGCGCAACGTCGTTGTGCCGTAACGTGATTGGTTCTCCGGCCGCGATCCGGAACTGCTCCTGGACCAGATCGACCCCGGTGACCATCTCGGTGACCGGATGCTCGACCTGGATGCGACAGTTGACCTCCATGAAGAAGAAGTCGCCGGTGGGGCTGAGGAGGAACTCGAACGTGCCCGCCCCGACGTAGCCGGCCGCTTGCGCTCCGCGTACGGCCGCCTGTCCCATCCGCGCGGCCAGGCCGGGTGGCATCCGTGGCGCCGGGCTCTCCTCGACCAGTTTCTGGTGCCGGCGCTGCACCGAGCAATCCCGCTCGCCGAGGTGGATCGTGTTGCCAAAATTGTCGGCCAGCACCTGAATCTCGACATGACGCGCAGTCTCCAGGTAGCGCTCGACATAGACACTGGAATCACCGAACAGCGCCTGCGCGCTCGCCGTGGTTTCCTGGTAGGCGCGGTGGAATACGTCGGCTTCGTGGACCACCCGCATTCCCAGGCCACCACCACCGGCGGCAGCCTTAATGATGACCGGATAACCGATGTCATCGGCAATCTGTTGGGCGTCCTCGACAGAGCGTAGCGGCTCCATGCTTCCCCGTAGTATCGGCAGGCCGGCCTCGGCCATGAGCATACGAGTCACGGCCTTGTGACCGAGCTGGGCAATCACTTCTGGGGGTGGGCCGACGAAGACGATGCCATTGTCCCGGCAGACCTCGGCGAAGTCGAGGTCCTCCGACAGGAAGCCGTATCCAGGGTGTATGGCGTCAGCCCCGGTGCGCAGTGCCGCCTCGATGATCGCCGGGATGTTCAGGTAGCTGCGTTTGGCTGGCGCCGGACCGATCTGGATCGCCTCGTCGGCATAGGCCACCACTGCGGAGTCACGATCCTCGGTCGAATAGACGGCGACGACCCGGATGCCCAACTCCCGGCATGCCCGCGCCACGCGAAGCGCGATCTCGCCTCGGTTGGCAATCAGAACCTTGCTGAACATGATTGCTCCGCCCTTGAGGTCACGTCAACTGCAACGAAGGCGAACAGCCTTTCGCCGTATTCGACGGGCTCTCCGTTGTCCTTGAGCACCTCGGCCACCTGACCGGCCTTGTCCGCCTCGACCGGGATCATCAGCTTCATTGCCTCGATGAGCCCGACCTGCTGACCGGGCACGACCATGTCACCCTCAGCGATGAAGGGCGCGCTGCCCGGCTCCGGTGCCCGGTAGAAGACGCCGACTGCGGGCGAGGTCAGGTAGTGCACTGTCGGATCCACTTCGGTCACAGGCTCGGCGACGGGGGGCACCGATGGAGCCACCGCGGGTTTGGCGCCGCCCGACGCGGTGACAACGTGCTCCTGTGCCCACTCGACATCGACAGACACCTCACCGGCCCGTACCCGCAATGCCCGGGGAAGGCCGGGAGCCTGGGAGAGGAACAGAACGGCATTGTGCAACACACGGTCCAGCAGCTCCCCGAGTTCTTCGGTGCGGATGGCCGGGTCAGCAGCGGGGAACCCATTCGCCACCTTCCCGTCGCGCCCCCGACCGAGGTGATCCGAATAGCGCTGAGTCATCGTTGCCGCATCCCGTCCGGGGCATTCCCGGTCACCTCGGACGTGCCGAACGAGCGGAACCGGGCTCGCCGCCTCGCCACCAGTGCGGAACCGTCCACTCCGGATAGCCGCCGCAATGCTGCGACCAGTGCGGTCCGCACCCGCTGGGCCGCCAGCAGAGGGTCGGCCTGACAGCCGCCTTCGGGCTCCAGCACCACGCCGTCAACGATGCCGAGATGGAGTAGCGCCCTGGCATCAAGACGCAACGCGGCGGCCGCGGTGGGTGCCATCCCGCGGTCGTTCCACAGGATCGCGGCGCACCCTTCCGGGCTGATCACCGAGTAGACGCCGTGGGAAAAGATCAACACCTCATCGGCCACGGCGAGCGCCAATGCGCCGCCACTGCCACCCTCGCCAATCACCAGGGTGACCACCGGAACCGGTAACCCCGCCATCAACCGAATGTTCTCCGCGATGGCCACCGACTGACCTCGCTCCTCGGCCTCAATCCCGGGATAGGCCCCCGGAGTGTCGACCAAGGTGATCACAGGCAGGGAGAGCTTGGCTGCCGTCCGCATCAGCCTGGCCGCCTTGCGATAGCCCCCTGGGACCGGCATACCATAGTTACGGCTGACCAGCTCGGCTGGCGTCCGCCCCTTCTGGTGGCCGATAACCATGACCGGTATGCCGCCGAGCCGCGCCATGCCACCGACGATGGCGCCGCAGTCACCGCCGCCTAGCCGGTCACCATGCAGCTCCTCGAAGTCGTCGAACGCCCAGCTGAGGTAGTCCATTGTGGTCGGCCGGTCGAGTGTGCGGGCCATCTGGACGTTCTGCCACGCGTTGGCGTCCGGGAGGTGGGTGGGATCGCGCACCACGACATCGGTTTCGCGGGTGGCGGGCTGGGCAGCGACCCCACGCACCCTTGTCGGCGGCTGGCTCTGGTCGAGCGAAAGCAGCCTGGCGAGTGTGGTCCGCAACGCGCTGCGCGGCCGGATGATGTTGACAAGCCCACGTTCCATGAGGAATTCGGCCGTCTGGAATCCCGGTGGCAACGTCTGCCGGATCGTCTGCTCGATCACCCGGGGGCCGGCGAAGCCCAGCCTGGCCCCCGGCTCGGCGATAATCACATCGCACAGCGTCGAGAACGACGCCGCCACGCCGCCGTAGGTGGGGTCTGTGATCAGTGAGATGGTGAGGATCCCGGCCTCATCAAGCTGGCCGATGGCTTGGCTGGTCTTCACCATCTGCATCAGCGAGATCGCCCCCTCCTGCATTCGTGCCCCGCCGGAAGCGGTCACGATCAGCAAAGGCACACGATCTTCCAGCGCGAGCTCGGCGGCTCGGGTGATGAGTTCGCCGACGGCGGCGCCGAGACTTCCCCCCATGAAACGGAAATCCATCACAGCGGCTATCACAGGGTTTCCGTTGATGGTTCCCGACACCAGTACCACGCTCTCATCCAGACCGGTGGCAGCGCGAGCGTCGGCCAGCCGCACCGGATAGGGCTTGGTATCGGTGAATTCCAGTACATCAATGCTGCGCACCGCCACATCGAGTAGTTCCACACGAGCTTCGTCGAAGAGCTGCCCGATTCTTGCGTGTGCGGTCAGCCGGTGATGGTTACCGCAATCGGGGCACACCTGAAGGTTGCGCGCCAAGCGCTTGTGGTAAATCATGCCTCGACATTCAGGGCATACCACCCAGTCGGTATCCTCGGCGACGCATCGGCCCAGGGCCTTGGTCATGGTGGATATCTTCTCCTTCTACCCAGTGGCGCCGGTCGCGGAGTGCTTAAGGCAAGTCGTCCCGACGTACGGTACGTTCCCGGACGAGCCAGCCGGCTGTAGAGAACACCAATAGGTCTTGCAGCACCGTGCTCATTTGTAAGGCTGTTGTGCCGTCGCGGGTGTCGATGATCGGAACATAGCAGTGCGTGCGGACATCGTCACCATCAACGCTGTCAATGGTAAGCGTCAACACGAGGTGGCGGCGGGTGACACCCTCGCTGGCCAGTCCGGCAATAGCTTTTTTGGCGGCGGCGAGAAGTTCACCATGTCCGACAATGGAGCTTGGTACGTCGTCAATCTCGGTTTTTGATACATGGACGAAGACGCCATCATTCGTGAATGTAGCCGCCCACCCGGCGGCGTCACCGGAATCGAGAGCCTGCATTTGACGTGCATAGAATTGCTCGACTGAACAATAGATCTCATCACGTCCGGCAGGCCGCCCGACGATAGACTCGCGTGCCATCAATCATGTCCTCTCAGTGATCAATTATTACGCTCGAAGCTTCGAGACCTTTGCGCGAGATCATCACGTTCGATATGGCGCGACAAGACTCGCCAAACACCACAACGGTACCGAAGCAAATCACTGGCCACCGAGGTGGAGTGCACCGTTGTACCTCCGGGTAGCTTTGTTGTCAATAGCAGTGCGTAACATCGAGTGCGGATATCATCACCTCCGCTACGGGTCGCGACAAACGTGCCGAGAAGGTGGCGTCGTTGAATTCCTTGTTGAGCAAACCAGTTGTCCAGAGCATGCACTTTGACCCCAATAGCTTCCCGGCCTTCCTGCACCGGAACATCAAAAATGTTGGTCGACAGGGTAGCTTTTTCATCAAAGTCGGCAAGCCACTGATCCGTGAATCCAGCATCACGCTTCTTTATGTGGCCAGCATAAAAATTCTTCAGCGAGGCATAGAGTTCAACCGGTACCTGATTAGCTGTAGTAGTGATCATTTTCGTCATTGATGAAGACTCCATCCCGTGTACATGTCATTCGTCGGGCACGATCGCGACTACCCGGGTCCAGCTTGCGCCCAAACCACGGATAGAAATGGGAAAACACGCGATGGTGAATCCCTGTGCGGCGGGCAGCATATCCAGTCGCGTCAGCTTCTCCAGCTGCAGGTACTCGCGTTCACGCCCATACAGATGTGCAGGCCAGAGCACTTTCTGATCTCCGGTGCGCCGGTAGTCCTCGAGCATGCGTGGAAACGGCCGGTCGAATCCCCAAGCGTCGATCCCGATGACCCGTACGCCCCGTTCCACCAGCCAGGCTGTTGCCGCGCGCGTCATGCCCGGAAAGTTGTTGAGGTACGTTTCCGTACCCCACAGTCGGTCCGCGCCAGTCCAGATAAGCGCTATGTCGCCCGGTTGAATGTCGTGGGGCATCCGGACCACCGCGTCCGCGATGTCCAGGTCGGTGATTCCCTCGCCGGGCGGAATGTGACGAAGATCGAGCCGGAAGCCGGGCCCGAAGCACCACTCCAGCGGGACCTGGTCAATCGACCTCGCGGGGCTGTTACCGGTACGCGGGCCGTAATGTAGAGGCGCGTCCATGTGAGTGCCCGTGTGCGTGGTAAGGGTGACGGTCTCGCTGGAAATGGCCATGCCATCGGGGAAGTCCTCGGTTTTCAATCCGAAGACCGCCGGGGCGGATTCATGGTCGAGCGTGGTGATCTCGACGGGGGTGGCCTCGCTGGGGCCGTCGATGATCGGCACGCTGAGGTTGACCAACTGAACCGTCCCGTTCACGGCGTACTCCTGATCGTTTCCGCACGGCGGCTGGCCTCTCGCTGGACCGCGGCGAGGTCGTCATGACTATTGCGTTCGACCGCCGTCTGCACGAGTTTGATCGCCTCCTGCTTGGTGCAACGCCCGTCTGCCGGCCGTCGTGCTTCGAAATCGTGAGTCAGCACCAGTTGCGTGCGGGACTCGTCGAGTTCGAGGGCTCGCCATTCCCCGCTCATGTGCGCCACGAGAGGAGCCGTCTCCAGTTGCCGGTAGGCGATGACGCGACGCTCCGCGTCGAGGTCACGGCGGGTGATCCAGCTCAGCCGCTCTCCGCTGACGTCGACGACCAGACGAGCGATCTGATAATTATCGCCCGACTCCATCAGCGTCACAGACTCGGTTGGCGGAAAAAGTCGAGCATATCCCTCGACATCCGCCAGAATGTCGTACACCACGTGTACCGGCGCGTTGACGGTGACCGTGTGCTCCGTGTGGTCCATCGTGTATCTCTTCCTTGTCTTCGAAGGGGTGCGCTTTGCGGAATTCGTTCTGCAGGAATTCATCGAACTCAGGAGGAAAACCGTATAGCGTAATTATGAGCGATCATGATGCACTCACTTTCCTGCTGGCAGCCAAACCCAGTAGTTGTCGGGCGTTGCCCCCCAGGATCGCGTCCCGATCTTCCCTGGGTAGGTCGAGCTTTGTGATGAGCTCAAGTCCCCTGGCACGACCGTGCTGGTCGGGTGTCACCGGAAAATCCGACCCGAAGACGATCCGTTTCGGGCCCAAGAATTCGAGGGCGCACTCCAAGGCCGCGACGTTCATCGAGTGTGTGTCAAGGTAGAGGTTGTCGCTGTAGTCACGCAGGTCGCGCAGCACGGCGACCGAAGTAGACGATGTGAGCGGGTCGGAGCCGGATGCCGCAGAGAGAACTGTGCGGATGAAATCCATCCGACCGGCCACGAACGGCAGCACGCCGCCGAGCTGCCCAGCGACCACCCTGAGCTCGGGCAGGCGCTCGAACGTGCCGGTGAGCACGAGCCGCAACAGGCACAGGGTGGACTCCACCAGCATGCTCAGCCCGCCGGTCAGGCAGTGCCCTGGCAGGCCCGTCACCGGTGGCCCCGCCGTGGCAAACAGCGGGTACTTGGCGCTGGCGTGCAGGAACAGGGGTACTCGTGCCTCGGCAGCCGCCCGCAGCACCGGATCGAACTCCGGGGCGTCGAGAAAGCGCAGCCCCCTCGACGGATCCGGGTAAGCGCAGAGCATCGAGGCCCCCACCGCGTCGCCCTGCGCGACCCGTTCCAGCTCGGCCAGCGCCGAATCGGGCAAGCGTGGGTCTATCCAGGCCGTGACCACCAGTTGGCCATGACTGCCCGCAGCCCAGGCCCGCAACTCGTCGTTGACGCGGGCGATCGTCTGTGTGCCGCTCAGGCCGACCTTGCCTGACCCGCGAGTGCTCAGTGCCGCGGCATGCAAAGCCGCCGGCGTGTTGGAGCTGTGGGTCAGGACCGCGGTACCGATACCGTGCGCCCGGAGGTTCGCTAACTGAAGATCCGGGGTCTCGAACGCGCGAGACGCCCACAGCGACGCGGGTCCTTCGTCGTGACCGGCCGTGTCATCAAGCCAGCGCCGGAACGCCTGCATGACCCACGCTGGTTGCGCATGGGTGTGGCAATCGACAACCGCCGGCTGTCGTGGAGCGAGCGACTCGGTGACCGCGGAGGTGCTCATGTCCGCTCCCCGCTGGCTGCGGGCACCTGGCGCTTCTTAAGCATCTTTTCGAAACTCACACCTGTGAGCTCGGGGCTCATACCTGAGATCAGTCTGACGAAGTCTTCGCGAGCATCCTTCTCTTTGCTCGGGTCGATGATTGACTGCGCCTCGGCCCAGTAGACTTCCTTGTCCTTGCTCGCGTCGTAGAAGTGCCGGATGAAGGTGATGACGCCGTCGAGGAACCTGCGATGAGTGTCCTCGTAGCTGCGGATCATCTCGGCCTCGCGGGCCGGCTCAGCCAGGCTCGCGCTGATGGCCTCCGCTGCTCTGCTCCCGCTATTCAGGGCGAGCGCGACCCCGGTGGAGAACAGCGGGTCGATGAACGCTGCCGCGTCACCGACGAGCAGGTAGCCTGGACCGCCGAATCGTCGGCAGGTGTAGGACCAGTCGCGCGTGGTGCGAATGCTCCCGACGCGACGGGCCGGTGCCAGCATACGCGACACCTCCACCGAGTCCACGATCTTCTTCTCAAGCAGGTCGTGTGGTGACATAGGCGTCTTTGCCACCTCTGCGGCCGGACCCACGAACCCCACGCTCACGGTGTTGTCGCTGAACGGTATGAACCACAGCCATCCGTCCGGCATGTTCTCCACGAGAATGTTGCCGGCGTTGCGACCTTCGTAGGTGAGATGGCCCTGGAAGTAAGTCCAGATGGCAACATTTTTGAGGTCGTCATGCCACTCCACGAGCTTGAACCGCCGGCCGAGCACGCGCGCTTGCCCGGAAGCGTCGACCACCATTCGAGCCCTGATCTCGGTGACCTGGTCCGAGCCGTTCACGGTGTATCGAACGCCAACAGCCCTGTCACCCTCGAAGACCACGTCGGTGACGTTCGCCTCCTCGATCACGTGCGCTCCATGGAGACGAGCCTGGCGCATGAGAAGGTTGTCGAACTCCGCGCGCTTCACCTGGTAGACATAGTCGTAGTCGCTAGCCTCCTCAAAGTTGACCGACCACAGCTCACGCGTACGACCCCACAGCAACGTGATGCCGTACTTCTTGCGGAATCCGGCGCTGTCGATCTCATCCGACGCATCGAGTTCGGCGAAGATTGGATGCACCCCGGGTATGAGTGACTCACCGATGTGGTAACGGGGGAAGCGCTCCTTCTCGATCACCACCACGTGGTGTCCCCGTTTCGCGAGCAAGGCGGCTGTTGTTGACCCTCCAGGTCCACCACCGATGACGACCACGTCCGTTGATTCGTGCATTTTGCGCAGTCCCTTCACGTGACAACTGTCATGAACAGAGTTGAGTCTCGTTGTCCCGAATCCAATATCCCGGTGAGTTCATCGAATCCCAGGTCGCGACCGGCGTCAATGTGCCTGACCTGTCTTCGCCCGACGCGCAAGCGCCTGTCGAGTTCCGCTCAACCCGGATTCAAGCGGACTAGCGGTTACCGCGGCAATGAGCAATGACATGATGCGCGCACGAGCCTTCAGACCGTCGCCAGCAGCACGCTGTGCAGCCAGTCATTGACGTCGATCACCTCGACCTTTCGATAGCCGGCATCCGCAAGGCACTGCCGGTAGCACTCCTCGGTGTGCGCGCCGCTGGACTGCTCCATGACCAGCATGTGTATCGAGAAGCACGGCACCACCGGCCTGCTGCCCCGGAGGACGGTCAGGATAAGCAGTGCACCCCCCGGTGACAGCAATGAACGGACACGGCGGAAGAACTCGAGGTTTTGGTCCTCGTTAAAAACTGGCGTCAGGCCGGAGCATGCCACAATGTCGAACGGCCCCGTGGGCAGGGCCTCGAAGAGGTCGCCCGCGAACATCTCGACGCCGGCCTCTGCCAGGCGAGGGTCGCGGCGGGCGGCCTCAATGGTGTCCGGGAAGTCCTGCAGCGTCGCGCGCAGGCCGCGCTCCGCAAAGGCGAGCGCGAGTTCCCCGTGCCCGCCGCCGACGTCGAGGACGCGTCGCGCCTGAGGATGGCGCGCCAGGCAGGCGTTGACCGCAGCCGGCGACCGTCGGCGCGCGTCGGCTGCCAGGAAGCCGAGAAAGACCTTGAGCAGCTCGGGCGACATGGGTGGCGCCGGAGGCGTAGCGACCCCGCGCAGGCGGCATTCCAGCTCTGCTGCCCAGCACCGGATGACCCACGCATGATGGCGCAGCGTCATGTCGTCCTCGACGGTCGCCGCTGCGGATGTGCGCGTGTACTGGCCGTCTGCCACCTCGACGATGCCGAAGGCCGCCAGCGCCTCAAGTGTGGTGCGCACCGCGCCCTCGTCAAGCCGAGCTCGCGCGGCGAGCTCGCGCGGCGTGCCGGGCAGCGCACCCAGGAGGCCGGTCTCCGCGGCCGCGGCGTAGCTGACCACCAGGCGCCAGTCGGGCGCCGCGCCAGGCGGTGCCAGGTAGCTCAAGCTCAAGTGTTCCGCGGGTACCGCAGGCGAGGGGATGTGGGTTATGTAGTCCATCTGCGGATCTCCTCGATCATCGGGGCTTGGTCTCGCGTGGGTGCCGGTACGACCGAATTGCCAGACGGTTGTCAGACGTGGTGTACGGAGTGGACGCTGTAGCGGCGCGGCTCACGGTGTATCGTCGTCGATCGGTTCACGCGCATATGCCGCTCCACCGGGCGAGCCGACTCGTTCAAACAGTTCCTTGGCCGCGATGGCGTAAGGCTCCCATTCCAGGGAGAGCTCGTCGGTGGACTGAATCGCGTCCGACGGGCACACCTCCGCGCAGGCACCACAGGCGATGCACTCTGCGGGGTGGATGTAGAGCATCCGGGATCCGCTGTAGATGCAGTTGACCGGGCATTCTTCCAAGCAGGACTTGTCCATGACGTTAACACACGGCTCGCCGATCACGAAGTGCACGACTGCCTCCCAGCCAGCCGCCCGTTGACGAAGTCGATGACCGCGCGCGGTGTCCTCATCGTGTCGATGTCCTCGTCCGTGATACTGATCGACAAGTCTTCCTGAAGTTTCATCACGAATTCGTACACCGTGAGCGAATCGTAACCGAGCTCGTACAGTTCCACGTCCAGGTTGGCCGCTGTCAGCTCGGCTGCGGTATCGCCGCCAAGGCAGGCGCCGACGATCTTCTTAAGATCGTCGATGGTGAATGTACTCATGTGCGCTCCAGCCACGCGGGACATTAGGTATGGACCCATACTGAGCGCCCGTCCTCAAAACCTGGTCAAGTCGAGCTGGAGTGAGGGATGTCGCGACGGTTCGAGGCATCTTCAAGGCCGGTTCGAGCAGCATGGAGCACGGTCGGATTGCGGATCTCGTCACCTGGAGGATGGAGTGGCCAGCACCCTTGCCGGCGCCGGGCTGACCGGCAGCCAGATCCTTGGGCTGGGTACCTACCGCCCGGCGCGCATCGTGTCCAATCTCGAGATCTGTTCTCACATCGACTCCACCGAGGAGTGGATCGAGAGCCGGTCCGGGATCCGGAGCCGCCGTCATGCCAACGCGCGGGAGACCCTGTGCTTCATGGCGGCCGAGGCGGGTAGCAAGGCGCTTGCCCACGCTGGGATCGCTGCCCGGCAGCTGAGCTGCGTGGTCGTCGCGAGCATGTCGAACCTGCTGCAGACCCCGCCGCTGTCGATAGCGCTCGCACACGAGATCGGCGCGGTCAACGCGGGCGGTTTTGACGTCTCGGCCGCGTGCGCTGGCTTCTGCCACGCTCTGGCCCTCGCCGGGAACATGGTGCGGTGCGGGGACGCGGAGTACGTACTCGTCGTAGGCGTCGAGCGCATGACGGACATCGTGGACCCGGCCGACCGGCAGATCGCGTTCCTCTTCGCCGACGGCGCCGGAGCGATGGTGGTGGGTCCCTCCGCGGCGCAGGGCATCGGGCCGACCGTGCGTGGCGCCGACGGCACCTCGCTGGCCGCGCTGCGCATGAACACCTCCTGGTCGCAGTTCCGCGCCGACCCCTCACTCCCACTGCCCTACATGAAGATGGACGGTAAACGGGTGTTCCGCTGGGCCGTCGCGGAGATCGTGCCCGCGGCGCGGCGCGCGATGGCTGCGGCTCAGCTCGGGCCCGGCGAACTCGGTGCCTTCGTCCCCCATCAGGCAAACTTGCGCATGATCCAGCTACTCGCTGACGGACTTGGCCTTCCAGCCTCGGTGGCTGTCGCCTCCGATGTGGTGCACAGCGGGAACACCTCAGCCGCCTCGGTCCCGCTGGCGCTGGAGACGCTGCTGAGCTCCGGGGCCGTGGGCACCGGCGATCCAGCACTGCTGATCACCTTCGGCGCTGGGCTGAACTACGCGGGCCAGGTCGTGTTGCTGCCGTGACCGGGCGCCGCGCCCATCGCTATGGTCCATCAACCGATGTCCGGTAGAGAATGAT
This sequence comes from uncultured Actinomycetota bacterium, assembly GCA_963822695.1. GTDB lineage: Bacteria > Actinomycetota > Actinomycetes > Mycobacteriales > Pseudonocardiaceae. The sequence continues at coordinate 36,885 of CAWGJH010000033.1, forward strand.
GCTGTCGGCGGTATACGCCGGGCGGGAGTATTTCTCGATCTCGACGGTGACGTTCACGGTGACCTCGCAGTACCCGCGGGGGCGTCGCCTGACCGAGGTCAACACGGCCGTGGCACGTATCCGGGCCCCAGCCGGCACCGGGCTGATAAAGCGAAGCCGGTCGAGCCCCTTGTTCAGGGTGAGCTCGACGCCGTCAACCGTGAAGACCTCCTCCAGCATGGGAAACAACAGGGAGAGTGTGAGGAAGCCGTGCGCGATGGGGCCCGTGAAAGGACCCTGGTCGGCCCGTAGCCCGACCTGGTGGATCCATTGGTGGTCTCCGCTGAGGGCGGCGAAACCATCGATCATCCGCTGATCGATCTGGTGCCACGCACTGGTTCCCAGCGCGTGACCGACCTCGGGAAGTAGGGCGTTGGGGGTAGCGAACCTTCTCATCTGGGCACCGCCAACTCAGGTTGACTCATTCACGGTGTCGAGCACCGCGCGCGGTGTCTCCAAGGTGGTGATCTGCTCGTCCGAGATGTCTACCCCGAATTCCTGCTTGATTCGAGCTGCGGTCTCCAGCAGCGCCAGCGAGTCGTAGCCGAGTTCGGTGAGTTCAGTGTCCAAGTTGTCGTCGGTGAATTCCACCCCGTGTGCCAGCCCCGCACACTCGATCAGGATCCGGCGCAGATCCTCGAACGTCATTGGTTTAGTCATTGGCTCTCCTCACTTCGTGACGACAACAGCCGCGTTGAAGCCACCGCGTCCCCTGGCTAGCACAACCGCAGCGCCCACGTCGCGCTCACGTGGTGTCTCGCGGACCAAATCGAGGCGGTACTCCTCGGGCACCCTGCGCACGTGCGGCGTTGGTGGGATGACCCCGTCGCGCATGGACAACAGCGCGGCCACCAGGTCCAGCGGCGGACCACCAGCATAGAGTCGCCCGTTGCAGGCCTTGGCCGCAGTGACCGGCACCCCGCATGGTCCGAAGACCTCGGCGATGGCCTCCGCTTCGGCCCGGTCGCGGTCCGCGATCCCCGCCCCGTCGGCGAAAACCACGTCCACGTCAGAGGGGGCGATCCCGGCATCGGCGAGCGCCAACACCACCGCCCTGGCCAGCCCAGGCGGTCGTGCGCTGCCCGGCTTCGGGTCGAAGGTCGCGGCATAGCCCGCTAGCCGCCCGTACACGGTGGACACACTGCGGGCGCTGTCCTCGCGCTCCAGCACCAGAATCGCGCCGCCCTCGCCGGGCACGTACCCGTTCGCGTCCGTGTCGAACGGCAGGTACGCGGACTGGGGATCGCGGCGTGTACTGACGTCTCCGCTGGCCAGGTGTGATACCCAGCCCCAGGGATCGAGCGAGGAGTCCACGCCGCCGGTGACCATCAGCGTGGCGCCCCTGCGCAGGCTCCGGCGGGCGTGCCCCACCGCGTCGAGCCCGCCCGCTTGCTCGCTGATCAGTACCGCGCTGGGTCCGCGCATCCCGTTGCGGATCGAGATCTGCCCTGTGTTCACCGCATAAAACCATGCGAACGACTCGTAGACACTGACGTACTGCGGGCCGCGGGTCCACAGCTTGTGGATCTCCGTGTGAGTGAACTCGAACCCACCCGACGCGTTGGAGGTGGCCACGCCCATGGTGAACTCCGCGTGCTGGTCGCCGGCGACCCCGGCATCGGCCAGCGCCCAATCCGCCGCCACCAACGCCAGCCTGGTCACCCGATCGGTCTGTGGCAGCAGCCGGTTCGGCAGGTGCTCGGCCGCCTCGAATCCGGTGATCTGCCCGGCTAGCTGCGCTGGATAGCGGGAGGGGTCGTAGCGCTCGATGCGGCGGATCCCCGTACGCCCGGCCAGTGTCGCCTTCCAGTACTCCTCGGTGCCCAAGCCGTTGGGCGCCACCACGCCGATCCCGGTCACGATGACCGCGGCGTTCATGTCCGCATCCCACCCACGCCGTGCAGTATCATGGCGCTCTGAAACCCACCGAACCCGCTGCCGACGGTAAGTACAGCATTCACTTCGGTGTCGCGCGCCTCGTTGGGCACGTAATCGAGGTCGCACTCAGGATCCGGCTCATGCAGGTTGGCCGTCGGAGGCACGATGTTGTGCTCGATGGCCAGCGCGCAGGTCGCGATCTCGATCGAGCCGATGGCACCCAGCGAGTGGCCGACCATCGACTTGATGGAGCTCACCGGCACCTGGTAGGCGTGCTCACCGAGCGTGGTTTTGAACGCCGCGGTCTCATGGCGGTCGTTCTGCTTGGTACCTGATCCGTGCGCGTTGACGTAGTCCACGAGGGACGGATCCAGCCGCGAGTCGTGCAGCGCGCTGCGGATTGCCTCGGCCATCTCCCGGCCGTCCTTCTTGAGCCCAGTCATGTGGTAGGCGTTGCAGCGCGTGGCATAGCCGGTGATCTCGGCGTAGATGTGCGCTCCCCTGGCCCGGGCCCGCTCGAACTCCTCCAGCACGAGCATCGCCGCGCCCTCCCCGAGCACGAACCCGTCGCGCGTGCGGTCGAACGGTCGGGACGCGTGCTCGGGGTCGTCGTTGCGTGGGGTGGTTGCCTTGATCGCGTCGAAACAGGCCACCGCGATGGGCGAGATCGGAGCGTCGGAGGCACCGGCGAGCATCACGTCCGCGGCGCCCTCGGCGATCAGCTGGTAGGCGTATCCCACCGAGTCCAGGCCGGAGGTGCAGCCAGAGGACACCACCGAGGCCGGCCCCTCCGAGCCTGTCACCCAAGCCAGCTCAGCGGCCATCGAACTGGGCACCAGGTAGTCGAACAGGTGTGGGGAACTATAGCGGGGGTCAACCAACCACTCGCGGCCGCTGTCGGAGAGTACCAGGTACTCCCGCTCCAGGCTGGTAGTCGCGCCCACCGCGCTGCCGACGCTGACACCCATCCTCGTGGGGTCCACTCGGGACAGATCGAGGCCGCTGTCGGCAAGACACTCCCGCGCGCACACCACGGCGAACTGTGTGGCTCGGTCCATCCGCCGGATCTCGCGCATGCTCAGCCCAGCCAGTTGGGGGTCGAAGTCGCACTCGGCGGCCACCTGGGAACGGAACGGCTCCGGGTCGAAAAACGAGATCCGTCGAGTCGCCGTCCGGCCCGAGGTCAACAGATCCCAAAAGGCCTTGCGCCCCATGCCGCCAGGCGCGAGTACTTCGATTCCGGTGATCACGATTCTTCGGTCCATCAGCCACTCCCCGCATCTGTCACCGAATCGCTGCCTCTGGGCACCAAATCTGTGCCCACACCCTCGAAACATGCTCGAGTACACCTTGCGTCGAGGGATCCACCTAGGTTCGCGCGCTCTTCAATCAGACCGGCCAGGACTGGTCGATACGAGGACGCCGTGCTGGGGGGCTTCATGCGCGCTTGTGGCCCGTGTTGATCCGGAGCGCGGAGCGCGGCCTGGACGCACCCATTTCCGATCTGAACTGCGGGATCTTGCGCAGTTCGTCGAGTTGGGGCTCCGAGGTGAGTACCGCGTGGTGTAGCCACTGCAGTGTGGGTGATGGTTCGAGGCCCAACTCGTCGATCATCGAGGCGCGCAGTCGGTGGTAGACCTCAAGTGCCCTGGTGCGGCATCCGGAGCGATGCAGCGCCAGCATGAACTGGGCGTGCAGGTTCTCGTGGAACCGGTGTTGCACCACCAGGCCAGCAAGATCGCTGAGCGACTCGCGATGCCTGCCGAGCCGCAGTTCGGCCTCCATCTGGTACTCCACCATCGTCAGCCTTGACTGCTCAAGTCGCGCGACCTCCGCCTGCAGCAAGCGGCCGTGCTCGACATCACTGAGTACCGAGCCCCGCCACAGCCCCAAGGCGCGGTCGAACGTCTCCACCGCGCCCGCGTCGTCCCCACCCTGTAATGCGCTCAGCCCGGTCCGCTCCAGCCGCCGGTACTCGCGCAGGTCCAGCGCGGCCTGACCGGGCGAGAACAGGTATCCCCCGTTGCGGGTCTGCAGCACCTGTTTCGCCACCTGCGACGGGCTGAGCCCGAGCGCATCGGCGAACAGCTTGCGCAGCTGCAGCACGTAGGTCTGCAGCGTGGTCAGCGCGCTCCTGGGCGGTTCGCCGTCCCACAACTCGCTGACCAGCGCCGAGACCGGCACCATCTGCTGCTCGTTGAGCAGCAGAAGGGCCAGCACCTTCCGGGGCTTCCCCGCACTGGGCACGGCCTGGGCGGCCTCGTGGCGAGCGACCAGTGGCCCGAGAACTCTCATCTCCACTGACGTTGTTCCTTCCTTCGGTCGCAGACCCGGGCTGGTACCCAAGCCACTGGCTTATCATAGAAAAAAGACATCTGTCACCTTCAGTGTCGTATCCGTGTCGCCCGAGCCGCAGGTAAGGGGTTCAGCTACAGTGATATCGTTGTTTACGACGAGTACACGCAGGGTGAAATCCTGATGATCGTGATGGCGCGACTAATAATCCCCCTAGTGCTACCGCGCATCAAACAGCCAGGGCTTACGACACATACGACACTAGCGGCAGCCTCAATCACAACTCAAGGTTCTCGGCAGCAATCGGCACCAAGGTGCAATGACGACTGTTACGAAGGTCGTATCTTCACACTGTCCCCAGCCTGATGATCAGCTCGGTGGTGCGGGCGCCGGAGTCCTCGTCGATGGACCGGTGCGTCGCGATCGACCAGGGCACTACGTCCACCCCGCAACATGATCTTCGATCAGCGTGGGCACCAGGGGATCGTGACCGGGCATGGGCAGCATGTGGTCGGCGTTGCAGCGAGGGCGAGCAGCGGGGGTGCGGCCGTCAGGGCTCAGTCGCTGTTCCCGGTTGCGTCCGTGCGGTCCCGTGGCTCGTCCCGTTACCAGGGGTGCGTGCGTGAGCGTCGGCCGCGTCGAGGTAGCGGTGTAGGGCGTGGCGGGAATGGGTAAGCGCCTCGATTCGCTTGTCGAGGCTGCGGATGCGGCCGCGGAGCGTGGCCAGCAGCTCGGGGCAGGGTTCGAGGTCAGGGACCGCGCCCGAGGCGCACGGCAGCAGGAGCCGGATGTCCTCACTCGACAGTCCGGCGTCGAGCAGCCCTCGAATCTGGGCCACTGTGATCGCCGCCTCATCGGAGTAGTCGCGGTAGCCGTTGGAGCTGCGGCTGGGACTCAGCAGACCCTGCGCCTCGTAGTAACGCAGTAGGTGAGCCGGCACCCCGGTTCGCTGACTCAGGTCTCCGATACGCACATCGCGCCTTCCCGGACTTGACCTTCATATCGGTGTGAACCTTGATGATGATTCCATGTCCATCACACCACTCGATGCGCTCGTGCGTGGCCCGGTCTCGTCAAGGGGCACCGTAGTGCTGCACGGGGCGGGCGGCAGCCCGGAACTTAATTTCCCGTTCCTCGACGACCTGGCCACCGGCGGCCGGGTGGTTGCGCCCTACTACCCGGGCACCGGGCCGTCTCCGCGGGCTTCCGGTGCGCTGGAGCTCGACGAGCTGGCCGATCGCGCGGCCGCTGCGGCCGAGGCCGCAGACCTGGAGCAGTTCGATGTGCTCGGGTACTCGCTGGGCTCGGCGATCGCCATTCGGGTCGCGACCCGTCACCCAGCGCGGGTCGGTCGCCTCGTGCTCAGCGCTGGGATCGCCCAGGCAAGCACGTCACTGCGACTCGCGTGCGACGTGTGGATCACGCTGCTCGACGGCGACGCGTTGACACTCGGGCGTTTTCTGGCGTGGGCGTCGAGCTCGGAACAGGCGTGGTCGCATCGCAGGGACCCGGACGCGATTGCCACCGCCATCGCTGCAGCCGTACCCGCCGGCACGGCTGAGCAGGCCGACCTGGTCCGCCGCATCGACGTCCGCGCCGACCTCGCCCAGATCACGGCTTCGACCCTGGTCGTCGTCCCACGCAACGACCGACTCGTCGACCCCGCGCACTCCGCCGAACTGGCCGCCGGTATCGCCAACGCACGAACGGTCGCCCTCGACAGCGGACACGACATCGCCGGCGAGGCCCCCAGCGCCTGGTGGCAAGCCATCGCCGAGCACTTCCAACTCGCCTGAACGTGGCCGTGACCTGCACTCCGGGCACCGCAAGCGCTACGGAGTCAACGTCCAGTTCATCTGTGACGCGCACGGGCGCCTGCAGCGAAGCATTCCCCGGAAGCTGGCACGACAAACACTGAATAGCTATTTACCTTGGCCCTAGGGACAGCTATCGGAGCGCTGGGCCTTATGGGACGGTGGCCGGCGAAGTCATGCGTGAGGGCCGACTGCAAGAACTGTCTTTGGTGGCGCGGAGCGGCGCTCGATCGCGCGGTGGATGTCGATGACGTCTGCGAGGGAAGCGACGTTCGGGAATGGTTCGCGCAGAATGCCGCGGTGCACCAGCCCGATGACCTCGGCTGCTGCCGTCGTCACCTGGCCGGGGATGAGGTGGGCGACTGCTCCCAAGCTGAGGCCGGCGATGTGTCGGGTGCCATGCCAGACCGCGTCACTGGACAATGCCTGGTCCTGGCCACTGGCGTTGCCCAACACAACGAGGCGGCCAAAGGGGGCGAGCTGCTCGAAGGCCCGCGCGCGCAGCTCGCCACCGACCGGGTCGATGACGATGTCCACGCCGCCACCGCCCGTCAATTCGTCGATCGCCGAGTCGAGCTCGGTGGCGAGAACCACATCGGTGCATTCAGCGGCGACAAAGGCGCGCCTGGCCTCGCTGCCCACCACACCGATCACCCGCCGGGCAGGATGGATCGCGGCAAGACGACAAGCCACTCCACCAAGGCCACCACTGGCCCCCAACACGAGTACGGTGTCGGTGACCTGCAGTCGAGCGATGCCGTGGAGTGCGATCCACGCGGTGACCCCGTTGACGAGCACGGCCACCGCCCGAGCCAGGTCAGCTCCCTCGGGCACGGCAATCGCCATGTCCGCCCGGGCTGTCGCGACCTCGGCGTACCCTCCGGCCCTCGCTCCACGCCCGAAGTCATTGAGCAGGGCCGCCACCGGCTGGCCGACCCGAAAACCGCTCACTCCTGCACCAAGCTGACGCACTCGGCCAGCCACCTCAATGCCCGGCGTAAACGGAGCAGCCAGACCCAGGGCTCCACTGCGGAACAGGGTGTCGACGAACCCAACCCCGGCGAACTGTACGTCGATGGCCAACTCACCCTCGCCGGCCGAAGGCGCGACCGTGTCCACCAACTGCATCACCTCAGCCGGCCCAGGCTCATGGACCACAACCGCACGCACGTGTGCCTCCTTGAGATCGAAGTCTCCCCACATTGACTTTCCCACCACCGGCTGGTTTGCGATCAATCCGGATGCCGCAGCAGGTCCAGAGGCGCTAGCGGTTGCGGAGACCGTAGCCTCCGACATGTTCCCTCAGCCGAGTCGCGGTAGCCCCGCGGACGTGCTGGCGGTAGCGCATCGGTCACAATGAGGGCCTGCACGAGGCTGGCGATGCAGCTCGCCAGTGCTTCGCTGAGCGCGGGGAGTCACGACGCACACTATGGCGGAGTTGGCTGACGTGGGGTTCACGACGATCCCGGACGTACTGCGTGCGGCGGGGAAAGCCGCCGGTGAGGCGGTGGGAGCGCTGCGGGGCGCGGACTGTGGCAGCCCGGTCGCCGACCTGGCTGGGGCGTTACCAGGCGGGAAAGCGGCTGGAGCGGCGTCGTCGTTCGCCACAGTGTGGAAGTCCACGTTCACCACGTGGTGTGAGGACGCGGAGCGGCATGCAACCGCCCTGACCCAGGCAGCTGACACCTACAGCGCCACCGAGCACACCAACGCCTCGAATTTCTACTGGAACGCGGGCAAGATCACGGGGCCGCGCTGATGGTGAGTCTGGCGGATGTGAAGCGCTGGAACCCCGGTGTCCTTGAGGATGTCCTGCGCACGGTCCAGAGGCGCGAGCAAATTCTGATCTACTCGGGTGACGACTTCGGCAGAGTCATCCCGGCGGAGGGCTGGTCGGGACCGGCCGCCATGACGGCAGGATCGGCGCACCAGTCGCTGATGAGCCGGTTGGACACGATGGCGGCAGGGGTGAGCATCGTCGCCAAGACTATCGGCCAAGCCTCGGACGCCATCCCGGCCGTGCAGCACGCCATCACCAACGCCGAGGAGTTGGCGTTTAAGTACGGTTTCCAGGTCGGTGACGACGGCCAGGTAATCGATCGGTTCCCCGATGGTCACGCGCCGCCGGACATGCATCCCGCGGACCGGGCTCGCGTGAGGTCCGAGGTGACGGACGCGATCACCCAGACGTTGCGGACGGCCGAAGACATCGACAACGACCTCGCCTCGGTCCTCCAGCGGGCTGCGCATGGCGAGTTCGGCATCGGCGGCGAGGCGACGGTTGCCGCAGCGGCGGCGGACGGGGCTCAGGACCCCGGGCTGACGTTGCCAGAGCCACCGGAGAACGGCACTCCGAGCCAGAACACCGGGTGGTGGGATTCCCTGTCGCCCGCTGGGCAGGCGATCCTCCTGCACGACCACCCGGACTGGCTGGGCAACCTCGACGGCCTGCCCGGCGCGGTCAGGTCGCAGGCGAACCTGGCTCGCCTACCCCAAGAACGGGCCCGGTTGGAGGCGGAGCTCAACCGTCTTCACCAGCAAACAAACAGTGACATGAAGAACCCGCTCAACTATCTCCCGCCCGCTCAGACCCTTCTAGACGACCTCAAGCGGCTCAACGAGGTCGGGGCCAAGCTCGCGTCGCTAGATGCGATCGAACAATCGATCGCCCAGGGCAACCGGCAGTTGCTGACACTGGACACCTCGGGCAGGCGAGTGAAGGCCGCGATCGCGGTGGGCAATGTGGACACCGCCGAGCATGTCGCGGTGTTCACGCCAGGCTTCACCACCACGGTGAACGGGGACCTGCAGCGTTACGACAGGGCGATGTACCAGCTCAATACACGAGCCCAGGACCTCGCAAGCCGGTACGGCGATGGTGAGCAGGTCACGACTGTGACTTGGATTGGTTACGAGGCCCCCCAGTGGGAGGAACTGAGCGACCCGAGCCACTCGGTCGCCCTCGACAACGCGGCCAAGACGGGTGCTGCGAACCTGGACGGGTTCCTCAATGGCATCGGAGCGTCCCACGACGTCGCCAACCGCCCGCTGCACTTGACCGCGCTGGGCCACTCCTACGGCAGTCTGACCACCGGTATCGCGTTGCAGCACCAGACGCCCGTGCACGATGCCGTGGTGTTCGGCTCGCCGGGGATGGACATTAATGACGTGCACGACCTGAAGGTGCCAGACGGACATGTGTATTCGGAGTTGTCACGTGGGGATTTCGTGCCAGACTTCGACATCGCCGACCACTTCGGGGTCTCCCCCTACTCACTGTCCGGCATCAATCACCTCAGCACCGGTAACGCCACCAGTGTGGACGGTCAGTCGCTGGCAGCCGGAGAGGGTCACAGCGACTACCTGAACGACAAGTCCACCAGCCAATACAACATGGCCGCGATCACTGCGGGCCGCTCTGATTTGGCCATCATGGACCGACCCACGCCGGGACCGCCTGAGACGGTGCCGGCCCCACCCTCGGCACCGCCGCGATGATGGACGCACCTCACCCGCCGATGCGGCGCATCCTGTGCTCGATCGCCGCCGCGTGCTTGGCGCTGAACATCGCTGCCTGCGACGCCAACACACCCCTGGAGCCCACCGTGGACCGAGCGACCCAGCAGTTCAACGAACTGAAGCAACGACCCGACATCGACCAGGCGGTCGCGCGCTACCAGGAGATGTACATCAGTGCCCGGCAGCAGCTCACGGCCGCGTTCCCGTTCCTCCGATGGCAGCAGACCCAAGCGCCGGGCGGTGCGGCGTGCGGCGCCGAGTTCGCTGCCCTGGACACCGGAGCGCGGCAGGACGCCGTGATCCGAGGGCTGGGCAACTGGATGGCGCCCGGCAACCTGCCCGACGCCCAGTGGGACCGCGCTGTGTCGATCGTGGACACCGTGGTGCGCAGCTATGGGTTCAACTCCGGGCCGATCCGCGTCGTCAACCGCCCCTCCGACCACGAGGTCGACTTCTACGATTCATACCAGGCCGAACTCGTCTTCGGCACCGCCGTCAACACAACCATGACCTTCATCACCGGCTGCCATCTCACCGCCAAGGCCAAAAAGCGCGGGTACCCGCTACCGCTAGCGTCCTGGGTTGATGAGTAAGTACGTCGTAGCGATCGACCAGGGCACCACGTCCACCCGCTGCATGGTCTTCGACCATGACGGTCGGGTGGTCAGCGCGCAGGCGCGTGAGCACCAGCAGTACTTCCCCGCCGCCGGCTGGGTGGAGCACGACCCGCTGGAGGTGTGGGCGAACACTCGGGAGGTCGCGGCCGGGGCGCTGGCCAAGGCCGACCTGACGGCCGGTGACATCGCCGCGGTGGGCATCGCCAACCAGCGGGAGACCGCTGTGGTGTGGGATCGGCTCAGCGGCAAGCCGGTGCACAACGCGATCGTGTGGCAGGACACCCGCACCGCCCGATTGTGCGCCGAGTTCGGCGGGTCCACCGGCGCCAGCCGGTACCAGCACCGCACCGGATTGCCGCTGGCCACCTACTTCTCGGGTCCCAAGATCCGCTGGATGCTGGACCAGGTGGATGGCGCCCGGCAGCGGGCGCACCACGGCGAGTTGTGCTTCGGAACCATCGACACCTGGTTGCTGTGGAACATGACCGGCGGCCCCGCTGGTGGGCTGCACGTCACCGACCCCACCAACGCCTCCCGGACCCTGCTGATGGACCTGGACACGCTGGGCTGGGACGAGGCTATCGCCGAGGAGATGGGCATCCCAGTGTCGATGCTGCCACGGATCCGCTCGTCATCGGAGGTGTACGGCACGGTCCGGGAGCCCGCAGTGCTGGCCGGGGTGCCCATCGCCGGCATCCTCGGTGACCAGCAGGCGGCCACGTTCGGACAGGCCTGCCTGTCCATCGGGGAGGCCAAGAACACCTACGGCACCGGTAACTTCATGCTGCTCAACACCGGCACCGAGAAGGTGCGCAGCCGCAATGGGCTGCTCACCACGGTGTGCTACAAGATCGGACCGCAGGACCCGGTGTACGCGTTGGAAGGCTCGATCGCGGTCACCGGGTCGCTGGTGCAGTGGTTGCGGGACAACCTGGGCATGATCTCCTCGGCGGCGGAGATCGAGCACCTGGCGGCTACCGTCGAGGACAACGGTGGAGCCTACTTCGTGCCGGCCTTCTCCGGGCTGTTCGCCCCGCATTGGCGCTCCGACGCTCGGGGCGCCATCGTCGGCCTGACCCGTTACGTCAACCGGGGGCACTTGGCCAGGGCGGTGCTGGAAGCCGCCGCGTTCCAATCCCGGGAGGTGCTCGACGCGATGAATGCCGACTCCGGGGCCGCGTTGACCTCACTCAAGGTCGATGGCGGGATGGTGGGCAACGAGCTACTCATGCAGTTCCAGGCCGACATCCTGGGCGTCCCGGTGATCCGCCCTGCGATCAGCGAGACCAGTGCGTTGGGCGCCGCCTACACAGCTGGCCTGGCGGTCGGGTACTGGTCCGGAACGGAGGAGATCCGGGCCAACTGGGCGGCGGACCGGCGCTGGGAGCCGACTATGGACCCGCAGCGACGCGAGGACCTCTACGCCCAGTGGCAAAAGGCGGTCTCCCGGACCCTCAACTGGGTCGACGGCTGACCGTACGGCGCCGGGTCAGCACCAGCGCCACGCCAGACCCGGTCATGGCGAGCGCGCCGCCTACGGTGAGCGATACCGCCAGCACGCTCACCTCAGCCTGCGGCTCTGCTTGACTTTGACTGCCCGCACTGGTTGTGCTGACCGGCGCGTCGGCCATCGCCACTGGGACCATCGCCGCTGGGACGGGACCCAGCATGGCCGCACCGGCGATCAGCCCACAGGCAACGATCCACACCGCAACCTCCTTATGCCAGCCCTCATACCCGGTAAGACGCATGGGCACGGCGCGGGTTGCCTCAAGCCCACCCTGCTCAGCGCACACCCTGAGCAGGCGGAGGCGATGACGGCGGCGGGAACGCTGGGACACGATCGCGTGACAGCTACGCTATCGCGCGTGCCGCTCTACGCCGCCTATGGGTCCAACATGGATCCCACACAGATGATGCAGCGCGCGCCGCACTCGCCGATGGCGATGACCGGGTGGCTGATCGGCTGGCGGCTGACGTTCGGTGGCGAGGACCTCAACTGGGAGGGGGCGCTGGCCACCGTCGTCGAAGACCCCGGATCCCAGGTGTTCGTCGTGATCTACGACGTGACTCCGGAGGATGAAAAACTGCTCGACCGCTGGGAAGGCGAGGATTTCGGGCTGCACAAGAAGCTGCGGCTGCGGGTGCACACCCTGGACGGCTCGACGCTCGCCTGGCTCTACGTGCTGGACGCCTACGAAGGCGGGCTGCCCTCGGCGCGCTACCTCGGCGTCATCGCTGACGCCGCCGAGGCGGCCGGCGCCCCAGAAGACTATGTCGCCGAACTGCGCAGCCGCCCCTGCGCCGCCATCGGCCCCTGATCCTCCCGACGTTGTTGGGGCTATCCGCGAAATAACTGCGCGAAATAACTGGAGGGGCGGCCGCATCGCGGTCGCCCCTCCAGTGCCGACGGCATCGCGCCCCGATCACGTGATCGCGCGGCGGCACTGCACGACCGGAGGGGAAGTCGGCTGCCCCAGTACCGCCCTGAGCTTTGCCGCCGGTATACCGGTGCCGTTCCCTAGCCAACGGCACCGCAGGTGATCACCGGCTCATATCCAGCAGCCATTCGCTCAGCCGCGGCCACCATTAGCGGAGCCGCCCGCACCGCCAACGCCGTCAGCGGCGCTGTTGGTCTGGTCGCCCAGCACGTCGATGTTCAGGACGTTGAGGCCGATGCCCCCGGTGCCCTTGCCGCCCGCGCCGCCGACGCCACCGTCGCCGCCGCCGCCCGCGTAGCTGTGGCCGCCGCAGCCGCAACCACCGGCCGAGAACATGGACATGACGGTACGGGCGGGAAGCAGTTCCACATGCTGCCCGTCGATCTTCGCAAAGCTTACTGCGTCAGACATGCTGATCCTCCTCGGAATGGCCCACAGCGGGCCTGGACAGAACGCCTCCATCGACTGCGTCGCCGATTCGGCTAAGCAATACAATGGCGAGAAGAAGGTCGTCTGACAACATCAATTCACCACCTAACTTCAGCTCCCGCCACCTAGCCGTGAAGCCGATTTCTCGACTACCCAGTCAGCGGTGAGCCGTTATCGAGGTTCCAGCAACTTCGGTACCTACCACACGATGTTGCCCAGCTACCATCCGATCAGCACTCTTGCTGGTGAGAGCCATGCTGAGGGTAAGCATAGGTAGTGCGAACGCCCACGGCGGCGCGGCGACTACAGCGTTGGGGCGAACCCCTTGCAGCCGGCATGAGGCATGCCTATACGCCGTTTATGAACAAACCCGTAGGCTTACCACGTGGAATCACTGGCGATGACTACCTAGCGTCCGTGGAATCTGGCTACCTAGCGGTGATCACCGATAACGCAGCGCTGACCCTGTGCCGGCTGCCCTCCCCGCGAACAGGGCGCCGCGCGACCACCTAGCCGTCATGCACTGAACGCACTCAGTAGTTGCCGAGCGATGAGTCACTCCCGCTGGGCACCGATCAGCCGCTCCCGCTGCGCGTCGTCGGTAGCCCCCGCCCCGGGTCAGAACGTCTCTACGGGCACGTAGGTGCCCCAGACGTCGCGCAGCGCGTGGCACACCTCACCCACGGTGGCGCGGGCGGCGAGTGCCCGCTTCATCGGGTAGAGCACGTTGCTGCCGACCTCCTTAGCGGCCCGCCGCAGCTCATCCAGGGCGCGCTCGACCTCGGCGGATGATCGCGACGCGCGCAGCGCAGCGAGCCGCTGCCGGGCACTGTCCTCGATCGCCGGATCCACCCGCAAGGGCTGGTAAGGGGCCTCGGTGTCGAGCCGGTAACGGTTGAGCCCCACCACCACCCGGTCACCGGAGTCGATCTCCATGGCGGTCTGGTAGGCGGTCTTTTCGATCTCCGACTTCTGGAAGCCGGCCTCGATCGCGCGCACCGCGCCGCCCAGTTCGTCCACCTTCTCGATCAAGGCCATCGCGGCGGCCTCGACCTCGTCGGTCATCGCCTCGATCGCGTAGGAGCCGGCGAAGGGATCCACCGTGGACGTCAGGTCGGTCTCATAGGCCAGCACCTGCTGGGTGCGCAGGGCCAGCCGAGCGGCCTTCTCGGTGGGCAGCCCGATCGCCTCGTCATAGGCGTTGGTGTGCAACGACTGAGTGCCACCGAAGATCGCGGCGATCGCCTGCGCGGTGACCCGGATCAGGTTCACCTCGGGCTGCTGCGCGGTGAGCTGCACGCCGGCGGTCTGGGCGTGGAATCGCAGCATCAACGACTTGGGGTGCCGCGCGCCGAAGCGCTCCTTCATCATTCGAGCCCAGATCCGCCGGGCGGCCCGGAACTTGGCAACTTCCTCCAACAGCGTGGCGCGGGAGACAAAGAAGAACGACAACCGCGGCGCGAACTCGTCGACGATCATCCCGGCATCCAGCGCGGCCTGCACATACCGCGCCCCGTTGGCCAGCGTGAAGGCGACCTCCTGCACGGGATTCGCACCCGCCTCGGCCATGTGGTAACCCGAGATCGAGATGGTGTTCCACTGCGGGATCTCGGCCTTGCAATAGGCGAAAATGTCCGAGGTCAGCCGCAGGGACTGCGCTGGCGGATAGATGTAGGTGCCGCGCGCGATGTACTCCTTGAGCACATCGTTCTGGACCGTCCCGGCCAGTTTCGAACCCGGTACGGCGCGCTCTTCGCCCACCAATTGATACAGCAACAACAGCACGCTCGCGGGGGCGTTGATCGTCATCGAGGTGGACACCTCGTCCAGCGGGATTCCGTTGAACAGCGTCCGCATGTCCTCGATCGAGTCGATGGCCACCCCGACCTTACCGACCTCGCCGTGCGCGATCGCCTCGTCGGAGTCGTAGCCCATTTGCGTGGGCAGGTCGAAGGCCACCGACAGGCCAGTCTGCCCAGCCCGCAGGAGCTGGTGATAGCGGGCGTTGGACTCACTGGCGTTGCCGTACCCGGCATACTGGCGCATCGTCCAGGGACGCTGGGTGTACATGGTGGGATACACCCCGCGGGTGAACGGGAACTCCCCGGGCTCGCCCAGCCGCTCGGCCAGCCCGGCCGCGACGTCCTCCGCGCGGTACACCGGCTTGACCGAAAAGCCGGACTGTGCCGTCTTCTTGGGGGCCGCCGTCTTGTTTGGGACATTCCGCTTGTCCACCATCGCCCGTTTCTCCTTCACCGCATCGGACTCTGTATGGCATATCCCGGCGGGGAGCACAACGACAGGGAGCACGACACAGGCATCATGGGGCCGTGACCAACGCCTCACCCCGCCTGGTGGCGGGTCGCTACCGGCTCGGCGCGGTGCTGGGCCGAGGCACCATGGGCACAGTGTGGTCAGCACACGACGAGGTGCTCGGCCGGTCAGTCGCGATCAAGGAGGTGCTGCTGCCGCCGGGCATCCCGGAGGCCGAGGCGGACGCGCTGCGGGAGCGCTCGTTGCGGGAGGCCAGGGCCATCGCAGCGCTGTCACACCCCAACGTGGTGACCCTCTACGACGTGGCCCGGGAGGGCGCCGCGCCGTTCGTGGTCATGGAGCTGGTGGCCTCCTGCAGCCTGGCGGAGCTGGTGCGAGACGGTGCCCTGCCGACGCAACGGGTGATCGCTATCGGGGCCGCGGTGGCGGCAGCGCTGCAGGCCGCGCATGCCGCAGGCATCACGCACCGGGACGTCAAGCCCGGCAACGTGCTGATGGCCCACGACGGCCGGATCAAGCTCACCGACTTCGGGATCGCCCGCAATCCGGCCGATCAGACGTTGACCGCGACCGGTCTGATGCTGGGCTCCCCCGCTTACATCGCTCCCGAGATCGCCTCCGGTGGTCCAGTCAACCCGGCGTCAGACCTGTGGGGACTCGGCGCGACGCTGTTCGCCGCGGTCGAGGGCAGGCCCCCCTACGACGCGGGCACCGCGATGGCGACGGTCGCCTCGGTGGTGCAGGGCGAGGTGCCCAGGCCGTCATGTTCTGGGCCGCTCGCCGAGGTGATCCGCGGGTTGATGGTCAAGGACCCCGCGCGCCGGATGCCGCTGTCACGGGTACGCCAGCTGCTGGGTGCGCCACCCGAGCCGGCTGATCCCGAGCCCATGGTGCGCCCCATCCCGATCACCGTTCCCGCCGCCACGACTCACAGCACACCAGAAACGCTCGAAACGCCGCGCCGGCGGACCGGGCAGCTCGCGGCCAACCCGGGCCCGCTGCCCTTCGCCGTACCCTCCGGCGCCGCGCGACCGGCCACGGCGCGCAGGTTCGCGAACACCGAGGCCAAAGGCACCGGCGCTGGACGCCGGGCAGCCCTGTGGACGCTGGCCGTGCTGCTGTTCCTCGGCGCCGCGGCCGCCGGGTTCGGGATTGCCCGGGTCGCCAGTGGCCGAGCGGTCCTGCCTTACCTGGGAACCCTGCCCTACCTGGGAACCCGGGCCGTCGCGGGAACGAGCCCCGATGACGTGGTGCTGGCACCCCGGGCGCTTCAGGTCACCGAGCCGGACGGCACCCGACCGGTCCGGTTCACGGTCACCGTGCCGCCAGGCTGGCCGGAGTTCCGTGAGCAGCGGACACTCGGGAACAACTCCGGCATCGTGACGCGCTTCGTCTCCCCGGACGGCTCGGAGGTCATCGCCGTGGAGCGGGTCACCGGCGTGCCGCCCGGCGGCAGCGTCGACCAATACCTGACCACCTACCTGGGCATGCTGGCACAGGGGGTGCCCGAGCTCGTCGAAACCCAGCGACAGCGGCTCTCCGGCCGCGCGCTGGACGCCACCTTCCGGACCCGCGAGGGCGGCGAGGTGCGCCGCACCACCTACCTGCGGCTGGTTCCGACCAGGGCGGCCCTATGGGCGGTGTCTGTCACCGTGCCAACCAAGCGAGAGGGCGCCGGGCGCATGAGGCTGTTCGAACCCGTGGTAGCGGGGTTCGCGCCCGACCTGTAGCGCATAGGCAGTCTGTGGAGCACAGGCAACCTGGGCCCCTAGGCTGCCGGGCACCTAGGCTGCCGGTCGTGACTGGCCCGGAACAGATCGCCCGAGACGCCGCTTCGGTACTCGCCCAGCGCACCGGGGCGCCCGCGCATGACATCGCCGTGGTGCTGGGCAGCGGCTGGCACCCGGCGGCCGACGCGCTGGGCGCTCCCACCGTCGAGATCCCGGTCACCGCGCTGCCCGGGTTCACCGCACCGCAGGTCAGCGGGCACGCCGGGACAGTCCGGTCGGTGCGACTCAGTGGGCCCCTAGGTGAGCGCCGCGTCCTGGTGCTGCTCGGTCGCACCCACGGCTACGAGGGTCACGGCGTGGCCCAGGTGGTGCACGGGGTACGCACCGCCTGCGCGGCAGGGGTACGGGTGGTGGTGCTCACCAACGCCGCTGGCGGTATCGCCGAGGGGCTCGAGGTCGGCCAGCCGGTGCTGATCTCCGACCACCTCAACCTCACCGCGACCTCACCGCTGGTCGGGCCACAGTTCGTCGACCTCACCGAGACCTACTCCCCCCGGTTGCGAGCGCTGGCCCGAGAGATCGACCCGAGCCTGCTCGAGGGCGTCTACGCCGGGGTGCCCGGTCCCCACTTCGAGACGCCGGCGGAGATCCGCATGTTGCGCACGCTGGGTGCCGACCTGGTCGGGATGTCCACCGTGCTGGAAACCATCGCCGCGCGCGTCGAGGGCGCCGAGGTGCTCGGGATCTCGCTAGTCACCAACCTCGCCGCGGGTATCGCGGCGGCACCGTTGAACCACCAGGAGATACTCGCCAGCGCCGCCAACACCGCGGCGCGGATGGGCGGGCTACTGCGGGAGCTGGTCAGCCGGGCGTGACGGGCGGCATCGATCCCCTCAATGGTTCAAACGCTGTTATAGAACGCTGTTGCGATATGATTATCTCGTGGCTCGACCGAAACTGCACGACGATGTGCTGCGGATGCGCCTACTCGACACCGCGGGATCGCTGCTCACCTCCGACGGTCCGGACGCGCTGAGCCTCCGCAGGCTCGCCGCCGCCGCGGGCACCTCGACCAGTGCGGTATACGCCCTGTTCGGCGGCAAGTCGGGGATCCTTCGGGGGCTGTTCATCGAGGCGTTCACCAGATTTGCGACCCATCTGAACACGGTGAGCCCCTCGGACGACCCGCTGGCCGACCTTCTCGCGCTCGGCCACGCCTACCGGGTCAGCGCACTCGCCAACCCGCGCCTGTACGCGGTGATGTTCGGTTCGCCGGTACCCGGCTTCGAGCCCGCCCCGGAGGATTATGCGCACGCCGCAGCCACCTTCACTCCGCTGCTCGACACGGTGCGCAGGGCGGTTGCGGCGAGCCTGCTGCGCGAGGCCAATCCTTACCTCATCGCCACCACGCTGTGGGCCACCGTGCACGGCCTGGTGTCCCTGGAACTGGGCCGCGCGATTCCGGATGGGGCTGGGCCCTCCGGTGCGTTGTTCGAGTCCGCGATGCGCGCCACTCTCGACGGCTGGCGAGTAAGGCCATGACCCAGGGATTACGCTGCGGCGCATGGCTGCGGACATCGTGCCGATCGAACTCTCTGTGACCGCGGGTGACCTGGTAACGCTGTGGGCGCCCCGCTGGCGTGAGGACGGCGAGGAATGGGAGGCATTCCTCGGAGACGACGAGAACCTCTTCGCCTTCGCTGACGTCGCGGCGCTGGTCGGTTTCGTGCGCACGGCCGGCGATCACGACCTCATCGACCACCCGGCCTGGGCGCTGGTGCCGCGGTTGCCCGCGCCGGACCTGCGACCCGTGGAATCCCACCGTTACGACCTGGTGGGAGTGCCCGAACTGGTCGCGCAGTCGCCGGATACCTGGGTGATCGGTGAGCTCGCCGACGTGGTGTCGATCGTGCGCTCACTGGCCGACGTCTGCGGCCTGGATGTGGTGCACGACGTGCTCGACTCCACCCCCGGGTTCAGCATGCTCGACGGCGGCACGCTGGCCTTCGGTGGCCGGGAGGGTGCGCGGCACTGGGACGCGCTGTGCACCGTGATCGCGCAGCGGTGGGACGAGGTGATCGATGCCCTCGACGGGGTGGTCCGCAGTCCCGACGTTGACGCGGCGGCGCTGGATGCGGCGGCGACCGAACTGTCCGAGGCCCAGTCCGCTCTCGCGGAGCCCGAGGCAGATCCATCGGTCACCGAAGGCGAGACCGCTGGCGATCCCGCGCTGAGGTTCTGGTCCGAAGTCGGCATTGACCCGATCCGGATCATCAGTGATCTGGGCGAGCATTACACGCTGCGCTGCTATCTCGATGACGCACCGGTGTTCCTGGGCCGCAACGGGCGCATCGACGTCTTCGGTTCGCCGCGCTCGCTGGTCCGCTACCTCGCCGATAACCGTGCGGGGCACGACCTCGACGCGGTGTCCACCTGGCCACAGGTCACCAAGCGAGCGCAGGACCGCGAGCTGGAGGTGGCCGTCGACGATGGCAACAGCTACCTGCTCGCCGGCCTGGCCGACGACCTCGCTGGGGGCCCCGAGACGGTGGATCCCGGGCAGCTCGAGCTGGCCGTGGAGCTGATCACCGACGCCGAGCAGTGGGCTGGGTCGGACGCTGCGGGCAAGGCGCTGGCCAGTTCCGAACCGCTGGGCTGGCTGGTCTCCTTCCTGCTGCGCCCGGACCCGACCCGGCTGGCACCCAGCGCTCCCTTTGACGCTGAAGTGGCCGCCTGGCGGGTCTTGGTCGGTGGTTTCGAGGACCGGCTGCACGTGCACTGAGTCCTGCCGTCGCATCCCAGCTGCACGTGCATCCCTACTACGCAGCGTGTCTCCCGGTTGCCGCCGTAGCTGCCGGGATGGCTAGGATTTGCTCCCAATAGGACCAGCTCATTCCCCTCAGCGAAGGCCAAGCCAGTGACCAACCCAGCGACGCAATCCTTCGATCGGATGCGCAGCATGCTCGTGCGTGCCGCCGAGATCCGCGATAGCGAGCAGCAGCAGATCTTCGACGCGCTGGACGAGATCCATGCCCGGCTGGCTCCCCTGGAGTCGCTGGGTTCGGTCCGCAAGCGGCTGTCGGAGATGCCCGACCGCACCGAGGTCAGCGTGCTGGCCGAACGGGTCGATGAAGCGCTGTCGAAGCTGGAAGCTCAGGACAGCGCCCTCGCCGCGCTGTCCCGTGCCATCGAGTCGATCGTGGACAAGCTGGCCACACCGTTCGCCGAGCTCGGCGGGCGGATGGAGGGGGTGGCGGGCCGCTTCGAAGGCGTCGCCGGCCGGATGGACGGTCTGGAGGACCGGATCGCCGGGCTGCACAAGCGGAGCGACGACCTGGATCACCACCTCGACCGGCAGGACGCCAGGCTCGACGGACTGCCCGCCGCCGTGCACGGGCCGGTGCGGGAGCAGATCGGTGCCACCGAGACAGGGTTCCGGAGTCGCCTGGACGAGGTTGACAAGGGCATCCAGGAGTCGCTGTCGAGTACGCTGGAGTCGGCCACCCAGCGACTGGACGTCCTGGCCAGCCGGTTGGATGCGGTGGAGGGCGCGCTGGCCCACCGCCCCGACGTCGACTCGCTGCTCGGGCTGGTCCGGCAGGCCAACGAAGAGTCCGAGCTGCGCTACACCGCGCAGCTGGACGAGGTGATGGCCACCTTCGCCGAGATCATCATGGGCGGCGGCGTGCCGGCTTCCGTGCCCCCTACCCCACCGCCGCCGCCCCGACCTGCCCAGCGTCGGGTCCGCAGTCGTCAGACCAAGCCCGCAGAGGCCGAGCAAGGTGGTGGTGGTGCCCCGGCGGACGCCGCCACGTGAGTGGTGCGGATGGTCCGGTTCCGCGTGCTCGTCGTCCTGATCGCCGCTCTCGGCGCGATGGTCCTGCTCGGTGCCGTGCCCGTCGCCGCGCAGCCCGCCTGCTCGCCGCAGATCACCCCGCCCCCGCCGGTCGACTCCTCAGAGGCCCCGGCTCCGGGCACCCCAGCGCCCCCGCCGCTGTCGATCCCCGACCCGCCAGTCGGTGGGCCGAGGATGGGCGAGTGCGGGCTGGTGCTGCCCGCTGGCGCGCCCGCCCCGCCGGCCGGGATCAACTCGATGTCCTGGCTGATCGCCGATGCCGACTCCGGTGAGGTGCTCGCCGCCAAGGATCCGCACGCGCGCAACCGCCCGGCGTCGACGCTCAAACTGCTGACCGCCCTGCTGGCCGCCGACCAGCTTCCACCCGACCGGGTAGTGATCGCCACCCAGGCCGACGCCAACCAGGATGGCAGCCTGGTAGGCCTGGGCCCGGGCGGTCGCTACACCGTCCGGCAGTTACTCACCGGTTTGCTGCTGTCCTCCGGTAATGACGCCGCCCACGCCCTGGCCGTTGCGCTCGGCGGGGTAACGCAGACCGTCGCGCAGATGAACGAGCTGGCTGCCAGGCTGGGTGCGCGTGATACCCGAGCCGCCACCCCGTCCGGATTGGACGGGCCGGGGATGAGTTCCTCAGCCTATGACCTGGCGTTGGCATTTCGCCAGGTGCTCAGCCGCCCGCTGCTGGTCGAGTTGCTGGGCACCCGGCAGGCGGACTTCCCCGGTTTCGGCGACCGGCCTGGGTTCGTGGTCAGCAACGACAACAAGCTGCTCAGGGTCTACCCGGGTGCGCTGGGTGGCAAGACCGGGTTCACCGACGACGCCCGGCACACCCAACTTGACGCCGCGCGGCACGGCGGGCGGCGCCTGATGGTGGTGCTGATGCGGGGCGAGCAGCGGCCGGTGTCGATGTCGGAGCAGGCAGCCCGGCTGCTGAACTATGGATTCGCACTGCCCCCCGGCAGCCCGGTCGGGCGACTGGTGAACGAGGCTGAGTCCTCGTCGGCCGGGACAGGGCCGGAGACGACTCCCGGGGAGGACCTCCCGGCGCCACCGCGTGCGGGCGGTCCTGCCACGGCCCGGGACTGGACCGGCCGATCCCAGCACGCCAGCATGGCACTCCCGGTGGCGCTGTGGATCGGCTTGGCGGTCACCGTGCTCGCAGTGCTCGGCGTCCTGGTAGCCCGCCAGCGCCATCACTAACCCCGATTCTTGCCAGACACGCCTGTGCCCCGCGCGTCCGCTAGGTTCCCCACGCTGGCCGTATCCTGCCGTCCATGACTCTGTCAGCGCGTGACGTGGCCGCCGCTCTCCGTGACCGGCGTCCCGGGCTGCCGGCGAAAAAGCTGCACACACTCCTCTACTACTGCCAGGGCCACCATCTGGCCGCCTTCGATGAGCCGCTGTTCAGCGAGACAATCTCCGTCTGGGACACGGGGCCTGTCGTGGGCAAGCTGGGGTACGCGGAGGAACAGGGGGACGTCCCAAAGGTTCATCGCGAGATGAATGAGGCTCAGCTGAACACTATCGGCTACGTACTCAGCCGCTACGGCGCCCTGACCGGACAGGGTAGCGCCGACGACAACGTGTTGCTCGACACGGCATCTGTCACGCTGTGGTTGCAGGGCGCCGAGAAGCGACACGAAGACCTCGTCCGACCGGACAGGCGCGAGGAAATCATGGCCAGGCTCGAAGAACTCCGGGCGAGGCTACCCTCTCGTGCTTAACGGAGCGCGCCCCTGGACGTTAGAAAACTTCCTTGAGCGTTTTGACTCCTGGGTGGAACGTGAGTCCCCCACAGATGATCTGCGCTGTCTTGTGCTGGCCTGGATCCTGACGCGCGACGATGACCCCTACCAAGGAGTCCGACGAGAGAAAGGCTTCGTGAATCTGTGGTTCGGCCCTGTACCGAATTCGCGCGACGGGTCCGGACACGTTGTCATCTGCTCATATTGGATCCAAGAGTCCAGCCGCGCCGTCCGCTGTGACAACTTCGGCACACTGAGTTTGCCGCTCTAGAGACGCCCGAATGGCCCGACAGCTCGCCACGACACCGACCTCAAGGAGACTATTTGGCGTTCACTGGGTCGGGCTGCCGGACCGGTCCTACTGATGGCTGCGGTACGCGCAGGAGGATCGTCGTGACCAGTCCGGCGAGCGCTGCGACAATCATCAGCGGGGTGGGTACTTTCAGCAGCGCCAGCCCCGAGGCGAGCAGGACCGCGACGATCAACGGCCGGATGACGGCCGCAGGGCCCCGAGTGGACAGTCGGGCGCCGAGGTAGACACCAGGCAGGGCACCGAGCAGTAACGAGGTGGCGGCGGCCAGGTGAACCTCGCCGTAAAGCAGGTGACCCAGCGTGGCAGTGGCCACCAACGGGACCGCCTGAACGAGGCCAGTACCGGCCAGCTGAGCCGGGCGCAGCTGCCGCGGGTAGGCGATGAGGAGCAGCGCGATGACCAGCGAGCCCCCGCCAACGGAGGTCATGCCGACGGCGCAGCCGCCGACCACGCCGATCGCGACGGTGCGCAGCGGGTGCACGACCGGCGGCCTGTCGTGGTGGTCCCCCCGGAGGCTGGCCCGGCGGTCAAGCACCTGCCGGAACAGCGTCATGCCCACCGAGGCGCACAGCGCGATGCCGATAGCCAGCTTCAGGTCGGCCTGCACGCCCGGGGCGTGCCCGATCGTACCGATGATCATGGCACCGGCGAACGCGGCGGGCACCGAGCCCACCGTCAGCCAGCGGACAAGCCGCCAGTTCACAGTGCGACAGCGCAGATGCACCACCGCGCCGACGGGCATCATGACCAGCGAGGTGATCAGGTCGCTGGAGATCGCGGCCAGCGGTGCGACCCGGAAGAACAGCACAAGCAGCGGGGTGAGCAGCGCGCCACCACCCATGCCGATGAGGCCGACCAGGAGGCCGACCATCAGCCCCGCCACGGCGAGGTCCAGGTCGAAGTGCATCAAGGGGGTACCTGCTTTCGCAAACGGGCCCGCCGAGCAGCCAGGCGGGAACGAGTCGGTTGCGTTCAGCGGGTCCGGAACTGGTGACTTCACGTGATCAAAAAGGGACTCTAGCGTGAACGGTGTGACTTCTGAGATGAAAGAGGCAGCTGTGTCTGGTGTGACATTGGATACGCTGACCGGCCCGTGGGCTGAGATGAGCGGTTCTACCAGAGGTCACACGCTCGGATCTGGTCAGTCGGCCTTACCCTCGCCGCTGGACGAGGAGCGTGCTGCGCCATGCCCGGAGGGGGTGAGTCGGGCCGAGAGCAGGATCAGCGTCGCGGCGGCGGCGAGGACGAGAACGGCGGTGTGCGGGCCGTCAAGAATATGGTGCCCGCTGGCGCCGAGGCTGAGGGCGAGGGTAACCAGGGCGACACCCAGAGCGGTCCCCAGGCTGCGGGTCATGCTGACCAGCCCACCACCGGTAGCTGCGGACTGGGCCGGGATGGCCCCCATGACCAGAGTGTTGTTTGCCGGGGTGAAGGTGCCCAGCGCGACACCGAGCAGGGCAAGCAGGGTGACCAACCACCCAGTGCTGGGCGGCGTGACCAGCAGCCCAGCGAGGACGGCGATGCTCATCGCGGCGCCGAGAGTGGCCCGGGTGCGGTCGGTCCAGGAGCACGGCAACAGCCGCTCGGCCCCGACCGCGGCGAGGGCGAACCCGGCGGGCAGGGCGGTGAGCACCAGCCCGGCGTGCAGTTCGGAGAAGCCGCCGTCGGTCAGGATGACCGGGATCAGGACGAGCGGACCGAACAGCACGAGGTAGCCGCAGAGGGCACCGAGCAGGCCGGCACTGACCGCACGGGTGCGGAACAGGGCGAGTTGGACCAGCGGGGCGGTGGCACGGCGTTGGCGCAGGACGAACCCTGCCGCCGCCACGGCCGAAAGGGCCAGCAGCACGATCGTGACCCAGCCGGGTAACGACATCCCTGAGGCGACCGAGATCCCGAGCAGCAGGCTGGTGGTCGCGGTGGCCAGCAGCAGCAGCCCGGACCGGTCCAACCCTGCGGTGGGGGCGCGGCGTCGGGTGCGGGGCAACAGGTAGATCCCGGCGACGACGCCAAGGACACCGACGGGGATGTTGATGTCGAACACCCACCGCCACCCCAGGGTGGACACCAGCAGCCCGCCGACGGTAGGTCC
Source organism: uncultured Actinomycetota bacterium (assembly GCA_963822695.1). Classification (GTDB taxonomy): domain Bacteria; phylum Actinomycetota; class Actinomycetes; order Mycobacteriales; family Pseudonocardiaceae. The sequence goes on from CAWGJH010000033.1 coordinate 61,927, forward strand.
CAGCGCCAGGCCGACGGCCTGGGCACCGGCCTGGATCCCCAGCGCGGCCCGCATGCGCTGCGGGGGGGCGCTGGTCGCGACCAGCGCGACGCTGTTGGCCTGCAGCATCGCCGCGCCGATGGCCTGCACGACCCGGGAACCGATCAGCACCCCCAAGGACGGCGCCAGGCCGCACAGCGCCGAGGTGAGGGTGAACACCACGAACCCGTAGAGGTAGGTCAACTTGCGGCCATGGATATCGGCCAGGCGCCCGACCGGGATCAGCAGGGCCGTCAGGGCCAGCAGGTAGGACAGCGACACCCACTGCACTCCGGCCAGCGACGCGTGGAACTGTAACCGCAGCGGCCGGTAGGTCAGGGTGACGATGCTGGCATCGAGTTGGCCCATAAACGCGCCGAAACACACCGTGCCCACGGCCAGCAACCAGGCGTGCGGCCACTCGCGCAGCCGGGCGGGCCGGGCCCGCTCCCGCCCCAGGATGCCCAGCCACCCAGACGCGATGCTCATCGGTCCGCGACGATCCGCGCGTCGAGGGTCTCGGGCTCACCTTGATGGCGTCGCGACAACTGGCAGAGGCCGCTTCCGCGGATACCGCTCGCGTCCAACTGTCTCTTCTCCCAGCTTCGTGAATCCGGTCTGACCACGCCCCGATCAGGGCACATCGTTCAATATCTTCTCTACTGAAGGTAGAGTTTTTTGGAAGTATTGGACGCCATATATCACCTAAATAGCGTAGATTTTATCCCGCGAGAGCGAGATCGATCGTACCGAGAGCTACCATTTTTCCACTCGACGTAAGGCCCCGAACCCCGCTAGCGTGCCGTCTCGTGAGGAACGACGGCCCCGATGTCCGGGCAGGGATCGTGGTCACGGGAACGGAACTGCTCAGCGGCCGGATCACCGACCGCAACGGCCCGTGGCTGGCGCAGCGGCTGGGCGAGTTGGGCGTCGAGGTAGCCCACCTGCTGTGCGTCGGAGATCGATCGGCGGACCTGGCGGCGGCACTGCGATTCCTCGCCAGCCAGCGTGTCAACCTGGTCATCACCAGCGGTGGGCTCGGCCCGACCGCGGACGACCTGACCGCCGAGGTGGTCGCCGGGTTCGCCGGAGTGGAGCTGGAGCTCGACGAGGCGCTGGAGCAGCAGATCGCCGCCATCCTCGCCCGGTTCAGCCACCTGGCGCACTTCAGCCCGGAGGCATTGCAGGTAGCGAACCGCAAGCAGGCGATGGTGCCCCACGGCGCACAGCCGCTCGACCCGGTGGGGACGGCACCCGGCCTGGTGGTCCCGGTCGCGGGCGGGCCGACGGTGATCGTGCTGCCCGGACCACCTCGCGAGCTGCAGGCGACGTGGCACGCGGCGCTGGGCACCTCCGCCGCCAGAGCGGTGCTGGCGCGCGCCCGACCCTTCGAATCAGCGCGGCTGCGGCTGTTCGGGCTGCCCGAGTCGGAGATCGCGGCGACCCTGCGCGAGGTGAGCGCGACGCTGGAACTGGCCCCGCTGGAGATCACCACCTGCCTGCGGCAGGCCGAGCTGGAGATTGACATCCGGCATCGGCCCGGCGCGGAGGCGATCCGCGATGCGCTGATCGAGGCTATCCGGGCCCGGCACGCGCGGTACCTGTTCTCGACCGACGGCAGCTCGCTGGACGACCAGCTCGCCAGCCTGCTGCGGGGACGGCGGATCGGGCTCGGCGAGTCGTGCACCGGTGGGCTGCTGGCCGCCCGGCTCACCGAGCGGCCCGGGGCGTCGGACTACGTCGCGGGCGGTGTGGTGGCCTACTCCAATACCGCCAAGACCGAGGTGCTCGGGGTGGCCGCCGAGTTGATCAAGCGGTACGGTGCGGTGTCCCCGCAGGTGGCCCGAGCGATGGCCGACGGGGCGCGGAACCGCTTCGGTGCCGACATCGGATGCGGGATCACCGGAGTAGCCGGTCCAGGCGGGGGCACTGACGCCAAGCCGGTCGGCTACGTGTGCCTCTGCGTGAGCACCAGCGACGGCACGACCCTAGCCAGCGACCCGGTGCTGCCCGGCGACCGCGCCGAGATCCGCGACCGGTCGGTGGCCGCCGCGATGCACCTGATCCGGCGGGTCTTGACAGGCGCCGGACGTTGACTGGCTGGGCCGGACCCGGCCTGATCACTACCGATCGAGCGCCTGACGGTCCGACGTGCTCTTCACTGCGGCGTAGGCGGCCGAGCCGACGAACAGCACCCCGCCGATCACCACCACCCAGAACAGCAGCTTGAACGCGACACCCAGCACCCAGCCCAGCACCGTGAACCCAATCCAGATCAACGCAATGATCCCGAGAACCTTGATCAGGGTTTGCATGATGTCTCCTAGCGCGTGGGGAGGGGCACAGTGGGAGCTGACCCGCTGGCCTCCAGTAGACACCCATCCAGGCTTGGGCGTATCAGGGTAAAACCCCGGACTGGGCTAGCGGTTCCGCCCGGCTGGTTCCGACTCGCCCTGACCATCACCGTTGCCGGCGCGGGGCACTAGCGGGGACGCTTGGGCAGACCCGACGACGACGTGGGGATGGGTCTCCGCAGGTAGCGGCGATGGGACTTCGCGGGGGGCCTGCTGCTGGTCCTCCGGTACCTTTGCCGAGGCCACCGCTGCCCACGCCGTGAGGAACAGCAGGAACCGGGAGACGAAGTAGGCGAACACCATCAGTCCGATCAGCGGGCCGAACAGCCGTCCAGTAGGGCTGTTGGTGATGATGTCCAGGTAGATGGCAAAGGCCTGCTTCAGGACTTCGAAACCAACCGCCCCGAACAACGCGGCGCGCGTCACGCTGCGCAGCGGCACCGGCTTCCGCGGCAGCCGCGCAATCACCCAGAGGAACACCAGCCACATGCCGGCCACCGACGCCGCCACAGCGAGGGCCACGAGCACCAGCCGGGCCCCGAAAACCTGCCCCAGGCCCAGGGCGTTCAGCACAACGCTGGCGAACGCGGTGCCGACACCGGTCAGCGCGAAGGACGCCACCAGCGCCAACCCCAGGCCGAGCAACGCCAGCAGGTCGAAGACCTTCCTGCGGAGGAAGCCCTCCGGCTCGGGCGGCTGCTCCCCCTGTGTCGATTGCCCCTGTGCTATTCGCCCCTGTGCTATTCGCCACTGTGCTATTCGCCACTGGGCGGTGAGCGCCTCGCGGAGGTTGCCCATCCAGCCCAGTCCGGAGTACAGCGCACCGAGCAGGCCCACGATCCCCACGCCGCTGCGGGAGTTGATCGCCCCGACGATGATCTGGTCGAGAGTCGGGCCCAACCCGGCAGGCGCCGACGACTGGATCTGATCCTGCAAGTGGCGCAGCAGCTCCGGGTTGTCGGCGAGCACAAAACCCGCGGCCGCGAAGGCGATCATCAACAGCGGCACCAGGGAGAGCACGCTGAAGAACGTGATCGCCGCAGCGTAGTGGTCACCGTGGTGGGCGGTGTAGGACTGCCCGGCACGCACCAGATGGTCCAACCACGGGTAGCGCAGCCGGTAACGCTGGAGCAGGCCCGGCTGCCCGTCGGTCTGCTGTGGACTAGTCCCCCGCATACCTCCCTACGCTAGTCAGCGGATGCGCATCCGGCCCGTCACCAGCAGAAGAAAACCCACCTGGTTGTATCCTCGCGCGCGTCGTGTGCGCTGCGAGTTCGTGGGCTCGCTCAGCGTCCAGGCCGGTCAGCCGCAGTCGCTGTCCCACGTTGGGTCGAGGTATGCCTGCGCGGCCCAGTAGCCCGGCTGGAGTTGCCGGAAGCCGTTGCGGACGGTTCGGTCGGCCGATACCACCGCCCCCTTGCTGTAGGTCGTCACGACGGAGGCGTTGCCGTCGGGGCTGGATCGCACGCTGAGCCGATCCGCTGTGACCGTCACCGTGCACGGCCGCGAGGCGCCGGCTACCGTGCTACTGCTCGTGGTCCCGCTAGGGGTCTCACCGTTATGCGCAGCGACCAACAGGACGATGCCCAGCGCCACAGCTCCTCCGATGACCCACTGCTTCCTTGTCGTAGCCACCTACCACTCTCCGCTGCCACGATCTCACTCTGGGAGAATCTCATTCCCGGATGAGGTCATGCTTCACAATCCCATGGCTTGCCGCAACCCCTGGTCGAGCTCGTCGAGGAAGGCCTCGGTAGTCAGGAACGGGGTCGCTGGGCCGATCAGCAACGCCAAGTCCTTGGTCATTGTGCCGCTCCCGACGGTGTCGATGCAGACCCGCTCCAGGGTCTGCGCGAATCGGGTGACCTCGGGGGTCGCGTCCAGCATGCCACGGTGGCGCAGGCCTCCGGTCCACGCAAAGATCGACGCAATCGGGTTGGTCGAGGTGGGTTTGCCCTGCTGATGCTGCCGGAAGTGGCGGGTGACGGTGCCGTGCGCGGCCTCCGCCTCGACGGTCCGGCCGTCCGGGGTCATCAGGACGCTGCTCATCAGGCCCAGTGAGCCGAAGCCTTGCGCGATGACGTCGGACTGCACGTCGCCGTCGTAGTTCTTGCAGGCCCAGACGTAACCGCCGGACCACTTCAGCGCGGCAGCCACCATGTCGTCGATCAATCGGTGCTCGTAGGTGAGGCCGTACTCCTCGAAATCAGCTTTGAACTCCGACTCATAGATCTCGGCGAACACGTCTTTGAACATGCCGTCGTAGGCCTTGAGGATCGTGTTCTTGGTCAACAGGTAGACCGGGTACCCGCGGGCTAGGCCGTAGCGCAGCGATGCCCGGGCGAAATCCTCGATGGATGTGCGGTAGTTGAACATCCCGAGTGCGACACCGCCGCCCTCATCGAAGTGCGCCACCTCTGTCACCAGCGGCTCGCGACCGTCGTCGGGGGTGTAGGTGATCGTCACGGCGCCCGGCCCCGGGACGGTGAAATCGCTGGCCTTGTACTGGTCACCGTGCGCGTGGCGACCGATGATGATCGGCTTGGTCCAGTGCGGTACGAGACGGGGGACGTTGGGGCAGACGATCGGTTCCCGGAAGATCACACCACCGAGAATGTTGCGGATCGTCCCGTTGGGTGAGCGCCACATCTTCTTCAGGCCAAACTCCTCGACCCGCGCCTCGTCGGGCGTGATGGTGGCACATTTGACACCCACCCCGTGCCGGGCGATCGCGTGCGCGGCCTCGACGGTGACCTGATCGTCGGTGGCGTCCCGATGCTGGATGCCGAGGTCGTAGTAGTCAAGGGTGATGTCGAGATAGGGCAGGATCAGCTTGTCCTTGATGACCTGCCAGATGACGCGAGTCATCTCGTCGCCGTCGAGTTCGACGACGGTTCCAGCTACCTTGATCAAGATGTCCTCCTTCGTCGGACCTGTGAGTGGCGATGCGAGTCATAGCTCGCATCGCCACTCACAGGTCCCGCACGTCGGCCTGTTTGGTAGCAACTGCCTGCGCGGCCTGTCGCAGCTGCGCGAGTTCGCCGGCGGTCAGCGGGGTTTCCACCACCCGGTGTACCCCATGCCGACCCAGCTCGGCGGTGACGCCCAAGTAAACATTGGAGATTCCGTACTCGCCGTCCACCCAGGCGCAGACCGGCAGCACGGCACCGGAGTCCTCGTGCACCGCGCGCACCATGCGGGCCACCGCGGCGGACGGGGCGTAGTAGGCCGACCCGGTCTTGAGCAGGGCGATGACCTCGGCGCCACCGTTTCGAGTACGGGTGATCAGCTCCTCGATCTTGTCGGCGGGCAGCAGGTTGACCAGTGGCTTGCCGTCCACGGTGCACGCGCTGGGCACCGGAACCATGGTGTCACCGTGCGAGCCCAGCGTCAGGGTGCGCACCGAGGACACCGGGACAGCGAGTTCATCGGCGACGAAGCTGGTGAACCGCGCGGTGTCGAGCATCCCGGCCTGGCCCATCACCCGGTGCCGGGGGAACCCGGTGGCGAGCTGCGTCAGCGCGGTCATCTCATCCAGCGGGTTGGACACCACGATGACGACCGCATCCGGGGCATGCCGGGCAACGTTCTCCGCAACTTGCCGGACGATGCGGGCGTTGACTTCGATCAAGTCCATCCGGCTCATCCCAGGTTTGCGGGGTAACCCGGCTGTGATCACGACGATGTCGCTGCCGGCGATCGCCTCATAGCCCGAACCGTCCTGGCCGGTGGTCTGGCCGACGATCCTGGTCTCGAAGCCCTCCACCGGCCGGGACTGGTTCATGTCCAGCGCCAAGCCCTCCGGCCTGCCCTCGATGATGTCGGTGAGCACGACAGTGTCGAACAGGTCGTACTCGGCCAGCCGCTGCGCGGTGGTCGAACCGTAGAAGCCGGCTCCGATGACCGCGACCGTGCCGGAACGTGCCATCCGTGATCAATCCTCCCGTGCGCAATCCTCTGTGAGCAATCCTCGTGAGACACCATCAATCGGGCACATCAGGCCTCAGCCTACGGCCAGCGGTCCCCCGGTGATCGTCAGCGCCACGAACAGCATCAGCAGCCCGAAGACGCCGTAGGTGAGCACGTCCAAGGCGCGGCGGCGGATCCCGAGCAACCCGGTCCGCTCGGGCGGAAGCACCGCCCGCAACCCCGCAGCGAGCAGCAGCGCGCCGCCGATGATCACAGTACCTTCCCGCCAGTGGTACTGCGCGATACGCACCATGCCCACCGCGACCACGGCCAGGACCAAGCCAAAGGTCAGTTGTGGCCGCAGGCTCGTCCGCCCGGTCATGGTGGACCGGCCCGCTCGGCGGCCTCGACGACGGTGGCACGCACCATCACTCTGGTCGCCCCACCGCCCAGCACCACCGCGCTCATGAGGGCATCCTTGCACCGGGGCTCACGTGCGACGGCGCCCGGGCCGAGGCTCCGACCGGCTGTCCGGCCCACCCCCTGGTCACACTCCCAGGTCCACCCGCAGGCCGTTCGCCACGGCGAAGCGGATCGCGGTGTCCACGTCGATCCGGGCCCCGGTCAGCCGCGCCTGCACCAGAGCGTCGGCGTCCAGCCGGGCCCCACGCAGGTCGGCGCCCTCCAGCCGGGCCCCCAGCATCCGGGCCCCGGTCAGGTCGGCCCCGGAGAGGTCAGCGCCCCGCAGGTCGGCCCGCACCAGGTTCGCCTCGGTCAGCCGCAACCCGGCGAGCATGGTCTCCCGGAGATCGGCGTGGCCCAGCGCGGTGAGGCGCATATCGACCTCGCGCAGGGTCCACGGCCGCAGCCGGCAGTCGCTGAGCGTGCTGCCCAGCAGTGAGCAGCTCTCCAGCACCGAGTCGGCCAGCATGGTGCGCTGGAAGGTGCAGGTGTGGAATGCCGTCGCGCGATGCTCGGAGGCGCCGAGGTCGGCCAGGGTGAAGTCGCAGTGGGTGAACCGGCAGCCACGAGTGCGCAACCCACGCAGGTCAGCGTCGGTGAACCGGCAGCCGACGAAGCAGCGCCCCTCCCACTCCTGGTCGGCGAACACCGCGTCGGTGAAGTCCTCACCGCTGCTCTCCAGCACGTCCTCACCTTGCCAGCCCGCTCCACCAGATCGCCTCCGGCCCCAGATGGCAGGTGCGTTGGCGATCACGGAGCTTCACACCATCTGGCGGCCACCCGCAGGTTCTTCACCCACGCGCTTAAGACACGGCACACTTCCCACTGAGGTGAGCACCAACCTGGCACCCGCCTACCCACGAGCACTGGATGAACTGTTGCCCACTGCTTACCATAGTCATGAAGAAGTATGTGAACAACCCGATCGAAGCAAACCACAGCCGATTAAAATCCCGACTGCGGATGGCGCCTGCCTTCACCAAACTGGCCCTGGCGATCTGATCAGACCACGCGAACGGGATCCAGCCTGCCCCACTTCTGCACAACGCAACAGCGCCTCTCTGACCGTGGTAACCTGCCATCAAGGAGGTACATTGTGGATTACCAGAGTGCGCCCATCGCGATGCCCAACGAGAGCTGGACCGCCCTGGGCAACGCGATGGCACGAGCGATTGAGACCCAGCGACCCGATCAACTGTTCAACGACCACCTCGCACAGCACTTCGTGGACGCGGCTGGACCGGCGATTCCTTTCCTCCCGGCGCGGGAAACACTTCCGCAGCCACAGGGTACACCGCACTCCGACCTGATGGCGATGATAGGCGATGTCATCGTGATCAAAACCCGCTTTTTCGACGAGTACTTCCACCAGGTCTGCGCCGCTGGTTGCCGCCAGGTCGTCGTGTTGGCCGCGGGTCTGGACACCCGGGCGTTCCGTTTGAACTGGCCAGCTGGTCTACGGCTGTTCGAGGTGGACCTGCCCGATGTGCTGGAATTCAAGGAGCAGGTTCTCATCAACCAGGCCGCTCGGCCGACGTGCGAGCGGATCGTGGTGCACGCGGATCTTCGGGAGGATTGGCCGACCGCCCTCCGCAACGCCGGCTTCGGCATCGGACGCCCGACGGCCTGGCTGGCCGAGGGAATGCTGGGAGTCTTCACCGCCGCCGACTGCGACTGGTTGCTCAACGAAGTGAACCTGTTGTCCGGGCCGTCGAGTTGGTTCGCCCTCGATCACACGCACGACGGCTCGGTGGCCACTCCTCGTCTGCAGCCGTTCTTCGAGGAGACGGGCATGTCACTGGACGAGATGGTCAAGGGAGGCCCTACCGGTCCCACTGACCAGTGGTTGATCCGGCACGGGTGGCTGCCGACTACGTACGACGTGGTCAAGCAGGCAGCCGCCTATCGGCGGCCGACTCCAGTACTGTTCCGTGGTGACCGCCAAGAGCATGGAAACATCCTCTTCCAGGCGCAACGCACGGCGTGACCAAGTCATGGTCTACCTCTACGTAGGAGAGTGGGAAAACCGTGGGAGGTAAGGTGGTGAGCACGGCGATTCGACGGGTGACCACGCCGGCCGGAGATTCCGCCTGGCTGGTGACGAACTATGACGACGTGAGGGCACTGCTGTCCGATCCCCGCTTGGTCCTTTCGCACGCCGAACCGGAGCATGCGGCCCGTGTTTCCCCCTCCGCCTTCGGTGGTCCGATAGGCAGGCCGACCGAACTCGCAGAACACAACCGGATGCGCCGCCTCTCCGCGCCGGCGTTCTCCGCACGGCGGATGACGAGCCTGCGGCCACGGGTAAGGGCAATTATCACAGGCTTGCTCGACGCCATGGCGGGCCATGCGCAGCCAGTTGATTTCCATGAAGCGGTGTCCTTCCCGCTCCCGGCGCTCGTGATCTGCGAACTCCTCAGCGTGCCCTACGCCGACCGGGAGGATTTCCGCCGCTGGGCTGACGACGCGGCGCACATCACCGACACGGCGCGTTCCCAGGCCGGGCTGACACAACTGCGGGTTTACATGCGAACTTTGGTGGAGCGCACAAAGGCGCAGCCAGATGACGATTTTATCTCTGACCTAGTCGCTGTAGCTACTGCCGAGCCTGGTCTGACTGTCAACGGCATCGCGATGTTCAGTGTTGTGCTTCTCTTGGCTGGCTACGAGACCACGATGGCCGCGATCGATCGCGGGGTGATCCTGTTGCTCACTCACCCCGAGCAAGCGGATGCGGTGCGCCACGATCCAGAGCTCATCACACCGGCGGTCGAGGAAATACTCCGCATGCTGCTGCCCACGAGCGCATCCGGTGCCGAGCAGACCATAGGACTACCTCGCTACGCCAACACCGACTTCACCTTCGGCGGCGTCACCATCCACACCGGTGAGCTGGTCATGCTCGGGCTGCGCGTGGCCAATCTCGATGAACAGCTCTTCCCCGAACCAACCCGGTTCGACGTGCATCGCGAACGCAACCCACATCTGAGCTTCGGGTACGGCCCGCACTTCTGTCCCGGTGCCTCGCTGGCTCGGATCGAGCTGCAGATGCTGTTCCCCGCCCTCCTCAACCGGTTCCCGACGCTGCGGCTGGCTGTTCCGGTCGAGTCGTTGCGGGAACGCGACGAACTGCTCAGCGGGGGTCTAGCAGAGCTGCCTGTGACGTGGTGAGGCTGGCGCGGGAATTTATTTCTCTGGGCGCTTGGCCACGACCATAAGGTAGCCTAATTCCGGGATGTCAATCAGGTCCTCAACGTCGAGTCGATCAGCAGTCATCTCGTCACCCTGATCGAGGTTTTGGCGCTTCGTCCACCGCGACCACCAGATGTAGCTATTGCGAAGCGTCTGCTCACTGATGTCCAGAATCTCCTCGAACCACAGTCCTGCGTGCCGGAGCAGGGGTGGGTAGTCCTCGGCCTGCACCATGGTCGCCATGGTCGCCATGGAATAGTTGAAAAACCGGTTCACCGTAAGTTGCTTTGCGGCGGGGATCGGTGCACGTTCGAAGGAGTCGGTCAGGACTAGCCGGCCTCCCGGCCGGAGTGACCGATAGATCTGCGCGAGCACCTGTCCACGATCCGGCATGTGAAAAAATGATTCAATGGCAATAGCAGCGTCGAAGGACTGCGACGGAAACGGCAGTTTCATCGCATTTGCCCACTGGAACACCGCTCTTTCAGCGACTCCCGCCGATTCCGCAAGGGAGTTGGCGAATCTAATTTGCTCCTGACTTACCGAGATACCGGTCACCCGGGCTCCGGTGAGTCGAGCTATCCGCACACCAGGTCCGCCGATCCCGCAACCGACATCGAGGACGTGGCTTCCGACCCCGATCTTCAACTTCTCGGTCATCATATCGGTCAGCCGGTCGGTTGCTTCGCCGAGAGAAACCTCGCTGTCGGGGTTATCCCAGTAGCCGACGTGCAGGTTGTTGCCCGGCGGCATGAGACTGGGCGAAGTGAAACGATCATAAAGCCGACCGACTTCGTCGGGCATGGGTACGAGAGTGGATTTCTTCTGTGACATGATGTCCCTTTTCTGTAACATGGACGTCTCCCCGCGCAGGCATCAGGCCGCAGTGTGGCCGGAATCGTTCATTTCCGGACGCATGCACTTCCGCGCCTACCTACCGCTGAGTGTTCATGGCGTAGATGAGGCTTTTGGGCCGCATGTCGGTCCAGTGTTGGTTGATGTAGTCCAGGCAGGCCTGACGGGTGTCTTCGGGGTGGGCAACGGTCCAACCGGCTGGTACTTCGACGAAGGCTGGCCACAGGGAGCATTGGCCCTCGTCGTTAATCAGCGCGAAGTAGGTGCCGTCAGGATTCTCGAAGGGATTGGTCATGTCTCAGCGCTCCCGGTGAGCCGGAGATGCAATCAGTGATTTCTTGGAGTTTGACTGCCAGGATCGGCCCGATCTGGGCGAGCGCCCCTGACTGCATCATGCGATCGTGCCTGCTGACGATGGCATGGGTTTCGATTGTGCCGTCAACATATGGCTTCCATGCCTCAGGTGTGGGCACATCCTCAGGTTGAGGGGTTTTCGGTTGATAGATTGTCGGTTCATGGATTGTCGAGGTGAACAGCAGCAAGTCTCCATGGAATCGGCGTGGAGTGAAGTCAACCATGATATGGGAGTTATTGGTTAAGATCTTCGCGACGGCGGAGAGGTGAAACTCTTCAAAACTTGCCCATACGCTGTCCTGGCTACGACGGAAAATCTCCACAGCCTGGGCGAACGTCAACGGTTTGCCTTTCAGGCTCTTCACGTCGTAACCGAGCGCATCGAGCATACCAATAAGCATGTCCCGTTCATCGAGTTCAGGCACATCCTCATGCGACAGCTGCCCGCAAGCCGGGTAGGTATCGAGTACCGCCAGCAGAGCGACCTGCTTGCCACGCTGTTGAAGCTCGGTAGCGACGGCATGAGCGACGATGCCTCCGAAGGACCAGCCGAGAAGACAGTACGGCCCGGCGGGTTGGACCATGTTTATGTGGTCGGCATAGTCGGCTGCCATCTGCTCAACGGAGGTCGGACGTGGCTCTGGCCGAGCGAGGCTGCGCGCCTGCACTCCATAGATCGGATGGTCCGGGCCGAGGTGTTTGATCAGTCCACAGTAGGACCAGCTGATTCCTCCGCCTGGGTGGATACAGAACAGCGGCGAGCGGCGGCCTTGGGGTCTGAACGGCAGGATCATCTCGAAGGAGTCCCTTGGATCATCCACGTGGAGTCGCGCGGCCACCCCGGCTGGAGTCGGGGTTTCGAACAGGGTCCGCAATCCCAGCTCGACCCCGAAGGTGTCGCGGATCCGGGTGATCAGGCGGGTCGCGAGCAGTGAATGTCCACCCAGATCAAAGAAGTCATCGTCGATACCGACACCGGCCAAGCCTAGTACTTCAGCGAACAACTCAGCGAGCAGTTGTTCTTGTGGTGTCCTGGGTGCCCGACCGCCCCCAACCGACGTGAATTCGGGGGCGGGTAGCGCGTTACGGTTCAGTTTCCCATTCGGTGTCAATGGCAACGCATCAAGCATGACCACCGCTGCGGGCACCATGTACTCTGGCAACCGCGCCCGCGCTAACTCCCGCAGCCCGCTGATCAGCGCGCCGGTGCTCCGAGCCGCGGTGGGGTTGTTGGTCCATGAGGATAGTGGTGTCTGGTCGGTGCTGGTAGGCCGGTACAGGCCGGTGGGAACAGCTGCCGTGGTCTGGGTGGCGTCAGCGAACACGACGTCCAGGGCCTCAGAAGTGGTCGCTGACCAGGTAATACCTACCCAGTAGCCACACCGCTGGCCCAGCGCCTGCAGCGTCTCCGGGTCGAGCACCTCCGATACCTCGGCGGCGTCGAGTGGTACCGGGTCGGTGTGGGGGGTGTGTAGCTGCTTGAGCAGCTCGGCCAGCGGGCTGCCGGTCTGGAACGCTTGCGTGAGGGCGACCTCATGGGTGAGGCGGGTGTTGGGCACCCCGGTGACGCGCACCAGCTCCGGGTGCTCGGTGGTCAGATAGTCGGTTAACGCGGGCAGGTCGCTGATCTGGTGGCCCCAGCCCAGCTGTGTGGCTTGGCCCAGCGGTAGCGGGGTGATGGGGTGTTTGTACAACACCACGTCGTAGCGGTAGCGGGTGAGCTCGTTGTGATGCTGGCCGCGTTTGATCCGGATGTCCACCCCACCGACGTCGCTGACGGTGCGGCCCCACGCGGTGAAGAACTCGGGATCGACCAGCAGTTCTTTTTCCACCCGGATGGCTTGCTCGACCGCCCGGCGCAGCGCCGCCAGGTCAGTCGTGGAATCGGCCCGGTGCAGCTGCACGGCGGTGACCAACGGGCGTAGTAGCCGTAGGTTGCGCACGTCACCCAGAAATACCGCCCCGCCCGGGGCAACCAGATCCAACGCCCGCTCCAGCACCTCAACCAGATAGTCGATGGTGGGGAAATACTGCACCACGGAGTTGAGGATCACGGTATCGAACAACCCGACCGGCAACCCCTCAACATCATGCGCGGGTTGGGTGCGCAGTACCACCCGCCCGGCCAACTCAGGATCCCGCTCGATGTGCCCGGCCAGGGCATCGATCACCCCACCCGAGAAATCGGTGGCCCAATAAGCTCTCACACAGGGGCGCGAGCTGGGACAACAACAACCCCGTCCCCACCCCGATCTCCAGCACCCGCCGAGGGTGCAGTGACCGGATCCGCGCCACGGCCTGCTCACGCCACTCCCGCATCTGCGCCACCGGGATCGGGTGACCGTCATAGCTGCTGTTCCACCCGGTGAAATCCTCCCCGAACACCGGTGAGCCCGACGCCGCGTGCAGCGAATCATAGATCTGTGCCCACTCGCCGACCTGGTCTCGTTCCGCCTGCTCGTTACGGACCCGGCCAGCGCTATCCGCCACCACATAAGCGACCAACCGCCGATCCTCAGGCCGGTCTTCCCGAGCGATCACCGCCACCCGCGCGACCTCAGGATGCCCGGCCAGCACCGTCTCGATCTCACCCGGCTCAATCCGGAACCCCCGGACCTTGACCTGATCATCCACCCGGCCCACAAACACCAGGTTCCCCTCGGGGTTCCAGAGGACCAGATCCCCGGTCCGATACATCCGAGCCCCCACCGGACCATAAGGGTCAGCCACAAACCGCTGCGCGGTCAACCCAGGCCGACCTAGATACCCCCGCGCCAACCCCGTCCCACCGATGTACAACTCGCCCGCCACCCCCACCGGCACCGGCTGCAGGCCAGCGTCGAGCACATACACCCGGGTATTACTGATCGGCCGGCCAATCGGCGGCGCGATGGACACCGTTGTGTCGCTATACCAGGCAGTGGCATACACCGTCGCCTCGGTCGGACCATAGATGTTGGCTACCTGGCAGGCCGGGATCGCTGCCTGGATACCATGCATGGTCTGCTGAGCTAGACCCTCTCCGGCCAGCACCACGACATCGGCCTTGACGTCCACCCCACCGTGTGCCAGCACCTGCGACAAGGCCGAGGGCACCGCGCTGATAAGGCTACCGCTCCACCCCGCCTGCTCGTGCTCGGTGAGCGCAAGCAGATTCCGCACCACCTCCACGCTGCCACCGCAAGCCAACGGCGCCAACATCTCAAAAACCGACACGTCAAAGTTCAGCGACGTCGAGGCCAACACCCGGGACAGTCGCGCGGAACCAAAGCTAGACACTGCCCAACCCACGAGGTTGACCACACTCTGATGAGAGACAACCACGGCTTTGGGGGTGCCAGTGGACCCGGAGGTGTAGCTGAGGTAGGCGGGGTGAGTGGGGATCAGAGGACCAGTGCGATGGGTGTCGGTGGGGTCGGTGTCGGGCTGGTGATCCAGGATAGTGACAGTGTCGGGCTCATCAATGACCAGCCGCGACAACCCGGGGGTGTCGGGCACACGGTTGATCGTGGTGGTAGTCACCAGAAGAGCGGGTGCCGCATCGGTGAGCATGAAGGTAATCCGCTCGGCTGGGTAGTCAGGGTCCAACGGCAGATAGGCAGCACCCGCTTTGAGGACCGCCAACACCGCGACGATCATGTTCACCGAGCGGGGCAGCGCTAACGCCACGATCTGCTCCGGGCCCACCCCCTGAGCGATCAACGCGTGCGCGAGCCGGTTTGCCCTGACGTTGAGCTGCGCGTAGGTCAGCGTGACATCACCGCACACCACCGCCACCGCTTCCGGTGTGGCGTGCACCTGGGTTTGGAACAACACCGGCAGGCTGACAGCGGGAACCGGGACCGCGGTGTCGTTGCACTCCACCAGCAACCGGTGGCGTTCCTCGGGGGTGAGCAGGTCAATCCGGCTGATCGGTTGATCAGGATCAGCGACCGCAATGGCTTCCACCAGACTCAGAAAACGTTGCTGATGGGCGGCCAGATCGTCAGTGCTGCAGACTTCCGGATGCGCGTCAAAATCGATCCGCAATCCTGAACCCTCCCTCCTGCCCCGCACGATAAATGACAGATCGATGAATCCGGCAGAAATGTTGCGCGCTGCAGCGCGATACCCAGCGAAATGCAGATCACAGTCGAAAGGCATGATATTTATTATTGGCGCAAAAAATGTCCCGACGTTACCGCGTAGGCCGAGGTCACGGTGAAGATCTTCACCTCGGTAGCGTTGATGCGTTACTACCTCGCGGACTTCCTCTGCCACGTGCCTTATCAGGAGGGACATGCTCATGTCCGGGCGGACCGACAACCGCAGCGGCACCACGTTTGACACCATGCCCGGTATGCGTTTCAGCTCGGGGTCCTGACGAGCCGTGACCGGCAAACCGACAACCACATCCCGCGCGCCCGTGAGACGGTGCACGTACACCGCCGTCGCTGCGATCACTATTCGGGACCATCGCACCCCGGCCCGGCGCGCCGTTACCCGTAACCCATCCACCCCAGATGGTGACAAAAAGGCTGTCCGATGCGCAAAACTCTCAGGTGTCCCCGAGGACCGACCAACGAGTCTGGTCGGCTCTGGCCGATCAGCGAAACGCCTTGTCCAATATTTCCGATCCTCTGCAAACTGCTCCGAGGCACGGTAGTTCGAATCACTGTCCAGTAGTTGACGCAGCGAACCAAACACATTCTGCTCACACGTCAGCCCCTGGATGAGCGCCGTATAGATTTCAGCCACTCGCCGCGCCACGAGAGAAAAACCGAATCCGTCCATCACGATGTGATGGTAACCTTGATACCACAAGAACCGGGCAGACCCTACCTTGATCAATGCGTAACTGAACAGCGGGCCGCGAGCCAGATCCATCGGCCGGGCCACATCGGCGGCTATCCAGTCTTCTGCGACCATGTGCGGATCGGGTTCTCCGCTGACATCGATCACCGGCATCAGCCACTTCGACAACGGCTCGACAACCTGCCGCGGCCCATCGCCGTCCTCGGCGAACCGGACATGCAGTGAGTCAACTTCCCCGACGACCCGCCGTAGCGCCGCCTCGAACAACACCGGATCGACCGGCCCATAAATCTCTACACACTCACCAACCTTGTAGACCCGATTCGCCGTGTTCAACCGTTGTTCAGCAAACCAAATCTCACGCTGAGCAGCCGACAGCGAAAGGGCATTACCAGACAACGTCGATCCCCCTGTTCGCGCTCACGCATAAAATGCCAACTCGTTTCCGCAGGCAAGATTTCGTCAGCTATACAAACACGCTAGGCAACGGTCGGATCTCCCGTGCAGTGTCTCTTCTCCATCGGCCACCCATAGCCTGGCAACTCCACTGGCCGAGCACGCGAGCCAATCGTCACACGCAGACTTCCAGCAATGGAAGCTCGATTACTTGACAGTGGGCCCGAACTGGAAAACAGCATTGTACGCATTGTCGTCACTCACCTAGAGTTGCCTGCCGGAAGCCGGGATTCGACAGGCGACGGCACACCGACCGCCGTTTCGCCGATCCCGCCTTCGGCGTGCCATCGACGTCGCCGGCAGGCTCCATCTGGTCCGATCCGGTGTGCCGCAAGCACGGCTCGCCAGCAGGGAGGCACACCATGGTGGGCAGCCACCCCGAAGGCTGCGTGGGGGCCATTCCGTTGTCCCCGCGCAAAATCAACGTGGGTACCGTGACGCCGCGTGCGGTACTTCGCGACGTGTACAGTTATCCAGCTGGGCTGACACACGGACTGTTCCGGTAAACTATCTCTTCGGCGGTGTGCTTATTGGAACAGAAAATGAGGAACATGATGAATTCCACTGTACTCATTATCGGTGCTGGTCCGACTGGTCTCGGGTTGGCATGTGGATTACGTCGCCAGGGCATCTCGGTGCGCGTGGTGGATAGCGCCGCTGGACCAATCAGTACTTCTCGCGCGTTGGGTGTGCAGCCACGCGGTGTCGAGGTTCTTGTCCGCCTCGGAGCACTGGGAGACCTGCCGGAGCGGGCGATGCTGGTGGATGAGTTTAAGATATACGTTCACCGACGCTTGGTCTCCACCATGACGCTGGAGCGAATCGGTGCCGCTTCCGGCCGTTCACCGCTGCTGATCTCGCAGGCGGCGGTTGAGGGCGAGTTGCGACGTCGGTTGACCGAGATCGGCGGCCAGGTGGACTGGGGGCACACGCTCGTCGATGCCGAGCAGGACACCACCGGGGTTACTGCGACTCTGTATACCACACAGGGCCACGAAACTGTGCGTGCGGACTGGTTAATCGGTTGTGACGGCGCGCACAGCACGGTTCGTAAGCTCGCCGGTATCGGCTTTTCTGGCTCGACAGTTGCCGAGTGCTTCCTCCTCGCCGATGTACTGGCTCACTGGGAAAGTGACCGTCGAGTGGCGACGAGCTGGACCGACGGTGGAGACATGATCAGTGTCTGTCCGCTACCGGGAGCCAACCGGTGGCGTGTCATGGGCCCCGCCCCGGTAGGCACCACCCGCGACGTGGACGAGGACGAGGTACAGGCACTGATCAATCGGCAGCTGACCAAGTGCAGCATCTACCACGAAGAGAAGATCGAGAAGATCGAATGGCTCTCGAGCTTCCGCATCCACCGCCGATTGGCCGATTCCTACCGCAGGGGAAGAATGCTGCTCGCCGGGGATGCCGCAGCCATCCACCATCCGTTCGGTGGACAGGGTATGAACACCGGCCTTGGCGACGCGGAGAATCTGGCCTGGAAGCTCGGCCTGGTGGCCAGCGGCCGCGCTCATGACCAGCTACTCGACAGCTACCAGGCTGAACGTCGCCCGGTTGCCAGTGGGGTTGCTGCCACCACCACGATGACCACTCGCCTGGTCATGGCTGACACGCCGGCCATCAGACAGCTGCGCGATCGACTGGTGCTACCGTTGATGAACCATCCGAAGACGCAGAACTTTCTCTGGCGTAACTCTTCCCAGCTCGGCATTCACTATCGTGGTGGGCCGCTGGCGACGAAGCCTGGACGATTCTCCAGCGGGCCACGACCAGGCGAACGAGTACCCGACATCGCCTGCCAGCACACCGACGGAACTCGCACCCAACTACATGAAGCACTGAATGGCCGATGGGCATTGCTTGCCAGACCGGGCAACGAAGATAGCGTGGCTGCGGCCGAAAAGCGACTAGGCGAAAACAATGTAGTAGTGCTGGCACCGGTCAACGGACGGCTGACCGACGTTCTGTTGATCCGCCCTGACGCCCACCTGGCATGGCGCGGCCGTCCGGCCCCAGGGAAATTATCCCGCTGGCTAGCGGATGCGCTGGAGCGAGGCAGTGCGAGTTAACAACCGGGACCGATGTCACAGCGGGTTCAGCCATCAAGCGGCCCCCATAGGAGAGATCACGATGGCAGGTGACGAGACACCGGTCCCGACGGGCTCACCAACGGAGCCGCCACCTGCGGTCGTGTTGCATCAGCTGACCAGGGACGCTCTCGTCTCCCAGGCAATCAGCGTGTTCGCCAGGCTCGGAGTCGCGGACGCGCTAGCGACCGGTCCACGCGACACCGAAGAGATCGCGGAGCCGACAGGCGCTCACGGCCCGTCGTTGTATCGGCTGCTGCGAGCGCTCGGTGATGTCGGAGTCGTCGCGGAGCTGGAGAATCGACGGTTCGCCCTGACCCCGTTCAGTGAGATGCTGCGCAGTGACGTCCCCGGTTCGCTGCGGGACCGTGCGACGGTCATCGGCTTGCCGTTCCAACGTGACCCATGGACCGATCTGTACGAGACTATCCAGACTGGGGAATCGGCGTTCGACCGGGTCCACGGCACGACATTCTTCGACTACTTGGCGGAGCACCATGAGGATGCGGCGGCCTTTGATGCGGCAATGTCCTCAGTTTCCACGACCCTGACTGTCAGCATCGTGCAAGCGTACGATTTCACCCCTTTCAGCACGGTGGTGGATGTTGGTGGCGGGCGCGGTGGCCTGCTCGCCGCGATTCTGACCGCTCACCCGCATCTTCAGGGAGTGCTGTTCGACAAACCGGCAGTCGTAGCCGGTGCCGAGGAAGTAATGTCCAGTGCCCAGGTTGTTGACCGCTGCAAGGTGGTGAGCGGGGACTTCCTCGACTCTGTACCTGAAGGAGGCGATGCTTACCTGCTGAGCAACGTCATCCACAACTGGGACGATGACCACGCGGTGCAGATCCTGGGGAGGTGTCGAGCTGCGATGGCCAACACGGGCTGCGTGTTACTTGCTGAGCTCGTGCTCCCGGAGGGCGCAGCGCCGTCCATGGCCAAACTCGCGGATCTGGGGATGATGATCATGACTTCCGGTGGTCGCGAACGCACCGAGGCGGAGTACCGCAGGTTGTGTGAGCGCGCCGGGCTTCGACTGACCCGCATCGTGCCCAGTACCGACCTGGTTGGTCTCCTTGAAGCGGTCCCTGACTCGCTGAGTTGATCCACATTGGGGGTGCGCGGGGTCAGTGGGTGATGGTGCTGAGGAAGGCTCGCCAGGCGGGGGCGGGCAGGGCCAGGGCGGGGCCATCGGGGTTCTTGGAGTCGCGCACCAGCACCCGATCCGGCGCGGGCGCGATCTCGACGCAGGTGGCGCTACCGTGGGTGTAGCTGCTCTTACGCCAGCTGACCTGGACGCAGTCACCGTGGGTCGTGCTGTAACTGCTCGTGTGCCAGACGATGCTGTCCGGCTCAGGCGCGGTCATCATGATCCTCTCGATCCGGACAGAGCTCGGTTGCCAGGGCGGTAATCAGCTCCCGTGATTGTCCCTCGCCCAGCGCGGTCTCCGCCAGTACTCCCAGGATGCGCTGGTAGGCGGCGATCTCCTCCGGCTTCTCCAGGAACAGGCAGGCGGTCTCGCTGTCCAGGTACACCACCGGTTTGAACTCGGCGAACTCCATCAGCATGAACTGCCCGGCGATTCCGGCGTGCCCCCCGAGCGCGGCGGGCACCACCCGCAGCGTCAGGTAGGAGCGCCGCGACATCCGCAGCAGGTGGTGTAGCTGCTCACACATCACCGCAGACCCGCCGACCGGCAGCCGCAGCGCGAACTCGTGCATATAAAAAGTGAACTGGGCCGGGCGCTCCCGGCTGAACAGGCTTTGCCGGGCCAGCCGGGCCGCCACCCGGTCGTCCACCTCGCCCGCGGGAGCGTTTCCCGTTTCCCGGATCAGCGCGCCAGCGTACTCACCGGTCTGCAACAGGCCGGGCACCACCATCGGCTGGAAATCGCTGATCGCGACCGCCTTGTTCTCGTGGTCGATCAGCGTCATCAGCTGTTTGGGCAGCCGGGAGCCGTGCTGCTGCAGCCAGCCTGGGTTGTCCTGCTCCCGGCACAGCGCGAGCAGCCGGTCCCGCTCGGGGCCCTTGACCCGGCACATTCCGAGGAACGCGGCGATGTCCACCTCGCTGGCCCCGCGTTTGCCGGACAGCAGCAGTGACACGAAGCTCGGTGACCAGCTGAGCAGCCTGGCAGCCTGCTTGCCGTTCAGGCCGGCCTGTTCCATGGCCTGGCGCAGTCCGTCACCCAGTTCCCTGCTGCGGATCGTCGGCTCGCGATGTGGCATGGTGACACCTCCCGGCGGACGATCATAGATCCCACCACTACAAAATTCGGCCAACGCGGCCAGATTTACCAGTGGTAAATACATTGCCTGATCGCCGGAGGAGTTCACCGGAAGTCGCGGGATGCCGAGCGCACCCGCAGGTCCAGTGCCGCGGCGTGCTCGGCCAGCACGTTGATCACCCTCTCGGAGATCTGCAGCCGGCCGCGCAGCAGTAGCGCCGGGCAGGCCCGCACGATGGTGCGGTACCGCACCCAGAAACCCGGTGAGCAGATCACGTTCACCATGCCGGTCTCGTCCTCCAGGTTGAGGAAGGTGACCCCGCCCGCGGTGGCCGGGCGCTGCCGGTGGGTCACCGCGCCAGCGACCAGCACCCGCTGCCCATCCTCCCGTTCCCGCAGCTCAGCGGCGGTCACCACGCCCAGCCTGGCCAGGTCGGCCCGGAGGAACTGGGTGGGGAAACTGTCCGGCGAGACACCGGTGGCCCAGACGTCGGCGGCGGCAAGCTCCAGCGCGCTCATCCCGGGCAGCGGTGGAGCGAGGGTCCCCACCGCGGTGCCGGGCAACCGGTCCGGCCGCTGCGTGGCCACCGCCCCGGCAGACCACAGCGCCTGCCGGCGTTGCGGGGCAAGCTGGTCGAACGCCCCACCGGTGGCCAGCGCCTCGGCCTGGGCGGTGCTCAGCCCCACCCGGTGCGCGACGTCCGCGATGCCACGGTAGCGGCCGTGGGTGTCCCGTTCCTCCACCAGCCGGGCAGCCAGCGGTTGCCCCACCGTGCGCAGCATGGCCAGTCCCAGCCGCACCGCCTGCTCCGGCGCGCCCGCCACGACCGGTTCCAGCCCCGTGTGCACCCCGCTGGCGTTGACGTCCGGGCCTCGAACCAGGACGCGGTGCCGCCTCGCGTCGGCGATCAGCGACTGCGGGGAGTAGAAGCCCATCGGCTGGGCTCGCAGCAGGGCGGCGCAGAACGCCGCCGGGTAGTGGTGCTTGAACCAGGCGCTGTAATACACCAGCGAGGCGAAGCTGATCGCGTGGCTTTCCGGGAAGCCGAAGTTGGCGAAGGCCAGCAGCTTGGCGTAGATCTTCTCGGCACGCTCACCCACGATGCCATGACGGGCCATTCCGTCGAATAGCCGCTCGCGGAGCCGTTGCATCCGCTCGGGAGACCGTTGAGCGCCCATCGCGCGGCGCAACTCGTCGGCCTCGGCGGCGGAGAAGTCGGCGACGTCGATGGCCATCTGCATCAGCTGTTCCTGGAACAGCGGCACACCGAGCGTCTTGCGCAGCGCGTTCGCCAGCCGCGGGTGGTCGTAGTCCCAGGCCTCCTGGCCGTTGCGACGCCGGATGTAAGGGTGCACCGACTCGCCCTGGATCGGGCCGGGACGGATCAGCGCCACCTCGACCACCAGGTCGTAGAAGCAGCGCGGTCTGAGCCGGGGCAGGGTGGCCATCTGCGCGCGGGACTCCACCTGAAACACCCCGACCGAATCGGCCCGGGCCAGCATCGCGTAGACGTCCGGGTCGGTGGGCTGGAGATCGGACAGCTGCACCCGGTGCCGGTAGTGGCGGGCCACCAGATCGACCGCGTGGTGCAGCGCGGCGAGCATCCCCAGCCCGAGCAGGTCGAACTTGACCAGACCGGCCGCCGCGCAGTCATCTTTGTCCCACTGCACCACCGAGCGGTGCTCCCTGCGGGCCCACTCCACCGGGCAGACCTCGGCCACCGGACGGGAACAGATCACCATGCCACCGGAGTGGACGCCCAGGTGCCTGGGAAACCCCTCCAGCTCGGCGGCCAGCGCCAGCACCGGTCCCGGAATGTCGGTGAGACCTGCATCCAGGGTACCGGTCGAGTAGCCCAGCGCCTTGGCCATGTCCCGCACCGCCGAGCGGGCCCGGTAGGTGATCACGTTGGCGACCTGGGCCGCGCAGTCGCGGCCGTAGGTGCCGTAGACGTACTGGATGACCTCCTCGCGCCGGTCGGATTCGATGTCCAGGTCGATGTCGGGGTAGCCGTCCCGATCCGGGGTGAGGAACCGTTCGAAGAGCAGGTCCATCGCCACCGCGTTGACACTCGTGATACCCAGCGCGAAGCAGACCGCGGAATTGGCCGCCGAGCCGCGACCCTGGCAGAAGATGCCGGCCTGCCGGCAAAACATCACGATGTCGTGGACGATGAGGAAGTAGCCGGAGAAGTTCTTCTCCTCGATGACGGCCAGCTCGTGTTCGATCTGGTGGTAAGCACCGGGGCGCTCGTCGTAGCTGCCATAGCGGGTGGCCGCGCCGCGCCAGGTGAGCTCGCGCAGCCAGCTGGCCTCGGTGTGACCGCCGGGGACGACGAATGACGGCAGGTCCGGCGCCACCAGGTGCAGGTCGAAGGAGCACTCCCGACCCAGCGCGGCGGCCCGCTCGACCGCCCCGGGCCAGCGGGCGAACCGGTCGGCCATCTCGGCGCCGGAACGTAGGTGCGCCGTTGCCGCCGCCGGGAGCCAGCCGTCCATCTCATCCAGGCTGCGCCGGGCCCGGACTGCAGCGAGTGCGGTGGCCAGCCGGTGCCGGGCCGGGGTGGCGTAGTGCGCGGCGGTGGTGGCGACGGTATCCAGCCCGTGCGCCGCGGCCAGCGCGGCGAGCTCGTCGTTGCGCTCGGTGTCCTCCGCCAGGCCGTTGGCGGTGAGCTCGACGACGACGTGGTCCGCGCCGAACAGCTCGGTCACACGGCGTAGCTGCGTGGCTGCGGCGGCCGGACCTCCGCGCTCCAGCGCCCGGCGCACCGCTGCCTTGCGGCAACCGGTGAGCACCACCCAGTGCCCGCCCGCGGCGGCTGCTACCGCGTCGAGGTCGTAGACCGGCCTGCCTTTCTCTTTCCCGGCGAGCTGCGCATCACTGATCACCCGGGACAGCCTGCGGTAACCCTCGGGATCGCGGGCCAGCACGAGCAGGTGCTCACCCTCTGGGTCGGGCGTCCCGTTCCGCGGTGCGGTGCGGCCGAGGGTGAGCTCCGCCCCGAATACAGTCTTGACGCCCAGCTCGCGGGCTGCCTCGGCAAAGCGCACCACCCCATACATCCCGTCGTGGTCAGTGATCGCGATCGCGTCCAACCCCAGCCGGGCCGCCTCCTCGACCAGCTCCTCAGGGTGGCTGGCCCCGTCCAGGAAGCTGAAGTTGGAGTGGCAGTGCAGCTCAGCGTAGGGAGTGCGCGGCAGCACCGTGGTCACCGTCCGCCACCGTTACTCGTAGATTCCCTCGACCCGCCAGCGGCCCGTCTCGCAGGCCAGCAACACCACGAGCGGCTCGGCGGTGCGTCCGGCGGGGTCGGCGTCGAGCACCGCCTGTAGCCGCGCGCAGCGCCGCCCCCCACCTGGCTCCCACCAGCGCTCCTCGAGCGGCCAGGGCCCGGCCCAGGTCAGCACCCGGCGCGGCGGATTCCCGTCCACCGCGATCCGGTACGGGACACCGGTGAGCCGCCCGCGCCCGCTCACCCCAACGACGCGTCCGGCATCGTCAAGCACCTCGGCGGGCAGCGGACGGGCGGGCACCCGGGACGGGGACGGCGCGGGCAACCGGCCCGGCCAGGGAGGGTCCACATCGCGCGCCGGAGTCGGGTCGTCTCCCCAGGGCACCAGGCGCACCCGGTCGGTGGGGTCCCGGCCACCGCCGAGCACTCCGATGAGTACCGCCTCGGGCCCCAGCATCCCCTGCACCCGGACCAGTACCCGGCCAGCCCGCTCGTCGGCTTCCCCCGACTCTCCCCACAGCCCGCGCTGCAGGGCCTGGCCGCTGATCACCTCCTCCGGGATCAACCGCAGCAGCGTGATGCCCGCGCTGGGGCATGATCCGCGGGAAGTGAGCCAGCCGTCCAGCTGCCAGCGCACCCGATCGGCGATGCCGGATGCGGTCAGCGGCTCGGCGCAGCGCCACACTCGGTGCAGCTCCTCGCCCGCATCGGTGCAGGCGCTGATCCCGAGCCGGACACAGGCCAGACCACGGGAGGCCAGTGCGGTGTGCAGCTGCTCCGCGGGTTCCCGGGAGGCGAATGCCGCCGCATCGACCCGTTCCAGCGGCGGGTCGAACCGGCGGGTGACAGTGAGATCGACCGGCGGGTGACGGCGAGCCAGCGGGCGCTCGTCGAGCCCCCGGGCCAGCCGGTGCGCCCGCACCCCGTCGAGGCCGAACCGAGAGGCGACGTCGTTGACGGGCAGGGCGGCGAACGCGCCGAGGGTGCACAGCCCCAACCGGTGCAGCAGGTCCACCAGCGCGGCCCGATCAGCTGCCGTCCGATCAATCCCGGTGACGGCGGGCTGGTGCAGCTCGACGATGCTCAGCGTGGCGAGAAAGCCGGCTGAACCATCCGGTGGCACCAGGAGGCCACGATGCGCGGCCAAAGTCGCGGCGAACAGACCGTCGGCGATGCCGATCTGGCATGTCACGCCAGCCTGCGTGGCGACCGCATCGACGATCCGCTCGACCACCGTGGATTCACTGCCGAAGTACCGGGTCGGGCTGCGGGCCGGCACCGCGACCAGCCCGGGACGCACCACCTCCACGCCAGGCGCCAGGGCCTCGACTGCGGCGACCACCGGCTCGAACACCCGGGCGTCCCGGTCCGGGTCGGTGGCGAGCCCGGCCAGTTCCGGGCACCAGACCACCACCACCCGGGCAGGCGCCATCAGCTCACCGCCCTGATCGACGCTCTGATCGCCGGAGTCAGGTCCGTGAGCGCCTCCGCCACCGGGCCACCGGGACCGGGCAGCAGCAAGCGGGCTGTGCGAGGCCGGACCGCCGCACCGCGGCCGACAGCGCGCACCACGACCTCGCGGCTGCGCAGCCGCCCGTATCCGGCCCCAGCGCCGCACCAGGCCTCGGTACGGCAGTCCAGCTCGACCTCCGCACCCGGCCATCGACCGAGTGGGAGCAATACCGACCCACGCTGCCGCACCCTGGCGGCCAGGGATCGCCGAGCGCCGGAGGACATCCGGTCCGCGCCGGCCAGCGCCACCAGACCCACCCCGTCGAGCAGGGCCGCAGCCACCGGTGCCGGATCCGACCCAGGTCGGGGGACCAGCGCCAACCGCTGCACCACCACCCCCGCCTCGGCAGCGGCCAGCACCCCGAGGTCGCCGACGCCGACCACCGCGGCCCAGGCCCCCTGCGCTGTGGCCGCGGACAGCAGCGCCAGCAGCAACGCCATCGAGCCATGCACCGCGACCACCGACCCTCGGCGCAGCCCACCGCCGGGCAGCAGCGGCGCGAGCGGTTCGACCACCGGAAACGGCGGCCGGCCGCCGGGGACATCGAGCCGCTTCCCCAGCGTCGACGCGGGTACAACCGGCACCCGCTGCAGCACTGACGCGACGCCCGCACCCACCATCCCGCGACCTCCCAACGAGTGGGTGTCGGCGGCACGCCGCCGCACCCGGATCCGCCGCGGGGAAGGCAGCGCAGGTATCGAACGTGTGTTCGATACCTAGTTAACCCGAACAATCGGACACCGTCAACCCCCGCCTCACGGCATGTCCGCAGGCCGGTCCTGCGCGGTGCTTGGCTGAACGATCAGCTGGGACTGGTGCTGGTCTGGTTGGTCCAGTTGGTGGTCTCGTGGAACATCTCCCCGGTCCCGCTGACGAAGGCCTGGTGGGCGTAGCTATCGTCCTGAAGGCGATCCATCATCCACGCCGTCGGATACCCGAGGTAGCCGTACACCCCGTTGACGCAGGACGAGGGCGGGTCGATGGGCGGGCGGGCCGAGGCGCAGTCGGGCCGGCCCTGCACGTCGTTGTGGGCGGGACCCCGCAGGGTTCCCCACACCTTGGCAACCGAGGCCGGCGCCGCCTGGTAGTAGGCGGAGTTGGACTGCAGCCCGGCCAGCTGCCAGGGCAGTAGCTGGGTTGAGGGCGAGATCACGATGTCGGCGGAGCCGTTGACCAGAAAGACGGCACCGCCCGTCAGGGTGCGCGTGTCGGCGCAGCGGGCCGGGGTGGTGACGCAATACAACTGGGCGGGAAGCTCGATCGGGACCGCGGTCGTGATCAGGCCGTCGGACTTGATCAGGGCATTGAGGGCGCCGGATGCGCCCTGCGAGTGCCCGATCGCGCCCACCCGCGTCGGGGCCAGCGCGTGGTAGAAGGGGGTGGAGGCTCGGTCATTCTGAGCCACTATCCAGCGGGCGGCGTCCAGGATTTCCTGTCCGGTGCCGGTGTGGGTGTTCTCGGACGCAACCACCACGAAGCCCCACGAGGCCAGGTGTGAAAGGAGGAAGGAGTACTGGCTGGGGACCGCGTTGGTGCCGTTGCCCCACGTGATGATCGGATGCCGGAACCCCTGATGTCCGAGGTTGGTCGGGTACCAGACATCGAATGTGGCGCCGGATGAGTCACAGCAGCCGACGGCCTTCACGGTGGTGACCGCCCATGGGCCAGGGGCGTAGTACCTCTCCTCGATCGGTAGCGTGGGAGCGTTGGAGAGCGGAGCGGCCCGCACCGGAGCCCCGACCATGGCCACAGCAACGGTGACCACCAGAATCAACGAGGCGCGCAGGAAAGGTCGGCTCTTGATGATCGCAGCATGGTAGTGGATCGACCCGTTCATCCCCGCGGCACCGCCGTGATCACCCGGTGGCTGCGCCAGGCGTGGCGGCACTACCGGGGGCATGCCGCCGGGGTCGCCGTACTCGCCGCGCTGGCCCTCGGGGTGGTCGGATACGGGGAGCAGAATCCGCACCTGTCCCTGGCCGACCGGTTCTACGCGGCCATCCAGCTGTTCTCGATGGGCGGTGACGCCAACAAGCCACCCATACCGCAGCTGCTGCAGATCGCCCGCTGGCTGGCGCCGCTGACCGTCGCCTACGCCGTACTCCGCACCCTGAGCGCGATCTTCCTCCAGCAGTGGACCCAGACCCGGATCCGGGTCTTCTTCCACCACCACGTGATCATCTGCGGGCTCGGGCAGGCCGGTCTGCGGTTCGCCACCGGGTTTGCCGACCGGGGCAAGCGGGTCGTGGTCATCGACCGTACCCCACCCACTGCCGCCGTCGAGAAATGCCGCGAGCTGGGCATTCCCGTCCTGGTTGGGGACGCGACCGACCAGATCGTGCTCGCCCTCGCCGGGGTGCGCCGCGCCCGGTACCTGGTCGCGGTGTGCGGGGAGGATGCGGTCAACGCCGAGGTGGCCCTGGCGATCAGGATGGCCGTAGCCCATCGACGATCACCGATCAACTGTCTGGTCCAGCTCGCCGACGAGCAGCTGTGCCAGCTGGTAGATCAAGAGGCCTTCACCGCCACCGACACCGGCTCGCTCACCTATGAGTTCTTCAACGTCTACCAGGCCGGGCCGGCCGCGTTGTTCGACACCCACACTGGCCTGCTCACCCCCCAGGGCGGCATCCCCCCGCATCTGGTGATCCTCGGGGCAGGACGGTTCGCGACCACCCTGGTCCTGGAGGCAGCCCGCCGGTGGAGACTCGACCGCACACCCCCGGCGGGGCGGATACGGATCACGCTGATCGGCCTGGACTCCGACGCCCAGACTGCGGCACTGAACGCCCGCTACCCGGTCTTGGCCACCACCTGCGAGCTGACGGCCTGCCCGACCGATCCTTCGGACCCGGACGGACCGCCACCGCCGCCTCCGGCAAACCACCCGACCGCGGCAGTGGTCTGCCTGGGTGAGGATGGCGCGAACTTCCGCGCCACGCTCCTGTCCCGCCGGGTTCTACCCGAGGAATGCCCCGTCATCGTCTGCACCATCGGCCGGTCCAGCGTGGCGTATCTGCTCAACCAGTCCGGCTCGGGCATGCTGGCCAACGTGGAGGGGTTCAGCCTGCTTGATCGGGTCTGCCGTCCCGAGATGCTGCTCAACGGCCGCCGGGAGACCCTCGCCCAGGCCATTCACGCCGACTATGTTCGCCGCCGGCGCGAGCAGGGCGCGAGCCCCGATGACCCAGCGCTGGCGGTCTGGGAGGTCCTTCCCGAGACGCTGCAGGCCTCCAACCGTGCCCAGGCCGCTGACCTGGGGAACAAGCTGCGGACGGTCGGGTGCGAGCTGGTCCCCGCAACCGACTGGGACCCGCCGCCGTTGCCGTTCACCGAGGCCGAGGTAGAACACCTCGCCGCCTTGGAACACCAACGCTGGGAGGCCGAACGCCGCCAAGACGGCTGGCACCCGGGGCCCGTTCGAGACCCGGTCCGCAAGCTCTCCCCGTACCTGATGCCCTGGGAAAATCTCACCGAGAACATCAAAGACCTCGACCGGGATGCCATCCGCGCCCTGCCCACCTTCCTAGCCCGCGCCGGGTTCGCCATCATCCGCCGCACACCGCCCCCACGCTCATCACCCTGAGGGCCGACATCGTTGTGGACGGGTCACTTGACAATGATCAGGTAGAGGCTGTAGCCGACCACCAGGGCGCACGCGAGGAAGCAGAGCACCGCGAGAGCTCGGAGCGCCGCACGAGGCGTGACCGCTGCCCGGGTGGTCTCGCTGGGGGCCACGGTTGGGTCGGTTGCCGGCGGGGCGAGCGCACTCACACCGAAGGCGAACAGCACGATCACTCCGACCGCGGCCCCGAAGGAGACGAGGAACACCTCGCCGAGGGCACCCCAGTCGATCTGCACGCTCACGATAGAATTCTCCTCAGGCCGTGGCGACCCGGGGGCGGCCCGTGGGCATCTCGTTGACGTTGTTCGCGGTGACCGGCTGGCGCCGGGACAGTGCGTAGATGCCGCCGCTGATAGCCAGCCCGGCGACCGTGACGACCACCGTCCCCGCGGTTCCCTTCTCGGCCACCCGACCCGCCACGGCGCCCATGATGGCCGCGGCCGGCAGGGTCACCACCCAGGCGATCACCATCTGACCGGCCAGACCCCAGCGCACCGAGGCCAGCCGGCGCCCGGCGCCGGCACCGAAGATCGCTCCCGAGCACACCTGGGTGGTTGACAACGGGAACCCGAGCTGCGCGGAAACCAGGATGACCGCAGTGCTGCTGGTCTCCGCGGCGAACCCCTGCGGTGTCTCAATCTCAGTGATCCGCTTGCCGAGCGTGCGGATGATCCGCCACCCGCCCAGATAGGTACCCGAGGCGATGGCCAACCCAGCTGTGAGGATCACCCAGAACGGCGGCGCCGAACCAGCGGGCAACATCCCCGCAGTGATCAGCGTCAACGTGATGACACCCATCGTCTTCTGCGCGTCGTTGGTGCCATGGGCCAGGGAGACCATCGAGGCCGACACCACCTGACCGACCTTGAAACCGTGACCGACCGTGCCCCGGTTAGCTCGCGCGGTGATCCGGTAGGCGAGGTAGGTACCGACCAACGCCACGACACCAGCGACGATCGGCGACAGCACCGCGGGAACCAGCACCTTGGACAGCACCGTGCCGAAGTGCACCGCGGTGATACCGGCCGCCACCCAGGTGGCCCCGATCAACCCACCGAACAACGCGTGCGATGAGCTGGAGGGCAGCCCGAAAAACCAGGTCAGCAGGTTCCACACGATAGCCCCGACCAGCCCACCGAAGACCACCACCGGGGTGATCTTCGTGTCGTTGACCAGACCGCTGGAAATCGTCTTGGCCACCGCCACCGACAGGAAGGCACCAACCAGGTTGAACACACCCGAGATCGCCACCGCGACCCTCGGCTTCAGCGCCCCGGTGGCGATCGAGGTGGCCATGGCGTTCGCGGTGTCGTGAAAACCATTCGTGAAATCG
The DNA here is from genome assembly GCA_963822695.1 of uncultured Actinomycetota bacterium. Taxonomy (GTDB): domain Bacteria; phylum Actinomycetota; class Actinomycetes; order Mycobacteriales; family Pseudonocardiaceae. The sequence goes on from CAWGJH010000033.1 coordinate 92,343, forward strand.
AAAACCAACGCCGTGATGAACACAACCAGGACAATAACGACCACATCGAGCCTTTCACCACAAAGGGATCAAGCACGTAAAGTGTCACAGATGAAGTGAAACAGCGGGTGAACGTTACCCGTCTACTCGGTAAATAATTGACAGTTGACGCGCTCGTGGTATTTTGGCCAACATATCAACGATTCGCCCGAATTTCGGATGCTGTAAATGTCTCGATCCCTGAATTTTCGACGAAAGCCGAGTTCGCGCGGTGAACGGTATCGGCGCTATTGCTCCGTGGACACTTACCGCACCTAAAGCGACCACTCCGGTACTTTATGCACGCTCTTCAGGCGCGCCCACCAAATGCTGATCACCCAGACGACCCAGCCGCCCGTTGACCCGCCGACTGGTGGTCACCGGCTCGCTGGTGGATGCCCGGGCAGCGGGTCGTGGGGCAGCAGTTCCAACCGGATCAGGGAGGGCCCGAGCGGCACGACCCGGACCTCGGCCACACCAAGGTCGTACGCGATCGCCGAGGCGTGGGCGGAGAAGTCCTCGGGCGACTGACCCGGAAGGATCTGGATGTCCAGCCCCTCCGGGGGCCCGGGATCTATCGAGACCACCTGCGGAATGTGCACGATTTGACCGCCGGCGACGCTGTGGTCGGGGTGGGTCAGCCCGAGCCCGGCGATGATACCCTCCACACGCTGGGCGAGCTGCTCATCCCGAAGGTGTTGCCGTCGTTCTGAGTCTCGACTGTGACGCCACTGCTGGGGGTGCCGTAACCGGGACAGCCATGGGGTGTCCCCCGCAGCGACCGCTCCACTCCCGCGTCCATGTCGGTGCTTGATCACCACGTCCGGCCCGTGCGGCAGCAGGCTCTCGTGATGGGTGTCTGACCACTGCACGAGGTAGACAACGCCATCAGGGTCGTGACGGATTTCCCGGATCTCACCTTGGCGCACTGGCTGGCCCAGCCCCTGGGATATGATCATGATCTCATCACCGATCTAGGCGGACATCGGTCTCTCCTTCGGTCCATTGCGCACGACCGCGAATGCGGCAGGCAACAGACCTCGGGCCTGGGGTGCGGCCACATCGTGGTACTACTCCACCCCCGTCACCTCATCCGATGATTGACCGCGGACATGACGCGGCAAGGGCCGAACGGCTAACTGCTGGTAAACAATAAGCAACTGCCCCGCTGGCCCGACCCACACCGACGCGATGGTGAGTGGTGGTCATCGGGTTCGCTGTCGCTGGTGTCGGGGCACCAGGAGCGCAGGGATCGCAGCCGTCACTCCACCGTACGGTCTGGACTGGCCGAAGCTTCAACGTCCATACCGGGTCGCCCTCACCGGCACGAGAGCGTAACGTCACCCCCGCGCGAGCCAAGCGCACATCAACACAACAAGTCGTAATCCTTAACTCAAGCGTGTTGCGGTCAGATATATCTGCGGAGGGGTGCATGTCATTCTACGGGGACCCAGACGAGCTCGATCGCCTCGCCGTGCGGATCGGAAGGCACGCAGAGGACGTGCGTACCCGTGGCAGCGAGATGGATGCCCGGGCCAGCGCGATGCAGTGGAAATCCGTGGCTGCTGACCGCGCGCGGGAGACGGTAACCGGCGATCGCCGCCAGCTCGATGAGACCGCGCAACGGCTGGATGAGGCGGCCACGTTGCTGCGGCGGCACGCGCAGGAGGTCCGGGAGACCATCGCAAAGATCACGATGTTCGAGCGGGCAGTCGCCAGTTGGTTCGACAGTGCGATCAAGGTATTCGACCAGGCGGTAGACGAGTTCGACAACCTGGTGTCCGGCATCGCTCGTGGAGTGGTCCGCTGGGTTGACGGTGGGCAGCCGGAGCCGCCCAAGCCGCCGTGGCAGGGTTGGCCCCACCAGCCGGACAACCTGCCGCCTCCGGGGGACAAGCGGTGGCTGGAGGTGGGCGAGTTCATGCAGAAACGAGGGGTGATCTGAATGAGCGCTCCGAGCGTGACCGTACCGGCCGCGCGCCGGCTGATGCTCTCCCGCCAGCGAGTATCGGCAGCTTGTCGAGCTCTCCGGAGTGAACATGCCACCCGGGTGGAGACCGGACGGGAACGCGCGCTCACGTGCCGCAGTCGCCCAGCTGATCAAACGCGACGTGCTCGAGGGCGACCAGCTGAGTGTGCATCCGTCGATGCTGCTGAATCTGCGGATCCTCGCCGGGCCGATGGTCATGGTGGACACCACTGCCTCGATCGGCAACCTGGGTTCGCGGAGCCTGCACACGGTGGCCGGCGAGTTGGGCGCCTCGTTATTCGCTCTCGACGACGGCGCTGTCGAGCTGTCGATGTTCGCCGCCGTCACCCTAGGCCAGGAGTTGATCAGGGCCGTGCCCGTCGAGCAGGACACCGGGATTGCCTCGCTGCTGGGCGACACCACCAGCACCGACGGATTGCCATGTGGCAGGGTTCCGCTGGACGCGCTGCACGAACTCGGTGTGGCAGAGTTGCTGGCCCGTGCCGACTCGCGAGCACTAACTGCGGTGATGGAGCGGCTTGATTTGCCGACAGATCAAGCCGAGCTGGTGAAGCGGGCTAGCCGATCCAATGGTGGCCTGCAGTGCGTGGTCACCGCCCGGATTGACGAGGAGATTGCATCCACCGTGGTGGTCTGGTTGCATGTGGACTCCGGGTGGCTTGGATTGCTCCCAGACCCTGACGACTCGGGAAAACAGATGGTCCGCCTCGTCCCGGCGGCTCGGGAGGATCTCGGCACCTGGGTAGCCCCGTTGATTGCAGGAGCGTTGTCATAACCGGCCTTGGTGTATCCAACATCCGCGTCAGCGGCGGTGCCGGCGGATTAGCGGCGCAATATGAGGACCTGACCGCGATGGGCCGGCTCACTGACGACGTCGCCGAACACACCCTGCGCATCGCCGCGACCAGCCACACGTACTTGGCGGATCCCGACGTCATTGCCTCGGCTGTACTGGACCCGGCCGGAGCAGCCACGTTCGAGGCCGCCGTACTCGCCGCCCTCGACGGCCCTAGCGGGCTTGCCGCCACCTCGGTCAACATCGGCTTGCGAGGTGCCGCCTTCCGCGCGACCGCAGCGGCCTATCAGATGACTGATGAACTCAACGCCAAAACCATCGATGCGGTTCGCTGGATGGAGGGCGATGTACTACCTGTCGATGCCGGCATCGGTGGCCTCCTGGCCGCCGATGTTTACCTCCGCTACGACGGCAACTGGGAGCGGTACCTGGTCAGTCATCCCGGTGCGATCGACCAACTTACCGGCATGGCACCAGGAACGCTCAGCGCGCTCGGCCTGCCTACCACTCAAGCCGGTCTGACGGCTCTGCTCGCCAGGGCCTATCCCGATGGCGCACCCACGGTCACGGACATGGGCCTTGACGGCAGCCAAACCAAGCCTCCGCAGAACCTCAAGGATCTGATTGACGAACTAGATTATCGCTTCTACAAAAACGTTGTCGATCCCACAAAAGGACCGATCGGTCCCAATATCGATGTGCGCAAGGTGACCGACCCCGACGGCAAAGTATCCTACATCGTCGATATCCCCGGAACCAAGATATGGAACCTTCCCGGCGACAACAAAGGCAACGTCAACGATCTCGGCACAAACCTCAATGCCATGGCCGGCAACCCCACCGAGCTAGAGAATGGCGTGAGAGACGCTCTGAGTCGAGCCGGCGCCGGTCCCCATGACCCGGTCATGTTGGTCGGTCACAGCCAAGGCGGCATCGTCGCCGCCCGAACCGCCAACGACTTCATCACCAGTGGCCAATACAATGTCACCCACCTGATCACGGCGGGCTCGCCGATCGGCCGGATACCCATCCCGGATAAGGTACAGGTGCTGTCACTGGAAAACAGCGGCGACATCGTGCCCCACCTCGACGCCAGCGACAACCCCGCCACCGCCAACCGAACCACGGTGACGTTTGACAACCAGACAGGCAGCGCGGGCGGAAATCATGAACTGAAAGACAACTATGTGACTGCCACAGGACAGCTCGATAGCAGTGCTAACCCATCCGTCCAAGTATTCCGGAACAGCGCAATCAATTTCCTCAACGGCTCACAGGTTCAGACTTATCAATACCAGGTGAAGCGCCGATGAAAATGACAAAAACACGCGTCGGCATCGTACTACTGATAGTGTTTGGCATGGCCATATCCGGATGTGGAAAAGGGATTGGATACAATAAGAAGGCCGATGAACTCGGCGCGTCCATGACGGCACATTCGAAGGCTCAGCCGCCGATAGCGAACGTTACATATTTCTACTTTTATGGTCTCGACAATTCTCCTTCACTGTGGTTCACCGCAACAGTCAAGGAGTCGCAGATCTCCGACACAGTAATGCGCCAGCTGTATGAATTGGCGCTAGATGACTATTGGCAGTCGTCCGCCAAAGTCGAAGGAATCGACATAAGATTCTACTCGTCAGACAAACCCCCACTTCCCGATCAGGACGACAGCGCCCGCGTCGTCAAGCAGTATCACTTCTATCGGGCCGAATCATCCGCCGTCACAAGCGACGACCAGATCAGGCTTGAACAGAAATTTGGACCCCGCCCAACACAGCCACCAACACCCACAAAATAGCCAGCGACAAGTGGCACTAGGGGACGGGGTCAGTGCGCGAAGTGCCGGGTCCCGGTGTGGTAAAGCGGTACCCCGACGGCTTTTGCGGCGGCAATCACCTCGGCGTCGCGAACCGATCCCCCGGGCTGCACCACGGCGCGAACCCCAGCGTCGAGCAGCACCGCCAGCCCATCGGGGAACGGGAAGAACGCATCCGAGGCGGCCACCGAACCGGCTGCCCGCAGCCCGGCTCGGCTGACCGCGAGTCGGGCGGCGTCCACCCGGTTCACCTGCCCCATACCGATGCCGACGGTGGCCGCCTGCGCGGCGAGCAGGATCGCGTTGGAGCGCACCGCGCGGCAGGCTCGCCAGGCGAAGGCGAGGTCGGCCAGGGTTGGCTGGTCCACTGGTGCACCGGTGGCCAGCGTCCAGGACGCCGGATCGTCACCGGGGGCGTCGATCGCGTCCCGGGTCTGCAGCAGTAGCCCGCCGGACAGCGCCCGGAACTCAACACCGCCACGCTCAGGAGGCGAGGCCACCAGCAGCCGTACGTTCTTCTTGCGGGCCAGCACGCCCACCGCACCCGGAGCGTACGACGGCGCCAGCAGCACTTCGGTGAACACCTCGCTCACCTGCTCGGCCAGCTCAACGGTGACCTCGCGGTTCACCGCGATCACTCCCCCGAACGCGCTCACCGGGTCGCAGGCCTGCGCCCTGCGGTGCGCCTCGGCGACGTCCCCGGCGGGGGACACCGCGATACCGCACGGGTTGGCGTGCTTGATGATCGCGACGCAGGCGCCGTCGTGGTCATGCGCGGCCCGCCAGGCCGCGTCGGCGTCGACATAGTTGTTGTAGGACATCTCCTTGCCGTGCACCTGCTGCGCGCTCGCCAGCCCCCGCGCGGCGCCAGCGACATACCGGGCGGCCCGCTGGTGCGGGTTCTCCCCGTAACGCAACGCCGCCGCGCGCCGCCAGGAGGCACCCACCCAGGGCGGAAACCCGGCATCTCCGGCATCGTCGGGGACTGATGACCCCATCCACGACGCCACGGCGATGTCATAGTCCGCGGTGTGCCGGAACGCGGCGACGGCCAGCGCCTGGCGCTGCGCCAGGGTGAACCCACCGGCCCGGACCGCGTCCAGCACGTCGAGGTAGGCCGCCGGGTCCACCACCACGGCCACCGAGGCGTGGTTCTTCGCGGCAGCCCGCACCAGCGCCGGGCCACCGATGTCGATCCGCTCGACGCACTCGTCAAAGCCGGCCCCGGAGGCCGCGGTGGCCTCGAATGGGTACAGGTTGACGACCAGCAACTCGAATGGCGCGATGTCCACGGCGGCCAGCTGGGCCACGTGTTCGGGCTTGCGGGTGTCGGCGAGCAGTCCGGCGTGCACCCGGGGGTGCAGGGTCTTGACCCGCCCGTCGAGGCACTCCGGGAAACCGGTGAGCTCCTCGACCCGGGTCACCGGCACCCCCGCGTTGGCGATCACGTTCGCCGTCGAGCCGGTGGAGACAACCCCCACCCCGGCCGCGTGCAACCCCGTGGCCAGCTCCAGCAGGCCGCTCTTGTCCGACACGCTCAGCAACGCCCTACGTACCGGCCGGCGATCGTCGGGGGTCATGGCAGTGAGACCTTTCGTCCGGTGACGGTGTACCCCCGGCGGGCCACCTCGGCAACGACGTCCACCAGCAGCCGCCGCTCCACAATCTTGATCCGCTCGTGCAACTGCTGCTCGGTGTCCTCGGGCAGCACCTCGACGGCACGCTGGGCCAGGATCGGACCGGTATCCACGCCGGCGTCCACCAGGTGCACGGTCGCGCCGGTCACCCGGACGCCGTGCGCCAGCGCGTGGGCCACCGGATGCAGGCCGGGGAACGCGGGCAGGAGCGCGGGGTGAGTGTTGAGGATGCGACCGCCGAAACGGTCCAGGAAAACCGGACCCAGGATCCTCATGAACCCGGCTGTGACGACCAGATCCGGCGCCTGCGCGGCGACCGCCTCGGCGAACGCGGCGTCCCAGGACGCCCGGTCAGGATACTGGGCCAGCTCGACGACGAAGGTGGGCAGCCCGCGATCCTCAGCGCGGGTGAGAGCCGCAGTGTCGATCCGGTCCGCGCCGACGGCGACGACCCTGGCGGGATAGTCGGGCCCGGCGGCGTCCAGCAAGGCCTGCAGCAGCGTCCCGATCCCGGACACCAGGACAACGACCCGGGTCGGGATCGGCAGGCGGAGCTGATGCACGGTTAAGAGTACCCGTGAGTGGCGATGCGAGTTATAGCCCGCATCGCCACTCACGGGGCATAGTGCCCCATGGCACTATGCCCCGACGCTGTGGTCGTCGGTGGCGGGCATCATGGTCTGGTCGCGGCGACGGTGCTGGCCGATGCGGGATGGGACGTGTGCCTGCTGGAAGCCGCCGACCAGGTAGGCGGCGCGGTGCGCTCGGCGCAGCTGCGAGCGGGGTACGTCACCGATCTGTACAGCGCGTTCTACCCGCTCACCGCCGCCTCACCGGTGCTGCGCTCGCTGCAGCTGCACGACCACGGGCTGCGCTGGTCACATGCGCCGACGGTGCTCGCCCACCCGCCGAGGCCCGAGGCCGACACCGCTGCCGTGCTGCACCGCGATCCCGCGGACACCGCCGCCGGGCTGGCGGCCGAGCACCCGGCCGACGGCAAGGCCTGGCTGGAGCTGGTCGAGCAGTGGCGGCGGGTGCGGGACCCGGTGCTGCGCTCGATCTTCACCGCGTTCCCACCGGTGCGCGGTCCCGCCGAGCTGCTGCGCACGCTGGGCACCGCTGGCGCGCTGCGGCTGGCCCGGTTCCTGGCCCTGCCCGCCCGCCGGATGGGCCACGAACTGTTCCGGGGTGAGTCCGGCCGGCTGCTGCTGGCCGGAAACGCGCTGCACGCCGATGCCCCGCTGGACGCCCCGGTCAGCGGTGTCTACGGCTGGCTGCTGGCGATGCTGGGCCAGGACGTCGGCTTCCCGGTACCTGTTGGCGGGGCTGGCGAGCTGGCGGCTGCGTTGGCCCGGCGGGCGGAAGCGGCCGGCGCGCAGCTGTGCACCGGGCAGCGGGTGGAGTGCATCGACGTGGCCGGCGGCCGCGCCGTGGGAGTGCGCACCGCGACCGGGCTGACGGTGCGCGCTCGCCGTGCCGTCATCGCCGACGTGTCGGCGCCCAGTCTGTACCTGGACCTGCTGCCGCTGCACGTCGTGCCTGCCGCGCTGCGCGAGGATCTGGGGCGCTTCCAATGGGACAGCCCGGTCGTGAAGGTCAACTGGGCGTTGCGCGGCCCGATCCCGTGGCGGGCGCCCGGCGTGCGCAGTGCCGGCACGGTGCACGTCGGCTGCGACGAGCAGCAGATGGCGCACTGGTGCGCCGATATCGAGGGCGCCACCATCCCGCGCACGCCGTTCCTTCTGGTCGGGCAGATGACCACGGCCGACGCCAGCCGCTCCCCTGCGGGCACCGAGAGCGCCTGGGCCTACACCCACCTCCCCCGGGGCGTCTCCGACGACGAATCGGCGGACCTGCTCGCCCAGCGGGTCGAGGAGGTGATGGAGCGCTTCGCGCCGGGATTCGGGGCCCGAGTGCTTGAGCGGACCGTACAGCGCCCCGGTGACCTGCAGCGTGCTGACGCCAACCTCGTACACGGCGCGGTCAACGGCGGCACCGCGCAGCTGCACCAGCAGCTGGTGTTCCGCCCGGTGCCGGGTTTCGGACGAGCGGAGACGCCGGTGCCGGGGCTGTACCTGGGCAGCGCGGCCGCGCATCCCGGTGGCGGCGTGCACGGCGTCTGCGGATGGCTAGCGGCCCGGGCCGCGCTGGCCGACCAGGGCGCACTCGGCGGCCTGCGGCGCAGGGTCACCTCAGCGGCGATGGAATTAATCTACCGAAGCGAGCACCACTCTAGAGGGCTTCGCTAGCCCTTAACTGTAACACCACGTTTAGTCCCACGACGAGACGCAGGAGCGACCTACCCACAACCCGTGAGGTGCGTGGTGCTCGCCCCCGACCACCGGATCATCCCCGCCACAGGTATTGCTCCAACGCCTCGCGGGCGAGGGCCGAGACAGTCTTACCCTCCCGTTCAGCGGCGTCCACAGCCTGCCGGTGCAGCTGATCGGGGACCCGGAAGGTCACCTGTGGGGAATGGGTACGCCCACCCGACAACGATGGGCGACCGGGACGCACTTCACTCGGCGCCACTAGGGTGTTCTCATCCACGATGTCGGCGAGGGCCCGCTCGACATACTCCCGTGTCACGCGGTTGCCGTGGCGATCCCGGAGATCCTCACGATCCAGGTCAACGTCGAGGTCGTCGGTGGGCTGATCATTCATCACTCTTCCTCCCTGGCTTGGTCGTAATAGGGACGGAACTTGGCTTGCAGGTCCTGCACGTGGATGACGAGCAGGCAGTCCGGCAGGCGGACCGCGACGACCTCCAGTGCACGGCCGGTGGGGTCGTCGCCGAGAAACACCAGCCGGTCATCGATACCTGGTTCTGGGGCGGGCAGGGTCAGGGTTACAAGGGGTTGTCGATCACGTGGCGGGCCCGGCCGGAGGACACTTGGTGCTTGCGCGCCGCTGGGTGAACTTGACCCACACCTCCCCAATTATGCACTGCACAACCATCCGCCGCAACACCGTCTGGCGAGTGCCCGGCACGCGTGGTACGAGGGTCGGATGTCCACCGGCTCGCGGTCAAGAGAGGACAGCGCAGGGTGGGTCATGACGCTACCCTCCCCACGACGTCGAGATCTCGACGTCGCTCAGTCAGGTGCAGCGCATGTGACGCGGGATGCCGCCCTCGGCGAGCAGCCGCCCACTACGGGGACCGTCGCGGTCGCGCCGAGCCGGCAGCACCACAGCCACCCGCCTGCACACCGCAGCCCGCGCATACCAAACCGCCTTCCACGAACTTGCCCAACGCGCCCACCTCGCCGCCTAACACCCAGGGACCCAACCCGTGGTCCTGCGCCTTGAGACACGATCGCAGTCACGGACGTCACGGCTGGAGCGGGCGGTGGAGACTGGGTCACGCCAGGCGCGGACGAGTGCTCGCAACCGATTGGCGGGGGCATCACTGCGGGCGAAGAGCACGGCGCTGAGTAAGATCAGGCTACCGAGGACCATCGCAGCGACTGTCCATGCCGCGAGTTCCCACTGATGAGGGCCATCAGGAACGCACCGATGACGCCGAGTATGCCGGCCAGCTTCTCGACTATGGTGCTCACCGGCCGGTGGGCGTCGCACGTGACGGGTTGGCGAAGGGCCAGCGCAAGGTGTGGTATCCCGCGAAGCATGTGGAGAGCGAATCGTGCTCGGGCGCGACGAGTAGGCAACACGGACAGTTCGCCGGTCCATTCCTCGACCCATCGTGCTCGGTGCGCTGAGGGCAACAATAGGACCGATGCCGTCAATGCTCGCTCTGCCGCCGTGCGGTACCGTTGGTCGCACAGTCCTGGGTAAAGGACATTGGTGGCGAGGTCTTCGAGCTCCCGGTTGATCGTGGTCGCAATGCCCATTTGCCGTGCCAGCGGGGCGAAAACCTCAAGGGTTTCCCTGGCTTTAAGCGCCTGCAGCGCGGGTGGCAAGAAGCGGATGGTACGCAGGTTGTGCAGTCTATCCGCTAGTTTCAGGACAAACACCCGAGGATCATCAGATATCGCCAACACCCTGTCGCGCAGGTTCTGGGCCTGCCCATCAGCACCGATTTGGATCTTGTCAAGTCTGGTGACGCCCTCAACGAGGCACGCGACGACCTCACCAAAGTCCTCTCTGAGCTGCGCCGGCGAGTACTCAGTGTCCTCGATGCTGTCGTGGAGCAGTGCCGCACAGACAGTCTCTGAACTCATACCCATCTCGGCCACAGTTGCGGCTACTGCGATCGGGTGGGTGATGTACGGATCACCGGACTTGCGCCGCTGGCCATGATGCAGGCGGGCAGCCACGGTGTAGGCACGCTCGATAGGTCCGGTATCGACTCCAGGATGCGCCGCCCGGACCGTGCTGAGCAGGTCGGTCATCAATTGTTGTGGCTCTGCTGCGGACAGCGCGGGCGTTCTCGTTCGTCGAAGTCTCACGCCGGTGCTCCACCTGCATCGGATTGCGCGAACCTCCAGCCCACGCTGGGCCGCGTCCGTGGCTGGTGTGCGCGTGCGAGGGCAGCGCGGGCTTGATCGGCGCCGTCCGGCGTGAGCCGATAAAACCGGCGGCGGGGGCGCCCTGCCTGTTCATGCGCGGCCGGATCCTCCCACGCGCTGTCCACCCAGCCCACTCGTTCTAGCCGAGCGAGGATCGGATAGATCGTACCCGAGGGCAGCCCCACCAGGTCACACAGCTCAAGGCCATACCGCTGCTGGGCAGGCTCATCCAACAGCGCCCGCAGCACCAGCTGCGTCTGCAAGGTCATCCGCAGCACCGGCATAACCTATATTCTACATAGGTATATATGCTGCGTCTAGACCTACGTGCCAACTTTGCCAACGTCACGCCTGGTTCCCCGAGTCTGTCTTTTGCAGATCGAAAAGTGACCTGAACCCGGCCGCAGGTACCAGGAAGCCCCTACCGTGGGTCACGAAGAGGTCACGCAGAGTTGACATCTCGCGGTGCTGCGTCAGTGATCAGATCGTGACGTGTCCCACACACACCACCGTCGCCACCACCCAGAACGATTAGTCAAGAGACAATCACGCCGCGCTGGCCTGGGGTGACGCCGCCAGACCGGTCTGACCATCGCGCTGGCCGGCCAGATCGACAGGCTCAGAACAGCTCGACCGAAGCTAGCCAGACGAGGCTGACGCTTCCGCCTTAGAGCCCCAGCGCGCGCAACAGCTCTGCGGACGGGACCCCTGACCGTCCACTGTAGAACGATGTTGTCCATTAGACTGTCCATTAACTCGGGTCTTCTGGATTCCCTTGGTGTCTCTACGGCGAAACCAGGGCAGGCAAAGTCGCAGATAGCGCTCCCCTGATTGGGTGGACTTGCGACTTGGACTTTCACATCATCAAAGCCGATGATCTGGACTTGCGGCCCATCCATCACTACCTCGGAAAGCGTGTCCGCGCCCACGTGTTGATCTGCATGCTCGCCGCTTACCTCACCTGGCATCTGCGCGAAGCGCTCGCGGAACTGACTTTCACCGATCAACACATTCCCGATCGCGATGATCCCGTCGCCCCCGCACGGCGATCACCGCAAGCCACCACCAAAGACGCCACCAAGCACACCCCCGATGGGCTACCGCTGCACCGCTATAAAGACATGCTCCGCCACCTGTCCACCCTGGACCGCCAAGTCATCAATTTCAATGGGCGACGAATCGAGAAGATCACCACCCCGACACCCCTCCAACGCCGCGCCTTCGAACTCCTCGGCGCTCCCGTCCCCGTCACCCTCCAGTAGCCAGTAACAACCCCAGCATCCAACCCTGATCGACAGCATTCGCCCAGGTCAGCAGCCCGCCATGGCGACCAAGATCAAATAAATTCGGCTTAATCAGCGGGTTCGAGGTTCGAGTCCCTGGCAGCGCACACCCTATGAACCAGTTAGACTGGCGGAACAAGATCGAAAAAAGGGATGTCTGTCCGGGTTGCGACGCATAACGGTCGGCGACGGACCTGGTGAGCTCCTTGATGTAGGTGGCACAGGTACCGAGCGGCGTCCTGCGACCAACGCGCAAATGGCTAATGGTCCCGCTGTTCGGGTATCGGTGGCAGTACTGGCAGTCGGCGCACTCGAAGACGGCTCCGCTCGATGACCACGATGGCCCCCTGGTCGAGATCATCACGTAGCCTGGGAATGTTTGCCAGAAGAATGGCGGCCTGCTCGTCCGGCGTCATGGGTTCGTAGGTGCGCAACAGCAAAAACGACGGTGCCACCGTGCGCTGCTGAGCCAACAGCTCACCAAAGTCGGTGTCCTCGGAAACGAGGACAAACGAGTGCTGCCGCGCGAACATCAAGATCGTTAAGTCGGTCGCATGTTGCAGATCGTTGTCACGGACATGAGTAGCGTCGATGCCAGCGTCACGCAGCAACTGCGCAACACGATGCGAGAGATTGGAGTCGAGAAAGAATTTCATCACCGAGCAGTCAACGGCAACTCACGCTCTTGGACCGCTGCCGCAGCGTACTCCAGTGCGGCCAGGATGTCGGCTGGCTCCAGGTCAGGGAAATCCTCCAGGATCTCCCGTGCACCACGCCCGGCCGCCAGCTGCCCTAGGACGGTGCCAACCGGGATGCGCAGGTCGCGGATACACGGAAGCCCGCCCATCTTCTCGTGGTCGATGCTGATCCGCTTAAATGCCATGGTCGCGACCTCCCACTGATCATGATAATCCTGGTCCGTCCGATCCTGCCTGCTCATCTCGGTTGATACCGCGCAGCCAGCTGGGTGAGGTGACTCTGTCACCGGGCTCTCGCTTCGCCGACGCCGTCGAAATCTACCTCGTCAAGATCGCCGAACGACACGGGGACTCCACCCACGACACCTACCGACGCTGGAGGAGCGCCGCCGTCTCCTGATCTGGCTGGACGACACAAGAGCGACACAAGAGCATTGACCCGAAAGTGGCGCGCAAGCAGCAGGTCTCCCGGGACGCGGACCTGCCCGACCTGATCCGGTTCGCGCTCGGCACTGGCCTGCGGATCGGTGAGGTCCGCAGGGTCCGGATCTGCGACCTCGATCTCGACGACGTGCCCATGGTCTCCGGCGACGACATCCGGCTGGTGCCGATCGAGGAGGCACCGACGTGGCCACTGCTCGCCACGCCGGTGCCGGGTCTCGGACGAGCGGAGACACCGGTGCCGGGGCGGTATCTGGGCAGCGTCGCCGCCCACCCTGGCGGCGGCGTGCACAGCATCCGCGGATGGCTAGCGGCCCGCGCCGCGCTGGCCGACCACGGCGCGCTACGGCGCAGGGTCACCTCAGCGGCGATGGAGTTGCTCTACCGGCGGGCTTGAGGGCCCGGTGCAGCGCGACGATGCCGCCGGTGAGGTCGCGCCACCCGACGTCGGTCCAGCCTGCGGCGGCCACCCGCTGCGCCAGCGCCCGCTGGTCGGGCCAGTCCCGGATGGACTCGGCGAGGTAGACGTAGGCATCCGGGTTACTGCTCACCGCTCGGGCGAGCGCCGGCAGCGCGCGCATCAGGTATTCCAGATAGACAGTGCGGAACACCGGCCAGGTAGGGACGGAGAACTCGCAGATCACCAGCCGACCACCGGGCCGGGTGACCCGGGCCAGCTCGGCCAGCGCGAGGTCGAGGTCGGCCACGTTGCGCAGTCCGAAGGAGATGGTGACCGCGTCGAATGCTCCGTCGGCGAACGGCAGGGCCAGCGCGTCAGCTCCGACCAGCGGGACCTTGCGGTGCCGGCCCGCGCGCAGCATCCCCAGGGAGAAATCCGCGGCCACGCACCACGCTCCGGCACGAGCCAGCTCGACGGTGGAGACCGCAGTGCCCGCGGCGAGGTCAAGCACCCGCTCCCCCACCCCGGCAGCGACGGCGGCCCGGGTGCACCGCCGCCACAGCCGGTCCTGGCCAAACGACAGCACCGTGTTCGTCAGGTCATAGCGGCGGGCCACCCCGTCGAACATCGCAGCGACATCGCGAGGGTCCTTGTCCAGCCCGGCTCTCGGCACAGCGCCACCCTAGGTTGGCTAGCTGGGGTTTGCTGGCTGGGGTCAACTGACCCGGAGGGCCTGCAGCATGCCGGTCACGGCGGCGGGCCAGGTGAACTCCTCGGCGCGCGCTCGGGCTGCCGCCCGGCGGGACGGCTCGGGCGCATCGAGTAGCCGATTGACCGCGTGCGCGAAGGCCGGGGCGTGATCCGCGACGGCAGCACCGCAGCTCGGGCGGATCATCTCGGGCAGCGCCGAGGAACGTGACACCACCACGGGGGTGCCCGAGGCCAGCGCCTCCAGCGCCGCCAGCCCGAACGTCTCGTGCGGCCCCGGCGCGAGCGACACGTCCGAGGTGGCGAGCAGCGTGGCCACGTCGGCTCGCCCAGGCACGAACCCGAGGAAGGTGACCGGCAACCCAGCGGCGCGCCGCTGCAAGGCCGCCCGGCACGGGCCGTCACCGGCGATGACCAGCCGCACCCGCTGCCCCGACCCGTGCAGTTGCGCGACGGTGTCAACGGAGCGCTCCGCATGCTTCTCCGGTGACAGCCGCCCGCAGTGCACCAGCATCGCGTCCGCTCCCCGGGCCAGCTCGGCGCGCAGCGCGGCGTCCCGGCGAGCGGGCGCGAACGTGGCCAAGTCCACCCCCAGCGGGACCTGGATGACGTTGCGCGAGCCGATCCGGTCGAACTCCGCGCGGGCGAAGCGAGTGGTGCACACCACGGTGTCGTACGAGGCCGCCATCCGGCGGTTGGCCCAGTCAGCCACCCGGCGGGCCGCCGGGTCGGGCAGCAGGAACTGGTGCAGCAGCCGGTCCAGCCGTTCGTGCGAGATCACCACGCTGGGCACCCCGTGCGCCGCAGCCCACCGGCCCAGCCCGCGCAGGGTAAGCCGGTCGGATACCTCGATCCGGTCTGGGCGCAACCCTTCCAGCAACGCCCGCACCCGGCACGGATCGACCGCTCGATACCCACCGGTGTACGGGATCTTCGCAGCGGGCAGCGTGATCCGCCGGACCCCGCTGGGCATCAACTCATCAGTCCGCCGGGGTCCAGGTACCACCAGCACGACCTCGTGGCCTCCAGCGGCGTACCCGGCGCCCAAGTGGTGCAGGGCGGTGCGCAGACCACCAGATCGTGGGCCGTAGAAATTCGCCAACTGGGCAATGCGCATCACGCCACCCGCCGCGTCCGGGCGTCCGCAGGCAGCCCGGTGAGCTGGGCGTAGTGCCCGAGCAGCTCGTCGCAGACCGCCGGCCAGGTGCGCCGCAGCACACCGCGCCGGGCGGCCGTGCCGTACCGGGTGCGTAGCTCTGGATCGTTGGCCAGGGTGAGAACCGCGGCCCGCAGCTCATCTCCGAAGATCTGGTCACCGTCGGGCTTGCCGGTCTCGGATAGCAGGAAACCGGTGTAGCCGTGGGCTACCAGGTCCCGCGGGCCGCCCGCGTCCGGGGCGATCACCGGCAGGCCGGAGGCCAGCGCCTCCTGCACCGCCTGGCAGAACGTCTCGAAGGGCCCGGTGTGCACGAAGACGTCCAGGCTGGCGTACGCCTGCGCCAGCTCATCACCGGTTCTGAACCCCAGGAAGGCGGCACCGGGCAGCCGCTTGGCCAGCTGGCGGCGGTCCGGGCCATCCCCCACCACGACCAGCCGAACACCGGGGATGCCCTGCAGCGCCGACAGCCGCAGTACTTTCTTCTCCGGCGCCAGCCGGCCGACGAAGCCGACGAGCATCTCGCCGTGCGGGGCCAGCCGCGCGCGGAGCCGCTCATCTCGGCGGGATGGGCGGAAATGTGCGGTGTCCACACCGCGCGCCCAGCGGTGCACCCGTGGCACACCGTGCGCGACCAGGGCCGCTGCCGCGGCGCTGGACGGGGCGAGCGTGCGATCGGCGCCGCTGTGCACCCGCCGGGTCCAGCGCCACGCGGTGCGCGCGGCGAAACCCAGCCCGTAGGAGGCGGCAAACCCGGCGATGTCGGTCTGGTACACGGCCACCGTGGGCACTCCGAGCCGGCGGGCGGCCCACAACCCGAGCGGCCCGACGATCACCGGTGAGGCCAGATGGACCACGTCGGGGCCAAAGTTTCGCAACGCGGTAACGATCGTGCGGGTGGGAACGCCGACCGGCAGAAAAGTTTCAGTCACGATCGCGACGCGCATGCCGCTGACCGTGTCGGGCGTGGTCTCCTGACAGGCGAAGTAGCCATGTCGCACCGCGGAACTCCTGGTACCCCTACCCAGGGTGGCCTTGGCGCCGGCGCAACCACCAGGTAGCCGGGGCCACCAGCCCCCACAGCGTCATCAGCACGATTGACGCTGGCGCCACCCCTTGCACCCAGGTCTGCCCGGCGATCCGCACCCGATCGGGATCGGCACTGTCGTACTCCACTCGCACCAGCTGCCCCACCTGTGACCCCGATGGATAGGCCAGCCCCGCCTCCGGGCGGTACACCTTGCCGTCAGGCCCGGCGAATTGCACCAATGTCCGCATCGAGGTCACCGCGAGGATCTGGGCGGTGGCGTGGCCGGTGCGGGCGTCGATCCCGGCATCATCAAGCGCCGCCCCAGCCAACGCCAGCGCGACGAGCCCGGTCAGCAGGCCCGCCACCGCGGGCAGCACCCACCACACCGGCCAGCGCCACCGACCGGTCATCGTCCGTGGAGTCCCGGCAACGGACCCGGTAACCAGAGCGGTCATCCCGCTCAGCGTAGCGGCCGCCGCGCCGGTGGATCGACGCGCGCGGCGCGCGGCGCTCCCTAATACTCTGTCGCCGTGACAACCGCCCCGCTGACCGACCGGCTGGTCGTGCGCTCGCATCTGGTGCAGGGCGGTACCGACCTGCTCGACATGTTGCCCTCCCCGCGCGGGGTGCTCTCCTGGGTTCGGGCCGGTGAAGGACTGGTGGCCTGGGGCGAGGTGGCCAGGGTGTGTACCGAAGGGCCGCACCGCTTCGCCCACGCGCAGGACTGGTGGCAGTCCTTCTGCACGCAGCTAGACACCCGTGATGAGGTCGGACTGCCAGGCAGCGGCCCGGTTGCCTTCGCCAGCCTCGCCTTCGACGACTCCCCGGGTAACTCGGTACTGGTGGTGCCGCGGGTGGTGGTGGGCCGACGAGGCGACCGGACCTGGGTCACCGAGTTCGAGACCGGTGTCGCGACGAGACCGGTGATGCCGGTGAGCCGCCCCAGTGGCCTGCGTTACTTCGACGGTGAGCTGCCGGTGACCGCGTGGCGCGAGGCGGTGGCCCGCGCGGTGTCGCGGATGCGCAACGGGTCGGTACCGGCGAAAGTGGTCCTCGCGCATGACCTGCTCGCGGTCGCCGACGAGCCGCTGGATCCCCGGTTCCTGCTGCACGGGCTGGCCGCCCGGTACCCGTCCTGCTGGACATTCGCGGTGGACCAACTGGTGGGCGCGACCCCAGAGTTGCTGCTGCGCCGGCGCGGCACCGAGGTGCTCTCGCGGGTACTGGCCGGAACCACCTGGCCGCATGATGGCGCCAACGCCGGGACGCTGGCCGTCGAGCTACTCGACTCGGCGAAGGACCGCGACGAGCACCGCTACGCGGTGGACTCGCTGGCCCAGGCGCTGCGACCGTTCTGCACAGATCTGGTGGTCCCCACCGCGCCCAGCGTGCTGCAGCTGCGCAACGTGCTGCACCTGGCCACCGAGGTGCGTGGGGTGCTGCATCCCGCGGGGCCTCCGTTGCTCACCCTGGCCGACGCCGTGCATCCCACCGCAGCCGTGGGCGGCACTCCCACCCCGGACGCGGTCAGCGCGATCGGTGAGCTGGAGGCGATGGACCGCGGCCGCTACGCCGGGCCGGTCGGCTGGGTCGACGCCACGGGGGACGGCGAGTTGGGCATCGCGCTGCGCTGCGCCCAGGTCGTTGGTCGGTTCGCCCGGTTGTTCGCCGGCTGCGGAATCGTGGCTGGCTCCGACCCCGACTCCGAGGTCACCGAGGCCGCCGCCAAGCTGGTGCCGATCCGCGACGCGCTGGAGGGGTCGTGAGGATCGCTCACGTCACCGCCACCT
Organism: uncultured Actinomycetota bacterium; assembly: GCA_963822695.1. Lineage (GTDB taxonomy): Bacteria > Actinomycetota > Actinomycetes > Mycobacteriales > Pseudonocardiaceae. The sequence goes on from CAWGJH010000033.1 coordinate 110,578, forward strand.
CCGCCGCCGTGGTGGTGTCGTTGCCGAAGATGTCCACGACCTTGACGAGGACCGTGTAGCTCCCGGGCTGGTCATAGTCATGGGTGGTGTTTCGCTCCAGCGTCCGGTTCGCGCGGGTGCGATAGGACTGCCACTGGTTATGGAAGGTGTCGCCGTGACCTCCGATGCCGTAGGTGAAGTTGACGGCCCAGTAGTCCACGTAGTCCGCCCATCCGCTGATCTTGCTGCGCACCGAGACCGGCACGAGGTCCGGATTCGGGAGCACGAAGTCGGTGAGCGTCACCGTGAGATTCCGCTTTCGCACGGTGGTCGCCACCTCAAGGTAGGCGAGTTCATGGAACACCACCTCGCCGGACTCCACTGCCCGTGGGTCCATGACTTCGCGTGGAATCCGACGCAGTCGGAGGTTGACTCCGCAGGCCCGCGCCTCGGCCTGCACCAACTCGTGCAGGCCCATCTCGAACTCCCAGCCCAGCACGTCCAGCCCGGAATAACCCGCTGCGGCCACGTCGTCCAACACCTCTGTGATCTCAGCGAAGCTCACCGCGGCATCGATCGGTCCGACGTGCACGGCACGGCGCCCCTTGGTGCCGTGCACGTGCTGAAACTCCGCCGTCGGCGATGCCTCGTAGAGCGCAACCACGAAATCAAAGTATGCCTGTACCTGTGGCCCAGTGGTAGCGTTCTGCCAGGCCTGACGCTCATAGCGCCCCAGGTTCGCGACGACGAACGGTGCGCAGTGGGGGATGCCGAGCAGCCGTTTTCGCGTCGTGTGGATCGCGAAGCGCCCGATGTCGACGGCCACCCATCGTCGCTTCAGCCTCTCGGCGACCGCTGCGGTGGTGCCACTGCCCACGAAGCAATCCAACACGATCGAACCCTCGTCAGACGATGACTTGATGATCCGCTCAATCAATGCTTCGGGCTTCTGCGTATCGAACCCTAGACGTTGAACCGCTTGGGAGTTGATCGCATCAACGTCAGTCCACACGTCTTGCAGCGAAATTCCCTCGGACTCATCCAGATATCGCTTGAACTGTGGCACACCTCCTGCTCGAGTCTGCACAACCCGACCCTCGGAGATGAGCTGCTCCATCCTACTCGGCGAGTATCTCCAATATCTTGAAACACCCATTACCTCATAGTACGGATTCCCTTTTGTCGCGCCTCCAGGACCAGTCAAATTGTCTAGCCGATAACGGCGCCCCGTGGACTCATCGACATGTCGATACTTGCTCTCAATGTACTGCTCACTGTGCGGAACGGTCAGCCTGTTCCACAGGTACGAGTCAGATTTCGTGAAGTACAGGATACAGTCATGCACTGGTCCGAAATGTCGAGCGCCTTGCCCGTGGTCAGAGTGCGCCGTCGTCCGCTTCCAGATGATCTCGGCACGGAAGTTGTCAACGCCGAAAATCTCGTCGAGCAGGACGCGAGCCAGGTGGCTGACGTTGGGGGCGAGGTGCAGGAATAGCGCGCCACGATCCGAGAGCAATTCACGGAGCAACACCAACCGCTCGTACAGCATCTGCAAGTAACTCTCGACGCCCTTGCCCCACGTGTCGCGGTACGCCTTTTCCGCTAGGACCGACGAGAGCGTGGCCAGATTCTGGTCGGCGGCGTCACCGCCGTCACCGACAGCGATGCGGACCTTGTAGTCCTGCCGCGAGTCGAACGGGGGATCGATGTAGATGAGGTCAACCTGGCCGGCAAGCTCCTCGGCCAGTGAGGCCAGCACGTGGAGGTTGTCACCCCAGATCAGCTTGTTGCGCCACCCGTCGTCGGGATCGCGGTCGAAGGAGAGCGTGCCCCGGTCAGCACGTGAGGCGTTGACCGTCTCAACGACCTGCAGCGGCAAGCGCAACCGCGGTACCCCGGCCGTCTTGCCGTCCCACTCCAACCGAACTCCCGGCACCAGCGCCTCCTCCTCGATCGGCTCAGATCGTCCCACGGAGGTATGACACCAATGAAGTTCCGCGCTCAGCCAGGCGGGGAGGGTGGGCGGGTGGGGGTGAACAGCCAGGTCTGGGCTACGTCATCAATGTCCTTGCCGGAGACACGCTTGACGGTGGCCAGAAAGTCCTGCACCGAACCGTTGTGACCGGCCCGCTCGGTGGCCCAGGCACGCAGGGAGGCGAAGAAATTCTGGTCCCCTACCGCCGCCCGAAGCGCCTGCAGGGCCATTCCACCGCGCCGATAGACTGCGGTGTTGAGCGTTTCCGGCCCGCTGCCGGGAGCCCCCGGCGGGATCCGCCAGAAGTCGTCAGCGGCGGGATAGCGGGCGTACTCTTGCGCTGAGGTCTGCGCTGCACTGGGGCCGCCGTTGCGTTCCGTGTACAGCCATTCGGCGTAGGTGGCGAAGCCCTCGTTGAGCCAGATGTCACTCCAGTGGCGCACCGAGACGCTGTCCCCGAACCACTGGTGGGCCAGCTCGTGCACCACCACCAGGGTGTCCTGACCGGAGGCGAAGAATGCCGGCCCATATACCGGGCGGGTTTGGTCTTCCAGCGCGAAGTTCAGGGGGGAGGCGTCCGGCACCACGCCGCCGAGCTGGCGGAACGGGTAAGGGCCGAAGAATCCGGAAAGGAACTCGATGATCTCCGGTGTCCGCTCCACCGAGGCCCGTGCCGCGTCCGCGAGCTGCGGGTTGAGCCCCCGATCGTAGGCCGCCAGGTACAGGCCGAAGCGGGTGTCCCGGCGGACGATGTCGTAGTTGCCGATCGCGACGAACGCCAGATAGGTGGCCATCGGCTCGCTTTCCTGCCAGCGCCACCGCTGCAAGCCCGGCCCGGCCGGCTCGGGACCACCGAGCAGTGCCCCGTTGGAGATCACCTGCAGACCGGCGGGCACGATCGTGGTGATCGCGAAGGTCGCCTTCTCCGAGGGGTGGTCGTTGGACGGGTACCACCAGGCGGCGATATCAGGCTCGCCCACCGCGACCGCGCCGTCGGGGGTGCGCACCCACGGCGATGCGGCATCGGGCCCCTCCGGGACGCTCGAGGGCACCCCGGCGTAGTCCACCCGCACCGTCATCGGTGCTCCGGCCAGCACTGGCGCAGCCGGGGTGACCTCCAACTTGCCCCCATCCTGATGGATCCCGGCCGGTCGGTCGTCCACCGTGACAGCCGAGGCGGGCAACCTCAGGTCGAGGTCGAACCGGGACAGGCTCTCGGTGGCCTGGGCGGTGATCGTGGTGTGCCCCTCAAGCCGGTCGGTGGGAGGGTCGTAGCGAACCTGGATGTCGTATCCGGTGACGTCGTAGCCGCCGTCACCCGCGCGCGGAAAGTAGGGGTCCCCGATACCGGCAGCGCCGGCAACCGGCGGCGACGCGGCTGGGGAAGGCGGTCGCGAGGTTGCTGGCCCGGGAGCGGATGCCGAGGTCCGCCACGGGATGACCAGCACCAGCAGCAGCGCCAGCGCCACCAGCGCCAGCACCGGCCCGATCAGTACCCACTTTCGCATGGTCACCTCCCCGCCACCGACCTTAGGCCCCTGTCACCGGTTGACGGGAGCGACAGCCACCGCCACCGCGGTACGAATCCGATTGTGCAGCGCGCGCAGCCCGGTCCGCTCGGTGCGCACCTCCACGACGCGCAGCCCCCGGGCGGGAGCCATAACCGGGGCCAAGCCCGGGGCCAGAACGTGCGGTACGTGATGCGCCGCGCACAGGGCAGCCAGATCGGTGCCGTGCGGGGTGCCGAAGACCCGTTCGAAGGCACCGGCATACTCCGGGGCGCCCTGTTCCAGTAACTCGAAGATACCGCCACCGTCGTCGTTGGCGACTACCACGGTCAGGTCCGGGCGTGCCTCGTCCGGGCCGGCCAGCAGCCCGTTGGCATCGTGCAGGAACGTCAGATCGCCAACCAGGGCATAGCCTGGCCCCCCGTGCGCCAACGCCGCCCCGGTGGCGGTGGAGATCGCACCATCGATGCCGGCAACGCCCCGGTTGGCCAGCACGGTCAGGCCACGCCGCGGCCGGGCGGCCAGCGACACATCCCGGATCGGATTGGACGAGCCGAGTAGCAGCAGCGCATCAGCCGGCAGCGCGGCGACCAGCTGGCGCGCCACCCCGAGACCGGTGGCGCGGGGGTAGCCCTGCACGGTGGCGCTCACCGCGGCGGCGGCCCGCGCGTCGGCCTGTTGCCATCGTTGCAGCCAGTCCGGATCAGGTGAACCGACGCAGCGCAGCGCGGTGCCCACCGCGACGGCGGTGCCCGCCACGTCGGTCCATTCCGGACGATCGGTGAGGACGGTGACCGCCACCGTCGGGTCAGCGAGCAGCCGCTGCACCGGCCGGTGCAGGGTGGGGCGGCCGAGCACCAGCACCTGTTCGGGCCGCAACTGCTCGAGCACTGGCGAGCCGAGCAACCATGGCCCGGCCGCCAGCCCGGCCGGCCAGTCGGGCGCGGTGGGCTCGGCCACCAGCGGCAACCCCGGGGGGGCCGGTGGCGCACCGTGACCGGCGACCACCAGGGTGCGCCGGCCCAGGTCCAGCTCCACCTCGGCCCGCACCGGCGACGCGGCGGGCACCGCCGTCCAGGGCAGGCCACCCGGACGCCCACGCAGGGCGGGCGGCCAGTCCGGCGATGCTGGCGACTGTGACGGTGCCCCAGGTAAGCCCCCGAGCAGACCACCGGGCACCAGCGGTTCGCGTAACGGCACGTTGAGATGCACCGGCCCCGGCCCGCCGCCCAACGCACCGCGAGCGGCCGCGACCGCGCGATCCACGGTGGAGCGCCAGTGCGGCTGCTGCCCGCAGTCCGAGGGCGCCGCCAGGGACGGCGCCGCGCGCACCGCGGCGCCGAAGAGCCCGGCTTGGCGCACCGTCTGGTTGGCCCCGGTGCCGACCAGCTCGAGTGGGCGGTCGGCGGTGACCGCCAGCAGCGGGATCCCGGAGTGGTGGGCCTCCAGCACCGCCGGGTGCAGATTCGCCACCGCGGTGCCTGACGTGCACACCACCGGCACCGGCAGTCCCGAACGCAGCGCCAGGCCCAGCGCCAGAAACGCCGCGGAGCGCTCGTCGATCCGGACGTGCAGGATCAGCCGGCCGGTCTGCTCGGCTGCGTGCAACGCGAAGGACAGCGGCGCATTGCGCGATCCCGGGCAGAGCACGGCATGGCGCACCCCGCAGCGCACCAGCTCGTCGATCAGCACCGTGGCCAATGCGGTAGACGGGTTCACGAGCGCACAGCATGCCTTGTTCGTATGCTCGCCGCCGTGAGCGTCTCCGAGCTGTTTGATCCCGCCGCGTGGCGCACCGTCGAGGGCTTCGACTTCGCCGACATCACCTATCACCGCGCGGTGGCGCACGGCACCGTCCGGATCGCCTTCGACCGGCCGGAAGTCCGCAACGCCTTCCGCCCGTCCACGGTGGACGAGCTGTACCAGGCGCTGGATCACGCCCGGATGACCCCGGACGTGGGGTGCGTACTGCTGACCGGCAACGGACCCTCGCCGCGGGACGGCGGCTGGGCCTTCTGTTCGGGCGGGGACCAGCGGATCCGAGGTCGCTCGGGCTACCAGTACGCGCTGCCGGAGGCGGCCACGGGCAGAGCCGGGGAGACGGCGGACACGGTGGACCCGGCGCGTATCGGGCGATTGCACATCCTGGAGTGCCAGCGGCTGATCAGGTTCATGCCCAAGGTGGTCATCGCGGTGGTGCCGGGGTGGGCGGCCGGCGGGGGGCACTCCCTGCACGTGGTCTGCGACCTGACCCTGGCCTCGGCCGAGCATGCCCGGTTCAAGCAGACCGACGCCGCCGTGGGCTCCTTCGACGGCGGGTTCGGCTCAGCCTATCTCGCCCGGCAGGTGGGGCAGAAGTTCGCCCGGGAGATCTTCTTCCTCGGGCGGGAGTACAGCGCGGCCGACGCGCACCGGATGGGCATGGTCAACGCGGTGGTGCCACACGCCGCACTCGAGACGACCGCGCTGGAGTGGGCCGGCGCGGTCAACGCCAAGTCGCCCACCGCGCAGCGGATGCTCAAGTACGCGTTCAACCTGATCGACGACGGGCTGGTCGGCCAGCAGCTCTTCGCCGGTGAGGCGACCCGGTTGGCCTACATGACCGACGAGGCCGTCGAGGGCCGGGACTCCTTCCTGGAGAAACGCGCACCAGACTGGTCGGCGTACCCCTGGTACTACTAACCGGGGTTATTTGCCCGTTCGGGGTACCAGCCGAAACGGGGTTCGCGATGGATCTGAGCTGCCGAAACGGCATTCCCTGCCCTTCCTCGTGGCTCCTTGCCTATCCCTAGCCGTACCGGTCTGCGACGGCCCACAGACGGCCCCACACTATCCACAGTGGATCGATCCCTTCTGCGACGCGCGCACCGCCCGATCCGCCTGGCACCAGACGGCCCCCAGTAGGGGGTCCCGGTGCCGAAACACTCAGCGCCGGAGCCTTGACGGGAGTGAGGTCGGACCCATGAGCGACATACCACCGCCTCACTGCCCCAGGCCAGCCAACAAGCTCGCCGTGCTGCTCGCCACGCTGGCCAGCGTGGCGGCTCTCCAATGCGGAGCGTGCCTCCCTGACCTGGCGGGCCGGGTTCGAGGTGCACACTGTGGAGAACATCGCCGCTGTGATCACCCGCGCCCGGCAGACCCGGTAGCCGGGATGTCCGATTTACCCACTACCGGTGATCTTGTGGAAAGTGGCTCCTGGCCTGCGATGATTCTGCAATCGAGATCTTCATCGCCGCAGTTCGCGGAAACGTCGCATCGAACCGGCGACTCGGACAGTCCGACCGTACCGGGCACCCCCGGCACACGATCATCGCGGCCTCGTCGTGCTCCCGCCGCTGATCGAGCTGCCCCCGACCGGGAACCTCGTCATAAAGCTGGTGTCGCCCGCTGCACGCGGCACCGGGCAGGCTCGGGAGTCGGCGAGGATCGCGCTAAGGAGCCGCAGGGCGCCGTCCGGATCCACACTGCCCCAGTGGGTTCCCTGCGGCGTTCGCTAGCCTTGCGTCACCTCTTCGCCGAGGCACACGCCCCGGGGCGACGGCCCCGGGGCATCGGTGGGGGGTTCCGGCGAGGAGAGGGCCGCTCTGGTGGACGCTGAGGAAGCGCGCACGATCGGCTGGGCGCTGTGGCGTGTCCGCGACGCTCGGGGCAAGTCGCTGCGGGTGGTCGCCGGGCTGGCCGGGATGAGCAAGGACACTCTCCAGCGGATCGAGACCGGTGAGCGTTCACCGACCCTCGCGGAGCTCGCCGCGCTGGCCGACGCGCTCCAGATTTCCGTGTCCGAGCTGACCAAGGCTTCCCGTACCCGCACCCGCTAACGGGCATACCGACAGCACCATAGAGGCGGTCCGGCTGGCGCTGATGGCAGTCGGCCGCCACCGGCCCAGCGGTCAGGTGCTCCCAGTGCAGGCGCTACGGGCTCGTTTGCAGGAGCTGCTCGTCACCGCCCGCCAGTGCCGACAGGCTGAGGTGGCATCCGCCCTGCCCGCGTTGATCCGTGACGTGCACACCAGTATCGCGACCGGTCGGGACGTCGCCGAGCTGCTTGATCTGGCGGTGATGCTGCACGTGCAAGGCGTCAGCCACTGGCTACGAGAGGCCGGCGCACCGATCGACCTGCGCCGGGAAAACGACATCACGCTGGCGTACCGGCTCGCCGAGTGGCGGGACACCCCGGCCGCGCTGGGTCTGGCCACCTACGGCGCAACGAGAGTGACGCTCGCTGCGGGAGCGTTCGATCTCGCCGCAGTGGACCTCGCCTCGGTCGAGGTGCCAACTACCACCGGGCAATCGGCACAGCTCGCGGGCATGCTCGCGCTGTCTCATTCGCTGGTCGCGACGGCCGGCTCCCACCCTGCCGACGCCGACGCGGCCCTTGAGCACGCCGGGGAGCTGGCGGCGCGCACCGGGGAGGGCACTGCCTACGGGCTCGGGTTCGGTCCTACCAATGTGGGTCTGTGGCGCATGGAGTCCGCGTTGGAGATCGGGGATCACGAGCTGGTGACGGCCCTAGCAGAGGGCCTGAACCCTGACGTGCATCCTTACCGGTCGCGGAAGTCCGCGTACTGGCGCGACTACGGCCGGGGACTGGCCCACCTGCGGGGACGCCACGACGACGCAGTACGGGCGCTGCGTCGCGCTGAGACGATCCACCCCCATCGCGTGCTGCGTGACCCGTTCGTCCGCGACACCCTCGCCGTGCTGCTCAGGCACTCGCGCCGGGGCTCCCTGGCGGATCAGGAGCTACGGGGCATGGCCCGGCGGGCCGGTCTGCTCGTGTAGCCCCGTCGGGGGTGTCTCTCTTGAGAGACACAGGCAGATCGTCGCCCGCTATCGCGGTCACCCAGCGTGGGCCGTTCTCCGGAGACGTCGCTCCTGAGCGACACCCGCTTCTGTCGATCGTTCACCGTCGTCAATCATGACCAAAGACACCAACAACGCACCAGCGGCACGGCCGGCTAGCGGCAACCGTCGAACGGTCCCCATTACGGAAGGCGCGACCGCGAGCGCGTCTCGCGATAACCGCAGGGCGATTCCTGTCAGTTGTGCGCTGCATCGGGGGCCGAGGGGTTTCGCCAACCTGGTGGTGGAGCGCAAGCTCAACGGTGAGATCGTGCTCGACCCGCATGTCACCGGCGCGTGCGTGATCATCCTCGATGAGGACGCCGCCACGGCACTATTCGAGGCTCTCCGGATATGGCTGCGCCGATGCGCGATCACCCAGCCACCCTGCCCGGTGCGCGCGAGAGGCACCCGGTGAGGAACCCGGCGCGCTGGGCGCGGTCCCCCCTGGATTATCACGCGCATCTATTGCTCCCTGAGGATGAGCACCCTCCGGGTGTGCTCAAGGCCCGCTGCGGCGAGCTGCTGACGACGAGCGTCACCCAGCACGACCAGCCACTACCGGGCCTGAACTGTCAGCGTTACCATCTGATCTTCCGCGCCAACTCCCACGTCTGGGGTCCGCGCGAGGAGTAGATCCCGGCCGGCCGTCGGTTGAGCCTTGCCCCCGTCACGCTCCTGGCGGCCGGTCGGTTCCAGCCACTCACGACCCTGTTTCGACCCGGTGGCCGGGGGCCACTACTCAACCCTGAGGAGAACATCCACGATGCCCACCACTGAGGTGGACGCCACGAACCTTCCTGTTCTACGTGACGCCGATGGCACCCCTATTCCCTTTCAGGGCCGGGTTCAACAGGTCGCGGTGGATGAGGCGTACGGGGCACAGCCCTTTCGGCTTCACACGCAGGGCCACGCTATTGGTCGGGGAGTCCGTCTGCTCTACGTGCGGTTCAGCGACGACACAGTCGCCATACGGCCCGACCTCGTCCGGGTCGTTCACACCACACCCGACGGTGACTGATGGCCACCATCACCCACACCCACCAGCGCGAGACCACCCACGAAGTCGACCATCCCGATGCCGAAGGTCAGGCCCACCGCGTCGCCGCTGCCCCCGATGCAACTCTCGGAGCAGACGCTCGCGTGGCTCGCTGAGCGACCCCACGCGCTGCACCACGTCCGCTCGGTATGGGATGCCCTCACGGACAGCGCTGAGCGTCCTGACCTGGTCGCCACCTTGCGAGCCATCCTGATCAATCACCATTTCCTCACTCGCACCGGCCGATGTCACGCTTGCCGACACACGTGGCGACGTGGCTGGACAGTTAGGCGCCGTCATTTTCCGTGCAAGGTTTAGTATACCGTCGAATTAGGCCTCCAAGGGTTCTTCACCCGGGTGCCCGTGGTGCCCTCAGGCGCTCACCAGAAGGCTGGCCGGCACGCGAGGGGGAACCCGCGATGAGCGGCCCGGCCCTGGTCCGGTCGATGGTGGACACCAGCACCGGACGGCGGCATCTCGTTCGGATTGAGGTGGTTCCCCTACATCGGCGCTCCGGGCGCTACCCCGCGTTGTGCGGCGTCGTGGTCATCACGGGGGCCAACCCCACGGTGTCTACTCGGGACTGCCAGAACTGCGTCATCCATGCTGAAGGCCGACCCCGTCGCCTCGCATGGGCCGCGTTCCTCGCGAAGGCCAAGGCCCGGTGGCACAACACCGGCTGACGAGCCGCCGGACCCGGGCGAGCCTGCGCCACACCGTGGACATCGTGGATCTGCGCACCGGCACCATCCACCTCCTGACCTCCGCCGCTGCCGCTGCGGGCACCAACCGCGCGGGTCGCTACGTCGCCCTGTGCGGAGCCGACATCATTCGCGCGGATGACCTCACCGATCCCGGATTCCGTCGCTACTGCTGGTCGTGCCGGTCCATCATCCCCAGCCAAAGATCGGAAACGTGAAGACTCCGGCCGGGCCGTGCGGTTGAGCCCTATCCCCCGTACGGCGCTCCCCGGCCCGGCCGGTCCCAGACGCACCAAAGGATATTGACGACCCGGGAGAACATGGCGGTGAGTAGTGAGCCCACCAGCGATCCTCTGGCCTACTTTGACCAGCTCACGGCGACGGTCGAGGAACGTGGGTGGTCGCGCTGGATGCTCGGGCAGGTCATCTCGCTGGCCGACGACGCTCCCGGCCTGACCGACGCGCAGTTGCGGGACCGGCTGCTCGCGCTGGCCGATCGCTCCCGGGACGGCGGTACCGCCCCTTAGCCCTCACCGTTCAAGACCCCGGAAGCATCACGTTGCCCCGCTAGGACCCCGGCCGGCTGCCGGTTTGAGCGAGTGCGCCCCGGGCTCCCGGCAGCCGGCCAGTTCCACAACATCAACCACTACCGGTTTACTCGTTGGCTTCGGCGCCATCCCGATCAGTGATCTTCCCGGGCTCCTGGCGATCGGCCGGTCCCTGAGTGGCGCGGCTGGCGCTCCGGCGTTAACTGCGAAACTTCTGCTCGTGGTGGAGGGATGAATATCAGCTCCTCGTCGAATGGGTCGTACTCGCGTGTGCCGACCGCGATCTCCCGGTTGAGGATGAGGAGGCGCTGGACGATCTCGTCCCCGTCCTGCGCTATCGCCTTCGGCCATCCGTAAGCCGCTGCGACCGCCTCGTCAAGTTCGCAATGCAATGCCTTGAGGTCGGTATAGGCGCCCTCGTCGATCAAGTTGTACAGCGTCGTCAAGCCGCAACTATTCGCGGCGCAGACTTGCCGCCGCCTTGCGATCAGATTTCGACCGACCTCGGCAACCCGTTCCCGTTGAGTGTCGGCGGCCACGAGATCCTGAACGCAGACGGCCAAGTTTCTGAACGCTGATGGCCAGCAGAACTGAACCTAGCCGAGCGCACCGGGGAAGGCAACGCGTACTGGTTGGGCTTCGGTCCGACGAACACCGGGTTTTGTCGTGTGTCGGTGGCGTTGGACCTGAAGGATTACGACCTAGCCGTAGCCGCCGCCGAGGGCGTGAATCCGCAGCTGCACTGCAATCGGTCGCGCCAGGCTGCGTACTGGGTGTACTACGGGCGAGCGTTGGCCCATGTCCATCGTAGGAACGATGCGGTGATGGCGTTGCGCCGCGCTGAGCTGATCGTGCCGCATCGCGTGCAACGGGACCCGTTCGCCCGTGACGTGATCGCCGAGCTACTCACACGCTCGCGCCGGGACACGGTGGGCCGGGAGCTGCGGGGGATGGCCTACCGGGCCGGTTTGCCCGGGTAGCCCAGCCAGATACTTTCTCAGGGCAGAGAGGCCACGGGCTTAATCGCCTTCACCGTTGTCAACCGTGACCAATGACACCAACGACGCACCAGTGACACGGCCGGTCGGCGGCAACCGTCGGACGATCCCCATCACGGACGGCGCGACCGCGAGCGCGTCTCGCGAGAACCGCAAGGCGATTCCCGTCAGTTGTGCGTTGCATCGGGTCCGCGGGGTTTCGCCAACCTGGTGGTGGAGCGCAAGCGCGACGGTGAGATCGTGCTTGACCCGCATGTGACCGGCGCGTGCGTGATCATTCTTGACGAGGGCGCCGCGACGGCGCTGTTTGAGGTTCTCCGGACGTGGCTGCGTCGATGAGCGGCAACCCGGCCACCGTGCCCGGTGCTCGCGAGGGGCACCCGGTGAGTAGCCCGGCGCGCTGGGCACGGTCCCCACTGGACTACCACGCGCACCTATTACTGCCTGAGGGTGAGCACCCCCCGGGTGTGCTCAAGGCCCGCTGCGGCGCCGTGCTCACGACGAGCGTCACCCAGCACGACCAGCCACTAACCGGCCTGAACTGCCAACGTTGCCATCTGATCTTCCTCGCCGACTCCCACACCTGGGATCCACGCGAGGAGTAAATCCCGACCGGCCGCCGGTGGAGCCTTGCCCCCGTCACGCTCCCGGCGGCCGGTCGGTTCCACCCACTCAAAACCCCCGTTTCGACCCGGTGGCCGGGGGCCACCACTCACACCCGAGGAGAACATCCACGATGCCCACCGCTGACGTGGACGCCACGAACCTTCCCTTCCTACGCGACGCCGATGGCACCCCCATTCCCTTCCTGAGCTGGGTCCAACAAGTCACAGTGGATGAGGAACACGGGGGGCACGCTCTGCGGCTACACCGGCATGGCCAGGCCATCGGCCGGGGCCCCCGCTTGCTGTACGTACGCTTCGCCCGCGACAGGGAAACGATCGCCCTGCGGCCCGACCTCGTACGGGTCGTTCTGAACCGCCTCGCCACTGCCCCCGATGCAACTCTCAGAGTAGACACTCGCGTGGCTAGCTGAGCGACCCCACGCGCTGCACCACGTCCGCGCAGTATGGGATGCACTCACCGACGGCGCTGAGCGTCCCGACCTGGTCGCTCCTACCCTGCGAGCCATCCTGATCGATCACAACGTCCTCACTCGCACTGGCCACTGTCACGCCTGCCGACACAACTGGCGATGTGACTGTGTTGACGATCGTCTGAGCTTGCGGTGTGTACATCATGGGATTACGGGCATCAAAGTAGAGGTTCGCATAGTCGTGTAGCGGCAGGCCTCGTGGGACTCGCTTCCCGCCTCGGTGATCTTGGACGCGCTCATCCACCACGGATGCGGGTGCGTGCGGAAGTCGCGCCGCGAGGTTGTGACTGAGTACCCCACGAGTGACGATGGAGCCAAGGTTCGCTACCGGAGCGATGTAGTGAAGCTCAGTCACCCAGCTACGGAGCATGGGAGCTCCCCACCGCCTAGACCCAACCAGTAGCAGTCTGCCATGGCCGGCCGCAAGCCCAGACAGCCGAGCCGAGCGCAGGATGCGCCGCCAGTTCGACCCACCCCGACCGACGGAGCAGTACCTCCGACAAGCACGGCGCACGGCGCGCTCGTCCGCAACGGTCACTCCCTCGTTGCCGCCACCATGTCGCAACCAGGAACTAGTCGAACACACGTTCGGCAGGGTACCACGCACATCCACCCACACGATGACAATGACGCGGTGAGGGACACGAGGTTCCCTCCTCTCGGCACACGGCACCCGCCGTGCCGCACCGGAGCCCGGACCCTCGCGATGCTGAGGTGCGCGGACTCAGATCGCGATCTCAGTGGAGGGATCCGGACGTTCGTCGTTGGGGACAGCACGGAGCCGCGTGGGGGCCGTCACACGGCGGTACAGGGGGCGACCCGATCTTGGGTGCTCTCAGTCCGCCGAGTTCGACAGCAGCGTTGCTCCGGCAACCCCCGGCAGCTCTGCTGTCGAACTCGGCAACGGTAGAGTCGATCACAGACCATGAGGTCTACGGGACGCGACCTAACGGTCCGCCGCTCTGACCCTCACGGAGGCGGCCGAAACCCTGTCGGGCGCTCACGCGACCGACGCTGCGGCGAGCAATGCCCGGCCCGGCCACCTGTGCCGTCGCGAACGTCAACCGCTTCCCGCGCTGAGGCACCCGTACGCGCCAAGGCGTCCGGCTTGGCGTTCCCAGCCAGGGATAGGGGGCTCCATCCTCCCCCAGGGTAAGGTTGGTGCTTGACAGCTCAAGCAGAGCACATGGCGCCCTAGACCCCGGTGCGCGCACATCAGAAACGAGTGCGCGTGGAGGGGGGCGCTGATGGCGACAACAGGATTAACAGGCTCGATCAACGTCACATGGCTCCACGCCGACCACGCGTCATCGACTGGCGTTCCTCGCGGAGGCACCCCGCCCGTGGCCCGGGTGAGCGCCGCTGCCCGATCCGCGACCGTGGGAACGACCCGGACCAGGCCAAGCGCGCCGAGCAACCCCACAGGCGGGCTGTCCGACGTCGACCTCCTCGCCCAGCTCGACGCGGGTGACCCCCAAGCCATGCGGCTCCTCTATGAGCGCTACGCCCGCCGCGCACACCATCTGGCCGAGCGGATCTGCCATGATCAAGTCCTCGCCGAGGATGTCGTGCAGGAGGTGTTCCTGATGCTGTGGCGCGAGTCCTCGCGCTACGACCCAGCCCGGGGTACCTTCCCCGCCTGGCTGCTTACCGTGGTCCACCACAAGGCCGTGGATGCGGTGCGTCGAGAACAGACAGTGCACCGCCAGACCGTTCCGAGCAGTGCCGCTGGCGAGTTGTCCCCTAGCCCGGGCGCCGATGAGGCTGCGCTGAAGTCGGTGTTCGCCGGCCAGGTCCGCGCGGCCCTGCACCGGCTGCCGCGCCAGCAGCGCCAAACACTGCTGCTGGCCTACTACGGCGGCTACACCCACCGCGAGATCAGCGAGCTGGCCGGGGTCCCGCTGGGCACCGTGAAATCGCGGATGTTCGCAGGCGTCCAGCGGCTCCGGACGCTGCTCCGCCCGCTACTGGACGCGTCCCCGACGACATGATGATCATTGTGACGAGGCGCGGCCGGCCCTGCGCGGCCGAAGTACACGCCGGAAGAGTAAGCGGCGGCTGGCGCGGGACACAGTCGCTGCGTCCCGCGCCAGCCGCCGCTCAACGGTCACGCTCGAATCTGGTTTTGCTCTAGACAGCGACCCAATGCGAGGGGTTGGTCATGCCGCCCGTACCGCTCGTCTGACGTCCCTTGTACGGCGGGAGAACTCCGTTGAATTCCGGGGTATGCCCGTAGTAGATAGCTGGGCCCATACTATCCGCATATGACCAAACCGGCTTCTCGTAACCCTTCACCGTCATGATATTCTCTCTTTCATCGTAGTACCGTAAGTCTACCATGCCGGATGCATTTAATGACCTAAAAACAGCGTTGGATGCACCAATCGGTGAATCCAGTATCAGCGCACCGCGTCGAGCAGGTGGTAAACACGTTTTCCACCCTGCGACTCTCCTCCGCGGCGCGTCGCCGTGCACGTACAGGGCGTCCACCGGCCGGCCGTGCTCGTCGCGCTGGAGCGTGAGGTGAATGGTGCGCTGCATCCCCGGCTCCTCTACGAGACCGTTGGTGAGGGTGGTCTTACCGGCCGCGCTGTCGCCGGCGATCGCGAGCAATACCGGCCGTTTCGCCAGCCTAGGAGCGTGCGTCCCGGTCATCCGGAACTCCTCACAAGTCTGGAGCGTATTCACCGGGCTTTGGGCGCGGCGGTGGTTGCCCTCGGAAGGGTGGTGGGGCGCTGGCACAGGTAAGCGATCGCTCCGGCGGCCAGTTCCCCTCGCTCGGCGGCCCGTGGTGCGCGTTTCCGGAGGTTGGTCTGGTGGTTCTCGGTGTGTTCGTGTAGGCCGAGGCGGTCGCCGACGAAGAGCAGCACCAAGCCGTGTTCTGCTGCTGCCTCGCGCCACCCGGTGGGAAGGTTCAGCGGCGCGTCGAGGAGCAGCGGTTGGACGTGTGGCCAGGTGAGGGTCAGTGTTCCGGCTGGATTCAGGCGTACCGCCCAGCCGGGACGCGGGTCCAGCGCCAGCCGGGGCAGGTCGGTGGCTAAGCGCAGTCCGCGGTTCATGACCGCATAGAGCAGCACGTCGGTGCGATCCACTTCGTGATCGGGCGACCGCATTTCGCCCTCCATGAACAGGGCCGCGAACGTGACAGCTCCGTGCTGCCACAGATCAGCTTGCGCGTGCAGCGTCATCGCATGCATCGCCTCGTCCTTCCCGAGGATGGTTAAGGTTGGGAGCCGGAAACGGAACCCGCCAGATCGCGCCACCGCGCCAACTCCCAACCCACTACCCAACCAGGCTCAGGCCTCGTCGCCGCGCTACTCGGCGAATGCGGAGTCGACGTGGCCGTGCTCACGCATGACATCGACACGATCACCCTGGCCGGCCGCTTCCTGTTCCACATCAGCGGCGGTGGGCGCTCGAACCGCGTGTACCTCGATGCGCTTGGGTCTGACTTCCTCCACCTTGGGTACCACCACCCGCAGCACGCCGTCTTCGCTCGATGCCTCGATGGCATCCGGCTTCACATGCGGGGGCAGCGTGATCGAGCGACGGAAGAATCCATAGCGGCGCTCCAGCACATGGAACTGCTCGTCTGGTGAGTCTTGAGTCAACGCCCGCTCGCCCTGGATCGTGAGCAAACCGTCCTGGAACGCAATCTCCAGGTCCTCGACCTTGACACCAGGGAGCTCGACGGTAAAAACGTAGGCGTCCTTGCGCTCCGAGATATCGACCGGCGGCGCCCACGCTCCGGCGCCGGGCTGCGGGGCCTCCTGACCGCGCGCCTGGGTAAGCAACCTGTACATCTGATTCATCTGGTCCTGTGCGCCGCGCAGGTCATGGAAGGCATCCCAGCGCGTCATGACGGCCATCTCAATTTTTCCTTTGTTCAGCTCTTTCGGCGGCTCGGGATGAACATCAGGTCCCCGCGCAGTGCGAAGGACGTTCACTTGTCAAGCTGCTATGTTCACGCTAGCGTGAACAGCGTTCACTGTCAATGTTCGTTGAGGGCTCGTCGCAGGGAGAAGATCGGTGGGTGGGCACGAGAGGGGCACGTCCAGAAGGCGTGGTGCCGAAGCGCCACGCTCGCTGTGGTTCGACGCCCCGGACACCGATGAGGCGCTTCGCCGCACGCTCACCCGGGAGCGCGTGGTGGCCGAGGCACTCACGCTGATCGCCCAGCAGGGCGTCGAGGCACTGACCATGCGCACCCTGTCCGCGCGCCTCGGGGTGGTCCCCGGCGCTCTCTACCGCCACGTACGGAGTAAGGAGCAGCTCCAGGACCTGATCGTTGACGGCGTGCTCGCCGAGGTCGACTGCGACATCAACCATGCACTGCCGTGGACCGAGCAAGTCACGGTGCTCGCCCATCGGCTGCGGAAGGTGTTGGAAGATCATCCTGGGGTCGCCGGCCTGCTGAAGACTCGTGACCCCCTCGGGCCGCACTCCCTGGCCTTGGCGGAAGCTGTCCTGCTGCCGCTGCACAACGCCGGGTTCCCCCACCGCGAAGCCGGCCTCGCATTCTTCCTCATCGTCGACTACACCATCGGGTTTGAGGTCAGCAGTCCTCGCATTTCCATCAACGAACAACGTGTCCAGGATGCGGCGATCAGAAATCGGCTCCACGAGTTCTTCCGGTCCCTTCCCAGTGACCTTTTCCCCACTCTGATCGCCCTCGGCGAGCACGTCTGGCTCGACAACCGCGACGAGCGATTCGCCGCCGGCATCAACGCGCTCGTCAACGGGCTGGAGCAAGCCCAACGCCCACCACCCAACCGACTGGCACCACCCACACCGCACGACCCGCTGCCACTAGGAAGAGGTTGACCGGAATGGACTTCGGCGTCGGATATTTCCCGACACATGACGGCATGAATCCGGGCGCACTGGCGCACATGCTCGAGGATCGCGGGCAAGACGCGGTGTTCTTCGCCGAGCACACCCACATCCCGGCCAGCCGGAACGGTCCCTGGCCTGAGGGGCCCGAAGGCACCCCACTGCCGAGAAAGTACTGGCACTGCTACGACCTGTTCGTGGCGCTGACGGCTGCCGCCGCCGCGACATCGACACTGCGCGTCGGCAGCGGCATCTGCCTGGTCGTCGAGCGCGATCCCATCGTCACCGCCAACGAGGTGGCAAGCGTGGACCATCTGTCCGGCGGTCGTGTTGAGTTCGGCGTCGGCGCCGGCTGGAACCGGGAGGAGATGCGCAACCACGGCACCGACCCCCGGAAGCGGATGAAGGTGCTCCAGGAGCGCGTCGAGGCGATGAAGGCGATCTGGACCCAGCACGAGGCCAGCTACTCCGGCGAGTTCGTCACCTTCGAGCGCATCTGGTCGTACCCCAAGCCGGCGCAGCGGCCGCACCCACCCGTTCTCGTCGGCGGCGACGGGCCGACCGTCCTGGATCGGGTACTCGCGTTCGGTGACGCGTGGTTCCCGAACTACCGCGGCGAGGAGTCGATCTTCGACCGCATCAACGAACTCCGCTCGCGCGCGGACCGCCCGATCGAGGTGCACATGCTGTCCACGCCCCCCGATCCCGCCGTGCTCGAGCGCATGGAGCGGGCCGGGGTGCGACGGGCCAGCCACTGGTTGCCGTCCGGGCCTCGCAGCACCGTCGAGCGGGCCCTGGACCAGTGGGGGAACGCGATCGGCCAGTTCATCGGCGGATGACGGACGAGCAGGCGCGTCGGCGCGTCGCGGAGGCCCGGGTCGCCCGGCTGGCAACCGCGGACGCTGAGGGCCGCCCGCACGTCGTACCGATGGTCTTTGCGCTGGCGAGTGGGAGGGATGCCAGCGAAACACGGTCGGGTGACACGGTGTACAGCGCCGTCGACGCGAAACCCAAGCGCTCGACATCACTGCGCCGGCTCGCCAATATTGCGGCCAACCCGCGCGTCGCCGTCCTCGTGGACCACTACGAAGACGACTGGCACGCGCTGTGGTGGGTGCGGGCCGACGGTACGGGCCGGGTCCTCGACGCCGACGAGCCCGAGGGCCGTGAGGCCATCGCGCGGTTGGTGGCGCGCTATCCGCAATACCGTCAGCAGCCCCCGCCTGGCCCGGTGGTGGCGATCGACGTCGCACGCTGGTCGAGCTGGTCAGCCACCGGCGACTGACCTCCGAACTCGCCGGGAGAACGCATCAAGGCGCGGTCAGGATCGTGCAATGCGGCCGGTACGTCGGTCAGCGCAGGGTTGCCCACGCTCAGTCCAGTGAGGGCGTCGAGCAGCTCCGAGCCGCAGCACGTCAACGGCGGAATTTATAGGCCGCCCGCTGAACCCGTATCGAAGTGCTCGATCTGTTTATCAACGAGTGTCAACCCCTGTGTAGGGACGAGCCACGAGTTTACCCACTAGAATTTGGCCGTCACTCCGGATACTTGATGTATTCGTCGGACTTACCTTTCGCTTTGTGAAAATGGTAACCCATGAAGAGGTTGTCCTCCCATTGGAACGATTCATCATCTTTTGACGGTGAATGGTGAGCCAAATAGCGGCACCTCTCGATTCGCTCGGCCACCGACGCTTTACGCGCACCCTCCGACTTGTTACTTCCAGACAAACACGCGAACCATCACATGCGTTTTCCTCCCTATCTTTAGCGCGACACCGCAGGGATGCCCGTCTCAGTAACGAGCCTGTTGGCTATTTTGAAAAGACCCAAGGGGAGAAGGGACACAATACGACAGCGACGGCACGTTGTAGATACGCACTATCAAACCAGTTAATCGATTACTGGGAAACTTCTCATTAATCGTGAAGAATCCTCACTGATGGACATATACAGCTAGACTTTCCCGCTCTGCGGCGTTCTCATTACAAGTTACGGTGGCGCGCCCGTCTTGCTACAGATGTCCTTTTTCATAAGCCGCTGGGGGGTGACCTAGCGTTTGGCCGCGGACGCGGGGTCTCGTGGTGGGCCGGCGGATCGCGTGAAGGAGACCCACATGTGCCACGCAGGGCTGACCCCAGAAAGCACCCAGGACCCTAGGCGAGCGCTCCACTTGTGGGCCAGCGACAGTGCGGTCATCCTTACCACACACCACACCGACGCCGCCGGGATGCTTGCCAACGTCCGAGACGTGTTCGTGCCCCGCCTCCTCACCCACCAGTCGGCCCACCAGTCGCCGATGACCGTGAGCGCCAACGCCGACGTGACGCTCGAGTTGCGCATCGATGGTTACCTGCGTACGGGGACCACTACCCGGATCTGGTGTTTCCGCTGTGTGAGCGGCAGGCCACCGCAGGCGGCGAGTCGTTCATCATCGATGGCCAGCGCCTCCTTGGCGCCATCGCCAGCGACCCCACCCACGCGCGCTGAACAGGTTCCTGTGGGACGTCACGCTGGAACAGAGCAAGCCGCGAGGGGGTCGGCCTGGCCGGAACCGGCAAGCCCGTCTGCAGCCGCCGGCCGGTGGCGTCGCGGACCTGCGGTGGACGCCTCATCGTGCGCCGCCACCCACACCAACGCCTCCTCGACGATGCCCCGGCCCGGCGACCGTCAACACCTCGCCGCGTGGGCACGGCTCACCGAGGAGGCCGCCCGAACCGCGCTGCGGTTCCGCTTCACCCCGGCGATCTGCTCTGCCTGGACAACTACCGGGTCTTCCACGGCCGCGAGCCCCACACCGGATATGACCGGATCCTGCACAAGCTGTGGGCCTGGAGCAACATAGCCTTCGGATTACCCTGTCCCAGCGACCTGGTCCCCGCCCGCCGCCAGCACCCGCAGCATCGCTGATGTTCGTCCTAGATTTCCCGGTCCGGCCCCTCCGGGCCGTCGCGGCGCTTGTGGCCGCTCTGGGACTGGTCGGCAGTGCCGGATGTGGCGACGCCCCGGCGGCCGCGCCACCCGCTCCCGCCGGGGCGTCGGTCAGTTCGACGAACTCTCCTTCGCCGTCCTTGCCATCGGGCTGACGGCTACCACGCGGTGGTCTCCTACGGCGAAATCTCCCCAAATTCGGCAATCGCGGTGTCTTGGTTTCGGTCGCCCAGGCCGGCATCCCCCTGGCCCAGTCGAGACTGATCATCCCCGGCGACGTCGCGACCCGGACCGCTTCCAAGGAAAGGCCCCGACCCGAGGGGCACCGCCGGACGACGCCACTGCCCGGAAAAACGAGGACCGAGGCACTATGGCAGGCACACACCGAGCGGATGGGCCTCGGCTGACGGTGAGCAGAAACCGGACACACCGTCAGCCGAGGAGGTGGACGAGGACATGAAACGCCGCGCTCACGCTAT
The DNA here is from genome assembly GCA_963822695.1 of uncultured Actinomycetota bacterium. Lineage (GTDB taxonomy): Bacteria > Actinomycetota > Actinomycetes > Mycobacteriales > Pseudonocardiaceae. The sequence continues at coordinate 131,509 of CAWGJH010000033.1, forward strand.
TCCAGCTCGGCGGCTTCTCCGCCAACAAGTCCACCCCGGCAACCCGCGTACTCACGACCTCCGGCTACCGACCGTCACCGCGTGGCTGAACCTGAATTCCGTGACCGCCTAGCCCTAATAATTCCCATTCTGCAGTAGCGCGAGGTGAAGGGCGGCGGTCTCGGCCGTAGGGGCGACACCCAGCTCATCGGCCAGTAGTCAACGGCAGCGGTCGTATGCGCGCAACGCCTCGGCTGGATTTCCTGCCGCCGCGTGTACCTGCATGAGTAGCTGATGCGTCCGTTCTCGAAACGGTTCCAGCGCGATCGCATTCTCAGCGGCGCGCACCGCAGATTGGTATTGGCCCCGCTGGGCGTAGCCTTCGCTGAGCACACACAGCGCCCACAGAAGCACCTTGCCTAGATCGTCGCGGACACGATCGACCCACTGCCCCTTCTCGTCGGGAAAAAATGGACGCACAGCGATCTGCCGGGCATACTCCGCGAGTGCTATCGCCTGCGTGGAGTTGCCTTCGCGCAACATCTGCTCCGCGGTCTCCACGACGGAGCAGGCAGACTCGACATCAACAACAACGTCAACTGGAAGATGGAGCTGGTAGGCACCGCAGCCGCGATAAGCCGCTGCGTTGTCCGGCAGCCCCGCGACGGTCAAGAAGGCGCGAACTTTGCTGATGATGCCGCGTAGAGCAGGCTCCCAGGTGCGAGGAAAATCACGGGGCCATAGTGCCTCGGCGAGCTCGCCGCGGGAGATTGGGTGGTCCCTCTCCACTACGAGCATTGCAAAAACGAGACTGGCTTGGCGTCCGCGCAGCAACCGTTCATCGACGACGGTGCGACCGGCGGACTCTATCGTTATTCGGCCGGTGAGCTGAATCTTCATCGCCGCAAGGTTGAAATCTCCACCAATACGAGTCGCGGTCGCGAAGCCAGCATCCTTCGCGACCAACTGTCCCATCTTGTGGCTGTCCACTAGCCACCCCCCCGATCGTACGATCGCCGTACATCGACTAAAACCGAACTTACGACTCACTCCATCAGAATGGAACCCCCCATTAGGATTTTGATCGGCTACGTGAGTGTGGTCCTACCGCTTTCGATCCGTTGCCCACTCAAACGTACGAAATTCAACTAAAGATCGTTGCTTTGACATGCCGATAATCACCTTCTGACTGCCGTCGCCAAGCTACGGACCTTAATGTTACAAGAACTGTGCACACTCATGAAAACATCCACGTATGGTAATCGGTTAGGGTGCGGGGTGGTCCACAGTCGACTTGCCAGGCTGATTTTACCTGGGGATCGCTGGTGTTGGTTCCGTTGCTGGTGCTGGCTATGTGCTCACTCACCAAACGCGCATAGCGGTGCCAATTCGCCCCTATGACCCGTACCGATCACCAACGCCGCACTCAGTGCATGACCCGAGGGCGTGGCCGTTGCCTCTGCAACCGCACTTGCCGTCGCCGTCGACATCGGTGCGTCGCCACTCGTTCTTGTGTCGTTCCCGCTTTCTTCACTCTCCGTTCCTGCAAACTGGACCTTGTTAGTTCCGCTGTCCGAAACCTGCTAGGAGGCATGTCATCACTGGTACCTGAGGGCTTCGATAGGTCGTAGCCGGGCAGCGCGGTTAGCCGGGTAGCCGCCAGCGATGAGGCCGATCGCGAGGCTGAGCGCAAATGAGAGTACCACGGAGGGGATGCTCACGGTAGGCGCGAACGTAGCGAAGGTGGGCCCGAAAGCGGGCACGATGGCGGCGCCGAGCGCCGACAGCCCGACCCCAGTCAGGATGCCGATGATCCCACCGAGGCCGGCCAGCACGACGGACTCGATGAGGAACTGTTGGAGGATCGCGCGGCGGGTAGCGCCGATCGCCTTGCGTATGCCGATCTCGCGGGTTCTCTCGGTGACCGAGACCAGCATGATATTCAGGACTCCGATACCGCCCACGACCAACGAGATCGCGGCGACGGATGTGGTGAACAGGGTCAAGATGCGCAGGATTTGGTTGGTGGCGTCAACCTGGCTGCGTAGCGATTGGACCTCGAAATCCCTCTTGGTCGGGTCCTTGATTCGATGCCGGTCGCTGAGGATGCGGATCACCTGATCCTCGACGGCGGGCACGGCAGCCGCTTTGGTGGCTTGCAAGAAGATCTGGTTGACCTTGTTCCCGCCGCTGTAGACGTAGCGGCGCGCGGTGCTCAGCGGCATGATCACGTAGCTGTCGTCCGGCTCACCGGCGGACTTCATCAGCCCGATGACCTTGAAGGTCTGGTGGTTGATTCGGACCATCTGGCGCAGAGCAGCAGCGGCGTCGCCGAACAGGGTTTCCGCGGCGGTAGGACCGAGGACCACAACTTTGGCGGTGGAACGGACTTGGCCGTCGTCGAAGAACGATCCAACCTGGAGATCCAGATTGTTCACCTCGAGCCAGCCTTGGCTAGAGCCGACGACGTGCGCGCGGAACTTGGTGGTCTCGGTCTCGGCCAGGGCTTTGCCTGCGATAGCTGGGATGACGGTGGCAGCGTCGAGTACCTGCTTCTGCAATGCCGTGACGTCGGTGTCGTCCAGATCCTTCGGGGCGCCGCTGCCGGGAACGTTGCCGGTCGTCGGCACGACGGTGATCAAATTTGCCAGCGGTTGAACCTTCTCATTGACCGAGATCTGGACCCCATTGCCGATGGCGACCAGCAGGATCACCGCCGCGACACCGATGATGATACCGATCATGGTCAGCGCGGAACGCAGCCGATTGGCTCGCAGCCCGCTCAGCGCGATGCGCACTGCCTCCCGCAAGCTCATTCTCCGCCCTCACCCGGTTCTGCTGTACCTGATCAGTACACGACGCGTCGCCTGCTCAGCCGCATGACCTCTTTCTTTTCTGCGAGCTCACAGAGTTGGGACCTCTGCTATCGGAACCTAGACAGGAAGTGCAAGTTTGGCGTAAGTAGCACGTCACCATTCATTTCATAGGCACTGCTGTAGTTGCCATAGCAAATTTTTATGATCATGAAACCGTCTGTCATCGGTGCGGTTCCGTAGCCCGACTCTGCTCCCAGACGGAGAGCAAAAAAGCATACCGTAGGTTCGGGGCGTCGTTAAGAAAGCCGCCAGGAAGTCGTCGATGGTGAGCCCGGTCAGTTCGGACCCGCGTAGTTCGGTCTGGGCAGCGAGCACGAGGAGGGCATGGTCGCGACGGCCGTGCCAGGTGGAGTGGTCCGGCGCGGACAAGAACACGTCGAGTTCAGCGCTGGTGAGGGAGCTGATGATGGTTGTGGTGGTGCGTTTGGCCTGGATGGCGAGCACTCGACTGATCAGGTTCAGGTGGTCGGGGGCTCGGAGGGCGGCATAGTGGAACAGTGAGTGGATCGCTGCGAGCCGGTTGTTGCGGGTGGCGGCGCTGTTGCCTCTGACGGCTTCCAGGTGGTTCAGGAAAGCGCCAGTAGTGGCGGCGTCCAGGCCGGTGAGATCCAATTTGCTGGGTGGTTTGCCAGTTTGGGTGTGAATGTAGCCGAGCAGCAGCTTGCATGTGTCGCGGTAGGACACGATCGTGTGCGGGGCTGCGGCACGTTGGGTCATGAGCCGGTCGGTGAAGAACGCCTCGGGGATGGGCGCGAGAGTGGTCATTGCGGCCTCCCAGGCTCCTCGTCGGAGGGGTGGGTGTGCGCGCGATAGTCGGGTTCCAGCCGTTGGGCGGCAAGGCCGAGCAGTTCGGGTATGGCCTGCAGGTACCAGTACGTCGCCTCGGTAGATGAGTGTCCAAGGAATGTGGACTGCACCGGCAGGTGGGCTTGGATGTTGATGCCAGCCCAGTACCAGCCGATGAAGCTCACGCGCCACCGCGTGGCGCAGCCCGTGCGGCCCGAACCGGGACACCCCGGCGCGGGCGCAGGCACGGCCGACCATGGCCGTGATCGAGGACGTCGCCAGACCGGTAAACGGGGCCACCATCGTCACGAACACATGCCGTGACGTACTGGTGGGACGGGCGTGCAGGAGGTAGTCGGCCATCGCTTCGCCCACGTCGGCGGCCAACGGCAGCACGTCGATCCGTGCGCCCTTTCCGCGAATGCTCACCTCGGCCGCACGCCAGTCGATGTCGGAAAGCAGCAGCCGGGCGACTTCGCCGCCACGCAAGGCCAACCGCGCCATCATCAGCACGATCGCGTAGTCACGGCGTCCCGCCGCGCAGCCACGATCGCAGGCAGCCAGAACCGCGCGGATCTGACCGGCGGACACGGCACGCGGCAGCGCTGGCCTGGGATATCCACGTCCCGCGTGGATCACTCCGCCAGCGTCACCTCCATCTGCCCGGGCAACGATTCCAGAAACACGCGTGCGCACCGCAGGTAGTGCGTAGCCGTTCCGGACGACACCCCGCGCTCGCCGGTCAGGTAGTCCCGGTAGTTGCCCAGCAGCACCTCTGGCGTGACCGGGACCGGTGCCACCACCGGCGGCATGGCCCGCAAACCACGCAGATAACGCAGAAGCGGAGCGGTCGCGCATGGGCTCAGCCCGATGCGGCACTCCTTCCGACGGCGGTCGCGCAGGAACTCTTCAGCTGGTTCACCGCCGATGAAGCCTACGGTGACAATTACCAGCGACAACACCTCAAATATCACAAGATGCGACTGTAGTAGTAGCCTCCCTACGTCGTCCTGCTCTCGTTCATCGACGCGGTAGGTCAGCGGCTCAGGGCGTTGGCGGTTATCGGACTGGTGCCGAACTGGTGGAGATACAGCTGGCAGTAAGCGCCGCCGCGGTGGATCAGCTCGGTGTGCGTACCGCGCTCCACGAGGCGACCTCGGTCGAGCACGAAGATCACGTCGGCGGCCAGGATGGTGGATAGCCGGTGCGCGATGGCCACTGTTGTGCGCCCCGCCATCAGTGGGGTTAGGGCCTGTTGCACGAGCCGCTCGTTTACGGTGTCGAGTGCGGAGGTGGCCTCGTCGAGGATCAATATTTTCGGATCTTTGAGGATTACCCGTGCGATCGCCAACCGCTGTTTTTCTCCGCCCGACATTCGGTAGCCGCGCTCGCCGACGAGGGTGTCGTAGCCGTCACCGAGTTCGAGGATGCGGTCGTGGATCGCGGCGGCCCGGGCGGCAGCCTCAAGCTGCGCGTCAGTGGCCTGGGGGTTCCCGTAGCGCAGGTTCTCTCGGATCGAAGCGTGAAAGAGGTGGGTGTCCTGGGTGACCATTCCGATCGTGCCGGCCAGCGAGTCCAGCCGGATCCGTCGCACGTCGAGCCCGTCGATAAGGACCGCGCCGTCGGTCACATCGTACAGTCGCGTCAGCAGATACGACAGGGTCGTCTTACCCGAACCGCTCGTGCCGACGACCGCAGCGAGCTGGCCGGGCTCAATGTCCAGGGTGATGTCTGACAGCGCCCACCGGGCCGGGGCTGACACGTCGCCTGAGGGGTAACGGAAGGAAACAGTGCGCAAGCTGATTGCTCCGCGCACCCGCTCGGGTACTAGGTCGACCGCGCCAGGAGCGTCCACGATATCGTGAGGTAGATCAAGGTACGCGAAGATCCGTTCGAACAGCGCTAGCGTGGATTGCGCTTGTACCACCATTTGCGTTAGCGAGCTGATCGGGGGTAACAGCTGCATCTGCAAGGTGGTGAAGGCGATGAGCGAGCCAGCGCTCAGATGGGTCGTGGTCCCACCACGAGCGAGCACCAAGCCGGTGACAAGGTAGGCGAGCACTGGCGTCACTGCGAAGAACATCCGCAAGGACATGAAGAAGCCTTGGCCAATCATCTGCTGGCGGACCTGCAACTCAGTGAGACGGGCACTGAGCTTGCGGAACCGTGCGATCTCCTCTTCGCCCCGGCCGAACGATCGGGAAAGGAGTGCACCGGACACCGACAGTGTCTCTTCCGAGAGCGCGGACAATTCGGCCATCATCTCCTGGGTTGAGGACCCCACCACTCGCCGCGCCCGACCGGCCCGGTTGGTCAACCACATGAACAGCGGCATGAGGGCCAGCGAGAGCGTGGTGAGCTGCCAGGACAGCACTGCCATGGCGCCGACCGTGCTGATTAGGACCACGATGGTCATCAGAATCAACGATGCGGTCTCGGTGACCACGTGTTGTAAGCCGCCGACGTCGTTGGATAGGCGGGATTGGATCTCTCCGGTCTTGGTCTCGGTGAAAAAACGTAGCGGCATCCCTCGCAGATGGGTGTAGAGCGCTTCGCGTAGACCTTGCATCACCCGTTGGCCGAGCACAGTCGCCAGGTAGGGCCGCAGGATCTCCAGCGCGCCTGTCACCACCGGAATCGCGATCATCACTCCCACCAGCCAGAACAGCAGCGGCAGATTTGGGCAGTCGCGTGGGCAGAACAGCGCCTGGTCGAACACTGGCTTGATCAGAAGCAGGGTCCCCACATTCAAACCCGATACTATGATGACGATTAGCGCTAGCAAGGCAAGCCGTCCTCGATACGGCCAGAACAACGCAGCCACTCGACGCATCGTCCGCGTATCGTGATCACCCAGCGTCTTACTCATTCTCATTCCGGCGCAAAACGAGATGAAGAGTTGCGGTCTCGGTGCCGGTTATCGGATTGACCACGCTCGGTGTGTCGCATTTGGTTGCGGGGCTGCTCAATTGACTACTTCCTTCCGCACAACCCCGCAGCCAACTCGGCAATCGCAGGGTTAGTTACCGGACGATTTGAGCGGCGAGCTTTGTGCCCATCTTCTGCTCGATGTATTTCAGTTCTCGCATGGCAGTCATGATGTTCTTGATGGAGTTCTGCCAATCCACGAGTTTCCGTTCTCCGGGAGACAGGTCTTCGTGGATCCACATGGATTCCAACCATGATTTGGTGCCGGTGAAGCTTGTGTCGGTGATCGGGGTAGCCCGGGACAACCAGGGCTCACTGGGAAGCGCCAGGGCATATCCCAGCGTTCCACCCAAACTACTGTCCGGGGACAGGCACGAGGTAAGCAGCACGAGCGCTTGAATACGTCGGATGTCCGTGCCATTATGGTTCTGTTGATACTCGCTGATGAGGTCTTCCCTGCCTGTGGCCAGTATCCGCCGGTATTCGTCAGAACCGTGCGGTTCGTCTTTGCCCACGACATTCATTCCCTTCTCGGATCGCCAACCTTTCCGCCGGGTGCTTCCCACGACGGGGAGAGCGAGTGGATCTCACTGGGGGCCAATGTGACGACCAGTTCGGCGAGGCCTCGAGTGCCCTCAACTGTGCGCCAGCGGAGGTGCTCAGGAGACTGCGCCAGAGAGATGTGAGCGAAGCGCTCCACGAGCGTTGCGAGCGCCACGCTGGACTGCAGCCGGGCCAGTGGCGCACCGATACAATAATGAATTCCATGACCGAACGACAGCTGAGTATTGAGTTTTCGAGTGACGTCCAGGGCGTCGGGTTCGGAAAACTGCAATGGATCCCGATGTGCCCTGTCAAGCATCACTGCGATCACGCTTCCGCGATGGAAACTAGTACCGTCGATCTCGAATGCTTCGGTTGCGATCCGGGGGATGGATATGACGGGTGCCTCGCAGTGGAGGAGTTCCTCCATCGCCCGAGGACGCAGCTCAGCGTGTATGCGAAACAGGTGAAGCTGGTCGGAATTAAGCAACAGGGCGAGCATCCCATTGGCGATCAGGTCGATGGTCGGTTCTTGACCGGCACTGATGAGAAGCATCGCCATGGACTGCGACTCTTGTACGGTCAGGCCGCCGGAGTCGTCACGTGCCGTGATCAACACGCTCAGAAGGTCCTGCTGCAGGTCGGGTGAGCTCGTGCGACGGATCTGCTCTCGCTTGGTGGCCAGCACCTCCGCAATGAGGGCCCCCACTTGACGATAGGCTTCATGATACATCCCAGAAAGCACTCGGCTGTCTGCTGGAGTCAGCATCCTAGCGGCCAGGAGGCGAAAGGTGCCTCGATGCTGCGGCAGGATCCCGAGAAGGTCGCACGTGACCATGACCTGAAGCGGGAAAATGAACGATCGGATGAGATCGACACTGCGCGCTGTGACCAGGTGGTCGGCGAGGACTTTCGCCGCCGAAACGATCCGCAGCCGTATCCGTTTCACTCGTGCGGGGGTGAATGCCTGTGCTAGTAGCCTGCGCAACCGAGTGTGGTCCGGCGGGTCACTGTTAGCGAGGTTGCGGATGTAGCTTCCCTCGGCATTATTACTGCCTGCCGCCACATGGCTATAACCCAAAGTTTCCCATGCGAGACGGGGATCCTTCGACAGGCAACGAGTTCGACAGGGCCCAGCGCGCCCACTGGTATCGGACAATCTCCCCAGCGTATGACTCTGGAGTGTCAACGGGTAAGAGCACAGGACGTCCAGTTGTTGTCATGAGACATCTCTACCCGTACTCTGCTCGATTGGCAGTCTTGACGTCCAGTCATCGGGGACGACGAAACCGAAACTCCACCGGTTGCGTTCAGCACCGTTGACTATGCAGTGCCAGAATAGCCGATCCGACTGCTGCTCCACCTTGAACAAGCGAAGCATCTTAGGGCGGTCCCGCAGGGTGACGATTTCCTTCGTGTGTGGGTTCATGTAGCGGAAAAATGATTTCGCATCCGAGGATGGGATCTCCTCGTCGAAGTCGATGAGATACATTCGCCATCCCGGCTGGGACTCGTTCGTGTGCCACAGACGGTAAGCGAAGGGCGGGTACCACATACTGCCAGAAAATTGAATTTCCGACTTGAACACCTGCTCCAGTTGCGTGATCGTCCGTGTTTTTGCCTCAAAGTACCGTTCGTAAAGTGGATGGTCCACGTGCTGGTCAAGATTCACCAGATAGAAGTCCCTGCGGCCAAACCGAGGCGTTCCCTGACCGGTCCAGTGCGGTGCCATCACATCATGGTAACGATCCGCAAACCCAGGAGTCGCCGGCGACATCGAGGTCCATTCCAGATCCTCCCGGTGAAACGAAGTGCGAAACAGATCGAGGTCCACGGTTGGCGGCTTGATCGTCAGGTTGGGCAGCTCGGCCAGTATAGACCGAAACTCCGGGAGGTCACGCAGGTCAAACTCGTAGTGGCAGATCGTTGTCTCGGCGGTCGGGGTCTCCGCGTCCGGCGCTTGAACGGCCGCTGGTGGGACCGTTTCGTGGGCGGGGAAATCCGACGACGCCGTCATGAGGTCGTTGACGCCGAACGAATAGCCGTGCTTGCGCCCCAGGACGATCAGCTCGTGCATGTCTGTGGTGGCCCTCAGCAGGCGTCGGAGGTCCGGTTCGCGCTGGGTCTGCTCAAGAAACGCTGTACATGAGTGCACCGACATTGTGCCTACACCTTTCGTTCCGTCTTCGGTGACTGCGGCGGGTCTAGCAGCAGAGGCGATGGCACCCGGTCGGGATGGGCAAGGCGCAGGAAATGCATTCCCACGCCGGTGATGCCGACCATCAGCCCCGGCATCGCCGGCTGGTCTCCGTCTGCCCGGGGCCAGCCAGGGGTGGTTGCCAGGCGTCGCCAGTTTGCCTGTGCCTGCATGTTGGCTTCGAGTTGGAAGGCCGGTTCGTCCTTCTCCGCGGCAAATCGCAGGAACAACTCCGCGTTGCCTGACCGGCCGTGGCAGAGGCTGTCATTACCCAGACTCGCGAAATTCCGCAGCGTGGCCGAGAGCGCGAAGTACGTGTCGCGAAGCAGCGTGTCGTCCGTCTTTCCCAGTGCTGCCCAGCTCCCGAGCCTGCTGAGGCCGATGCCTGCGGCACCGTTGCACCAGGCATTGCCGAAATGGGGCTGACCCTTGGTCATCTCCAGCATGCTCGTGCGCAGATCGTACCAGTTCTGCTGTTCCTGGTCGAAATGTGAGGCCTCGTAGGCGAAAGCGAGCTTCCCGGCGTTCACATAGTCTTCCCGGCCAGTAGAAGCGCCCAAAGCGATGAGCGCCCAGCCGATGCCCGCGGCACCGTGCGCGAACCCGGTGAAGTTACCCACGGCGGCGTACGGATGTTCCGGCGGCCAACTCAGGCCTGGCTCCGTACGTTCGGCGTGCTGCACCAGGTGACGAGCACAGCGGTGTGCTGTGTCGAGACCCTCGCCGGACACGCCAGCCAGTCCGAGCATCACCGGGATCACCCCGGCACTACCGGTCAGGACGTCAAACGCCCGGTCCTGATCAATCATCTCGTTGAGCTGCTGGGTCCGGCTCGCCGCCAGCTCGAGCCAACGGGAACTGCCCCAGAGATGGTGCAGATGGGTCAGCACGTAGATCTGTCCCGCCAAGCCCTCGAAAGCCCCGATCCCGGTGGAGTCACAGGACAGGGCGTGCATCATTGCGCGTTCCGCAGCCCACCGCAGCTTTTCCTCAGGTTTAATCGAGTCGAGGTAGGCTAGGAATAGGGCGACGCCCGCGCTCCCGTAGTACAGCGAGCCCTGGATGCTCACCAATTCGGCGTCCGGCGCCTCGTAGGACCAGCTCACCGGCCGGGACGGATCCGAGAGCAGCCGGTACAGCTCATCGCCGACCAAACTCGCGTATTCCAGCGCCGTTGCCAGGAACGAGGTGCTGTGCACCTCGGCGAGCGAAAGGCTTGCGGAGATGTAGCCCACCTGCTGCAGCCGATCGTCGAGAGAGAGATTGCGGATCCGATCCGCCGCGAGCTGTAGCGGCGAGCGATCGAGCACAACCGCGATCGGTTCGCTGTGATCACACAGCAGTTCGGTGCCAGCCGCGGGCACCGAAAACATCGGGACGTCGAGTTGCCACAGGGAGCGGGCCTCGCCCTCCGCCGCTAAGCCGCTGGTGTCCCACCGGTGGGGGTCTTCACTCAGCCGCTGGAAGACGAGGTCCACCTCCAGGGGCTCCATGAGGCAGCGGGGGTGGCGGGCACCGATGAGCAGTTGCGAGTAGACCTGCGTGGCCCGGGCGACGAGGCGCACCGGCGCGTCACTAAACAAGCTTGCCACGCACTGAGTGGCGCGGACCGGGTCGCGCCCAAACCACTCGTGGATACGGCAGAAGCCGCGCACGATCGCGTCCTCGAAATCGCTGGGCTCAAGGATCGTCCCGTCAAGGTGGACACGGTTACGAGCAGCCTGCTCCACCCGGATGCCGGTCTCATGCTTGACCGCCAGGTGGGGTCCCTCCTGAAGCCTGGGTACCGCCCAGGGTATGTCGTAGGACTCCCCACCCGCGCAACCACTCACTCTGAGCACGACATCAGCTGTCGGCGGCAATGGCCAGTCCAGCAGACCCGTCCGGTAGACCGAGTCAAGCACCGTGCCTGCCGCCGGTTCCCGCCCCCGTGGCACTACCCCGAGGATCGTTTCGCAGTCGCAGACGAACGCGTGACCGTCAGCCACCAGGACGTTTTCGTAATGCAGGTCGCTGCCTCCCAGGACGTACGCGATAGCGAGGAAACCACCCAGCTCCTCATAAATGCGCTCCGCTACTTCTCGTGACGGGACATTGTTGCGGTCGGAGGGAACTCGTTGCTCATAGCCGTAGCCATCCCGAGCTATCACCCGGTGTGCGGCAAAGCCAATCACGCCTTCAGTAGTGAGGTACTCCAGCAGCCCTTGCATAGCGATCTCGGAGCCCACGCACCGCGGTTTGTAGACAAAGGATTTCGAGCCCGATTCAACGGCCACGCCCACCATGGCGACGCTCTGCCCGCCCGTGTGGTAGTCCCCCTTGCCCAGCTCCAGAGACGTGAACCGGACAATCGGCTCGCTGAACAGCTCCGATGCGATCTCGTCCACGTCTGTGCACAGCCGTTCGATCAGGCTCCGTCCGTTGTCACACAGTAGCCGGGTGACTGTGGCCATCCACCGTCCGAGCACGGGGAACCGCACGTAGAAGCGGTGGTAAGCGGCGGTGTCACGAAACGTTCGGTCGAAATAGGCGTCGTGATCCTCCGCGGTTGCGTGGTTTTTGGTGATGCCCAGCCGCGCGAACACGACGTTCTGATCCGCCTCGATCGCCCAGGCAAGCGCGAGCTCGAAGCGGTCGATCAGGTGAGCGTCCCACGCCTCGACGATCCCGCCCCCGATGAGCTCCCGACCCGCGGCCTGATTGGCTGCCCTGGCCGCAGCCTGGACCGCCCGGTGCAGCAGCGAGCGGAACGGGGCGCAGGCTAACGCCAGCCGTCGTCGTGTTCCGGTCGCGGCGAACCGGTCCGTGTCGGCCGTCCGCGAGGCCGGTGGGTCAAAGCCGCGTAACGCCGCCGTGTAGGTGGGAAGCCACGCTGCGTGAATGTCGTCGAGCAGCGCGCGCTCGTCGGGACTCAGATACCCCGACCGGAGCTGGAGCAGCCGGTTGGTGGTCAGGACCCGTTCGAGTTCTTGCGCGCACCGTCGCATCGCTGGCCCGTTGGGATTGTCGGTCCGGGGGGGTGCGCCCAACTTGCGCGCCAGGCGTTGGATCCGCCACACGTCCAGGCCGGTCAGCTCGCCATCCGGCACGAGCATGTCACCTCGTGGGGTGAGCACTTCGGCGATGCGGATCTGTTCGGCGAGGTTGGCTGCCCGGCTCGCGATGTCGTATGGGGCACGTGCACCGAGGAGGCTGAGCGGTTCAGTATGAGCGGTCGTCACGTCTGCTGCCTTCTGTCCGTTGCGCGAGAGGGGCAACTGGCACCTACCCACCGCGTCCGGCAAAGTGATCAGTTCTCCGGCCAGCGTGCTGAGAGCACCGAAAGATCCGGTGTGGAGATGCGCCCGGAACGCTGGGGCGTTCCGGGCGCGTTCCGGCCCAGTTCATGCTGGGGCGTGTCCACGCCTAGGCCGGGAATTCCCCCTACTTCGTGGTGCCGTCGCAGATAGCGGTGATCGGCCCTTTGCTACAGGTCGAGGCGCACATAGTGATGTAGTAGTCGCCCGCAACCAGGTCGAGCCCGGTTGAATCCTGAGGCTCGATGGGAGCCGGCAGGGTCATGTTCAGCCCGTCCAGACCCAGCAGGCTGGGATCGGCGAGGAGCTGGGCACGGAACTCGTCGTCTACTACACTCTGGTAGCGAACGTCGTCGAGATCGATGTGCGTCTCAGACAGGGTTGCCGACATGCTGGTTCCTCCTTGTCAGTGGCGGGCCGCGCCGAACGGTGGAGCATCGGGCTCATCCAGGGCGAGGCTTCGCCAGCGGCGTTTCAGTCCCTGTGCCGGGTGATCACAGTTACCCGGTACAGGGTTTTGACTGTAGGGAGGGCGAGCAAGCGCGACGTAAATTGCGCGCACACCACCGCATCACCGGCGTCCGCGCCAGATCACAGGGCACATGCACATCGATAGTGACGCCTTGTCTCAGCCTCCTCCCGGCTATAGGTCGTATCCGGCGATCAGTTGTCGATCAGGCCGGCGCTAGCGGCGAGCACCGCTAGGCGGACCCGGTTCGGGGTGCCGGTCTTGGTCATCAGGTTCGCGACGTGAGACTTGACTGTGGTGACCCCAACGTCCAGCCGCTGCGCGATCTCCGTGTTGGACAGACCCGCGCCGATCAGCCCTAGCACTTCCCGCTCCCGCTTGGTGAGCTGCCGCAGCGCGGGAGCGGGTTCAGACCGCTGATCGTCGGCTTCTCGGGCAGTCATCGCGGCCCGCACCAGCCGCCGCAGCACCGCCGGGCTGAACGGCCAGTCGCCCGCGGCGACCCGCCGGATCCCCTCCAGCAGTTCCTCCGGCGCGGCGTCCTTGGCGAGGAATCCATGGGCACCGGCCGACAGCGCGGGGTAGAGGTGACTGTCGTCGTCGAACGTCGTGAGTACGAGGATCCGGGTGGCCGGGCGGGCGGCGAGGATGCGGGCGGTCGCGGTGATACCGTCCACTCCAGGCATCCGCAGGTCCATCAGCACCACATCCGGTGCGGTGCGGTCCACCAGCTGTGTGGCGTGGTGCCCGTTGTCCGCTTCGCCCACGATCTCGATGTCGTCGGTGGTGCCACAGAGCATTCGCAGCCCGGCCCGCACCAACTGTTGGTCGTCGACGACCAGCACCCGGATCACCGGCTTTCCTCCGGTGTGCTGTGCGGGATCACCACGGCCAGTTCCCATCCGGGTGAGGCCGCCCCAGCACGCACGCTGCCGCCCAGCAACTCGACCCGCTCGCGCATCCCGACCAATCCGAAGCCCGAGTCAAATCGCGAATCGTGACCGCGGCGGCCGCCCCCGTCATCGTGGACCTCCACGCGGACCTCATCCGCGGTTGCGCGCACCCGCAGGGTGGCCCGCGCGCGGGCGCCGGCGTGCTTGCTCACGTTGGTCAACCCCTCCTGCACCACCCGCAGTACTGCCAACTGTTGTATCGAGTGCATGGCGGCGACCGCAGGGTCGATCTCGGCGTCCAGTGTCAGGCCTTCGCCACGGGCGCGCTCCACGGCAGCGGCCAGCGCAGCCGATAGCCCACCAGGTTCAGCCAGGGCCGCGCCTGCCTGCTCTGTCATGCTGGTCGGATCGCGCAGGGTGGCCATCAGTCGCCGCAGGTCGGCCAGCGCGGTGCGGGCAGTGCCAGACACCTGCCTCAACACTTCGGCCACAGTTGGGTCAGTCTCGCCAAAGGCGTGCTGGGCGGCTCCTGCTCGCAGCGCGATCGACGCCATGTGATGGGCCACCAGGTCGTGCAGCTCCCGTGCGATTGCGGTCCGTTCCCCAGCACGGGCTTCCCGTACCGCGCTCTCCCGTTGGCGTTGCGCGGCTACCGCCACCTGGAGGAACGACCGGATGTACAGGCCGAGCAGCGCCGGCGGCAGAGTGGCCAGCGCGATCGCGGACGTGCCCATGACCAGGTCGTAGTGCGGCAGGTAGATGGCGAGCTGAGCCGCCACATACACCGCGGTCCCGGTCCAGCACTGCCACCCCGCGCGCCGCATCCACAGTTCGCCGAGTCCCACCGCCACGAGGAACAACAGCGGTCCCTGCGCCACCGGCACCACAATGACCCGAAATGCACATGCCAGCAGAACTGACTGCCCGACCGTAACCGGCAGCGGCCAGCGCCCGCCCGCCAGGGTCAGCGCGGCGGAGGCCATCCCGAACGCCCAGTCCCCACCGGTGGGCCTCGACGGGCCGTGGAGTACGGCGATATATGCCGCGTTGACCACCAACGGCAGGAATCGGACCGGCGCCCACACCAGGGTGGGAGACCGCCGGAGGTAGCGCGGCAGCACGGCTCGAACCCTAGGGCACATCCCCCGGCGTACGCCTCCTTCCGTGGTAGGAGAGGATCCCCTCCTCCCCGGTGCGGTCCGGCCGCGGAGCGGAGGGAACGCATGGTGGATGCCGTCATGATCGGAGGCTATGGACACTATGACCCCACGTCACGATCTTTTAGTCTTCCTTGCGGCGCTGCTGCGCCAACCTGGCTTGGTCGGTGCCATCGCACCCAGCTCGCGCGATCTGAGCGAGCTGCTCGCTACCGTAGTGCCGCGCGATGGACACCCCACCGTGGTTGAGCTGGGGCCCGGCACTGGCGCGGTCAGCACGGTGATCAGCCAGCGATTGCCACCGGGTGGTCGTCACCTTGCCGTCGAGATCGACCCCGCGCTCGCTGATCACCTAGAGCGCACGCACGCGACAGTGGAGGTGTTGCGCGGCGACGCGGCCCAGCTCGGTGGGCTGCTGGACGCCGCCGGGGCACCGCTGGTCGATGCTGTCGTCAGCGGCCTGCCGTGGTCGCTGTTCAGCGAGGACCAGCAGCAGCAGATCCTGGGGCAGGTGTGCCGGGCGCTGGCACCGGGCGCCGGATTCAGCACCTTCGCCTACCGGCATGCCGCGCCGCTTGCCGGTGCCCGTCACTTCCGAGCCCTGTTGGACAGCTACTTCGACGAAGTTGTGACGACCCGCACAGTGTGGCGCAACCTGCCCCCGGCGCTGGTGTACATCTGCCGCCGCCCGACCGCAAGGCAGCACTGATACCTGATGCGAGTTCGCCCGCCGACCATCCCTGGAGAGCTTCTTGGACACGCCGTTGGACTGGACACACGAATGCGTTACGAGCCTTTTCTGGTCGGCAAAAGCTTTCTTCATTGCCATTTCCGTCTCCGCCGTGATGGTCTGGTTACTGACCCGCTTCGCCCCCTGGGGGAAACAATTCTGGCGGCTTGCCATCCCCTATTTTCGACCTCGTGACAGCTGGATTAGCTGGTGCCCGCTGCTCACGGTGTTGGTGATGCTGTGGCTGACGGTGTTCGGTGTGCGTCTCACGGTGCTGATATCGTATTCGACGAGCGGGCTCTACACGGCGCTGCAGGAGTTGAACTCGGCGGCGTTCGGACGCTACCTCATGATCTTGGGCGTGCTAGCCATAATCTTCGTCACTCGCATGATGTTGTTGTATCTCATCGAGCAGGCCTTCATTATCCAGTGGCGTACCTGGTTGAACAATCACCTCATGTCCGACTGGTTGGATGGGCGCGCCTACCACCGCTGCCAATTCGTGACCACACCGGTTGATAACCCTGACCAGCGCATCCAGGAAGACATCACCTCATTTGTCACCAACTCGCAAACATTGGCGATAGGCACGGTCCAGGCCATTGTATCGCTGGTATCGTTTACTCCCATCCTGTGGGGACTATCGGGGTCGCTGTCACTGTTCGATTACACGATTCCACGAGCAATGATTTTCCTCGCTTACGTCTACGTGATCATGGCCTCGGTGGGGGCCTTTTGGATCGGTCGTCCACTGGTCCGGCTGAACTTCCTGAAAGAGGGCCTCGGCGCCTCGTACCGATACGCGCTTGTCCGTCTGCGAGACCACTCCGAAAGTGTGGCATTTTACCGCGGCGAAGAGGTGGAGCGGGAAACGTTAGTTGCCAGGTTTACCGCTGTGATCACAAACAGTTGGTCCATCGTTTTTCGTGACGTAAAGCTCCAAGGATTCAACGTAGCGGTCAGCCAGATCGCGGCGATACTACCCTACATAGTACAGGCACCGCGCTTCTTCAGCCGGGCTATCACCCTCGGCGATGTTCAACAGACCGCAGTTGCATTCAGCGAAGTGCACGATGCGTTATCCTTCTTCCGGAACTCCTACGACTCCTTCGCCACCTACCGGGCGACGCTCACCCGTCTGACAGGCCTGCTGGAGGCGAATCACCAGACGCGTGCCCTACCATCGGTGGCTCTCGCGGCTTGCTCCGATGAGCTGACCATTGAGAATCTGACGGTACGCCACCCCGACGGACGACCACTGACCGAATGCCTGAACCTGCGACTAAGCCCCGGCCAGGCGCTGCTGGTCACCGGTGCCTCAGGCAGCGGAAAGACCACTTTGCTGCGCAGCCTGGCGGATTTGTGGCCGTATACTCAGGGCACGGTGAGCCGCCCCACCGAAAAGAACGTTCTGTTTTTGTCCCAGCGACCATACATACCCCTGGGAACTCTGCGCACCGCGCTGACTTATCCAGAAGGCTCGCAGCAGGTCAGGGACGAGCATGTGCGTGAGATTTTGCGGATGGTCCAACTGCACCACCTGGTGAATCGAATCGACGACAATGTCGATTGGTCACGAATCCTCTCTCCAGGAGAACAACAGCGACTCTGTTTTGCCCGCATCGTGGTGAACCGCCCACGCCTGGTCTTTCTCGACGAGGCAACGTCCGCTCTCGACGAAAATACCGAAGAAGTGCTCTACACCCTGATCCGCACGGAACTACCCGAATGTATGCTTGTCAGCGTCGGTCATCGCAGCACCTTGAACGCGTTCCATACCCACTACTTGGAATTGCTCGGCGATGGGCGATGGGACGTGCGAGTACAGCAAGATCCCGCGCGCTGGTTCAGCAATGGCAAGGCGATCAGCAATGGCAAGCCGAGAAGGCTTAGCGAGTCAGTCCTGAACAGCTGAGTTGCTCCAAAACAGCCTGGAACCGAGCAACGTCACTACAGTGCGCGGAACTCCGAATACTCAATTCCATTCTTCTCGATGGACCGGCAAAGCACGAATCCCAACTTCTCCGCAACTCGGACAGCGGGCAAGTTCTCCGGCCTGGTAAAGATCACTACAGGTGTCTCGGGCATCACGCGAGCCGCCCACTCCACCGCGCATCGCGCCATTTCCACCGCATAGCCGTGGCCCCAAGCGCTAGGCCGCAACCCGTAGTACAGGTTGAGAGTGCCCTCACCCCGCTCCACACCACGGCTCAGCCCACCAAATCCGACGACCTCGCCGCTGTCCAGCAGCTCGATTGCCCAATACCCGTAGCCGTAGCGCCACCAGTGGCAGATGAACCCGCGTAGCATGCGCTCGGTATCTTTGGTCGAGATCGGTCCAGCCGGGCTGTAGGGGGTGGCCCGCGGATCGCAGTAGATCCCCACCGCATCGGCAAGGTCGGCCTTGCAGGGACGGCGCAAGAACAGCCGGGCGGTCCGCAACTGACTGTTTGGGCGCAGTAGACTCATCATCAAATTGTCCCTCCGCCAATGGAATTGTCAAGTGGCTGGCGGGATTATTGCAATACATGATCCTTCGCGACGCTGGAGGACCTCGTGAAGCCCCGCTGGGAATCCCGCTGCCTGATGGGCACCGTCACATCCCACCGTCCCTGGCCGAGCAGTTGCAGGTGGTGGGTGTGTAAAGCGTTCAACATGCTGCGATGACCGACGCTGACCAGCGTGCAATCGGGCAGGTCCTCGCGGATCACAGTGTAGAGCGCGTGTTCAATGCCCTCGTCAACCGCAGACGTCGCCTCGTCGAGAATAACCAGACGTGGGCGGTTCACCAAGATGCGGGCAAACCCGAGGCGCTGTTGCTCACCCGCGGACAGAACGCGTGACCAATCGACTTCATCCGCGATTCGGTCCTCCAGATGGCCCAGCTGGACCATCCGCAACGCTGTGCGCACCTGCTCATCGTCTACCAGGTGCGGGGACTGTGGATAGGTCAGCGCGGTGCGCAGACCCCCCAGGGGCACGTAGGGTTGCTGGGACAAGAACATCGCGCGGCCTGCGGTGGGTCGGCGTACCGTGCCCTGAGCGTACGGCCATAAATCCGCCAGGCTGCGCAGCAAAGTGGTCTTGCCGCAGCCCGAGGCGCCGGTGACCAACAATGCCTGGCCGGGGCTCAGGTGCAGGCTCAGACCTTCGATCAGTGGCTGGCCGTCGGGGCGGCGCACAGTCAGGTCCTTGATATCCAGCCCAGTGTGACGGTCCACGACGGCCACCGACGGCAGGGCGCGCGCCTGATTGTTCGCGTCCAGCAGACCCGTCAAGCGGGCGAGTGTCGCGCGGTAGGCGGCGAAAAGGCCGTATGAGTTCCGAAAGAAGGACAACGCCCCGTGCACCTGACCGAAAGCAATGGTGGTCTGTTCGACGTCACCGAGGGTGATGGCGTGACGGAAGAAGCGCGGTGCCTGAATGATGTAGGGAATCACCGTTGCGATCTGACTGACCGCGATGTTAAACCCGTCGAACTTCAAGCTACGGAAGACGATGCGCCACCTATTCATGATAACAGCGGCGAACCTGGCGGCCAACGTCGTCCGTTCCACTTGCTCACCGCGACAGAATGCGATGTTTTCAGAGTGGTCACGCAGACGGATCAACGCGTAGCGAAACGAAGCGCCAAGTCCTTCGTTCAGGAAGTTCAGCCGGATCAGAGGACGACCGATCCGGAAGGCGGCTACCGACACCACGATCACGTAGAGATAGGTCAAGAAAACCATCGCTCGCGAGATCGTGTGGCCGAACAGCGATAGCGGGCCCGACAGCCTCCACAGGATGGGAGTGAACGACATCAGCGCCACGACAGACCTGACCGCGCCCAGCGATAACGCCAGGGAGTCGGCGACGAAGGAGGTGATGTCTTCCTGGATCCGCTGGTCGGGGTTGTCAACCGGTGCGGTCACGAACTGCCCACGGTGATAGGCGCGTCCGTCCAGCCAGTCACCAACCATGTGATCGTTCAGCCAGCTTCGCCACTGGATGATGAACGTCTGCTCGATGAGGTACTCTACCCTCGAGTGAACGAAATAGACTGTCGTGAGCACGCCGAAAATCGCGAGAAAATACCCGAACATCGCCGAGTTCAGCTCCTGCAGCGCCGTGTAAAGCCCGTTCGCCCAGTACGACAGCAACACGTCGAGACGCACCGCGACCACCGCCATCCACAGCATCACCAACAGCGTGAGCAGCGGTCGCCAGCTTACCCAGCTGCGATCAGGTCGGAAATAGGGGACGGCGATCCGCCAGAACTGCCTCCCCCAATCGGTGCAGCGTGCCAGCAGCCAGACGACCACAGCGAAGGAGACAACAGTGACAACAAAGGCCGTTCCCGACCAGATGAGGCTCGCACTCCATTCGTGCTTCCAGTCCAATGACATGACAAGTGATTCTCCAAGAATGGCAGCGGATTCGGCATAGTTGGGTCTCCGTTTGCGCTACGCCATGTCCTCGAGCTGCTTGCCCTTCGTCTCGTGCACGAATTTCAGCACGAAGAAGAACGAGAGCAGCGCGAATGTCGCGTAGAGGCCGTACGCCAATCCGAGGCTGATGTCGGCCAGCGCTGGGAACGTCGTCGATACGACGAAGTTGCTGATCCATTGAGCGGCGGCGGCAAGCCCGAGGGCGGCAGCTCGGATCCGGTTATTGAAGATCTCACCAAGCAGCACCCAGACTGTCGGACCCCACGATATCCCGAAGAACACGACGAAAGCGTTAGCCGCGATAAGCGCGATCGTGCCAGCCGTGCTACTGAGCTCCGGTTGACCGTTGATCAGGGGGGCCGTGCCGAAAACGTAGGCCAGCGTGCCAAGGCTGACGGCCATGCCGGCCGAGCCGATCAGCAGCAGCCGGCGCCGGCCGATCTTGTCGATCACGGCGATCGCGACCAGCGTGACGACGATGTTGGTGACCGACGTCAGCACGGTAATGATCAGTGAGTCGGCCTCGGTGAACCCGACTTGCCGCCACAGCGTCGATGAGTAGTAGAAGATCACGTTGATGCCGACGAACTGCTGGAAAACCGACAGCAGGATGCCCACCCACACGATCGGGAGCAAACCGAAAAACGGTCCCCGCAGGTCCACAAAGGTGGACCGGACATCCTGGACCATGGTGCGGTTGATCTCGCGGATCCGGTCGTTGACACCACTTGTGAGCACCTGGGACAGCACGGAACGGGCCTCCTCGGTGCGACCACGGAACATCAGGTACCGCGGGGACTCGGGTATCCGCAACGCGAGGATGCCGTAGGCCAGCGCGGGAACAGTCAGGGTGATGAACATCCACCGCCAGGCCGCTCGCCCGAACCACAGATCCTGGTACGCACCTCCGGCGGCGGTCGCCAGGAAGTAGTCCGAAAGCAGCGCCACAAAGATGCCCGAGACAATGGCCAGCTGTTGCAGTGAGCCGAGACGGCCGCGGATCGAGGCCGGCGCGATCTCCGCGATGTAGGCCGGGGCAATGACGGAGGCCGCACCCACGCCGAGGCCGCCGACGATCCGCCAGACGGTGAGGTCGTACGGCGAGACGCTGAGCCCGGAGCCGATCGCACTGAGGAAGAACAGCACCGCGGCGAGCACCATCACCCGGATGCGACCAATCCGGTCGGCCAGCTTGCCGGCGAGCCAGGCACCCACCGCGCAGCCCAGCAGCGCGGAGGCCACGACAAAGCCGGTGAGCCCGGCACCCATCCTGAATGTCTCGTGGATGGCCGACACCGCCCCGTTGATGACGGCGGTGTCGAAGCCGAACAGGAAGCCCCCGAGGGCGGCCACCGCTGCCAGCAAAACCGCCCGCCCGGTGTCGTACCGCTCGGTCTTCGGCTCGATCGACGTCATGGCTCACCCCTTGGCGATCGGTGCGGGAATCCACCCTGCTGTGATGCCTACCACGCGCAGGCCCGGCCGAGGAGTGCGATGGGTTCGTGGTGATTGCCGAAAACTCAGGGAGACCGGTGCCCACGCACCTGTTAGCGTCGGCAATCTACGCCTCTATGCAAGGTAGGTATGTGCCGATGCTGGCCGGGACCGCACGACCGTGACCACGCCAGCGCCGACTGTTCGTGACCTACCCGACGCGCTACGCGACGGCGAGCAGTTCGCCGCGACGCTGGCTGGCCGCCGGTCGGCGGTGTTTCTCGACTACGACGGGGTGTTGACCCCGATCGTCGACCGGCCGGAGGACGCGGTCATGTCCGACGGCATGCGGGAGGTAGTCCAGGCCCTGGCGCGGCGCTGCCCGGTGTGCGTGGTCAGCGGTCGCGACCGACCCGTCGTGCAGCGGTTGATGGGCGTCGACAATCTGGTGGTGGCGGGCAGCCACGGCTTCGATATCTGGAGTCCACAGGAGGGCACGATCGCGCACGATGCCGCGACCGGCTTCGATGACTTGATCTCCGAGGTCAGGGACCGGCTCCGCGCCGAGGTCGAATCAATTCCGGGTGTGGTGATCGAGCCGAAGCGGGCTTCGGTTGCGGTCCACTACCGGCTCGCTGTTCCGGAGCACCACGCCAGGGTCACCGCGGTGGTGGACGAGTTGCTGGATGAGTACTCCGGGCGGCTGAAGCTCACCCCCGGGAAAATGGTGTACGAGTTCCAGCCGAATATCGACTGGCACAAGGGCAAGGCCGTCCTGCACCTGCTGCGGATGCTGGATCTCGACGCCGACGACGTCGTGCCGCTGTATCTCGGGGACGACATCACCGACGAGGATGCCTTCAAGGCGCTGACCGGACGGGGAGTCGGCATCATCGTCGGCCACCCGGACGATCCGGAGGTAGCGAACCGGCCTACCGCCGCCAACTTCGTCCTGGCGTCCACCGGTGAGGTGAAGCGATTCCTCAGCACGCTGGCCCGTTGACTCGGGCAACCATCCTTTCGGGAGGGGATCCGTGTTCGACTTCACACTCGCCTACGACGGCTTCAATCCCCTGCAGGAAGGTTTGCGCGAAGCCCTGACCTCGACCGGCAACGGCTACTTCGCTACCCGGGGAGCGGCCGAGTGGGAGGACGCGAACGCGGTCCATTATCCGGGCACGTACGCCCACGGCTGCTTCAACCGGGAGACGACCATCCTCGGCGGTCGCCCGGTCCTCAACGAGGACCTGGTCAACCTCACCAACTGGTTGCTGCTGAAGCTGAGGATCGAGGGCGAGGAGGCAATCCGGCTCGACAACGTCGAGGTGCTCTCCTACCGCCACTCCTACGACATCCGCAACGCCATGGTGGGGCGCGAGATCCAGTTCCGGGACCGCGCCGGCCGCGAGACGACCCTGCGCAGCCGCCGCTTCGTGAGCATGGCCAACAGCCACCTGGCCGGTATCGAGTGGACGCTCACCCCGGACAACTGGTCAGGCCGGGTGGAAGTGATCTCCGGGCTCGATGGTCGCGTGACCAACCACATGGTTGCTCGCTACCGCGAGCTCGAGGGGCGTCACCTCAACCCGGGGTCTCCGCGCACGTTCGGCCCGGAGATCATCGCCCTGAAGGTGCAGACCCGGCAGTCGAACATCTACATCTCCGAAGCCGCGCGCACTCGAGTCTTCCGCGACGGTGAGACCGTGTCGATGCTCGACCCCGCAAGCAGGTCTTCGGTCAACCCACTGAACAGCCCGCTGGAGGTTGCACGCAGCCTGTACCAGATGGAGGACTACATCCAGCAGGTCCTCGCCTTCGACGTCGAGCAGGGCAACCCGGTGCGTGTGGAGAAGATGATCTCACTGTTCACCTCGCACGACAACGCGATCGCCGAGACCCTGGTCGCCGCCGGAACGCACGTCGCGCGCTACCCGGATTTCGCCGAGGCGCTGACCGAGCACGAGTCGGCGTGGACCGAGCTGTGGGACATCGGTGACATCCAGCTGCCCCGCCAGCCCCGCGTGCAGCTGCTGCTGCGCTTGCACGTCTCCCACGTGCTGCAGGTGTGCTCGCGGCACACAGCCCGGCACGACGCGGGTGTTCCGGCTCGGGGGCTCAATGGTGAGGCCTACCGCGGGCACGTGTTCTGGGACGAGCTTTACATCTACCCCTACCTCAACTTCCGGCTGCCCGAGATCACCCGTGGGCTGTTGATGTACCGCTACCGCCGCCTCGCCGAGGCGCGGGTCGCGGCGGAGGAGGCCGGCTACCAGGGCGCGATGTTCCCCTGGCAGAGCGGCAGCGACGGCACCGAGGAGACACAGGTCGTCCACCTCAACCCGCTGTCCGGGCAGTGGCACCCTGACCACAGCCATCACCAGCGCCACGTCAACGCGGCGATCTTCTACAACGTCTGGCAGTACTACCAGGCCACCGGTGACGTGGCGTTCCTCCGCGACTACGGTGCCGAGCTCATGCTCGAGATCGCCCGCTTCTGGGCCTCGATCGCGCACTACAACCCCGAGCGTGACCGGTATGAGATCCACGGGGTGATGGGGCCCGACGAGTTCCACGAGCGCTATCCCGGTGCCGAGGAAGGTGGGCTGCGCAACAACGCCTATACCAATCTGATGGTGGCCTGGATCGCCGTCACCGCCCCTCGGGTGCTCGATCTGCTGCCGAGGAGCCGTCGCGACGCGTTGCGGGTCAGTCTCGGGCTGACCGATGACGAGTTGCTGACGTGGGATGAGATGAGCCGCAAGATGTTCGTCCCGTTCCATGCCGACGGCATCATCAGCCAGTTCGAGGGTTACGCCAATCTCGAGGAGCTGGATTGGGAGCGCTACCGCGCCGAGTACCCCAACATCCAGCGCCTGGACCGCATCCTCAAGGCCGCGGGCGACGACCCCAACCGCTACCAGCTGGGCAAGCAGGCCGACGCGGTGATGCTGTTCTTCCTGTTCTCCGCCGACGAACTGCGCGAGCTGTTCGACAGGCTCGGGTATGACTATGACCCCGACCTCGCGCGGCGAACCATCGACTACTACGACCAGCGCACCTCCCACGGCTCGACCCTGAGCCTGGTCACGCACGCCGCCGTGCTCGCCAGCCTGGACCCGGAGAGTTCGTGGAAGCGCTTCCTCGTGGCGCTGGAGAGTGACGTGGGTGACGTGCAGGGCGGCACCACCAAGGAGGGCATCCACATGGGTGTCATGTCCGGCACGCTGGATCTCCTGCAGCGCGGCTACGTCGGCACCACCGTGCGCGATGGGGTCCTGCACTTCAACCCAACACTCACCGACCGGCTCGACGGGCTCACGTTCCCGATGCAGTTCCGCGGGACGTCGATCAGGGTCAGCATCTCCGGCGACGAGCTGACGGTGCGGATTCTGGCCGAGGGCTACAGCCGGCCCGTCCGGATCGGCATCGGCGACGAGGTGCGAGAGCTGGCCGCCGGTGAGGGGTGGGTAGCGTCGCCGCGTCGGAAGCGCGACTGGAGACCACACCGGGGAAAGGAGTGATCGTGCCGACCCGAGACTGTGCGGGAGGCTTTCAGGGAGCGATCTTCGATGTTGACGGCGTGCTGGTCAACTCCCCGCACGAACGGGCGTGGAAGGACTCGCTGCGTGAGCTGATGGACCACGACTGGGCCGACATCGCGGACCAGACCTCGTGGTCCGACGAGCGCTTCACACCGCAGGTCTACCAGCAGGTGTTGTCGGGCAAGCCCCGAATGAGCGGAGCGCTGGCGGCCCTGGAGTACTTCGAGGTTCCCGACGCCGCCAAGCGGGTGGGGGCCTACGCCGCGAACAAGCAGACCATGGTCATCAAGCTCATCGAGGCTGGCGAGTTCACGGCTTACCCCGACGCGTTGCGTTTCCTGCTGGCCGTGCGCGACGCGGGAATCCCGGTGGTGGCGGCGTCGTCGTCGAAGAACGCTGGACTGTTCCTCCGCCAGATCCGGCTCGACACCTTCGCCGCCGAGCAGGGCCTGCACTACGACTTCCTGCGGCCCGGGGAGAGCCTGCTGGAATTCTTCGACGTCGACATTTCCGGTCGCGACTTCGCCCAGGGCAAACCACACCCCGAGATCTTCCTGACCGGGGCCGCCGAGCTCGGCGTCGCCCCAGAGCACTGCTTTGTCGTGGAGGACGCAGCCAGCGGCGTGCAGGCAGCCAAGGCCGGCGGCATGGCGGCGTTAGGTCTGGCCCGAGCCGACGACCAGGAACTCCTGGCGGCCGCGAACGCCGATCTTGTCGTCACGTCGCTGGATGACGTCGACCTCGCGGGCCTGGGCGAGCACCAGCTGCGGCGACGACCCGGCGATCCGCTCCGAGCTCAGCGGTGAATCGGGGTTTACGTCGATGATGAGTTGGGGTCCACGGTGTTGTGTGGGGGCGCCGTCGTGGGGGTGAATCGCAGGCCGCCGTCGAGGAAGGGGCGGACCAGGTCGAGAGGCAGCGGGAAGACGATGGTGGAGTTCTGGTCCGTACCGAGCTCGAGGAGCGTCTGCAGGTAACGGAGTTGCAGTGCGGCCGGAGAGCGACTGAGGATCTCCGACGCGTCGTGTAACCGGTGGGATGCCTGGAACTCGCCCTCGGCGTTGATGACCTTAGCCCGCCGTTCCCGCTCGGCCTCGGCCTGTCGGGCCATCGCCCGCTGCATCGCCTCCGGGATCTCCACGTCTTTGATCTCGACTGTGGTGACCTTGATGCCCCAGGGCTCGGTCTGTTCGTCGATGATCTGGCGGAGACTTTTGTTGAGCTGGTCCCGCTCGGCCAGCAAGGAGTCGAGGTCGGCGCGTCCTAAAACTGACCGCAGAGTGGTTTGGGCGATCTGGGAGGTGGCGACTGGATAGGCCTCGACCTCGGTGATGGCCAGCTGCGGGTCAACCACCCGAAAGTAGGCAACCGCGTTCACCCGGGCCGGCACATTGTCGCGGGTGATAACTTCTTGCGGCGGTATCGTCAAGGTAACGATGCGCAGGTCGACGCGCACCATCCGGTCCACCAACGGTATGAGCGCGACCAGGCCAGGGCCGCGTAACGGGCGGAGCCGTCCGAGCCGGAAGACCACCCCGCGCTGGTACTCGCGGAGCACCCGCACATTCACGACCAGCATCACGACCACCGCGATGCCGCAGGCCACGAGAATACCGGTCATCGGCGCTCCGGCCGGGCGGTGAGCCGCAGCCCGGTGGACGGGGTGGGATCGGGGAAACCGGCCGGGGTGTGCCGCAGGTGGTCCAGGAAGCGCCAGCCCAGCGCACCGGCCAGGGCCAGAGCAACGGCGAGAACGGCGAGCGCGACCAGAGTGTGGTGGCGGGTCACCTCGACCACCAGGATCAGCGCGGCGAGGCCGATCAGCATCAGCGCGACGCCGCGGTGAAACCGGCCGGCTTCGGAGTGCGGCCAGGGGTCGACGGCGCGGACGATTTCCCGCCCGTGCGGCGAGGTGGTGCAGTTCGCCTTGGCCGGACAGGCGTTGCACACGCTGGGCTTGGCGCGGTAGCGCACCAGCCGCCGGTCAGCGTCGAACTCGGCCGGCCACAACCACTCGTCCCGGGGGCACACCCAGGCGTCGTGTTGGGGGTGGTAGCGGAACCCGGCGGTGCGGTACCGGTCGGAGCGTGTGTGGGCGTGGCGGGCGAGCCGGTCCAAGCCCACCGCCGTGCCGAGCAGAAAGACCGCGTAACCGGCAGCCAGGATCACCTCAGGGCTCATGGGCTCGGCGTTCCCTAGGTCTCGGTGATCAGTTCGCTGATGTCGGTGAACAGCACGTCCTCGGGCTCCTCCATGGTGACCTTGGCCACCGTGTGCCGGACGCTGAGCCAGCAGATCCACAGGAACGGCAACACCCCGCCGACGATGAACAACACGTCGCCGGGCAGCCGTAGCCACTCCAGCACACTATTCGTCGGGTTGCTGATGAACTTCAGCGAACGGGCCTCGAAATAGCCCTTGTCAACCGACTCATACAACTGGGCGATGCCCAGCGGGAGCAGGGTCGCGAAGCACATCCAGGCCAGTCCGATGTTCAACGACCAGAACGAGATCTGGGCGAGCCGGTCGGGCCAGCGTTCGGCGGGAATGAGGTAGCGCAGGCAGAACAACCCCAGACCAACGGCGAACATGCCGTACACGCCCATCATCGCGGCGTGCGAGTGGTTAGCGGTCAGCGCGGTGCCGATCTCGTAGTAGGACACGATCGGCAGATTCACCAGAAAGCCGAAGACGCCGGCGCCCAGGAAGTTCCAGAATCCGACGGCGACCAGGAGCATCACCGCCCACCGGTGCGGGAAGGGGGTCGTGGACTTGGCCTCCTGGCGGGCACCGAGTTGCAGGAAGCTCCACGCCTCGACGGTGAGGAAGGTCAACGGGAGGACCTCGAAGGCGGAGAAGAACGCGCCGAGAGCCATATGCTCGGCCGGCTCACCAGAGAAATAGAGGTGATGCATGGTGCCGACCACCCCGCCGACCGAATACAGGACGATATCGAGGTAGATCACGGTCAGCGCGACCCGTTCCCGGATGACGCCGAGCATGACGAAGACGTAGGCGACCATCACGGTGGTGAACAACTCCAGGAAGTCCTCCACCCACAGGTGCACGACCCAGAATCGCCAGAAGTCGGCGGTGGTGAAGTTGTCGGCGGCGTTGGCGAGCAGCCCGACCGCGTAGAAGGCCGGGATCGCCAACGCGGCGAGGAAGAACAGCCACGGCATATTCCCCCAATGCTCGTCGCGCAAGCGCCCACGTAGCCCTCGGTACAGGATGAACGTCCACAGAAACAGACCAACGATCAACAGCAGTTGCCAGAACCGGGCCAGGTCGAGGTACTCGAAACCCTGCGCCCCGAACCAGGACCCCACCGCGGACACAGAGCCGCGCAGGCCGAGGAACTCCCCGGTCAGGCTGCCGACCACCACCACGACCAGCGCGCCGAGCAGGGCGTAGGACAGCCGGTGCTGCCCCCGTGGCTCCCGACCGGCGATGATAGGAGCCAGGAAGATACCGGTCGCGAGGAACGCCGCCGCCACCCACAGGATTGACAGCTGCACATGCCAGGTGCGGGCCAGGTTGTAGGGCAGCAACCTGGCCAAGTCGATGCCGAAAAAGCTCGACACGTCCGCCCGGTAGTGCGCCGAGGCGGAACCAACCAGTGATTGCGCCAGAAAGAGCAGCGCGACCACGAGGAAGAACCAGCCCGTGGAGCGCTGCGCGGGGGTCACCGCCACCTCACCCGGCGGGCGGAATGAGATCGTCTCGGCCTGCCGGCCGCGCCAGCCGAGGTGGTCACCCCACCGGCCGAACGCCGCGAACAGCGCACCGATCCCGCCCAACAGGGCGACCAGCGACAGCACGCTCCACACCACGACGTTCGCGGTCGGCCCATTACCGACCAGCGCCTCCGGCGGCCACGAGTTGGTGTAGGAGTAGTCCTTACCCGGCCGGTGCGCCGCAGCGGCCCATGCCGACCAGGAAAAGAACGCGGTCAGGTCATGGTTGTCTCGAGCGCTGGTGATCAGATGCGGCCGTAAACCCTTGCCGGTCGTCGGGTCACCGAAATAGCTGCCGTAGTAACCCAGCAACGCGGTGAATGCGCGGGCCTGGGCGTCGGTGTAGACCAGGCGACCAGTGCCCTGGTCGTACCGGTTGGTCTGAAAATCGTTGATCACCTGCTGCCGGGCGTTGTCCGACCCCTGCCCCACGTACGTCAACTGCGCCGACAACGCCGCCCGGCGCAGGTAATCCGCAGTGAAGTCCGGACCCAGATAGGCACCATGACCGAAGACCGAGCCATACTCCATCAGACCGTTGCCGAGGAACACCTGCTGACCCCGGCTGATCTCCTTACCAGTGAACAACACCTGTCCAGAAGGCGACACCACCTGGGTAGGAATCGGCGGCTCATCGACATAGGTCCGGTAGGCAAGCAAGCCCAAGATCAGGAACCCGAACAACACCACCACGCCCACAACCTGCAACCAGACGCGGGAAACCATCAGACCCCGCCGCGCCGACGCCCCCACTGCCATCCCGAGCCTCCCCCGATCACGGAGCACAATGGCGACACCAGTTAACCGGATCGCAATCAAGAAAACCAGAGCGCCGAGGGGTGGTTTTCGGCGTAGTGTCAAGGGATACGAAGGGAACACGCCATGATCGCGCTGTTGATCGCCGTCGCCATCCTGATCCTCGTAGGGCTCTCGCTGTCGCTACGGATCATCACGCAGTACGAGAAGGGTGTGCTGTTCCGACTGGGACGGGTGAAGGCGGTGCGGGATCCCGGCCTGGCCATGATCGTGCCGGTGGTCAACGTCCTGCGCAAGGTGTCGCTACGGATCATCACGATGCCAATCCAGTCTCAGGGCATCATCACCAGGGACAACGTGAGCGTCAACGTCTCGGCCGTGGCTTACTACCGGGTTGTCGATGCGGTGAAGTCGGTGGTGGCGATCGAGAACGTGGCCGCCGCGATCAACCAGATCGCCCAGACGACCCTGCGTAAGGTGGTTGGCCAGCACACGCTGGACGAGACGTTGTCCGAGACCGACGTCATCAACGTCAACATCCGCGAGATCCTCGACGTGGCGACCATCGAGTGGGGCGTGATGGTCACCCTCGTCGAGCTCAAGGACATCCAGCTGCCCGAGAGCATGAAGCGGGCGATGGCACGGCAGGCGGAAGCCGAGCGCGAGAAGCGCGCCAAGATCATCGCTGCCGAGGGCGAGGCGCTGGCCGCGGCCGCGCTCGGCGCGGCCTCGGACACGATGATGGCCCACCCGCTGGCCCTCCAGCTACGCAACCTGCAGAGCCTGGTCGAGATCGGGGTCAACAAGAACACCACGGTTGTCTTCCCCGCGCCGCTGATGAGCACCATCGGGGAGCTAGGCGCGTTCCTGAACCGGGAAGCAGCAGCGGCCGTCCCGGCACCGGCGATCGTCACCCTGCCGGCTCAGGACACGACATCCAACGGAGCGCCCATCACCCCGGCCAGTGGGCCTACGGCCAGCCGCGTCCAGGCGGCCTATCGTCCGCCTGAAGAGGAGCCACCCTGTGACACGCCCAGACACGACGACACACTCAGACACGACGCGGATCAGGACCTGCAGCCGCCAGGACCTGGAGCTGCTTGATGCGTACTGGCGAGCAGCGAATTACCTGTCGGTGGGGCAGATCTACCTGCTGGACAATCCGTTGCTGCGCGAACCCCTGCGGGACGACCATGTCAAGCCACGCCTGCTAGGGCATTGGGGAACGACGCCCGGACTGAACCTGCTGTACGCGCACATGAACCGAGTCATCACCCAACGTGACCTCAACGCGCTGTACGTGACCGGGCCGGGCCACGGCGGGCCAGGGCTGGTAGCCAACGCGTATCTGGAAGGCACCTACAGCGAGGTCTACTCCTCGATCAGCCGGGACGAGGACGGGCTGCGGGCTCTGTTCCGGCAGTTCTCCTTCCCCGGCGGCATCCCCAGCCACGTCGCGCCCGAGACGCCTGGATCCATTCACGAGGGCGGTGAACTGGGCTACGCGCTGGTGCACGCCTATGGGGCGGCATGGGACAACCCGGATCTGCTGGTGCTGTGCGTGGTGGGTGACGGGGAGGCGGAGACCGGTCCGCTGGCGGCCAGCTGGCATTCGAACAAGTTCCTCAACCCAGTGACCGACGGTGCGGTGCTGCCGGTGTTGCACCTCAATGGTTACAAGATTGCCAACCCGACCGTGCTGGCCCGCATCCCCGAGAACGAGCTCGCCGCGCTGATGCGTGGCTATGGCTATGACCCGCACTTCGTTGGCGGCGATGATCCCGCTGCGGTCCATCAGCAGCTCGCGGACACGCTCGATGAGGTGCTGGAGGATATCGCCAGGATCCAGCACGCCGCCCGTCGTGGGGGCACGCCACCCGATCGCCCGGCATGGCCGATGATCGTGCTGCGTACCCCGAAGGGATGGACCGGCCCAAGGAGGTGGACGGCCTGCCGGTCGAGGGCACTTTTCGCGCCCACCAGGTGCCGCTGTCCGAGACCCACAGCAACCACGAGCACCGTGCGCTGCTCGAGCAGTGGATGCGCAGCTACCGGCCCGAGGAACTCTTCGACACCACCGGGCGGCTGATCCCGGAGTTGCAGGCGCTCGCACCGCAGGGCACCCGGCGGATGAGCGCCAATCCGCACGCCAACGGCGGGCGGCTGCTGCGCGACCTCGCGATGCCGGATTTCCGCGATTTCGCCGTGCGGGTGGAGCACCCCGCTGTCGAATCCAGCTCGGCCACCGGCGTGCTGGGGGGCTTTCTCCGCGACATCATCGCCCGCAATCCCGATCGGTTCCGCATCATGGGCCCGGACGAGACCGCATCCAACCGGCTCTCGGCCGTGTTCGAGACGACCAACCGGGCCTGGGACGCGACCACGGTGCCCGGTGACGATCACCTCTCCCCGGACGGGCGGGTGATGGAGGTGCTCTCCGAGCACCTGTGCCAGGGGTGGCTGGAGGGTTACCTGCTCACCGGACGGCACGGCCTGTTCAACTGCTACGAGGCGTTCATCCACATCATCGACTCGATGGTCAACCAGCACGCCAAATGGCTCAAGACCACCAACCACATCCCGTGGCGGGCGCCGATCGCGTCACTGAACTATCTGCTGTCTTCGCACGTCTGGCGCCAGGACCACAACGGCTTCTCCCACCAGGACCCCGGATTCATCGACCACGTGGTCAACAAGAAGGCCGAGATCGTCCGCGTGTATCTCCCACCGGACACCAATACCCTGCTCTCGGTCACCGATCACTGCCTGCGCAGCCGGCAGTACATCAACGTCATCGTCGCCGGCAAACAACCCGCGTTGACCTACCTGAGCATGGACGAGGCGATCGCGCACTGCACCCGCGGGGTGGGGATCTGGCCGTGGGCCAGCAACACCGACGGCGAACCGGACGTGGTACTCGCCTGCGCCGGAGACACACCCACGCTGGAGACCCTGGCAGCCGCGGACCTGCTGCGCACCCACCTGCCCGAGCTGAAGGTCCGGGTGATCAACGTCGTGGACATCATGCGGCTGCAGCCGACCCTCGAACACCCGCATGGCCTGTCCGACCGCGACTTCGACGCGCTGTTCACCACCGACAAGCCGGTGATCTTCGCTTACCACGGCTATCCGTGGCTGATCCACCGGCTCACCTACCGGCGGACCAACCACCGGAACCTGCACGTACGCGGATACAAGGAAGAGGGCACCACCACGACCCCGTTCGACATGGTGATGCTCAACGACCTCGACCGCTTCCACCTCGTCATGGACGTCATCGACCGCGTCCCGTCGCTGGGCAGCCACGCCGCGACGCTGCGCCAGCAGATGGGCGACGCCCGCCTCGCCGCACGCGCCTACACCCGCGAACACGGCGACGACGACCCGGCCATCGCCGGCTGGACCTGGCCCCATCAGGAATCGGCCCGTCAGGAATCAGCAGGCCGGGACTGACCGGTGCGGGTACTGGTCGTCAACGCCGGATCCTCAAGCCTGAAACTGCGCCTGCTCGACGACCACGACACCATCGAGCACAGCGCTGATCTGCCCGCCGGACCAGAGGGGTTCGACACCGGCCGCCTCGTCGGAATCCTGCACGGATGGGGCGAGCCCGATGTGGTCGGTCACCGCATCGTGCACGGCGGGACGCGCTTCACCGGCCCGGTCCGGATCAACGACGCCGTGCGGGAGCAGTTGCAGGCCCTGACCGACCTCGCCCCGCTACACCAGCCCAAGTCCCTTGCTTCGCTCGACGCCCTCACCGCACAGCTGCCCCACGTCGCCGCGGTGGCCAGCTTTGATACCGCGTTCCACACCACCATCCCGCCCGCAGCCGCGACCTATGCGGTGCCGCTGGAATGGCGGAAACGCTACGCGATTCGCCGCTACGGGTTCCACGGATTGTCCCACGCCTACTGTTCCCACCGCGCTGCACAACTGCTCGACCGGCCGCTGGAGGGTCTGCGGATCATCACCTGTCACCTGGGTGCGGGCGCCTCACTCGCGGCCGTGCTCGATGGTCGCAGCGTCAACACCACCATGGGCTTCACCCCGCTGGAAGGCCTGGTCATGGCCACCCGCTCCGGCACCATCGACCCCGGGCTGGTGCTCTGGCTCGAAGAGCACGAGCACCTCGCACCGCACGAGGTCGCCACCGCCTTGGAGCAGCGCTCTGGACTCACCGCCCTCGCCGGCACCGGCGATATGCGCGACGTCGAGGCGGCCGCGGATCGCGGTGATCCGGCCGCGGTGCTCGCCATCGACGTCTACACTCACCGGCTGGTGGGCGGCATCGCCGCGATGAGCGCGGCAACCGGGGGCATGGATGTGCTCGTCTTCACCGGTGGCGTGGGCGAGCACTCAGCCACGGTGCGACGGCGAGCGGTCGAGCGGCTGGGCTTCCTCGGCGTCGCCCTCGACAACCACCGCAACAACACCGTCCACGACGACGGCGACATCACCGCCACCGGCGCGACCGTACGGACCCTGGTGATCACCGCCCGAGAAGACCTGCAGATCGCCCGCGAAGCGCGCCACCTGCTCGGCACCGAACTGTCCCGCGAACCCGGATCCGGAAAGGTCCATCCATGGAGAAGTTCTCGCTGACCGCCCTCGCCCGTCAGCAGCTGACTCTCGCGCGGCAGGCCTCCAGCGGGCGCAGCGCGAAGACCGTGTACGGCGGGCATGAACACGCGCTGCGCCAAACCCTGATCGCGCTGGCCGCCCACCACAAGCTGGATGAGCACGACAATCCTGGCGAGGCCAGCGTGCACGTGCTGCACGGACGGGTGCGCCTCACCGCAGGAGACGTCGGCGAGGAAGGCTCCCCCGGCGATCTCCTCATCGTGCCCGCCGCCCGGCACACCCTCGACGCGCTCGAAGACTCCGCCGTACTGCTCACCGTGGCCACACACAGCTGAAGCCACCCCGACAGCGACCCGGGGCTCGACAACGATGTCCCAGGTCGCGGGCGTCACCGCCGTGAACTCGACACTACCGACGTCCCCGGTAGTTCGAAACGTCCGTAGCGTCGAGTTCACGGGCTTTTACCCACGGCCGAGACACGCGCGATCTTCCCGGCTTCGCCGGCCCGCTCAAGCAGGCTAGAGCGCCGGCGGTGTAGCGCACCAGTACGGTTCGGATCGGCCAGGCACTACCAGGAAGGGCAGAGGACCGATGCGCTCTAGACGTCCCCCTCGCGTTGGGTTCGGGTGGCGGGGAGCAGTTCCGCAGTGCAGGTGATCCACTGTGACGGATCCCCGGAAGTGGTCCGGGAGCTGGACGAGGCGCTGCACGCGATGCTGGCTGGAGGCGAGGCGGTGGCGCCGCTGGGGTCAGGGCAGGCGATCCCGCCCCGGGATCCGGGCCCCGGCCAGGTCGTGCTTGGCACCTCGGGTTCCACCGGTCAGCCTAAGTGGGTGCAGCTCGGTGCCACCGCGCTGGCGGCCTCCGCCGCAGCCACCCATGCACGGCTCGGTGGTCCCGGACAGTGGCTACTGGCGCTGCCCGCCCAGCACGCCGCCGGGCTGCAGGTGCTGATCCGGGCGGCCCTCGCGGGCAGCCCACCCGCCGTGCTCGACCTGCGCGGCGGGTTCGATCCAGCCAGGTTCAGCACCGCCGCACAGCGACTCGCCAGCGAGGCCGGGCGGCGCTACACGGCGCTGGTGCCCACTCAACTAGCCCGCCTACTGAACACCGATCCCGAGCTACTCGCCGGATTCGACGCGGTGTTGCTGGGCGGTGCCGCCGCACCGGACGAGCTACTGTGGCGGGCCCGGGCGGCGGGAGCGCACGTGATGACCACCTACGGAATGACCGAGACGGCGGGTGGCTGCGTTTACAACGGGTGGCCACTGGACGGGATACGGGTCCGGGTGGATCGCGATGGGCACGTCGAGCTGGCAGGTCCGATGCTGGCCACCGAGTACCTCGATGCTCCGGAGGAGACGGCAGTGGCGTTCTGCGACGGCTGGTTCCGGACCTGCGACCTCGGACGGCTGGACTCGCAGGGCCGGCTGCAGGTGCTCGGCCGAGCTGACGACATGATCGTCACCGGTGGGCTCAACGTAGCCCCAGCCGAGGTGGAGGCCGTGCTCACCGGCCTGCCCGGGGTCGCCGCAGCCTGCGTGGTGGGCATGCCTGACCCGGAGTGGGGCGAGCGGGTCATCGCCGTGGTGATACCGGCCGATCCTGGGCGGCCCCCGGACCCCGGCGCGCTGCGGGTGGCCGCCCGCCGCCTGCTGACCAGAGCGCAGCTCCCCAAGGAAATCGTCCTGTTCGACGCGCTACCGCTGCGCGGCATCGGCAAACCCGACCGCAGGGCCGTCCAAACCATGCTCGCCGCCCGGGACCGCTGACCGCACTGACCCCGGCCTGCAGTACGTAACGATCACCCAGGACTAATCTTCTTGCAGGATGTTCCGAAGCTCGACTGCTAGGCGCTTATACTCGTCGGAGTTTCCGCTCCGCGATCAGCTCTGCGACGGCATCCATGACGCGGCCCAACTGGTGGCCATAACTGCGCTCCGAAACAATCTTCCGCTCAGTCTCGGGATCGCGAGAATTTTCCTCTGTCACGTTAATCGAGTTTGCGAGCATCCAGCCTGGGAGAATCGGTTGATTGAGCTCCTGCGGAGCGCTGGATTATACCAGTCTCGCACCTACCCGCTCAGGCCGATCACGCTTGCTGAGCGCGGGACCCAAGAGTCTCGCCCGCCTACGCCTCTGCAGCAGCGGGTTAGCGGCCGCTCAGCGCGCTGAGCAGGCCACTACCGAATATCAGGGTCGCCAACGCGACCGCCAGGTGCAGGATATTATCCGCATTAGCCCCGGCGGGGATGGACAGCAAAGACAAGTAGCCCAAAAATCCCAACACGGCGACCAGCGCTAAGGCGCCACCGGCCGCGATGTTCATCCCCTCATTGCCGGCGGGAGTAAGCGCGAACGCCCCCAGCAGCCACAACAACCCAAGGATGATGTACACGAGATTGTGAAAGGGGTTCATCAGGAAAGTCCCGAAAAGCGCGTGGTTCGTCATCTCGGTGAAGTTACTGAAACCCGTCACGAAGAATCCGAGGACTCCAAGGGCCAGCACCACGATGCCGATAATCACGGAATATTTCTGCTCCAGCGTCCTGGGCCCCGGCTCGCTGGTGAGCTTGATCCCAAACTTGTCTTCTGGGCTAGCAAACGTCATGTCTCTCCCCTTCCAAGGTCCCCAGGTGCGGGTCCGATCGCGCCCCGGTCCGCCGCACCATCCTCACCGTCCAGCCGAGCTGCGAAGAGTTCGCGACAGTGTGCGCAGTCCACGTGACAATGGTCGTACACCGATCCATCGGGTTCCCGTCGAGGATCCCACCCATTCGTGTACTACTTCCGGAGGTCGCCGGACGCTCTCAGTACGCGTTCACCCACTCTGGGTATGGACGACAGCCCAGATCGCGGGTTCGGTGGACACCAACGACCCAGAGATCACATCAGTCACAGCGGTAACACCTGTCCACGACAGTCAGGAGCATCCCGTGGCGCCGCCGGCTCGTCGCTACCGCCGTGTCCGCATCACAGCCCGGATTGCCACCCTGGCCGTCGTCACGCTGCTCGCTGTGCTCGCTGGGGCGGGCCTCCCAGCTCGTGCGCAAGACAGGGGGGCGACTGGAGCCACCACCTGGTTTGCCCGCCTGGTCCCAGGCTGGGGCGACACGAATGTGCGTTTCGACGCCGACGGGCTGCGCCTGGGCTCCAGCGCTGCCGGACCGGCGAGCATCAGATCTGGCCGGCCGGAAGGCATGCTGCTCACTGCGGTGCACCCGCTCTCCGGACTCAGCAGCCAGGTAGCAGTGGAACTCGCCGCCGATCAGCCCACCGGCTCGGCCATCGCCGTCGACGTCCGTGGGACTCGTGGCGATGGATCGTGGACCGAATGGGTGGCCACCGACCCGAAGGCACCCACGATGCTGGGCGCCGCAGTGACGGCTGTGCAGACCCGGATCGTGTTGCGTGCTGGCTTGGGTGGGGTAAGCCCACTGGTGCGATCAGTGCGGCTGACCGCGCAACCCGGCATACAGCTGCTCGCCGCTCGGCCGCGGCGACCTCGCAGCTACCGGGTGTTCGCTACCCGCGAAGGTCTGGTCGGAGCCAGAACGGCCAATGGTCACGTGATTCACGAACGGGACCACTTCGTCGCGCTGCCCTCACGCCGGGGGCTGGCCCCCCGCGACTCGGGCGACTACACGGTGAAGATCTGCGCGGGCAATGGCCGATGCGAATGGGCGCCGGTGTGGGACGTCGGTCCGTGGAACACCACCGACGACTACTGGAACCCCTCCAGCGTCCGCCAGTCCTGGCCCGACCTGCCGCAGGGCCGGCCCCAGGCACAGGCTGCCTACGACGACGAGTACCACGATGGCCTGGACCAGTTCGGTAGGGAGGTGCTCAATCCGGCCGGGATCGACCTGGCGGACGGCACGTTCTGGGACGGTCTGGGGCTGCGCGACAACGGCTGGGTCACCGTCACCTACCTGTGGACTGACGGCGCGCCGCCGGCCATCGTGCGGATCCCGCTCCTGCCCGTGCACAGCGGCCCCGGCGAGCAGTACCCGACGGTGGGTCTGGTTGCACAGCGCGCCAGGCTGCGCGTGGAGTGCACAGTTGCAGGTCAGCCTGTCACCGGGAGCCAGGGCCGCACCACCCGGTGGCTGCGGATCGGCCCACAACAGTTCATCTCCGCCGCACACGTCAGCGTGGAACGGGTCCAACAGGAGATCTCACAGGGGGTCTCACAAGGGTCGGGTACGCGCTGCACGACCCCGTAGGGTTGTCCCGTGGCGAGCGTGACGCAGTGGGTGGAAGGGGCGCGGCCGCACACCGTGCCCAACGCGATCGCCCCGGTGCTCGCTGGCTGGGGGGCCGCAGCCGTACCGGGTAGATCGGCGGGCACATCGGATTGGGCGCCGCAGTGGGCGCGGGCGTTGCTAGCGCTGGTCGTGGCACTGGCGCTGGTGATCGGAGTCAACTACGCCAACGACTACTCCGACGGCATCCGCGGCACCGACGCCGTCCGGACGGGTCCGATGCGGCTGGTCGGATCCGGCGCGGCGGCACCCCACGCGGTGCGCGCCGCGGCGCTGGCCAGCTTCGCGATCGCCGCGGTGGCCGGACTCGCGCTGATCGCGCTAGCCGGACAATGGTGGTTGCTGGCGTTGGGCGCGGCGTGCATCGCCGGGGCGTGGTGCTACACCGGCGGGTCACGCCCTTATGGCTATGCCGGGCTCGGCGAGGTGGCCGTGTTCGTCTTCTTCGGGCTGGCCGCAGTGCTCGGCACCCAGTACGTGATCAGTGGGCGGATCACCCTCACCGGTTGCGCCGCGGCCGTCGCGGTAGGAGCGATGTCAAGCGCGGTGCTGGTGGCCAACAACCTGCGTGACATCCCCACCGACGCCGTGGCAACCAAGCGCACTCTTGCCGTGCGCCTCGGCGAGCACCGGACCCGCACGCTCTACACCGCGCTGGTGGCCGTGCCGTTCGCGGTGACCCTCGGCTTGGCGACCACCAGCTGGGCCACCCTGGCCGGCCTGCTCGCCCTGGTTTTTACGGTGCCCGCACTGCGCCGGGTCTGGGGCGGGGCAGACGGGCCAGAGCTGGTCCCGGTGCTGCGGGACACCGCGCTGGCGCTGCTGGTGTGGGCAGCCGGGACGGCCGCCGCGCTGGCGCTCGGGTAAGCGCCTACTCACCACGGAGCTGGCGGCGGAGCCGATCCCGCTCGGCCCGGCGGCGCGCCCCCACCACTGCCAGGCCGGCGGTCACCCGGGCCCGCAACGGGCCTAGCAGCACCATCGACAGCGGCAGCGCCACCACCACCGCGAGCAGCAGCGACACCAGCAGCGGGACGCCGGCCAGGAGCAAGAGCAACACCGTAACGACCACCAGGGCCAGCCGGGCCGCGCTGTACAGCGCCACGTCACGGGCGAGCGCGGGACCAGTCGGTGGGTTCTGCGGTACCACCACGACCATCAAGCCTAACCCCGCCGGCGTGGTGACGTAGCTCGGCAAGTGGATAGGCCACAGGGGTGCGGCGTGTGTAGCGTTTCACACTAACGGGTAGCCCCTGATCTAGGGATTTACGTGGTGGAGGCTTGTGATGAACACGGTCGGCTGGATCGTCTTAGGGATCGCCATAGTGGCGGTCATCGTGCTGGTGCTCATAGCTGCGCGCTGGCGGAACCGGGCCAACCTGCAGGAACGATTTGGGCCCGAGTACGAACGCGAGGTGGCGATGCGCGGCAGCGAGCGTGACGCGACCCGCCACCTGCGCGACGTCGCCGATCGTCGCGATCAGCTCGACATCCGTCGTCTGGAGCCCACGGCCCGAGATCGCTACACCCGACGCTGGGAAGCCGTGCAGACCGAGTTCGTCGACCGGCCCGGACATGCGCTGGATGAGGCGGACCGGCTGGTCACTGACGTCATGCGGGACTGCGGCTACCCGGTGGAGGACTTCGGCGAACGGGCCGAGCTCGTTGCCGCTGACCATCCGCAGATCGTCCAGCATTACCGCGCTGCGCACGCCGCCCGAGAGGCCCATCACGGTCACCCCGACGATGTGGGCACCGAGGAGCTGCGACAGGCGTTCATGCACTATCGCGCACTGTTCGATGAGCTCGTCAGCGGGTGACCACAGTCAGTCACACAACAACAGTCAGTCACACAACTAACGTCGAGACACCATCTACGGAGGCACCGATGAGCACCCGTCACGAGCACGGGGAGTCCGAACGAGGAGAAGGCCTGGGCGGGCGGGTACGTCGCTTTGTTGACAGTGAGCTAAGCCGCGTCCTGAACAAGGAGGGCCGAGAGACCGACAGCGGTCATGCCGAGCCTGCTCGGGCCCCCGAGTTCGACCGACCTCAGGAACCCATCACCCCCTACGCCGACGCACCCGGCAGCGCCAGCCACCCGGTGACGACCGCGTCCGTCGATCCTGGACCTGTCGATCCTGGACCTGTCGATCCTGGACCTGTCGAACATGGCCCCGCCGATCCTGGACCCGCCGATCCTGGACCCGCCGATCCTGGACCCGCCGATGGCAGTGCGGAGCGCGTGGGACTGCTCAATGACCCGGCCGGCCTGCGCGAGCAGTGGCAACGAGTGCAGGGCACGTTCGTCAACGACCCGCAGCGTGCGGTCCAGGAGGCCAGCGTGCTCGTCGACCGGACACTGCAAGAGATCCACGAGAATGTCACACGGGGCCAGATCAGCGATCCGACCTCGACCGAGGATCTGCGGGTGAGCTTCCAGCGCTACCGCGAGTTCTTCCAACGGCTGCTGTCAGCGTGATGATCTCGGTACGGGCAACCCGCCGCCCGGCGAGGTGCCGACCACTACGAGAGGAGGAATACGAAACGACGCCAACCTGCCCTGCTGAGCACGGACGTTGGCCCCTGACCGTCAATACTGGTCAGGGGCCAACTTTCTCCCGGGCAGGCTCAGTGCTGGAGGAGCCCCGCAGCCACCCTGGTCGAGACACCGATTTGGGGCGGTTCATCCCATTACCGGCGCTTTACCTCTACAGAACCGTTCGAGTACCTGCCGCGCGACCTGTCACGATGCTCCGGTAGGTCCCGACTGCGAGGTCGACGAGCTTGGGGAGGCCCGCGATGTCCCAGCCACAGCACACTGAACGCCTGCTCACCCCCGGGGAGGTAGCTGCACTGTTCCGGGTAGACCCCAAGACGGTCACCCGGTGGGCCTCCGCTGGGCGGATCGGCTCGATCCGGACTCCGGGCGGGCACCGGCGGTTCCGCGAGACCGAGGTCCGTGCGCTACTCGCCTCGCTCACGACCCCGGCGCCCCTCGAGCGCCCCTCGGAGCCAGCCCGCAAGACCGCCGGATGACATCCGGGTGACGCTAGCTCGCCGGCCTCGCGGGACGCTACTACGCTCGGTGGCAACAGGTAGGAGGTGGCTGCCGTGCAGTACGTGATGGCGGCGATCGGCGTGGCTGGAGTCACCGCGCTGCTGTGGAAGGCGTTGCGCCCGCAGCGCCCCGCCGCGCGCTCAGTGCTCGCACCGGACGACGATCCGGAGTTCCTCCGCAGCCTGAACAGCAAGCGGCAGCAGCCTGGCGACGAAGGCTGACGCGCGTCGCTACCGGTGGGCCCAGGTGACCGCGTGCGGAAAGTCGTCGGCGACAGTCGCGGCCAGTTCCAGGGCGGCCAGCCGCGTGCTCGGACTGAGACGGTCGAGGTCGATCTCACCACCCTCTTCAAGGTGCTCGTCGAAGGGCATCCAGCAGACCGATCGGCAGCGGGCCGCGAAGTGCGTGGCGACCCGCTCCAGGTCCACCTTACCCGCGGTCGGCCGCACAGAGTTGATCACGGCGACCGACCGGCCGACCAGCTCGCGGTATCCATGTGCGTCCAGCCAGTCCAGGGTGGCCGACGCCGAACGCGCGCCGTCGATCGAGCTGGACGACACGACGACCAAGGAGTGCGCCAGATCCAGCACGCCTTTCATCGCGGAGTGCATCAGCCCGGTCCCGCAGTCAGTGAGCACGATGTTGTAGAAATGTTCGAGCAGGTTCACCGTGCGCCGGTAGTCGATTTCGCTGAAGGCCTCGGATACCGCTGGATCCTGCTCGCTGGCGAGGATCTCCAGCCGGCTCGGGCCTTG
Organism: uncultured Actinomycetota bacterium; assembly: GCA_963822695.1. GTDB lineage: Bacteria > Actinomycetota > Actinomycetes > Mycobacteriales > Pseudonocardiaceae. The sequence continues at coordinate 173,927 of CAWGJH010000033.1, forward strand.
CGAGGTGTAGGACCGGATATCGGAGTACCGGCGGATCCGATCGGCGTCACGGAGCAGGTGGCGCACCGTGGCGGTGGTCTCCAGCGGGATCTTCTGGGACAGCGTGCCCCGGTCAGGGTTGGCGTCGACCCCGACCACCCGGTCACCGCGCAGCGATGCGAGGGTCGAGCCCAGCGTGGTCGTGATGGTGGTCTTGCCCACACCACCCTTGAGGCTCAGCATCGCGATCTTGTAGCAGCCGTTCAACGGCTGGTTGATCCGAGAGATCAGTTCCCGGCGCTGCAGCTCAGCGGCGCTCTCCCCGACGTTGACAGTGCCCCCAGAGGCGACGAACAGCGCGCGGCGCCATCCCGACTGCGGGGGCCGGCGAGTCTGCCGGAGTAGCTGCGCGGAGGACAGCTCGTGAGAAGGGTCCTCGACCGGCTGCCCCGGCAGCCGGCTCGAGCCGGACGGGCCACTCACGGGCTCGTCGTGGCGTCCGATCACGCTCACTTGCCTCCCTGAACGCAGTGTTTAGATCCCGGCGTAGGAGTGGAACCCGGCGATGACGATGTTGACGAAAAACAGATTGAACAGCATCACCCCGAAGCCGACCACATTGATCCACGCCGCCCGCGAACCGCGCCATCCAGCCGTCGCCCTAGCGTGTAAGTACCCCGCATAGACCACCCAGGCGACCAGCGCGCACGTCTCCTTGGGGTCCCACCCCCAGTAGCGGCCCCACGCCGCCTCAGCCCAGATCGCGCCAGTGATGATCGCGAAGGTCCAGATCGGCAGGGCGACCACCGCGGTGCGGTAAGCCAGCCGGTCCAGAGTGGCGCTAGCGGGCAGCCGGGCGGCGATCCGCGAGGTGTCCCCCGCGCTGAGCAGGTACAGCACGCTGGCCACTCCGGAGACCAGCAGGATGCCCGATGCGGTGGCCGCCGCGGAGACATGGATCGTGATCCAGTACGAGTTCAACGCCGGGATCAGCGGCGCGGCCTGCGCGTAGAGCACCGTGCCGCCCAGGAACATCAGCACCACGACGGGCAGCAGCACGAACCCGCCCAGCCGCTGTAACGCCGCAGTACCGTGTTGCCGGGACTGCCGGTACCACACCACCAGCCAGGCGGCGACCGCGATGAAGCAGATCGCCGAGGTGAACTCGTACATGTTAGCCCAGGGAACCCGGCCGATCGCGGCTCCCCGCAACGCCAGTGAGCTGGCGTGCACCAGCGCGGCGAGCCCGGTGAGCGCCACCGCGGACCGGCCGATCCGCTCGGCCCTGCCCCTGGGTGGCGCGAGTGTCGCGACCGAACCGCCGCCCTCGGCAACCATCCGCCCTGCCGCGACGGGCACCGGGACCCGACCGGCCGCGTACTCCACGGCATGCAGAACCATCGCGAGCAGGTAGAGCACCAGCGCGGTGCCGTAGGAGAGGTCGCTATAGGACGCCAGAACCGGGTTGATCGGCATCACTCACCCTCCTTCCGTCGGCTGCGGTCCTGCTCTGGTGGCCGGTGAGCACCGGTGGCGCTGCCCGCCCTGGCGGTAGCAGGTCAGCGGCGATCCGATCGAACTCCTCGCCGTAGCCCGCGGCCTCGGTACGGGCCAGCCCACCCAGCTCGACCACGGTACCGGCCAGTCCGGCCGGTGTGACGCGCACCCAGAACCGGCGGCGCTTCACCGCCAGGGACAGCCCGAGGCCACCGAGCACCAGCACCGCAAAGCCAAGTACCCAGCGCTGCGCCGGGTCGTAAGAGACCTGCAGCGAGACGAACCGGGTCACCCCATCGAAGCGCACCACCGTGCGGTCGGGCAGGGTGAGCTGCTCACCGGGGCGCAAGTTCTGCCGCGCCACCTGCTTGAGCCGTCCAGAGTCCACCATGGACTCCTCGATCGAGAAGATGGACTGGCCGCGACCGGAGTTGGTGCCCAGATCACCCTTGAGCACGTCGACCGCGACGGCCGGATCGAACAGGTCCGGGAACCCGGAGGACAGCAGCGACCCCTGAAACATCGCGGTCGGCGCGAACAACCCGGTGATCGCGAGTTGGCGAGTACGCCGTACGGCGTCGTCGGTCACCCCGGGCGGGTCGAACGTGGTCGTGCCCTCGGACAGCAGGGTGCTCGTGTCCACCGGCGGCCACTGCACCACACCGGTGCGCTGCTGCCCGCCGGGGAAGGTGACGGTGAACCGCGGCGCGTAACCGTGGCCGAGCAGGTAGATCCGGGTGCTGCCGATCCGAAGCGGGTCGTTGACCTTCAGCTGGTAGGGATGCCACGTGCCGGCGGTCAGGTCGTCGGGGCCCTGATAGGCGATGGCGGCGCGGAACTCCCGCGGCTGCCCGGTCGGCAGGTACGTCGGGGTGAAGGCGTTGACCTGCAGGCAGAACGGTTCCAGCTCGGTGCCGTCGACGGACCGGCCAGGCTGGAAGGAGTCGTAGGCCAGCGGTCCGGAGTTGCAGAACTGCGAGCCGTTCGCCAGCACGATCACCTGGCCCTGATAACCGACCAACGTGCCGATGGCGAAAGACACCAGCAGCCCGAGCAGGGCGACGTGGAAGACGAGGTTGCCGGCCTCCCGCAGGTAGCCGCGCTCGGCGGACAGCGTCCGGGCACCGCCGGGCTCCTCCCGCTCGTCGATCCGCCAGCCACGCAGCCGTCGCCGTGCCGCAGCAAGCACCTCCTCGGGGGCGGTATCGGACTCAGCGTGCGCGTGGTAGGGCAGCCGGCCCAGGTTCCGGGGAGTGGCCACCGGGGCCCGGCGCAGTTGCCGGGCGTACTCGGCACTGCGCGGCACCACGCAGCCCACCAGGGACACGAACAGCAGCAGGTAGATCGCCGCGAACCAGGGGCTGGCGAACACCTCGAAAAAGCCCAGCCGGTCCAGCACCGGCGCTAGGCTGGGATGTTGCCTCTGGTAGGTGCGGACCCGCTCGGGGTTGAGCGAGTACTGCGGCAGCAGGGCTCCCGGCAGCGCGGCCAGCGCCAGCAGGAACAGCAGCACCAGGGCCGTGCGCATGCTGGTCAGCCCGCGCCAGGTATTACGCAACACGGCCGTGACGGGATACGTCCGAATCATCTCAATCGGCATCATCTAAATCGGCGTCTCGAAGCCGGCGACCGGCCCCCGCAGTATCGCGATCAGTTCCGCCCACAGCCCGGTGACCAGCAACAGGCCAACCACGATGAGCAATACCCCCCCGGCCAGCTGCACCCCGCGGGTGTGCTGGCGCAACCAGCACACCGCACGCACGGCGCGCCGGGCGCCCAGCGCGAGGAGCAGGAAGGGCACTCCCAACCCGAGGCAGTAGGCGAGCACCAGCAACACTCCCCGAGCCAGGCCCCCGCCAGGGGTGCCGACAGCCAGCGCGGTAACCCCGGCGAGAGTGGGCCCCAGGCACGGCGTCCAGCCCAGCCCGAACACCGCGCCCAGCAGCGGGGCACCCAGCACGTGCCGTGGCCCTAATCCCGGCCGGGGATGGATCCGCAGATCCCGCTGCATCGCCGGCACCAGCCCGATGAATACCAGCCCCATCGCGAGGGTGACCACCCCACCGACACGCTGCACAATGACCTCGTTGACGGTCAGACGATCCGCCACCCCCAGCACGGTCACCACGCTGGCGGTGAACACCACTGAGAAACCGAGCACGAACAGCGCCACCGCCCCCAGCACCCGCCCCCTCCCGCTGGTGGTGCCATCATCGGCACCGACCAGCCCCGTGAGGTAGGCGAGATACCCCGGCACCAGTGGAACCACGCACGGCGAGGCAAAACTCACCGCCCCCGCAAGCGCCGCCACCCCGGCCGCCAGCAGCAGCGGCCCCGAGATGGCAAGTTCGGTGAGCCCCACACCGCTCAGCGTAGGTCGAAGCAGCCCGTCACGAACCACCAACCCCGCGCCCGGGCGCGCTCAACGGCTCGTTACCACCGTATTACCACCGTATTACCACCGGGCGACGTCATACTCATTCCGGAGCAGCGCAAGATGCAGGGCCGCGGTCTCGGCGGTGGGATCGACACCCAGCTCGTCGGCCAGCAGTCGCCGGCAGCGGTCGTATGCGCGCAACGCCTCGGCGGGATTTCCCGCCGAGGCGTGCACCCGCATGAGCAGCTGATGGGTCCGTTCCCGAAACGGTTCCAGCGCGACCGCATCCTCGGCGGTGCGCGCCGCAAGTTGGTATCGGCCCCGCTCCGCGTAGCCTTCGCCAAGCACACACAGTGCCCACAAAAGCACCTCGCCTAGACGGTCGCGGACCCTATCGACCCAGTGTCCCTTCGCCTCGGGAAGAAACGGACGTACCGCAATCATTCGAGCATACTCCGCGAGCCGCACAGCCCGCGCGGAATTGCCTTCGCGCAGGACTCGCTCCGCGGTCTCCACAGCGGAACGGGCATCCTCGACATCGACCACAACGTCTGTTGGCAGGTGAAGCTGGTAGGCACCACAGCCTCCGGAAGGCGCCGCGCCTTCCGGTAGCCCCGCAGCGGTCAAGAATGCCCGGACCTTGCTGACTACCCCGCGCAGGGCAGCGTCCCAGGTGCGAGGCAGTCCGTGGGGCCACAGTGCCTCGGCGAGCTCGTCGCGATGGACCGGGCGGGCACGCTCCACGACGAGCAGCGCAAATATGAGCCGGGCTTGACGTCCATAAAGCAACCGCTCATCAACGACAGCATGAGCGGACTCCATCCTTACCAGGCCGGTGAGTTGGATCCGCACCCACTGAAGGTCGCAGTCTTGACCGGTACGGGTCGCGCTCGCGGACTCGGCAGCCCTCGTGACCAACTGCTCCAGCCCGTAGCCGTTCACCAGCTCTCTCCCCATGTGCCGCGCGCCGGTAAGTCGAACGTACGGCTCACTCCATCAGGGAGTAATTCCCCATTAGGCTTCTCTAGTGGGTAACTCAGTGACCTAGAGTAGCTTCATTACTGCTCCACTAGGGTTTCTTGTGGACGAGGGTGATGCCGTCGGCCATGACGAGTAGGCACATCTCGACTCGATCGTCGTCGTGCAGCATGGCGTTGAGTTCACGAATCGCGGTCGTGTCCGCGTCCTGCGCGGTCGGATCGATGACCCTGCCGAGAAAAAGGGTGTTGTCGATCGCGACGAGACCACCGGGTTTCACCAGCGTGAAGGCGCTTTCATAGTACTGCCGGTAGTGCACCTTATCGGCATCGATGAAGACGAAGTCGAAGCTGTCTGGTCCTCGCTCAGCGAGGAGCTCAGCCAGGGTCTCGCTGGCGTCGCCGACGCGGACGTCGATACGGTCCGCCACCCCCGCGCGCTGCCAGTACGGGCTGGCGATCGCAGGCCACTTCGCGCTGATGTCGCAGGTCACAAGGCGACCGCCGGCAGGGAGCGCCCGTGCCATGCACAGGGTGCTGTAGCCGGTGAACGTTCCAATTTCCAGCACCTGGTGGGCCTTGGTCACGCTGACGAGCAGAGCAAGCAGTTGCGCTTCCTCGGGCATGACCTGCATGGCCCGCCCGGCGGGCAGGGCCGCGGTCTCCGCGCGCAGGTCGCTCAGGATCTCGTCGTCCCGCAGCGACACCCGCCGGACGTAGTCAAGCAAGTCACCGGTGGTGTGGACCTGGTCACCCATGTGCGCTCCGTTCGCCGTGGCGGACCCGACGCTGGGGCGGCAGCCCGGCTGACGTCGGCCCCTCGGCGAGTTGCGGTGCAAGGATCTGCATGGTCGTGGACTCCCGCCGGGGCACCGGCTCCAGGTGCAGGCGTTGGACGCCGTCGAGGTCCGAGGGCTGGCTGATCCGGGCGTGGCAGCCACACGGTTGGTGGCTGAACCCGGCGAACCGGTAGGCGACCTCCATCATCCGGTTGCGGTCGGTACCCCGGAAGTCGGCCACCACGTGGGCGTGGGCCCCGGCGGCCTGGTTGATCAGCCAGTTCAGGATGGTGCTCCCGGCCCCGAACGAGACCACGCGGCACGATGTGGCCAGCAGCTTGAGGTGCCATACCGCTGGGTGCTTGTCCGGTGGGTGCTTTTCCAGCAACAGGATGCCCACCGCCCCGTGTGGCCCGAACCGGTCAGTGAGCGTGACGACCAGCACCTCATGCCGGGGATCGGCCAGCAGGCCACGGAGGGTCGTGGCGGAGTAGTGCACCCCGGTCGCGTTCATCTGGCTGGTACGCACCGTGAGTTCCTCGACCCGGGACAGGTCCTCCTCGGTAGCCCGCCCGATGCGCATCACCAACTCCAGTGACCGCAGGAAGTCCTCGTCCGGGCCGGTGAACTCGGCACGCTCGGCGTCGCGCCGGAAGCCGGCCTGGTACATCTGCCTGCGGTGACGGGAGTCCACCGTCGCCACGGCGGGACTGAACTCGGGCAGTTCGGGCAGCATGCTCGCCCGCTCGGCGGGGTAGCACCGCACGTCGGGCAGGTGAAAGGACACCTCAGCACGCTCCATGGGCTGGTCATCGATGAACGCGACGGCGCGGTGCGCGAAGTTCAGGCGGTCGGCGATCCTGCGCACCGAGTCGGACTTGGGTCCCCAGCCGATCTCAGGCAGCACGAAGTAGCCATCGATGCCGAGGTGTTCCAGGCGTTCCCACGCGATCTCACGGTCGTTCTTGCTGGCCACCGAGTGCAGGACGCCTCGGGTGTCCAGTTCCACGATCACCCGGCGCACCGCATCAGGCAGCCACACCTGGTCACCTTCGAGCAGAGTTCCCTGCCACAGCGTGTCGTCCAGGTCCCACACCAAGCATTTGATCATGACCACGTCGGCGGTCATCACGCCACCGCCACAACGTGTCGCGCCAACATGAGTTGGCAGAGTTCGTTGCTCCCCTCGATGATCTCCATGAGCTTCGCGTCCCGGTAGGCACGCGCCACCACATGCCCGTCCCGGGCACCCGCCGACGCCAACATCTGCACCGCCGACGCCGCCCCACGGGCAGCGTTGCCGGCACTGACGTGTTTGGCCAGCACGGTTGCGATGACCAGGTCGGACGCCCGGGAATCCCAGCACCGGCTGGCATGCTCGCACACGCGCGTAGCGACCTGTTCGGACACGAACAGTTCAGCGAGATGCCGAGAGACGAGCTGGTGCTCGACGAGTGGCTGGCCAAACTGCTGGCGAGATCGGGCGTGCTGGGTCGCTACGGTCAGGCAACCGCGCAAGATGCCGACACAGCCCCACGCTACGGAGACGCGGCCGTAGGCGAGTACCGATGTCACCAGCAGTGGCAACGACTGGCCGGCCCCACCGAGCACGCTGTCCGCGGGCAGCCGGACCGAGTCGAGGTGGACGTCGGCGTGGCCGGCCGCCCGGCAGCCGAGCGGATCGGCGATCCGCTCCACCCGTACCCCTGGTGTGGTGGCAGGTACCACGACGGCGGCGGTACCGTCGTGGTACCGCCCGACCACCACGATCAGATCGGCGTAGTGGGCGGCGGTGACCCACACCTTGTGGCCGTCGAGGACGACGGAATCACCGTCCACCCGAATCTGTGTACTCATCGCCGACAGATCGCTGCCAGCGTGCGGTTCGCTGAACGCGACGGCCGCTAGGTCACCGCCGGTGAGCCGGGGCAGGTAGCTGGCCTGCTGCTCGCCACTGCCCAACCGATGGATCGCCCAGGCGGCCATCCCCTGCGAAGTCATGACGCTGCGCACAGAACCGCACAGGCTCCCGACATGCGCCGTGAGCTCGCCGTTGTGCTGGCTGCTCACCCCCAAGCCACCGTGCCCGGGAGCCACCTCGGCGCACAACACACCGCCGGCGCTCAGCTTCCTGAGCAGCTCCTGGGGCAGCAAACCGGCACGATCCCAGGACTCGGCCCGTCCCGCCACCAGGTCAGTGACCAGTGCGATCGCCCCCGCGAGCGGCTCACGCACCATTGCCCCCGGCCCCACGGGCCTGGAGCCGGCGCACCAACGCCGTCATCGCGCACACCGTGCGGAAGTTGTCCAACCTGAGATCGGCGCCCATGATGACCACGCCGAAGGACTTTTCGAGGTGCACGACCAGCTCCATCGCGAACAACGAGGACAACCCGCCAGTGCTGAACAGATCCCGGTCCGGTTCCCACGGCGTCATGGTCCGCGACTCCAGATAGCGCAACAGGTTCTCTTCGATGGCACCGGCGCTCTCCGGTGTTCGGCCAGTCAACAGGGTCATGGCAGCACCTCCTCGTACTGGTAGAAGCCCCGACCACTCTTCCGACCGAGATGACCTTGCCGAACCATGGCCAGCAGCAGCTCGCACGGTCGGCATCCGTCGTCCCCGGTCCGTTCGTGCAACACCCGCAGCGAGTCGACGAGATTGTCCAGCCCGATCAGGTCCGCGGTGCGCAGCGGACCCGTGCGGTGCCCGAGGCACCCCTGCATGAGGGCGTCAACGGCATCGGCCGTCGCCGTCCCCGCCTGCACGACCCGGGCGGCGTCATTGATCATCGGATGCAGGATGCGGCTGGTCACGAACCCCGGTGCGTCGCGGACGACGATCGCCTTCCGGTCCAGAGTGGCCAGCAGCGAGGTGACCGCCTCCATCGTGGCTTCCGAAGTGCGCGCCCCCCGGATGACCTCGACCGTCTCGATGAGGTACGGAGGGTTCATGAAGTGGGTACCGACCAGGTCCCCCGGCCGCGCCAGCGACTCGGCCAGCTCATCGATCGGAATCGACGACGTGTTGGACACCAGTGGCGTGCCGGGACGCACCACCACCGACAACTCGTTCAGCGCCTTGGCCTTGAGTTCAGCGACTTCAGTGATCGCTTCGATCACCGCTGTTGCTTCTGCGGCATCGTGCACCGACATGCTTGTCTCGAGCTTACCGATGGGTTCCTCTCCAGAGCGCGCACCCATTAACTGAGCCACCCGCAACTGGGTGGCGACGTCGCTGGAGGCCTGGTCAAGCTTGGCCGCGTCGACATCGACCAACAGGACGGGCACCCCGTGCCCAAGCGCGAGTGTCGCGATGCCGACTCCCATGACACCCGCTCCCAGGACCGCTACCTGGTCATCGGTCACCGTTATTCCCCGAGCAAGGGTTCGTCAACGATAAAACCACGCTAGGCAACACTCGGGTCTCTCGTACAGTGCCGTCCCTCCATCGACCACCCACAGCCTGGCAACTCCACCGGATGAGCACGCGCAGGTCAACTGTCACCCGCACTGACTTGCAGCGATGGAAGCCCGATTACTTCACAATGAACCCGAACTGGAACAACAGCGTTGTACGCATTTCCGTCGCTCACCTAGAATACCTGTTCGGACGATTCCCGTTTTCGTCTGTGGAGGTACACCTTGGCGGACACCACGTTCGACGCGGTGGTCATCGGCGGCGGGCCGGCTGGCGCGGTCTTCGCGGCGACCCTTGCCAAGCAGGGCCGCTCGGTGCTGGTGCTGGAACGGCAGGTGTTCCCCCGCTTCCACATCGGTGAGTCGATGCTGCCGTACATGGTGGGTCTGCTGGAGCGGCTCGGTCTGCTGGACGCGGTCAAGGAACAGGGATACGTCGTCAAACGCGGCGGTGAGTTCATCGACCCCACCGGAACGAAGTTCTTCAACGCGGGGGTCTTTCGCGCCGACTTCTCCAAGCAGGGTGACGGCCGCCATTCCGAGACGTTCCAGGTGGAGCGTGCCCACTTCGACCAGGTCATGCTGGACCAGGCGCACAAGGCCGGCGCCCAGGTCATCCACCAAGCCCAGGTGACCGATCTGGTGATGACCGGCGAACGGATCACCGGGGTACGCTACCGGCACAACGGGCAGGAGCATGAACTCAGCGCGTCGTACGTGGTGGACGCCAGCGGCCGGGCCGGCACGATCGCCCATCGTTTCGGACTGCGGAAGACGATCAACAAACTGCGAATGGTCGCGGTGTTCAGGCATTACGATGGGCTCGATGAACGGCACAATCCGGGCCACGAGGGTGACATCCAGATCGGCAGCCACCCAGAAGGTTGGGTATGGGCCATTCCGCTGTCCCGGCACAAGATCAGCGTGGGTACCGTGACGCCGCGTGCGGTGTTTCGAGGCAAGACACCGCAACAGGTCTTTGCCGAACACTCCACCCGCATCCCCCGGATCACCCAGCGGTTGACCGGTACCCGACCGTCAACCCAGTTTCGGATCGAGACCGACTATTGCTACCACACCGATCAGGTGACCGGGCCGGGCTGGCTGATGGTCGGTGACGCGGGTTGTTTCGGTGACCCGATGTTCTCCGGTGGAGTACTGGTAGCCATGGTCACCGGGGCGCGTGCGGCCACCACGATCGCGCAGGCACTCGACGAGCCCGCAGCGGAGAACCGTCTGACGGCGGACTACGCCAACTTCTTCAAGACCGGTTACGATACCTACGTCCGGCTGATCTTCTCGTTCTACGAGAGCGAGCTGATCAGCGCGCTCGCCGACGCGAACGCCACTACGTCGCGCGACAAACTGGAGATGTACATCGTGCGGCTGCTCGGCGGTGACTTCTGGAGCGCGCACAACCCGATCGCCGCCGCGCTACGCGCCAACAGGGAGTGGGACACCTTCGCCCCCTTCACACCGGTGTTCGGCTGCCCTATCTACCCGGAACTGGGCGGCCTTAGGTAACGCGGCATGATGGCTACGGACCGCCCTTTTCAGTGCGGGAACGCAGTATGTAGTCGACGGTCTGCTGATACTCGAGGGGATCGATCAACGCGGCGAACCTTTCGTTCCCGTCCTCGACCCTCAGGTAGCGCTTTCCGACCAGCACGTGATGCCCGTTCTCGCTGACCCGGCACATCATGGTGGTACTGGCCATCACCGACTCGTCGAGGAACTGCTCGAACCTCTCGGTGAAGCCGTCCCATTCCGCTAGCTTGCGCTCCACAAGAGCGAACCGGTACACCGGTCGCCAGCCGCCGACCCGACTCCTGCGCAGCACCGTGTGCCGCCCGTCCTGTTCGACCACCCTGAACTGGCACCCGTGCTGGGGTTGCACGTCGGGGGACAGCCTCAGCGGCTCGACGTAGGACGGCCCGGAGAAGCCCACGTCGGCCAGCCAGCACTGGCCATCCAGCTTCACCACGATAAACTTGTGCGAGAGGTCAGGGCTGAACACGCCTTGGTCCTGGATCACGCCGGCCGACACGGCCATGGTGTCGAAACCCAATTCGTCGAGTAGTCGCTGGAACAACAGGTTGAGCTCGAAGCAGATTCCGCCGGCGGCCCGGACCACGATCTTGTCGAAGGTCGCATCGGGGTCGAGGTCGGCGAGGTTGCCGGGCAGCGCTTCCCCCTCGTCGGGGAACCTGCTGTTGTCGTAGGGGATGGTGAGCAGGTGGTTCCTGTGCAGTCGACGCAGCGTGTCAAACCTAGGTTCCGCGGGACCGGAGTGCCCTAGACGCCGCAGGTAGACCCTGGTGTCGAACACGTGGTTCTCCTTCGGAGAGCGGGATCATGCGATGGCAGCGGTCATGGCCTTGAGTCGGGAGGCGATGAGGAAGCGGGAGTCGTCGTCCAAATCCACGGTGGACATCGCGGCCGCCAGCCTGTCCAGTTCTTGGCACACGAGTGTGGGGTTGCTGCCTGCGATCGCGCGCAGTTCGGCCAGCAGGTGGTCGGCCAGCACCCGCGGTGTGGGCTGGTCGTAGGCCACGGCTGCCTTCAGCCGGACACCGGTGGCGTCAGTCAACCGGTTGCGGAACTCGACGGCAGTCAGCGAGGTGAACCCGATGTCCCAGAAAGCGTGGTCCGGATCGATCGCGTCGGCGGAGCTGTGGCCCAACACTGTCGCGGTGGTCGTCAGGATCAATTCCAGCAGCACTCGAGCCTTCTCACCTTCGGGGAGTGTGCGGAGTCGGGTGGCCAGCGACTCCCCCGTCACCACACCGGAGTTCGCCGCCCGATGGCGTGGCCTGACCAACCCCCGCAACAACGAAGGCACCACACCACCCTCATCACCTACCACCGACAGATCCATCCGCATCGGCACCACCACTGGATCACCGGCCCGCAACCCGGCATCAAACAACGCCATCCCCTCCACCCAGGACAACGGCCGCAACCCACCACGCCCCCCACCAGACCCCACTAACTCCGCAGCCATCCCCCCGGCCCACAACCCCCACGCCAACGACACCCCCGGCAACCCCGCAGCCCGACGCTGACACGCCAGACCATCCAAAAAAGCATTAGCCGCCGCGTAATTCGCCTGCCCAGGACTGCCCAACACACCCGCAGCAGAAGAAAACAACACAAACATGTCCAACTCGACATCCCGAGTCAACTCATGCAAATTAAGCGCACCATCCACCTTGGGACCAAAAACAGTATCCACCCGCGCCGGCGACAACATGCTCAACACGCCATCGTCCACCACACCAGCAGCATGAATAACCCCACGCAACGGACACTCCACCGGAATCCCCGCAACCACCGCAGCCACCGCATCGTAATCAGCCACATCACAGGCCACCACCCGCACCTGCGCCCCCAACTCAGCCAACTCCGCCACCAACGCACCAACCCCCGGGGCATCAGGACCCCGCCGACTCACCAACACCAACCACCGCACCCCATACTCGACAACCAGATGGCGGGCCAACGCACCACCCAACACGCCCGTCCCCCCCGTAATCAACACCGTCCCACCCACACCAACCCTGTCCACAGTGGTGGCTGCACGGGTGAGACGAGGTACCCACGCCACACCAGCACGCACCACCACCTGCGGCTCATCACAAGCCAAGACCGCAGCCACCATGATGGTCACATCCCGGATCTCGGTGTCGGTATCAATGTCGAGTAGCACAATCCGACCGGGCTCCTCAGACTGCGCGGAGCGCACCAACCCCCATACCGCCGCAGCCACTGGATCACCACACCCCGGACCCACCCCATTCCGGGTGAGCACCACCAACCGAGAACCACTCAACCGCGGGTGAGCCACCACCACCTGTAACACCGCCAATACCCCACACACCACCACCCGCACATCCCGAGGACCAGCACCGGTATCAACCACCACCACAGCTGGTACCGCATCATCGGCATCAAGGAGCGATTCCAGCTCACCAGCCGAGGACACCCACACCACACCATCCCCCCGCTGATGCGCCGGCAGCGGCACCTCCACCCACTCCACCCCGAACACCGAACCCGATACATCCCCCGCCGGGCTCGGCGAGTCCAACCAGTAACGCTGGTGTTGGAAGGCATATGTTGGTAGTTCCACCCGCCGACCCCCGCCCATGATGGTCGTCCAGTCGATGGGCAGGCCACGGACGAACAGTTCGGCGGCGGTCGAGAGCAGCCCGGTCACTTCAGCGCCTCGGCGTAGCCCGGGCAGCACCGTGACCTCCCCAGCCTGGTCAGGGTCATGCTCACCGCACTCCTGAACCAAACCCGCTAACACACCCCCAGGACCAACCTCAACAAACGAACGCACCCCCATCGCCCGCACGCACCCCACCCCCTCAGCGAACCGCACCGTCCGGCGCGCATGCTCCACCCAATACTCCGGATCCCCCACCACCGTCTCGTTCACAACCTCACCCGTCACATTCGACACCACCGGAATACGAGCAGTCCCGAACGACAACCCCCGCACCACATCACGAAACTCCGCAAGCATCCCCTCCATACACGGTGAGTGAAACGCATGACTCACCCGCACACCCCGAGTACGCCACCCCCGCCGAACGCACTCCACCACCACCCCCGCCACCGCCGCATCATCCCCAGACACCACCACCGAACCCGGACTGTTCACCGCCGCGATCACCACCCGACCCCCACACCCCTCCACCACCAAAGCCACCTCCCCCGGTGAAGCAGCCACCGCGACCATCCGCCCACCCCGAGGCAACCCCTGCATCAACCGACCCCGCGCCCCCACCAGGACACACGCATCAGCCAACGACACCACCCCCGACACATACGCCGCCGTGATCTCCCCCACCGAATGACCCATCACCACATCAGCCCGCAGCCCCCAGGACTCCATCAACCGATACACACCCACCTCAACGGCGAACAACCCAGCCTGAGTGAACACCGTCTCATCCACCAAACCCGGCTCCGCGGCCCCGAACACCACATCCCGCACCGACCACTCCACCCGATCCACCAACTGCGCATCCAACCCCGCACACACGGCATCAAACACCTCCGCGAACACCGGATAAGCCTGGTACAACTCCCGACCCATCCCCGCGTACTGACTCCCCTGACCCGAAAACATCACCCCCACCCCACCCGGATCCCCCACCACCGAACCCACCACCACCCCCGGCGCTAACTCACCCCGCGCCAACGCCCCCAACCCGGCCACCGCACCCTCCCGATCAGCGGCCAACACCACCCCACGATCAGCCAACACCGCCCGCGTCGACACCAACGACCACCCCACATCACCCACACTGACCTCCGGATGCTCATCAATGAACGCAGCCACCCGACCCGCCTGCCCCCGCACCCCACCCACACCACACCCCGACACCACCAACACCACCACACCCACCCCCAACTCAGAAACAGACTCACACTCAGGCTCAGGCTCAGCAACATGCTCAAGAATCACATGCGCATTCGTCCCACTCACCCCGAACGAGGACACACCCGCCCGACGAGGACGACCCATCACCGGCCATTCCCGCTCCCGAGTCACCAACTCCACCACACCCGCCGACCACTCCACCCTCGACGACGGCTCATCCACATGCAACGTCTTCGGCACCACCCCATACCGCATCGCCATCACCACCTTGATCACACCAGCCACCCCCGCCGCGGCCTGCGCATGACCAATATTCGACTTCAACGACCCCAACCACAACGGAGCCCCCACCGCCCGACCCTGCCCATACGTCGCCAACAACGCCTGCGCCTCAATCGGATCCCCCAACACCGTCCCCGTCCCATGCCCCTCCACCACATCCACCTCACCAGCAGACAACCCCGCATTCACCAACGCTTGACGAATCACCCGCTGCTGCGACGGACCATTCGGAGCCGTCAACCCATTCGACGCACCATCCTGATTCACCGCACACCCCCGCACCACCGCCAACACCGGATGCCCCAACCCCCGAGCAACCGACCACCGCTCCAACAACACCACACCAACACCCTCAGACTAAGCAGGTCCCATCAGCAGCAGACGCAAAAGACTTACACCGACCATCCGCCGACAACCCACGCTGCCGAGAGAACTCAACGAAAATCCACGTGGCGTGGCCATGACCGTCACGCCGCCGGCCAAGGCCATCGAACACTCGCCCTGCCGCAGGGACTGCACCGCGAGATGAATCGCCACCAACGACGACGAACACGCCGTATCAATCGTGATCGCCGGACCCTCCAACCCGAACGTATACGCCACCCGACCCGACACAACACTGCCGGAGTTTCCGGTGCTAAGGTAGCCCTCGACATCAGGTGAAACAGCCCCCACACGGGCGAGGTAGTCGTTGTACATCACACCGGTGAAGACGCCGATGTCCTTGCCGCGAACCGAGGTCGGGTCGATCCCCGCCCGCTCGAAGACCTCCCATGAGATTTCCAGCAGCAACCGCTGCTGTGGATCCATCGCCAACGCCTCGCGCGGTGAGATCCCGAAAAACCCCGCGTCAAAACCAGCGACATCCGCCACGAACCCGCCCTCGCGCACATACGATTTCCCCACCCGGTCAGGATCCGGATCAAACAAACCCTCCACATCCCACCCACGATCCGTGGGGAACCCCGAAATCGCATCCACCCCACCCGCCACCACATGCCACAAATCCTCCGGCGAACACACCCCACCCGGCAACCGACACCCCATCGCCACCACCACCACCGGATCATCAGACACCGACACACCAGACACCGGCGCAACCGAGCCCTGCTGCCCACCGAAGAGCTGATCACACAGGTGGCCGACGAGTAGCACGGGAGTCGGGTAGTCGAAAATCAAGGTCGCAGGCAGGCGTACACCAGCGGCGGCGGCTAACCGGTTGCGCAGTTCGACCGCGGTCAACGAGTCGAACCCCATTTCTTTGAACGCACGACCCGCATCGACCACGCTGCCCGTGGGATATCCCAGGACCGAAGCGGCTTCAGTGCGCACCAACTCCAGCAGCACGCGGCTCCGGTCGGCCGCTGCCAGGCCGGCCAGACGTTGCGCCAAGGACCCGTCGGGGGCCACACCGGCCGTGGCGGTTGGCCGGGCCAGCCTGACGAGCCCCCGCATCAGCGGGTGGACGGAACTGGCGGCACGGGGAATGGAGGTATCCAGATGAGCGGGCACCAGCACTGGATCATCGGCCCGCAACGCCGCGTCGAACAAGGCCATGCCGTCGGTCGAGGACAGCGGTCGCACACCTGCGCTGGTCATCCGATTGCGGTCGGTCGCTGTCAGTTGGTCGGTCAGCCCGGTGGCTGGCGCCCACCATCCCCATGCGAGTGATATCGCGGGGAGTCCTTCGGTGTGGCGTTGGTGGGCCAGTCCGTCGAGGTAGGCGTTGGCTGCGGCGTAGTTGGCTTGTCCGGGGGTGCCGAAGATGCCGGCAGCGGAGGAGAACAGCACGAACATGCCCAGGTCCAGGCCCCGGGTCAACTCGTGCAGGTTGCGCGCACCATCCACCTTGGGACCGAACACCGTGTCCACCCGCTGTGGAGTCACCATGGCGAGCACGCCATCATCAAGCACCCCAGCGGCGTGAACCACCCCGGTCAGCGGGTACTCTGCGGGCATCCCGGTGATCACCTCGGCGAGAGCGTCGCGGTCGGCCACATCGCACGCGACGACCCGTGCCTGGGCCCCCAACTCGGTCAACTCCGCGACCAGGTCCCCCGCTCCGGGGGCCTCCGCGCCCTGCCGGCTGACCAGCACCAACCGCTGTGTCCCGTACCGGTTCACCAGGTGCCGGGCCAGCACCCCGCCCAGCACCCCGGTACCACCAGTGATCAACACCGTTCCGTTCGTGGCCATCTCGCCGGACGTGGTGTCGTGGGCAGCGGTGGTGGCGAGGCGGGTCAGGCGTGGCGCCCACATCACATCGCCACGGAGGGCTATCTGCGGCTCGCCACAGGCCAGCACCCCGGCCACCGCCGTACCCACATCCCCAGTCCCAGGCCCGGTGTCGAGCAGCACGATCCGGTCGGGTTCCTCCGCCTGCGCTGAGCGCACCAACCCCCACACCGCCGCAGCCACCGGATCACCACACCCTGGCCCCACACCATGGCGAGTGAGCACCACCAGAATGCTGGAGGTCAACTCTGGGTGGGCCACGAATGCCTGCACCACCCCCAACACCGCACACACCACCGCTCGCGCATCCCCACCAACAGCATCCCCACCAACAACAGTGGTGTCGAACACCACCACACCCCTGGCCCCGACCAGCGATTCCACCTCACCCGCCGAGGACACCCCCATCACCTGTACCGCGGCATCCACCCCCGGCAGCGCCGGCATCGGCACCTCAACCCACTCCACCCCAAACAACGAACCCGCCACCGCATCCCGCGCCACACTCAACCGCTCCACCGAGACCGGGCGAAACACCAGCGAATCAACCGACGCCACCGGCTGACCCGACTGATCAGCCAACTCCAGTGACACCACCCCGACCCCCGCCAACACCGCACGCACCCGCAACGCCGAGGCACCCGACGCGTGCAGCGCGACCCCGTTCCAGGAAAACGGCAACAGCACCTCACCGTCGCCCACCCCAGCAGCCACCTCGGTGACAGCGAGCGCGGTGGCGTGCAGGGCGGCATCGAGCAACGCCGGATGCAACCCGAACCCGGATGCCTGACCATGCAGGTCCTCCGGCAAAGCGACCTCGGAGAACACCTCCCCGTCACGCATCCACGCCGCCCGCAAACCTTGAAACACCGGCCCGTACTCATACCCCGCCTCAGCCTGCCGCTGATAAAAGCCCTCCAGGCTCACCGGCTGCGCCCCCACCGGCGGCCACGTCCCCACGTCGGTGCCGGGCTCGGGGCTGGGGTTGACGAGGTGTCCTTGGGCGTGGCAGGTCCATGCTGCGGTGCTGGGGGCATCGTCGGGTGCGGAGTGGATGCTCACCGGTCGCCGCCCGGTGTGGTCACCGTCGCCTACCGTGACCTGTATCCGTACCCCGCCCCGCTCCGGGAGCACCAGCGGTGCCTGGATTACCAGCTCGTCCAGCACCGGGCAGCCGACCTCGTCGCCAGCGCGGATGGCCACCTCCACCAACACCGCACCAGCCACCACCGTCGTGCCCGACACCACGTGGTCGGCCAACCACGGGTGGGTGGCCAGCGACAGCCCGGCGGTAAGCACCACCCCGGCACCCTCAGCCAACCCCACCACCGCACCCAACAACGGATGCTCCACCACCCCCAACCCCGCACCCGACACATCCCCCACCGGATGCGGCGACTCCAACCAATAACGCTGGCGTTGGAATGCATATGTCGGGAGGTCAACTCGTCGGCCTTCACCCACCGGAGCTGGCCATTGCACAGGAAGACCGCGGACAAATAGTTCGGCGGTGGACGTGGTGAATCGTGGGAGGTCACCGTCGTCGCGGCGCAGCGTGCCGGTGACCACGGCGGGGGCGGTGTCGGTGTGGTCGAGAATGTCCTGGATGCTGGTGGTCAGCACGGGGTGTGGGCTGACCTCGATAAATGTCCGGTAGCCTGCTGCGATCAGTTCGCGTACGGCTGGGTCGAATCCGACCGGTTCACGCAGGTTCCGATACCAGTAATCCGCGTCCATGGTGGTGGTGTCTAGCCACTCAGCGTCAACCGTGGAATACAGGGGAATCTGCCCTGACTGGGGGTGGATGTCTGCGAGTACCCGCGACAGCTCGTCGCGAATATTCTCGATCTGAGGTGAGTGGGAGGCGTAGTTCACCGGGATTATCCGCGTTCGCAGACCGTCAGTCGCGCACACCGCTGCTAGCTGTGTGACGACGTCGGTGGCCCCGGAGACGACTACTGAGCTGGGGCTGTTGACCGCCGCGATGCCAACCTGGTGTGACCAGCTGGACAGCAGTTCCTGGACCTGGTCTGCGGGGGCCGCCACGGACATCATCGCGCCGCCACCGGCCAGTCGTTGGCTGATCAGCCGGCTGCGTGAGACCACCACCGCCGCGGCGTCGTCCAGTGACAGCCCACCCGCCACACACGCCGCCGCGATCTCCCCCTGCGAGTGCCCCACCACCGCATCCGGGCGTATCCCCACCGACGACCACAACCCCGCCAGCGACACCATCACCGCCCAGGACGCCGGCTGCACCACCTCCACCCGACCCAATAACGCCTCATCGCCCAATACCTCAGGCAATGACCAGTCCACCCGCGGCGCCAACACCGCCGCGCACCGATCCATCCATTCGGAGAACACCGGTGACGAGCACATCAGCTCCCGGCCCATTCCCACCCACTGCGCGCCTTGACCGGGAAAAACGAACACCACCCGGCCCGTCACATCCGCTACACCCGATATCACCCCCGGTGCCGACTCACCCCGCGCCAATGCCCCCAATCCAGCTAGCGCTGACTCCCGACCGGTAGCCACCACCATACCCCGATCGATCAACGTTGCCCGGGTGCTCAGCAACGCCCACCCGATATCAGCGACACCGATCTGGGGATGCTCACCCATGAACGAGGCCACTCGCCCCGCCTGGGCCCGCATCCCACCCACACCACACCCCGACACCACCAACGCCACCACACCACCCGAATCCTCCCCCGACACTCGCACCGACTCGGGAACAGGCTCAGGAACATGTTCAAGAATCACATGCGCATTGGTTCCGCTGACCCCAAAGGCCGACACGCCCGCTCGGCGTGGCTGCCCGTTGTGCGGCCATTCCCGGGCCTGGGTCAGCAATTCCACCGCACCGGCTGACCAGTCCACCTTCGGTGAGGGCTCATCCACGTGCAACGTCTTCGGCAGTATCCCGTGCCGCATCGCCATCACCATCTTGATCACACCAGCCACTCCCGCCGCGGCCTGGGTATGACCAATGTTGGATTTCAACGACCCCAACCACAACGGACGCCCCACCGGCCGATCCTGCCCATACGCCGCCAGGAGGGCATGCGCTTCAATCGGGTCGCCCAACGTGGTCCCGGTGCCGTGGGCCTCCACCACGTCGATATCTTCCGCAGACAACCGGGCGTTGGCCAACGCCTGCAGGATCACCCGCTGCTGCGAAGGGCCATTCGGGGCGGTCAACCCGTTCGAGGCACCGTCCTGATTCACCGCACATCCCCGCACCACCGCCAACACCGGATGCCCTAATTGTCGAGCGACCGACAACCGCTCCAACAACAACACACCCACACCCTCAGACCACGACGTCCCATCAGCACCAGCCGCAAACGACTTACACCGACCATCCGCCGCCAACCCCCGCTGCCGGGAAAACTCGGCGAACGCACCCGGCAACGCCATGACCGTCGCGCCGCCGGCCAACGCCATCGAACACTCGCCCTGCCGCAGCGACTGCGCCGCGAGATGAACCGCCACCAACGACGATGAACACCCCGTATCGATCGTGATGGCCGGCCCCTCCAAACCCAGCGTGTACGACACCCGGCCCGACGCGATACTGCCAGCAATACCGGTACCGTAGTAACCCTCGATCTCCTCCGGCACCGGGTGCAGACGCGTAGCGAAGTCATGGTAGACGATTCCGCTGAATACGCCAACGCCCTTACCCTGCAACGACGTCGGGTCGATTCCCGCCCGTTCGAACACCTCCCATGACGTCTCCAACAGCAACCGCTGTTGCGGATCCATCGCCAACGCCTCACGCGGCGAGATCCCAAAAAATTCCGGATCGAACAATGCCATATCGTGCAGAAAGCCGCCCTCGCGCACATACGACTTCCCCGCCCGATCAGGATCCGGATCAAACAAACCCTCCAGATCCCACCCGCGATCCGCCGGAAACTCCGAAATCGCATCCACCCCGTCCGCCACCAACCGCCACAGATCCTCCGGTGAACAGACCCCACCCGGGAACCGGCACGCCATCGCCACCACCGCGATCGGCTCGCATTTCTCCTCTTCGACCGCGTGCAGGCGCTTCTGGACACTGCGCGCGTCAGCGAGCACGCGCTTCAGGTACTGACGAAGCTTGTCGTCGTTTGCCATAACAGGTCAGCTCCTTGCTGTGGCTCGCCGTGGTCGCGGCAGTCACTGCTCCGTGCGGCCGAACTCACTGTCAACGAGTTGGAAGATCTCGTCGTCGGTTGCCCCTTCGAGGTCGAACTCCTCATCAGCACCGGACGCGCTGGTGACGGTCTCCCATCTGGCAACCAATGCCCGCAACCGCGCGGACACCGTGGCGGGCAGCCCCTCGTCGCCGGCCGCGGTCGCGAGTGCTTTTTCCAGTGCTTTTTCCAGGGTGTCGAACTCGGCCAGCACAGCCGGGGACGCCGCGACCCCCAGGGTGTCCAGTTCCGCGAGCAGGTGCTCGGCCAGTGCCTTCGGGGTGGGGTAATCGAAGACGACGGCAGGGGGGAGGCGTACTCCGGTGGCCGCGGTCAGGCGGTTGCGTAGTTCGACCGCGGTCAACGAGTCGAACCCGACCTCCTTGAACGCCCGTCCCGCCGTGACCGTGCTCGTCGCGGAGTGGCCCAGCACCGTGGACGCTTCGGTCCGCACCAACTCCACCAGGGCACGAGACTGCTCGACCTCGGGAAGCCCGACAAGGCGCCGTACCAGCTCCGGCACCGGCCGCTCGGCTCCGGTCGCGACCTCGCTGTCGGATCCGCTCAGGGCCTGTCGCACCTCGGGGAGCTCCGCGAGCAACGGAGCGGGACGCAGCGAGGTGAACCGTGGCGCGAACCTGTCCCAGTGCATGTCGGTGACGACCACGCAGGTCTCGTCGTGCTCAACGGCGTGCACCAGAGCGGACACGGCCAGGTCCGGGGGCATCAGGGACAGACCTGACTGCGAGAGCTGGATCTGGATCTGCGTGGAGAAGGTAGACATGCCGCCGCCGTCCCAGGCGCCCCAGGCAATCGATGTCGCGGCGAGACCCCGTGCCCTGCGGTGCTCCGCCAACCCGTCGAGGAACGCGTTCGCCGCCGCATACGCGCTCTGGGTGCCGCCGCCCCAGACAGCCGCGTTCGACGAGAACAGCACGAACGCGTCCAACGGCTGGTCGCCGAGCAGGTCATCCAGGTGCGCGGCGCCGGCTGCCTTGCCCGACAGGACGTCGGCGAACTCGGCCATGCTGGTGTCGTCCACGGTGCGCTGCGTGGGCACCCCGGCCGCGTGAACGACAGCGGTCAACGGACGGTCTGGTGGTATTCCGGCAAGCACGTGCGCCAGGGCTTCGCGGTTCCCCACGTCACAGGCGACCACGGTCACCTCGGGCCCCAGCGTGGCCAGCTCCTCGGCCAGTTCCGCGGCGCCCTCGGCCTTGAGCCCGCGGCGGCTGGTCAAGACCAGGTGCTCGGCACCGTTGGTCGCCAACCAGCGCGCGACGTGGGCTGCCACCCCACCGGTGCCGCCGGTCACCAGTACGGTGCCCCGCGGCGCCCACTGGCGGACGCCCTTGCTGTCGGCCAGTGGTGCGCGGACCAGCCTGCGCACGAACGTCCCCGAGGCCCGCACCGCGAGTTGGTCCTCACCGTCGGTACCTCCCAGCGCCGCGGCGAGACGCCGCAGCGCCTGGTCATCCACGACTTCAGGCAGGTCGACCAGCCCGCCCCAGCGGTGTGGATGTTCGAGTGCTACCACCCGCCCCAGGCCCCACACCGACGCCTGGTCCGCACTGACCACCCCGTCCTGCGCGCAGACAGCCACCGCACCTTTGCTGACACACCACAGCGGCGCGTTCACCTCGCTGTCGCCCAACGCCTGGATCAGCGTGAGCAGGCCAGCCATGCCAACGGTCAACGCTGGGAACTCCGGGTGCCTGCGCTCCTCGAGCGCGAGCAGGGACACCACCCCGTTCACCTCACCCACCTCGGCGAGGACCTCACGGAGGTGTTTGGCGACCGTGAGACGGTCCGCGTCGCGCCCGTTCAGCGTGAACGGTTCGACACGGGCGCCGTGGACGGCCAGACCGTCGAGCAGAGCCGCTGCGTGTCGTGGGCCGTGTCGTGGGCCGTGTCGGTGTCGGGGTGCTCCGTCGGGACCACCACCAGCCAGGTTCCCGACAACGCCGGCTCGTCGTCGTCGGCGATCGACTTCCACCTGATGCGGTACCGCCACGAGTCCACGGTGGACTGCTTGCAGCGCTGGCGACGCCATGCTGACAGGGCAGGGAGCACCGCGCTCAGGGCGGACTGCTGATCATGACTGTCGAGCGAGAGGGTCGTGGTCAGCTCGGCGAGGTCCTCCCGTTCCATCGCGGACCAGAACCTGCTCTCGACCTCGTCCACAACCAGTGGACCGGACGCGGGCGCCTCGGCCTCCTCCAGCCAGTAGCGTTGGTGTTGGAAGGCATACGTCGGTAGCTCCACCCGCCGGCCCTGGCCGATCACTGCTGTCCAGTCGATGGGCAGACCACGCACGAACAGTTCCGCGGCGGACGTGGTGAACCGCTGGAGGTCGCCATCATCACGGCGGAGGGTGCCGGTGACCACGGCAGGAGCCGTGTCGGTCTCATCCGTGTCGATCTCATTGAGGATTTCCTGGACGCTGGTGGTCAGCACCGGGTGTGAGCTGATCTCAACAAAAGCCCCGAACCCTTCCGTGATCAGCTCGCGCACGGCTGGGTCGAACCCGACCGGCTCACGCAGGTTCCGGTACCAATATTTCGCGTCCATTCTGCTGGTGTCCCACCAGCCACCCTCGACCGTGGAATACAGCGGCACCCGTCCTGACTGCGGGTGAATATCAGCTAGTACCTCCATCAACTCCGCACGGATACCGTCGATCTGAGTCGAGTGCGAGGCGTAACCCACCGGGATCATCCGTGTCCGCACATCCTGCGCCACGCACGCCTCCGCCACCTGCGCCACCGCCTCGGTGACACCGGAGACCACCACCGCGTTCGGGCTGTTCACCGCCGCAATCCCGACCCGGCCCGACCACCCGGACAGCAACTCTCGCACCCGCTCACAGGGCGCCGCCACCGACATCATCGCCCCGCCACCAGCCAGCCGTTGAGCGATCAACCGGCTCCGCAACACCACCACCCGAGCGGTGTCGTCCAGCGACAACCCACCCGCCACATAGGCCGCGGCGATCTCCCCCTGCGAATGCCCCACCACCGCATCCGGCGCTATCCCGAGTGAGGACCATAACTGGGCCAGCGACACCATCACCGCCCACGACACCGGCTGCACCACGTCAACTCGGGCTAACGCGCTGTCATCGCCCAGTACCTCGATCAGTGACCAATCAACCCACGGCGCCAATGCCGCCGCGCACCGATCCATCGAATCGGCGAACACCGGCGACGCGCACAGCAACTCCTGACCCATTCCCACCCACTGCGCGCCCTGGCCAGGAAAAACGAATACCACCTTGCCCGCGACATCCGCCGTGCCCACCACCACCCCCGGCGCTGACTCCCCCCGCGCCAATGCCGCAAGCCCAGTCAGGGCCGCCTGCCGATCAGCGGCCAGCACCACCGCGCGATCAGCCAACACCGCCCGTGCGGACACCAGCGACCACCCCACATCACCAAGACCAATCTCCGGACGCTGCTCCACAAACACCGCCAGCCGACCTGCCTGCCCCCGCACTCCCTGCACACCACACCCCGACACCACCAACGGCACCACACCACCTGAACCCTCCCCCGACACTCGCACTGACTCGGTGACAGGCTCAGGAACATGCTCAAGAATCACATGCGCATTCGTCCCGCTCATGCCGAAAGCCGACACACCCGCTCGGCGTGGCTGCCCGTTACGCGGCCATTCCCGGGCCTGGGTCAGCAATTCCACCGCACCGGTTGACCAGTCCACCTTCGATGACGGCTCGTCCACGTGCAGGGTCTTCGGCAGTATCCCGTGCCGCATCGCCATCACCATCTTGATCACACCAGCCACCCCCGCCGCGGCCTGGGTATGACCAATGTTCGACTTCAACGACCCCAACCACAACGGACGCCCCACCGGCCGACCCTGCCCATACGTGGCCAACAACGCCTGCGCCTCAATCGGATCCCCCAACATCGTTCCGGTGCCATGCGCGTCAACCACATCCACATCAGCAGGAGATAACCCCGCGTTCGCCAGCGCTTGGCGGATCACCCGCTGCTGCGCAGGGCCGTTCGGAGCGGTCAACCCGTTAGAAGCACCGTCCTGATTCACCGCGCACCCCGCCACCACCCCCAACACCGGATGCCCCAACCGTCGCGCGACCGACAACCGCTCCAACAACAACACACCCACACCCTCAGCCCACGACGTCCCATCAGCACCAGCCGCGAAAGGCTTGCACCGACCATCCGGCGACAGCGCTCGCTGCCGGGAGAACTCGACGAAAACTCCGGGCAACGGCATGACTGTCACGCCGCCGGCTAATGCCATCGAACACTCGCCTTGCCGCAGGGACTGCACCGCGAGATGAACCGCCACCAACGATGATGAACACGCCGTGTCGACCGTGATCGCCGGACCCTCCAAACCGAACGTGTACGCCACCCGACCGGACGCGACACTGCCCGAACTCCCCACCGCCAGGTAACCCTCGAACTCCTCGGCAACGCGGCTCCGCGTGCCGTAGTTCTGATAGCAGACCCCGGTGAACACCCCCGTGTCGCTGCCCCGAACCGACGTCGGGGCGATCCCCGCTCGCTCGAACACCTCCCATGACGTCTCCAACAACAATCGCTGCTGCGGGTCAATCGTCACTGCCTCACGAGGACTGATCCCGAAGAAATCGGCGTCGAAGTCGCCCGCCTGGTGCAGGAAGCCGCCCTCACGGGCGTAACATGTGCCGGCCCGCTCCGGGTCGGGATCGTAGAGCCCGGCCAGGTCCCACCCGCGATTCCCCGGAAAACCCGAAATCGCGTCCACCCCGTCCGCCACCAACCGCCACAGATCCTCCGGCGAACACACTCCACCAGGGAATCGACACGCCATCGCCACAATCGCGATCGGCTCCCGCCCGCTTGACTCGAGCTCCGTAAGACGCTGGCGGGTCTGGTGCAGTTCAGCGGCCATCCATTTCAGGTAATCAACGATCTTCTCATCGTTGGTCATCCGACAACACCTCGTGGGTCAGGCCGGGGTCACCCCTCATGCCGAGGTGGCCATGTCGGCGTGCAGGTCGGTCGGGAGATCCCGGCGGTACTTGACGTTAAGCTTGCGGTACACGCGGGTGAGATGCTGTTCCACGGTGCTTGCCGTGATGAACAGCTTGGTGGCGATCTCGCGATTGGTGTAACCGGCAACAGCCAACGCCGCCACGCGCCGCTCGGCCCCGGTGAGCGAATCAATTCCCGCGGAGCTCTCGGACTGGGGAACGGTCAGAGCGCCGGTCATGGGTTCCCGGAGCACTGCGCGGCACAGCGGTGTGGCGTCGCATGTCTTCGCCACGTGCCACGCCCGGCGGAGCATCATCCGGGCCCGCTTGTGTTCACCGAGCGCGTGCTGCGCCTGGCCGAGTTCCGCCAGGGCACGGGCAAGCTCGAAACGGTCCCCGCAACTTTCGAAGATGTCCACGGCCTCGGTGAGCAGTTGCGGCCGTCGGCTCGCTCGCGTTCCCGCTGCCAACAGTCGCAACGACATGCCACGAGTGCGGGAGCCCTCGGTACCCAGCCTTGCCAACTGGTCGAAGATGAGTCGTTTGGCCTGGTCGTGGTTATTCAGACACAGCCACGCCGCCGCGGCGCTGGTCCGCCACGGCACGAACTCAGGCATCTCCAGCCCCCAGCCACGCATGAGTTCGCCACACGAGAGAAAGTCCGCGAGCGCGGCGTGGTGGCGGTTCGTGGCGAGGTAGTGGTGCCCGCGTGCGTGCAAGTAGTGCAGGCCATATCGGCTCTGGAACATGGCCTCGGGAACTGGTTGGGTGACGTGCTTGGCGGCCTCGTCGTAGTCGCCCGTCCTGGTGGTCGCCAGGATCAGGCAACCGAGCGGGAACCCGACGGCCACCCCCCAGGACTTGGGAGACATGTGGGTCATCGCGGCCCGCGCGTGCGCGACCGCCACGCGGAGATCTCCCTGCCGGAGAGCGATGTCCGACCTGACTGCGCCGAACGTCGCCTGCCATGTCGGCGCATGTCGAGCGGTGGCTTCGTGCAACAGCCGTTCACACCAGCCCGCGGCGGCGCTGGTCCGGCCGGTATAGATCAACGTCAGGAGGGCGAGCAACGCCGGTTCCTCGGCCCACGGCGTGGCGTGACTGAGGTGTACCTCCCGCAAGAAGTGTTCGGCGCGGGTGACCGCGTCGTAGAGGTTCCCTCGCGTCAGACCCTCGGCCAGCGCGGCAGTCGAGCGCAGCCAGGGATCCGTCGTGAGTAGCACCACGGTGCGCTCACCCACCGGCTTGCGCGGTATGTGGTATTGCCGTCCCAATGGCGGGTAGACACAAGCTGTCCACAATTCGACATCACGGAGTTCTGTGCCGACCTCGTCATGTGCGCCGTCATGTTCACTGGTGCTCACGCCACGCACCCAGTTCAGGACTTCGGCTGCTTCGGTGAGCTGGCCATGCCAGAGCAGTTGCCGGATCATCGCGATGGCATCGCGGGGGTCCAACTGGTTTGCCCGCATAGCGGCGATCAACGGCGTGAAGTGCCGCTGCGCGGCGGAGGGGTTGATGTGCCACTCGGCTCTGGCCAGTTTGGCACGGACGGCGACCCTGCTTATGCCGTCAGGAAGGGCTAGCTGAGCCAACGCCAGACACCCGACAGCCAGTGCGACCTCATCGGCGAGCAGCGCCTGGTCTGCCGCTTCCACCAGAACACCAGCGACCCATAGATCGGCGATATGACCCGCGCTGACAAGGTGGCGGGCGACCGCGATGGCCGGCGCCCCCCGATCGTGCAGCAATCGGGCGGCGCGGCGATGCAGATTTACCCGGTCCTGCGGCGGCATGTCGTCCAGCACTGCCAGTACGCCGGCTGAATGTCGGAAGGCCCCGCCCGCAAGCAGACCCGCAGCCGTCATCAATTCCACTGCCATCGCTGCCACGTCGGGACCGGCACCGACCAACTCGCCCAACTCCACCGAGGACACGTCCGCGCCGAGGACAGCCAGGCCACGAGCAACGTCCAGTACGGTGGGTTCACAGCGGTACAGGCAATTCACCACTGCCTGCCGGTAGTGTCGGCCTGGGCCGGCGCCAGAAGTACTGCGGTCTTCGAGCAGGGCTTGAACGAGCATCGGATTACCGCCGCTGGCGGCGTAGCATTCCTCGGTGCATGCGTGTGCCTGTTCACGGTCCTGGTGCTTGGCAAGCAGACTGGCCACACCCGCCTCGGACAACGGCGTCAGGTTTATACGATGACAGTGTGCCAACTGGCGGAGTTCAGCATGAAGCGACGAATGCACGGATGGCAACCGTTCGGCCTGGGTGAAAACCACGAGCACCCGGGCCGAACGGACCCGGCGGACCAGGTAGAGCAGGCAGTGCAGGGAGGCGACGTCAGCGTGCTGGACGTCGTCGATTCCCATCAGGACAGATTTGTCCTTGGTCAACTCCAGCAGTACGAGGAATATGCCGTGGAAAACGCGCGCCATAGCGGGCTCAACCGCACCGGCGGCATCGTTACCGGAAATAGAGATGGATGTACCACTGTCCAGTAAGCCAGCCACCCGTTCCCGAAGCCCGGGCGGCATGTCAACGTTGTGGAAAAGCTGACTCAGAACTCCCATAGGGAGCGTGCTCTCAACCTGAGAACAAATGGCGTTCAAGCAAAGAGATCCCGCACTGACGGCACGCTCGGAAAAGGTTCTCAGCAATTCGGTCTTACCATGAGCCACCGCGCTTTCAACCAGGACAACCTGCCCATTTCCAGCACTGCAATCAGCCAGTAGACGGTCGAGAGACGCCACGTGCTCATCCCGCTCGACCAGCATCATCAGTTGCCTCCCGCCGACGTGGTCCGTCCCGCCGGTGCAGCCTGAATTCCACCGTCAGCTCCCCACTGTATGAGACTATGGAAGGCGACGCAGAACCAAAGTTCCATTTCCCATCCATTGCGCGGCCATCCATGGGCCACTGGGTTGGCTTTTTCCCCTCGCGGCGACGCGGTCGTCGTCGTCATCACCCCGGACTCGGTCATCACTGAGGTCTGCCGGGCCGAACCCAACTACGCGACCGAGGCATCGCGATCACTGGCGAGCTCCCGGCTAGGTCCACCACGCTGGCCGCGAAGGATCCGGATGCCTCGATACGCCTCGCCGTGGAGGCCTTCCACCAAGCACCCACGAGCGAGGCCCCGCAGCGCGCTGCTGTCAGCGCTGGGGGAACGTTACCGGCGCATCGCCCGGCGCCGTGGCACGAACAGGGCCATCGTCGCCGTCGGACGCTCCATCCTCGTGAACGTCATAATCGCTTAGCGGGTAAGGATCGCGGTGTTTAGTAATTGCTCACCGGGGAACATTTTTGAGGCAGAGAACCTCGGATCGCCATTTACCGGTCGTGTTCCCGCACGGCTTCTCCCATACCAGTTCGAACTCCGCTGGCTTTGGTGATGCCAGGACGTGGTGGAGGTAGTTCAGCTTGAGTAGCTGGCGCATCAGGGGACCGGACTGTTGCGCGTGGCGGGCTATGTATTGCTCAGTGCGTCCCGGGTCGGATATGAAGTCGACGATCTCACAGTCGCAGAAATAGGCCAATGTGCCGACCTCGCTGGGGCTCACCACCGTCGCACCGGGCTTTATCTTGGAAATGTCCTCAGCAACGCGCTGGTACTCAGCGCGGGTGGCCCAGTTGGTGTAAATCGGTGCCTTCTCCCACGGCACACCCCGCACAATCTCGTAACCAACCGCAGCCAGTGCTACCAGGGACACTGACCCGAGCGCGACCACCCCGATCTGGTGGGGAACCCGCTCGAACTGAACCACGGCCAGAGCTGTCACCGCCGCACACAGGCTAAGACCAGCGACGAGGGGTCCGTAGTACCAGTGAGAAGGCGGAGTCCCCAGCGAGGCGAAAACCGCCGCATGGGCAATTCCGCCGAGCCCGAACGCGGCTGCAGCCTGAGCCGCGCCGGTAGTTACCACGCCCGGTTGCCAAGCGGCGAGCGCTGCCCAACTGCCCAGCGCCACCAGGCCACATCCCGCAGCCAGCAGGATAAGAACGGTTGGCTGCGGCTGATACGACAGATACCACAGCGGTCCGTTGACGAAGTGGAATCCTACCCACCCCGCGCGGTCGTGAATCTTCAGGAAAAACGTGTCAGGCAGCGCAGAGCCCAACAAGAACCAGCTGAGAAGATACCAAGGCGCTGCGACCGCTACCGCGACCAGTCCGCTGCGTAGCGCCCGGCGCCGGGCCGCGACCACGGCGAGCATGACGACAATATCGACCACGACGAGGTCGGGCCGGCCCAAAACCAGCAGCCCACCAAAAATCCCCGTGGCAAGCCACCGCCCCGCTAGCGCATAGCGCACCAGGCCGATAAACAACCCGACGCAGAGGTAGGTCTCCAGGCCAACCGTGGAAGCAAGCAGCGGGCTGGACAGTAACAGCCCCATCCCGAGCGTGGGCAGCCCCCACCGCGACAGCCCCGTCGTCTCCGCGATGCGCAGCAGCCACACCGCGGAAGCGGCCATCGTGGCCACCAACAGCAACCCCACCGCCAGCACCGGCCCGCGCACCACCGCCGTGATCGCAGCCAGCAGGCCCACATTCAGCGGCGACGTGGCGGTGTTCGCCGTCAGCGAGGGGACAACCCCCCAACGTCCGTGGAACGCAAGGTTCCGCGCGTAGTCCACCGTGATATAGGCGTCGTCAGTTAATCCGCGACGAGCCACCAGGAACAGCAGGCCCCCAGCCATGGCACCGGCAACACCACAGACCGCGGCCCACGTCACCCCACGGAATGTCGCAGACCTTTTCCGAAGCGACACCAGACCCTCAGCTGCGGCCATCGCGGCATGGTGCCAGACGACATCCTGCATCTGCTGAGCAGGGCAGGATGCTGATTCATCATCCACCCGCCTCGCAACCTGCGACCATCTGCGGACCGGCACGCCGGCGCACATGCCATAGCAGCGTGCGCATGACGCTGGAGCTATCATGCCCGCATGACAGTGCAGATAGCACTGCGGCTGGAGCCCGGGCTGGCTGAGTCCGCGCGCGCGGCCGCCGCTGACACCGGCACCACCCTATCGGAGTGGATCCGTCGGACGATCCGGCGCGAAGCCGCCGCGGCGACCGCGCGGCGGGCCCGCGCCGAAGAGGACACCCGCCCGCCGCTGTACACCCCCGAGCAGGAAGACACCCTGATGGCATTCCGCCGAGCGCGGGCCGCCGCCGCCTTTGAAGGCCGGGAATGACCCCACCCGCACCGGTGCGGTTCGGCCAGGTGTGGGAGTCCCCGGACGAGGCGATCGGCTCGATGCGCTACCTCGTGGTGTCCTCCGACGCCTACAACGACGCCTTCGGCGATCGCAGGGCCATCGCCGTCGAGATCGACTCCAGGGCAGTCTTCGAGGGCATCTACCGCGAACCCATCACCGACGCCGGCACCGCCTACCTCGACCGGCTCACGTGGGTCGCCCGCAGCCACCTCGTGCACCTCATCGGCCACCTACACCCCGACCGCCACACCCACGTCACCGACATTATCCGCACCCTCATCGGCAACCCCTGAACGCCAACCTGACCTCAGACGACGCGCAATCACCGGCGAGCACCTCGAGCACGGCGGCGTACGCGACAGACGTGGTGCGGCGTAGCTGGCCGGGCAACGGGTGCTCTCTAACCACGACCTGCTCGTTCACCGCGGCCTCTCTCGCCGCTCGGACTCCTTGTAACGCCATGATGTGCTAGCGTTAGAACGTTCATGTCCGTTCGTCCATGGGAGTTGTTTCTAGAATGGCAGTTGGGGAGGAGTCCTGGGAGGCGCAGATCTCGGCGATCGCCGCGCTCGACGAGCCGACCCGTCGCCGGCTGTACGACTACGTGGTGCGCCAGCCCGCACCGGTCGGTCGCGACGACGCCGCCGCAGCCCTCGAGCTGCCGCGCACGACCGCGGCGTTTCACCTCGACCGGCTAGTGGACGAGGACCTGCTCGACGTGAGCTACCAGCGGCGCACCGGCCGCAGCGGCCCCGGCGCAGGCCGACCGGCCAAGCTATACCAGCGGTCAGATCAGCAGGTGGCCGTGTCGCTGCCCCAGCGCCGCTACGACCTGGCCGGGCGGCTGTTGTCCAGCGCCCTCGAGCACGCCGAACACACCGGGGACTCACCACGGGCGATCCTTGACCAGCGCGCTTATCAGTGGGGCAAGGAAATGGCCGAAACGGCGCGCAACGCCGCCAGCGGCCAGGACACCCGGGACACCGCACTGCGGGTACTCGAGGCATCCGGCTTCGAACCGCGTGTCGATGGCGACGAGGTCACGCTCGCCAACTGCCCCTTCCACACCCTGGCGCAGGAATACACCGAACTCGTGTGCGGAATGAATCTGCGCCTGCTCGACGGGCTCCTCGACGGCCTCGCCCTCACCGGACTGACCGCCCACCTACACCCCACCCCAGCCCACTGCTGCGTCCGCATCTCCCCCATCAAACGAGCCAGCTAGCGATTCCACACGTTCACTGCGGCGCACCAGCTCAATCCCACGCGATGCGGGCGCCGCCCCCACCGCCCCACGACTCAGCGTCTCCGATCTACCGCGAAAGGACTGCTAGTGATGGCTTCTCTGCATGAGCTGGTGCGCCGCATTGAACGTTTCGCCGCCCTGGACAAGCTCACCACGCCGGTGCGCAGCGTGATCGGCAAAGCCGTGCGGCCTCGCCGGGTCCGTAACCTGCTCAGTGGGACAAAACTGGGTCACCCGGTCCATCCCCTGCTGACCGACCTACCAATCGGCGCCTGGAGCATGTCCACGTTGTTGGACACCGTCGGTGGGACCAGCGCCGAACCGGCCGCCGACCTGCTCATCGGCGCCGGCATCCTCAGCGCACTCCCCACCGCCATCACCGGGCTTAACGACTGGTCGGACACCATCGGCCCAGAAACCCGGGTCGGAGCGGTGCACGCCAGCGCGAACGTGGCCGCACTCGGCCTCTACACAGCATCGCTGATCGCCCGCCGCAATGGTCGGCGAGGCCGCGGCAAAGCCTTGGGGTGCGCTGGACTGGGGGTCCTGATGGTCGGTGGCTACCTCGGTGGTCACCTCTCCTACGCCAGAGCGGTCAACGTCAACCACACCACCTTCGAGCACCGCCCACAAGAGTGGACTCCAGTACTCGCCGACGCGGAACTCAGCGAAGGCGAGCATCGCCGAGTCACCGCTGGCGAAGCCGCAGTATTACTCGTCCGCAGCAACGGCGAACTGTACGCGCTGGCGAACACCTGCAGTCACGCCGGCGGTCCACTCGATGAGGGCGAACTCACCGACGGCTGCATCGTCTGCCCATGGCACGCCAGCACCTTCCGGCTCACCGACGGCACCATCGTGCGCGGCCCCGCCTCAACACCCCAGCCCACCTACCAGACCCGAGTCCGCGACGGAAAAATCGAGGTCCGATCACTGAGCTAAGCGCGACACCGTCTGGCGCTGTGTGCGATCGTGTGACGATGGCTCAGGTGATCTCGCTGCTGTGCCGGCCTGTCTACACCTACTCACAGGTGGACCGGCTGCTCGGGCTGACCTCGGGCACCGCCCGTCGTTGGATCAACGGCTACCGGCATGGTCGTCGGACCTACGAGCCGATTATCCGCCCAGAATCACGGAACACGACGTGGGTTACGTGGGGCGAGTACGTCGAAGCCAGACTGCTCGCCAACTGGCGTGACGTCAACAAGCTCCCGATTCCCAAGCTCCGGAGGCTGGCTGAGTATCTCCGCCAGGAGACTGGCGAGGAATTCCCACTGGCGACCTACTCGATGCTGATGCGTCCTGAAGGCAGGACCATGGTGTGGCAGGCTCAGCAGTTCGCGGACCTTCCCGAGGATCTTGCTGTGGAGGTAGGTACTGGTCAGATCGTCTGGACGCCCGTGGTTGAGCGCCTCGTGGAGGCCGCCGACTTCGGACCGGACACAACACCAGACGGTCAACGTATGGTCTCCGAACTCACCGCCGATGAGGACTTCCCCTTGATCAAGCTCGATGTGCGTCGGCGCGGCGGGCAGCCAGTGATCCAGGGCCGGAATGTCCTGGCTGCCACAATCGCGGAACTCGTCGCGGCGGGTGAATCTCGCGAGGACGTCGCTGAATGGTACGACCTCAGTGCCGAGCAGATCGACCAGGCAGTGGGTTACTACCGCCGTCATCTCCGGTACGCCGCGACTGTCGCCGCCGAAATCGAGGCTGGTGTGCCGGGTGAAGTGGTCGAGCGGCGGCACCCGGTCTGGCGTGGTGAACAGTGGAGCAACCGACATCGGGGCGGCATCGATCGCACAGAGCTGGGGTTCACGATGGAGTGCCCCACATGTGAGCGGCCACCCTTCCACTTCCGGGAGCCGGTGTTCGGACAGTTGCTCGACGGACTGGCGGTACAGGGCACCCCGACCTGGCAGCGCCCGGCCGCGAGCGGGCGACAGGAACCGAACCCGCATGGCCAGCGTGGAAGGCTTCACTACCCGCTAACCCACACGACCGACTGAGAACCGCGGTTATGCCAGGCCGTACAGCGCGCGGCAGCGGGGCTGGTGTGCGGTCGAGGATGGCGGCAACGCTCAGGAGAGCGATCCGGCTGTAGGCAAGGCACTGTCGTACCGGGGCGTTCGACCGCCTTGAGCGCGCCAGGGCGGGCTGCGGCATCATCGGTACTGGGTGCCCACAAGGATGCCCCGGCCCACTAGGTTTGGGCCGGGGCATTCGTCCGAGTTCGGCAGGTGGGTTACCGGGTCAGGTGCCCGTCCTGCACCGCCGTGACGAACGCGGCGAACTGCTGCGCGGGCACGGCCAGCGTGTTCCGTTGCCTGCTGTCCGGGTGCTCCTTGGTGTCCTGCACGCCGGTCCATCCCGCGGCGTGGCCGATGGCGACACACGCCTGTGCTCCGCTGGATCTGCTGGACTTGCGGTAGTGCGCGCTGCGCAGTGCCTCGATGCCTCGTTGGTCTGTCATGTGTCTCCTGTTCGGCCGTGACCAGGCAATGTCGTCTGGCTTGCGCTGTCCTGGTCGCTGACAATGATCGCCCTGTCCGCCGCTCACGTGAGCGGGAGCGCAGTCGTAGCAGCCTAGGACAACCACGTCCGTCGTGATCTCACTCGTGTGCCGGTCGTGGTCTAGGTGAACGTGGCGGCGATCTCGGCAATCCTGCGGATCGAGTCGTCGGGGTTGAGCGCTTGGGAGATGACGGCGCCGAACACGCTGGTGTGCTGGCGGATCTCGGGTGCCTTCTCCAGGAAACCGCTGGCGTGCGCGTAGTCGAGGAACACGATGGCCGGGTCCTCGGGCTCCGGGAAGGTCAGCAGCACGAAGGACTGTCCCTGGGCGGGATGCTCGCCGGCCTCATAGGGCAGCACCAGCACCTCCACCGTGGCGTTGTGCTGGGCGTCGAGCAGGTGGCGCAGCTGCGCGTGCATGACCTCGCGTCCACCGACGCAGCGGTGCAGCGCGGCCTCGTTGATCACCGCTGTCAACCGGAAGTCGGTGTCGATCAGCCGTTGCTGGCGGTCGGCGCGCAGTTGCACCAGCCTGGGCACGTCGGCTGAGCGAAGGAAGGGTGCGGCCGAACTGATCACGGCTCTGGCATACTCGGGCGTCTGGAGCAGGCCCGGGATGAAAGCGTCCTCGTAGGTCTGTTCCCAGGCGGCTCCGGCCTCCAGCCCGATCAGCAACTCGACGTTGTCGGGCAGCACGTCGGAGTACTGCTCCCACCAGCCGAGCACGTCGCCGTCGCGGCGAAGCGTGCGCATCTCTTCGGCCTTGCGCTCGTCCACGCCGAATACCTTGATCAGCTTCTCCAGTTGCGCGGCGGTGAGCTTTCCACGGGCGTTCTCAACCCGGCTGAGCTGCGGTTGTGACGTGCCGATCTTCTTCGCGAGGGTGCCTCCGGACACCCGCGCGGCGTCCCGGAGTCGTTTGATCTCCGAGCCGAGTCGTCGCCTGCGCACGGTCGGGCTGATCGCCATGCTGTCTCCCCGCGTTCCTGGTCAGGTCCACGTCGCTGTCAAGCAATGCACCCGTTTGGGCCACTTGCGTCGCGCCTCAGGATATCCCAGAATATCCATGGCTATCCGGTAGGCGGCCGCGCAAAGTCGCTACAGGGTAGTCCGACCAGGGGCGCTGGCCCGAGGTGGGCACCCACGTCGCGTCGGGCGGTGCCCCTGGTTCGGAACTGGCAGCGGCTCCTGCACCGGAGCTGATGCCAGCCAACGACCATCGAGGAAGCGAGGCTCATGCGTGACCTGCTGATCCGGATCACGGAAAACGTGATCATCGCTGTCGGTGGTCCCCAGACTCCGGCCGGCCGCCGGTGGAGCAATTCCCCCGGCCGATCCCCGCTCCCGGCGGCCGGCCGGACCCCCGCCCTCGGGAAATCGAGTGGCGGGCCGCCGCAGTGGGCGCGCTGACCCGACGAGGGGCTTCCACATCCACTCCTACCTACCGACGCTGAGGTGACGCCCACCATGCCCACTCACCCCGACGACCCCTGGCGCGACGCCCACGGCACCCTCATCCCCTCGCAGTGCCGGATCGAACAGGTCGCGGTGGACACGATCCTCGGGGCGGCACCGTCGCGGCTGCACCAACACGCCCAGGTCATCGACCGCGCCACCACCCGCCTAATCGTGCTCTTTGACGACGAGAGCACCCTGGTCCACATCCGGCCCCACCTGGTCCGCGTCCTCACGACACCGGGCAGTAGCTGATGCCCCCAACGCCACAGCTACCGGAGCGGACCGTGACCTGGCTAGCCCAGCAGCCCCACGCCCACGCTCGCACGGCGATCGACTCGGTGTGGGACAAGCTCACCGAACTGGAACGAGCAGGCCACCACCCCGACCCCCTCGCCGCGCTACGCAGTGTTCTGGCCGAGCACCAGCCAACCCCCGCGGGCCGATGCCGCACCTGCCGCCGCTTGACCTGGCGGCACCTCTGGCGCCGCCGCCGCTTTCCCTGCATCGTGTGGCACCAGATCCACATCAGGCTATTCGGCGTATTCGCCCGCGGCGACCGCCACCGCCAGCCGCAGCCAACCAGCACAGCACACCGCAGATGACGTGGTAACGCGGTTTATCAGGTCCGGATCACGTCGTCTGTCAGTTGCACCCGCTGTCGGTCCGGGGTGATGGTGAAGCGCCAGTGGGTGGCTGGGGGTCGGCCGGCGTGGTCCCACCGGTGGTAGGCGGCGGCGACCTCGTCGAACAGCCGTCGTGACCCGAACTGGTGGACTGGCCAGCACCGGGTATCTGGCTGGTAGTCAAAGCGCGCCCAGGACCGGGTGCCCGGGTCGAGGAACCACACACACCAGCGACCGTCATTACCAGGGGTGGGCTCGTATTCCCAGTGGCAGTCAGGGACCTGAAGGGCGATCGCGAAGGGCGTGTCGTCGTTGCAGACCTCGCAAGCATGCAGGTCGGTGGCGCTGACGTCGGGTGTGTCGGTGTCACGCACCACGTCGGTGATCGCGGCCCGAGAGATCCGCTGGTCGCGCAGCGGCATGAAGGAGATGGTGGTGTTGACCAGCCCCCCGGGCCGGGTCTGTGCGACCCACGCGTAGGGCACCCGGGGTGCGGCGACGGTGGAGATCACCTGATCAAACGGCGCCCCCTCGGGATCACCGCGCGCTCCGTCGCCAGTGATCACCTTCACCTCGCCATAGCCGGCGCGGTCCAGCGCGGCCCGGGCCCGCGCCGCCAGATCCGGATCCACCTCAATGGTGGTCACATTGCGGGCTCCGAGATAGTGGGCCAGCAGCGCGGCCGTGTAACCGGTGCCGGTGCCGATCTCCAGCACCCGCATCCCCCGCTCAACGTTGCCGGCCGCCAGCATCAGCGCCACGATGTCCGGGCGCGACGCCGAGCTGGTCGGTACCCGGCCTCGCCCGTCGGGGCCGGCTGGGCTGCCGTCGTCGACCTGGGTGATGACGTAGCGGGGCCCGGATCACCTCGGGGATGAACACCTCCCGGGGCACCGCCAGAAACGCCGCCCGCCATCGCATGCCCAGCACCCCCTCCGCGGCCAGGTCCTCAACCAGTTCCGACTACGACGACGGCGCTGTGATGATCACTTCTTCGTGTCCTCATCGTCTTTATCGTCGGTGTCGTATCTCTTCTTGTCTCTTGCCATCGTCCTCATGTCTGCTCATACCGTTCCTCTCCCGGTCCGGCGGCAAGAGGCCGCGCACTCGTGGCTATACCACGATGCAGCTCCCCACGCCAGGGCGCGGGAGACGGCCAGTACTGCACCTCCCTGAACCCGACGCCAGGACAGACCAATCCGCCTCCGCGTGACCCGTCAGCTCGAACCTGCAAGCAAGTTGACAACGCCATCCATGTCGGCAAGCTGACCTTTGCGTACGCCTGCAGAGGTCTCTGCCGGCTCGACACGGGACGAACCGTCAGTTCAGTTTGCGGCTCGGCCTAGCTGCTGATCGATGAATTCCAGGACTTCCGAGGTTGTTGCCGTCTGGATCATGTTCGCTACGTCAGAAGTTTCCTCGATGGGTGCGGAATCGCGCCATATCGACATGATTCTCTGCAGCCGTGCTGTGATGACAGCGCGGGCTCTGTCGTTGTCAGAAATACTGAGCAGGGCCGTTTCCAGATTGTCCAGATCGCTAAGGACGGGCGCGAGAGTAGTCGTCGGCCCGGAGCATAGCTCGTCCCGTAACAGCTGTGCCAGAGCGATGGGTGTTGGATAGTCGAAGAGGACCGTGGCAGGCAGGTTAATACCAGTGGCGGCAGCGATTCGGTTACGTAGCGCGACGGCGGTCAGCGAGTCGAACCCCATATCCTTGAACGCGCGTAGCGTCTCTGTCGTCTCTCCTGCCGCATGACCCAGCACGATAGCGGCATGCGTCCGCACCAGGTCGAGCAGAATGCGTTCCTGATCGGCTTCGGACAACCCGGCCAGGCGTTGGACCAACGGCTCTTTGGTCGGCTCACTCTCAGCTAACCTCACCACCGCACCCGACACATCCTCCGCTGGGTTTGGTGTGTCCAGCCAGTAGCGTTGGTGTTGGAAGGCATATGTTGGTAGTTCCACCCGCCGACCCCCGCCCATGATGGTCGTCCAGTCGATGGGCAGGCCACGGACGAACAGTTCGGCGGCGGTCGAGAGCAGCCCGGTCACTTCAGCGCCTCGGCGTAGCCCGGGCAGCACCGTGACCTCCCCAGCCTGGTCAGGGTCATGCTCACCGCACTCCTGAACCAAACCCGCTAACACACCCCCAGGACCAACCTCAACAAACGAACGCACCCCCATCGCCCGCACGCACCCCACCCCCTCAGCGAACCGCACCGTCCGGCGCGCATGCTCCACCCAATACTCCGGATCCCCCACCACCGTCTCGTTCACAACCTCACCCGTCACATTCGACACCACCGGAATACGAGCAGTCCCGAACGACAACCCCCGCACCACATCACGAAACTCCGCAAGCATCCCCTCCATACACGGTGAGTGAAACGCATGACTCACCCGCACACCCCGAGTACGCCACCCCCGCCGAACGCACTCCACCACCACCCCCGCCACCGCCGCATCATCCCCAGACACCACCACCGAACCCGGACTGTTCACCGCCGCGATCACCACCCGACCCCCACACCCCTCCACCACCAAAGCCACCTCCCCCGGTGAAGCAGCCACCGCGACCATCCGCCCACCCCGAGGCAACCCCTGCATCAACCGACCCCGCGCCCCCACCAGGACACACGCATCAGCCAACGACACCACCCCCGACACATACGCCGCCGTGATCTCCCCCACCGAATGACCCATCACCACATCAGCCCGCAGCCCCCAGGACTCCATCAACCGATACACACCCACCTCAACGGCGAACAACCCAGCCTGAGTGAACACCGTCTCATCCACCAAACCCGGCTCCGCGGCCCCGAACACCACATCCCGCACCGACCACTCCACCCGATCCACCAACTGCGCATCCAACCCCGCACACACGGCATCAAACACCTCCGCGAACACCGGATAAGCCTGGTGCAACTCCCGACCCATCCCCGCGTACTGACTCCCCTGACCCGAAAACATCACCCCCACCCCACCCGGATCCCCCACCACCGAACCCACCACCACCCCCGGCGCTAACTCACCCCGCGCCAACGCCCCCAACCCGGCCACCGCACCCTCCCGATCAGCGGCCAACACCACCCCACGATCAGCCAACACCGCCCGCGTCAACACCAACGACCACCCCACATCACCCACACTGACCTCCGGATGCTCATCAATGAACGCAGCCACCCGACCCGCCTGCCCCCGCACCCCACCCACACCACACCCCGACACCACCAACACCACCACACCCACCCCCGACTCAGAAACAGACTCACACTCAGGCTCAGGCTCAGCAACATGCTCAAGAATCACATGCGCATTCGTCCCACTCACCCCGAACGAGGACACACCCGCCCGACGAGGACGACCCATCACCGGCCATTCCCGCTCCCGAGTCACCAACTCCACCACACCCGCCGACCACTCCACCCTCGACGACGGCTCATCCACATGCAACGTCTTCGGCACCACCCCATACCGCATCGCCATCACCACCTTGATCACACCAGCCACCCCCGCCGCGGCCTGCGCATGACCAATATTCGACTTCAACGACCCCAACCACAACGGAGCCCCCACCGCCCGACCCTGCCCATACGTCGCCAACAACGCCTGCGCCTCAATCGGATCCCCCAACACCGTCCCCGTCCCATGCCCCTCCACCACATCCACCTCACCAGCAGACAACCCCGCATTCACCAACGCTTGACGAATCACCCGCTGCTGCGACGGACCATTCGGAGCCGTCAACCCATTCGACGCACCATCCTGATTCACCGCACACCCCCGCACCACCGCCAACACCGGATGCCCCAACCCCCGAGCAACCGACCACCGCTCCAACAACACCACACCAACACCCTCAGACCACGAGGTCCCATCAGCAGCAGACGCAAAAGACTTACACCGACCATCCGCCGACAACCCACGCTGCCGAGAGAACTCCACAAATCCACGTGGCGTGGCCATGACCGTCACGCCGCCGGCCAAGGCCATCGAACACTCGCCCTGCCGCAGGGACTGCACCGCGAGATGAATCGCCACCAACGACGACGAACACGCCGTATCAATCGTGATCGCCGGACCCTCCAAACCGAACGTATACGCCACCCGACCCGACACAACACTGCCCGAAAGACCTGTGATCCGGTAACCCTCGAGGTCGCCAGCGGCCTGACGCATGCAATCGTCGTAGTCGTGACTGGTCACACCGGTGAAGACGCCGATGTCCTTGCCGCGAACCGAGGTCGGGTCGATCCCCGCCCGCTCGAAGACCTCCCATGAGATTTCCAGCAGCAACCGCTGCTGTGGATCCATCGCCAACGCCTCGCGCGGTGAGATCCCGAAAAACCCCGCGTCAAAACCAGCGACATCCGCCACGAACCCGCCCTCGCGCACATACGATTTCCCCACCCGGTCAGGATCCGGATCAAACAAACCCTCCACATCCCACCCACGATCCGTGGGGAACCCCGAAATCGCATCCACCCCACCCGCCACCACACGCCACAAATCCTCCGGCGAACACACCCCACCCGGCAACCGACACCCCATCGCCACCACCACCACCGGATCATCAGACACCGACACACCAGACACCGGCACAGCCGGAGATACGTGGACACCCAGTAACTGACCAGAGAGATAGTCAGCGAGAGCCAATGGTGTCGGGTAGTCAAACACCAGCGTTGCCGGGAGGCGAAGACCCGTAGCCACGGTGAGGCGGTTGCGCAGCTCCACCCCGGTGAGTGAATCGAGTCCCAACTCCTTGAACGCCCGGAAGTCCTCAATGGCATCCGCGCTCGCGTGTCCGAGCACCGCAGCAGCTTCGACGCGTACCACATCGAGCACGGCTTGGCCCCGGTCAGTCTCAGACAGACCAGCCAGCCGCTGGACGAACGAATCGCCGGTCACCGGTTCGACCTGCACAGTTCGGCGGCCAGGACGAACCATTCCACGAAGTAACGGCGGCACGGAACCATCCCGCACGCCCAGAACAGCCGTGTCCAGACTCATAGGAACCAGCACCGCGTCGTCGGCCCGCAACGCCGCGTCGAACAGCGCGACACCTTCTTGTGGTGACAGTGGTCGCAGACCGTTGCGTCCCATGCGTGCGTGATCAGCCTGCGCTAGTTGCGTGGTCATCCCACTAGCAGGTCCCCACAATCCCCACGCCAATGACACCGCCGGTAGCCCGTCAGCCCGGCGTTGACATGCCAGTCCATCCAGGAAGGAATTAGCCGCCGCGTAATTCGCCTGCCCCGGGCTGCCCACTATCCCGGCAACAGAGGAGAACAGGACAAACATGGTCAGGATGGTGTGCTGGGTCAGCTCGTGCAGGTTCAACGCTCCGTCAACTTTGGGGCCGAACACGGTGTCCACGTGCTGTGAGGTCAGGGTGGTGAGCACGCCGTCATCGAGCACACCAGCGGTGTGGATGACTCCGGTCAGCGGATGCTGGGCGGGAATCTGGGCGATGACCTGAGCCACAGCGTGGCGATCGGCCACATCACAGGCGATCACCTGGGCGTGTGCGCCCAGACCGGTCAGCTCGGTGATCAGTGCGCTGGCTGCGGGGGTGTCCGGGCCCCGACGGCTGAGCAGCACCAGCCGCCGCACACCGTGCTGGGTGACCAGGTGGCGGGCCAGCATCGCGCCCAATGTCCCCGTTCCTCCAGTAATCAACACCGTGCCATGCGGAATGGCCGCATTCTCCGCGGCAGTGCCTTGGGTGGCGGTGGCAGTGCCTTGGGTGGCGGTGGCGGTGGCGGAAATGAGACGGGGCACCCACGCCACACCGCTGCGCAAAGCCACCTGCGGCTGGTCACACGCCAGCACCGCGGTAACCACCGCGCTCACATTCTCGGTATCGGTATCGAGCAACATGATGCGGTCGGGTTCTTCGGACTGGGCTGAGCGGACCAGCCCCCACACCGCCGCGGCCACCGGATCGGCGCAGTGTGGGCCCATTCCGTGGTGGGTGAGTACCACCAGGCGGCACCTGGCCCATTGCGGTTGAATCAGGAATGCTTGCAGCGCTGCCAGCACCTGGCATACCACCGCCCGCACATCCCGGTGATCAGTGCTGATGTCGAGCACCACCACGCCTGGCGCTTGACCACCAGCATCGGGCACTGATTCCAGCTCACTAGCCGAGGACACCCACAGCACACCATCCCCCCGCTGAGGCACCGGCAGCGGCACCTCCACCCACTCCACCCTGAACAACGAACCCGCCACACCCCCATCAGGCGAGGTCAGCCGCTCCATAGCAATCGGGCGAAACACCAACGACTCCAGCGACGCCACCGGTTGACCCGACTGATCAGCCAACCGCAACGACACCACCCCAACCCCCGCTGACACCGCACGCATCCGCAATACCGACGCCCCGGACGCATACAGAGCGACGCCATTCCAGGAGAATGGCAACCGGACCTGCCCATCCGGAGTGGCCACGTTCTGCCCCGCGAAGGTGCTGGCATGCAGCGCACATTCCCATAACGCCGGGTGCAGACCGAACCTGCCCGCATCCCGCATCTGCTCGTCGGACAGGGCGATCTCGCCGAAGATTTCGTCACCGCGCCGCCACACCGCGCGCAACCGCTGGAATTGCGGGCCGTAGGTGAGTCCGTCCGCCGCGAAGTCCTCGTAGACACTCTGAATGTCCACCAGATCCGCGCCAGGCGGCGGCCAGTCCGAGAACTCGAACTCAGGTGCCGCAGCCACCGGTGACAGGAAACCGCTGGCATGGCGGGTCCACGGAGCCTCAGCAACCTCCGATAGGCAGGAGTACACGGCCACCGAACGCCGACCGTCCGCGTCCAGGCTCCCCACACTCACCTGCATCTGGAGTCCACCGCGGGGGGGCACCACGAGCGGTGCCTCGATCACCAACTCGTCGAGCACGGCACAGCCGACCTCGTCACCGGCACGGATCGCCAACTCCACCAACGCGACACCGGGGAGGACGACGGTGCCGAACACGACGTGATCAGCGAGCCACGGGTGGGTGGCCAGTGACAACCGGCTGGTCAATACCACCCCATCGGTATCAGGGAGCATGACCACCGCGCCCAGCAGTGGGTGATTCGCCGCGCGCAACCCAGCGGAGGACACGTCCCCCACTCGATTCGGCAACTCAAGCCAGTAGCGTTGGCGTTGG
Source organism: uncultured Actinomycetota bacterium (assembly GCA_963822695.1). Taxonomy (GTDB): domain Bacteria; phylum Actinomycetota; class Actinomycetes; order Mycobacteriales; family Pseudonocardiaceae. The sequence continues at coordinate 218,302 of CAWGJH010000033.1, forward strand.
AAGGCATACGTCGGGAGGTCAACCCGTCGTCCCTCACCCCACCGTCCCGCACCCACCACGGCCCGCCATTGCACGGGGAGGCCGCGGACGAACAGTTCGGCCGCAGAGGTGATAAACCGCTGAAGGTTGCCGTCGTCGCGGCGGAGGGTGCCGGTGACCACGCCAGGCCCGGAGTCGGCCTCATCGAGGATTTCGTGGATGCTGGTGGTCAGTACCGGGTGTGTGCTGATCTCAACAAACGCGCCGAATCCTTCCGCGACCAGGCCGCGCACGGCTGCGTCGAGTTCGACCGGCTCACGCAGATTCCGGTACCAGTATTCTGCGTCCATTCTCATGGTGTCCAGCCAGCCACCCTCGACCGTGGAATACAGCGGCACCGACCCCGACCGCTGGCGAATATCCGCGAGTACCTCCACCAACTCCCCCCGGATCTCGTCGACATGCCCGGAATGCCCCGCGAAATCCACCCCTGGCAGTCGCCAACGAAGCATGCGTCGCTCGGAAAGCCGAACCTCGAACTCTTCCATCGCGTCGTTATCGCCGGACACGGTCACCGAGGATCGCCCGTTGACCGCGGCTATCCACAATCGGTTCTTCCAGCCGCGCAGCAGCTCACACACCTCGCCATGGTGCGCCACCACCGACATCATCGCCCCGTGACCGGCCAGCCGCTGGCTGATCAGCCTGCTGCGCAGTGCCACTATCTGGGCTGCGTCCGCCAACGACAGCCCACCGGCCACACACGCCGCAGCGATTTCCCCCTGAGAGTGGCCCATGACCGCATCCGGCGCTATCCCGATGGAGGACCACACGTGGGCTAGTGACACCATTATTGCCCAGGACACTGGCTGTACCACGTCTGCCCGGGCCAGCGCCGTTTCATCGCCTACCACCTCGGTCAGTGACCAGTCCACCCATGGCGCCAGTGCCGCCGCGCACCGATCCATCGATTCGGCAAACGCTGGTGACGAGCGCATCAACTCCTGGCCCATTCCTACCCATTGCGTGCCCTGGCCGGGGAAAACAAACACCACCTTGCCCGCGACGTCCGCCGTGCCCGTCACCACTCCTGGTGCGGGCTCGCCTCGCGCCAATGCCCTGAGTCCGGCCAAGGACGCGTGCCGATCGGCGGCCACCACCACACCCCGATCGGCTAACACCGCCCGGGTGGACACCAACGACCACCCCACATCAGCGACACCGATCTGCGGGTGCTCCGCCACAAACACCGCCACCCGACCCGCCTGCCCCCGCATCCCCTCCATCCCGCAGCCCGACACCAGCAACGGCACCACACCATCACCAGCTCCAGGAACAACGTCCGCCAACTCCACCGCCGGCGCCTGCTCAAGCACGACATGCGCATTCGTACCACTTGCCCCGAATGCTGATATTGCGGCACGACGAGGATGACCTGTCCCCGGCCATTCCCGTTCCTGGGTCAGCAGTTTCACCGCACCGGCCGACCAGTCCACTTTCGATGACGGGGAATCCACGTGGAGGGTCTTCGGCAGTATCCCGTGCCGTATCGCCATCACCATCTTGATCACACCAGCCACCCCCGCCGCAGCCTGGGTATGACCGATGTTCGATTTCAACGACCCCAGCCACAAGGGACAATCCGCCGACCGCGCCTGCCCGTAGGTCGTCAGGAGGGCTTCCGCTTCAATCGGGTCTCCCAACGTGGTCCCGGTGCCGTGGGCCTCCACCACGTCAACATCTCCCGCAGACAACCGGGCGTTGGCCAGCGCCTGCCGGATCACCCGCTGCTGGGACGGACCGTTCGGGGCGGTTAACCCATTGGAAGCGCCATCCTGATTCACCGCACATCCCCGTACCACCGCCAACACCGGATGCCCCATTTTTTGCGCAACTGACAATCGCTCCAACAGGACTACCCCCACGCCCTCTCCCCACGCGGTCCCATCCGCATCAGCCGAAAATGACTTACACCGACCATCGGGAGCAAGTGCGCGCTGCCGGGAGAACTCGACGAACGTGTCCGCCGTGGCCATGACCGTCACACCCCCGGCCAACGCCATCGAACACTCGCCCTGCCGCAACGACTGCACCGCGAGATGAACCGCCACCAACGACGACGAACACGCCGTGTCCACCGTGATCGCCGGACCTACCAGCCCCAACGTGTACGCCACCCGGCCAATGGCGGCACTGCCCGAACTACCAGTGCCCATATACCCTTCATATTCCTCCGGAACCGGATGCAGCCGAGTTCCGTAGTCATGGCTGATCACGCCGCCGAACACGCCGATGTCGTTGCCCCGAACCGATGTCGGGTCGATCCCCGCCCGCTCGAACACCTCCCACGACGTTTCCAACAACAACCGCTGCTGCGGATCCATCGCCAACGCCTCACGCGGCGAGATCCCAAAAAACCCAGGATCGAACAATGCCATATCGTGCAGAAAACCGCCCGCACGCACATACGACTTCCCGGCCCGATCTGGATCCGGATCAAACAAACCCTCCAGATCCCACCCACGATCCACCGGAAACTCCGAAATCGCGTCCACCCCATCCGCCACCAACCGCCACAGATCCTCCGGAGAACACACCCCACCAGGAAAGCGACACGCCATCGCAACGATGGCGATCGGCTCGGTGGACACCGCCGCCGACCTGGCGTGTTGCTGACGCAGCCGATCGTTCTCCTTAAGCGACGCACGAAGCGCTTCGATGAGCTGGTCCTGAGAGGTCATCACGTTTACCCTCCACACTCGAAGGTCGCATCAGCGGAATGGTGAGGAGATGAGCGAGTTGTCAGTTTTCGGTGCCGCTCAATGCTCGCCGCACGAGATCGGCAGCATCCATCGCGTCAATGACGTCGGCGTCGTCGTCGCTTCGCGGTGCCGATGCGGCAGCACTGGAGTCCGCAAGCCGCACCAGCGCCTCCAGTACCCCTGCCTCCCTGAACCGATCAAACGGCACTGTTGCCAGCACCCTGCGGATATCGTCTTCGCGTACGCTCAGCGCGTCGTCCGCGGCGGGGCCCGGAAAGAGCCCCGGAAAGAGCTCCGCCTTTATCCGATTGGCGAGTTCAGCGGGCGTCGGATGGTCGAACACGACGGCGACCGGCAGCCGCACCTTAGTAGCTCTACACAGCCGGTTGCGCAACTCGACCGCCGTGAGCGAGTCGAAGCCCATGTCCCGGAACGGCTGGCCCGCTCCTACCGAATTCATTGCGGAGAGTCCGAGCACCGCGGCGGCCTCGGTCCGCACAAGGTCGAGCAGGGCACGACGTCGTTCGTCTTCGGGGAGTGTGTGGAGTCGGGTGGCCAGCGACTCCCCCGTCACCACACCTGAGTTCGCCGCCCGATGGCGTGGCCTGACCAACCCCCGCAACAACGAAGGCACCACACCACCCTCATCACCTACCACCGACAGATCCATCCGCATCGGCACCACCACTGGATCACCGGCCCGCAACCCGGCATCAAACAACGCCATCCCCTCCACCCAGGACAACGGCCGCAACCCACCACGCCCCCCACCAGACCCCACTAACTCCGCAGCCATCCCCCCGGCCCACAACCCCCACGCCAACGACACCCCCGGCAACCCCGCAGCCCGACGCTGACACGCCAGACCATCCAAAAAAGCATTAGCCGCCGCGTAATTCGCCTGCCCAGGACTGCCCAACACACCCGCAGCAGAAGAAAACAACACAAACATGTCCAACTCGACATCCCGAGTCAACTCATGCAAATTAAGCGCACCATCCACCTTGGGACCAAAAACAGTATCCACCCGCGCCGGCGACAACATGCTCAACACGCCATCATCCACCACACCAGCAGCATGAATAACCCCACGCAACGGACACTCCACCGGAATCCCCGCAACCACCGCAGCCACAGCATCGTAATCAGCCACATCACAGGCCACCACCCGCACCTGCGCCCCCAACCCAGCCAACTCCGCCACCAACGCACCAACCCCAGGAGCATCAGGACCCCGCCGACTCACCAACACCAACCACCGCACCCCATACTCGACAACCAGATGGCGGGCCAACGCACCACCCAACACGCCCGTCCCCCCCGTAATCAACACCGTCCCACCCACACCAACCCTGTCCACAGTGGTGGCTGCACGGGTGAGACGAGGCACCCACGCCACCCCAGCGCGCACCGCCACCTGCGGCTCACCACACGCCAGCACCGCACCCACCATGACGGTCACATCCTGGGTGTCGGTATCAATGTCGAGTAGCACAATCCGACCGGGCTCCTCAGACTGCGCGGAGCGCACCAACCCCCATACCGCCGCAGCCACCGGATCACCACCTCCCGGACCCATGCCATTGCGGGTGAGCACCACCAAGCGCGACGAGGCCAACTCCGCCTGCGCCACAAACACCTGCAGCACCGCCAACACCCCACACACCACTCCCCGCGCATCACCACCAGCACCGGTGTCCACCACCACCGCACCCGGCGCCCCATTACCACCCGCAACCAGCGATTCCAACTCACCAGCCGAAGACACCCACACAACATCACCGGCAACGTCCGACACATCCGGAAGAGCGGACTCAACCCACTCGATCCCGAACAACGAACCCGCGACACCACCCCGCGTCACGCCCAATTGCTCGACCGACACCGGGCGGGACGCCAAGGACTCAATTGCCGCCACCGGCGCGCCGGCGGTGTCCGCTAGCTGCAGCGACACGTCGTCGTGACCATTCGACGCCACATGAACCCGAAGCGCCGAAGCCCCGCGAGACCATTCTTGGATTCCCCGCCAGGCGAAAGGCAACCTGACGTGCTCGTCGATGCGCTCCTCCAACCCGCCCAGGGTGATGGCCTGCAGTGCGGCATCCAGCAACGCCGGATGTATCCCGAACCCGCCAGCATCCTGTTGTTGCTGTTCCGGGAGTGCGACCTCAACAAAGAGCTCGGCACCGCGGCGCCACACGGCGCGCAAACCCTGAAACGCTGGCCCGTAGTTGTAGCCAGACTCCACCAGGTCGTCGTAGAAGCCGCTGATATCCACCGGAGCCGTCCCGGCCGGCGGCCACACCGAGAACTCAAACGACGGCGGCTTCCCGTCCGCGGCGAGTACGCCGCTGACATGCCGCGTCCATGCCCCATCTGGACCGGCGTCCTCCGGCCGCGAGTGCACGGTGACCACGCGTTGACCGTCCCCATCGACTCCACCCACCGTGACCTGCAGCCGAACGCCGGATTCTGGCGGCAGGACCAATGGCACCTCGTTGACCAACTCCTCGACAACTTCGCACCCGACCTCATCGCCAGCTCGGATCACCAACTCCAGCAGCGCGGTGCCCGGAACGATCACGGTGTTCAACACCGTGTGATCGGTCAGCCAAGGGTGGGTGCGAGCGGACAACCGGCCGGCGAACACCACCTGCTCGGTACCGGGCAGGTCCAACGCGGCAGCCAGCAACGGATGCCCCAGCGTGGCGAGGGTGGTCATAGCGAGATCCGAGGTGCCCGGCAGCCGCTCTACAGCCTCCACCCAGTAGCGCTGGTGTTGGAAGGCATAGGTGGGCAGATCGACACGCTGGGCCTGCGCACCGTCGAACAGCCGGGCCCAGTCCACCCGCACACCGTGCACGTGCGCCTGAGCCAGCGCCGTCACCACGGCAGTGACCTCAGCGCGATCGCCACGCAACACCGGCTGGCACAGACTCACGTCGGACTCGTCGCCGAGCGACTCCTGAGCCATCGCGGTGAGCACGCCGTCCGGTCCTAACTCCAGGAACGTGGTCACGTGCTGGTCGCGCAGCGTGCGGATGCCGTCGTGGAACCGCACCGCCCGCCGCACGTGCTCGACCCAGTAGCCCGGCGAACAGAGTTGTTGGGGTGTCACCAGGCCCCCGGTCAGGGTGGACACGACCGGGATGCTCGGCTGCTGGAAGGTCAGGCCAGCGGTGACGGCGAGGAACTGGTGAAGCATGCCGTCCATCAGGGGCGAGTGGAAGGCGTGGCTGACCCGCAACCGCCTGGTCTTGCGCCCCTGGGTGTCAAGTTCGCGGACGATCTCCCGAACAGCACCCTCGTCCCCAGAGATGACCAGCGAATGGGGCCCATTGACCGCGGCGATTCCCAGCAGATGCTCGCGACCTTCCACGATCGACAGGATTTCCTCTTCTGTTGCCTGGACCGCGACCATCGCGCCGCACCTCGGCAACGCCTGCATCAGCCGGCCCCGCGCCGCCACCAGCGCGCAGGCGTCCTCCACCGGCAGCACGCCTGACACGTGCGCCGCCACCACCTCGCCGATCGAGTGCCCGATCACGAAGTTGGGGCGCACTCCGTAGGAACCGAGCAGGTGGAACAACGCGGTCTCCACGGCGAACAACCCGGCTTGCGCGAACACTGTCTGGTCAAGCAGAGCGGACTCAGCCGACCCCGGCGCGGAGAACACCACATCGCGAAGCGGCATCTCCACGTGACCGGCCAGGTTATGGTCAAGGCGGGCGCACATGTCATCGAAAGCCGTGCGGAAAACCGGGAACGTCTCATAGAGCTGGCTGCTCATTCCGGCTCGCTGAGCGCCCTGGCCGGTGAACATGAACGCCACCTTGCCCTCGACTGGCGCGCCCTCAACCACGGTGTCCGTCGGCTCACCGCGGCTGAGGGCGCGCAGTCCAATCAACATTCCCGCACGGTTGTGTGCCAGCACTACCGCTCGGTTGTCCAACAGCGCTCGAGTGCTCACCAGGGACCGGCCCACATCCGCGACCGAGGTATCCGGGTGGCCTTCCACAAAGGCGGCGAGACGCGCAGCCTGTGCGCGTAACCCGTCAACAGTCTTCGCGGACACCACCAACGGAACCACACCACCCACACACTCCCGCGCCGACACTGATCCCGGATCAGGCTCAGACTCAGGATCAGACTCAGGCTCAGGCTCAGGCACGTATTCGACAATCACATGCGCATTCGTCCCACTCACCCCGAACGAGGACACACCCGCCCGGCGAGGACGGTCCGTGTCCGGCCACGGCTGCGGCTGGGTCAGCAATTCCACCGCACCCGCTGACCAGTCCACCTTCGAGGACGGAGAATCCACGTGCAAGGTCTTCGGCAGCATCCCGTGCCGCATCGCCATCACCATCTTGATCACACCAGCCACCCCCGCCGCGGCCTGGGTATGACCGATGTTCGACTTCACCGACCCCAACCACAACGGACGCCCCACCGACCGACCCTGCCCATACGTGGCCAACAACGCCTGCGCCTCAATCGGATCCCCCAACACCGTCCCGGTACCATGCGCCTCCACCACATCCACATCATCGACACACAATCCCGCATTCGCCAACGCCTGCCGGATCACCCGCTGCTGCGAAGGGCCATTCGGGGCGGTCAATCCATTAGAGGCGCCATCCTGATTCACGGCACACCCACGCACCACCGCCAACACCGGATGCCCCCACTCCCGCGCCGCCGACAACCGCTCCAACAGAACCACTCCCACCCCCTCTCCCCACGCGGTCCCATCAGCACCAGCCGCAAACGGCTTACACCGACCATCCGGCGCCAATCCACGCTGCCGGGAGAACTCAACGAACGTATCCGCCGTGGCCATGACCGTCGCGCCACCGGCCAACGCCATCGAACACTCGCCCTGCCGCAACGACTGCACCGCGAGATGAACCGCCACCAATGACGACGAACACGCCGTGTCCACCGTGATCGCCGGACCCTCCACACCGAACGTATACGCCACCCGACCCGACGCGACACTGCCTGAAAGACCTGTGATCCGGTACCCTTCGAAGTCGCTAGCAGCCGCGTTCAGGCGCACGGTGTAGTCATGATTGATCACGCCGGTGAATACGCCGATGTCCCTGCCCCGAACCGAGGTCGGGTCGATCCCCGCCCGCTCGAACACCTCCCACGACGTCTCCAACAACAACCGTTGCTGCGGATCCATCGCCAACGCCTCACGCGGCGAGATCCCAAAAAATCCCGCATCAAATCCGGTCGCGTCGTCGAGAAAAGCACCGTGGCGGACGTAGGACGTGCCCGCGTGGTCGGGGTCGGGGTCGAACAACTCGTCCAGGTTCCACCCACGATCGCTCGGGAACCCCGAGATCGCGTCACGCTCGTCGGTGAGCACACGCCACAACTCCTCCGGGCTGTGCACTCCGGCAGGGAAATGGCAGGCCATCGCCACGATCGCGATCGGCTCGTCGGGCACCGACCCAGCCGCCACGGCACTTGCTGCGGCAGTCGGGTGCCCCGTCAGTTCCGCCCGCAAATGCCAGGCGAGCGCCACCGGGTTCGGATGGTCGAACACCACCGTCGCCGGGAGCCGTACGCCGGTGGCCGCAGTCAACCGGTTGCGCAGTTCGACCGCGGTCAGCGAGTCGAACCCGACCTCCTTGAACGCCCGTCCCGCCTCGACCAGATTCACCGTGGTGTGACCGAGCACCGTCGCGGCGTGGCGCCGCACCAGGTCCAGCAGGAACTGATCCTGTTCGGCCTGGCCCAGGCCTGCCAAGCGCTGCGCCACGTCTCCCTGCGGCGCCGCAGCGGCCGGTACCGCCCGTCGGCTGTGGCCCACCAAGCCGCGCAACAGGGCAGGCACGCTTCCGGAGGCCGCTCGTCGCCGCAGTCCGGGGATGTCCAGTTTCGCCGCTACCAGGACGGGATCGACGCTCCGCAGCCCGGCGTCGAACAGCATCATCCCCTCTTCCGCGGACAGCGCAGCCATTCCGTCCCGCCTGGTGCGCTCGAGGTCGATCTGCCCCAGGTGCGCCGTCATGTCACTGGATTGCGCCCAGAAACCCCACGCCAGCGATACCGCGGTAAGTCCATGCGCACGTCGATACCGGGCCAGCGCATCCAGGAACGCGTTGGCGGCCGCGTAGTTTGCCTGCCCCGGATTGCCGAGAACGCCAGCCGCTGAGGAGAACAGCACGAACGCGGCGAGGTCCAGATGCTGGGTCAGCTCGTGCAGGTTCCACGCCCCGTCGATCTTCGGCCGGAAGACGGCGTTCACGCGTTCCGGGGTCAACGCCGGCACCACCCCGTCGTCCAGCACACCGGCGGTATGCACGACGGCGGTGAGCGGATGCTCCGCAGGCACCATGGCCAGTACCGCAGCCACCGCGTCGCGATCGGCCACGTCACAGTGGGCGAACCTGACCTGCGCCCCCAACGCGGTCAGCTCCGTCTCCAACTCCGCCGCACCCGGGGCGGAGCACCCACGCCGGCTGGCGAGGATCAGGTGCCGTACCCCGTGTTCGACCACCAGGCGCCGCGCGACCAGGCCACCCACCATGCCGGCTCCGCTGATCAACGCCGTGCCGTCGGGATCAACACCAGGGGGAACCCTCAGCACGACCTTGCCGACGTGCCGGGCCTGGCTGAGGTAGCGAAACGCCTCCGGTGCCCGCCGGACGTCCCACGTGGTGACCGGAAGTGGGGTGAGATCGCTGTGCTCGAACAGCTCGACCAGTTCGGTCAGCATTTCGTGGATCCGCTCAGGACCGGCATCCCGGAGGTCGTAGGCCTGATAGGACACACCTCGGTCCTGGCCGGTGACGTCGTCAGGCGCCCGGACGTCGGTCTTGCCCAATTCCAGGAACCGGCCACCGTGGGCCAGCAGGGCGAGCGAGGCGTCCACGAAGTCACCGGTCAGCGAGTTCACGACCACATCGACCCCGCGCCCGCCAGTGGTGGCGAGGAATCGCTTGTCGAACTCCAGCGTGCGTGACGACGCGATGTGCTCGTCGTCCAGGCCCAGGGACCTCAGCGTGTCCCACTTGCTGGGGCTCGCGGTACCGAACAATTCCGCACCGACGTGACGCGCCAACTGCACCGCGGCCATCCCCACGCCACCACTGGCCGCGTGGATCAGCACCGACTCTCCCTCGGCGAGTCCGGCCAGGTCGCGCAGCCCGTAGTAGGCGGTGAGGAACGCCACAGGGACCGAGGCCGCCTGCTCGAACGACCAGCCAGCCGGCATCCGCACCAGCAGGCGATGGTCGGTGATCGCTAGGGGGCCGAAGGCACCGAAAGAACGGTCGAAGGTACCCATCACGCGATCACCGGCGGCCAGTTCCGTCACCCCGGGCCCGACCTCCACCACCACGCCGGCGGCTTCACCACCAAGTCCGACCTGGCCGGGCACCATGTCGAGCGCGACCATCACGTCGCGAAAGTTCAGTCCCGCCGCCCGGACCGCGACCCGGACCTGTCCTGCTGAGAGGGGATCGAGCACCGCAGGGCACGGTGCCAGCACGAGGTCAGCCACGCTGCCACCGCCGGTGGTCTGCAAGCACCAGGCACGCGTATCGGCTGGTGCTTGCAGGTAATCATCCGCAGCGACTCGAGCAAGGCGGGGCACCGACACGACACCGGCCCGAACCAGTGCCTGCGGCTCGCCGGACGCGACCACCGGCCGCAGCATGTGTCGCGACGCCGGGTCGTCGTCGATGTCGATCAAGAAGATCCGGTTCGGATTCTCCGACTGCGCAGAGCGCACGAGCCCCCACACCGCGGCGCCAGCCAGATCAACACGATCATGCTCAACAGCGCCGCGAGTCACCACGGCCAAGCATGACGACTCCGGCTGCGCGTGCAGCGCAGCCAACACCCGGTAGGTGACGGCACGAACATCGCCATCATGATCGGAGATGTCGAGCACCACCAGATCGTCGGTGAACGAGACGTGCGGAACCGGGCAGTCAACCCACTCCACGCGGAACAACGACTCCCGCACCGCGCTCCGCGTCCCACTCAACCGCGTGGTGGGAATCGGCCTGAGGAGCAACGAACCGATGGAGGCAACCGGCTGCCCGTGGTGATCTGCCACTATCAGCGACACACCACCAGAACCAGCCGGAACAGCTCGGACCCGCAGGGTCGAAGCGCCCGAGGCATACAGCGATACCGCGTTCCACGTGAATGGCAACAGGATCATGCCCGCTGCCGGAGCCGCACTGGCACAGAAAGTGGACGCGTGCAGCGCAGCGTCCAGCAATGCGGGGTGCAGGCCGAATTTCGTCGCGGCTTGCCACTGGTCCTCGGGGAGGGTGACCTCGGCGAAAATTTCGTCACCACGGCGCCACACGTGTCGCAGTCCGCGGAAGGCCGTTCCATACTCGTACCCGGCCTCGAACTGCCGCTGGTAGAACCCATCCAATTCGACGCACTCGGCGCCAGCCGGCGGCCATTGAGACACATCGACATCCGGTGCCGGTGCCAGTGCTGGTACCGGGGGAGCTAGCACGCCGGTGGCGTGACGCGTCCAGGGCTCGTCGGCAGCGGCGCCCTCAGGCCGCGAGTGCACGCTCACCTGCCGGTGACCGTTCGCGTCGCGGCCTGAGACAGCCACTTGCACCTGTCGGGGGACCGGTCCGGCTAGCAGCAAGGGCGCTTCAATCACCAACTCGTCCAGGACAGCGCAGCCGAGCTCGTCACCAGCTCGGATGGCCATCTCGACGAATACGGTTCCCGGAGCCACCACCGCGCCCGACACCGCGTGGTCAGCCAGCCAGGGGTGAGTGGTGAGCGACAGCCGGGCAGTGAACACCACCCCGTCACCATCAGCCAATCCCACCACCGCACCCAACAAGGGGTGATCCACCGCTGCCAGCCCCGCAGCCGACACATTCCCCACCGAGCTCGGCGATTCCAACCAGTAACGCTGATGGTGAAAGGCATACGTCGGTAGCTCTACCCGCCGGCCCTGGCCGATCATGGCTTGCCAGTTGATGGATAGGCCGCGGACGAAGAGTTCGGCGGCGGAGGTGGTGAATCGGTGCAGGGTGCCCTCGTCGCGGCGGAGGGTGCCGGTGATCACGGTGGGGCCGGGGGTAGCGCCATCAAGGGTTTCGTGGATGCTGGTGGTCAGCACGGGGTGGGGGCTGGCCTCCAAAAACGCCGCGAATCCTTGCGTGCTCAGGTCGCGGATGGCCGCCTCGAATCTCACTGGTTCACGCAGGTTCCGGTACCAGTAGCGGGCGTCCATGGTGGTGGTGTCCAGCCAGCCACCCTCGACGGTGGAATACAGCGGTATCCGCCCGGGTTGGGGGTCGATATCCGCTAGTCGCGTGAGCAGCGGTTCGCGGATCCTGTCGATGTGGGTGGAGTGGGAGGCATAGTCCACCGGGACCATGCGTGTTCGCACGTCCTTCGCGGTGCATATCGCAGCCAGCTGGGCAACTGCCTCGGTGGTACCCGAAATCACCGTCGAGCTGGGGCTGTTCACCGCCGCGATCCCCACCTGACCCGGCCATGTGGGCAGCACGTGCTGTATCCACTCCGCAGGTGCCGCCACCGTCATCATTGCCCCGGTACCGGCCAACTGGTGGTTGATCAGCTGGCTGCGCAGGGCCACCACCGTCGCGGCATCGTCCAGTGACAGGCCACCCGCTACGCAGGCCGCGGCGATCTCACCCTGGGAATGGCCTACCACGGCATCAGGAGATATCCCGATCGTCAACCACAGGTGCGCCAGCGACACCATGACCGCCCAGCACACCGGCTGCACCACGTCAACTCGGGTGAACGCGCTGTCATCACCCAATACCTCGGTCAATGACCAGTCCACCCAGGGTGCCAATGCCGCCGCGCACCGATGCATCGAGTCGGCGAACACCGGTGACGAGCGCAGCAACTCCTGACCCATCCCCACCCACTGCGCGCCCTGACCAGGAAAAACAAACACCACCCGGCCCGCCACATCCACCGTGCCCACCACCACCCCCGGCGCCGGCTGGCCGTGCGCCAAGGCCTGCAGCCCAGTCAGGGCCACCTGCCGATCAGCGGCCAGCACCACAGCGCGATCAGCCAACACCGCCCGGGTGGATACCAACGACCACCCCACATCACCAAGACCGATCTCCGGATGCCGCTCCACAAACGCCGCCAGCCGACCCGCCTGCCCCCGCACCCCCGGCACACCACACCCTGACACCACCAATACCCCCGCCGAGTCGGGGACAGACACCAGCTCAGGCTCGGGCCCAGGATCAGGCTCAGCAATGTGCTCAAGAATCACGTGCGCATTCGTCCCGCTCACTCCGAACGAAGACACCCCCGCGCGACGGGGACGATCAGCATTTGACCATTCCCGGTCCTGGGTCAGCAATTCCACCGCACCGGCTGACCAGTCCACCTGTGGTGACGGGGAGTCCACGTGCAGGGTTGGGGGCAGTATCCCGTGCCGCATCGCCATCACCATTTTGATCACACCGGCCACTCCCGCCGCGGCCTGGGTGTGCCCGATGTTGGATTTCAGCGATCCCAACCACAGCGGCCGGTCCACCGGCCGGTCCTGCCCATAGGTAGCCAACAATGCCTGGGCCTCGATGGGATCTCCCAACACCGTTCCGGTGCCGTGTGCTTCCACCACATCCACATCACCAGGGCACAACCCCGCATTGGCCAGCGCTTGGCGGATCACCCGCTGCTGGGACGGGCCATGGGGGGCGGTCAACCCGTGCGAGGCGCCGTCCTGGTTCACCGCGGATCCTCGCACCACCGCCAACACCGGATGCCCTAATTGTCGAGCGACCGACAACCGCTCCAACAGCAACACACCAACACCTTCAGCCCACGACGTCCCATCAGCAGCAGCCGCGAAAGACTTACACCGACCATCCGGCGACAGCGCTCGCTGCCGGGAGAACTCGACGAAAACTCCAGGCAACGACATGACTGCCACGCCGCCGGCCAAAGCCATGGAACATTCACCTTGCCGCAATGACTGCACCGCAAGGTGAATCGCCACCAACGACGATGAACACGCCGTGTCAATCGTGATCGCCGGCCCCTCCAAGCCGAACGTATACGCCACCCGACCCGACACAACACTGCCGGCCGAACCGATATCGAGGTATCCTTCGACTCCCGCCGCGACTGGGTCCTGGCCGGCACCATAGTCGTGGCGCATCAAACCGGCAAAGACGCCGACGACCTTGCCCTGAAGCGAGGTCGGGTCGATCCCCGCCCGTTCGAACACCTCCCACGACGTCTCCAACAACAATCGCTGCTGCGGATCCATCGCCAACGCCTCACGCGGCGAAATTCCAAAAAAACCCGCATCAAACCCGGCGACATCCGCCACAAACCCACCCGCGCGCACGTATGATTTCCCTGCTTGGTCAGGGTCCGGGTCAAACAAGCCGTCCAAATCCCACCCGCGATCTGTGGGAAACTCCGAAATCGCATCCACCCGGTCTGTCACCAACCGCCACAGATCCTCCGGCGAACACACCCCACCGGGGAACCGGCACCCCATCGCCACCACCGCCACCGGATCGTCAGACAGTGACACAGCGGACGACGGCGCAACGCGAGGTACGTCGATTTCTAGCAACCCCGTGCCGAGCAACTCCGTACGAAGCCGCTGCGCGAGCGCCGAGGGCGTCGGGTGGTCAAAGACCAGTGTCGCCGGCAGACGAAGTCCGGTGGCTTCGGTCAGCCGGTTGCGCAGCTCGACCGCGGTCAATGAGGTGAATCCGAGCTCCTTGAAGGTGCGGTCACGTCCTACCGTGGTGGGTCCATCCAGGTCGCGTATTTTCGCGGCCTCGGTGCGCACCAAGTCCAGCAGCGCGCGCTGCTGCTCCGGCTCGGTCAGCCGAGCCAGTCGCTGGCGCAGCGCGGACGCACTCGCCGCATCCGGGGTGCTCGCTGAAGCAGACGCGTCAACCAAGCCACGCAGGAGTGCCGGCACAGTGCCCATGGCGGCCGGAACCTGCACCGTCGTGGCATCCACTCGGGTCACGACGAGCGCGGCCTGGTCCGCTGTGCGTGCACCGTCGAACATGGCCAAGCCCTGCTGGGTGGACAGCTGCCCGGTTCCAGCGGGTACCACCACCGCGGCAAGCTGGCTCGCCGGCTCCCACGGTCCCCATGCCAGGGACAGAGCCGGCAGACCCGCAGCACGGAGGTGCTGCGCAAACGCGTCGAGGAACGTCGCCGCGGCAGCCTCGTATCCCCGACCGGTAGCGCCCAAGACGCCCACCGACGAGGAGAACACGATGAACGCCGCCAGCTCCGCGTCCCGCGTCAGCTCGTGCAGGTTCAGCGCCCCGTCCACGGTGGATTCCAGGATGTGCTGGGGATCTCTCTGGGGATCACCCTGGATGTGGATCACCGCTGTCAGCGGGCGCCCATGCTTGGTGAGCACGGATGCCAGGGCATGCCGGTCGGTGAGGTCGCAGGCGGACAGCATCACCGTGGCGCCGCGCGCGGTCAGCTCGGACCGAAGTGCCACCGCTGCCCCGTCCACGGATCCACGCGGACTGATCAGCAGCAGGTCCCGGACGCCGTAGCCAGCCACGAGATGCTGGGCGATCGCGGCGCCCGGCCCGCTGTCCACGCCGGTGATCACCACTGCACGCCGAGGATCCAGACGAGCGCGGGTGTCCCCACTGGACGTGGACACCCGGGCCAGCAGGGGCACCATGGCTACCCCGGAACGCACCGCCAGTTGCGGTTCACCGGAGCACACCGCCGCCAGCAGGGCGGTGGCCGACAGCGTGCCGTCACCGTCGACAAGGATGAACCGGTCAGGGTGTTCGGCCTGAGCGCATCGCACCAAGCCCCACAGCGGCGCGTGCGCCACATCCGGGACGTCCTCCTCGGGGCTGGTGGCCACCGCCCTTCGGGTCACGACAACCAGCCGCGAACCTGCCATCCGTGGGTCGGCTGACCAGGCATCCAACTGGGAGGACAACTCGTCGGCGATTCCTTGGACCGCGATTCCTCGGACCGCGATTCCTCGGACCGCGACGCCGGGGCCGGCGCCCTCGGGCGGGTCGATCGCCGCGGGGAGCAGGACCACATCAGGCACACTGGAGCTCGCCGCGACAGCCTGCCGCAGCACCGCGAGGTCTGGAGAGGTCCGCAGCTCAACGCCAGCCGCTTCCAGCCCACCCGCCAGCCCGAAGACGTCCGGGCCGATCAGCGCCCATCGGCCGCCGACCGTGGCCGGGGCAGGCACGGACGCCCTGGGGACCCAATCGACCCTGAACAGCGACTCGTAGTGGTCGCCACCGCAGGCGCGCAACCGGGCGGGCATCTCCAGCAGCACGTGCCTGGTGATCTTGCCGGAAGCGGTGCGCGGGATGCGCGCGATCTCGTAGAGTTCCTCCGGCACCTTGAAGGACGACAATCGCTCGCGGCAGGTGGCGAAGACCTGCGCCGGATCCAGCCCGCCGTCCCCGATCACGACGAACGCGACCGGCACCTCGCCCAATACCTCGTGCGGCTTGCCGACGACCGCCACGTCCACGACGCCAGGCACGACGCGCAGGACGTCTTCTATCTCGCCAGGGTGAATGTTCTCGCCGGCCCGGATGATCAGGTCCTTGATCCGGCCGGTGATGGTGACGTAGCCGGCCTCATCACGCCGGGCCAGGTCGCCGGTGCGGTACCAGCCGTCGCGCATCGCCGCCGCGGTGGCCTCGGGCTGATTGTGATAGCCGACCATGACGCTCGGCCCGCTGACCCAGACCTCGCCTTCCTGGCCGACGCCGACGTCACGGCCGCGATCGGGGTCCACGAGGCGTACACCGAGACCGGGCACCGGCAACCCGCACGATCCCGCGACCCGGGCCCCGGTCGGCCAGTTCACCGTGATGGAACCGCAGGTTTCCGTGCTGCCGTAGGCGTCAAGCAGCGGAACGCCGAAGGTGTCTTCGAAGGCGCTCCGCAGCGCCGCCGTGGTGACCGCTCCGCCAACCAGGCCCATCCGCAGTTCCGGCGCCAGGAAGCCCTTCTCCCGCGCCGCTCGCACGAGGTGGTGGTACGTGGTCGGGACGCCAGCGAGGAAGGTCGAGCGTTCCTCATTCAGTGCCTCGAGAACGTCTTGCGCCGAATAGCCGTCAACGATTCGGGCGGTCGCGCCGACCGCGGTGACGGCCAGTACGCAGGCGATGTGGGAGAGGCTGTGGAACAGGGGAAGCGGCCACAGCACCCGATCGGTGGCGGACAATCCGGGAACGGGTACATAGCAGGCCGCCACCGACCAGAGGCAGTTGCGCTGGGTGGACAGCACGCCTTTGGGTCGGCCGGTCGTCCCCGAGGTGTAGAGCATCCACGCGAGGTCGTCCAGCGCAAGGTCATCCCGAGCGGGGCTGACCGGGTCGGTCGTGGTGAAAGCCGTATACGAGGAGAATTCAACGGGCATCCCAGCCGGTGCCGTGGCCTCATCGGTCACCACCACGCTCAGGTGCGAGCGCTGCGCCAACAGGCGGCGCAGTTGGTCAACGTGCGCCTGATCGGTGATCACCACCCTGGCCCCGCTGTCATCGAGGAGGTAGGCCAACTCGGCATCCGTGGCACGCGGATTGATCGGCACCCCGATCGCGCTGGCCCTGGTGATGGCGAGGTAGCTCTCCACCATCTCCACGCGGTTGCCGAGGCAGATCGCCGCCCGGTCGCCGGGTTGCAGGCGAAGCTGGGCCAAGTGCCCGGCGAGCCTCCAGGTGCGCCGCTCCAGCTCGGCGTAGCTCACGCTCCGCCGTCCGTCCCGGTAGGCAACCTTGTTACCGAAATGGCCGGCGTGCGCTACCAGCAGTTCGGGCATCGGCCGGATCAGGTCGGTACGTAGCATGTCACCACATCTCTCCGTCGGACAAGCACTACCCGGATCTCCCGACAGGTGCTCTCATCACAGGGGGCTCCCATCACAGCCTCACTCAAAAATGTCGAACAGACCCCCCTAACAGCCCCCTATACCTTCCCGACCTCCCTTTAACTCGCGGTGCCCCGCTCCAGCGCATCCGCTAGCCAGCGGGATAGTTGGGCTGATGCGGAGCGGCCGCGCCACGCTAGGTGGGCATCCGGGGCTAGGTGGGCATCCGGGCGAATCAACAGAAGGTCACTCAGCTGCCCGTTGACCGGTGTCAGTACGATGATGTCGTTCTCTCCCAGTCGCGGAGTGCAGGCAATGGCTGCACCCGGCCGGTTTCCGGAAGATCTACCTCGAACAACTCGACGGCCCCCGGTCGATGGTCGTGGGTATCACAGAGAGCCCGACATCGAACACCAGAAATCGGACAATAGTTCGCCCGGCTCTCGCAACACGACGTCGGGTTGTGCGCGAATCAGCTCGGCCTCGTCGGTCTCGCCCCACAAGGCCGCGACAGCGGTGACCCCGGCCGAACGGGCGCTGGCCAGATCGGCCACCGAATCTCCGATCATCACCGCGTCCCGCGGCGAGACTCCGAGCCGGTCCAGCGCGTGCACCACGATGTCGGGTGCGGGCTTGGGACGAGCCACCTCGTCGGAGCCGATCACATGGTCGAACAACGAGAGCACGCCGAGCTGGTCGAGTAGCGACCGGGCGCGAGGACCGCTCTTACCGGTGGCGACCGCGAGACGGTAGCCGCGGTCACGCAGTGTCCTGACCGTGTCGACCACGCCGTCGAAGAGGGTCACCCGGTGGGCGAGCCGGTAGCTCTCCCGCACGAACGGCGCTTCCATCTCCCGTGGCAGTCCCATGATCCGCATGATGTCGGGAAAGTAGCGTCCCAGGTGGCGGCTGTAATCCTCGAATGGTGGTCGGCCGGGACCTACCACCTCGGCGTAGGCGATCGTGAACGCTTCTCTCATGACCTCGAAACTGTTGACGAGTACACCGTCCAGGTCGAAGATCACCGCACGCGGTTGGCGACGGGCGGTGGTGAGCATCGGGATTGCTGCCCCGTGAAGCCGGGCCGACTCGTAGACCCGTTCGATGGCCCCGATGGTCCAGCGGGCCTTCTGGATCGCTCGACCCCTGCTGGCCGGATCGGCCAGCAGCACCGGAAGGTGGTCGAGCTGCCGGCGGTACTCGGTACCGATCGGCTCATCGGCCACGGCCACCGGCACGGTCTCGCCAGCTCGGGTGTGCGACAGTGTCGAGCTGCGCAGGCGATGGGGGCTGAATCCGAACGTGCAGCACAGAATGGCGCTGCCAGCAGTGCCCTCGACCTTGATCATTGTGATGTCGCGAGCCTCATGGGAGGCCCAACTCACGCGGAGGAAGATCGACACCCCGTCCCCGGTGAGCAGGAAACCGCGTGCGGTGTCCTCGACGTCACCGCCATCTCCGCACTGAAGCCCCGCCGCGTGATCCTGCCGCCACACCGCTCGGCAGGTGTGGTTGGTGAGGAAGTCCGCCGAGACCGTTCCCACTACCTGGTCGACAGTGGTGGATCCCAGCAGCGGTAAGACCACGTCGAGCAGGTGCCAACCGAGGTCGAGCAACGCACCGCCGCCGGCGAGCCGTCGATGGGTGAACCAGCCGCCGGCATCCGGCACCCCTCGGGCGCGAACCCACGCCAGCTCGACGTGCCGGATCCGCCCCACTGTCTCGGCGAGACTGTGCAGGGCACGGACGTCGCTCCGGTACCTGGCAGCGCTGCCCGCCAGCAGTACCGCGCCTCCGGAGTGCTCCGCCGCAGCCAACCGATCCGCCTCACCGGAGCTCAGGCACACCGGCTTCTCCAGGAAGACCGCGAGTCCCTGGGCCAGCAGTTGGCAGGCGACCACGCAGTGCAGGTGGTTGGGCACCGCGACGACCGCGAGATCAACCGAACCCGCTGGCAGCTCGGCCACGTCGGCGAGCACCGCGATGTCGCTGCGTTGACCGGTGAAGCTCGCCCGTGCGGCCGGATTGGGATCTACCACCGCCCGCACCGCGAAGGCGGGGTGTTCTCCGAGTTTCGGCAGCCAGATCGACCGTGCCGCCCATCCCAGGCCGACAATGGCGACGCGCAGTGTCACGAGCGGGAGCGAACGTCGGCCAGCACGGACACGACCTCGTGCATCTGCGCCTCGCTCCCTAATAACACCCGGTGGTGCAGCCACAGACAGTCCTGGCTCAGCGCCTCGGAGTTGGGGCAGCGGCGAGCGAGTTGATCCACTGACATCTCTGGCGCCCCGGTCTCCCAGAAGGCGTCGGTGCGGTAGACAGCACGGAAGGCGACGAAAGCGGGGATCCCTCGCTGGGTGAGCGTGTCGACAAGCGTGGCACGCCGCTGCTCGCCAATACCGGGAATTTGAAACATCGCCATGTAATGCGGATTGCGGTCGCATCGCTCGTCGCTGCCCTGGGGCACAACCCCTGGCAGCTCGGCCAACAAAGCGGCCAGTACCCGCCAGCGCTGTTCCCGCACGGCGATCTGCTCATCCAACCGGGACAGTTGAGCGCGCAGCACGGCGGCGGAGAACTCGTTGAGCCGGAAGTTCGATCCCGAGGTGGCGTGGAAATAGCCCCGGTCACCGCGGGGACGCCCACAGGTGTGCCGCACGAAGGCTTCCTCGTACAGCTCGGCGTCGGGGAACAGGACAGCGCCCCCCTCCCCCGCCGTCATCAGCTTCCCGTTCTGGAAGCTGAACGCGGCCACCGAACCCAACTCCCCGACCTTCTTTCCCTGCCACCGCGCTCCGTGGGCGTGCGCAGCGTCCTGGAGCAGGGGAACGCCGGAGTCCGCCGACAGTTTCGCCAACGCGTCCATGTCGGCGACCTGACCTGCCATGTGCACAGGCATGATCGCGCGGGTGGTCGGACCGATCGCGGCTTCGACGGCGGACACGTCGATGCAATAGGTGTCCGGGTCGACGTCCACGGGCACCGCGACCGCGCCCAACCGCTGTGCCGCCTGCGAGGAGGAGATGAACGTGAACGCTGGGACGATGACCTCGGTGCCTCGGCGCACGCCGAGAACCTCGAGGACCAGTTCCAAAGCGTGCGTCCCGGTGGTGACCGCCAACGCGTGCTCGGCACCGTGATGCTCGGCGAACTCCCGCTCGAACGCGTCAACCTCGCTGCCCGTCACGCGCCACCATTGCCCCTGATCCAGCGCGCGGATCAATCCAGTCCGTTCCTCGACTCCGAACTGGGGCCACGGAGGAAATTCCAACACCTGTTTCGAATCAACATCCATGGTTGTCACCGTCACTCCACTTGATGGTCACTCCACCCGATGAGAAATAAATGCGCAGATCCAGGACATTACCGGCGGCGCCGACCGACCCCAACCCCCTAGCACCCCCTCAACTCCCCCTTATTCACGACGACAACGACACCTGTAGCCCACCGTCCCGCGACAACGTGCAATAATCGCGCCGTCGCGATGTGCACTTTATTTGACCGCCAGAACTGCTTTCAGCATGCGAGGAGCCCGGTGGATCAACTACTCTTGGTTAACGGCCCCAATCTGGGCATACTCGGCCGGCGTGAGCCGCAGCTGTACGGCACGGACACGCTGACCGACATCGAGAACGCTGTCAGCGAGGAGGTGTCCGATCGGGGGTGGAAGGTCCGCTCGTTCCAGCACGACGGCGAGGGCGACGTGGTCCGTACGATTCAGGACAACTACGACACGATAGGAGCGATCATCAATCCGGGCGCCCTGATGATCGCGGGTTGGAGCCTGCGCGACGCGCTGGCCAACTACCCCCGGCCCTGGATCGAGGTACACCTGTCCAACGTCTGGGCCCGGGAGCGGTTCCGCCACGAGTCGGTGCTCGCCCCGCTGGCCAGCGGCGTGATCGTCGGTCTCGGCTCGCTCGGCTACCGGCTGGCGGCCACGGCGTTGCTGGCGATCACGGATAGCTGACAAGCGGCAGGTGGGGTCAACCGGCCAAACCCCTGGCCGCCAGCACGGCGCCGCGCAGGGACGACAGTCCACCGAGCACGGCCGGCTGGACAGGTGGTGGCGGACTCCCTGGTCGTGCCAGCCGAGCGACCTCGGTGGACACGGTCTCGACCAGGCACGACAATTGAGCAGCGAAGCCGCCGCCGATCACGACCAGCGACGGGTGCAGCAACTCATCGAGGCTGATGATCGCTGCCGCCAGTGCGGCAGCACTGTCCGCCACCGCGGACACCGCCCACGGCCGCCCGGCCAGGACCGCACGCCGGAACTCCGGGAAAGTCACATCGTTGCCCCGGAGTTCGGCGGCCCGGCGTAGCGTCGCCGGGCCCGAGGCCACCGCCTGCAGGCAGCCGCGGCGGCCGCAGTCGCAACCCCTCCCACAACGGTCAACCACCACATGACCGATTTCACAGGATCCCCTTCTTTGGCCGGGGAATGACCGTCCGCCGGAGACGATTCCGCCGCCGATACCGGTACCGACGCCGATGTACACCAACTCGGCGCAGCACACCGCACGTGCCTCGGCGACAGCGGCCAGATCTCCATCGTCCGCGCACCGCACCTCGCTACCAGGAAACAACGTGCGGAGCGAGGTCCACAGTTCCACTCCACACCATCCCGGTCGACCAGGCCATGCCAGCACCCTGCCCGAGCCGTCGAGCTTGGCTGGCATAGCGACACCGACCGCCTGAATCGGTTCCCGCCAGTACCTACGCAACTCGCACACCTTGTCCGTCAGCATGGCGAGATCGTCCGCGGCACCGTGCGATCGTGAATTTCGCGCGCTATCCCAACGAAAAGAGGCCTCGTAAGTTTTCTGCCTGCTTCCTTCGAAGCGGAAGGCGACCTTGGTGCCGCCAACATCAATCCCCAGGTAACTGATCGTTCCTCCTCATTCATAACTGGAGCGATCACGCCGGCGTCAGGGTGAAGAAACGTTCGGCCCACAGCCGGAACAGCTCCTCCCTGAGCGCGTCGGATAAGCTTCCTCCGAATGCGGCGAGAGGGCTCACCCCATCCACCTTCGCAAGCAGCGCGTACACCTGCGGGGACACCTCGGAACTCGGTCCAGTCGAATAGTCGAGAAATATCTCGTGAACTACGATCCGCTCGCCGGATGACGTGAACCCAACGCGCGTGGCGAGCTTGGTCACCGGCCTGAACCGAAGGACCAGGTCATCGATCGCCGCCAAGAAGTTCGGCCGTCGTCGGACCAAGAAGTCCTCGATCACGACGTAGTCCAGTTCAGTGGTGAGGAAACAGGTCAGGACGTCCTCGACGCTCTGTACGATCGGCTCAGCGTTGTTGTTGAACGAAGTGTTCAAGAGCACGGGCGTCCCGGTGAATTCGCCGAATCTGGCCACCAGCCGGTGAAAACGCTCGTTGACCTCGGGCTCGATGATCTGAATTCGTGCGGTCCCATCGATGTGGGTTACCGCGCCGAGTTCTTCCCTCCGCTCCGCACGCACGCGGACCACGAACGACATGAAGTCATAGTTCGCCCGGGCGGCTGGTATCTCGAAGTACGTCGACGCGGCCTCAGGGGTGACGACCGGCGCGAAGGGCCGGAAACTCTCCCGCTTTTTGACCATAGCGTTGATCCTGGTCTGGTTCTCCTTCGGTCTCGCGTCAGCGACAATACTGCGGTTGCCCAGTGCCCTCGGGCCGAACTCGGACCTGCCGTGTGCCCAGCCGAGCACCGCGCCTTCGGCCAGCAGCTCGACAGCACGGTCGACAATGTCGTCAGGGCGGACGACCTCGATCAGCGCGTTCCAGGCGTCCAGTTTGGTGATGATCTCGCTTGCACTGCCCAAGGCAGGGCCCAGGGCAGCGGTACGCAGCCGCACTCGGGGAATCACGGCTCCCCTGAGCTGGTGCTCGGCCGCGAGCGCCGCGCCTTCCCCGGCACCGGAGTCGTGGGAGGCCGGATGCACGAACACCTCATCGAACATTCCGGAGCGCAGGATCATGCCGTTGAGACTGCAGTTGTGCGCAACGCCCCCACCAAAGCACAGCTTCGTGAGCCCGGTGAATTCTGCCCAATACCCCAGAATGTGCAACACGATTTTCTCGACAGCCTCCTGGAGCCCTGCGGCGAAGTCCATGTGTTGCTGGGTGAAATTCTCCCCTTTCCTTCTCGGAAGAAATTCGTGGGCGAAAAAAGTTGGCCCGAATACATTGGGCCCCACAATGCTGGAGGCGAGCTCGTAGTCACCCTTGTCATGCAGCGAATATAGCGAGTCGAAGACCTCGCGATACCTGCTAGGATCGCCGTAAGGGGCGAGTCCCATGACCTTGTACTCGTCACCGAACTTGTAACCCAAAAACTGGGTTGCGGACAGGTACAGCGTCCCCAATGATTTGTGCACCGGGTAGGTTGTCACACTCTCCAGCTGTTCACCATGCGCTACGAAGACCGTACCGGAATTTTCCTCGCCTCGACCGTCCAGAATAGCGACCAATGCCTCGTGCATTCCGGAGCGAACAAAGCTGGACATCGCATGCGCGATGTGATGCGGGATGTAGACCAATCGGTCGTCAGGGAGCTCCCAACCGAATTCTGTTCGCAGCCGTTCCTTGATGAGCCGGCGAGAGTAGCGAATTAACGTCTTGGGATTCTCAGTGTAGAGCTGGTTAAGCACCATGTCCATGTGATCTTCGCGGAAATAGTAGCCGACAGCGTCGATATCAGCGGGTGATACGTTCGCTGTGGCCAGGCAGGACCGGATCGCATTGATGGGGAACTTGGTGGTCTTCTTGATCCGATTTAGCCGCTCCTCTTCCACCGCCGCAACCAGCACTCCGTCTCGGACCAGACTGGCTGAGGCATCGTGGAAGAAAAATTCCAGCATGCCCGGCACCAGATCTTCGTCTTCCGTGGAGAAATTCCCGTTCAATCCGAGCACCAGCATGATGGTCACCAAACCAGAGCGAATGCCGATAGGTCAGTCAAATCTAGTGTACGCTTGAGTGTGGTCGTCACCGCAATGATGAACTTCCATCGACCGCCCATGGTCGGGTAACATGGACGCATAGGGGATGATTGAAAAGCCGTTGCGACGTGCGTACGACTGCGACGTGAGTACCGACAGGGAGGGGACCGGCCATGAAGTACATGCTGCTCATCCACACGGACGCGGCCCGGTGGAGAACTCTCACACAGGCCGAGAAAGAAGACTGGCTGGCGGAGTACATCACGTTCACCCAGAAGATCATCGATACCGGGGAACACCTGTACGGTGCTCCACTCGCGGACCGGAGCAAGTCCCACACCGTCCGGGTGCGCGACGGGAAGATCGACATCACCGAAGGACCGCTGACCAACACCGAGGAGTACCTCTCCGGCTACTACGTGGTCGACTGCGAGAACACAGAACGCGCGCTGGAGATCGCCGCAGCGATTCCTGATGCTAGAAAGAACGTGGTCGAGGTGCGCCCCGTCGCAGCTATGGGCGGCCTTGAGGCCTAGGTGACGCGACACGGGAGTGACAACCGACGTCCGTCGGGCGGCTATCGGGCGGCATCGGATTGGGGGAGGTGTCCGCCCGCGACGCTGCGGTTCCGGGGACGTGGAGAGGAGAATCGGCGCATCAGCGGCCGCTCGAAGTACTGGTACAAGGCGACAGCGGCCAGTTGGGCGACGACGAAAACTGCAATGATAATCAGAGTTCCGGTCACGCCGTCGAACGTCCGGTGCGCACCGACCAGATGGCGCGTGATTCCCAGTAGAGGCCAGTGGATAAGGTACGTCGCGTACGACGCATCCCCTAGGAGGACCACACTACGACGGCTGAGCCAGCCACCCCTCCCTTCGATATCGTGAACAGCGATGATCGGAATGAACAGACATACGGCTACCGCCAATATGCCACTGCGAGAATACGTGACGGGTAGGATCAACGTCGTCAGCCAGACCAGTACAGCGAACAATACTACCCACCACACGCGCAACCGCGGCCAACGATCCATCTGCACGATGCGGGCCAGCAACACGCCAAGGAAGAACTCGGGCAGCCGTACCAGTGGAAAGAAGTAGACGAGCCAGGTCTGCACGAATGACAGCGGGGGCCACAGGAGCCACGGCGGAGCGTGGATCGCGTAAGTGATGACCGCCGGGACGACAGCCATCACGACGGCCATCCCCATGAAGCATCTCCACAGTCGATCGGGAGGGATGCGCATCAAGGGCCGGATCAGCAATGGCAGCACAGTGTAGAAGAAGAGCTCGCAAGAGACCGACCAGTTGATCCCGTCTACGCTGAGCAGGTAGTTTGGACTAGGTATCCATGCCTGCACCAGGAACAGGTTTGTCAGCGCGGGGCCGACATGGGGAGGTACTCCCAGAAGGGGCATCGGCCCGAGCGTCGCGAGCAGCACGATGGTCAGTGCCCAGGTGAGGACATGGTTGGGGAATATCTTGACCAGCCGTCTGCGCCAGAACAGTCGTGCCGTGTCGGCCCGAGTCGGCGTCGCCCAGGTAAGCACGAAACCGCTCAACGCGAAGAAGGAAGACAGGGAGGCGATGCCGTACGGCGCTATGAGTCCGAGTCTGTTCACAAAATCGTTGTGGTAGAACCGGGCCGAAGCCAGCGCATGGGTGGAGAAGACGGCAACGGCGAGGATCAAGCGGTAGCCGGTCAGCGAGGGTAGTCGGATCGCTGATGCCGGCAGCGCGCTCACAGCCTAGATTCCCTTCTGGGGAGCAGTCATTGTGTCAATCGCGTCAGCACCGTATGATTGACGTGTGACCGCTGCGGAGGTACCGCAACGACCTCCGGTGGACCAGCCGCCGACAACGCGCCGAACATCCGTTGCCGAACCCGCATCGTAGCTCCATCGACAGGAACGGACAAGACAGTAGCCTGACGTTGGTGATAAGCTAATAAATTCGCGTTTTGCCCCGGCAACCTCTCGAACCATGCCGCAGCCCGTTCGTGCTTTTCAGCACGCACCGTCCGAGGAATCATCCGGTAGGCGACATGGCGGACCAAGACGTGCCGAAATACGTAACTGGCCGCAGCGATGTCCGGTTCTCGGCTCGTTTGCCTCAGGAACTCCCAACGCTCCAGGTACTCCAGGCAAGAAGACACCTCACCAGCAGCCCGCCCACTCACCGCAGCAAGGCTCGCCTCGCAAATTCGCTCACCGAGCACGGCGGCATCCAGCAACACCGCTTTCACGTCGGCCGGCAGGCTATCGAGCCGAGACGCCAGGACGCGGTGGACCAGTTGGGGAAGTGGCAGGGGTACGTCAACGCGACGGGTATCGTGCAGGTTGTCAATCCCGTGGAGATCTCGAAATCCACCGGGGCCGTCTTCCCACAGCATCTGTGCGTACTCGATGGCGAACAGTGGATTTCCTCCAATGCACGACGCCACCGCACGGAAAACACCGGTGGCACCGGTGCCCAATGCGCCATGGTGCTGGCCAGAGGCTCCGTTCCGGGCACACGACAGGGCGAGCAGGCGGGCGGTGTCATCGTCGGAAAGGGGATCCAGGGTGGTGGTGCTCGCGCGGACCTTGCCGCCACTCCAGGCCGGCCGGCGGTCGAGCAGTTCGGGGCGAGCAGTCACAATGACCAGTAGCGGAAACGATCCCGCCGACTCTGTGACGTGGTCAACGAAGTCCAGGAGGACGTCGTCAGCCCTGTGCAGGTCTTCTAAGACGACGACCAGGGGACCCACGCTGCTGGCCTCCTCCAGAAACTGCCGCCAAGCCGTGAAGGACCCACCCTGGACCTTCAGCGTTTCCTCGCCATTGTCCACGCCGACCAGAGCCCGCAGGTGGGACACCATCCAGGACGACCCGACTCCGGTACCAGCCAAGTCACGAACAGCATCAACCAGCTTCTCCCCCACTATGTCAACCGGGTCTGTGCTGAGAATTCTCGCGTAGGATTTCACGCTTTCAGACAGCACAGCCATCGCGCTGTCGCGCCCGAAGGGTGACGGGCGGCAGATAAGACATCGAGCCTTCCCGGAAGTACCTATGATCGCGCGTTCAAACTCGATAACCAACCTGCTTTTCCCGATGCCAGGCTCTCCTAATATCGTTACCAGATGGGACCGCGATTGCTGACAGACCTGGTTGAACAGGACGAGCAGCATTTTCAGTTCGCGGTCGCGGTTGACGAACGGCGCAGTGGGCTCGAATTTTTCCAGCTCCGGATACGCCACCGCTCGCGAGCCTGTGACCGGGTTGTGAGCCGCGTCGTAGGTGATCGCGAGGTCACTGGCCCGCCGGGTCGCTTCGCACACCAGTACCTCGTTGGCGGAAACGTGCGCCAGCAGCCCCACACACCTGTCCAGAACTCCCCCTGTCACCACGGGCACCCCACCACGATCATCCTCCTGGCGCCTTACCAGCGCGTCGCCGGTCGCCACCGCGCCCATGACAGCCAGCGGGGCAACATGGGAAGAGGACAGATCGCGGTAACGGAGCCGGTCTCGCACCCTCATTGCTGCCCGCACGGCCCGCCCAGCATCGTCCTCACGATTCTGCGAGGCACCGAACACAGCTAGCCATACCGAGCCGATCGTGCCTCCGACAGTCCCGTCCAGCTGCTCAACCTCCTCGTGGACAGTTGTCGCAACGTCCTGCCACACGGCGTCAACGTCTTCGGGGTCAACATCACCGACATCACGGTCGAAACGGGTCATCACAAGCACTACGCTGACCCTTTTGAGCTCCGCCCCGGCGTATCCGGTTGGTCTCGTTGCACCAGAACGCACCGGCGCCACGTCGCGGACCGTTGCCTGCCGAATACCCGCGTCGGGCTGCCGTGCGGGCTTTCGCGGACCAATCTCTAAGGCACGATGCGGTGGGGACGCACTGGCAGGCGGCAGGGAGTGGAAGGGAATCGCAGGTGGCTCCAGTATCAGTTCCTGGTTGAGGATGGCCCGTTCCAGTTCCTGTAATTCCCGACCGGGGTCAAGCCCGAGTTCCTCGATGAGCCTTGTCCGCGTGCGGCGATAGAGCCCTAACGCGTCAGCTTGCCGACCACAGTGGTACAGCGCTCGCATCAACTGACCGCACAACCGTTCCCGCAGCGGCTCGATCGCGACCCACGTCTCTAGTTCGCTGATCACCTCGCTATAGCGACCGGAGGCGAACTCGGCTTCGACGCAGTCCTCCAATGCGGCCAGTCGCGCGTTCTGCACTGCGGTCAGCTCTGGCCAGGCGACTCCGGACTCGACCAAATCGGTCAGCACGGGACCTCGCCACAGCGCCAGCGCATTCCGCAGCGTCCGCGCGGCCTGCTCCCACGAACCGACCATCAAGTCCGCTCGGCCACTATTCACCAAACTGTGGAAGCGACTGAGATCGACACGGTCTGGTTCCACTCGAAACAGATACCCGGGAGCGTGGGTCAGGAGTAGTGCAGAATCGGGTCCTTCTCCATGAGTGGAAAGCATTCCACGCAACCCGGAAACAGCGTTTTGTAGCATTTTTCGGCCGGTGACAGGCATGTCGACCGGCCAGAGGGCCTTCAATATGCGACTGGTCGCGATCACAGAGTTTCCGTGCAGCAACAGAAAGCCGAGTGTTGCCCGCTGTTTATTGCCATTCAACGGAAGTGACCGACCCTTGTCAACAACTTCCAAGGGTCCTAGCAGCTTGAACTGCATGGGTTCCACTCCTCGGGATAAATCGGCAGATGTGGATTTTATAACGAGGAAACCTTGCGGGCAGTCCGATCACGCTCAGGATAGTTGCAGATCGCAAGCGCGGTGCAAGCATCTCAGTCCATCGGATCCGGAAAGAGGCCTGTGACGAGTGGGTGGACAGTTGGCGGCCGAGGGCGGCCTGCATGTTTTCGCCCGCCACATCGGCGCCCGTTACCGCACGACCTGCTCGCCGGTGTTGAGCTGGCAAATGGGATAGCGGGTGAGACCGCACGCGCCTAGACAGCGATATGGAGGTTAACACCAAGCAGCACGAGAGGCCAGAGAAACATAGCCAAGAGGAAGGATAGAAATTCGCCAGCACTCGTGAGCACGTATCCGTGAGTGTACGCTACCACCGCGCCGATAATGAGATACACGACGCTAAAAAGCGAAACGCCGTACATAATTCCTCCTCAAGATGCTGGGCCATTGATGGCCCATAATTCTGGATACGTACCAGATGCCGCTGTTACGGGATCGGACGGCTAGCCAGAGTGCCTCGGCCAGCGAAGCCGCGTCGAACGGTGCCACCCTCGGGCACCACCTCATGAGCAGCGGTCGCGTCGCCTCCGGCACGGGTCCTCCCCCTCGTCCTGACACGAAGTGTAGCCATGCCCACCAGCCTGTGAACAGCTCTGAATCCCCGAATCCTGCGGATTCGGTGCGGACGGCTGGGAATGACAGCATCTCGAGCTGCGGCGCCGGACCAGTGCAGAAACACCGGGATCTTGACCGGAGAGAGGTCCCGGGCCATGACGAACATATCCACCGCCTCGCTGCCCCCGGGCAGGCGAACAAGCTCGCCGTGCTGACGCGCTGGACGGCGTGGCGCTGTCCGCCAGCGCGCGTACCTCCTTGATATGCTGGCCGGGCTGTCGAAGTCGGTGAGCCCCACAACGCTCAGCGTAGGTCTCGATAGCCCGTCAAGTACCACCAACCCCGCCCCCAGGCGCTCTCAACGGCTACCACCCCCCAAACCCGCATAGGGACGACACAATGTGCACTGGCCTCGGGGTGTGGTGAAGCCAGTCGGCGGGGTCAACGCAAAGAAGTGGGACAGTGGAATTCGGTGCGCCGACTCAGCGGCTCGCGGGAAAGAATTCAACTTCAATGCGCCACTCTTATACGAGCCCGCCTGTTCGTGGACGCCGAGCGGATGGTCGGTCCGCTCGTCGATGGCGTGGCTGCGCCAGTCCAGCACGCTCAAGCCTCATCTCAGCGCCGTGCTCACGGCGTACCCGAGGCATGCCGACACTGCGGGCAGATCTGGTCGGGGTCCGGCGGCGACCCGGACAGTACCAGCGGAGAGCCGTCGGTCAGTTTCAGCGGTACGAACTCGGCACCGCACACCGAGTGCACGCTGCGGGTGGTAATCGAGTACTGGCCGCAGTGCGTGTCTCGGTCACCCATCGAGCGCAGGTACCAGCTCACAGGGCACGTGCCAGGATCGACTCGACCAGGGCGAGCGTGTCGGCCTTCGACAGCTTCACCCCGACGAGTGCGCCCAAGCCGTGAAATGACCATGAGCCATCGGCTTCGCTGACCACCAGCAGCGTGCAGCGCTTGTCGTCGTCGGTGCGACGGCCCAGCGCTATCAGCCGGTCCCGCTCACGGGGCCGGTAGTGCTGTTCGGGTACGTCGATCATGATGACGACCGTGAACGATCGACACAAGCGGGTGGCCGCCAACGCGGACGCTACCCCCGATTGGGCTACACCGGCAGACCCACGCGGTACGCCATCCCCCGCAGCTCCCGGCCCACCGAGTCCCGTCGGCAATGGACGACTAGCTCGGCGATGACATCCCGGGCGAACGGGTTACGCAGCACACGCATGGGCAACAGCTCCTCGGCGGTACGCAACGCCCGCACCGCATCGTCCCGCCGGCGGACGCGGGCCAGTGCCCGCCCGTAGTCCATCCAGTAGGTAGCCCGGCGTTCTCGGCTGGGGTGCTCCTGCGGGCGCAGACCCTCCGCGACCTGGACGGCCGTATCGGGGTCCCCGGCCTCCAACGCGCCGGCCATGCGCCACAGGCCCACGTTGACCGGTCCGAAACCCATCCGAAATGCGTTGCCCTGCCGGGTGCGCTCAGCGAGCCGCGCGGCGTGCTCC
Organism: uncultured Actinomycetota bacterium; assembly: GCA_963822695.1. Classification (GTDB taxonomy): domain Bacteria; phylum Actinomycetota; class Actinomycetes; order Mycobacteriales; family Pseudonocardiaceae. The sequence goes on from CAWGJH010000033.1 coordinate 249,687, forward strand.
AGGGGAGCCTGCATGTCACCGGGCCGCTTGTCCGAAGCGGCCACCAGCGCCCGGGACAGCGCGAGCATGCCGTCGAGCTGCAAGCCGTCGCTGGTGTTCGTGGGCACCGTCACCGAGTCGAGCTCGGAGCGGGCCAGGTCGAAAGCACCCGACGCGATCATCTCGACCACGGCACCCCACGCGACGACGCCCAACGCGGTGCGGTCGTCGAGGTCTTCGGCGGCTTGGCGGGCCAGCATGGACGCATGCCAGCGCAAATCCAGCGGGGCGCCTACGACCAGGAGCCAACCGCAGACAGTTTGGGCGTGCACCACCACCGCCAACTCGAGCAGTTCGGCCACATCCCGCCCCGCAGCCATGCTGCTGTGCAGGTCCCGGATCAGGCCCGGTAGTGCAACACCGCGACTGGGGTAGTCAACGCGCTCAATCGCCCTCGCCCGGTCCCGTAGCTCCGCAACGCCTTTCACCTCCCCACCGGGCCGTCTGCTGCTCACGGCCATCAGCGCAAGCCGGACCGCGTCCACTGCGCTGTCAGTGTCGCCATTGGCCGGCACGGGTACTGGCAACTTCATGAACTCCGACGGGGCCACTCGGAGAGCGTTCGCCAGGGCCACGATCTCCGATCGACGATCCAGGGCACACTCGCCCCGTTCGAGTTCGGACAGATGGGATTTCGACATCCCGGCCAGTCCGGCGACCACCCGCAGTGATTTCTTCCGGGAATTGCGGATCTGCCGCAGCCGGGCACCGATCGTCCGCGCGTCGTCGTCAGCGTCCACAGAGCACCCACTTCATTCACCGGAGTATGGCCCTTACCGATGCCCCGGGGCGGAACACTCCGATCATGGGTACGTCAGGCTACTGCACACCTCAGAGTCCGACACCGGGACATCGCTGAGTGCGTCGAGTATCAGCGCCAGCCGGAGAATCACGCTGCCTCTAGCTAGCCCATCCGGATGGTGTCCACGCTGGCGGACACCATGGGCTTGATCGCATTCTGGCCGCCGGTCGGGGTGGCATGGACCGCAGAGAGGTGCGGCCATCCCCACGGGGTGCAGACGGCAGGATGCGACCGTCTCGCCGCAGCCCAGATGCGTCCGCGACCTCCGGCCGCCCAGGGCCGGTGCACTGACCAACTGTACGGAGCCACCATCGAAGCAACGTAACCGTACACCGTGCTGACCCGCTCAACGATCTTGGGAGGGGCGGACTCTAAGGCCGTTCGTCCATGAACTCGAGCCGTAACGCGCGAACGCGCTCGTCGGACGAGAGCTGGTAGAGGCTCACGATCAGGCCGAACACCGTCAACAAGTATCGCTGCGCCGGCCGAAAGTCGGCATAGACCCGACCCTGCAGCAATGGTGGGAACGCGGACTCTGAGGTCCCGTCCAGGAGTACGGGCAGGACACTCTCCTTATCAGCCTCGGAGCCGATCATCCGCTTCCCGATGAGGTCGCCCTCTGCGGCCACGACGAAGGCGCTCATCGGTTGATCGTTGTCGTACTTGGTGCGGTAGAGCGGCGTGCCTACCACGATGACCTTCCGGGCACCGACAATGCGCTCCACGAAACGGGGCACGCTCGCGCCGAAGCGCGCGTTCTCCCACCGGTCGAGCACCACGGTGATCCCCGCGTTGCACAAGTCAGTGGCGAGTTCGTGCTCCACCCAGCGCTCGTGCGCTCTGGCGCTCGTCGCCCCAGGCGTAGCTGATGAAGCAGTCCGGAGCCGGGATCCCTTCCTGCATGACGTAGGTCTTGAGCCGGAACAGCGCCTGCTCAAACCGCGACCGCCGGCTGGCTACCTGGCGCTGGGTGTCACGGTCGGCCTGCGCCCGGGTGAGTTCGATCGGGGTATCAGCCGGGGGCAGCGCGACCCACTGCCCGCATTCAGGACAGAACGCGTAGTTGGCGCCTTGGGCAAGCCGCTCCCGCACGACGGCCCGGTTGAGCTGGGGGCCATTGGCGCACCGCACCGCCTCGTAGCGACGGACGGTCAACTCGCGGCGAGCTAGGAAGCTTTCGAACAGGCTCTGGAACAGCGTCCGGATCGGCGTCCCCGCGGTGGCGCCGAAGCAGATCACGAAATCCAGCTCACCCTCGCGCTCGGCTTCTTTGCGCAGACCGCACAGCAAACCGTCGCCCACGACGTAACGGGCGTGGTCGCGCCACTGGTTGGTCCGGGTGAACGTACTGGTGTACCCCAGCAGGACCACCAGCGAGGCGTAGACGTTTTCCACCGCACCGCTCACCGTGTATGCGGCACCCTCGTCGATGGACTGTTCATCAGTGACCACCGGTTTCTTGAGATTGATGAGCTCGGGGAACACCAGATAGGAACGCGCGGTGAGCGGATCGGTCTCGCGGAAACAAACGGAACGCGCCAGAAACATGACGATGGTCGAGTCGAGCAGGATCTCTCGCTCCTCGGCCGACAACTGCGCAAGCTCCGTGAAGTGGTACCTGCCGGTGAGCACCTGCCGCTCCTCCAGCGAGCCCAGGCCTTTCGGATTGCGCCGCGCCTCCAGGACCATCGACGCGGCGAGATTGTTCAGCAGCACCGGCGCAAGTAAGATCCGCGGCTCGCCGCGCGAGGTGCGCAGCTGCGTGACATAACCATGGTTCGCCAGGTGCTGCACCGCCGTCAGCAGCTCGGCGTCGGTGAACTCGGTAGCGGGATACTCCGGCACCAGGCGCGCCCGGAGTTCGGCAAGGCCGAAGATTGCCTTCTCGGGGCCGGGCGCCGCCTTGAGTTCCAACACATAGTTCTTGATGCGCTTGAAGGTCTGCGTGGTGACCGTCGTCGGCCGCTCGTCCCAGCGGATCGCCGCGCGCATCCGCCCGACCAGCTCGTCCAAACCATCGCCGCACAGCGCGCTGGTGGCCACGTATCCCGCGATACCGCGCTCGGCACAGAGCCCGATCGCCGCCAAGATCGGCAGATGTGGGTGGAACGCGACGCTGTGCATCCCATTGCCCAAAGCAAACAGGACTGCCATGCACCGTCCGGTCTCGGTTTCCCAGAGTCGCACTGTGCCGTCATCACTATTCGACGCGAGCACCCGACCGTCGCCAGAAAACGAAAGGGCCAGCACCGCGCCAGTGTGGCCCTCAAGGATCGACACGGTGCCGCCCGTGGCCACGTTCCATAATCTGATGGTGCGGTCGAAGCTCGCACTGGCCAGAATCCCGCCTCCCGGATGGAAGGCGACAGACGTGGCCTCAACCGAGTGCCCGTCGAACGCGCGGAGGTGCTCTCCACTCGGGATCGCCCACAGCCTGATTGTCCCGCCGACATCACCTCCCGTCGCGAGCATGCCACCCTTACCGTCGAAGGCCACACTGGTAAACATGGTGTTGTATTCGGCGATCTGGCACAGCGCGGAGCCGGTGGACAGTTCCCACAGTGTGACGATGCGCAGGTCGTTCACGCTCGCCAAGATGTTGCGGCGCGGACTGAATGCGAGGTCGTAGCAGTCACCGCTGGCGAGCCGGTTGAGCAACTTTCCGCTGTCGAGGTCCCACAGGCTTGTGCCACCGTCGCCCCCGGTAGCGAGGATGCGTCCATCCGGATCAAAAGCCGCAGCGAACATGCACTCGTCCTGGCCGCGGACGGTGCGCAGGCATGCGCCGGAATCGGTGTTCCAGATGCGGACCGTGCCGTCCGTCGATGGTGTTGCGAGCAGGTGCCCGTCCGGCGACCAGTCGAAGCGCCCGATCGTCCCGTTCAGGCCGGTCAAGGTGCGCAACAACCGCACACCGTCCGGCAGCTGAGTCGCCATCCGCGAATGCTAACCGCGACGCGGGGATCGGATGATCAAGGCTCCGTGGCGATGCGCTGCACCACAGATTGTAGATCCTGCACGCGCATGGGGTGCAGGAAGACGGCGGCGACCCGATGGTGGCGGTCCAGCACGATTGTCAGCGGCACCACCGAACGCGGGATGCGGGGAAGCGCGAACAGCGTCCGGCCAGGCGGGTCGAAGATCGAATGACCCGCCCTTGTGGTGCCGACCGGCTAGAGCGGGGTCTGGCCCGGCTGCACGTGAACAGGGTCTGTCTGTGGATCGAGTCCCAGTTGTGGATAACTCGGGGGTGTGGGGGCTTGGCGAGTAGCTGTGAGGCGGTGCTGGGGGCAGGCTGCGATGCATGGGGGAGTTGGACGCACCGTTGCGGGGATCGCTTGCCGTGGCCGCTGGGCTGGTGACCAAGAGTCAGTTGCGCGGTCCCGGATTCCGCAGGCTGTTTCCGGACATTTACCTGCCGGCGCGCCTTGCCCCGACGCTGGCCATGCGATCGCGAGGCGCGCACCTGCTGGTTGCCGGGCGTGGTGCGCTGGCCGGCTATTCCGCGGCGGAGCTGCTCGGCGCCCGGATCGCGCCCCGCGACGCGGACGCCGAGGTGGTGGCGGGCCGTGACGTGCGTGAGTACCGCAGGCTGCGGGTGCACCGGGAGCAGCTTGCCGACGACGAGGTTGAGACGGTGGCCGGGCTGGTGGTCACCTCCGCTCTTCGTACCGCATACGACCTTGCTCGCTGGTTGACCCTCGTGGAGGGTGTCGTCGCGGCCGACGCGCTGGGCCGGATCGGGCGGTTTGGACCATCCGCGCTGCCCAGGATGGCAGGTCGCTGCCCCGGGGCGCGGTGGCGCGGGAGGGTTCCGCTGGTCGCCGAGCTGATGGATCCGCGCGCGGAGTCCGCGATGGAAACCCGATGCCGGTTATCCCTCGTCCTGCGTGGGCTGCCGCGCCCCGAGTTGCAGTACCGGGTATGCGACGAACTCGGAGATCACGTGGCGTGGCTGGACATGGCTTACCCGAGCGCGCGAGCTGGCGTGGAGTTCGACGGGGAACACCACCAGAACACGCCGACGTTCCGGGCCGACCTGGCCAGGCACAACCGGCTCGCCGCGCTGGGCTGGACTGTGCTGCGCGCCAGTGCCACCGACGTGCTGCGCAATCCCGACCGATTCGCCGCCCAGGTCCGCGCCGTGCTCCGCCAGCGCGCCGCCTGACCATGCCGCCTGACCATGCCGCCTGACCGCTCTCCATTCGCCGAGTTCGACAGGAGAGCTGCGCGGTGGTGCTTCGAACAGCTCTCCTGTCGAACTCGGCGCACATGAGGTTGATCACAAACAGGGCGACGGCTGGGGTTAGGGCTCGGCCGCGATGCGTTGCACCACGGGTTGTAGCTCCTGCGCGCGCATGGCGTGCAGGAATACTGCGGCGACGCGGTGGTGGCGGTCCAGCACGATGGTCAGCGGCACCACCGCGCGGGGGATCCCGCCCAGCGCGAACAGGGTCCGGCCGGGTGGGTCGAAGATCGAGGGGTAGGTCAGGCCGAAGTCGCGGGCGAAATCCGCCCCGGCGGCCCGAGCGTCCCGCACGTCGATCCCGAGGAACCGTACGCCCTGACTCGCCGTCGCAGTGGCGACTCGAACCAGGTCAGCAGCCTCGGACCGGCACGGCCCGCACCACGAGCCCCAGACGTTGAGCACCACCACCTGGTTGGGGTCACGCGCAAGCGACACCGCCGTCCCAGGTTCGGTGAGGCTGTCCCCGGACAACGCGCCGACAGTGCCCCGGTTAGCCGGCGGGTCGTAGAAGATGTCGGTCTTCCCGCCAGGTGAGACGAACTCGAAGGTGCCGCCGTGGGCCACCGCGCCGGTCCCCGTGGCGCACCCGGTCAGCAGCGCCGCAGCGCAGCCGGCCAGCAACAGTGCGGTGAGCACCACGACCAGTGCGTGCCTCATGCCCTGCTCACCGCCGGTTGGCTGTAGACCACGTCGATCAGTGCCTCGCCGGCGAACACCAGGCTGGTCAACGATGCCAGCGAGCACCGCCGGTGCCGTGGGTCGTGCCAGAGCCGCTGCCCGGCCAGATACCGGGTCACCGCGCAGATCGGCAACTGATGTGAGACGCAGACCGCTTCATGCCCAGCGGCCCGCTCGCGGGCCCGATGCGCGGCGGCGAGCATCCGGGCCGCGATCTCCCGGTACGGTTCGCCCCAGGACGGCCGGAACGGGTTACACAGCTTGGGCCAGGACCGCGGGTCGCGCAGCGCCCCGTCCTGGACCGAAACCCGGGTGCCCTCAAATACGTTGCCCGCCTCGATCAGCCCGTCATCGGTGACCACGTCCAGGCCGTGCCTCGCGGCGATCGGCGCCGCGGTCTGCTGCGCCCGCAGCAGCGGCGAGGCGACCACGTGCACCACATCGTGGTCCCCAAGATGCGCGGCGACCTGCTCAGCTTGGCGGACGCCAACGTCAGAGAGACAGAAACCAGGTAGCCGGCCGTAGAGAATCCCCTCCGGATTGTCCACTTCACCGTGCCGCAGCAGGTGGACCACGGTGCGGCTCATTCCTGTGGCTCCGGTGCCGCTGGCACGGCGGCATGGGCAGCGGCCCGGGCAGCATGCGGCAGCGCCGTGGCGATCACCTCGAAGGCTTCGGTGTCCAGTGCCGCGGAGACAAACCAGGACTCAAACGCGCTGGGCGGGGCGTAGACGCCATGCTCGAGCAGCGCGTGGAAAAATGCCGGGAAACGCCAGGTCTGAGTGGCTTGTACCCCAGCATAGTCCCGCACCGGTCCGATGGTGGTGCCAGTAAAGAACACACTGAGCAACGAACCCGCGGTCTGCACCAGATGCGGCACACTTTCGACGTCTAACGCCTGGTCAAGCAGCCCGGCCAGCCGGGTGGCCGCAACGTCCAGCCGGACGTAGACCTCCCGGTCGGCAGCCCGCAGGGTGGCCAGACCGGCGGCCACCGCCACCGGGTTCCCGGACAGCGTGCCCGCCTGGTACACCGGCCCGGCCGGCGCAAGGTAGGCCATCAGTTCCGCAGAGCCACCGAACGCCGCAGCCGGCAGCCCGCCGGACATCACCTTGCCGAAGGTGTAGAGGTCGGCGCTCACGCGCTCAAGCCCGAACCAGCCTGCGGCCGAGACCCGAAACCCGGTCATCACCTCGTCCAGGATCAGCAGCGCGCCGTGGGCGTGGCACAGCTCACGCAGTGCGGCGTTGAAACCGGGATCGGGTGGTATCGCGCCCATGTTCCCGGCAGCCGCCTCGGCGATGACGGCGGCGATCTGGGCGCCCCGTTCAACGAACAGGGCGCGGACCGCGTCGAGGTCGTTGTAGGGCAGCACGATCGTGTCAGCGGCCTGCGCACCGGTGACGCCGGGGCTACTGGGCAACCCGAAGGTGGCGACACCGGAGCCGGCGGCGACGAGCAGTGCGTCAACGTGCCCATGGTAGTGCCCAGCGAACTTGACCACCACAGGGCGCCCGGTGATGCCCCGAGCCAGCCGGATCGCGCTCATCGTCGCCTCGGTGCCGGAGTTGACCAGGCGGACCTGCTCGACCGGCGCGACTCGGCGCACGATCTCCTCAGCGAGTTCGATTTCGCCGATGGTGGGAGTGCCGAAAGAGAGCCCCCGCGTGGCGGCCGCACGTACCGCGTCCACCACCGCGGGATGCGCGTGACCCAGGATCATCGGTCCCCAGGACGAGACCAGATCGACGTAGCGGTTGCCATCGGCGTCCCACAGGTAAGGCCCTGCCGCTCGGACCATGAAGCGCGGCGTGCCACCGACCGCGTGGAAGGCCCGCACGGGGGAGTTCACCCCGCCGGGGATCACAGCGCTGGCCCGGTCGAACAGCCGGGCAGACTCGGTGGCGCTCACGCGCACCACTCTTCCCTCAGCGCGAGGACCGCCTCGCGCCCGGCGTCGAGCAGCAGGATTCCGGCCAGGGTGGCCGCGCCGGTGGCGATCGCCCACCAGCGCCCTTCGATCCGGTTGAGCGCGACGCCGTGGCGCATCGTGACGTGCACGCCGCGGTGCCAACACCACCAGGCCAGCCCGGCGAGCACGATGACGGCCAGCACCTCGCCCGTGGCGACCAGGATCCGGGCTAGGCGACGGGAGCGCACCCGCCCATGCTGCCATGACTGGCGGCAACGCCCCGTCAGAAGCCGGGTTGACGGGAGCGGAGTCAGCGCAGCCAGCCGGCGGCCTGCACTGCCCAATAGGTCAGCACCAGATCGGCACCGGCCCGGCGGATCGAGGTCAGCGTCTCCAGCACGGTGCGCCGCCGGTCCAGCCAGCCCCGGGCCACCGCCGCCTCCACCATCGAGTACTCGCCAGAGACCTGGTAAGCGGCCACTGGGACGTCGGAGACCTCGGCGACCGCGTGCAGCACGTCCAGGTAGGACATCGCGGGCTTGACCATCACGATGTCGGCTCCTTCGGCGAGATCCAGCGCCGCCTCGCGCAGCGCCTCCCGGACATTGGCCGGATCCTGCTGATAGGTCAGGCGGTCCCCGCGCAGCTGGGATTCCACCGCGTCGCGGAACGGCCCGTACAAGGCTGAAGCGTACTTGGCGCTATAGGCCAGGATCCCGGCGTCGTGGTGGCCCGCAGCGTCCAGCGCCGCCCGGATCACCCCCACCTGGCCGTCCATCATGCCGCTGGGCCCGACCAGGTGAGCACCAGCCTGCACCTGCGCAAGCGCCATCTGCGCGTACACCGCGATGGTCGCGTCGTTGTCCACCCGGCCGGCCGCGTCCAGCAGGCCGCAGTGCCCGTGATCGGTGAACTCGTCCAGACACGTGTCCGCCATGATCACGATGTCGTCGCCGACCTCGGCACGCACGTCGCGCAAGGCGGTGTTGAGCACGCCTTCTGGGTCGATCCCGCCGGAGCCGGTGGCGTCTCTGGTGGCGGGCACACCGAACAGCATGATCCCGCCTAACCCGACGGCCACCGCCTCGGCCGCAGCCTTGCGTAGCGAGTCCCGGGTGTGCTGCACGACACCAGGCATGGACGGGATCGGTACCGGCTCCGTGAGGCCCTGCTTGACGAACACCGGCAGTACCAGCTGGTGCGGGCCCACCGTCGTCTCAGCAACCAGCCGACGCATCGCGGCCGTGGTGCGCAACCGGCGCGGCCGGCTCGTCGGGTACATGGGAGCCTCCGGTCTGTGAGTGGCGATGCGAGTTATAACTCGCATCGCCACTCACGGGTTATCCACAGGGGGGCTAGCGGCGACGGCTTTTGGCTTTGCGAGGGGGAGGAAGGGCACCCTCGGCGCGGAGTTGGGCGGCATGCTCGGCCAATGCGTCAACTAGGGCGCCGACCTGCGCCACCTCGGGCTGCACGTCCACCCGAAGGCCGAACTCGACCGCAGTCTCCGCGGTGGCTGGGCCGATACAGGCAACGATCGTGCGAGTATGCGGCTTGCCAGCGATACCAACCAGGTTGCGCACCGTGGACGAGGACGTGAAGCACACGGCGTCGAAGCCACCCGTCTTGATCATTTCGCGAGTCTCGGCAGGCGGCGGAGCGGCCCGCACTGTGCGGTAGGCCGTCACGTCGTCGATCTCCCAGCCCCGCTCGCGCAGCCCAGCGGCCAGGGTCTCGGTCGCGATGTCCGCGCGCGGCAGCAGCACCCGGTCCACCGGGTCAAGCACGTCATCGAAGGGCGGGAAGTCAGCCAGCAGCCCGTCGGAGGACTGCTCGCCCGAGGGCAGCAACTCGGGGACGATCCCCATCGAGCGCACCCGTTCTGCGGTGGCCTCCCCCACGCAGGCGATTTTCACGCCAGCGAATGCCCGGGCATCCAGCCCGAATTCAGCGAACTTGTCCCAGACCGCCCGGACCGCGTTGGTGGAGGTGAACACTACCCACTGGTACCGACCGTCCACCAGACCCTTGACCGCGCGCTCCATCTGTGCCGGGGACCGGGGCGGCTCCACCGAGATCGTCGGGACCTCAACGGGCACCGCACCGTGCATCGCCAGCCGCTCGCTCATCGCTCCGGCCTGCTCCTTGGTCCGTGGCACCAGCACCTTCCAGCCATACAGCGCCCGGGACTCCCACCAGGACAGCTTCGCCCGCTGGCCGACCGCTGAGCCAACAGTCACTACCAGCGGCCCGGTAAGCGCACCGGTGTCACCGCTCAGCGACGCCAACGTGGTCTCCACCGTGTGCTGGGTGGGCATGGTGCCCGCGGCGGTGACCGCCACCGGGGTGTGCGGGCTCAGCCCGTGCTCGACCAGTTCAGCAGCCGCCTCGGCCAGGTGTGACGCGGTGGCGTGCAGCACCAGCGGGCCCGACACCGCAGCCAGGGACGCCCAGTCAACGCCCGCGCGGACGTCGGCTTCGGTGTGCCCGGAGCCCAGCGGCACCCCAGCAAAGGCCGGTACCGCAGTACCCGTAGGCACGCCGGGCACCACCTCGAACGGCACCGAGGTACGGGCCACAGCCAGCGCCTCGACGACCACAGCGTCAGCGGTCAGTGGGTCACCAGATACCAGGCGCACCACGACCCGCCCACCCTTGGCTTCGGCGACCAGATCCTTCGCGACCTCGCCAGGTTCACCCACCGCCGGGCGCACCTCGGCGCTGGGAGCAGCCAGCGCGAGCACGTCGGCGGGCACGTCGGGATCGGTCACCAACAGCTCAGCACAGCTCAGCAGGTGCTGCGCTCGCACGGTGAGCATCCCGGCGTCACCGGGACCAGCACCCACAAAGGCGATCCGTCCGGTGGTCTTACAGACACGGCTCATGTACCTACTCGTTTCCCATCAGGCCGCAGCCCGGGCCGCGCAGCGCTGGGTCTGCACCCAGCGCGCCAGCACCCAGGTCTAGCAACTCGGCCGCCACGTGGCGGCCGAGTTGCTCGGCATCGGTCAGCTCCCCAGAGAAATACAGCGCGGAGGAATACCCCACAGAGGAATACGGCACCGTGGCGGACGACCGAAGCAGGTCATCGTCCGCAGTGGCTGCAACCCCCCGCAAAAACAGCCGCAGCACAACCCGTCCCTCGTCGTCCAAGTCCTCGACGACATCGGCCAGCGCGCCGACCGGAGCGCTGCAGCCGGCCGCAACCGAGGCGAGCAACGCCCGCTCGGCGGTGACCGCGGCGCGCACCCCGGCGTCATCGAGCAGCGTGCCCAGCAGGTGCTCGGTGTCGAGGTCATCGACCCGGCACTCACAGGCCAGCGCTCCCTGCCCGGGCGCAGGCAACATCTGCAACGGGTCGAGCAGCTCGGTGGCTTCATCGATCCGGCCGAGCCGGGCCAGCCCGGCAGCGGCGATTACCACACCGTCGAGTTCCCCGTCGGCAACCCGACGGATCCGCGACTCCACACTGCCGCGGATCGGCACCACCCGCAGCCCCAGACCCAGCGCCCGCAGCTGCGCGGCGCGCCGCGGCGAACCAGTGCCGAGCACCGCCCCGGCGGGCAACTCGCCCAGCACCATCCCGTCCCGGGCCACCAGCGCATCGCGCGGGTCCGCACGCTCCGGCACGGCGGCGATCACCACTCGAGGATCCGCCGCGACCGGCAGATCCTTGTAAGAGTGCACCGCCACATCGACCTCACCAGCCACTAAGGCCGCGCGCAATGCCGAGAAGGCGTCTCCGACGGAGTGCACCGGGAGGACACGTGCCTCAACCCCAGCGGCACGCAACCGCTGCGCCACCCACTCGGTCTGGGCAAGCGCCACCGCACTACCCCGGGTTCCCAGAAGCATTGTTGACCGCTGCGGCATGGCCATCACCGGATCCCAGAAGGATCATCGATGGATGCGGTGCGGACGGTCGCGGCGATGGCGGCGGCGGCCTGCGGGTCCAGTTCGAACAGCTCTCGCAGCGCGTCGGCGTAGGCCTCGCCCCCGCCGGCCTCGGCGAGCTGCTTGATCCGCACCGTGGGGGCGTGCAATAGCTTGTCCACCACGCGGCGCACGGTCCGGGCCAGCTCGTCGCGCACTGCGGCATCAAGTCCCGGCAACCGGCCATCCAGCCGCAGGAGCTCCGCGTCCACCACCTCAGCAGCCCGCCTGCGCAGCGCGGCAACCGTCGGGGTGACCTCCATGGTGCGCTGGGCCACCAGGTAAGCGCGCACCTCCTGGGCAACAAGGCGATAGGCGGTGCTGACCGCATCGGACCCCGTGCCGCGCTGCTCTAGCCGGTGGGCCACGGTGGTGAGATCCAGCAGGGTCACGCCGGGCAGCTCCCCCACGCCAGGCTCGACGTTGCGGGGCAACCCCAGGTCGCACACCACCAGCGGGACCCGACGGTGACCCCGGGCGTCGGCCACCTGATTGACGCCCCGGGCGTCGGCCACCTGATTGACACTGAGCACCGCGCCGCTCGCTCCGATGCAGCAGATCACCACGTCCACAGCGGCCAACACGGCGGCTACGCCGTCCAGGCTGACGGCCTGGGCAGGGGTGCCCTCGGCCTCGCACAGCGCGGCCAGCCGCTGTGCGCTGACGTGGGTGCGGTTGGCCACCACGATCTCGGCCACCCCAGCCCGACGCAGCTGCGCGCTGGCCAGCCCACCCATTGAGCCGGCACCGAGGACCAGCGCCCGCCGACCGGCCAGACCCGCCCCAGCCAGACCCGCGTCGGTGTCAGCCAGTGCAGCGGCCGTGGCGGCAAGGGCTTCGGAGACCACGGAAGCACCCGCGGCATCGATGTCGGTCTCAGTGCGGACCCGTTTGCCGACCCGCAGCGCCTGCTGAACCACCTCGTGCAGCGTGCGCCCGATGGTGCCCGCCTGTTCGGCACCGGCGTACGCGGTGCGGAGTTGACCAAGGATCTGCGGCTCACCGACGACCATCGAGTCGAGCCCGGCAGCCACCGAAAACAGGTGCTCCACACCGGCCGCTGCATAGTGCACGTAGAGATGGTTGGACAGATCGTCCAGCGCAATCGCGGACTGGCGTGCCAGCACGTCGGTGATATCGGCCAGCCCACCGTGGAAGGTCGCCACCACCGCATAGATCTCGACCCGGTTGCAGGTGGAGAGCAGCAGCGCTTCCGTGACGTGCTCCCGCTCAAGCAACTGGCCCAGGACCTTGTCGGCGTCCGCAGCGGATAGCGCAACTCGCTCCAGCACTCCGACCGGCGCACTGCGGTGGGACAGCCCGACAACCACAAGACTCATCGGCCCACCGCAATCGGATCGACCGGCTCAGCCACCGGCCTGGATCGGTCGCACCGGCGGGCCTGGTAGAAGGACAGGATCTGCAGCTCCACCGCGAGGTCCACCCGGCGTACCTCGACGTCGTCGGGCACCTGCAACACCACCGGGGCGAAGTTGAGAATGCACCGGACGCCGCCGGCCACGAGCAGGTCACACACCCATTGCGCGGCGGCCGATGGGGTACAGATCACCCCGATGGTGACCTCTCGCTCGGCGCACACCGCAGGGATGCTGTCAACGTGGTCGACAGGCAACCCTCCGACCGGGACTCCGACCAGGTCCTCGTCGAGGTCGAACAACGCCGTGACCGGGAAGCCACGGTCGGGGAAGCCCCCGTAGTTGGCCAGGGCATGACCAAGATTGCCGATGCCGACCACGGCGACGCTGTGGTGCCGGTTGAGCCCGAGCAGCCGCTCAATGTGTTCCACCAACCGCGCTGTGTCGTAGCCCACCCCGCGGGTGCCGTAGGAACCCACATACGACAGGTCCTTGCGCAGAGTCGCCGAGTTCACCCCGGCAGCTCCGGCAAGCTCCTCGCTCGACATCATGGTCACGCCCTGCTCGATCATCGAGGTGAGCACCCGCAGGTAGACGGCCAGGCGGCCGACCGCAGCTTCGGGTACGGCGCGGTACGGCAAGTCTTCGACCCGTGCGCTGTACCTGCCGTGCTCGTGCACCGTCACGCTTGGCTTCCTCTCGGATCTTGCACTGTCGGATCTCGCTGGTCGGATCTCGCACTGGCAAACCGGGTCCGGAGCTGAGTACCACTGTCCTGTCCGGCGTCCACGGTAGCCGCTTGTGAACGCAGGAACAAAGTCGTGATCTTTCCAGCCCACAGCATGGGTCAGGGACGGCTCGATGGCGGAGCCGCCCCTGCGCAGTGCTAGCGAGGTCGTGACCTGATAGATCATCGAACAGGATGGGGTGGCCTGCTCTTGGGTGACCTCAGTTCGCCGAGTTCGACCTCAGAGCTGCTCGGCACGGCTGGACAGCCCTGCTGTCGAACTCGGCAACAATAGTGGATCTTCGACCACCGACAGCCGAAACGATTACATGGTCGGCGTATGCGAAATCGTTACGAAACCGTAGAGTCCTTGAGACGAAGAACCCGAGAAATGCGTCAGAGGCGGCTCCGCGATGGAGCCGCCTCTGACGAGTACTAGCTGCGTCGGTCTCCTTAAGAAGCCGGCAGCGACAGCACCTGCCCGATCACGAACACGGTGGCGTTCTTGGTCGGGATGTTGCCGCACAGCACCGGAGCGCCGTTCACGGTCGGAGCCGCCGCAGTGCCGCCGACCTTGATCTTGGCGCCTTCCAGGCTGTCCACCGTACCCGCCTGAACGAGGCCCGCAGCGTCGTAGCGCTGACCGACCACGTGGTAGGTCAAGATCTTAGCCAGCTTGCTGTTCGGCGTGGCCACGTCCGGAGCGGTGGTCAGCTGGGTGAAGGTGCCCGGGCTCTTGGCGTCCAACTCCTTGAAAGCAGCGTTGTCCGGGGCGAACACGGTCAGCGCCGGCGCACTGTTCAGGGTGTCAACCAGGTTGGCGGCGATCACGGCCTTCACCAGGGTGGGAGTCGCGGGGTCCGTTGAGCTCAACAACGGGTTGTGGCTAGCCGCGGTGGCCACCGGGTCGTTGACCATGCCCTGCGCCGAACCGGGGCCCTCCGTGGGCACCTGGCTGCAGCCCGGACCGAAGATGTCGCTGATCTTGGTGACGCCCGTGCCCGTGGGTGCTGGCGCCTCCGCGCTGGGCTCAGACGGCTCGGATGCTGGTGCCGAAGCTTGACTCCCGGTGGCTGGCCCCTGCGCGCTGCTGCATGCGCCAACCACCGCGGTCAGAGCCGCCATGGCGCCCACCGCGGCCAGTCGCTGGATCCTCTTCACTCGATCTCAACTCCTCATCTGCCCGGCCGGTCCGGGCCTCACATCTATTATTTCGGTAATCCGCAGCGATGAGTTCACGGTTTGCAGATTACAAATAGGACACATTTTTCCCGCACTCGGCGCGTCCTCAGTCAGAGGACGGTGAACTGTACCGAATGCCACCCACTGGCGCCGTCCGGGATGGGGGAGGTCCGGTCGGCGGTCTGGGTGTATCCGGTCTTGTCTGTGGCGCGGGCCTCGGCGAGGTGGGGGCCGGGTTTCCAGTGTCCGCGGAGCCGGAACATGCGCCAGGTGTCCAGGTTGACTTCGGTGGACAGTTCGGTGGGTTGCCACGGGCCGTGGTCGAGGCGGACCTCGACTGTCTCGATGCCTGTGGTCTGGGCCCACGCGATGCCCGTGATCGGAGTGTCGGGGTTGACTCGTCCGAACGGGCCGGGACTGTCGATCCGGGACATCGTTTTGATCGGCGCTCGTTGTGCCCAGCCGCGGTGGAGCCAGTAGGCCTGGTGGGTGGCGAAGGTGGTGAGTTCCATGTCGGTGATCCATTTGGTTGCGGAGACGAACCCGTAGAGGCCGGGGACGATCATCCGGACCGGGAAGCCGTGTTCGATCGGTAGTGGCTCGCCGTTCATCCCGATCACGAGCATGGCGTGGCGGGCTGGGTCGGCGAGCACGGTGGTGGGGCTGCCGCAGGTCCAGCCATCGACGCTGGTGGTGAACACCTGGTCGGCGCCCGGTCGCACGCCGGCCTCGGTGAGGATGTCAGCCAGCGGCACGCCGGTGAAGGTGGCGGTGGAGATATAGGGGCCGCCCACCTCGTTGGACACGCAGGTCATCGTGACGGGCCGTTCGATCAGCCGCCGTGAGGTCAGCTCCGCCCAGTTTAGGGTGAGTTCCCGGTCAACCATGCCGTGTATCCGCAGCCGCCAGTCCTCGGCGCGCAGCCGGGGCAGCGTGAGGTTGACGTCCACCCGGTAGAAATCCCGGGTGGGAGTGAGGAAGCTCGGCGATCCGTCAGTGGCGAAGTCCGCCCCCGCCGGGATCGGTGGCGCGGCCACCGTGGGCGCGATCCGGCCCACCGCGGCGCGAGAGGCCTCGATGGCACTGCGTCCGGCCAGCAGCTGGCCACCGGCCGCCGCGATACCGGCACCCGCGGCAACAGCCGCCGACCCGACGAGCAACCTGCGGCGAGACACCCCCGCCACCCCACCCCCCGCTGGCTGCTGGCTGAGCCAGCTCAGGCGGTGCAGCACCACGAACGTCCCCACACTGGTGAGCAGCGCGACCAGCGGAGCGAGCACGTCGAGCGGACCGGCGGTAGGACGGGACAGCACCGCGACACTGGCGAGGGCACCGAGCACCCCGAGCAGGACCAGCCCAGGTGTGCGAGAACGCCGGGACAGCAGCCCGGCAACCACTCCGACCAGTCCGATCACCACCGCCATGCCCACCAGCAGAACGGTCTTGTCGTAGGTACCGAACGTGCGGACCGCGAAGTCCTTGAGCCAGAGCGGGGTGAGGTCGATCGCACTGCTGCCCACCGCAAGGAACGGCGAGGCGGTCGGCGATATGAACCCACCCACCAGGTGTCCCGTCGCCAACCCCACGACCATCGACAGCAGGCCAACCAGGGCTGCCACGGGGACGGGCAACCGGGTCAACGTCATGACTGCCCATTCGGTTGCCCACCGGCAAGAGGTTCAACGAGAGATCAGAACGTGATGGGGCTCACCGGGTGAGCGCGGCCCGCAGGCGCCGCTCCTGCACCGTCCAGAAGCCGTGCTCCCGGCCGTCGACGAGGATCACCGGGACCCGGTCACCGTACTCGGCCCGCAGTTCTGGGTCGGCGTCCACGTCGCTGATATGCCACGGAACGTCCAGTTCGGCGCAGATCCGGGCGATGTCCTCTCGGGCCGCTGCACACGCATGGCACTCCGCCCGGACCAGCAAGGTCACCTCGTGCTGCCGCATCCCGTCAGCCTGCCACCACCGCCACCCCAGGCTGCGGTGACGGGGACAGCCTTGCCGTTATCGAGTCTTGATTAGTGCGATCTGTCCCCAGAACACGACTCTCCGCCACCGCGTAGCGTGTCGCCGTCGTATGCTTCCGCACGCCTTAGGCGACCGTTGACGCAAACGGTCGGCACGAGCGAACGAGGAGTGGCTCATGCCGCAACCGAGATGGTCCTCAGAATTTCGGGCCCGATCCGTGACGGCGTGCTGCCGTGCGGACGGCCCCGGGTTACAGCTGCGCCGGTTGCGCCGAGCGGCGTTAGACCATGCCCAACGTCAACGCCTGATCGCGTGAAGTTCGCCCGACCCAGCACCCAGCCGATCCCAGATCCGGCCGCCCTAGATCTGAGCGCCCCAGATCCGAGCCCCCCAGATCCGGCCGCCCCAGATCCGAGCGTGCCTGATCCGGGACCTACAGACCTGGATCAGGCCGCAGCGGGTGCTGGCGCTGCCGACCACGCCGGGCCAGAGGTCGACACCGCCGCATGGGAACTCGTCGCAGCCGCCCAGCAGGGTGATCAGAATGCCTTCGGCCAGCTCTACGACCGGTATGTCGATGTGGTCTTCCGCTTCGTTCTGTTCCGGGTGGGGGATCGCCCGCTGGCCGAAGACCTCACCAGCGAGACCTTCCTGCGGGCGCTGCGCCGGATCTCCTCGGTGAGCTACCAAGGCCGGGACGTCGGGGCCTGGTTCGTCACCATCGCGCGTAACCTGGTTCTTGACCATGTCAAGTCCAGCCGATACCGACTGGAGATGACCACTGCCGACATTCTCGACTCCAGCGCGGATGATCGCGGCCCCGAGCAGGAGGTGGTCGAGGAGGCCACCGCTACCGAACTCATGCGCTGCGTCGCCCAGCTGGGCCGGGATCAGCAGGAGTGCATCATGCTGCGCTTCATGCAGGGCCTATCGGTCTCGGAGACCGCATCCGTGATGGGTCGCAACGAGGGCGCGGTCAAGGCACTGCAACATCGCGCGGTCCGCAGGCTGGCTCAACTGTTGCCAGAGGGGCTGCGATGACTGTCACATTCACACCCGACACGCTCAGCCCAGACGTAACCACCCGGATAGCCGCTCGTTGCTCCGAGGGACATGGCCCAAGGGCCCGAAGGCGGTGAGGACGACGCGCACATCCAGGGGTCGGAACAGCGACGAGCGGCAGCAGCAGAATTTTGCCCGCGCTGTTGATAGTGGTATGTGCGAGGTCTCTGATCGCACCTTGCAGCGTGAGCTGACCGTAGTCGCGGCGTTACGCCGGGCAGGCGCTGCGGTCGGCCCGAATCCGGTGGAACGGGACCGGATGCGTCAGCGCCTGATGGAGGAGTTCTCCTCTGTGGTGCACGAGGGCAACAGCCCTGTTCTTCCCTTGCGGACCTCCCGGCATCGTCGCTGGATTCCAGGCAAGGCTCAGGGGCGGCTGGTGGTGGCGGCCGCGGCGGCGTTGTGCCTGTTGATGTCGCTGTCTGGGATGAGCGTCTTGCTGTCCCGTGATGCGCTGCCCGGTGACGCGTTGTACACCTTCAAGCGCACCGCCGAGTCCGCTGAACTTGGGTTGATCTTCGGTGATCAGCCCAAGGCGCTCAAACACCTGGAGTTCGCCAGCGATCGGGTGAATGAGATCGAGATCATGGCGAACCAAGCTGACGCCGACGGCAACTGGTCCGCGGAGCGGGGCAAGTTCCTCCGTGGCCTCGACGACTTCGACTCAGACGCGACCGCAGGGGCCAGACTCCTCACCGGTCTGGCCCTGAAAGGCCAGCCCAGCAGCCTGCCTACCTTGCGCGGCTGGGCCGAGCAGCAGAAGGCTCGGCTGGCGGCCCTCCGGGGTGCGTTGCCACTGCCCATCAGTGTCCGGCTGGACAGCACACTCGGCTTGCTCGATCGGGTAGCCGCGAGAGCTTCCGCGCTGAACCACCGGTCCACCTGCGTCACGATCACCTCGGGTACCCGAGACGATCTCGGCCTGTTGCCAGCGACGGACGCCTGCAAGCGGGCTCCGGTGGACGGTACCTCCTCGGCTGTACCGGCGCCGGACGTCGCGGCTACACCAGCAGCAGGCTCACCTATCGTGATCATTCCACCCAACCTTCTGCTCCGCACGCCTTCGGCGAATCCGGTTCCCGTTCCCACTCACAACGGTTCGGGCACTCGCCCCGACCTCTCGGCGACCCGAAGCCCGCGTGGTGTCTTGCCGAACCCGAGCCAGCCCGGGACTCAGCCGTTGCAGCCGCAGCCGTGGCAACCCCTGCCCGGGCATGATTCACCCCAGCCCGCCGCTCCCCTACCACCGTGGATTCTGCAGCCTCGGTTACTGCCTCCGGGATAGCTCCCCGGGATAGATTCCAGCCCAACTTCATCCACCGCATAGTCAACCAGTAGATCCTTACTGTTTGGTTGCTCAGGAGAAGTCATCACGGCAGTCTGGGGATCGGCTTCCGCTTGAGCGGACTGACTGGGAAGATCCACCACTGGCGATATCAAGGCAGGATCCAATGCCACGACGGTGCAGTCAGGACGTCCGAGAGGAGAAAGCTGTCCTGGCCACCCTTGCCGGGGAACTACCTCGCGCCAGCGTGGCGCCCGCAGAGGTGCAGGCCACGCCGGTGATCCCCGCAGACCTCACTGCCGCCGCCTTCTTCGATGTCGACAACACCATGATGAGGGGGGCGTCGATCTTCTACTTCGCTCAAGGTCTGGCTACGAGGAAGTTCTTCCCCACCGGGGCGGTCGCGTCCTTCGCCTGGCAGCAGCTGAAGTTCAGGGTGGTTGGCAAGGAATTCAGCCTCGCAAAGATCCGCACTAGCGGCGAGCAGGCGCTGTCGTTTGTGGCGGGTAGGTCTACCCAGCAATTCGTCGAACTCGGCGAGGAGATCTACGACGAGCTGATGGCCGACCGGATCTGGTCTGGAACGCTGGCGCTGGCTCAGATGCACCTCGACGCCGGGCAGCGGGTGTGGCTGGTCACCGCGACTCCGGTGGAGCTGGCCACGATCATCGCCCGCCGGCTCGGCCTCACTGGTGCGCTGGGCACCGTGGTGGAGAGCGTCGACGGTGTGTACACCGGCCGGTTGGTAGGCGACATCCTGCACGGAGCGGCCAAGACGCAAGCGGTGCGCGCGTTGGCCCTCAAGGAGGGGCTCGACCTGCAGCGCTGCACCGCCTACTCCGACTCAGCCAACGACATTCCCATGCTCTCCGTAGTAGGCACCGCAGTCGCGGTGAACCCCGATCCCGAACTTCGGGAGACCGCCCGGGCACGGGGCTGGGAGATCCGGGACTTCCGGACCGGTCGCAAAGCCGCGAAGATCGGAGTGCCCTCAGTGCTGGGCATCGGAGCGGGTGCGGTTGCTGCCCACCTTGCCTACCAACGTCGCTCTCGCCCCTGACCCGCGTCAGCCGAGAAATGGGTGACGGCGCTGGATGAGTAACTGGTCAAGGGTCTGCTGGATGGTCTCACGTATCTGGTCGGTGAGGTTGACGACCAGCATCAGGTCCTCGGCGGAACCCGGCTCGTAAGCGTCGGTTCGGACCGGCTCGCCGAACTCGATGTACCACTTGGACGGCAATGGGATCATCCCCAGCGGCCCGAGCAGCGGGAAGAACGGCGTCACCGGGAAGTACGGGATATCGAACAACCGGGCCAACGGCTTGATGTCGCCGATCATCGGGTAGATCTCCTCTGCACCCACGATGGCGCACGGGATGATGGCCACCTGGGTGCGCAACGCGGCGGAGACGAACCCGCCGCGCCCGAAACGCTGCAGCTTGTACCGGTCACGGTAGCGCTTGCCGATGCCTTTGAACCCTTCTGGCCACACCCCCACCAACTCGCCGGACGCGAGCAACCGCTCGGTGTCGGGGGCGCAGGCCAGGGTCTGGCCCGACTTGCGAGCCAATGAGCCAAGCAGCGGGGTGCGGAAAACCAGGTCGGCGCCGAGCATCCGCAGGTGCCGCCTCGCCGGATGCTCCTCATGCACCGCCACTGCGGTCATCAGCGCATCCAGCGGCAGCGTCCCAGAGTGGTTGGCGACCACCAGAGCGCCGCCCTCAGCAGGCACGTGGTGGATGCCGATCGTCTCCACCCGGAACCACGAGCGGTACAGCGGCCGCAGCAGCGGGAGCAGCACATGGTCGGTGAGATCTGGGTCGAAGCCGAACTCGTCAACGCCGTAGTCGCCGCACAACCGCCTGCGCGCGAATGCAAGCAGGTCAGCCACATCCCGGTACCATTGCGGCTCAACCTGGTCCTCCGCTGCCGCCCCGACAGCCTCCGGCGCCACCGGCTACCGGAACCGGGACGCGAGCCCGAGCAGACATTGCTGTGCCGTGGCGATCCACTTCGGGTCGATCGTGGGCCGCAACGCTCGGGCCCGCGCGTAATCGTCCAATGCCTGGGCGGTGGTCCACCGGGGCACAAAGCCAAACTCGGTGCGCAATCGGGTCGTGTCGAGCACTCGGCCGAAGGTGAGGAATCGGATGTGCTCCGGGGAGTAGTCAACGAATTGGGCGCTGCGCAGCAGCAGCCCAGCAGTGGCCACGGCCAGCCCAGGTATCGGGGCCGGGATCCGGCCCACCCGCCGAATCGCCTGGGACAGCAGCAGCACTCCATCGCCACCGACGTTGAAAACCCCAGGTAGCCGCTCCCGGGTGGCCCGCTCGAGCACCGCCAGTGCGTCCTCCTCGTGCAACAGCTGCACCCGAGGGTCGTAGCCCAACACAGTGGGCACCACGGGGAGCGAAAAGTACCTGCTCAGGGCGGTATCAATGCGGGGGCCGACGATGTTGGTGAAGCGCAGCACCGTGACGTCCACATCCTGGCGCCGCCGAGCGAAACCACGGATGTAGCCCTCGATCTCCACCGCATCTTTGGCGTATCCCGAGGCCGGAATCCCCTTCGGTTCGTCACACTCAGTAAATACTGCCTGATCCAGGGCGCTTGCCCCATACACCGCACCAGTGGACTTCATGACCAGCCGGGTCACCGTCGTTGACTTCTGACAGGCCGCGAGGAGCTGCATGGTGCCGATGACGTTCATTTCTTTCATCGCGCTGGGTCCATCTCTTCTGGGCCCATTTCTTCCGGGCCCATTTCTTCCGGACTCCCCCGAGCCGCGCGGGTTGGCGGTCATCGACGCGTGCACCACGGTGTCGACCTTGGCTGTAGAGATCACCTTGGCAATCAGCGGGTTGCGCAGGTCAGCTCGGACAAACTCGGCGCGTCCCATCCGTCTCAACAGTTCCTGGCGCGGCGGCACCGTGTCCACAGCAAGAACGCGGTCGATCGTGGAATCGACCGCGAGTCGAGCTGCCAGCTGACCGCCAACGAAGCGGCTGGCTCCGGTGACAAGAACCGTGGACGGCGGCATGCTGCTCCCTGCGTCAGCCCGACACCAGCGCACCTTCAGGGCCACATGGGGAGCCGGTACGCGCTGACGTTACTTCTTCAACTTGCGGCGTTGCACCCGCGTCTTGCGCAGCAGCTTGCGGTGCTTCTTCTTGGACATACGCTTGCGGCGCTTCTTGATCACCGAGCCCATACTCGGCCTCCTCGCTGGTCGTGGCTGTGCTGGTCGTGGCTGTGCTGCGAAGCGCCCGGCAGTGGGCGCGAACGGCCGCCCAGCTTAGCCCTGATCGGATCCGTGACCAGCACCCGACCCGATCTCATCCCGCATCGAAGTAGGCGTTCTCCAGGTAGCCGTGCACGGCCGCCTCCGGAACCCGGAAGGAGCGCCCGACGCGGACCGCAGGCAGTTCGCCCGCATGTACCAGCCGGTAGACCGTCATCTTGGACACCCGCATCATCGCAGCCACCTCGGCGACCGTGAGGAACTGCACCTTGGCCGGCCCGGCTTGCTCGTTCATCAGCATGGGTCATCGCGTCCTCACCACGTCGCGCGCCGCTGGGGCTTCCCCTCCCGCGGTCCGTGACGCAACTGTTCTGATGAGAGTAGCGGGACTGGCGGTGGCCATGCGACTCCTATCAGTTGTAGTTGGCATTAGTTTCAGTTGGCATCAGTCGTGGTGGGCAGCTCCGAGTTCAACCGACCGCTCCCAGGCCGCTTCGATGGCAGCCAACAAAGCCGCGCGCACCCCGTGCCGCTCCAGCTCCCGGATCGCCATGATCGTCGTACCCCCGGGAGAGGTCACCGCCTCCCGCAGCAGCACTGGGTGGTCACCAGTGTCGCGGAGCATCCGGGCCGCGCCCACCGCGGATTGGGTAATCAGCTCGGTCACCATCGGCCGGGGCAACCCGAGCATGATTCCCGCGTCGATCATCGCCTCAACCAGGTAGAAGAAGTAGGCGGGGCCGGACCCGGACAGCGCGGTGACGGCGTCCTGCTGGCTTTCCGGAACCCGGACCACCTTGCCCACGCTGCCCAGCAATTCCTCGGTCAGCTCCAGGTGCGCGTCGGTGGCGAAGCGGCCGGCGGACATCGCACTCATCGCCTCACCGACCAGCATCGGAGTGTTGGGCATGACTCGCACGACCGGCACGCCGTCAGGGAGCCGACGCTCGTAGAGCGCGGTAGGCAACCCGGCGCACAAGCTCACGACCAGGGTGTCCGAGCCGATCAGTCCGGCGAGCTCGGCCACCAGCGGGTCGATGTCCTGCGGCTTCACCGCGACGACCAGGACGTCGGCCTTACGTGCCGCGGTGGCGGTGTCAACTGCGCGCACCCGGTAGGTCTGCTCAAGTCGGGCAGCCCGGTCGGGATAGCGCTCGGTAAACATCAGGTCGTCCGGGCTGCGACCGGCATTGAGCAGTCCGGATAGCAAAGCCTCGCCGATCTTGCCGGCGCCCAGGACAGCGATCGTGGTCATGGCGGCAGGGTGCCACAGCCGTCTGACAACTCGCCCCGCCGGACACTCAGTTACCGGACACTCAGTTGCCGGACACCACGGCACGAAGGAAGAAGGCGACGTTGCCGGGTCGCTCGGCTAACCGCCGGGTGAGGTAGGAGTACCAATCCGAACCGTAGGGCAGATACACCCGGACGGTGTCTCCGGCTGCGGCCAGCCGTCGCTGCTCGGCCGAACGCACCCCGTAGAGCATCTGGTACTCGAAGCTGCCCGGTGGGCGCCCGTACCAGCGGGCCCGCTCCGCCACGATGTCGATCAGCCGTGGATCGTGGGTGGCGAACATGGGATAGCCCGGTCCGGCGAGCAGGATGTTGGCGCAGCGCACAAAGCTGCGTGCGACCTCGTGCGACGTCCGGAATGCAAGCTCAGGCGGTTCGGCGTAGGCGCCCTTGCACAGCCGGACCCGGGCGCCCGCAACCGCCAGCGCCCGGCAGTCCTCCAGCGTGCGGTGCAGGTAGGCCTGCAGCACCGCCCCGGTCGCCGGCCAGTTGCGACGTAGTTCGGCGTGCACCCGCAGGGTGGAGTCGGTCAGGGTGTGGTCTTCAGCATCCAGGGTGACGGTGGTACCGGCCTGCTCGGCGGCGGCGCAGATCCGGGAGGCGTTGCGCAGTGCCAGTGCCTCATCCAGCCGCTGGCCCATCGCGGACAGCTTCACGCTGACCTCGGCCCGGTTTGTCAGGCCCTCGGCGCGCAAGCACGTGAGCAGTTCGAGATAGGCCTGCACGGCGGCTTCCGCGCCAGCCTCGTCTGCGACGTCCTCCCCCAGGTGGTCCAGGGTCACCGCCAGGCCATCGACCACCAGGGCGGTGGCCGCGGCCACCGCCTGCTCGGTGCTCACCCCCGCCACGAAGCGGCTGACCAGATAACGGCTGACCGGGGCACTGGCAACAAGCCGCCGAACGGTCGGGTTGCCAGCAGCAGCCAGGATCAACGAGCGCAGCACGGCTGCACGCTAACGCAGCAGCAGCCGCAGGCCATGACGGCGGTGGCGTGGCTGGTGCGCCCCGCTCACCGGGTATGGTCCAAGATCTTCTCGGCCAGGGCGGCCGGATGGGCCTTCGACAGCCGTGCCCGGTTTTCAGTTTTGAAAGATCAGCGGAAGACCCCCGATGGGCTAGCCCGGTAGACCCGCGCGGTAGGCCATCGCCCGCAACTCCCGGCCCGCGGGGGAGTCGCGGCGCGAGCGCGCGAGCAACCCGGCGAGCACCTCGCGGGCAAACGGGTTCCGGTGCACGCGGCGCGGCGAGATCTTTTCCGCCCGGCGGAACGCCCACACTGCATCGTCGTGGCGTCCCCGCAGCCGGGCCAGCGCCCGGCCGTAGTCCACCCAGTACATGGCCTGACACCCCAGGAAAGGGTGGACCTCTGGGCGCAGGCCCTCGGCGATAGTGGCGGCGCGCTGGTTATCCCCGGCCTCTAGCGCCACAGTCATGCGCCAGAACCCAGCGTTCGTGGGACCGAACCCCATCCAGAAGGCGTTGCCCTCCCCGGTGCGCTCGGCCAGCTCGCTGGCGTGCTCCAGGGCCGCGTCGATATCACCGCGCCGAGAGTCCACCGCGGCCACCAGCGACCGCGACAGCGCGAGCATGCCCGCGAGTTGCATCAATTCCGGGCTGCTCGTCGGCACAGTCACCGAGTCCAGCTCGGCCTGCGCGAGATCGAACTCGCCTGCGGCGAGCATCACATGCAAGCCTCCCCACGTGGCGAGGCCGAGCGCAGCCGGTGAGTCACGGTGCTGGGCGGCCTGATGAGCTAGTTGAGCAGCTTGGGCACGCAGATCCAACGGCGCACCCGCGACCCGCAGCCACCCGGTGGTGGCTCCCGCATGCAGCAGCACTACCAGCTCCAGCAGCCGCGCCACGTCCCGCCCGGCCGCGACGCTGGTGTGCAGATCCCGGATCAGGCCCGGCAGCGCCGCGCCGACCTCGCTGTCCTTCCTACAGCTGTAGTGGGCGCCCAGCGTCGCCGTGACCCTGGCCCGCAGCGCGTCCAGCGGGACAATCTGCCCGCCTGACCGCTTGCGACCAACCGCCATCAGGGCGCGGCGCACCGCCTCCACAGCGCTGTCAGTGGGCCCATTGGTGGGCGCAGGTACCGGGACTGTCATCAGCTCAGAAGGGGAGATTTGCAGCGCGTCGGCCAGGCCCACGATCTGCGACAGGGAATCCAGCGCGTGTTGGCCGTTCTCGATCCGGGACAGAGTTGGCCCGCTGATCCCGGCAAGCCCGGCGATCACCACCTGCGACTTGCCCCGAGCCTCCCGGATCCGCCGGATCCGCCGGCCAATCGTCAGCGGGTCGTCAGCACCGTCCATACGCACAACGGTACTTGCGCATACGCGAGCCGAACCGGTAGGGACCGGTCAGCCGTCATCGCTGACGGCGAATCCGTTAGTGATCGTGCGGTGCGCCGTCAGCCTCTTAGCTCCGCAGCGACGCCCTGTATCAGGTTCACAGCGTCCGGGCCAACGGTGGCGGTGGACCATAAGCGGCGGTAGATGTCGCGATACAACTCCGCGTGTCCCTTGACACGCGTAGTCGCCTCATTCGCCCGAACCGCGTCCTGTAGCCGCGGAAACTCTGGCATCAGGTCACGCCACGCTTCCGCTTGCGTGAACGCGGCTTCCGTCAGTGCTGATAGCCGGTCCAGCGTCTCCTGGCTGGCACCGCATACCTTCCCCCAGGCGACCACCTTCGGAAGCGGCAGCAGCTTCTCGGCACGCTCAGCGCGGGAGACCATGGGCTGACTGAGGTTGATCCGCCTGCCGATCTCACGTTGGTCCAGACCCGCGAGGCTCCGTAGGTGGGACAGCTCACGAGCTAGCTGCTGATGCAGCAGGGGTGGTGTCTTACCGATGCTCACCGCTGGCCCTGGCAGACGGCGAGGTACTCGGCGAGGCTTACGGAGCGGTCCATCGCCAGCTTCCGCTGCCTTTCCAACTCCGCCACCCCGGCCGGGCGGTCACTGACTCGATGGCGAGGAGGTGGGCACTGTCATCGAAGTGCAGCAGCACCCCGCAGGCTCTCGGGGTCTCGTGATCGAACAGCCAGAAGTCGGGGCCGAGACCGACCAGTTCGGGGTGCACGCAGACTTCTACGCCTACCTGCTCGCCGCACGCCCCCAAGGGCTCACCACCGCCGCCTTAGGCGATCCCACCTGGAGAATCGGCTATAGCAACCTCACCGGCGCAGCTCTCATCCCGACTGGCCACGGTCAGATCGCCGTCCACGCCGGTGATCCCGTCGCGCACCACAAGCTCCTTGGCTGGGCCGAGCGGTGGCAGTCCCTCGGCCGCCCCGGCTACGCCCACCCTCGACCCCAACTCGACCAAAACGAGTACGGCTGACACGTTCGATCCGCACTTGACTAACTTGACTAAAGGTGAGCCGAGAAACGTATGGTACGGCCATCCCCACAGCCAGCAGCGCTGGCCACTACCCACGTCGACCGCGCCGGGGTGGCAATGGTGGACGTCACGTCCGATCCGCAACCTCGCTCGGGTGCTGTTCGGCCTCGCGCTCGCTGGTGCGCTCCTGCACCTCGGGTGTGTGCAGCTCGGGTGCGTGCCCAAGGGGTGTGTGTGCAGGAGATGTGTGTGCAGCGGGTGTGTGCTCAGGTTCGGATTGTTGCTCCAGGTCAGCAAGGCGACGCTCCCGGGCATCCCGCACCGCGAACCGCACGGCGCCCGCGAACACAACGATCCCGACAACGATCTCGACGATGATGACCATGTTCATGGCAGGCCTTCACACTCCTTGCTCGACTAACAGTGATGCTCCGCTACTCGGAGTATCACAGGTGCAGGCGAGCGAAGAGTAGCGCCTCGGTCAAGAAGGCTCGACGCTCCGGGCGGGTACGGGCTCGGCGGGTACTCACCTCAAGGACCACGGTGCCGGTGAATCCGCAGTCCACCAGCACCTGGCACACCTCGGCGCAGGGCTGGTTGCCCCGACCGGGCACCAGGTGCTCGTCACGGGGAGCACCGCTGCCGTCGGCCAGATGCAGGTGCGCCAACCGCGATCCCATCCGCTGCGCCATCGCCACCGCGTCAACGCCAGCCGCAGCGGTATGCGAGAGATCCAGCGTGTAGTGCGAGTACCCGACGTCGGTCGGGTCCGGTGACGGCACATAGCTGGAGACCACCAGCCGGCCACGGCGCACTGGGAACATGTTCTCCACTGCGATTGTGAGCCCAGAGCGGGCCTCCAGCGCAGCGATCTGCTGGGCGAAGCCCGTGGCGTAATCTCGCTGCCAGCGAAACGGGGGGTGTACCACCACCACGCCGGCGCCTAGTTCGGTGGCCGCCTGCACAGTGCGATCCAGCCGAACCACCGGGTCTGCCGCCCATACCCGCTGGGTGATGAGCAAGCAGGGGGCGTGCAGGGCAAGCACCGGCATCCGGTGGCGAGTCGCCAACGCCATGAGGGCGGTGACGTCCTGGCTGACCGGGTCGCCCCACACCATCACCTCGACGCCGTCGTAGCCGAGTTCGGCGGCCAGTTCGAAGGCCACGGAGATCGGTTCGGGCCACACCGAGGCAGTGGACAGGGCCACCCGGATCGAGCCGGCCGCAGGCACCGGCTATCGACTGAGAAGCAGCAGCGCTGCCGGGGACACCGTGACGAACAGCCCGACGAGCACCGCGATCACCGTCGTCTGCAGGTCCTCCGCGCACCGCATCCGGCGAACCACCCAAACCAGGCCGGTGATCACAGCCAGGGCTACGACCAGCGCCCCCATTGGAATCCGCTGCCAGAGCCACTCGCAGATCAGCCACAGCGCGGCACCGCCGACGACGCCGATCCCGATCTGGCTCACCATCACGGCCCACTCCCACAACGGGGAGCCGGACTCCTGCGCCTGGGCCTCATCGGCGGCGTTCTCGCTCCGCTCCGGAATAGCACGGGTCGCGGTGTCCAGCCCGGTAGAAGGCTGGGCACTACTTGGCTGGGCACTACTTGGCTGGGCACTCCCTGGCTGGCGACTCGACCCGGGAGCGGGGTCCACAGGCACCGGATCAAGCCGCGGTAACTGGTCGGTGGCCGGGCCGTCGGACAACGCGGACCTGCTCAGCGGTGCTCGCACGGCGGCCGGTGGCGGGATGGCCGGCACTCGGCCCGCGACCACCGACGGTGGGCCTACCGCTGGGGTCCACCCTGGACCGCCGCGACCGTTGAGGTGCGGCTGGGTCGGATAACTCTGGGCTGAATAACTCTGGAATAAATCAACCTGGGGCGGATCAACGTATGGTGAACCGTGACGACGGCCAGGTAAATCTGGCAGCGGCTCTGACGGTCGAACCGTCGGCTCACGAGTGCCGGCCCAGTTCCGCTCCACGACTGGCTGCGCGGCGGGGTCCAGGGTCGCGGGGTCCAGGGCCGCAGGGTTCAGGGCCGCAGGGTCCGCGACGCTATCACTGTCCTCAGCGGCCCGGCGGTGCCGCCGCCCGGGGGTCGGGGCTGCCCCGCCGTATCGGGCCAGCAGTTCAGCCACGGTGAACTGCGCCCGCTCCTCCGGCTCGCTACTGCGCCTCATGATCTCTCACCGTGCACCCCGGGACGCTGCGCGTCTAGTCCGTCGAGGTGGGCGGCGCCCCGGGTGCGCCGTCCGGTCGATTCCGTCCAACCAATCCAACCAGTCCAGCCTCCGCAAAATCACACCTTCCCGTAACGCCCACGGGCAAAGATCCATTTCATCGACATCCAGAGCGCGCATCGTGGCCTGGATCACCAGGGCTCCGGCGACGAGTTGGTGGGACCGGCTGGCGCTGACCCCCTCCAGTTCGGCCAGGTCCTCGGCGCTCATCCGGGAGATGAAGGCGATCACCTGGCGCAGACCGGCATCGGTGAGCGTACGTCGGACCCGAGGGCCCGCCGAGGATGGCGCGGCGCCGCTGAGCCGGGCCAGCGACCGGATCGTCTTCGAGGTGCCCACTACCCGATCCGGAGTGCCGGCCTCACGCAACTTGTGGGCCGGTGAAACGAGCTGCTCGACGATGTGCTCGCGCAGGCTTTCCAACTCACGACGGCGAGGGGGGTCGTGCGTCAACCAGGACCGGGTGAGCCGACCGGCGCCCAACGGCAGGGACACCGCCACGTCAGGTTCCTCGTCCATCCCACTGGCGACCTCCAGTGATCCCCCACCGACGTCCACCATGAGCAGTCAACCAGCCGACCAGCCACACCACCGGCGGACCGCGAGGAATGTGAGGATGGCCTCCTCCTCGCCGGAGAGGACTTCGAGCTCGACCCCGGTCTCGGCGTGAACCCGGTTCAGCACCGCGACGGAGTTGGAGGCATCGCGCACTGCCGACGTGGCAAAGGCCACCAGGTCCTCGCAGCCCATCGCGGCTGCCGACTCGACGGCCTCGCGCACGGTGCGGATCACGTGATCAGCCCCCTCGCGGGTGATCTCCCCGCGGGCGTCCATCTGCTCGGCCAACCGCAGCACCGACTTCTCAGAGGTCTGGGGCAACGGGTGAGCACCGTGGTGCGCGTCCACCACCAGCAGGTGGACGGTATTGGAGCCCACATCGAGCACGCCGAGCCGCATGAGAGGCCAGGCTACGCCTGACGCGGGTTCAGGTGTCGTACTTGTAGCCAAGACCGCGGACGGTGAGTAGGTGCCGGGGAGACGAAGGATCTTGTTCGATCTTGGAGCGCAACCGCTTGACGTGCACATCCAGGGTCTTGGTGTCGCCGACGTAGTCCGCCCCCCACACTCGATCGATGAGCTGGCCGCGCGTGAGCACCCGGCCCACGTTGCGGAGGAGGTACTCCAGCAGGTCAAATTCTTTGAGGGGAAGCCCCACCTGCTGCCCGGCCACGGTGACGGTATGCCGATCGACGTCCATCCGCACCAGCCCAGCCTCCAGCACTACCGGCCCAGTGGTGGCGGCGCCCGCGGCCAGGCCATCCGGGACCTCCCCGCCGCGGCGCAACACCGCACGGATCCGCGCGATGAGCTCTCGGGCCGAGTAGGGCTTGGTGACGTAGTCGTCGGCGCCGAGTTCCAGCCCCACTACCTTGTCGATCTCGCTGTCCCGAGCGGTCACCATGATCACCGGGACCGAGGAACGTGCCCGCAGTTGCTTGCAGACGTCGGTGCCGCTCATCCCGGGAAGCATCAGGTCCAGCAGCACGATGTCGGCTCCGTTGCGGTCGAACTCCTCCAACGCCTCGGACCCGGTGGTGGCCACCGCCGGCGCGAAGCCCTCCTTGCGGAGCAGGAAGGCCAACGGGTCAGCGAAGTCTTCCTCGTCCTCGACGATCAGCACTCTGATCATGGCGACCCTCCCACGTATTCGGGTGTCGATAACGTGCGCGACGCGTGTTGCGGGCAGTCCGGATGCGCAGGAATCCGCAGGGTGAAGGTGGAACCGGTGCCGGGCTTGCTCCAGAGCCGCACGTCACCACCGTGATTGGCGGCGACGTGCTTGACGATCGCCAACCCCAACCCGGTGCCGCCGGTAGATCGGCTGCGCGCCTGATCGATCCGGAAGAACCGCTCGAACACGCGTTCCTGGTGCTCCAGGGCAATGCCGAGGCCGCGGTCGGCGACGGCGATCTCCACGAAACCGTTCTCCAGCCGCCTGCTGACCGACACCGGGCTGCCCGACGGCGAGTAGGACACCGCATTGTTGAGCAGGTTGGACAGCGCAGTCACCAGCAGCGTCGCGTCACCATCGAGCAACAGCCCACTGGGCGGGTCAACAGTGATCCGGATGTTGGCCGATTCGGCGGCCAACCGGCAACGACCCAGCGCCTCGTCCACCACCTTGTCAATCTCGACAGTGGCCAACGCGGGGAGCCGCTCAGCGCCCTGCAGCCGGGACAGCGCGATCAGTTCGGTCACCAGCGTGCCCATCCGGTTAGCCTCGTTGAGGATTTTGGTGCCGAACCGGCGCACCTCGTGCGGGTCGTCGGCGGCGTCCAACACTGCCTCGGCGAGCAGCGCCATCGCCCCGACCGGGGTCTTCAGTTCGTGGCTGACGTTGGCCACGAAGTCCCGCCGGGTCGCTTCGAGCCGAACCGCATCCGATTCGTCAGACGCGTCGATCACGGTGAACTCGTCACCCAGCGGCCGGACCTCCCCGAGTACAGCGGTGGGCCCGCGACCGGATCGCACGCCGTGGTCCAGTGGCGAAAGATCAACGTGGACCACCTCACCAGTGTCGCGCACCTGCTCGGCGGCCTTCCGGGCGCGCTCATCCGGACGCGACCCTTGGACTAGGCCCAGTTCGACGGCCGGCGGGTTGGCCAGCACCACGTCGCCCATCCGGTCGAGCAGCACCACACCGTTGTGTGAGGAGAGCACAACCCGCTGGACCAAGTCGGCGACCGTCGCACCGTCCCCGGACAGCGGGGTTGCCGGCGCGCCGGCGCGCCGGCCGATCCGGATCCCCACCACCAGCCCGACCATCAGCGTGCCGATCGCGGTGAGCACGACGGCTGTGAGTGTCACTCGTCAATCGTAAGCACCGGATCGGGTACAACCCCTAGTCCCGGTGCACTTGGAGCGACCAGAGCGCCCGCAATAGGGCGAATCTTCCTCCCTCGTTCACCGGGGGTTCACCCCTGCCGTCACGCCGGGTCCGGACAGGTGAACTACCGGCCTTGCTGGGCGACTGCGGCGATGGCGTCGGCCGCCGCGTCAGGATCAAGGTAGGTCCCGCCCCGAGTGACCGGCCGCAACAGATCATCGAAGTCGTACCGCAGCGGGATACCCGTCGGGATATTGAGGCCGACGATGGCCTGCGCGTCGATTCCGTCCAGGTACTTGATCAACGCGCGCAGCGAGTTGCCGTGCGCGGCAACCAGCACGGTGCACCCGGTCCGCAGGTCGGGCACGATCGACGATTCCCAGTACGGCAGCATTCGGGTCACCACGTCGGCCAGGCACTCGGCCCTGGGGATGTCGATGCCAGCGTATCGAGAATCGCCGTCCTGACTGAACTCGCTACCGGGCTCTATCGGCGGTGGCCGGGTGTCGTAGGAGCGGCGCCACAGCGCGAACTGCTCATCGCCGTACTCCTCGCGGATCTGCGCCTTGTCCATGCCTTGCAGCGCGCCGTAGTGCCGCTCGTTGAGCTGCCAGCTGCGGCGCACCGGAATCCAGTGCCGGTCAGCGACGTCGAGTGCGAGGTAGGCGGTGCTGATCGCACGGCGCAGCAGCGATGTGTGCACCA
The DNA here is from genome assembly GCA_963822695.1 of uncultured Actinomycetota bacterium. GTDB lineage: Bacteria > Actinomycetota > Actinomycetes > Mycobacteriales > Pseudonocardiaceae. The sequence continues at coordinate 282,625 of CAWGJH010000033.1, forward strand.
CGTCAGGGAGCAGCCCTGCCTCGCGCATCAGCTCACCACACCGCACCGCCTCGCGCTCACCGCTCGCCGACAACGGCACGTCCACCCACCCGGTGAACAGGTTCTTAGCATTCCACTCGCTCTCGCCGTGGCGGAGCAGGACCAGGGTGCCCAATCTCATGTCAACAGACTGCCAGGGGCCGCGACCCATGATCCCGCGCGGTCCGACTACAACCGTCCCCACGGCGGAACCGAAAATTCAACCATCAGTGAAAAGCGATGGACCCGCCTTCAACTAAATGGCCCGAACGGGTGCTGGCAGTGACTGCCCGGTTACCCGTACATTAATCCGTAACGACGGTGTACTGGCACCCCTGCTGGCACCCCCACCGTCGTTGCAGGGAACCGCTGGTCGCCCGCTTCCCCCGCCCCCCGGGAAAGACTGGTTGCGCAGCGGTTCCCTGCGTAGCGGCTCTTTATTGATCAGATCTTGCGGACGGCGTGACGACCGCCGAAGGTGCCCGGAAGTCCGCCCTCGTAGAGATACTTAGCTTCCTCGGCGACCTCGCGGGTCAGACACGGCCACGCCGCCGCGACACCGTTTTCGTCGCGGCAAGCCCAGCAGTGACCCTCCGGGTCAGGCACATGCGCGGTCAACGCGCTACGCCACATATCCGGCAATTCGGCCAGGATCGCTGCCATGCTCATGTCCATCTACCTCCCAGAGATCGGTGCATCCTACAACCGGCGGCCCGGTCGCACCTCAGTACCAGTGATTCCGATCCCCGATACAGCCGATCGAGCGGTAATCTCGCTGTGCAACCGACGGTATACGACGGGTGACGGGCTCGCTTGACTACTCCTCGGTCGACTTACCTCAGAACAGGACTTGATCCCCTTAGCAGCCGCACGGACGCCACGACGGCCAAGGTGTGCTCACTACGAGTTGTCGCGGTGGCAGTCCCAGATGTTACTCAGCGCTCAAGGAATCTTGCTTACCGGTGCGGTCCGGCTGGAGCGCCTCGCCGGTACGGCGGGTCATCGCTGAGCGGACGCCGAGATGTGAGTAGGCCAATCGGGTCACGCTGCAACCAACTACCCCGAAGGCCTTGAGATCCGTTCGCTTGGCTGAGAGTGTGTCACCGCTCTCCTCGCCGCTCCCATCGCACCTCCGGCAGGTGAGCAGAAGCCCGCGGTTCGTCCTCCCCCGTCGGACCGCGGCCCGCCAGGGTCCCTGGGTGCCCTCACCCACGGGGTATCCGTTCGCGCGGGACAACAGTGGCGGGGCAGGCCCGGGTGTGCGACTCCCCCTCTCCCCCGGGCCGCCCCGCCACCAAGAGGATCAGTCAGCAGCAAGGTGACAGAGTTGGGTCAGCGCACCAGGTGTTCGAATGCGGCGAGGTTGTTCAGGGACTCGCCACGGGCCACCCGCCAGGCCCATTCGCGTCGGATCGAGGAGGCGAACCCGATCTCCAGCAGGGTATTGAAGTCACCATCAGCGGCCTCGACCACCTGGCCCAGTACCCGGTCCAACTCATCGGCAGTCAGCGCGTGATGGGCCAGCCGACCGATGAGGTAGATATCACCAGCCTTGTCCAGCGCGTAGTGCACGCCGTACAGCCTCGTGTTGCGGCGCAGCAACCAACGGTAGACATCCTCATGTGCCTCATCGGGATGCCGGCACACGAAAGCTTCCACCAGCACCCCATGCTGGCCCACCAACACCCAGCAGGTGGTCTGCAACTTCTTAGTGCCCGGCAGGGTGATGATGAAGCTGCCCGGCCCGCGGTGCTCGTGCTCAAGCCCGGCCCCGTCCAGTACCCCAGCGATGACTCGGTCCAGCTGCGCCGGAGGGCTCACACCGCCACCTCGCGCGCCAGGGCGTCCACCCGGTAGGCGGCCGCCGCGTCGGCGTAGACCCGCAGCAGCGCCTCGGTGGTGCACTCCCAGGAGAACCGCCGGGCATGCCGGGTGGCACCAGCCGCAAGCTCCGCGCGCCGCCGCGGGTGCAGCGACACAGCCGACAGCACGTCGGCCCAGTCGGCCGGGTGGTGGCTGCCTACCAACTGACCAGACACTCCATCGGCCACCGCCACCGGCAGGCCACCCACTCCCGCGGCGACCACCGGCGTCCCGCATGCCTGCGCCTCCAGTGCCACCAAGCCGAACGACTCGCTGTAGCTGGGCACCGCCACCACATCGGCGGCGCGATACACCCCGACCAGAGCGGAACCACCCTGCGGGGGAGCGAACACGACATGCTCCGAGATCCCCAACCCGGCTGCCAGCTGGTGCAACACGGCGGGCTCGGCCAGCCCGCTACCCGACGGTCCGCCCACCACCAGCACCCGCAGCCGGTCGCGCAGCACCGGGTCACGGCGCACCATCTCGGCCGCGGCGCGCAACAGCACGTCTGGCCCCTTGAGCGGCTGGATGCGACCGATGAAGGCGAGCACGACGGCGTCGAGTGGCAGGCCCAACCCAGCCCGGGCGGATTCCCGCGATCCCGGCGTGAAGAGCTCCAGGTCGACTCCCGGCGTGACGGTGGCGGTGCGGGCCGGGTCGGCACCGTAGAGCTCCACGAGCTGCGCGGTCTCGGCCGGGGTGTTCGCGACCAGCCGGTCGGCCTCGGTCACCACCTGCTGCTCGCCGATCACCCGAGTGTGCGGCTCCGGCGCATCGCCGTGAGCCAGCGCGGCGTTCTTCACCTTGGCCAGGGTGTGCGCGGTATGCACCAGCGGGACTCCCCAGCGGTCCCGGGCTAACCAACCGACCTGACCCGACAGCCAGTAGTGCGAGTGCACCACGTCGTAGTAGCCCGGCTCGCGGCGCGCCTCGGCCCGCAGCACCCCGGCGGTGAACGCGCACAGCTGCGCGGGTAGATCATTCTTGGCCAGACCCTCGTAGGGTCCGGCCGCGATGTGCCGCACGGTGACGCCCGGCGCGAGCTCCACCACCGGAGGCAGCTCTGATGAGGTGGCTCGGGTGAAGACCTCGACCTCGACGCCCCGGCGGGCCAGCCGGGTTGCGGTCTGCACGATGTAGACGTTCATCCCCCCGGCATCGCCGGTACCCGGCAGGTCCAGCGGCGAGGTGTGCACAGACAGCACCGCGGCCCGCCGCAACACCACCCCGATCCGCCCGATCACGAACCCATCTTGCCGCCATTGCCGCCTCAGCCGCACCTGAGCGGGGTGATAGACCCCTGTGTACCCCGGGGGCGGGCGATTTAGGGTTGGGGTATGGGTGAAGAGCGACCGACGGCCGTGGTCACGGGGGCCAGCAGCGGGATTGGAGCGGCTACGGCCCGTGCGCTGGCTGCGGAAGGGTTCCATGTGGTGCTCGGGGCGCGCCGGGTGCAGCGCTGCCAAGAGATCGCCGAGGAGATCGACGGCACCGCCGTGGCGCTCGATGTGCTGGACCCCGACTCGGTGGCCGCCTTCGCCGCGGCGGTGCCCGCCGCGCGGGTGCTGGTGAACAACGCCGGAGGCGCGAAGGGGTTCGCGCCGGTGGTAGCGGCCCCAGAAGAAGCCCCAGAAGAGGCCCCAGAAGAGGCTCAGGAAGACCAGTGGCGCTGGATGTGGGAGACCAACGTGCTCGGCACGCTCCGGATGACCAGGGCGTTGCTGCCGAAGTTGATCAGCTCCGGGGACGGCGTGCTGGTCACCGTGACCTCGATCGCCGCACTGGAGACCTACGACAACGGCTCCGGCTACACCTCCGCCAAGCACGCGCAGGCGGCCGTGCACCGCACGCTGCGTGGCGAGCACCTCGGGCAGCCGGTGCGGTTCATCGAAGTCGCGCCAGGCCTGGTGGAGACCGAGTTCTCCCTGGTGCGCTTCGGTGGCGACATCGAGCAGGCGGACCGGGTCTACGCCGGTCTCACCCCCCTGACCGCGCAGGACGTCGCCGAGGTCATCGCCTTCGCGGTCACCAGACCGCCCCACGTGAACCTGGACCTGATCGTCGTCAAGCCGCGCGACCAGTACTCCGCCATGCGCTCCGTCCGGAACGCGGCTACAGAGCGCAATTGACGAGGACTGGCTCGGGTACCAGGGTCACTCCGAAGCAGCTGGCGACGCCGTCACGGATCTCCCGGGCAAGGACGAGCAGATCCTCCGTGCTTGCCCGGCCGCGGTTGGTCAACGCCAGCGTGTGCTTGCCGGACAGGGCCACCCGACCGCCCGGGCCCGGGTAGCCCCGGGTGAATCCGGCCCGCTCGATCAGCCAGGCGGCGGACAGCTTGGTCCGCCCGGATCCACCCTGGTACTGCGGCACCGTCACCTCCGGACCCACCCGGGACCGGATCCGCTCGAGCACCCCAGCACCGTGCGAGGCGTCCAGCACCGGGTTGGTGAAGAAGGATCCCGCCGACCAGGTGTCGTGGTCGGCGGGATCGAGTACCATCCCCTTGCCCCTGCGCAGGTCCAGTACGGCGGCTCTGGCCAGCGCCGCAGGCACCCGGGTGCCGGGTTCGACGTCGAGCGCGCGGGCCAACTCGGGGTAGCGAATCGGGGCGGAGCGCCCATCGCGGCGAAGCGCGAGCCGGATCTGGAGCACCACGGCGGCATCGGTGCCCTTGAGCACGCTGGTCCGGTAGCCCAGGCCCAACTCCGGCGCGGGCACGGTGCGCACCGCGCCGCACCGACGGTCGTAGAGATCCACGTCAACCAGCAGGTCGGACAGCTCCACGCCGTAGGCGCCGACGTTCTGCACCGGGGTGGCACCAACCGACCCCGGGATGCCGGACAGGCACTCGAGCCCTCCGTAGCCGGCCGCCACCGTGCACGCGACCACCGCGTCCCAGTCTTCCCCGGGGGCGGCGTGCAGCACGCCGGCACCGTCGATGTGTGAGCCGACACAGGCCATCCACACCGCGGTACCGTCGAAACCGCCGTCGCCGACGACCAGGTTGGACCCGCCAGCGAGCAGCAGCAGTGGCTCACCGGCGGCATCAGCGGCGCGGACTATCTCGACACAGGACTGCGCCGTGGTCACCACCACGAACCGGCGAGCTGGGCCGCCCAGCCGCAGGGTGGTGAACGGGGCAAGGGCAACCGCGTCGAGCACGGGGCTCACCGGCGCGGGGATCATCATGGGTGCCTACGGTAGCCTCCGGGTTCATGGCCAGCCGATTGGCGCTGCGGCACCGGTACCCCGAGCCGCCAGAGCGCATCCGGGAGGTGCTCACCGACCAGCGGTACCTGCGGGACAAGCTGCGCGCGGTGGGCGGACCCGGAGCCGAGCTGGTGTCGTGGGAGGCCGACGAGCGCGGCGTCACCGTGGTGCTACACCAGGCGGTGCCCGACGACGCGCTGCCGTCCTTCCTCCGCTCCGCGCTGCCCGGCGGCCTGACGATCCGCCGTACCGAGACTTGGCGCAGTTCCGGTGGCAGCGTGCACGCGGTGGTCGACGGGGCTCCGGGGACGATCACCGGGGCGATGCGCCTCGAGCCTGACCCCGCTGGCTGCGTGCTCGACGCCCAGCTCACAGCTGAAGTCGGACTGCCGCTGATCGGCGGCAAGGTGGAGAAGACAATCACCGATGGCATCGCCACGCTGATGGAGACCGAGTACCAGTTCACCCTGGAGTGGCTGCGCGACTCCACGGCTTAGGCTGGTGAACCGTGGAGCTCGCGGGTTACCAGTCACGGATCGCCGTCGAGGCTGGCCTGCTGCGGGCGGTCACGATGTCCGTTGAGGCGAGCACTCCGGTCCCGACGTGCCCGGGCTGGACTGTGCAGCGGCTGCTCCAGCACGTCGGCCGGGTCTTCGACATGGTCATCAGGGTGGTGCAGGCCGCCGATCCGCAGTCACCGCCGATTCGTGTCGAGCCGCCGCCCGGTGACGTGCTCGCCATCTTCGACGACCGGTTGGGGGCCATGCTCGACGTGCTCGCGACCACCGACCCGGCCACCCCGGTCTGGCACTTCACCCCGACCGCACCGAAGACCGCTGCGTTCTGGTCCCGCCGGATGGCGCATGAGGTCACCATGCACCGGATCGACGTGCAGGCCGCGGCGGGCACCGAGTCAGCGGTGGACCCTGACTTCGCCGCCGACGGAGTGGACGAGGTGCTGACCCGGCTGATCGCACGGCACACCGACGCGTGGGCCGCCGGCACGCGCTCTGGCACGGTGCTCTACCACGCCGCGGACGCTGGGCGGGCCTGGACCGTGCGCTTGGTGGCGGGTCAGCTCCCGCAGACCGCGGCCGAGGCGGTCACCGAGCCGGACGCGTCGGTGGTCGGGCTCGCCGACGCCGTCTACCGCGCCGTCTGGGGTCGCCCATCCGGTGCGGTGATCAAGGGCGACACCGCCTTGGTGGACGCCACCCTGGCCGGTTGGGCCTAGCAGGTGTGCTCGTGGTCGGCGTGGTCGGCGTGCTCGACCTGCAGAGTGCTGTGGGTGAGCCCAAAGTGGCCGCGCAGCGCCGTGGCGGCGGCGTCGAGCACTGAGGCGTCCCCGCAGTGCAGCGACCGGGCCTCGTCGACCACCAGGTGTGCGGAGACCGCATGCTGGCCCGACGTGATCGTCCACAGGTGCAGGTCGTGCACGCCTCGCACACCTGGCACGGTCCGCAGCACCCGGTCCACCTCCGCGGTGTCCACGCCTCGCGGGGTGCCTTCCAGCAGCACGTGCGCCGCCTCACGGAGCAGCGCCAGCGCCCGCGGCACGATCAGAGCGGCGATCACCAGGGACGCCACCGGGTCGGCCTGACGCCAGCCAGTCGTGAGCATCACCAGCGCCACCCCGAGCACCGCGAGGGAACCGAGCACATCGCCCATCACTTCCAGCAGGACGCCGCGCAGGTTGAGGCTGCGCTGGTGAGACCCGTGCTGGTGAGATCCATTCTGGTGAGATCCGTCCTGGCGGGGCCCGCCGCGGGTGAGTACCACCAGAGCGGCCAGGTTGCCGACCAACCCCAGCGCCCCGAGCACCAGCAGCGGAACCCCCGCGACAGGCGGCGGAGCGGCCAGCCGGACCACCGCCTCCACCGCCACCACCGCGCCCACCACCAGAAGCACCAGCGCGTTGAGCGCGGCGGCGAGGACCTCCGCACGGCCCAGACCATAGGTCCGGTGGTGACTCGGTGGGCGCTGCGCGAGCACGGTGGCGATCAGCGCGGCCACCAGGCCCAGCACGTCAGTGGCCAGATGTCCGACATCGGCGAGCAAGGCCAGCGAGCCGGTCAGGGCGGCGCCGACGACCTCGGCCAGCAACACCGCCGACACGATCGCCAGCGCCCAGCCGAGCCGGCGACGGTCTGGCGAGACGCCGCCGGGCCCGTGCCCATGTCCGTGCCCATGGTCACTCATGCGCGTCACCATACATACATGCATACTGACGCATGAGTAACGAACCGGCCACTGGACCCGTCACTGGGCCCAGTGACGTCACCAGCGTGGACCGCGCTGTACCTCGGTCACCGCGGGTTTGACGTCCACTATGTAGACCAGCACCGCCACCAGGGCGATCAGCCAGAGCATCAGGAAGCTATCCCCCGGGTCGAACAGGACCAGGGCGGCGGTGGCGCCGCCGGTGATGCCCAGCCAGGCCGGCTTGGTCAGCTTGTCGGTTGCGGTGTAGGCGTCAGCCCGCTGGAGCGCGGCGTGAATGAACGCGAAGAGCCCGACCGGGATCGCGAGCCAGTGCAGGATCTCGAAGACCCAGATATCCAGCGACTGCAACAGCACCCGCCCAGGATACGCAGACAACAGCCGACCCGGAGAGTCCGAACCTGCCAGCCGGCCCGCCACGATCCTCACAGTAAGAGTTGGGAGATGAGGTGGATGGCGAGGCCGGCTAGGGCACCGACCACGGTGCCGTTGATCCGGATGAACTGGAGATCCCGACCAACCTGCAGCTCCACCTTGCGGGAGGTCTCCTGGGCGTCCCAGCGCTGCACCGTGTCGGTGATCAGGGTGATGATCTCCCCGCGGTAGTTGGTACCCACGTAACTGGCCACCCCCTGCAGCCAGTTGTCCACCTTGGACCGCAGCTCCGCGTCCCCGACCAGCCGCCCGCCCAGCGCGACCAGCCCGTCGCGGACCCGGCGTCGCAGCTCCGAGGACGGGTCCTCCGCGGCGGCGAGCAGCATCTTCTTCGCGGTGCCCCACGCCGACCCGACCAGGATCTGAACCTCCGGGTGCGCCAGTACCTGCAGCTTGATCGCCTCGGCGCGCTCGATCGTCGCCGGATCCGTGCGCAGATCCTGGGCGAACTCCATCAGGAAGGTGTCCACCGCCTTGCGCATGGGGTGGGCGGGCTCGGTGTGCACCGCCCAGGCGAACGCCAGCACCTCCACGTACAGCTTGTCGGCGACCAGCTCGTCAACGAATCTCGGCGACCACCCCGGCAAACGCTGGCTGACCACCCGCAACACCGCACCGTGGTTGTCGCGTACCCACGCATAAGCCCGCTCGGTGACCAGGTCGACGAGTTTGTGGTGCGCCCCGTCGGTGAGCAGCTGACCGAGCAATCGACCCAATGGTGGACCCCACGGCTGCTCGACCAAGCGTTTCACCAGCGCGCTCTCCAGCACCGGTTGAACGTCCTCGTCGCGCAGCACGGTAATCGCGCCGCGCACCGCGGTGGCGAGCTCAGCGGTGACGCGCTCGGCGTTGCGGGGCTGAGCCAGCCAGCCACCGAGCCGACCGCCCATCCCCACCCGGCGCAGCTTGTCAGCCACCACCTCCTCGGCGAGAAAGTTGTCGCCCACGAAGTCGCCAAGGTTCTCCCCGAGCGCGTCCTTCTTGCGCGGGATGATCGCGGTGTGCGGGATCGGCAACCCGAGAGGGTGCCGGAACAGTGCGGTCACGGCGAACCAGTCGGCCAGTGCGCCGACCATGCTGGCCTCGGCCATCGACGCCAGATACCCCACCCACGGCGCGGAGGTCCCCTGCGGGTTCTCGTTGAGCCGCGCCACCACGTACACCACCGCGGCACCCAGCAGGAACGCCAGCGCAACCGCCTTCATCCGGCGCAGCCCGCGCAGTTTGGCCTGCTCGTTCCTGGTCAGCTCCACACTGCCGATTGTGCCCCGCCAGCTGGCGGTACAGCAGGATGGCAACCGTGCGAACCCACGGACTGGTCCCCCGGCTGCAACCCTTCACCTCGACGATCTTCGCGGAGATGACCGCGCTGGCTGCGCGCACCGGCGCGGTGAACCTCGGCCAGGGCTTCCCGGACACCGACGGCCCAGCCGCCATGCTGGAGGTCGCCCGGTCGGCAATCGCCAGCGGGCGCAACCAGTACCCGCCCGGGCCGGGCATCCCCGAGTTGCGCAACGCCGTCGCCGAGCACCAAGCCGCCCGCTACGGCCTGGTGCACGATCCGGACACCGAGGTGCTGGTCACCGTCGGCGCCACCGAAGCGATCAGCGCCGCGCTGCTCGCCCTGGTCCAGCAGGGCGACGAGGTACTGCTCATCGAGCCCTACTACGACTCCTACGCCGCCGCTGTCGCGCTGGCCGGCGCGAGGAGGCGGTGCGTGCCGCTGGTCGCCGACGGGGACCGGTTCGCGCTGGACCTCGACGCGCTGGCCGGCGCGATCACGCCCGCCACCCGGGCGCTGCTGCTCAACAGCCCGCACAACCCCACCGGCACGGTACTGCGTCGTCCCGAGTTGGAGGCGCTGGCGGCCCTCGCGGTTGAGCACGATCTGCTGGTGATCACCGACGAGGTATATGAGCACCTGGTGTTCGACGGAGCGCAACACCTGCCGATCGCCGCGTTCCCCGGAATGGCCCAGCGCACCCTGTCCGTCTCCAGTGCGGGCAAGACGTTCAGCGTCACCGGCTGGAAGATCGGTTGGGTGTGCGGGCCCGCGCACCTGGTGGCCGCGGCACGGGCGGTCAAGCAGTTCCTCACCTTCGTCGGCGGGGCCCCGTTCCAGCCGGCGGTGGCCCACGCGCTGCGCACCGAGCAGGGCTGGGTGGCGGCGCAGCGCGCGGCGCTGCAGGACAAGCAGCACCGGCTGGCCGCCGGGCTGCGCACCGCGGGATTCGGCGTGCGTCGATCCGAAGGGACCTACTTCATCTGCGCGGACATCCGGCCGCTCGGGTACTCCGACGGCCTCCAGTTCTGCCGCGATCTGCCCGCACGCGCCGGTGTGGTGGCGATACCGGTGCAGGCCTTCGTCGATGATCCGGCGCCGTGGCGGCATGTGGTGCGCTTCGCGTTCTGCAAGCGCGAGGCGGTGCTCGACGAGGCGATGGCGCGCCTCGCGTCAGCCCGGCCATGACGGCCGGGAGATCCCGTGACGATCATCCCCCCACCACCACTACAGGTATTACGCTGAGCGGTCACAGCGTGTAGTGTGAGCGAACCACTGTCCGGCAAGACCGGATTGGGCGGAAAGGTTGAGGGGGAACCGGTGGCCGCCATCCCCGCCACAGGTGGCGCGCGGTGCGCGCCCCGCCGGGTGATGCGCGCACTGTCACGGGCCGTCGTGCTCGGCGGCCTGGTCGTCGCAGGGTGGCTGCTGGGATCGGGAACCAGCCTCGCGAATGAGGACCTGGGGCAGCCGGACACCGGCCTGGCCCACATGGTCAGCGCCCAGTTGGTCAGCGATTCGGGCGGAAGGACCGCATCATCCGATGGGGGGTCCGGCGGTCAACTCGGTGTGCCGGCCACGGTCGGGTCGGCCGTCACGAGAGTGCTCTCCGCCCTCCCGGTACCGCAGCGGTCCGTCCAACCACCGGTGAAACTCGGCGTTCTGGAACCCATCGGGAACATCGTGGGTGTTCCGAAACCGCTGGCCCAAGTCCTGGCTCCTCACGTTCTGGCTGCCCCAATCCTGACTTCCCCAATCCTGACTACGGTGTCTGGACCCGCAGCCGTCCCACCAGCCGAGCCCGCCGCTCGGGCAGCAGCCGCAACGGCACCGGTGTCCACTCGGGTGCCCGTCATCGTGCTCACGATGGTGAACCACACCCGACCCACCGCTGCACCCACTGCGGACCCCTTCGCCGGGCAGTTAGCACTCGATAACGACCCAGCGGTGCCGGTTCCGGCAAATCCCCCGGGAAGCACCAGTTCGCCATGCGTGATCGGCAGTACCGGAAGCGGTGCAGGCACCAAGAGCGCCCCGGACGTCGCGGTGAATGACGGCTGGGCGACCGTGGGCCTCACCCCGATGTATCGCCTGCTGTACCTCAGCGCCAGCGACCTCCCACGGTCTCCTGCTGCGCAGCCCTCCACATCACCGGACTGATCTCGCGACACCTGGGTTAGGTCGCCGCCCGCCGACGACCGGTTCCACGGACTGCTTTGCCGATCCTCGGTGTCGACAACCCTGCCGCACTAAGCCCCCGATCTGTCCGACCGCGCCCGGGTGGATCGGGTTTATGGCCCCGGCGTCACGTTGCCCCCGTGACGCCGGGGCCCTTTACCGCGACGGCAACAGCGGTCGTTGCGCCCGGGGGCAGGTGTACAAGCCAGCGAACAGGTCACCGTGGCGCTGCACCCGCTGCCGCACCACGTCGGCGGTGAACACCAGGTCCGCAGGCTTGTCACACTTGGCCACCTCATGCCAGGTCACCGGCGTGGACACCGTGGGCTGCTCCCGACCACGCAGCGAATACGGGGCGACGGTGGTCTTGGCCGGGTTGTTCTGGCTCCAGTCCACGAGCACCTTGCCGCGCCGCGCCGCCTTGACCATCCGGGACACCACCTCCTCGGGTCGCTGCACAGCAAGCCGCTCCGCAACCTGCCGAGCGTAGGTCGAGGTAGCTTTCGCGTCCGTGGTCTGCACCGCCGCGTAGACCTGAAGTCCCTTGGAGCCGCTGGTCTTGGCATGGCACTCCAGACCCTCCCGCGCCAGCAGGTCACGGATCATCTCAGCAACTCGGGCACACTCCACCACGGTGGCGGGTGGGCCGGGGTCCAGATCGAATACCAGGAGATCTGGCGCCTGCGGGACGCCCTCCGGCCCAAGCCTCCACTGCGGAACGTGCAGTTCCAGTCCAGCCAGATTCGCTGCCCACACCAGGGCAGCCACCTCGTCCACGACAGCGTAACCGATCTCGTCGTGCCCCTTGCTGCTACCGGGGGTGGGCAGTCGCACCACCCGAAGCCAGTCGGGGGCATGCCGCGAGGCATCCTTGTCATAGAACGATTCGGCTACCACGCCGTCGGGATAGCGGCGCAGCGTCAGCGGGCGGTCGGCCAGGTGCGGCAGGATCGCCGGGGCGATCCGGTTGTAGTAGTCGATCACCTCGCCCTTGGTGAACCCAGTCTCCGGGTAGAGTACCTTGCCGAGATTGGACAGCCGGAGCTTCCGCCCCTCCACCTGCACGATCACCTCGTCACTACCCATACCGACCACTGTGCCTGTCAGCACTACCGGGGGTGTGAAGCGTGCCAGGCAGCCAGCCATGCGTCAGTGGCGATTGCTGGGAGCAGGAGTGCCCACGCCTCATCGAGGCGCTGCCCTAGGTTGTGGCAGCCGTCCACAGCGTCGCAGATCTGCCGGTGACCAGCTATCACCGCGACGATCTGCCGGGCGACCAGCGCTGGCTCGATCCCTTCCCGGAGCAGACCGGCCTGCGCGGCCTGGGTCAACAGAGCGAGAACGTCGCGTTCGGCGACGCCGTACTGCCCGGGTGTGTCCTGGGCAAGCATCGGCAGGTCGTTGAGCAGCCGCATGCCACCTCGGGCGACCGGGTTGTCGATCAGCCGCGCGATCACCTCGTCGACCAGCGCCAACAGCGCCGAGAGCGGATCAAGCCCGCGACCGCTGACCTGCTCGCGGAGATCTCCCCATCCCTGCACCATCTCGGCGATGACCGCTCGCGCCAGGGCCTCCTTGGAGGCGAAATGGAAGTACAGCGCCCCCTTGGTCCCGCCGCTGTCGGCCAGCACGCTATCCAACGAGGTGGCGTGGTAACCGTTTCGGGCGAAGTGCTCGGCAGCGGCAGTCAAGATCGCCAGCCGGGTGGCCCGGGCCCGCGGCTGCGGCTTGGCCCGACGTGAGCGGGCATCGCCGGCGCCGGCGCCGGGTCTTCGAGGACCGGTGCTGGACATGACGGTTTGAAGCTACCCGCCTCCAGCCCCCTCGGTTGTACTGAGTTTTCCGGGTGTTAGTTTTTCGAGTGGCGGCGCAAACACACCCACTGGTATGTTTTGTGAGTGGTTTCGCCGCCACCATGAGTGACACTCGGTAAGCGCTGACTCGTGTGGGGGTCCCGCGGGGGTGGGGTCGCCCGGGGCGGTATAGGGACAACCGCCCCGGGCGATCGTGAAGGGTGCAGCCCTGCCGCCAGACACCACGCCGCCGCGATCCGCGACGCGCTGATCGACGAGGAGTGCACCGAGTTCGAGCGCGCCTATCAGGAAGCAATCGCCGAGACCGCCCAGACACTGGACCTGAGTGGTATGCGTGGTCGCGGGTGCAGTGGCAGCGTGGCCAGTGCGCGGTCGGCGCTGTCCGTGAACTCGCCCGTCGGTCAGGTCCCGGTTTCGCTTGGTCAGCGTCCCTCCACTGCACATCGTGAAGCTGATCATACGGTTGCGCGCGCGCTGGAAGATCACACACTGCTGCTGCCGTTCCAGCCCGAGCTGATGTGATCGACACCCTCCGCGCGGGCGAGTTGGTCGTCCGGGATCAGCTCCCCGTGGTCCAGGCCCGGCACGACCAACCTGCCGATGCAGTGGCAGCCGGAACCGTCATCGTCGCCGCCCTAGCCCGGGCCAAACCCAATGGTGGCGCGGATACCCGCGTCATCCTGAGCTACCCTGCCGGGCGCAGTGCCCGAGCGGGCCGGCCATTGATGTGCCAGTTCGGCTGCTGGCTCGTTCATCGTTTGTACGTCTTGCCGAGCGGCAAGATAAGCACATCGAATGTTGGCGCATTGTCCCAGCCGGGACGTAATTGTGTGACTTTGCGCCAGCCCCAATGCAAGTATACACGGTAAGCCCTGGTATTTTCCGGTTTCACGAGAAGAGTCGCTCGCGATTCCGGGCGGGCCGACAAGAGGTGATCATGTAGCGCATGCGCAATACCTTTCCCTGTCCATTTCTGAGACACCATGATCTCAGAAAGTGCGAATGTGCGGCGGCCATCTTCACGAGTGAAACCCAGCTCAGGTTCAGAAAGAAGCCCCTCCCACCACCTGTTATTCTCGGCGAGCGGCCATCCCCACGTCTGTCCGATGGCTTCACTGCCCTGGTAGACCACCACTAGATCAAAATCGGACTGAGAGACATAGGAATCAAACCGGTGCATAAACGCGTCAATCCTGTCGAAAGGATCGGCGCTGGCGATTGCCTCAACATACGAGCGAACGTATATCTCCTCGACTGTGTCTCGAAGTCGCTGAGCCTCGGCTGCATTGTAGCGACAGAAGGTAACGTCGTTCATACTGAAAGGCTTTCGATCTGGTCGTAATGAGCGCAGAAGTCCTCACCGCTACGATCTTGCGCCGCGGCCCGTCGGACAGGTTGAAGCTTAGCGAGGGTCCTGGGCGACATAACGCCGCCCGTACCTAGCGCGGTCAGCACAACCCTGCCCTCGGTCATCGCACCAGTGACATCACCGCTGGCCGCCAAAGCGTCAGCCAGTTCGGCGCGGTAGACGGCGTCGTTGCGGGGGCTGAGTGTCGTGTCCAGGCTCCTCCGATAGAGCGCAGCGGCCGCGACGGGGTCTCCTAGGTATGAGCGGCCCCTAGCTTCCGCTGTCGCAATTTCTGAGCTATTCACAAACCGCAACCACACCGGCCCGTCATCGGCGAATCCACGATCCATTTCGCGCCATGCCCGACCGATCGCAACAGTGAACCCCCTGTTATCACCAGCGACTGCGTGGGCGGTAGCCTCGCGGGAGGCGAGCAGGGCATGAAGTTGCGGAGACGGATCGTGGCGGGCCAATTCGGTGGCCCGCTCACTGAGCCGCACTGCGTCGCGGGCACCGCCAGGGAGGCCTCCCTTTCGGGCAAGGTGCACTGACTGAAGTGACATTAACTGCATGGCGTGCATCGCCAACCCGTCATCTCCGGACTGGTCAGCTAAAAGGCGAGCCTCAGAATAAAGCCCGCGCGCCAAGCTCTGATTGTCCGCGTCGTAGGCGAGCCAGCCGACACAGACAGCCAGCTCTCCGGCCACGCTCATGAGTTGACGCCCGGTTGCCTCGCTGTAGTCGGCTTCATCGAGCATTCGACGCGCTCGATGATATAAGCGCAGGCCATCACGAGCTAACGCACCACCACCTAGGATTTGATCTTTCGTGTACAGTTTCTCCATGGACGAGTGGAGATACCGCACGTGCGCTGAATCCACTTTAGTCGAAACCTGTACCTGGCTCATACCAGTCGCGGCGGCGAGACCGACCAGCCCGCCACCGAACCGCCGTCGGTTCATACCCATGCCGTCTGCCTCTTCTCGTTCGATCTGTTCCTCACCGGATCTACCCAGCAGTAGTGGGATGAGCGCTTCGCGCGGCATGTCAACAGTGTCAACCACCTCAAAAAGTCAACGAAGGTCGTAGAGGCTGTCGCGTTGTCCCGCCTCAGCGCGAGCAACCGCCGATTGGCTCCATCCCAGCAGGGTTGCGAACTCGAGCTGACTCAGCCCGGAAGCCGTACGAATGATCGTCAGTGCAGCACCCAGGTCCAGACCGGCGAATGCCTGGCGCAGCGGCAGCGAGTCCCACAACCACAGGGGAAAGGAGGGAGTCGTCGCGATCTGCCGAGCGCAGCCAGCGCACACAGACTCCGGATTGTACTGACTGAGCAATCCTCGGCAGACCCTGCACGTCCGTTTCTCCACCAGTCTCCCTTCAGTACTACCGCAGGTGTGGAACCAACGGCGATGCCAATCTGTCATCGCCTCGGTCGGCCTACCTTGACATCGTGGCATCGCGTCATGTGGTGTGCACCTCGCATGATTTCATCCATGTTCACCCCAACGTTACAACGTCGCGCACACTGTCAGCTGGTAGACCAGCACAGGGGCGCATGGTCGGTACCGGGCGCACGTCGAGGACCAGTCGTCGTTCGCGGGCAGGTCGTTGCGGTCACCAGTGAGCACCATGTCATTGATCCTGACTTGTGTGACCCTGACTTGTGTGACATGGGCGTCGTGGCGGGGTGGGGCCGGTGATCCGTAGTGGCCCCTCGGGGTACCAGACCAACCACGACCCCCTGTGCCAGATGCTGCGCAAGGTCGTGACGGACAGTGAACGAGCCGGGCGGGGTGCCGCAGGTGGGATCGGCTCGGTCGCCTGTCGGGCGGTGGTCGCCCTGTACTCGTTGCTGATGGATCACGCGGTTGATCAGTGGGGTCGTTGTCAGTCCTGCCGCCGGCCCGGGTCGGTATTCGGGGCGCGGTGGCGCCCGTGCCAGGTGCACAGCAAGGCGGATCTGTGCCTGCATCGGCTTGATGAGGTGCTGCTGAGCATGCTGGTCAACGAGTGAGAGCCGGCCGCCCACCCCAGGCGCTTGGCCGCGCTGCGGCCGGCACGAGATTTACCAGTGGTTTTTTTGCGCCCGCGCCTCGAACAGGAAGACGGCTGCGGAAATCGACACATTCAACGAGTCGGCCGAGCCCAGCATCGGAATGAACACACGCTCGTAACCCGCCTCATACCACGGCTTCGGGATGCCGTAACGCTCCGAACCGAGGACGAATGCCGTGCGCGTGTCCGAATAGTCGAACGACCGATAGTTCTTCGCGTCATCCGTGTCCGCTAAATACACATCCACGTCGTTTGACTGGAGCCACGCTATCGCGTCTTCCGTGCGCTCGAAATCCAACACAGGCATCTTCAGGACCATACCTTGACTTGCCCGAAACACCTTCGGATGCGTCAGCCTGGTCCGACGATTCGTCAACACCAAGCACTCCGCACCAGCCGCGTCCAGCGTCCGAATCAACGTCCCCAGGTTGCCAGGGATCTCCATCCCATCGGCAACCATGATCAGCGACGACGCGCTGAGCCGCACGTCCTGCGGCTCCCACATAGGCAACTGCGCGATCGAGAATAACCCGTCCGGCTTGTCCCGCTCAGAGATCCGCGCCAACGTCTTCTCGGACACCTGATACGCCAGATGCGCACGCGACGCCAACTCGACAGCCCGCTTTCGTGCCTCGTCGCCGTAAGCGGCTTCCGGACACCACAGAAACGTATCAATGAAGACATCGTGCTCCAGCAAGAGGTTGTGTGCCCACAACCCCTCGGCGGTGACCATCTTGCGAGGATTCGGCGCGGTGTTCCGCTGAATCGCCAGCACCTGCTTGATCTTCGGATGCTGCACGCCAATCTGCTGAAGGTCCATCGCTCCCCATCACCATCACCGACCCCACCCACACTGATCAACCAGTGTAACTACGTAGCAGAGTGGCGAGCGGTGACTCAGCTTGATCAACAGGACGCTCGAAGCAGTGGGGACCGGAGGGCGACCCGCCGTCACTGGACACCATGGTGGAGATTGGCGCCGACGACAGAGCCAACCGATCGCCAAGGCGATGCCCAGACAGATTACGAAGCTCATGGGTCTGGGCTGGCAGAGCTTGCGTAAAGCCCTGCCGACTCAAGGGAGGTTCCACAGCCGCACGGTCCCATCGGAACTGCCGCTGGCCAGGGTGTGGCCATCCGGGCTGAACGCCACCGAGTAGTCGACGCCAGTACGGCCCGTCAAGGGTTGCCGCAGCGGCGTGGGGTGGGCCGGGTCGCTGAGGTTCCACAACCGCACGGTCCCGTCGAAACTGCCGCTGGCCAGGGTGTGCCCATCCGGGCTGAACACCACCGCATTGACCGCGTCGGTGTGGCCGGTCAGGGGTGGACCCAGCGCCGTGGGGTGGGCCGGGTCGCTGACGTTCCACAACCGCACGGTCCGGTCGAAACTGCCGCTGGCCAGGGTGTGCCCATCCGGGCTGAACGCCACCGAGTAGTCGACGCCAGTACGGCCCGTCAAGGGTTGCCGCAGCGGCGTGGGGTGGGCCGGGTCGCTGAGGTTCCACAACCGCACGGTCCCGTCGAAACTACCGCTGGCCAGGGTGTGCCCATCCGGGCTGAACACCACCGCATTGACCGCGTCGGTGTGGCCGGTCAGGGGTGGACCCAGCGCCGTGGGGTGGGCCGGGTCGCTGACGTTCCACAACCGCACGGTCCGGTCGAAACTGCCGCTGGCCAGGGTGTGGCCATCAGGACTGAACGCCACCGTGTTGACGTAGCTAGTGTGGCTGGTCAGGGGTGGACCCAGCGGCGTGGGGTGGGCCCGGTCGCTGACGTTCCACAGCCGCACGGTCCGGTCGTCGCTGCCGCTGGCCAGCGTGTGCCCATCTGGGCTGAACGCCACCGAGGAGACGGCGTTGGTGTGGCCGGTCAGGGGTGGACCCAGCGGCGTGGGGTGGGCCCGGTCGCTGACGTTCCACAGCCGCACGGTCTGGTCGCGGCTGCCGCTGGCCAGGATGTGCCCATCAGGACTGAACGCCACCGCAGTGACGGAGCTGGTGTGGCCAGCCAGGACTGTGATTGGGACGGGCTGGGGCGGGGTGGAGTGGGCCTGGTAGAGCGCGATCCCGCCGCCGGCCAGGCTGAGGACGAGCAGGACGACGAGGCTGGTGATGAGCTGCCGTGCTCGGTGAGCGCGGCGGTGGGCCACTTGTTGTTGACGGTCTTGTAGCGCCTGGCTGGCGGCCAGGAAGTCTCGTTCCAGCGGTCTGAGGTCATCGTGATGGGCGGGTTCCTGGGCCCAGTTTTGGGCCACGGCCAGGTCGGTGTCGCGGTAGAGGGAGGCGGCGGGCCTGCCGTCATGGTCCCATTTTTGGGCCGCGTCGGTGAGCTGTTGGCGGACGTAGAGCCCGGCGCGATCGGCGTCGATCCAGCCGCCCAGCCGTGGCCAGGCACGCAGCAGGGCCTCGTGAGTGATCTCGGCGGCGTCCTCGTCCGCGGTGATCAATCGGTCGCGGGCGAAGGCATCGAACACCGTCGATGCCGCAGCCGGGTCCGGGGAATGCGCGATGAGGGTGTTCAGGTCGGCGCGCAGGCGGGTGTCCGGTACGCCGTCACCGATCTGGACCATACGCAGCAGCAACCGCCGGGCGGCTTGCTGCCCGGCGGGGCCGAATCCCTGGAACGTGGCTTCGGCGGTGGTGGCGACCGCCTCGTGGATGCCGCCGGTGGCCTGGTAACCGGCCACGGTCAGCGTGCGATCCACACGGTGTTCCCAGGTGGCTTGCAGGGCATGGGACAGCAGCGGTAACGCTCCCGGGTCGTACGCGGCGAAGGCGCCCGCCCCACCGCCAGTACCACCGGAACCGTTGCCAGCACCCAACTCGCGCAGCAACGTCTCGACCAGTCCCGGTTCGAGAGTCAGGCCAGCGGCGTGAGCGGGACGTTCGATCGCGGCCCGCAACTCGACGGGGCGCATCGGGCCAAGCACGACCTGCCCGTCCTGCAAGGCCGGCAAGAGCTCCGGATAGGCGACGCAGCGGCCATACAGATCGGCTCGCACCCCCAGTACCACCAGCGCGGGAGGCTCCTCACCCCACGCGCCGCCACCGG
This sequence comes from uncultured Actinomycetota bacterium, assembly GCA_963822695.1. Taxonomy (GTDB): domain Bacteria; phylum Actinomycetota; class Actinomycetes; order Mycobacteriales; family Pseudonocardiaceae. The sequence continues at coordinate 302,108 of CAWGJH010000033.1, forward strand.
CGCCCGCCGCCGCGCACAACGCGCGGATGAAGACCTGGCGATCCCGCTCCTCGGTGCCCCGCAGGAAGGTCTCCTCGAACTGATCCACCACCAGGACCACCCGCGCCCCGCTGATCTCACCTCCACCAGCCCAGGCCGCCAGGGCGCGCCGGACAGTGGCGGCGAACCCCTCCGGGTCGGCCACCAACTCCGCACGCACCACACCCGGGGCCACCCCGGCCAGCCCGGCTATCTGGGCAGCCAACTCACCGACCGGCTCCGCAGTCGGGGTGAACAGCAGGTGCGGCCACGTGCGGGAGCCGGGCACCAGCAGCGTGCCAGCAGACAACGCCGGTAGCAGTCCCGCGCGCAGCAACGAGGACTTCCCCGACCCCGACGCGCCAACCAACACCAGCGGGCGCGCCTGATCCAGACGGGCGGCCAGCCGACCCACCAGTTCAGTAGTCACCCGTTCCCGGCCGAAGAACCACCGGGCGTGCTCAGCTCGAAAAGCCGCCAACCCTAGGTAGGGGCACACATCGCCCGCTGGCCCGGCCACGTCCTGCTCCGGGGGTGCATCCTCAGGCGGATGGTAAGCGGGGTTCGGGGCGAGCACCAGGTCCTCGATCCGCTCGCTGGCGCGGCAGTGCGGTTTGGGGAAGCCACGCGCGGGTAACACCCGAGTCAGGTATTGGTAGGCGTGGCGCAACGTCAGCAGCGGAGGTCCGGCCGGGTCTCCTCGGGCGAGCAACCCGATCAACTCCCCGGTGAACGCGGTATGCCTCGCCCCAGGCGGGGCGAGCGCCAACTCCTCGCCAGCAGCCGAGGTCAGCACGTACCCGCCGTTGACCCGAGCCAGGTCCACCGCCACGGCGCTGTCCAACGCACCCAGCACACCCACAGCTCTCCCCGAAAAGCAACAGTCGAGGATCACGACGATCGAACGGGCCGGGCTCTGCAGCAGCGAGGTGCGCACAGCGGTGTAGGCCAACGCGGTGTAGGCGAGCAACTCCGACTGCCGCTCAGTGGACTTGGTGGCCAGATACAACTCCCCACCAGGGCTGACCAATCCATGCCCCACATAGCACACCAGTAACACGTCCTGGGCCTGCTTGGCGCTTTCCGTCAGCACCCGCCCCACTTCGCGGGACGTCAGTGGATCAGTGAGCACCCGCAGGTTGCTGTCGACCATGCCGCACCGCGAGACCAGCACCTGCTCCAGATCGACCAGTGTGGTACCCACGGCAGGGACATCGGGCAGGCCCGAGCCAGCCACGTGCGCCCCGGTCCCGATCAGCACGGCCCGCGTGCCTGAGCTGCTCAAAGCCGGTCGTACTGGCGTCACTCAGTGAATCCCCTCACGGCTACCCTGGGTGTCGCCCTCGCCCAACGCCGCAGCCACCTGCTCGACCAGCTCACCCACCTCAGCCAGGTCCGTGTTGCGAATCCGGTCGGCGGTCAGCTCCACCGATGTCCCGTCCGGCCGGGTCATCGTGCACGTCACCTTGCTGGTGCGATACCGGATCCAGGTGATCACCGTGCTCGCCAGAATGGTCACCACCCCACCCTGGCTCAGCTCCACCACCACCGCCTCCGGCCACCCACCCAAGGTGCCCGGCTCCGGCACAGCCTCCACCAGCCGCACCCGGCCACGGAATTCCTCTTCCCCTGCCAGCCAGGTGAACAGGGAACGTAGCTCCTCGACGGCAGCGTCCCGCCCGACCACGTTGATCGTCACATCCATCCGTCTACTGCCCTCATCACTACTCGTGCGACGAAAAATCTCCAGCCCAGGGCTTACCGTCATGGTGATCGAATATGTCCGCGATCATCCTGCACCCAGCCAAAAGTCAGCTGACGCTACCCCGTCGGCCCAACGGCCGGTGAGCTGCCCGGGCGGGACAGCACGAGCATGCCCGCCAGTTGGGTGGACTCCGGGCTGATCGTCGGCACGGTCACCGATCTGGTATGTCAGCGCCGGAGTGGGTTGGTGAGTGGTTTTCGATTGGGGTCGAGAATGGCGGATGGCTGGAACTCGACGAGGTTTCCGCGGATGGTGATGTCCCATCCGGTGGCGTGTACCCAGCGGTGATGCGGGGCGCAGAGCAAGACGCAGTTGCCAACCTCGGTGTGGCCCCCCTGGTGCCATTCGCGAACGTGATGGGCGTGACACAATGTCGGCGGGCGGTCGCAGCCCGGGAAGGAACATCCGCCGTCGCGGGCGACCAATGCCCGGCGAACACGATCGGTACCGTGCGCCGGGCGCGGCCGACATCCAGCGGCTCCCCGTTTCCGCCCATCACCACTGGAATTATCTTGCAATCGCACGCGGCCAGGCGGGCTTGCGCGGCCGACAGCCGCTGGCCGTAATCCAACGTCGCCCTGGCTAGCTCGTTGAGCAGGGTCTGGTAGTCCAGGGTGACGGTGACGTGCGGTGGTTCCCCACCCGCAGCCGACATGCGATCATTGCCGCGGGCCAGGTCGCACAGCTCGACCAGCGCGTCGGCGTTGCGCTGCTCCGGGGTGCGTGGGTCGGGGATGTCCTCGGTGAGGGGGCGCGGGGCGGCAAGTTGCTCGATCAGGGCGCGAAACGCGGTACCATGCAGGGCGTCGAGCCAGCCCTCCAGGCTGATACCGCCGTCGCGGCGATCGCGGATCCGCAGCTCACCCGCTGCGGGGCACGGGCCGTCCGGCTCCTGCAGCGGTGGTGTTCCATCGGGATCCAGCTGGTCGAGGATCCGGCGCGCGATCACGCCCAGCTGCCGGGGGTCGAAGTCGCGGGAGTACCGCGCCAGCGTCGCCTCGATCTGGTCGCGGTCGTCCTGACTGACCGTGGGTGATAGCCGCGCCATGGTCTGGGCGATCACCTGCAACGCCCCGGTACCGATCTCTCCAGCGGCGAGCGCCGCGGCGGTGACCGGCAACCGGGCTGGGAGCACCTCGCCGGTCAGCGTTCGCCGGGTGGCCAGTTGCTCCGCCTCGCGCACCCGGGCGCGGGCTTGTCCGGTGCCGCAGTCCAGCAGTGCCGCCAGCAGCCGCCCGGTGTTGCCGAATCCCTGCGCGGCCGCCAGCCCCGCAACGTCCAGGCCGGCCACGAGTTCCAGCATCGCGGCATGGGTCTTGCGAGCCAGCACCTCGATACCGCATAGCGCGTCGAGCAATTCTTGCGGACGCAGTGCGGGAACCGACTCGTGCAGTGCGTCGACGCAGCCCCATGCCGCCTGCACACTGTCGCAACTAGTCGGGTCGCAACTGGTCAACCTCACGCCACGATCGTCTCAAGCCACCCTGACAAAAACGCCGCACTCGGAAACCAGAAGTAAGGACCGCTGGTGCGGAGTCATGCCGGGCTCCTCGCCGTCCGGAGGGAGGCGGCCACCGGGTCCGACTGGCGTAGCGCGGTGGCAAGGCGGCCGATCTCGCCGCCGAGCGGGCGGTCTGCCGTAATCAGCGGCACCACCCGGGCGACTTCGTCGCGCAACCACCGCAGGGCCGGGGCGGGATCGACCGATCGCAACCAGCACGCCTGCACGGCGGCGATCAGTTCACAGGCGGTGACAACGAACAGACCGTCAATGACCGCGCGCAGTTGCTCACCCGCCGCGCAGGCGAAGGCCTGCACATCCTCCTGACCGGCGGAGGTGTCGATCGAGCCGAGGGTCGCCGGAGTGGCGAGCCGGCGCATCGCGTGCAACTCGCCGACCGCTCGCTTGTGCACCGCAGCCAAGCCAACCTGGCGCCCCGGCGCGGCGGCGAGCTGCGGCGACAGGCCGGTGTACCGGTCATCGAGCAGCCGATGCATCCGCTGCACGCTGATCTCCGCGACGTGCACCAATGCCGCAGCCACCGAGTCCAGGCGCAACCCCAGTTCCGCAGGATGGAAGCCCGCCGTGGAGATGAACTGTCCCCCCAGCCACGCCGGCGAGTCTGTTACGACACCCAACGCCCGCCGCGCGGCACCGGCCAGGTCATCGACCACCCGGCGCAGGTGAGCCAGCGCCTGCGGCCCGACGCGCACCGACACCGGCGCCTGCACCACCTCACCGCGCACCATGCCGCCATCGCTGAGCCGCCGCACGTCGTCGAGCACCGCCGCCAGAACGTCATCCACGCCACCAGCGAGCCGGCTGTCGTAGATCGCCCGAGGCGCACCCGTGGCGTCCACGGTGAACGCCAGTGCATAGACCTGCCAGCAGGCCACTCGCCGGGCCTCACCGCCGCGCAGGATGGCGTGCATCGTGGCCACCGGCGCGCCCTCGATGAGCGCGATGCCCTCCTTAGGCCCGGGCCGGTACGGCGCAACACCGCGCCGCCGCAGCGCCGCCGCCGCGGCGAGCACGGTGCCGTCTTCCAGCACCTCGCCCAGCCCGACCAGCGGCTGGAACGCGTGGCACAGCGGGATGATCTCTCCCGCACAGCCGATGCCGCCGCGGGGCACGGCCGCGACCAGCCGGTCGTTCAGGCGTTCGGTGAGGTAGCGGCACAGCTGGGCACTAGCTCCAGTCTCCGGTGCGAGCAGCGCACGGAGCTTGATCGCCATCACCGCGCGGACGTCCACCGCGGGCAACCAAGGTGGGCCCCCCACTGCTCGCCCGGCCAGCAGGCGGTACTGGTTCTCAGCTTGGGCCTGGGCATCCAGCCGATACTCAGCGAAGCGACCAACGCCGGTGCTCACCCCGTAGACCACCGACTCACCACCCGTCAGCGCTGCCAGCACGACCAGCCGGTTGTCTCCTACCGCGCGAAGCAACTCCGGATCGAGAGAGATGGTGTCGCCGCCCGCGATCCGGACGATCGTGCCCGCGTCGAGATCCTCCGGCACACCGATCAGCACCTCATCTGCCGCTTCCACGGCGCACCTCATCAGGCCAGGACAGAGGTGAGTGCGGCGAGGAGGGTGGTTACCGGGCGGTCGCGGGCGTTGTGGCCCATCAGGCCGATCCGCCAACCGGTTCCGGCCAGCGGCCCGAGACCACCACCGACCTCGATACCGAAGTCTTCCCGCAACACCTTGCGGGCCACGGCGTCGGCCACACCCTCAGGTAGCCGGGCCGCGGTGAGCTGCGGCAGCCGGTGCCCCGACTCGGCGAACACCTCGATGCCGTGCTCGGGCAGCGCCGCCTGGAGCTGCTCGCCCGCCCGCGCGTGCCGCTCCCACACCGCCGGCAGACCCTCCTCCAGCAACCGCCCCAGCCCCGCGTGCACCGAAGAGATCAGCGTGGAACTCGCCGTGTGGTGGTAGCGAGGGGGATCGCCCTGGTAGTAGGCGTCCAGCAGGCTCAGGTCCTGGTAGAACGAGCACACCGGCCGTTCCCGGTCCCGGATTCGTTGCACCGCACGGTCGGACAGGGTCACCGGCGCGATTCCCGACGGTGCGCCCAGGCACTTCTGGGTCGCCGAGTAACAGGCGTCGACGCCCCAGGCGTCCACCTCGACCGGGATCCCGCCCAGCGAGGTGACGGCGTCGACCAGCAGCAACGTGTCGGTGTCCTGCAACACGCGCAGCGGAGCGATCTGGTTGCGCACCCCGGTGGAGGTCTCGGCGTGCACCACCGCAACGAGCCGGGCCTGCGGTGCCTGGCGCTGGGCGTCGAGCAGCGCTTCGGGATCCAGGGCTCGTCCCCACGGGGCGTGCACGGCCTGCACGTGCGCTCCCACCCGGCGCGCCACCTCACACAACCGCTCGCCAAAATAGCCGTTCACCCCGACGATGGCCAGTTCGCCCGGCTCAAGCAGGCTGGCCAGGCAGGATTCCATCCCCGCCGACCCGGTGCCGCTGACCGGCAGGGTGAGACGGTTGCGGGTGCCGAAGACGGTCCGTAGCCGTTGCGCGGTGTCGGCCACCAGAGCGAGAAACTCGGGGTCCAGATGCCCGAGCACCGGCCGGCTCAACGCCTCGATGGCCTCCGGGTAGGGATTCGACGGTCCAGGCCCGAGAAGCAGCCGATCAGAGTGCACGCCAGGTACCTCCTCACCAAAACGGACAGGGATACGGTGCTGACGGTACCTTTGCCGATCATGGACAGCCTGCGCACCGTGCAGCAGTGGCCGGTCAACACGGTGGCCGTCGCGGTGGTGGACGCCTCCGGTGCCGTGGTGCACAGCCACGGCCCGCAGAACCAGCCGTTCCGGCTCGCCTCGGTGACCAAGCTGCTCTCCGCCTACGCGGTGCTGCTGGCGGTGCAGGAGGGCGCGTTGGACTGGCACCAACCGGCCGGGCCACCAGGCGCCACGGTACGCCACCTCCTCGCGCACGCCTCCGGGCTGGCGTTCGACGACGCCCGGGCTGTGGTGGCTCCGGAGACCAAGCGGATCTACTCCAACGCCGGGTTCGTGATGCTGGCCGACGCGGTGGCGGCCGGATCCGGCATCCCCTTCACCGACTACCTGGCCGAAGGGGTGTTCCAGCCGCTCGGGATGTCCTCATCACGGCTGGCGGCCTGCGCCGCCGCCGGCGCGGTGTCCACCTGCGCGGACCTGACCCGGTTCGCCGCTGAGCTGCAGGCGCCGACGTTGCTGGCCCCACAGATCCTCACCGAGGCGACCCAGGTGGCCTACCCCGGCCTGGACGGGGTGCTGCCCGGCTACGGCATGCAGCGTCCCAATGACTGGGGGCTGGGCTTCGAGCTGCGGGACCACAAGAGTCCACACTGGACGGGTAGCCGGAACTCGCCGACGACCTTTGGGCACTTCGGGCAGTCCGGCACGTTCCTGTGGGTCAACCCGGCAGCCGGCGCGGCCTGCATCGCGCTCACCGACCGCGACTTCGGTCCGTGGGCCCGCGACGCCTGGCCGCTATTCAGCGACGGGGTGCTCGCCGAGCTGGCCGGCGTTGCGCCGTCAGGCGGCGGAGTACGGTCTCAGCACTTGCCACCCACCGAGGGAAAGAGCTGCCGGCGATGACGTCGTTCCGAGTGATCCCAACGGAACTCAACAAGGGCGCCGCGAAGACCGACGAGCTGGCGACCACCGCCGACAACCTTGCCAACAAGATCGAAGGTGAGTGCGAGTCAACGCCGAAGATCGGCAATGTCCAGGCTGCGGCCGTTTACCAGCAAGCGCACTATGACTGGAGCCAAACCAGGTTCGAGGATCTGATGGCCTCCAGCGCCCATCTGGCCGCGTTGGCCAAAAACCTGCGTGCGACAGCCAGTACTTATGCATGCTGCGATGCCGAGGCCGAGCGAATGCTCATCAAGATCCTCGACGAGCTGGACAACCCGGCCGACGGCACCGGCCACTGAGATGACGAACGTCTTTTCCTACTTCGGCATCCAAGACATCCACGACTTGGCCGATCGGGTACTCAGCGGCGATCCGAGCGATCTCTACAACCGGGCCAGGCTGTGCAATCAAGCTCAGCAGGCGACCGAGGCGACCGGTACCAGCCTCACTCAATTGGCCGGCGAGTTGGGACAGGAGTGGCACGGCACGGCATCCGAACGCGGTCTGACCGAGTTGAGGGCGGCGGCGGACAAGCGTTTCCAGCAGGCCGACCAGCTCGAGCAGTCGGCAAGGTCGTTCCGGCTTGTGGGAGACGCCCTGAGCGCGGCACAGCAGACCGCTCGAGACTTGGTAAATACCGCAGACGGCTTGGACCGTGCGCTCGATCAGGCCCTGCGGTACGCCGATGACGCGATCAACCTCCTGAACCCAGCCGCTGGCCTGCTCGAATGGGGAGTCAAGAAGCTCACTGGAGTCAACCTTGAGGAGGAAGCCAACAAAATCCTACTGAAGCTCACTGAACCGATCCTGGACCAAGTACTCCGCCTGAACTCAGCGATGGAATCCGCGATCCGCGACTACGAGCAGGTGCTCCGCGGGGAAGGTGCGGTGCTACGCTCGATGCCGGGAATCGTGCGCAAGGACGCTGGCCCGGTGGACGGCCCGGGTGACGCCGACCTGCGGCGCAACGCGTTATTCCGGTCGGTTTATGGTCGGGACCCAGCCACACCCAACGACAAATTGCTGGCACAGGCTCTAGACATGCAGGGCGACGACAGCGGCAACACTGACCCGAACGCGCGGGTGGTGGTGTGGCACATCAAGCCAGTGCCAGGCGCTGGAGTGGTGTACGGGTCAGCATTCATCTCCGAGAAAGAGGAATTCGATCCCCGGCTGGGCAGCCTGTACGACAACGGCGATGGACGGGGATTCGACCCGAACGCCGACCCCAGCCAATCCCGCGCGTCATTCTATGTGGATTATGAGCACGGGATCGTGGTGCTGCGGCAGAATGCCTCACACAGCGACTCGGGCGACGCCGCGGTCGGCGACCCCAGCGTCGGCGTCGAGCAAGACCCCACCGGCCGGGTCCGGCTGCACATGGAGGCCACTAATCCACTCACTTTCCAGGTCGCCAAGGATCTACACGTGTCGGTGCGTGGTGATCTCGTCATCGACCCGCACGGCGGCACCGGCCGGGCCGACGTCAACGGTGAGGTGACCCGCTTCCCCTCCTGGGAGGTGTACCAGCGCCAGGACAACGCCGCAGCGCCGACTACCCTGTTGCAGCGGCACGAGAACGACGTGCCATTCGGTGCGGGAGCTGGCATCGGGCTGCCACAGCCGACGGTGCCGGTCGGCGAGCACCCGCAGGCTCTGGACGGCTGGCGCCAGCAGTACCATCCCGATCAGGGGCACGATTCTGTCTTGGAGCAACTCCTGCAGTACCCGAGCACTCGGGGCGACAACTTCTTCCAGTACCCGGTGGGGCCAGATCCGTACCCAAGCGTGAACGGCAACGGTCAGCTCGTCGTGCCGGACGGACATCGGGTGGGATGATGCAGTTACCTCTGACCACGCTGATGCGGTGGCGTGCCGCCGCGATCGCCGTCGTGCTGGCGGTGATGTCGGCTGCGGCAATCATCGCACTGTTCGCGGTGTGGTTCCTTGTCCTGCCGGTATGGGCGGTGCTCGTGCTCGCCGGCGCCGGGACCTGCCTCGCCGTCAGCCGTGCCCGGCCAACGGCGCTCGCCTACGGCATCGCGATACTCGCCTCGATGCCGCTGGCCATCGTCTTCGCCATCACGTTCCTCGCCCTCGCCTCAGTGCGCTGAGATCCCCACGACGAAGGTGTTGGCCGCCACATGGGTGAGGATCAGGGCCTGCGCACGCCCCGGGAAGCGATCATCGCTGCCCCGACGATGAGCACGGCCGCAGTGATCAGTGCGCTCACGGTTGCCCCGAACACCGGATCGGCCAGCGCCCAGCCCCGGGCGGCGTCGACCGCATAGGTGAGCGGGTTGATGGTGGCGATCACCCGCATCCACGCGGGCAACCCGGCAACCGGCGCGAACGCGCTAGACGCGAACATCAGCGGGAAGATCACCATAAAGCCGACCATCTGCATCAGCTCGACGTTGCGCACCCAACTGGCCAGCGCGATGAACACCCAGGACAGCCCCGCGCCGACGGCCAGCCCGATCAGCAACGCCAGCATGGTCCCGAGGATCCCGCCAGCGGGGGCATAACCGAAGAGCACGGCGGCCAGGGCGAGCGCGATGAGCTGGATGGCATTGCGCACCAGGTCGAACAGGCTGCGGGCGACCAGCAACGACGTCATCGAGATGGGCAACGTACGAAACCGCGCCAAGGCCCCATTGCGCAGGTCGGTGGCCAGCCCCGCCCCGGACCAGATCGCCGACTGAGTCCCCGTGGTCACCAAGATCGCCGGCAGCAGGTAGTCGATGTAGTTCGCGCCGGACGGGAAGCCAGGCGAGTCAGCGATGCTGCGGAACACCTGACTGAACAGCGCCAGCATGATCAACGGCTGGAGCAGGCTCAGCACGATCAGCCGCGGGTCACGCAGCCGGCGCAGTGCCCGGCCGGTGAGCACCCAGACCTGGATGAATACCCCGCTGCCGGCTGGGCGGGCCCGCGTGGGAGCGGTACTGGGCGGCGTGGTGATCGCGGTCATCGGCGGGCTCCCGTCAGGGTGAGGTAGACGTCGTCCAGCGTTGGCTCGTGCAGCCCGAGTTCGTCCACCTCGATGCCCGCGTCGTCCAGCGCGCGCACCACGACGGCCAGCGCGCGGGACGACTCAACCGAAGCGGTGAGCGTCCGGCCGGACCGCAGCGGGTCCAGGCCGATTCGCCGCAGGGTGTCCAGGGCGGGGCCGATGTCAGCGGCGGCCAGCGTCACGCTGACTGTCCGCCGGCCAACGCGGTCCTTGAGCTCGGCTACGGTGCCCACCGCGACGACCTGTCCCTGAGACAGCACGGTGATGGTGTCGGCCAGCCGGTCGGCCTCGTCGAGGTATTGCGTGGTGAGCAGCACCGTGGTGCCGCCGGACACCAGGGTGCGCACGACGTCCCACATGCCCAGCCGGCTCTCCGGGTCCAGTCCGGTGGTGGGCTCGTCGAGGAACACCACATCGGGCCGCCCGACCAGGCTGCTCGCCAGGTCGAGCCGGCGCCGCATCCCGCCGGAGTAGCCCTGGGCGGGCCGGTCGGCAGCGTCGGTGAGCCCGAAGAGTTCGAGCAGCTCGGCGGCACGCTGGCCGGCCTCGCGCCGGGAAGCACCCAGCAGCCGGCCCAGCAGCACCAGGTTCTGGGTGCCTGTGAGGTCCTCGTCCACGGAGGCGAACTGGCCGGTGGCTCCGATCCGGCGGCGAACTTCGGCAGCGGCGCGCACCACGTCGAAACCGGCTACCGTCGCACTACCGCCGGTCGGGGCAAACAGCGTGGTGAGGACGTTGACCAGGGTGGTCTTGCCCGCCCCGTTGTGCCCGAGCAGGCCGTGCACGGTGCCAGCAGGCACCGCCACGCTCACCCCGTCCAAGGCGGTGACGTCGCCGAACGTCTTGCGCACGTCGACGGCGTCGATCATCAGCTCACTCACCCGTGAGTGGCGATGCGAGCCATAGCCCCATTTCCCACTCACGGGTTATCCACAGACGGCACCCTCCGCGGCGGAGCCCACCAGTTGGGCGTACTTGGCCAGCACGCCACGCAGCGGACGCTCGGGGGCCTTCCACTGCTGCCTGCGCCGCGCCAGCTCCTCGGCGTCAACCTGCAGGTTCAGCTCGCGGCGGTCGATGTCCAGCACGACCGGGTCACCGTCGCGGACCAGCGCGATCGGCCCGCCGTGCGCCGCCTCGGGAGCCACGTGGCCGACGCACAACCCGGTGGTACCGCCGGAGAAGCGCCCGTCGGTAAGCAGCAGGACCTCCTTGCCCAGCCCAGCGCCCTTGATCGCGCCGGTGACCGCGAGCATCTCACGCATCCCCGGACCACCCCGCGGACCCTCATACCGGATCACTACCACGTCACCGGGCTGCAGGTCTGGCACGGCGTCCATGGCGGCCTGCTCGCCATCAAACACCCGAGCAGACCCAGCGAATCTAGTTGAGTCGAAGCCGGCGGTCTTCACCACCGCTCCTTCGGGAGCCAGCGAGCCGCGCAGGATGGTGATCCCCCCGGTGGGGTGGATCGGGTCGGCGAGGCTGTGCAGGATCTTCCCGTCCAGGTCGGGCGGGTCCAGTTCGGCGAGGTTCTCGGCGACGGTACGCCCGGTGACAGTGAGGCAGTCGCCATTCAGCAGTCCCGCCGCCAGGAGCGCCTTCATCACCACCGGCACACCACCGACCTGATCCACCGCGGCCATCACGTGCGCGCCGAAAGGCTTGACGTCGGCCAGGTGCGGCACCTTATCGCCCACCCGGTTGAAGTCGTCCAGTTCCAGCGGCACCCCCGCCTCGTGAGCGATGGCGAGCAGGTGCAGCACCGCGTTGGTGGAGCCACCGAAGGCCATCACCACCGCGATCGCGTTCTCGAACGCCTCCCGGGTGAGGATCCGCCGGGCGGTGATCCCCCGTTGAATAAGGTCCACCACCGCGCTGCCGCTGGCGCGAGCGAAACCGTCGCGACGCCGGTCCACCGCGGGCGGGCTGGCCGAGCCGGGTAACGACATGCCCAGCGCCTCGGCCGCGCAGGCCATCGTGTTGGCGGTGTACATACCGCCGCAGGCGCCCTCGCCGGGGCAGAACGCACGCTCGACCGCATCGACGTCCGCCCGGCTGATCAGACCGCGGACGCAGGCCCCCACCGCCTCGAAAGCATCGATGATGGTGACCTCCCGGTCACCCACCCGGCCAGGCAGGACGGTGCCCCCGTAGAGGAACACCGCTGCCAGGTCAAGCCGCGCGGCAGCCATCAGCATCCCGGGCAGGCTCTTGTCGCAGCCAGCGAGTAGCACCGTGCCGTCCAACCGCTCGGCCTCCACCACGGTCTCCACGGAATCGGCGATCACCTCGCGGGAGACCAGCGAGTAGTGCATCCCGATGTGTCCCATGGAGATGCCGTCAGAGACGGAGATCGTGCCGAATTCCATGGGGAAGCCCCCAGCAGCGTGCACGCCCTCCTTACTCGCCTTGGCCAACCGGTCCAGGGACAGGTTGCAGGGGGTGATCTCGTTCCAGGACGAGGCGACTCCGATCTGGGGCTTGGCGAAGTCGCCGTCGCGCATGCCGACGCCGCGCAACATGCCCCGGGCTGCGGCCCGTTCCAGCCCATCGGTGACGTCCCGGCTGCGCGGCTTGAGGTCTGGCTGGCTCATGGCCGTCTCCTCCCGAAGTCAGGTATGAGCCATGGTGTCCTACCGGCCCGGCGAGCGCGAGGCTCTGTAACACGACCTGACGCTGTTCCGATGAACAGTTGAGCCCCGGTGATTTCCCCCGACCGCCGGGGCTTCCTGCTCGGCTGACGCCCGATATGGAGAGCGGGACACGGCCTGAGGTACCGGCGCCGCCGGCAAGCCTCGAACATCGCTTTGCCATGGACGCCGTCGGTGGTGGGGTCATACAGCACCAGGTAACTGCCCGAGACCAGTGGGTCCAGCAGGCGGTTCACGATCGCGTACGCCTCGTTGGTGTCCATGATGTGTTCGATGGTCCCCATCACCATGAGGGCGATGGGAGGACCATGGGGTCGTTGTCAACGTAAACGATGCGGCACTCCGGGGCGGTCGCCTGAGCGACCTCGTGGGTGTTGTTGGCGGTGGGCAACTCGGTACCGACGTCGAGGAACTGACGGATCCCCGCCTCGCCGACCAGGTGCCGGACGGCGCGGACCAGGAACGCCCGCGAGGCGCGCGCAACATCAACGATACTCGGCAGGATGGCGGCAAACTGATCACCAGCCTCGTGGTCAACCGGTGTAGTTGTCCTTACCGCCCAGCCAGTAGTTCCAGACCCGAGCCGACCGCGACACGCTGGTGTCGAGACCGCGCGGCGGTTCCTGGCCGAATGGACCTGAGCTGTTCATCCCGAGCAGGGCCTCTCTGCGGTGTGTCACTGCGTGTCTGGGCGTGACGCGCGACTGTAGTCAACCTCGCGAGACGCTTCTCGCCCTCGCCCGCCAAGCCAACGCACCCGGTTGGTGGCGCGAGTACGGCGACCTACTGCCGAACTGGTTCGAGACCTATCTCACGGCAAGATCAAGCGGTGCGTCGCGCTGCGGATGGCCCGTCATAGCAGGAGGCGAGCAGTCCTCGGACTCGGCGCACCAGCCGGCGATATCACCCACACCAAGGTGATCTACGCTGCCGTTACCTCACTGTAGCTACTGACCGGTGTGGCAGACTCCTGCACTGACGTGCACACCATGTGTCAAGGGGAACCCGATGAGTGGCGAGAGTCGGTGGTCCGGTGCCACCAGCGATACCGGCAACCTGCTGGACGGCACGGCGTTGGGCACTCTGCTCGGCGGCAACGGCGCGGCTGGGGGCTTCTCGATCGACTACGAGCGCCTCCCGCAAGCCATCGCCGATCTCGAAGAAGCCGCTAGGTTCGTCAGGGAGCAGGCGGAGACAGCGCTCCGTCTGACGAACATCCGCGACTACCCGCCCGGCACCGATGGAGTCAGCCTGAACGCGGTCACGCAGATCGGCAAGTGGGCGTCGGACGACGACGGTGTCAACACCCTGCACGCGACTCTCGTCAACGGCGCGAATCGACTTCAGGTCCTCGCGCAGAAATTACGTGAGGACCTGAAGACCTACCTCAAGGTCGAGGAGCTGAACATCCCCAAAGCCAGCCCAGGACTACCACTATGAGAACCCACCTGGTGTCGAGCATGATCGTGGCTGGTTACGTGATCGTGCTGGCGGGCTGTGGCTCCAGCACCGGCGCGCCACCGAAGCCTGTTCGAGTGAGCCCCACGCAGGCGGCAAGCCCGATCCCGCCGGTGAAGAACCCGCGGGATGTCGCAGCCCTGGCCCGCCGGCCGTGCGAGTTGCTGACCCCGCAGCAGGCGGCCGGGTTCGGGCTCGATCTCCCGCCGAAGCAGTACAACGCCGCTCTCGGCGACCTGGGTTGCGAGTGGACGAGCACCACGCGTGAACGAGAAACACTAAGGCAGGTCATTATCAGCACGTTCACCAATAACCTGACCTTGGAAGCCGTCTATGACCGGGAACATGGTCACCCGTTCTTCGAGCTGACCGACATCGCTGGCTATCCCGCCATCGTCACGAGATCGAACCCGGATCTGCCGCATTGTGACATTGACGTCAAACCGGCGGAGCGACAGAGCTTCTCGTTGAGCTACGACTCGGAACTGTTCGATAAAAACCCGCAGCAGGCGTGTGTGGTGGGTAAGCAGGTTGCCGCGGCGGTGCTGATGAATTTACCGCCGAAGAGTTGAGGGGACGCAGGGATGGGGACGGACTTCAACTACGACGACGCCAATCATCAGGTCATCTTCGACAGCATCAACGGCGGCGCCCGGTCTGGTCCGCTCCAGGAGGCCAGCCGGGCGTGGCAGCAGCTGGGCGATGACATCGGGGTGACCGGCAAGTCCTACGTGCAGGGTGCCATCAGCGGCATCCTCACCTCACGCGAGGGCATAGCCGCAGCGGCGGCGGCAGCGGCCATCGGCGCGATGCTGCCGTGGATGGACGATGTCGCGCGGATCGCCACCATCACAGCGCAGCGGGCGCAGAACCAGGCCGACTACTGGGTCACCGCCCAGCGCAACGTCCCGCCGGTCCCACCGCCGCCGCAATCAACCGGCTTCTTCGATCGTCCCGCCGAGTGGGCCGCCGAGAAGCTGGACTGGCTTCCGGGAGTGCACTCCGACGAGGAGGCGGCGGAGAAGCACCGGCAGGACGCCGCGGAGCAGGCCCGGCAGGCGATGCGGGTGTATCAGTCCAGCTCCAACGACAACATCGACCCCGGGCCGGTCTTCACCGCGCCGCAGGCATTGGACGGCAGCATCGGCGGGCTACCGCTCACCAGCCCACCCGTCGGCAGCGCCGCCGCTGCCCCGACGATGGGAGGTGGTGGCGGTGGCCATCAAGCCCATCTGCTGGCGGCTCATCAACCGGGGGCTCATCAACCAGTGGCTCATCAAGCGGCGGCCAACCAGCCAGTCGCCACGGTGTCACAGCTCGCCCAGGGCGGGCACACCGCGGCAGCCGGCAGTGTCGCGTCGCCGGGCCGGTGGGCCGGCACTCCGACACCCGGCCTGGGCATGATCCCCGGCACACTGCCCGCCGGCACCGGATTCAACGATGGCACCGCCGGGCGAGGCAGGCCGGTATCCACGCGGGGTGCAGCGGCGGGAGCCCGGTTCGCGGGTGCCGGCCGGAGTGGCGGAGAAGGTCACACCGCCGGGTTCGGTCCCCGGCCTAGCACTGGGTTCGGGCCCCGGCCCACCGCCAGTGCCCACCCCTTCGTCAACGAGATGAGCGGTGCCCGCGCCGGCACCGGTTCGCCCGGCGCGACGCGCGGGGCCGGCTACGGGGAACCGTGCGCCGGAGGCGCCAGCCAGCGTGGCGAGCAGGACCGCGAGCATCGCAGCAAGTACCTCGTGCGCGACGACTCCCATGCGATCGTCGGGGACCTGCCGCCCACCGCGCCGCCGGTGATCGGCGAGGATCCGGGCTACTGAGTCTGGAAGGGATCAACATGCGCGGCGCCACGGTTGAGCTGACCCATGAGGAGTACCGCACGGTCTGGCACACCCTGGGCTTGGGCACCCGGCACTGGAACATGGAGTTGCCTGGGCTCCCGGAGTTGACCGAGCGGGAGCGCCGGGCTCAGGCGGGCAGCACGCTCGACGGCTTGCGGGCCCGTGGGCTGGCCGATCACCGAGGTATGGCGCCGGAGCTGGAGGACTCGCTGCGCCTCCTGGCCAGCCCGGTGCGAGAAATCAACGGATGGATGCGGAGCGAGGCCGGTCAGGTGCGGTTGCTCGCCGGGTCACGAGGTGAGTGGGCAGTGCTGGCGATGCTCGATGAGCATCGGCTGCTGGTGCGTACCGGCCCGGCCAGCGAGCTGTGCACCGCGGTCGCCCGGCAACTGCCGGATCGTCCCGCCGGCCCGGGATCGTCGGTGTCGGTGCCCTCGGAGCTGCTGGCGCACCCCGTCCACGGCGGGCGGCCCGTGCTGACCGGGGAGCAGTTGGAGAACCGGCTGATCCGCGGCGGGGTCAAACCCGCCGACGCGCGGTCCTTCGCGACCATGGTGCGCGGGCCCAAATCTGGCGGCGGGAAGTTCGGCGCCGCTCGCCGTGACCGCAACGGCACCC
The DNA here is from genome assembly GCA_963822695.1 of uncultured Actinomycetota bacterium. Classification (GTDB taxonomy): domain Bacteria; phylum Actinomycetota; class Actinomycetes; order Mycobacteriales; family Pseudonocardiaceae. Next base: position 318,619 of record CAWGJH010000033.1, read on the forward strand.
TGCACCCGGCGGGTGCCGCACTGGTTTATCTGGCCACCGAGCGTGGCGGGTACACCCTGCAGCCGCTGCGCGGTCCGGACGGCTCGGCCTGGACCACCCTGGCCCCGGCGACCCTGGCGCAGCTCGCGCACCGCATCGGCCAACTCCTGGACAGCGTCCGCACCGAGTGAGCGATCGGCGGTGGCATCGATCCACTATGGCGCTCACCCTCACCAGCCCGGCCTTCGCCACCAACGCGTCCAGTCCGGTACACCTGTGATAGCGACAACGTGTCACCAGCCGCTGGCATGGTCGGAGGTACCGGAGGGCACCGCGGAGTTGGTCCTGCTTTTCGAAGATCCTGACGGCCCCGGGAGGCACCCAACATTAAGCGGACCGGCCAATTTCCGTGAGGGTGGCGGGAGACTCCCGGGTGGGCAGTTACTCTGAGTGGCTGGACACCGCTTCCATGCCGCGACAACACTGGGAGTAGCGACCGGCAGCCGAACCAGCTGGCACCAACGACCACCACCATCAATGAGGAGCGATGACCGACCACGAGCCCATGGCGGACAGCGGGTGCGGGGAACCGGGGCTATCCCAGGAACTTCGAGACGCGCTCACCCTGCTGCGTGACCGCAGCGACAACGACAACTTCCGTACTCTGGTCGATGACGTGCTGGCCGGGCGGTGCAGCCTTGTCGAGGCATCCGGCACGGCAGCGTTCAGCGACGTGGTCTTCGGAAGTAAAGAAGCACCAGCGCCCTGCGCCACGGCATGCGCCAGCTGCTCCGGGGTGTGCGCAGCTCTCCGCAGCTACTCGAGCCAGTAATATGTCGCTGCGGTGGGGCGGCTGTCATTGCTGGTGGGACCCGGCCTCCTCCGCCAGAGCTTCAAGACCATACCGCGCCACGTGCTCCGCATTGTCTGGGTCGATGGTGCGGATGCCGTCACGCTTGAGTCGTTCGTTGATAGCAGACAGGTTATTGCGCACCGTCTCCTTCTCAGCTTCCGTGGTCTTACCTCGATGCGGCTTGCCCGCATGCTCCAGAGTCGAGTAGTCCAGCTTGTCGATGACTGGCGCTGGGGCTGACCGAGCTTGCTTGCGGGGCGGATACGCCGGTTCCGCTCGCCGGATAACGTCCGCCATATCCATGCCGCCGGCAAGCTTGTTGAACGCTTCGAGCTCCATCGTGACCGCTTCCGGCTCTGCCCCGTCACCGTGGTAGAGCTTGAGACTGACGACGCTCAGCGCACTCGTTCGCATGGACTCAACCTCGTCTTTCCCAGCCTCGATCTCCACAGGGCCATCGCCGAGAGCCGGGTGCTGTTCAACGACGATGCGTACCACAGCGTCGCCGTCTTCGATGATCTTATTGGTCAAATCCGAGAAGCGAACCATACGTTGCGCCATGGTGTGCTGCACCTCTCCTCCGTGGAACAGACTTCGGTGGATGTTATCACCAGCGAAGAATGTTTCACGAGTACCCCCCAAGTGCCCCCGCGATAATCTAATCGTGGTGTTGTGGATAGTCCGGGTAATGAGCTTGGTGTTGATCCTTCGGTAACGAAGCCGCCCCGGGGAGCCCGCTAGCGATCCTGGTCAGGGCCGGTGTCCAGCCCCGCCCGAATACTTGTGCGCGGACCCGGGCGCTAGGGTGCCGCGCGTGCTGCTCGACCACCGCCGCCCTGCGGTATTCCTGCCCGCCGATCCGCCCCGCGAGGGACGGCTGGCGCTCTACGGCGAGGGCCCGGACGAGATCGAAATCGCGCTGCCCGCGGGGCGCACCATCAGGCGAAAGACGGTGCCCGCCCGGCTGGTCCCGATCGGCGACGCGCTGCCCGAGCTGCTCGCCCTGCCCCGAGAGGGTACCGACCCCGCGCTCGCCGCGTGGGCGACCGCGGCGACGGCCGGGGTCGGGCTGGTCGCGCGGGGACGCCTGCTGCCCACCTCCACCCCCGCCGGATACGGCGCCTGGCGGGCCGGGCCGCTGGACCCCGCCGACGCCCGGTGGCTGGCCGAGCTCACCGCCGCGATGCCCGCGCACGCTCACGCGCTGCCCGTCGCGGGAGCCGGCCCGCTGCGGGTCCACTCGCCGCAGGCGCTGGTCCGGGCCCTATGGGACGCGATCGCCGACGTCACCGTCCGCACCGCCGCCGCGGCACGGACCACCACGGCACCCGCCTTCGCCGCCCGCGAGCCCGTCGAAACCGGAGAACTGGCCGGGTGGCTCGCCGAGACCGACGCGGCGCTGACCGCTGGCGCCCGCACGGTCCTGCGGGTCGAGCCGCCCGGCAAGCCCGATGAGCCCTTCGCCGGGGTGCTCGCGCTGCGCAGTGTCGCCGATCCCAGCCTCACCCTGGACGTCGCCGACCTCTGGGACGCCCCAGCGGCCGTCCTGGCCAGGCTCGGTGCGCAGGCCGAGGCCGACCTGCTACTCGCCCTGCGCCGGGGAGCCCGGGCCTGGCCACCGCTGGCCCCGGTGCTGCGCGCGGCCACCCCCACCGAGGTGTCACTGGACGACGACGCGATCGCTGATCTGCTCGACACCGGCAACGAGGTCCTCGGCGGCGCGGGCATCGAGGTGCGCTGGCCCGCCGAGCTGCTCGGTGAGGGCCCCACGCTGCGCGCCACCGCCGCCACCCCCACGCCGGCCTCGGCGGCCAAGAGCACCTTCGGGCTCGACGACCTGCTGGAGTTCCAGTGGCAGGTCACCGTCTGTGGGGAGGTCCTCAGCGACGAGGAGGTCGCCGCACTGGCCGAAGCCAAACGGCCGGTGGTGCGGCTCCGCGGCCGGTGGGTGCGAGTGGATCCCGAGTTGCTGGAGCGGTTGCGCCGGCGCCGCACCCGGCGGGTGACCGGCATCGAGGCCCTCGCCGCCGCGCTTACCGGCACCCTGACCGTCGACGGCGAGACCGTGGAGTTCCGCCCGGACACGCCGCTGGCCGAGCTGATCGAGCGACTCACCGCGGCGGAAAACAACGATCTGGCGCCGCCCGAGGGGCTTGACGCCACTCTGCGCCCCTATCAGCTGCGTGGGCTGGCGTGGCTGGCGCAGATGTGCGACCTCGGGCTGGGCGGCTGCCTCGCCGACGACATGGGGCTGGGCAAGACCGTCCAGCTCATCGCGCTGCACCTGCACCGCCGCCCCCTGCACGCCGGACCGACGCTGGTGGTCTGCCCGACGTCGCTGCTGGGCAACTGGCACCGCGAGCTGGCCCGGTTCGCGCCCAGCGTGCCGGTCCGGCGCTACCACGGCGGGGACCGGCACCTGGAGCAGGTAGCGGACGACGAGGTCGTGCTGGCAAGCTACGGGGTGGTGCGCCGGGACCGGCCCCACCTCGCAGCGCTGACCTGGGGTCTGGTGGTGGCCGACGAGGCGCAGCACGCCAAGAACCCGCTGTCGCGCACCGCGCGGGAGCTGCGGGCGATCCCGTCGGCGACCCGGGTGGCGCTGACCGGCACTCCGGTGGAGAACCGGCTCACCGAGCTGTGGTCGGTGCTGGACTGGACCACCCCGGGGTTGCTGGGCCGGCTGGAAGACTTCCGCCGCACCGTCGCGGTACCCGTCGAGCGCTACCGCGACCCCGACGCGACAGCCGCGCTCTCCCGCCTGGTGCGGCCGTTCCTGCTGCGCCGGCGCAAGTCCGACCCCGGCATCGCCCCCGAGTTGCCAGCCAAGGTCGAGACCGACCGGGTCGTTGCGCTGACCACCGAGCAAGCCACCCTCTATGAAGCCGTGGTGCGCGAGACGATGGCACAGATCGAGGCGGCCGAGGGGATCGCGCGGCGCGGGATGGTGCTCGGGCTGCTCACCGCGCTCAAGCAGATCTGCAACCACCCCGCGCAGTACCTGCACGAGGACGGCCCGCTGCCGAGCCGCTCCGGCAAGCTCACCGCCCTGGACGAGTTGCTCGACGTCATCCTCGATGAAGGTGACTCGGTGTTGGTGTTCAGCCAGTACGTGCAGATGTGCCGCCTCGTGCAGGCCCACCTGGCCGTCCGTGGGGTGCCGACGCTGTTCCTGCATGGCGGGGTCACCGCGCAGCGCCGCGAGCAGATGGTGGCCGATTTCCAGGACGGCGCGGCGCCGGTGCTGCTGCTGTCGATCAAAGCGGGCGGTGTCGGGCTGAACCTCACCCAGGCCAGCCACGTGATCCACTACGACCGCTGGTGGAACCCGGCGGTGGAGGACCAGGCCACCGACCGCGCCTACCGGATCGGGCAGCAGCGTGCCGTGCAGGTGCACAAGCTGGTCACCGAGGGGACCGTCGAGGACCGGATCGCCACCCTGCTGTCCACCAAGCGGGAACTGGCCGACGCGGTCGTCGGCGCCGGGGAGAGCTGGATCACTGAGCTGTCCAACACCGAGCTGGCTGACCTGGTCCGCCTGGGTAGCCCGTCATGACGTGGCAGCGCCAGCGCTGGGCCGCAACCGGTCCCGACCACCGGCCCCCGCCCGCCACCGGGCAGGGCAGCCGCCGGGGCTTCGGCGCGACCTGGTGGGGGACCGCGTGGTTGATCGCGCTCGAGGAGCGGGCCCGGCTGGACCCCAACCGGTTGTCCCGCGGCCGTGGTTACGCCCGCCGCGGCACGGTGGAGGCGCTGGAGATCATGCCTGGACTGGTGCGGGCGAACGTGCAGGGCAGCCGGGCCCAGCCCTACCAGGTGACGGTGCGGGTCCGGGAGCTCGACACCGCCGAGTGGGGCCGGGTACTCGACGCCGTCGCCGCCGAGCTCGGGCACACCGCGGCGCTGCTGGACGGGGAGTTGCCCCCCGCGGTCGCCGACGACGTCGCGGCCACCGGGCTTGATCTGCTGCCCGGCGCCGGCGAGATCCAGCCCCGCTGCTCCTGCCCGGACTGGGCGGACCCGTGCAAGCATGCCGCAGCGGTCTGCTACCTGGTCGCCGACGCGCTGGACGCCGACCCGTTCGCGCTGCTGCGGCTGCGTGGGCGGGAGCGCGACGAGGTCCTCGCTGGGCTGCGGGCCCGCCGCCGGACCAGCGTCGGGCTAGCTCCGGCGCTCGCGCCGCCGGTCGTCGATGAGGGTGTCCCGGCTCAGGAGGCCTACCAGCGGGTTGCGGCACCATTGCCCGCTCCGCCGCTGCCGCCGGCACGGCCCGGCCGGCCCGCGGTGCTGCCCGCCGACCCGCCGCCCAAGCTGCGCCGGGAGGACCTGGTGGCCCTGGCCGCTGACGCCGCAGCCCGCTGCCTCGAGCTCGCCAACGGCACCGGTGACGGCGGGCTGGCTCTGGACGAACGGCAAGACCTGGCCCGCCGTGGCGCCGCACTGCTCGGCCGCCCGGAGCAGCGCGGTCAGGAGTTCGGCGCGCTGGCCGCCGCTGCGGGTGTGCCCTCCCGCGAGTTGGCCTCAGACGCGATCGCCTGGCGGCATGGCGGTGACGGTGGTCTTGCGGTACTGCACGGTGACTGGCACCCCGACGCTGAGGCACTCGCCGAGGGCCGGCAAGCGCTGGATCGGTTCGGTCCGCCGGGCGTGACCCGGGCCTGGCGTAACCGGTTCACCCGGGGCGCGGTGCAGCTCCGGCTCGGAACCGATGGGCAGTGGTACCGGCTGGTCCGCTCAGGCAGTGGCTGGGACCTCGACGCCGCACCGGACCCCGACCCCGCTGCCCTGCTTGCCCGCCCCTGAACCGGTGAGCCGCAGCATCGTCGCCACCCGCGAAGGGTTGAGCCTCGCCTACGCTTCCTGATGTGGAACCGCTGCTGGCGGCGCGCCAGTTCGTGGCTTTCGGGTTGTCGCACGGTGTGGTGATCGTGGTGCTCGTCGTGGTTGCGGCGGCGCTCGTCGTTCTTGGTCAACGGTATCGCGGCACTCCCCTCGGGCGGCGGTTGAGCCAGGTGTTAGCGCTGGTGTTCGCCGGATTCCTGGTGCCGGTGTGGCTCTACTGGCTGCTGCCCGGGCAGCAGGAGATCAAGTATTCGCTGCCATTGCAACTGTGTGACCTGGCAGCCATGGCCTCAGTGTGGGCATTGTGGTCGTATTCCTCAACGGCGTCCGCGCTGACCTACTTCTGGGGCCTGACGCTCACCTCGCAGGCTTTCGTCAGCCCGGAACTGACCGGTCCGGACTTCCCGTCGCTCCAGTTCCTGTCGTTCTTCGGCATGCACAGTTTGGTGCTGTGGACGGCGATCTATCTGACCTGGGGGGTCGGATTGCGGCCGGACTGGCGCAGTTACCGGATTGCGGTCCTGGTCACGATCGGCTGGGCAGTGGTGATGTTCATGTTCAATGGCATCGCCGGCACCAACTACGGCTTTCTCAACACCAAACCGGTGGTGAAGTCACTGCTGGATGTGCTGGGTCCGTGGCCGTGGTACCTGCTTTCCGAACTGGTCCTCGGCACCGCGGTCTGGGCGCTGATCACCTGGCCATGGGTACGGCAGCAGGCCCCACGAAACGCCCACACCGCCGTGAGGACGTCCCGGTGGGGACGGTAAAGATCGCTCCAGACCCGTCGGTTGTGACGCTTTTTGCGACACTGGCTCCGTGGACGATTCAGCACGGCTGCGAGTCACGTTTCCGTGTCAGCACAAAGACTGCCGGCGCGCGGCGGCGGTCGTCGAGGTGACCCGACGAGGGCAGCTGTACATCGACGCGGAGCAAGACATCATCTACCGGGTCTTTCCCCAGGCCCAGGGCACGCTCCGGATCACCGGCTTCCTGCCGTACACGAGTTTCCCCACCCGGGTACCCAACCTCACCGCGACCGTCGGCGCGGTCCGCACCATCGATGCGGCCGCGCTCCACGCGCTGGACCGGACCTGGGTCCCGTTCTACTGCCACCAGTGTGACCGCTCGTTCTGCAGCGAGCATTGGGATCTCACCCCCACCTTCGGCTGGGGCTTCGACCACTACTCTGGCACCTGCCCGATCGGGCATCCACACTTCATCGATCACTGTTGATCACTTTGCCATTGTTGATCATTGGGCGTTGGCCGACACATGAGCTCGATGGCCGCGACGCAGTAGCGTCTGCGGTCATGAACGAGGTAAGCCGGTTCGGCATCGTCGAGCTTGAGGACTTCCCGCCGGGCCTGCGGGAACGGGTCTGCGTGATCGCCGAGAAGTCCGGTTTCGTCCCCAACATCTTCCGTGGCCTGGCCCGGCGTCCCGCTGAGTTGCGGGCTTTTCTGGACTACCACGATGCGCTGATGGATTCCGACGACGGGCTGTCGAGGACCGAGCGGGAGCTGGTTGTGGTCGCCACGTCCGGAGCCAACCACTGCAGCTACTGCATCGTGGCGCACGGTGCGATCCTGCGGATCCGCGCCCGGGACCCGCAACTTGCCGACTACGTGGCCAGCAATCCCTGGGCCGCTGCGCTGAACCCGCGGCAACGGGCCATCGTCAACCTCTCCCTGGTGATCGCAACCCGTTCAGCGGAGCTGTCCGAGCAGGACTTTCAGCGGGCCCGCGCCGCGGGGCTCTCCGATGACGAGATCTGGGACGTCGGAGCGATCACCGCGCTGTTCGCGATGTCCAACCGGCTCGCGCACCTGATGGCGCTACGACCCAACGATGAGTTCTTCACGATGGGCCGCGTGCCGCGGTCGTGAGTGGGGCTGATGCCATACCATCCGAGCGAAGGAGGTGCTGAACGGCCGTTCGGGGCCACTGGGCCCATCCCCGGGGCCATCCTCGAGCCCAGCCCCGGGACATGGTGCCCAAGCGCCGCAAGGACGCCGCGCAGCCCTCCACCAGGCCCGTACTGTGTGACGATCGCCTCAGCCCGTGCCAGGATTGCGGGTGGAGTGATTTGTTAGCGTCGGCTCCTGCAGCGACCCACATCCCGGATCGCGCTGCGCGGGGACGTCGCCCCGTGTCCATCACAAGTGGAGCGAGGCGTAACAGCAAGGAGATGCCCATGCCGTCCCGCAAGCCCCCCTCATCTCGCTCCAACCCCGCGACTGGATCATCCATTGGCTCATCGATTGGGCCACCCCTGGGGGGCACCATCGTGGGTACCGCGATGGACCTCGAGGGTCAGCACACCCCGCAGCAGGTGATCGCGGGACTACGCGCCACCAGCGAAGGTGAGAACCTGGTCCAGTTGCTCAACCCTGAGGGGCAGCGGGTCTCGCATCCGCAGTTCGACCTGGAGATCTCCCCAGCGGAGATCCAGTCACTGTATCGCGACATGGCGCTCGTCCGTCGGGCCGATCGGGAAGCCAAAGCCCTGCAGCGGCAGGGCGAGCTCGGTCTCTGGGCCCCACTGCTGGGCCAGGAGGCCGCACAGATCGGTGCTGGTCGCGCGATGGCGCCGCAGGACATGGCCTTCCCGTCCTACCGCGAGCACGGCGTCGCGTGGTGCCGAGGGGTGGATCCCACCGAGTTGTTCGGCATCTTCCGCGGCATCGACCAGGGCTCGTGGGATCCGATCAGCACCGGGTTTGCGCTGTACACCATCGTGATCGCCAATCAGTGCCTGCATGCCACCGGCTACGCGATGGGGCAGCGGCTGGACGGGAAGATCGGCGACGCCGAGAACGGTGAGGCCACGATCTGCTTCTTCGGCGACGGTGCCACCTCCCAGGGCGACGTGCACGAGGGCTTCGTCTGGGCCGCCGTCTACGACGCCCCGGTGGTGTTCTTCTGCCAGAACAACCAGTGGGCGATCTCCGCATCGCTGGATCACCAGACCCGGGTGCCGCTGTATCGCCGGGCCCGCGGCTACGGCTTTCCCGGGATCCGGGTGGACGGCAACGACGTGCTGGCCACCCTGGCCGTCACCCGCTGGGCGCTGCGAGAGTGCCGCACCGGCAATGGCCCGGTGCTGATCGAGGCGTGCACCTACCGGATGGACGCACACACCACCTCCGACGACCCGACGCGCTACCGGCTCGCCGACGAGTTGGAGGAATGGAAGCTCAAGGATCCCCTTGAACGGGTCCGGGTGCACCTGCTGCGAGAGGGACTAGCGGCGTCGGAGTTCTTCGACGGCGTGGCCGCCGAGGCCGACGAGCTGGCCGTCCGGCTCCGTCACTACTGTACTTCGATGCCTGCCCCGGGTCCGGAGCGGATCTTCTCGGAGGTCTACGCCGAACCGTCGCCCCCGCTCGACGCGGCCCGTGACGACCACCTGGCTTACCTCGCGTCGTTCACCGACGCCAGCGACTCCCCCGGCGGTACGTACTGATGGCGGCCACTGCCGCGCCGCAGACGATCACCCTGGCCAAGGGTCTCAACCAGGGACTGCGGTCCGCGATGGAAGCCAACTCCAAGGTCATCGTGATGGGCGAGGACGTCGGCCGGCTCGGCGGTGTCTTCCGGATCACCGATGGCCTGCAGAAGGACTTCGGCGAGCAGCGGGTGTTCGATACTCCGCTGGGTGAGTCCGGGATCATCGGCACCGCTGTCGGGCTCGCGGTTCGGGGCTACCGCCCGGTGTGTGAGATCCAGTTCGATGGGTTTGTCTTCCCGGGCTTCGACCAGATCGTCTCTCAGCTCGCCAAGCTGCACTACCGCTCGCAGGGCAAGCTGCGGATGCCGGTGGTGGTACGCATCCCGCACGGCGGCGGTATCGGCGCCGTCGAGCACCATTCGGAGTCCCCAGAGTCCTATTTCGCGCACACCCCGGGACTCAAGGTCGTCGCCTGCGCCAACCCGGTCGATGCCTATTGGATGATCCAGCAGGCGATCAACTGCGACGACCCGGTGATCTTCTTTGAGCCCAAGCGGCGGTACTGGGACAAGGCGCCGCTGGACCTCGCGATGGCGCCCCCACCGCTGTTCAGCTCGCGGGTGCTGCGCGCCGGTACGACCGCGACGGTGGTGACCTACGGGCCAATGGTACGCACTGCGCTGGACGCCGCGATCGTCGCCGAGCGGGACGGCCAGACGCTGGAGGTGATCGACCTGCGCACCTTGTCGCCGCTGGACCTGGCGCCGGTGTTCGACTCGGTGCGCCACACCGGGCGGTTGATCTGCGTGTCCGAGGCGCCCGGCGAGGTCTCACTGACCGCCGAAGTGGCCGCCCGGGTGTCCCAGGAATGCTTCTACTCGTTGGAGGCTCCAGTGCTGCGGGTGACCGGGTTCGACACCCCGTACCCGCCCGCGAAGTGCGAGGAGGACTACGTGCCCGACCTGGACCGGGTGCTCGACGCCGTCGACCGCGTGCTGGCGTACTGACCACGATGGCCCGTATCTTCGCGCTGCCCGATGTCGGGGAAGGACTCACTGAGGCGGAGATCCTCAGCTGGCACGTCGCGCCCGGGGACATCGTCACGCTCAATCAGATCATCGTCGAGATCGAGACGGCCAAAGCGGCCGTCGAGCTGCCCAGCCCTTACGCCGGAGTGGTCCGCGAGCTGTTCGCCGAACCTGGCGCCACCGTGGCGGTGGGAACCCCGCTGATCGCGATCGATACCAGCCCCAGCGACGCCGCAGCGGCCGCGTCGGAGCCCGCCCCGGCAGGCACAATCGGCGAGGAGGGGCCCAGCGGGCGGATCACAACCCTGGTCGGTTACGGCCCGCGGGCCGCGACCGTGACCCGCCGGCCGCGCACGGCTGAGTCGGCTCCAGCTGCAGCCGCTACCGCCCTGGGATCAGCTCCGCTGGCGAAGCCGCCGGTGCGCAAGCTGGCCAAGGAACTGGGGATCGACCTGCGGGCAGTGCTCGGCTCCGGAACCGGCGGGGTGATCACCCGGGAGGACGTCCAGCGCGCCGCCAATCCAGCCGGCAATGGCGCTACCGGCTCCAACGCTGGGTCCATCGCTGGGTCCATCGCTGGGTCCGACGCTGGGCGGCAGCGTCGGGAGCCGGTCCGCGGGGTGCGCAAGGCCACCGCGGCAGCGGTGGTGTCCTCGGCATTCACCGCACCGCACGTCACGATGTTCCTTACCGTCGACGTCACGCCCATGATGGAACTGCGGGCCCAGCTCACCGGGCAACCGCAGTTCCGAGGCGTGAAGCTGACCCCGCTGGCGTTCGCCGCTCGGGCGGTGTGCCTAGCGGTACCGCGGACCTCGGAGGTCAACGCCAGCTGGGATGAGGCGACCGGCGAGATCGTCTACTTCGACTACGTGCATCTCGGGATCGCCGCCGCCACCCCGCGCGGGCTGATCGTGCCCAAGATCCGCAACGCGGACCGGATGTCGCTGCGCGAGCTTGCCATTGCGCTGGACACGCTGGCGAGCGCGGCGCGGGAAGGACGCACTGCCCCGGGTGACATGCTCGGCGGGACGATCACCATCACCAACATCGGGGTTTTCGGGATCGACACCGGCACCCCGATCCTCAACCCCGGCGAGTCGGCGATCCTCGCCCTCGGCGCGATTCGGGACATGCCGTGGGTGGTGGACGGTGCCGTGGTGGCGCGCAAGGTCTGCCAGCTCGCGCTGTCCGTCGACCACCGGGTAGTGGACGGACAGCAGGGCTCGCAATTCCTCGCCGACATCGGCGCCCTCCTCAACAACCCCGCACTGGCCATCACCTACTGACTGGCTTAACCCGCATTTAGCGGGCGGAATGCGGGTTAAGCCAGGAGCGCAGCGCGGAGGGGGAGATGGGGTGGGCGTCGGGGGGTAGGCGGGCGCGTAGGCCTCGGTCCGCAGTGACGACCAGCCACTCACCGCCACGGCAGACGATGTCGACGATGGTGTCGTCGCCGGAGCCCGGAGCGCGGACTACCTCGACACCGGCCGTGTCGGGTGCCCGCGAAGCTATTCCCTCCAGCACGACCACCAGGCGGGCCGCCCATCCAAAGCCGCCTTGCGGGCGCGCGAGCACTCCGGGCCCCGCTGCACCGACCTCACGCAGCAGGCGCTCGGCGGCACCGGCCCGATCCCGCCACCAGCCGTCGGGGCGGGAGCCGACGACGTTGGCCGCATCCACCACCAGCCCGATCGTGGCCACCTGGAGGGCGGGCCAACCGGCGGCGAACTCCGGATGCAACTCCAGTGCGGGGACCTCGGGTTCAGGGACCCAGGCCAGCTCGGCACTCTCGTGGTTGTGGCGCACCGGCAGCGGCTCGGTGGCGTCGGCGACCACGGTCGTGAACGACCAGGCGTCACCGCAGGGATATTCCACCACCTCGCCGCGGACTCGGACCCGGCCTGGATCCACAGCGGCCTCCTCGGCCGCCTCGCGCAGTGCGGTCTGTACCGGCGTCTCGTCGCTGTCCCGGGCCCCGGCTGGCATCCCCCAGAGATCCCCCTGGTGGGTCCACGCCGCGCGGTGCTGCATCAGCACCAGCGGCCTGCGCTGGGCATCCGGGGCACGCAGGAGCAGCCCAGCCGCACCGAAACGTCCCCACCGATCATGCCCATCGCGGCACTGCGCCCAGCCGTCGCCGTCGCCGCGTTCCCTCACCTCGTGCACCACCCGTCCACGCTGCCGATCGTATGGTGAGCGGACGTAACGACCGACCGCGCGTTGACGACAACATAGCTGAGGGTGATCGAGTCCAGCTGCACACGGGGGTGATACGCCTCAGCAACAAGGGGGTGGAAGCAACCCAGCGAGGGGACGCTGGTCCAGCTTTGAGATTACCCAGCTCTGAGATTACTGGGGGGTGAGTGATGTGAGAGGACTCGGGTGGTGGCCCGGGCTCGGCATGATGGCAACGGGGACCCGGAACGCTACGGCAGGCCCATTGTCACAGGATCAAGTATCACAGGATCGAGCCGGCATGTGGACGACCCTCGACGTCAGTCCCGGCGGGGACGTCAACGTGGTGGTGCGCGAAGATCCTGGTGCCGAGGCGCTGCGGGCGTGGGATCTGCTGGTGGATCGCACACCGGGCACAGACGTCACCCAGCTCTCGGTCTGGGCGGGGTTACGCGGCCGGGTCGGCTTCACTCCGCTCTATCTGCTTGCCTACCGTGCCGGCGAGCTGGTCGGCGGGGCGCAGATCTTGACCCGGCGGGTGCCCGTGCTGGGCCTGGTGGGTTACCTCCCTTACGGCCCACTCGTGAGCCCCGACGCCCCGGCGCCCGATGACATCCGTCACGCCCTGGTCGATGCCCTTGTGACGCTGGGCCAGCGGCGGCTGCGGATCCTGTTCATCCAACCGCCCGAAGGCGCCCAGGACACCAGTGATGAGCTGCTCCGCCGCGGATTCCGACCGTCGTCGGCGGGTATCGCGCCGCAGGGCTCAATCCGGATTGACTTGACGGCTGATCTGGCGAAGATCCGCGGCAGGTTCGGGAAACGGCTCAAGTCCTGGACCAACCGTTGGGAATCACGCGGTGTCACGGTCAGGGTCGGGACCGAGCGGGACGTTCCGTTGCTCGCCGAGCTGATGACCAGTTCGGCGCAACACCAGGGCTACACCCCATTGCCGCTGGACTACATGACGGCGCTGTACCGGGAGCTGGCCGCCACCAACCATGCAGTGCTGTACGTCGGCGAAGTGGACGGTGAGCCGGTCGCTGCCGATCTGATGACCGGGTGTGGCGACATGGTCCGCGGCCGGCTGTCCGGGTTCGACCGCACCGGCGAGGCGATGCGGCTCAGCGTGCCGGCGGCCATCCGGTGGGAGATGATCAAGTGGGCCAAGGGGCAGGGGTACCGCTGGTTCGACTTCGGCGGGCTGCGTCCGGAGACCCTGGCGGCACTGCTGGACGGTTCCCACCACAGCGCTGACACCGTGCCGACCGCCGACCAGCCCAAGGTTACCTTCGGGGGCACCGCGTTCCGTTATCCCACACCGGTCGAGATGATCAGGCCGGCGGCGCTGCGGACCGCCTACGACCTCGCGTGGCGCTTCGCAAGCGGCCGCCGGGCGTTCGCCAAGGCGCAAAGTCTGCTCCGGGGATCCCGATGGCGGGCCCCAAACCTGGTGACGACGGGTCGCACGGGCCCCGGGGTGTCCGTCCAGCCAACCGAGTAGTCACCGCAGAACCGGTACGAGTCCATTCGCTCGCCGTCAGTCAGGGAGGCGGAAGAGGGTATGAAAATCGTGTGTGTCGGCGGGGGGCCTGCGGGTCTGTACTTCGCCATTTCCGCGAAATTACGCAATCGAGATCACGATATCACCGTTATCGAACGTAACCCGGCCGGGGTGACGTACGGCTGGGGCGTCACGTTTTCTCACCCGCTCCTTGACAGCCTCTACCGCAACGATCCAGAGAGCGCGCGGCAGATATTCGACAGTCCCGCGTCCTGGGGCAACCAGGAAGTACACGTCGGGGACACGCAGCGGGCTCACCTCGGCGGGTATGGGTTCGCCATCGGCCGCAAGCATCTTCTCGACATCCTGGTGAAGCGAGCGACGGATCTCGGCGTCGATATCCAGTTCCAACGCGAGGTCAAGGACCTGTCCGAGTTCGCCGACGCCGACTTGATCGTCGCCTGTGACGGCGCGAACAGCCAGGTGCGCCGACTCCATAATGAGCACTTCCAGACCGATGCGCACGCGGGGCGGAACAAGTATATCTGGCTTGGCACGAATCGGGTCTTCGACTCCTTCATGTTCGCATTTGAAGAGACCGCAGCCGGCTGGATCTGGTTCTACTCGTACCCCTTCAACGCCGACACGACCACCTTCATCGTCGAGTGCTCGCCAGAGACCTGGAAGGGACTCGGCTTTGATAAGCTAGAGCCCGATGCAAGCCTCACGCTGTTGGAAGAAATCTTCGCACACCATCTCGACGGCCACCCGCTCATGAACTCGATGCGTGACCTCGGCAAGATTCCATGGCTCAACTTCACCCGCATCACCAACACCTCCTGGCATCACGACAACATCGTCCTCATGGGCGACGCGGCGCACACCACGCACTTCTCGATCGGGTCGGGCACCACGCTTGCGATGCAGGATGCGATCGGGCTAGCCGAGAGTCTGGACGCCCACGATGACCTCCAGGTGGCCTTCAAGAGTTACGAGGAGAAGCGACGCGCGGAGATAATGGATTTGCAGAGCGCGGCGATGAGCAGCACCGAGTGGTTCGAGAACGTTCCGAGCTACATCGATCAGCCGATCACCCAGTTCGCCTATTCGCTATGGAAGCGCCGCGGCCGTTACCCGCAGTGGCGCTACCACCTCCACCTGGCCACTCAGATTACAACACTGCGGAGATTGCGGAGAGCTGTCAGCGCATTGCGTAACGAGCTCCGGGCCCGTCAACGGATGAAACTGGCCGACATTCCGGTATCGGGACACCATAACGTGGAGGTCTCTGCGACTACCTGATCGGCAGGCCCGAGATGGCGCGGGCGATGACGAGCTGCTGGATCTGCTCAGTGCCCTCGAAGATGCCATAAATCTTCGCGTCGCGGTGCATCCGCTCCACTGGGTATTCCCGGCTGTAGCCGGCACCGCCGAGGATCTGCATGGCCCGCTCAGTGGTCCACACCGCAACCCGGCCGGCCTTGAGTTTGGACATCGATCCTTCGCCTGCGGTGAATTTTTCGCCGGTCTTGCCCATCCACGCTGCCCGCCATACCAGCAGGCGGGCAGCGTCGATCTCGGTCTTCATATCTGCCAGGGTGAACGCGATCGACTGGTTCTCGATGATCGGCCGCCCGAAGGCCACCCGCTGCTTGGCGTAATCCAGCGCGTACTCATACGCCGCGCGGGCAATGCCGATGGCCTGGGCGGCCACGGTCGGCCGGGACAGCTCGAAGGTCCGCAGGGCGGCCTGCCCGCCCCTGCCGCGCTGCTCGCGGGCTCGGATCAGCCGCTCGACCAGGCGTTCCGGGCCGCCGAGCAGGTTCGCTCCGGGAATGCGCACGTCGTCGAGAAAGACGTCCGCGGTGTTGGAAGCCCGCAGCCCATGCTTGCGGTGCGGGCTGCCGGCCTGCAACCCGCGGGTACCGGCCGGGATCACGAACGCGGCCTGCCCGCGAGATCCCAGCGAGGCGTCCACCACCGCTTGCACGACATAGACGGCGGCGATGCCGCCGTTGGTCGCCCACGCCTGCTGGCCGGTGAGCATCCACTCGTCGCTGGCCTCGTGGTAGACCGCGCGGGTGTACATCGCCGAGACATCCGAGCCGGCGTACGGTTCCGACGAGCAGAACGCCGCCACCCGGGGTTCGTCGACGTCCCCGTAACACTGCGGCATCCACTCCGTGACCTGGTCAGCGGTGCCAGCGGCGAAGATCCCCGCGACGGCCAGGGTAGTGCCGAAGATCGCCATGCCGATCCCACCGTCGCCCCAGAACAGCTCCTCGTGGGCGATCGGCAGGGACAGCCCGGTCGGGTCAGCCCAGAAGCCGGCCAGCGGCTCAGATCCGTAGAGCCCGATTTTGGCGGCCTCCTGGAGGATCGGCCAGGGGGTCTTCTCGCGCTCGTCCCACTCGGCCGCGGCCGGACGGATGACGTCGGTGGCGAAGCCGTGCACCCAGTCCCGCAGGTCGCGGTGTCCCTCGCTCAGTTCCAGGGAGAACATCCGCTCACGCCGCCGGCCTGTCGACAATCACGGGCGGTGTCCTCGGATCGATGTTGTTGGCGTCCATCATGACCCCTCCCATATCTACTCGTGAGTAAGTTTACGATCGGGTAAGTAGACTCGCAACAATGAGCCCGGTCCCGCCGCCGCCCCGTCGGCGGCTGCCCCGGCAGGTGCGCGAGCGGCAGATGCTGGACGCGGCCGTCGCGGTGTTCTCCCGGCGCGGCTTCCACCTGGCCTCGATGGACGACATCGCCGAGGTCGCCGGGGTCTCCAAGCCGATGATCTACGCCTACCTCGGCTCCAAGGACGACCTGTTCATCGCGTGCATCCGCCGGGAGGGGCAGCGGCTGATGGAGCTGATCGCCGCCGCGGTGCCCGCCGGGCTCACCCCAGACGCGCGGCTGTATCGCGGCCTGCTGGCCTTCTTCGAGTTCGTCACCGAATACCGTGACGGCTGGATCGTGCTCTACCGCCAAGCCCGGGTGCACGGCTCGTTCGCCGGGGAGATCGCCGCCGCGCGCGAGCGGATTATCGTCATGGTCGCTGCCCTGCTGGCCCGGTCATCGGGTGACGATACGCATGCCAGGACCATGGCCATCGCGTACGCGCTGGTCGGGGCCGCCGAGGCGCTGTCCGACTGGGCACTTGAGCACCCCGAGGAGACGCCAGACGCCCTGACCAACCGGCTGATGGACGTCGTCTGGACCGGCCTCAAGCACCGGGAGGGATCGTCATGACCCGCGCGGCTGCGCAGCGCGTGACATGACCGCGGTGGCCGTGTTGTCATTCCGGCTCGGTGTGGCGGACGGGGTGTCGGTCGCGGCGGCACAGTGGGTCACGGCGCTGCGCCGGATGGGCTACCGGGTGCGCACCGTCGCAGGAGCCGGCGCGGCGGATCGCCTGGTGCCTGGGCTCGCCTTCGACACCCGCCGCCCGGCACGCTCACGCGAGCTGGTGGCGGCGCTGCGCGGCATCGATCTCGTCGTGGTGGAGAACGTCTGCTCGTTGCCGATGAACCCACCAGTAACCGAGGCACTCGCGCAGGCACTGCGCGGACGCCGGGCGGTACTGCGCCACCACGACCTGCCCTGGGAACGGGAGCGCTATGCCCACCTGCGCGGCTGGCCACCGGATGACCCCAGCTGGCGGCATGTCGCGATCAGCCAGCACAGCGCCGCGGAGCTGGCCCGGCGCGGCATCGACGCGACTGCCGTCTACCACGGCTACGCCCGCATCCCGCGCCGCGGCAACCGGGCCGCCGGGCGGGCCGCGCTGGGCGTCATGCCGCACCAGCGGCTGCTGTTGCAGCCCACCCGGGCAATCCCGCGCAAGAACGTCGCCGCCGGGATCGCGCTGGCCCAGGCCATCGACGCGGTCTACTGGCTGACCGGGGCCGCCGAGGAGGGATACGGTCCGCAACTGGCCGAGCTGCTCGCCCGGGCGAGCTGCCCCGTTCGCCGCGGGCTGCCCCGCGGTCTGCGGATGGCCGACGCCTACGCCGCCGCGGACGCGGTGGTGCTGCCCTCGACGTGGGAGGGCTTCGGCATGCCACTGATCGAGTCCGCACTGGCCAGGCGACCGCTCGCGGTGAGCGACTACCCGGTGGCACGGGAGGTGGCCCGGCTGGGCTTCACCTGGTTCCCCGTCGAGGATCCGGCCCCGCTCGCCGCCTGGTTGGCCGCTCCCAACCCAGCGCCGCTGGCCCGCAACCGTGCCCTGGCCCGGCACCACTTCGGTCCAGACGCACTGGCCACGCGGCTGTCCGACACGCTGGTCCGGGCGGGGCTCACACTGAAGTGCCCGCCCGATCGCTAGGGTTCGCTGATGGCTATTTTGGACGACCTGCTGATCCGGGTACTGCGCGGCCCCGTGCAGCGCCTGCTGGCTGAGGAACGCAACCGGTTCACCTACGGTGCCAGCGAGAACCCGCTCTACCGTTACCGGGTACACGGCATCCTCGAACGGCTGCACATCGACCCCACCGCCATCGTGAACAACGCGTTGTTCAACGTGTCCGGTGGGGAGATCACCATCGGCGAGTACGCCTTCTTCGGGCACGAGGTCGCGGTGCTCACCGGCACCCATGACATCACCAAGTTCGGCCGGGAGCGGCAGACCACCTTCCCCCGATCCGGGCGTGACGTGGTGATCGAGGAGGGCGTCTGGGTGGCCAGCCACGCGCTGGTGCTCGGGCCAGTGCGGATCGGCAAGCACGCGGTGGTCGCCGCCGGCTCCCTGGTGCTGGACGACGTCCCGCCCTACGCGGTCGTCGCGGGGCGTCCCGCGAAGGTGATCAAGGAGATCAGTGCGGCCGATCACGCCGCCCCAGCCGACCAGCGGTGAAGGTCGAGATCGGCGCGGGTGAAAAGCCGCACCGCGACTACGACGTGCACGTCAACATCCTCCCGCTGCCCGATATCGAGGTGGTCTGCTGGATCGACCGGCTGCCGTTCGCCACCGCCTCGGTCAACGCGCTGCGCGCCAACCACGTGCTTGAACACCAGAGCTATGAGCTCGTCGAGCCGACCCTGCGCGAGTGGGCCCGGGTGATGCGACCCGGCGCGGCGCTGGACATCGGGGTGCCGGACGCCCGGTTCGTTGCCGGGCAGTGGGTCCACGGCGAGATCGACACCGCGGAGGCGAACTACTGGATCCTCGGTGGCCACTGCGACCGGCCCGCACACCAGGGTGTTGACGCGCGCGGTGTCCCACGCTGGATCTGGAACGCCCACCACACGATGTTCGACGCCGAGTCCCTCCGCGCGCTCGTCTCCCGCTGCGGGTTCGTCGAACTCGACATCTTTACCTACGACATCCGCAATCTCCGCTGCTACGCACGACGCGCCTCGTGAGCGCCGACCACACCCCTCCTGCGGTGATGATGTCGTGGGCGACGAGATTAGCCACCTATCGAGATTTGACTGACCACCGTCGCGTCGTCGGGAAGCTCATGCAAGCCGGCCGTTCCTAGCGACCCCGAGTTGTAACGCCTAAAGATGTCAGCCGCCCCCGGAGCAGCAGCAATGAGATATCCTCTTACTTTCACTAGCCCCAGACTGAGATTCCCAGCGATAACCTCCTGGCAGCTAAACCGATTCTCCGGCAAGATGTCGCAAGAAGTGGGAGCCGGAAAATAGAGGCGATCTCGCTGCGGGCTACGGAAAACAACCCAAAGCTCCTGCCCGGGCTTCAATCCACGAGCGACGCCGGTGAGACTAAATTGAGCAGTCCCAGGATCGTAGGTCTGCGATGTAAAAAAGGCTTGGATGCCAGTAGTGGAAGATGTGCCACCCCAGGCGTTAGAGTAGTGGGCGCGAGCTATTGCAATAAAAACGGCAGTGGCCGCAACGAAGGTCACGACTGCCGAAAAAACGGCTAGCCGCACCGACCGAAGTCGATCATCCTTACGCCGAGAAAAGGCAAAAATGAATGCGCCTACGACGACAAGGGTGCCGACTACGGCAAGAATGGGGAGGATGGCTCGCTGCATATCTCCCTATTTCTCCGATATCCATACTGTAGCGAGGGAAAACGCAACCGCGACGAGCCCGTAGCAAACGGGTACCCAGAAGGGTAGCGGGTTATCCTTCGCGGTTGCCTTGGCTAATGCGTACATCGCCGCCCCCGTAACCATGGTAAGCATGGAAAGCACGATCGCAACGATGTACCCTAGAGACGCTTGGCCCGCGTGGCGTTTGTCAAACACTGCCTCCCCGAGGCCACTCGCCGCGATCCCAAATCCGATCAGGTACGTGGACGGATCCGAGAAGACCAACTGCCAGCTGATCGACTCACGCTCGAAGAGAAAGACAAGCAGGTCGAACCCAACGGGCATCAAGGTGAAGAGAACCGTGAAGGTGGCCCATTTGAAAACCTTGCGAGAAAGGTGGCTGGGAGTGACGGAGGCAGCCGTACGCGTCTCGATGCTCAGTGCAGAAATACGACATCACCTCCCCTGGTGTGCGGCGTCGACGCCATCATCCAGCAGCGCGCGCGACGGGCACCTTCTCACACGAGCGACAGGCGTGTCGCACCCAGCCTCCCTAGCGGGAGCTCGCCGGTCTGGTATAGGTCCCGCATGACGCCAGATAAGCTGCTCGACGATGATCTGCTCTCCCGGGCGCGGGAGCTCCGCGCGGCAGGGCGATCCCCCAAGGAAATCGCCCGGACCCTGGGCGTGCGACCCAGCACCGTGGCACCGCTGATGCGGGCTATCGCCCGGCAGGCAGCCGCCGACGAGCCAGAGCCCGCAGTGATCGGCTGCTGGGTGAGCCCAGGCTGGAGCGCGGGTCTCACCGTCGCCGGACACGACGAATGGCCAGACCTCGACGCCGCGGGCCACGCTGGCAGCGGGCTTGTCGGCGTCGTCGTGGCGCGGCGACACCGGCCGCGACGAGTGTCAGTCTGCGGCTACCTGGTCGATGTGTACTGCCTCGGGGTGAAGAACGCGCTCGGGCCTGACCTGATGAACGATCGCGACCTGCCCGCCTTCCTCCGAAGGTTCTTCAGCGCCTTCGCGGATGCCAGCGCACCGATCGAAGTGCCACTGGATCTGGCCCGCCACCTGGTGTGGGGGGCTGTTGACTACGCCCGCGAACTCGGCTTCCCACCTCATCCCGACTTCCAGCCCGCGGCCGGTCATCTCGGCACCTGGCAGGACACCAGCGATATCACGTTCGGACGCGACGGTGTCCCGTTCTACGTGGGAGGCCCCTACGACAACGCGGACGCGGTGACCCGCACCCTGACCCGGTCCGTCGGTGCGGGCAACTTCCACTTCATCACGCCAGTCGGAGCCGGAGTCGGCTGATCCGCGCAACGCCCGCCGACATCCGTAACCCGCGGTGCAGCACCATGAGCCGTAGGACCCTGCGGACAGGGGAGGGCGAATGCCACTGGCCACAGCCGCGACCGGGATCGGCAAGCAGGTGGTCACCCACGCGTGGCGCACGTGGGTGGGCGCGAGGGGGGAATGCGCTGAGCATGACGCCGAGCTGATCGATCTGGTGCGGATCAGCGTTCGGGATCACTTCCAGCAGCGCAAGTTAGTTCGGCAACTGGAGGATCTGGCCGACCAGATCGCCGAGCGAATGCGGCCGGTTTACGAGCACAAGTTCCGTGATGTAGCCGAAAATGAGCGGACCGCCGCGTTGCTGGCGGTGGTTGACGCCCTGAAAGCCGCCGATCTGACCGACGACACGCTGTTCGCGGTGGATGTCAATGCCCGCAAGCTGGCGCGGCTGGTGCGGGAGCGCGTCCCCGTCCGGCGGGTGGGCTTGGCCGAGCCGGCCGAGCGGCTCTACGACGCGGTTCTCGATGAGAGCTGCATGGCGCTGGTACAGGTGGTCAAACACCTGCCCGCGTTCCAGCCGCGTGCGCTGGCCGAGCTGCTGGGCCGGTTCTCCCAGGTGGTCAACGGGATCGCCGAGGTGCTGCACCGGTTGCCGCGCACCACCCTCACTGCCCCCAGCGGCAGTGACCATGACGAGGAGTTCCGGGCCCGCTATCTCGCACATGTCAGCGACACGCTGGACGAGCTGGAACAGTTCGGCATCGACGTCCGGCGCTACAAGCCCCGCACGCTGGTCAGCGTCGCGTACCTGAGCCTGCAGGTCAGCACCGACGGTAGCCGCCGGGATCGCGGTGATCGACCGGACGAGCACTGGTTCATCGACGGGCGCCGCACCGTGACAGGTGGCAGTAGTCAGCGGGCCGAGGCGGCGCTGGTCGAGAGCCCACGGACCTTGTTGCGGGGCGACGCGGGCTCGGGCAAGACGACGCTGCTGCAGTGGCTGGCCGTGACCGCCGCGCGCAGCGGATTCTCCGGGCCGCTGGCGGACTGGAACGGGTGCGTGCCCTTCCTGGTCCGGTTGCGTAGCTACGCCAACCGTCCCCTGCCGCGACCGGAGCAGTTGCTCGCCGGGGTCGCCGACCCGCTGGTCAACCTGCTGCCACCCGGGTGGGTGCACCGGCAGCTGAACACCGGCCGGGTACTCCTGCTCGTCGATGGGGTGGACGAGCTGGTCACCGCGCAGCGACCCGCCGTCCGCAGGTGGTTGCGGGGCCTGCTCGCCGAGTATCCGCCAGGTCCAGGTGGTGGTGACCGCGCGCCCCGGGGCCGCCGACCGGAGTTGGCTAGCCGCCGAAGGGTTTGCGCCGGTGCTGCTGGAACGGATGTCCCCGCTGGATGTGGCAGCGTTCTGCCGCCGCTGGCACGACGCCATGCGCGACGCGGCTCAGCGCTGCGCCGTCGCGTTACCGTGCCGTGCCGACGAGTTGCCCGAGTACGAGCGGGCGCTGTCGCGCCAGCTCGACGGGCGCCGGCACCTGCGCGGGCTGGCTAGCAGCCCGCTGCTGTGCGCAATGCTCTGCGCCCTCAATCTCGACCGCCGCCAGCAGCTTCCCCCGGACCGGATGGCGCTCTACCGGGACGCCTTGGCGCTGCTGCTGGAACGCCGCGACGCCGAGCGTGAGGTACCCGCGAGCCGCGCCGTCGTGCTCGACGCCGCCAGCAAGCTCGCGATCCTGCAGCACGTGGCCTGGCGGCTGAGCCTGGCTGGGCGCGCGGAGCTACCCCGCGACGACGTGCTGGAGATGGTGCGGCGCGCGGTGGCGCGGATGCCCAATGTCGAGTACTCCGCGCAGGACGTGCTGCACCACCTGCTGGAGCGCAGCGGCGTGATCCGCGAACCGGTGCTCGGCCGGGTCAACTTCGTGCACCGCACCTTCCAGGAGTACCTCGCGGCCAAGGAAGCCGTCGAGGACCAGGCAGTCGAGGCGCTCGTCACCCGTGCTCATCTCGACCAGTGGTGGGAGACCATCGTGATGGCGGTCGGGCACGCCACCCCGGAGCGCCGAGCGGCACTGCTGAATGGTGTCCTGGACCGGGCCGACACCGAACCTCGACACGGCCGGCGCCTGCGCCTGCTGGCCGCCGCCTGCCTGGACACCGCGCAGATGGTCGCCCCCGAGGTCACCAGTCGAGTCGAGGCGGCGGTCGAGGCGCTGGTGCCGCCGCGCGGACAGAACGAAACCCGCTCCCTGGCGCTCGCCGGTGGCCGGATACTGCGACGGCTGCCCTCCACACTGGACGGGCTGAGCGACGCCTCAGCTGCAGCCTGCGTGAAGACCGCCGCCCTGGTCGGTGGCCCCGAGGCACTCAGGCTGCTCGCCCGATGGGCGCCCGACCCGCGCGGCGAAGTGCAGCGTGCCCTCGCGCAGGTGTGGTTCTACTTCGACCCTGCCGACTATGCCAAGGCAGTGCTGCGAGGCGCCCCGCTGGACCATGGCAGGATCAAAGTCACCCTGGTCGAGAATATTCCACACCTGCGCACCCTGCGGAATCTCCGCAGCGTGCGGCTGGACCTGTTCGACGCAGACCCGGTCGATGACCTTGCCTTCCTCCGTGACGCGCCACCGGCCACGACCTGGCTACAAGTCAGGGTCCCAGGGCCGGTCGATTTCTCGCCTCTTGCCAATTGCCCCGCGCTGGGGACGGTGAGCGTGGTGAGCAACAGTGTCGGCGCGGGATTAGAGATACTCGCCACGCTGCCGGAGCTGAAGGTCCTGAATATCCGACCTCCAGTTGGAGGTCAGGATCTGTCTTTCCTGGCCGACTGCCCAGCACTGACCGATGTGCTGTTGAACGGTTGCACCGAGCTGTCGGATCTCTCAGCGTTGGTGTCAGCCTCCCGTCTGAGGAACGTGTGTTTGCGGGACGCCAAGCGTCTCCGTGATCTAGGTGCGCTCACCGAGCTTCCCGATCTCAGGTGGTTGGGTATCGGGGGTGCTCCGCTCGCCGGTGGTCTTGCGGCTGTGACACCTGTCCTCGATCAGCTCAATGAGCTTTCCGTATGGTCGGTACCTACAATCACGTCGCTCGACGCGCTCGCCGGAAGAGCACTGGAGCACCTCGATCTCGAAGACTGCCCGATCACCGACCTGGCGCCATTGGGCACGCTGCAGTCCTTGACAGACGTGCGGTTGCGAGAACTCCCCGGCCTGAACCTCGCGCCGCTGGCCTCACTGCCGCACCTGCGTGAGCTGATGCTTATGGACATCACCGAGCCGGTCGATCTGTCACCGCTTGCCCAGATAAACCATCGCTTGCGGGTAGAGCTGTGGAATACGCCCACCGTGGGGGAACCGGGTCCCCTGGTCAAGGTCCGGCGACGCTGACCTACACACCCAACCCCACCGAATCAGACCCAACACCACGCTGCCACACCCCACTCCCACCCCACGGGGGTCAGTTTTCACCCGTTGTCAGGGGGTCATTTTTGGAGCGGTGTTGACAACTGGCCCACGTCCGCTTCTGCCGATGGGCGCGCGCCTGCGGGATATTCCGCACAGGCGGGCTGTGCTCTCGTGGCAGAGCGCGGGAAAGTTCAGGATTGATACTCAGTGTCGCCAAGGCGGCCGGATGCGTGGTTTTCCGTGAGTAGCCGGGCGGCGATCGCGGCGCCGTCTGAAGTGATTCGCCCGGTGGCGGTTCGTGCCTGAGCTGTGATGGCGGGTTGGAGGGCTTCCCGCAGTGCCGCAGTCAGAGCTTCGCCGGTCGGTGTTCCGATCGTCACCGATGTTCCGATGCCGAGTTTACGGATTCGGCTGGCCCAATAGAATTGGTCGCTGAACATCGGGATCACGACCTGGGGCACGCCCGCACGGGCGGCGGCGACGGTTGTCCCGGCTCCGCCGTGGTGCACGATGGGTGTGTTTGCTGCGCTGCTCATCTGGCCCGCTCCAAGATCGCCTCGGCCAGAGCAACCATGTCGGCCGTCGGCAACCGCACGCCCGGATTGCCCAGCCCATGAATCGCCCAGATACCGCTGTCCTCGTGGATCACCACCAAGGTGCACGTACTGTTGTCGTCAGTGCGTCGGCCCTGCACCACCATGCGGACGCGTTCACCGGGCACGCGGTCGCTCACCTCGATCATTGCCCGGTCCTTGTTCTTGGTTCGCTTGTCGGGCTCCACCGGGCACAGCTCGGGCACTCCGGCCCCTGCGGGACGTCGTACAGCGGCGTGCCACCCGACAGCTGGTCTCCGCAGCGGGCAACCCACACATCAAGCGGATGATCTGCCCAGGCGTCGATGGCGTGGGCTTGCCAGTCGAGGGGGCATAAGGCCCAGTGGGGAGCCATTGCCAGGGGATCTGTCGAGTTGTTCCAGAGTGGTAGTTCTGGCTCCCGCGTAGTACTCGGAAGCCTCACGTCATGAATCCGGTGATGCTTCCCCTGGCCGTCTGTAGTTGTCATGGGTTGAGGTGACTCCTGCCCGTCTCATCCGCCCCTCGTCGGCTTTGGTCGGCACCCAGAGGCGGGGCGAGCCCATCCCTGGAACAGCACGCGGGTCGGGGGATGGGGTGCCTTTGCCGGTAGCAGGGCAGGCGCTGGAAGGAGCAGCGCGAGCTACCGGCACGCACACCACCCGCGTGCCGGGGCGGCTCGTCGTCCCGGCTCTGGGGCCGTGGATACCAGCCAAGCTCCCTGGTCCGAGTGGACACAGCGGGCCGGTGAGGCGGTTGTGTAGCCCCGCTATGGCGGCAACGTGCTGATCTAGGACCGAGCTACGCTGCGAACAGCGCACACGTCAGGAGGTCCAGGGGAGCTATGGCTGTCAAGCGTCGTTCCTTTGCCCAGGCCCGGAGGGCTGCCGGGTACACCCAGGAGAGCCTGGCCGAACACCTGGGCGTTGACCGCACGACCGTAGCCCGCTGGGAGTCCGGGGAGTACACGCCGCAGCCCTGGGTACGTCCCCGGATTGCTGAGGCGTTCGGGCTCTCACTCCGTGAACTCGGTGAGCTGATGGATGGGGTGGACACCACAGGAGGCACGGCCGGAGTGCCCGCATCGCTGGTCAGGGCCGAGGGTGTGTCACTGGCCAGAGACGGACAGGTGCCAGTGTCCACGCCGGAGCTTGATCGGCTGAGCCCAGAATCAGTGCTGGCCGAGGTGCTTGCCGACGCTCAGGTGCTGCGGGCTCGGGCTCCACTGCCACAGGTACCCTGGGATATGGACTGGCTTGACGTGTCCACGGCGCAAGCGATCTTGGCAACTCTCGCTAGGGTCGCGGATGAAGAACTGACAGAAGGCTCGCCAGGACCACTAACGTTTCCTGTACGCGTGAACACCACCCAAAAAATTCCTGCCAAATGGGAAGATCGACTATACGGCCAACTCAAGAACATTCTCGGTGAATGGGCACATACCATGAATCGTCGGAAGCTAATCCAGTTACTTGGGTGGGCAGCCTCAGTCATAGCCGGTACACCGCTGGTTGAGGGCGTGCATCCCGAAGAACACGTCCAGGTAGCGCGAGCCATTGAGGAACCCAGCCGGGTTGACGCCGTTACAATTGATCACATCGAGGCCATTTTGTGGCGCTGCATCCGCCAAGACGACGCGTTGGGAGCCCAGGCGACGCTCGATACGGTGCTCGCCCAGCGCAACCTCGTGCGGTTCATTCTGCGGGAGTGTCCCGATACGCTTCGTCCGCAGTTGCTTTCGCTCTACAGCCATCACTCGCTGCAAGCTGGCTGGCTCCTGTATGACCTTGATGACTTTGACGGTGCGGGGTACTACTTCGAGCACGCGCGCGCAACCGCGCACGACGCCGAGAACTCCGAACTCGGCGCGTTCGTACTGTGCATGATGAGTCATCTTGCTACCTGGAGCGGGCAGCCTCGCGTTGGGATTGATCATGCCGTTGCCGCCCAAGGGTGGGCCGCGCAGACCGATGAGCCCCGGTTGCAGGCATACGCGGCTGATGTGGCGGCGCGTGCCTACGCTGGCGTCGAACAAAAGACGTTGTGCCTGCGTCAGCTTGAGCATGTTGAACGGAGCTTAGCGAGGGTATCTGATGGTGTGGCGGAGGACTCCGTGGCGCACTTTTACTCCAACGGTCAATTCGCGGGTACCAGAAGCCTATGCCTCTTGCAACTGCGCGATACGCAGGGCGCGCTGAACGCTGCCCAAGAAGCGTTAGCCACCGCCGACCCCGCGTTTGTGCGTAATTTCGCCTTCACCCACTTGTACCTAGGCGAGGCATATACGGCGGCCGGGGGTATTCATGAAGCAGCGGCGGCAATCGGTGAGGCCGCAGCGCTTACTGCCCGGAATCGTTCAGCCCGGCTGGCGGGACGCGTTCAGGCAGCCCGCGACCACGTGGCGCAGTGTCATGTACCTTCAGTGGTGCAGGGCCTGGATGAGCAGCTGCACGCCTACGGTCTTAGTGACCATCAAGCGGTAAATCGCGAACCATGATGTCGAACTCCGGCGCAAAATCGGTCGCTGGCCCACGCAGTCGGCCAACGACTCTCCAGCCCCAGTGTTCATAGATGGCCCGTGCTTCATGCGCGACTGGCTCCACCGCTAACGTGGCGCGGGCTTCGGGACGGCTGGTGAGCAGTGTGTCGTGGAGTCTTCGGCCGATGCCGTGGCTGCGCCACGCTTCGGCTACCACGAAGTCGATGAGCGCGAATGTCCGTCCCTCGTGCTCTGTGGTTACTTCCTCGGGTACCGGCGTGATGAAGCCGTACCACCACCTGGTATCCGGTCGTAAGGTATGGCCGTAGGCGAAGCCGATCAGTTCGTCTGCGGCCTCTGCGGTGACGATGCCGAGGGTAGCGTCACGAGCGAGCCGTGAGAGTCCCTGCCGGAACTCTGCTTCCACATGCTCCGGCCATACATGGGGTGGTTTTGAAAAGGCGTCGTAGTACAGCCGGAACAGAGATTCCTCATGTTTTTGGATTGTCTCGGGAGTGCCGAGCTGCACGTGGATGCTGGACGGGGGCATAGGGGCTTCTCCTGGGGAGATTGTTAGGTTTCAGTGCTGGTGTGGTGGGTGAGGGTGCGGAGCCGTGATGGTCGGGCATGGGTGTGAGCGTAGAGGGTTGCGCGGTGGGGCGGGTGGCATACAGGCACCAAGAGCGGCAGCAACGGCGGGCAGTGCGTGGAGGTGGCAATGCTCAGCGGAGTCGTGGGGGTGTTTGTTGGTGGGGCAAAAAATGGAATATTTGATCGCTCGTAGACCACAAGATTAAACGACTACTTCAGGAAACCGTCACGCACAATTGTCGCGTCATCTACTACCGCGACACGTATGATACGCTAGCTACAAAATGGGGCTTCCTAGCTACAAAATGGGGCTTCCTAACAGAGACGTGTCATGAACTAGCCTTCAGAGCTCCTTATGTAGAGTACTATAGAAGCATGAAGCCTGTTCTGGTCAATCTAACCCATCCGCTGGTAAAGCACTTGGGGCCCATAAGCGCTCTCGTTGACGCCAACGAACGAGTACTAAGAGGAATATATGTTTCTGGACTCGTTATGAGATTTCTGGGCCTTCGCGGATGTATGCGAGGTGGGGGTCGGCAAAAAATCCTTTGATGATCTGTGGTGTCGCTTGGAGTTGACGGAGTGCGTCATAGACGATGCCGAGGAGGTGGTCTTTGCTCATGGCCACAGTGCGGCCTACTTTGTCATGTTTGATGTTCTTCCATACCCATTCGTCGGGGTTGAGTTCTGGGGAATAGGGAGGAAGGAAGAAGAGGTTGAGCCGACCCTCAGTCGAGGCCACGTATTCCTTGACGAGTTTCGCGGTGTGGACTGAGCATCCGTTGACGATCAGGAACACCGGCGTGGGGCAATCGTGCACGAGTTTCTTGCAGAACTCAATGAACAGGGCGGCGTTCATACGACCCTCGAACACGTCGAAATGGATGTGCCCGCCGGGGCTCACCGCGGAGATCATGTTCACGGACTTGCGTTCCCCGGTGGCGGTCACCACCGGCGTGCGCCCGATGGGAGCCCAGGTCGTGCCCGCGTGGTGGTCGGTCCGAACCCCGGCCTCATCAGCGAAGAAGATGGTGGCACCGGCCGCGGCGGCCTCGGCCCGGATCCTCGGGTACGTCTCCCGCTTCCACGCGCGGACCTTCTCCGGATCCTGCTGATAGGCCCGATACAGCGGCCGCTGCGGTGACATTCCCAGTTTCTTCAGGATCCGTCCCACCGTCGGCAACGACAACCGCACACCGAACGTCCGGTGGATCAGGTCGGCGATCAGCTTACGCGTCCACAACGCGACACCAAAACTGAACTGCCTAGGATCACCGCCCACAATCATGGAATACAGCCGGATCATCTGCTGATCCGACAAGATCGTCGGGCGCCCCGACGCGAACTTGGTTGACAGGGCGGCCAGCCCGTCCTCTCGGTACTTCTTCTGCCACGAAAACACCGAAGACCGCCCCACTCCGAGCATGTCAGCCACCGCATCAGGAGAATACCCATCCTCCATCAACTGCACAGCCCGGACCCGCTCCTCGTTCGTCGCCCGACGACCCTTCTTGGCCATGCGCGAATTATCGCACATATCCTTCAAGAAGTCCAGAAAGTTATGAACTTGTTAGTAGCGGCCACGGTCAGAGCCTACACTGAAGCTACTGGCATCCAGCCTGCGCACCCATTAACAGAGGTAGATCGGCGTCAGATTCGTGACTGGCTCATTCATGAGGACATGAACGTGCTGGCGAACGAAGACGGGCATTCTGTGGCGTTGCTGAGCGGCGTGCGCACACCTATCGGTATTCCTCGGATACATGAAGACCTCCCTCGGAAGACTGGCTGGCTACAGCAGGCCCCGTGCATCACCTGCATTCACGCCACGAGAGTCGGGCAGAGCCGAACACCAGTCACGCTCCTTTCCTGGGTGGCGCGGTGCGCACGACAGCCAACGCCGCCGAGCGGTCAGATATCCTTCAACTCGCAATAGCTGCGGAGCACTTCCTTGACCGCGTCCGTCACAGGGGGTTCCTCGTTGAACGCCGTCCAAGTATACGAGTCGTGCTCTTGTAGCTCAACTGGCTTAAAGCGACCAGGTCTACGGCGAAGTCGAACTGTCGACTCTTCTTGCCGCTGCCCGAGAGGTAGTCAAAGTGCCCGAGCTACTCCCGCAGGTTCACCACGTCAAGCCCGGTCTCTTCCTTGACTTCCCGAATCAACGCCACGTCGAGCGCTTCACCGGTCTCAATTTTACCGCTGGGCAGCTCAAAAATGCCACCTATGAAATCATTTTCAGGCCGTTGAAGTAACAACACCTTGTCGTCATGCTGGACCACTGCGCCGACGACGAATTGCTGCACCCCGTCGCGCTCGGCTTCGACAGAGAGTTGTTCAAGGAACGAAGCGTCTATCATTTTATCATCCTACTAGGTCAACTTAATTTTCGGCGACCTTGCGAAATTCCTCAATATAGCTATCGACCACCGACGTATCCTCTCTCGACACCAAACCGGAAGCTTGGGACTGTGCGGCGAGCCGCCGCGACACGTGGAAATTCGCCACGAATGCTTGAGCCCCCCTCGAAACTCAGAAAAAGCGGTAACAGGTTCATATCGTTTAGCGGCCTACGGGTTGACATAGAAGAGGAGCAGGTACACATCGGAGGAGAGAGGCTATTCTCGCTAGCTTAGATTCCAGTCGCACATTGTGATGTGCGAGGTGTTGTCGCTGGTAGTGGTATGCGTGGTCGCGGGTGCGGTAGCAGCGTGGCCAGTGCGCGGCCCGCGCTGTCCGTGAACTCGACGTCACCGACGTTGTGGGGCCGCGCTACGTCAGTCTCGTCGAATTCACGGCTCTGGACCTCGCCCGTCCGTCCGCTAGTTAGGTCCCGGTCCCGCTGAGTCAGCGTCCTCCACCGCACACATCGTGAAGTTGATCCTACCGTTGCGCGCACGCGCTGGAAGATCACACACTGTGGCTGCCGTGCAGGCATAGGCGGGCATCGCCACCGCGGTCCGGTCTGCCAGCGTCAGCCTGGGGGGCGTGATCAGGTTGGCTGTCACGGGCATGTCATGTCGTCTGTCGAGTGTCGCCTTCCGCTGCCATCTGCTGTGACGCTGTCACCGTTTCGGCGGGCAGGGATCTAGCGTGAGCCGATCAACCGAGGGGACGGGCAGGGATGGTCGAGCGTGAGACGCCTCGAACGCGGCTGGAGCAGTTGCTGCGGCAGCGACACGTCACACTGGAAGAATTCCGGAAGAACTACCAGCAGGCCGCCAAGGGGATCGTGCTCAGCGAGCGGCAGGCATACCGTTGGGTGGCAGGAGAGCTGCGTGGACTGCCCTACCCGCAGGCGCAGGCCACTGGAGAAGATGTTCGGCGAGCCGGTGGCCCGGCTACTCGGCCCGCCATACGGCCTCGGGGCGCTTACGCCGGCCCGAGGCCACCACGAGGCGGTGCCGCAGCGGGGCACCGCGCGGACGGACTGGGAAGGGCAGGTGATCGCGATGAGCGCCGAGCGAGCTCGCGATTTCCTCACCCGTATCGAGGCGTCCAACGTCGGAACCGAGACTCTCGCCCAACTTATCGACGACCTGCGCCGCTTGGTCATCGCCTACGAGCACCAGCCACTGCCCACCCTGCTCGGTGATCTGGTGGAGACTCAGGACCGCGCGTTCGTGCTGCTTGAAGGGCGCCAGCGCCCGGAGCAGACCAGGGATCTCTACCTGATCGCCGGGATCGCCTGCGGGCTGATGGTCAGGGCATCGCACGATCTTGGTGCCTTCCATGACGCGATGACGCAGGCCCGCACCGGCTACGCGTGCGCGGACAACGCCGGCCACGACGGGCTGCGGGCCTGGACCCGTGGGCTGCAGGCACTGATCACCTACCGGTCCGGGCGGCTGGAGGAGTCGGTGCGCTACGCGCAGTCCGGCGCCGAGGCGGCGGCGCGAAGCCACGGCACCGCCGGGGTCTGGCTGGCCAGTAACGAGGCACGGGCGCTGGCCGCGCTCAACCGGCTCGACGACGCGCACGCCGCTTTGGCGCGAGCCGCCGACGCCCGGGACCGCGTGCAGCCCGACGAGTTGGACAGCCTCGGCGGGCTGTGCACCTTCAGCCAGCCGCGCCAGCTCTACTACGCCGCCGACGCGCTGTCCTGGGGCGGCAAGGCCGAGGCGAACCGCACCGAGCGGCTCGCTCTGGACGCGCTGGACGCCTATGCCGGGGCACCGGCCCAGGACCGGGCATTCGGCGGAGTCGCTGGCAGCCGCAGCGACCTGGCCGTCGCCCGGGTGTTCCGAGGCGAGATCGACGGCGCCGCAGAAGCCCTCGCCCCGGTACTCAAGCTGCCTGTCGCCCAGCGCATTCACGGGATCGTGACCTCGGTGGAGCACGTCCGCACCGCGTTACATTCCGTCGAGAACCCCGGCCGAGAGGTCACCGAGTTGGCCGGCGCCATCGAGGGCTGGACAGCCGAGCGCCTGACGCTCCCAGAATGACCGGTATGTGGATAACCCGTGAGTGGCACTACGAGTCATAGCCCTGATTGTCACTCACGGGTATCGGTGACGGTGTTGTCTTCGGCGAGCTGGCAGCCGTGCTCGCGTAGCTGATCGGGGGTCCACGCGCTGGCGATGGTCTCGTCGTCGAGCGGCGGGAGGCCGACCTCCGCACGTCGGGCGTTGAGGGTGGTCGGGTCGGTGGCCGGCCACAGCCGAACCTCACCCGAGCCGGTACCCCAGGACTGTGAGCCGTGACTCTGTGGTCGGCCGTGGCGCATGTTGACCCGGTCCTGCAGGTAGACCAGTTCGCCGGAGTCGGCCAGCCCATCGCGCACCGCCTGCTCCATCAGCGGCAGCCACGCGTCCTGGTGCTCCAGCGGGGCGTGCTGAACCATCAGCCAGCAGGCCGACGCGCCGTCGGCGCCGACCAGGTCGCTGCCCAGCCAGCCGTGCCGCTCAATCATCTCGATGAGAAAGGCCAGGTTATTCTCATCGATGGCGTGTACCGGCGCCCAGTCCGGGTCCTCCCCACGATCGCGGGCATCAAAGTAGGCGAACCGGGCCTGCTGCTCACGATCGCGGCGGCGCAACAGCTCGGCGCGAAGGCTCGGCTCAGGAACGCTCGTCATCGTAAGCACTCCCGGAGGCAGCGGCCAGGAGGGCCCGCAGACCCGGGTTGGCGCCAGCTTGAGTCACCCCGATTCTGTCACCGCGCATAAGGAACTCTCAGTCACGGTAGATGCGGCGACTGCGCGAGGAGTTCGGTCTGGTGCCGGTGGAGTATCCGACTACCCGAGGCCTTCAGCGAGGACGAGCTGGACTGGGCTGACCCCGCCACCCTGGATCAACCGGCCCGACCCTGCCCAGCCCGGGCTGAACCTGGCACTAGCCCGACACGGTAGTGACCGGCCCGAGTTGGGGTGGCAACCTGGAGATTCTGCACTGCAACCTCGCGGCCCACCGCTGGATGCGACCGGTTGAGGACTACGCCGGCTGCGTGCTCCTGCTGGAGACCTCCAAGGAACTGCCCAGCGCCCACTACTGACACGGGACACCACGTTCATCCAGTACCGGCAGCGAGTCCTTGCCCACTGTACGCGAGCAGTTTAACGTTCTGCATAGCGATCAAGCGATCGCGCATTGCGGGACCTGCGGGGAGATGATCTGGATGCACGATGTTGTGTCACCGTGCGAGGTCATCCTGGAAAGTCCCCTTTCCTTGGCGATCCTGCGATACAGCCTGCGCACAACAGCCACCGCCGCCGGGCCGGGTCCTCACGAGACGCGCCCGTTCGGGCTCCGTTTCGCCCGGACCCTCCCCCTGCCGCCGCCGCGTCGGCGGTGCGCTACTGCCACTCGCTACTAACAAGTTCATAACTTTCTGGACTTCTTGAAGGATATGTGCGATAATTCGCGCATGGCCAAGAAGGGTCGTCGGGCGACGAACGAGGAGCGGGTCCGGGCTGTGCAGTTGATGGAGGATGGGTATTCTCCTGATGCGGTGGCTGACATGCTCGGAGTGGGGCGGTCTTCGGTGTTTTCGTGGCAGAAGAAGTACCGAGAGGACGGGCTGGCCGCCCTGTCAACCAAGTTCGCGTCGGGGCGCCCGACGATCTTGTCGGATCAGCAGATGATCCGGCTGTATTCCATGATTGTGGGCGGTGATCCTAGGCAGTTCAGTTTTGGTGTCGCGTTGTGGACGCGTAAGCTGATCGCCGACCTGATCCACCGGACGTTCGGTGTGCGGTTGTCGTTGCCGACGGTGGGACGGATCCTGAAGAAACTGGGAATGTCACCGCAGCGGCCGCTGTATCGGGCCTATCAGCAGGATCCGGAGAAGGTCCGCGCGTGGAAGCGGGAGACGTACCCGAGGATCCGGGCCGAGGCCGCCGCGGCCGGTGCCACCATCTTCTTCGCTGATGAGGCCGGGGTTCGGACCGACCACCACGCGGGCACGACCTGGGCTCCCATCGGGCGCACGCCGGTGGTGACCGCCACCGGGGAACGCAAGTCCGTGAACATGATCTCCGCGGTGAGCCCCGGCGGGCACATCCATTTCGACGTGTTCGAGGGTCGTATGAACGCCGCCCTGTTCATTGAGTTCTGCAAGAAACTCGTGCACGATTGCCCCACGCCGGTGTTCCTGATCGTCAACGGATGCTCAGTCCACACCGCGAAACTCGTCAAGGAATACGTGGCCTCGACTGAGGGTCGGCTCAACCTCTTCTTCCTTCCTCCCTATTCCCCAGAACTCAACCCCGACGAATGGGTATGGAAGAACATCAAACATGACAAAGTAGGCCGCACTGTGGCCATGAGCAAAGACCACCTCCTCGGCATCGTCTATGACGCACTCCGTCAACTCCAAGCGACACCACAGATCATCAAAGGATTTTTTGCCGACCCCCACCTCGCATACATCCGCGAAGGCCCAGAAATCTCATAACGAGTCCAGAAACATATATTCCTCTTAGTACAGGTCGCCGTCGATGAGGATGGCCGGCCAATGATCGAGCGGCTGGGCTGGGAAGAAGACCAAAAAAAGGAATGGGTTACCAAGGCCGAGAGCGACGGTGACGAAGGTAAGGAGGAGGACACCTGGGCCTGGGAAGAGACATGACTGTCGTCGTCCTCGCCCAGCAGGCCGATACGCCGGTCAACGTCGTGATTCGCGAGCTCGCCGCGCGAGAGGTTCCGGTTTTTCGCGCGGACACCAGTTGGTTTCCGCGCGAGTTGGTGCTCGAGGCGTGGCTGAGCACCGAAGGCCGGTGGATCGGGGAGCTGCGTACCAACCACCGAACAGTGGACCTTGAGGCCATCCGATCGATCTGGCATCGCGATCCGGGCGCGTTCTCGTTCGCCGAGGGCATGACAGAGGTTGAGCGCGCCTACGCCCACCGCGAGGCCCGCCTCGGCTTCGGTGGCGTGCTGGCCAGCCTGAATGTGTTGTGGGTCAACCACCCCAACCGGGCAGCCGATGCGGTCTACAAACCGCTACAGCTGGCCACAGCGGCACGCTGCGGGTTGGCAACTGCCCCGACGGTGATCACCAACAACCTGGACGCGGTGCGGCGGCTTGCTGCCGAGAGCCCGGCGGGAGTGGTGCGCAAGTCGCTGGGGCCGAACACAGTCACCGAAGGCGGACAGCTCACGGTGGCCTTCACCCATCGCCTCACCACGGCCGACTTGGCGGACTTGTCCGGGGTGAACGCCACCGCGACGCAAGCCCAGCACTGGGTGAGCAAGACGCACGAGGCCCGGGTCGTCGTGGTCGGCGAGTGCATGTTCACGATCCTGATTCGCGCCGGCTCGGACGCGTCCCGAGTGGACTGGCGAGCGGACTACCCGGCGCTGTCCTACGAGTGGGTGGACACCCCACCAGAGATCGAGAAGGGGCTGCGGGATGTCGCTGATCTGCTGGCCGATGGGACGCGCCCATGACCGTGCTCGCCCAGGACTGGATGCCTAGGGCGCGGCAGCTCGCTGACCAGCTCGTCGCCGCTGGAAAGCTGCGTTCGGCGGCGTGGTGGGACGCGGTCTGCGCGGTGCCTCGCCACGAGTTTGTGCCCGACGTGTTCCGGCAGGAGCTCGCTTACGACGCAACCTGGCACCGGCTGGACACCGCGACTGAGCAGGGTCGCCAGCAGTGGCTGGACCGGGTCTACTCCAACACAGCACTGATCACCGCCCTAGCCGAGACACCAGTACTCACCACCTCGCGGTCGTCCTCCAGCATGCCTGGGCTGATGACCAGGATGCTGGAGACCCTCGACGTCCGTGATGGGCACCGAGTGTTGGAGATTGGCACCGGCACTGGCTACAACGCAGGACTGCTCTCCCACCGCCTCGGAGAGGCCAACGTGTTCTCCGTCAACATCGAGCCCGACCTGGTGGACTTGGCCCGGCAGCGGCTGGCCGGGCTGGGTTACCACCCCACCCTGGTCGCCGCCGACGGCGCTGAGGGCCTACCCGATCATGCTCCGTTCGACCGGATCATCGCCACCTGCGCGGTGCCCGCCGTGCCGTGGGCCTGGGTGAGCCAGACCCGCCCCGGCGGAGTCATCCTCACCGACCTGAAAACCACGCTCGGCGCCGGCAGCATGGTCCGCCTCACCCGCCACGCCGATCGGGCCGAGGGACGGTTCGACCCGACCTACGCGGGCTTCATGGGGTTGCGCCACCACCCTGCGAGTCACGCCCCCGTCCGACGCCGGCCCACGAGGAACCGGTCTCTGGAGCCCGAGCACCGCACCACCACCCTGGACCCACGCACTCCATGGGATTCGCTGCTCGTGTGGTTCCTGGCCAGCTTCGACCTCGGTGCCGACATCTCGCTGGGCTACTGCCGCTTCAAGGACGGGAAACCCACCGCCACCTCAATCACCACAGACGATGGCTCCTGGGCGGAGGTCACCCTCACCGCCACTGACGGGGTGTATCAGGTCGCTGAAGCTGGCCCCCGACCCGTATGGCGCACCATCGAGCGCGCCCACGCCCTGTGGGGCACGCTCAACCACCCTGGTTGGGACCGTTTCGGCCTCACGGTGACCGAAGACCACCAACACGTGTGGCTCGACACGCCAACCAGCTCCCGCACCTGGCCATTGCCGCCGGCACGGTAAGCGACTCCTCCGAGCGGGGCGCTGCGCGCCTTGTGAGTGGCGTTGAGTGCTGGAGCCCGTTTTCGCACTCACGGGGCGCGGCGCGCCCGATGGGGATTTATTGCGGAATCTGCGATCAACGCTAGACAGCCAGATACTGTCCGAGAATGGACCCGGTGCGTAACCCGTTCGCCCCCGGCGCCGGCCAGCGACCGCCCGAGCTGGCCGGGCGAGACCGGGAGCTGACCGCTTTCGGAGTGGTGCTGGAGCGGGTGGCCCGGGGCCGCCCAGAGCGCTCCCTGGTGCTGACCGGGTTGCGCGGGGTGGGCAAGACGGTGCTGCTCGGCGAGCTCCGGTCGATGGCGATGCGCCGCGGCTGGGGTACCGGCAAGGTCGAGGCACGGCCGGAGGGCGGGCTGCGCCGCCCGCTGTCGGCCGCGCTGCACCGTGCGGTGCGTGATCTTGCGCTGCGCCACCGTGCTCCGGACCGGGTTACCGATGTGCTCGGGGTACTCAAGGCTTTCGCGCTGCGGGCCACGCCGCAGGACGCCAAGCTGCGGGATCGCTGGCAGCCGGGCATCGACGCACCAACCGTCGTGGGCCGGGCCGATTCCGGGGATATCGAGATCGACCTGGTGGAGCTGTTCACCGACGTCGCCGAACTGGCCGCCGACGTCGGCACCGGGGTGGCGCTGCTGATCGATGAGATGCAGGACGTGGCACCCGATGACGTCTCCGCGCTGTGCGCCGCGTGTCACGAGCTGTCGCAGTCCGGGGCGCCGCTGGTCGTGGTCGGTGCCGGGTTGCCGCACCTGCCGGCGGTGCTGAGCGCGTCGAAGTCCTATTCCGAGCGGCTGTTCCGCTACCTGCGGATCGATCGGCTGGACCGCGCCGACTCCGACCACGCGGTGGTCGCGCCGATCGAGCGGGAGAACGCCGCGATCACCCAGGACGCGCTGGACACGCTGTTCGAGACCTCCGGCGGCTACCCCTATTTCGTGCAGGCCTACGGCAAGGCCGCCTGGGACGCCGCCCCCGCGTCGCCGATCGGGGTCCTCGACGTCCAGGTGGCCGCGCCCGAAGCCGAGAGCGAACTCGCCGTCGGGTTCTTCGGGTCCCGGTTCGAGCGGGCCACTCCAGCCGAGCGGGAGTACCTGCAGTCGATGGCCGAGCTCACCGGCGGCCGGGACGAGCCAGTCAGCACCACCCAGGTGGCCGACCAGCTCGGTCGCCGGGCCTCGTCGTTGTCCCCAGCACGGGACAACCTGCTCAAGAAGGGACTCGTCTACTCCGGGGAACGCGGGCAGATCGCGTTCACTGTCCCACATTTCGGACGTTTCCTGCTCGGCAGGCTAGCCAGCTGATGCTCACGTCCTCACTCGAACGAGTGAAACGACGGTGGGTCAGCAAGCGCGTGTAACAACGCCGTGGTGCGCGGCGATGACACTGACAGCCCCGTGATGCTGTTGGACCCCCGACCCGGCAGCCTCACGGGGCTATCCTATGCAGCCTTCCTCTTACCGGGAGTCCCAGCTGAGACCCCCTGCGGGGAATCTGTAGCACGGGCCGTACCGAGCAGCGCTGACGGCAGCACGTACCCTCGTTGCCGTGTCCGACGACAACAAGCTCGAGATCCAGATGCTTCACGACCGTGTGATGGTGCGGCTAGTGGGTGAGGGTGGCGAGCGCCGCAGCAGCGGGGGAATCCTCATTCCGGCGACGGCGCAGATGGCCAAGCGGTTGTGCTGGGGTGAGGTGTACGGCATCGGTAACCACGTCCGCACCGTCCAGGTCGGGGACCGGGTGCTGTTCAACCCAGATGACCAGTTCGAGGTTGAGGTGCACGGGCGTGCCTACCTGGTCATGCGGGAACGGGACCTGCAGGCGGTAGCCAGTGAACGCACCGAACACGGAACAGGCCTGTATTTGTGACATTACTCGAGGAACCGGCGCATCGGGCGGACCACACGCGTGACGCGAACCGGAGTCGGGCACTGCGTCGCACGGGCATCGTCGCGGCTGCCGTACTCGGACTGCTAGCGCTGGTCTATGGCATCGACCTCACGATGTCCGCTGGTGAGGTACCCCGCGGCGTCACCGTCGCGGGCGTGCACGTCGGCGGGATGGCGCGAGCCACCGCCGAGCAGCGGCTGCGTCAGCAACTCGAACCACGGCTGAACCAGCCGATCGCACTGCGCGTTGGTGACGTCGATGCCACCCTCGAGCCCAGGCGGGCCGGGCTCACTCCGGATTGGCCCGCCACCCTCGCCCGGGCAGGCAGGCAGCCACTCAACCCGTGGACCCGCCTGGTCTCGCTGTGGCGGACCCGGGAGGTGGGCGTGGCCACCACTGGTGACCGGGCAGCTCTCACCGTGGCCCTCCAGAAACTGCGTGGCCACACCGACCGGGAGCCGGTGGAGGGCACTATCCGCTTCACCGGCACCCAGCCGATCGCGGTCACCCCCCGCGCTGGCCAGCACCTGGATGTCCCCGCCGCTACTGACCTCATCCTCGCGGTCTGGATCCACGGCGGCACGGTGCACTCCGCAGTGACGGCCCCAGACACGGCCCCAGAAACGGCCCCAGTCACGACCCCGGTGGCGATACAGCCGGTGCGCACGACTGCCGACGGAATCCGGGCGGCGCTGCACGACATCGTCGAACCCGCGGTGTCCGCTCCGGTCAAGGTCGCCGGTGACGGCCACGACGCCGTGCTCAAGCCGGACGTCATCGCGGCGGCGCTGCGGTTCGCTCCGGACAGCCGGGGTGGCCTGACCACCACCATCGACAACCCCACGGTAATCGCCGCACTGAGCCCGCAGCTCGCATCGACCCAGCGACCAGGCAAGAACGCCGAGATCCTGCTCCAGGGTGGCGCGCCGGTGGTGCTGCCCTCGGTCGATGGCCGCGGCATCGACTGGGCCGCCAGCCTGCTGCCACTGCTCGACGTGCTGCACCACTCCGGAGCCGAACGCACCCTGTCGGCCAGCTACGTCACCCTGCCCCCGACGCTGAGCACCGAGCAGGCCAACGCGCTCGGGATCACCACCCAGATCAGCACCTTCACCACCAGCGGGTTCGCCACCGACTCCGGGCAGAACATCCGCCGCGTCGCGGAACAGGTCAACGGGGCGATCCTGCGGCCAGGAGAGACGTTCAGCCTCAACGGGTACACCGGCCCGCGCAACGCCGCCACCGGATACGTGGACGCCGGCATCATCGACCACGGCCGTCCCAGCCGGGGCATCGGCGGCGGCATCTCCCAGTTCGCCACCACGATCTACAATGCCGCGTACTTCGCGGGCATGACCGACGTCGAGCACAAGGAGCACAGCTACTACATCAGCCGTTATCCAGCGGCCCGCGAGGCCACCGTGTTCGAGGGTGCCATCGACGTCAAGTTCCGCGACGACTCATCCACCGGCATCCTCATCCAGACGGCGTGGACCCCATCCTCGGTCACCGTGACGCTCTGGGGCACCAAACACGTCGATGTCGAGTCGATCACCGGGCCGCGCACCGACTTCACCGACCCCACAACCGAGACAATCCATGGCCAACCGTGCACCGCCACTCAAGGTTCCCGCGGCTTCACCGTGACCGACACCCGCGTCATCCGAGACGCCAGAACCCACGCGGAGCTGAGCCGGCACACCCGCAAAGTCACCTACGACCCGGTCCCCCACGTCATCTGCGTGTGACTGAGTGCGGTCAGAAGGCCCCCTCGGGGACGTCCATGAGGGTGCTGTCAGTGGCTTCGACGATGGCACGGCG
The DNA here is from genome assembly GCA_963822695.1 of uncultured Actinomycetota bacterium. GTDB lineage: Bacteria > Actinomycetota > Actinomycetes > Mycobacteriales > Pseudonocardiaceae. Next base: position 359,624 of record CAWGJH010000033.1, read on the forward strand.
GGCGGTGAGCTCGGGGAGGATGGTGCGGGCGAAGAACTGGGCCGCCGCGACCTTGCCCTGGTAGAACAGCTGGTCCTTCGGGGAGACCTCGCCGGCCAGAGCGGTCAGGGCCACCTCGGCCTGGCGCAACAACAGCCAGCCGATCAGCACGTCACCAGTGCTCATCAGTAAGCGCACGGTCTGTTGTCCGACCTTGTACACGTTGCGCGGGTCTTGCCGCGCTGACATCACAAAGTTAATCATCGCGCCGAGCATCCCCTGCAGGTCACCCACCGCAGTGGCCAGCAATGCCCGTTCCTCTTTGAGCCGGCCATTGCCGCTGCCGGCGTCCAGGAACGCCTGGATCTCTTTGTGGAGGTGCCCGATTGCTTGGCCGCCGTCCCGGACGATCTTGCGGAAGAAGAAGTCCTGGGACTGGATGGCCGTGGTGCCCTCGTACAGACTGTCGATCTTGGCGTCTCGAATGTACTGCTCAATGGGGTAGTCCTGCAGGAAACCCGACCCGCCCAGGGTCTGCAACGACAAGGTGAGCATCTCATAAGCCCGCTCGGAGCCGACGCCCTTAACAATGGGCAGTAGCAGATCGTTGACCCGCGCGGCCAGCTCAGTGTCGCCGACGGCTGAACCGTCGAATTGTCCCGCGCCGCCAATCTCGATCGTGTCCTGGTAGCTCGCGGTGTAGAGGTACAGCGCGCGCAGGCCCTCGGCGTAGGCCTTCTGCAGCATCAGCATCCGGCGCACGTCAGGGTGGTGGGTAATCGTCACCCGTGGCGCGGTCCTGTCGCGCATCTGCGTGATATCGGCGCCCTGTACCCGCTGCTTGGCGTACTCCAGCGCGGTGAGGTAGCCGCTGGACAGCGTCGCGATCGCCTTGGTGCCGACCATCATCCGAGCGTAGGAGATCACCTGGAACATCTGCGCGATGCCGTCATGCACGTCGCCGAGCAGCCAGCCGACCGCGGGCGTCCCGTGCGCGCCGAAGGTGAGCTCACAGGTGGTGGAAACCTTGATGCCCATCTTGTGCTCGACGCCGGTCACGAACACGCCATTGCGAGCACCGAGCTCGCCGGTGTCGGTATCGAAATTGTATTTCGGTACCAGGAATAGCGACAGGCCCTTGGTTCCCGGGGCCGGGGTGATACCGGGACCTTCGGGCCTCGCCAGTACCAGGTGGATGATGTTGTCGGTCAGATCGTGCTCGGCCGAGGTGATGAAGCGCTTCACACCCTCGAGGTGCCATGAGCCATCGGGCTGCGCAATCGCTTTGGTCCGCCCGGCGCCCACGTCCGACCCCGCGTCGGGCTCGGTCAGCACCATGGTCGCGCACCAGCCCTTGTCAATCATGAATTGGGCCCAGCGCTGCTGCTCGGCGGTGCCGTTGGTGTGCACCACGGAGGCCATGCTGGGGCCACTCATGTAGATGAACACCGCCGGGTTGGCTCCCAGCATCAGCTCCGACGCGGCCCAGCGCAGGGTGGCCGGCGCGCCGTAGCCGCCCAGCTCAGGAGGCAGCTCCAGCCGGTACCACTCACCGTCCCACAGCGCCCGGTAAGACTTCTTGAATGCCGCTGGAAGCTCGACGGTGTGCGTCTCGGGGTCGAAGGTCGGCGGGTTACGGTCGGACTCGGCGAAGGACTCCGCCAGCGGCCCGCGAGCCAGCCGGTCGAGCTCGCCGAGCAGCTGGTGCGCGCTGTCGCGGTCCATCTCGGCGTACGGACCGACCCCCATGCGCTCCTGCACCCGGAGCACTTCGAAAAGGGTGAACTCCAGATCGCGGAGATTGCTCTTGTAGTGACTCATGTCCTCGCTCCGACGCAGTCGTGACACCGGACCTACTCGCCGGTAACAACAGTTTATTACCGGCTAGTAACCCCGGCAAGTCGGGCATGCCCCAGTGTGAGTGCGCACACATGCACCGGCACTTCATGGTGCCTACCCTGTCAAGGCGTGCCGCGCCGGCGTCGGTACCTGCGCCGTTGCAGCGTTGCCCGGCGCTGTTGTCCGGCGCTGACCGACATCGGAGGGAGTCACCCAGCTACCCTGTACTCCTGGTGGCCACCAATCCGAGCGGGTACCGACCACTGCTGGCGCAGCGCGTGCGGCGTCCTGCGGTGGTCGTCATCATGTTGGCGATCATCGTGATCGCCGTGCTCGGAACGCGCTATGCCGATCAGGACATGCCAGGACACCTGGACCGCAGCCTGGATGCGCTGATCAGGAACGGCCTGCGACCAGACCAGCCCCTCACCCAGGCTCTGGTCAGCCTCGGGAACCCCACGCAAGCCGCCGTTCTCGTCGCGGTCGTTGCCTGCGCCGCTGCCGCTGCCCGGCGCTGGTCGGGCGTTCTCCTCACCATCGTCGGCACCGTTACCGCGGTCACGATCACCGAGTTGATCCTCAAGCCGCTCATCGGGCGGCTACGCTTTGGGCACCTGACCTTCCCCAGCGGCCACACCACGGCAGTCGCCGCGGTCGCCTTCGCGACCGCGATCCTCATCGGGAGCGCGCGGTGGCCACCCAGTGTCGCCGTGCGCATGGTCGCCGGCCTGGCCCCGATCGCGCTAGCGGTCGGCGTCGCGATCTCGCTCGTCGCCCAGCACATCCATTACGCCACCGATACCGTCGCCGGCTACTGCGTAGCTCTCGCAACCGTGCTCGCAGTGGCACTGTTCCTGGATCTACTTCGGGCCCCCGCAGCGACGACGCGGGCCATGCCCAGCGCTCCCCGCCAGAGCGCTGCCGATGGTGAGCCCCTGAGCAGGAACTGAGCTCCCGCCGCACCTTCTCCGCCTTCCTCGACGCGGTGAAAACCAGCGCGCTGCGCTGACCCCACCGAGGACAACCGGGACCCAGCCATCCCGCTCGTGGCGCACCGCTACCGCCATGCCTACGCCGGGTTCGGTGCCCAGCGGCCCGCAGGTTCGACCGTTGTGCCGGTCGGGCGACACGCGAGTACCTGTGATGGGATGCCTGGCACGGCAGTTGCAGTATCTCATCGCCCAGCGCGGGCGGGCAACCTGGCCAACCGCGCCACGAAACAGCACGATGGTTCCCGACGAGCGTCATGCTGGATCTCAAGTCACGAGCAGGGCGGGTGGTAGGGCAGGTCAGGCGACACGTACTACTCCCACGTCGCTGGGATGAGGGTGTTCATGGTGATGGCGCAGATCCAACGAGGGCCAGCGCGGACAGCACGACGCGCATAGCGCGGTGCAGCCTGGCGGCATGGTATTCCCGGCTGAGGTGGATGTTCCCCCCGTTTCCCGGTATAGACGGCCACCGCCTCGGTAAGGAATGCAACGAACCGATCCGGATCACCGGCCACATCGGCCTGCTCGACCCCGGTCCGCTCGGCCACCCGCCCCAGAGGGAACCACCACCGCCAACAACCCACCCCCAGCGAGTCGATCATCAAGCTGGCTGACCAGATCGCTGATGGCCTGATCCCGACCAAAAACCACCGGGCCTGATCGGGACCGAATGCAGCCAGCCCCGGATACGGGCAGACCTCGGTACCGGTCGGCTCGCGGCGGGCCAGCTCCGGGGTGACCCGTTTCTTCCCAGTATCGATCTTGCTCAGGTAACCCGTGCTGTAATGCACCTGCCGGGCCAATGCCGACAATGACAGCACCTGTTCGGTACGCAGCCGGCGCAGCTCGGGCCCGATCTTGTGCCAGGCCTGGGCATTCCGGCGCCTCTGCAGGTCGCCAGGAGCACCGGCAGCGGATCGCCGCTGGTTTCCCCTTGCCTAGCAGATGACCTGGTTACGGCTGACCGAAAACGCCCACCGGGTGCAGTTCCCGGAACGGCTGGGCGGGTGGCTAGCGACCACCTCCCGGCGCGAATTCCGCGACCGAGCCAAGCTAGCCTCGGGCCCCCTTGACATTGACACTGTCGCCGACCCATCCGTCGGCCCGGAGCAGCATGTCATCGACAGGGATACCGCACAGACGCTGCGTTACCTCGTCGCTGAGCTGGCGCCCCACAAGCGGAACCTGCTGCAGGCACTGTTTACCGACAACCCCCAGCCCTATACCGAAATTGCCCGCGCCACGGGAATCCCGATCAGCAGCATCGGGCCCACCCGAGCACGGGCACTGCGGCAACTCCGAGCGCTGGGCACCGAGCACGGACTCGGAGCACGGTATGATCATTAAGCTCGCCGTAACAGAGAACTCACGCGAGAGCGTGTGGGCGCTAGGGTGAACACCACGCGGAAACCGCCACACGCGAGCGCCGAATGATGCCGAGGGAGGGGTGCTGTGAGTAAGCATGAGGACAAGGGCAAGGACGAAGACGAGAAGACGCGACAAAGCAACGGTCAGGTGCCGACGGGCACACCGGTATCGCCCGAAGAGCCGAAGGGCAAGCACAGTGCGCCAGACCCAAAGGAGGACGAGGAGTGACCGACCCGGCCCATCTGCTGCGTCGGATGGTCGATGATCTCACGGTGGATGGCGTCCTTGATCCACCGTGGCGGGAGGCGTTTCTTGCGGTGCCCCGGCACGCCTTCATCCCTGACCTGGTGTGGCAGGAGCAGCGCCGTGAGCTGGTGCCGTTTCACCGGACCGAGGACCCCGACCGCTGGTTGCGGCAGGCGTACGCACCCAAACAGGCTTTGATCACTCAGGTCGATGACGGAAACCCGGTCGGGCCGGGACTGATCGGGGATAACATCTCCAGCTCGGCGAGCCAGCCCAACGTCGTCGCGCTCATGCTGGCCGCCCTGGAAGTGGAGCCCGGTATGACGGTCTGTGAGATCGGCACCGGCACCGGTTACAACGCCGCCCTGCTGGCGCGGCGGCTCGGAGCCGATCACGTGACCACGATCGAGATCGATCCCACCGTGGCCGCCCAGGCTCGTGCGGCGCTGTGCGCCACCGGGTTCGGCACCGTCACGATGATCACCGGTGACGGCGCGCACGGCTACCCGCCGCGCGCCCCCTACGACCGGGTGCTGTCCACGGCGGCGGTCGGGCAGGTGCCGCATGCGTGGGTGGCGCAGACCCGGCCGGGCGGGCGGGTGCTCACTCCGTGGGGAACCGCGTACCTCAACGGCGCCTTGCTGTCGCTCACCGTGGGCGAGGAAGGCACCGCGACCGGACGTCTGGTGGAGAACGTGGCATTCATGTGGCTACGCGACCAGCGCCTGCCCTGGACGTGGGTCCGTGACTGCGTGTACGACGAGGACAAAGCCGTGGTGAGCCACACCGGCATCCACCCCGGTCGGGTCACCGACGATTATCACGCGGCGTTGGCCATCGGCCTGCTGGTGCCGGGGTGCGAATATCGCTACTGCCACGCGGCAAATGACTCCAGCAAGTACACCGTGTGGCTCCTCCACCCGGAATCCCGATCCTGGGCCAGCATCGACTACACACCCAGCGCCGGCACCCATGAAGTGAACCAGCTAGGGCCCCGCCAGCTTTGGGACGAAGTCGAAGCCGCCTACACCTGGTGGGTACAAGCCGGCAGCCCAACAGCAGAGCAGTGGCGTTTCACCGTGACACCACAGGGTCAACAGGTGGACCTGGCAGGCATTCACTGCCCCGCCCATGATCTGCTGCTCACCCGGGCCTCAGGGCCGCGAGGTTGAGCAGGACGGCGGCGAGGTCGCGGGCGGCGCCCGGGCGACCAAGCCGGGCCGCCTGGGCGGCCATCCCCGCCCGCAGCCCCGCGTCACCGATCAGCCCGTCAAGGGCTCGCTGGAGATCCTGCGGGGTGGGACGGGCGGCGAGCAGGGCATGGGCCGCCCCGGCCTGCTGGAGGTAACGGGCGTTGTGTTCCTGCTCGTTGCCGCCGGTGGGGACCAGCGGGATGAGCACCGAGGGTTTACCCAACGCGGTCAGCTCGGCCAGCGTGCCGGCACCGGAGCGGGACACCACCACATCGGCGAGCGCCAGCACATCGGGCAGCTCCGGGCCGACGAACTCGATCACCCGGTAACGGCCGGCCAGGCTGGCGGGGAGCCGCTCGGCGCGGCGCAGCAGCTCGGCCAGTGAGCTGGGGCCGCACTGGTGCACCACGTTCGCCCGCCGCAACACCCTCTCGAGCACCGCCTCGACGAGGCGGTTGACCTGAACGCTGCCTTGCGCCCCGCCTGTGACGTAAACGGTGGGGAGGGAGGCGTCCCAGCCGGCCCAGCCCAGCGCCGTGACGCCTCGGCCAGCGTCGCCGGTGAGCAGCTCGGCCCGGATCGGGTTGCCCGTGACCACCGCTCGCCCTCGCGCCACCGCTGGCAGGAGCTCCACGGATGTGGGCGAGGACAGCGCGATCGCGGTCGCGCGGCGCATCAGCAACCTGTTCGCCAGGCCCAACCTGGTGGTCTGTTCGTGCACCAGCAGCGGAACCCCGACCGCCCTGGCGGCCAGCCCGACCGGAACCGCCACATACCCCCCGGTGGACAGCACCACGTCGGGTCGAAACGCGCGCACCACCCGGCGGCCCTGCACCAGTCCCCGGGTCAGTCGTCCAACGTCGCGCAGGTTCGCTGCGGAGATCATCCGCAGCGGGTTCGCGGAGCGTCGCAGCTTGCCGGTGGACACCGCCTGGAAGGGCAGCGCTTCCTGCTCGGCGACGCGGGCCTCCAACCCACCGGCCGAGCCCACGTAGAGCACCTCGAGTCCCACACCCGCACCGTCCAGAAGTTCCCGGGCGGCCCGGATCGTGGTGATCGCCGGGTAGGTGTGCCCCCCGGTGCCTCCGCCAGTGGCGATCAGGCGCAGCGGGCGGTCCCGAGCGCCCAGACAGCGCAGGGCCTGCTCCAGCGTCATGGTGAGTTCGGGCTCCCTCGGTGTGGCACGTCAGGGTGGAACACGGCGACCCGCCCCGGGAGCGAGCTGTCTAGCATCAGATCGCCCACCGGCACCCTAATGCAGCCCCGCGTAAGATCAACTCTACCGTTGCGGTGCGCACCGACCAGGGTTCACCCGATGGGCGTGACTCCCAGGCGCCAGGCCAGGCCGCGCAGCTCGCGGCCGCCGGCGTCGCGCCGGGCCTGGCGCAGCAGGTCGGCGAGGGCTTCGCGGACAAACACGTCGTGGTAGATCAGCTGCGGGGCGAGCTGCTCGGCGTGCAGCAACACACGCACGCCCTTTTCCCGGGTTGTCTTCGCGGCGATCAGAGCACGGCCGAGGTCGGCCCAGAACTGGGCCTGGCGGGAATTGGGTAGCAGTTCGGGGTGCACCGTCTTGGCGGCTTGCACGGCCTGGCCGGGCTCGCCGAGTTCCACGGCGAGGCTGGTGCGCCAGATGCCGACGTTGGTCGGTCCGAACCACAGGTTCGCCCAGGTGCCAACCTCGGTGTTCATCCGGGCCGCCAGCGCCGAGGCCTCGTCGAGGTGGGTGGCTGCGGTGTCGTGGTCGGCTTGCGCTGCGGCTGCCAGCGCGGCGGACAGGTGCAGCATTCCGCATGCCTGCAGCGCGTCGCTGGAGTCCAGCTGGCTGGTCAGCGTCTGGGCCGCAGCCACTGAGCGGCGGTACTGTGCGGCCCGATCGAGCAGGCCGGTGGCGGCGCCGCGCAGCCAGGCCGCATAGCCCAGCCAGAGGGGATCGTCCAGGGCCTGGGCGCACTGCGCCACGGCGCGGGCGGCCAGCGTCGGCAGCCCGCGCACGCCCAGGCGTCTGGTCACCGTCGCCGCCGAGCTGTACGCGCTGATCAAGCCCAGCAGAATCTCTCGCCGGTAATCGGGCATCCGCACGTACGCGCCGTGTAGCTGCCCCAGCAGCACCGGTGTCAGCTCGCCCTGTGCTGCGTAATCCGCGCTGTAGTGCAGCAGCTTGTCCAGGAGCTCCAGGTCAGCGGCGAGCTGCGGCCAGGCCGGCACGGTCAGATCTGGGTCGATGCCCAGCTCGTAGCGCTCCAGCGCGATCTCGATACCGATCAGCCCAGCGTGCGCCTCGGAGCTGACCACATCCTGGGGCGCCCAGGGCTGCCCGGTCACCTCAATGGGATGCACCCGCAGCGCGCGGGCCATCGCTTCCAGCGTGTGGCGGTTGGTCACGGCCTTGTCGCCGCGCTCCACCTGACCCCAGGACGAGACGGACAGCCCAGCCACACCGGCCGCCTCCCGCAGGCTCAGCCGATGCCAGCTGCGTATCTCCCGCAGCCGCCCGCCCAACGTCGTCTCTTCCACACCGTCCTCCTCTCCCTGATACTGCCCCGCTGGGGTGGTGCACACCAGGGCCAGCTTCACCCGCGGGGCGCGATCCCCATCCGCCAGGCCAGGCCGCACAACTCACGGCCACCGGCCTCGCGCCGGGCCTAACGCAGCAGACCGGCGACCGCTTCGCGGACGAGCAGGTCCTTGTGGATAAGCTGGGGAGCAAGCTGCTCGGCGTGCAGCAACACGTGCACACCCTTCTGACGGGTCTTCTTTCCAGCGCAGAGAGCGCGGCCGACATAAGACCAGAACCGGGCCCTGGCGGCGCTTGGGCAGCAGTTCCGGGTGCACCGTTTTAGCGGCCTCCAGCGCCTGACCATGCTCGCCGAGCTCCAAGGCGAGGCTGGTGCGCCAGGCCCCGATGTTGGCCGGCTCGAACCACAGGCTGGCCCAGGTGCCGGCCTCGGTGTCCATCCGGGCCGCCAGCGCCGAGACCTCCGCAAAGTGAGTGGCCGCAGTGTCGTGGTCACCGTGCGCCCCGGCCGCCTTCGCCGCCATGAGGTGCAGCATCCCGCACGCCTGCACCGCCCCGACATGCGGAGGATGCTGCGGCCTGAGCCGATGTTTTTGTGCACCAGCGGTGCACACCGGCCAGGTTCACCCGGCCAGGAGGCGTCCCAGCCAACAAGCTCTGGGTGGCCGATGTGGAGATCGAGCAGCGGGTACAGGTCCGGATCGCCCGGCAAACGCTGTTCACTAGGGTCACCGACCCGCCCGTGCCGCAGCTGCCGCGGTGTGATCACCGGGACGACGGCGAGATCGACATCGCTGCCGTACTCGACGTCGATGGCGACCCGGACCGCGTCGTGGGCCTGGATCTGCGATTCGGTCCGTAATGGCGGGAATTTATGATCAGACCCGCGTCCAGGCGAAGAGCGGGACAAACTGTAAAATTATCAGTCGTTATTTTACCCGCACGCTCCTCTGGCCCTGAAGAATAGTGCAGCCTTTGGGTAAATCTGGGAAAGAATCATAATTGTGCATAGCGGAGAGGTTTTTAGCGCAGTCCGCATTCGCCTGCACGGCGTAGTAGACGACATTGCCTCCCCTGTCAGACGGATTACCCACGCTCTCGTCGGTGACGCTCCAAGGACCATCTTTGGTGCGGACAGGAGAGAGACCCGCCGCCCCGGGGACCAGGTAGAAGCTTCCGCCGACGTCGTGCCTCGACAGTATCCAGAGCGTGTCGCCACCAAGCCCGGTAACACTGCCCGACACGACAACGTCCTGGCCAGGGTTAATCCCGGAGCCCTCCGGCGGAGAAACGAACTCGACCTGCGCTATGTGGCCAGGTAGAGGTATGTCACCGCCGTCTCCAGGTGTGGGACGCGTCGATGGCGGGCTAGGCGGCGCCGTGGCCGGTGGCGGGGTGGCTGCGGGGTTTGTGGGCCCGTGCTCGATCCAGGCGGCCACCACAGCTCCCGCTGCAGTGATCAACGCGGCTATCACGGCGGAGATCAGACTGATCTTCGCAACCCTGGGCTCATCGCTGCTCTTCTTGCGCTGGCGCCCCCGTGGCGACCGCGAAACGCCGCTTGAGCTGGGCTTCCCGGTACGGATGACGACCACCTTAGCGCGCGCTCACGGAGTGTTGCGGAGTATATCCGTGAAGGTAGCTGTAGTGGCCGCGGCCAACCACCCCGCTGAATCAGCAACCGTAGTCGGGTCAGAACGGGTTGTTGAAACCTGACTGGGAGGAGTCGTCGATCTCCACGTCAGATCCACATCGGCGAGGTCAGCACCGACACAGCACAACAGGCAATACTGGCCGGACATGCGGACCATGGACACGACGGGCAGGACGCAGTGATGGTCGAGGCCTCCGGAGCGTGTGCCGGCGTTGACGTCGGGGGAACGTTCACCGATGTCGTGGTGCATGCCGCCGGGCACCGGCCCCGGGCGGTGAAGGTGCCGACCACCCCAGGCAACCAGGCGGTGGGTGTGCAACGGGGTGTCGAGCGAGCGTGGCCCGGCGCGGCGTTGCGGCTCCTGCCGCACGGCACCACCACGGCCACCAACGCGGTGCTGGAACGCACGCTCGCCCGGACCGTCCTGGTGACCACCGACGGGTTCGCCGATGTGCTGCAGATCGCCCGGCAAGACCGGCCCGCGCTCTACGACCTGACCGTCACCCGCCCCGAGCCGCTCGTGCCGCACGACCGGGTGGTGACCGTCATCGAGCGGACCAGCCCGGACGGCAAGGCGGTCATTGCGCTGACCGACGAGGAGGTCGAGCGGGTGGTGCGCCAGGTGCGGCGTCTGGAGCCGGAATCGGTGGCGGTGAGCTTGCTGTTCAGCTACGCGGGCGACGAGCACGAGCGCCGCCTGGCCGACGCGTTGGCCAGGCTCGACGTGCCGATCACCCGATCCAGCGCGCTGCTGCCGGAGTTCCGCGAGTTCGAGCGGGCGTCGACGTGCGTGCTCAACGCCGCCGTCGAGCCCGTGATGCGCCGCTACCTGTCCAACCTGACGGACCGGCTGCCCGGCCCGACGATCACCGTGATGACCTCGGGTGGCGGCACCGCGGGCGTCGATTTCGTGGCAGCCGCCCCGGTGCACACGTTGCTGTCCGGGCCCGCCGCCGGTGTCGTCGCGGCGGGTGCCGTGGCGCGGTCCGCCGGCTTCGAGCACGCGATCGCCTTCGACATGGGCGGCACGTCCACCGACGTGTGCCTGATCAGGAATGGCCAGCCGGAGGTGTCGAGCACCGCGCAGATCGCCGGGTTGCCGTTTCGCACCCCGGCGGTCGGGATCCACACGGTGGGCGCGGGCGGCGGGTCGATCGCCTGGGTCGACGCCGGCGGTGCGCTACGGGTCGGCCCGCGGTCGGCGGGTGCCGATCCCGGCCCAGCTTGCTACGGGTTGGGTGGCACCGAGCCGACGGTCACCGACGCGCACTGCGTGCTGGGCCACCTCGATCCGGATCGGGAGATGGGCTGGGGCGGCTGCGGCTGGACGTCGATGCGGCCGCGCGCGCCGTCGGCGCGCTACCGGAGCCGGCCGGTGGGGCAACCGGGATTCTCGCGGTGGTGCGGGCCACGATGGCTCGCGCCCTGCGCAAGGTCAGTACCGAGCGCGGCATCGACCCGGCGGGGGTGGCGCTGGTCGCCTACGGTGGCGCCGGCCCGCTGCACGCGACCGCGCTGGCCCGCGAGTTGGGCTGCCGCGCGGTGGTGGTGCCGCCGGCACCGGGAGTGCTCAGTGCGCTGGGCCTGCTGCTCGCGCCGGCCCGCTATGAGGCGTCCCGGACGGTAATGGCGCAGGCCGACGACGATCTCACCGACGCCTGGCAGGCGCTGGAGGCACAAGCCCGCGAGGAACTGGAGCGCCAGGGGGTGGCGGGCGGGATCACGCTGTCCCGCCTCGCCGACGCCCGCTACGCCGGCCAGTCCCACGAGCTGCGGATCGTCGCCGACGCCGGGGTGGATCTGACGCAATTGCTGCACCGCGCGCACCGGGAGGCCTACGGGTACGCCATCCCCGACGAGCCCGTCAGGATCGTCACGCTACGGGTGGTGGCGCGGGGTGAGCCGATCCTGTCGCAGCCACCGGGTGACTGGGATCAAGGGGAACCCGCTCCGGAGCGGTCTCGCACGATCGGCATCGCCGGCCAGACCCTGAACGCGCGGGTGGTCTCCCGAGCGGGGCTGGCCGCCGGGGACGAGGTCAGCGGCCCAGCGTTGATCGAGCAGCCAGACACCACCACGGTGCTCGCTACCGGCGAGGTCGCCATGGTGGACGACGCCGGCAACCTGGTGGTGTCGCCAACCCCGCTATCTGAGACCACAGCACCCACTCCACACGGCCCACTTCCTCGGTATCGATCGGCTCCCCGATCCACTCAGTTGCCCGCCACAAAAACACGTTGACCGGCGCGATGACCTACGGCGGCAGCGGCTCGAAACTCACCAGGTAGTAATCCCACCGCGCCGCGTTCGGCGGCTCCACGTCCACCAACCCCAGCCGCACCCACCGGTTGTCATAGATCGTCTTCTCCCCGAACGTCTGCTACCCGCCGCGCTCCTCTTCACAGTCGTGAGGGTTACTTGACCGCCGAAGCGCGCAGACTCGCAACGCTCGCCGAGGGCGGCCGCGCTCCAGCGTTCAGCTACCCCGACCTACCGCACTGGAACCCTCCGCGGAGCCAACTCGACGCGGTCGGGCTAGCCGACGATCGTCCGGCCTTGGCGGGCCTCGGCTGGCTGCGTGACCTACCGCAGAGCGACCCGATCACCCATCGAGGATCTATTTGGCGCTGGACGCAGGCCAACTTCGGAGCAACGTTCCTCATTAAGACAGTGTCCGCGTTCATCCTGTCCACGGTGGTGCCCTGCGCTCAGGAAGTAGTGCACCGCAGTCGTGACATCAGGATGTCAGCTGGGGCATACGAACAGTTCCTCGCTGAGCTGGACCGCCCAGCGGAAAGCGTGCCGGCGTTGCGTGAGCTCTTCTCCCGACCTCGCAGAATCCAGTTCGGTGAGTCCTGACCTGCCCAACCTGGTCCCGCTGGCGGCCGAGCACGACCTGTCCTCGTTCGACTGCGGCAAGCCTGAGCTCGACAAATGGCTCAGCAGCTATGCATTGGCCAGCCAGAAGGCTGATCTCGCATGGACCTGGGTACTGATCGACGACGACCGGGTGATCGGTGCTTTCTCCCTAGTCCTGGGCCATGTCCGACCCGAGGACGCACCCCAGGAGCTGGTGCGGTATCCCATCAGCATGGTTCTGCTCGCTCGGCTGGCAGTGGACAGCTCGGCTCAGGGGCGGGGCTTGGGTGCCGACCTGCTGGCACACGCACGGCTGGTTGCCGTCGACGCGATCGATGAGCAGGCCGCTGTCTTCTACCGCCGGTGGGGGTTCGTGCCAGGCCCGGAGCAGCCGCTCACGCTGTACCGTCGGATCAAGGATATCCGGCGGACGCTGGACCGGGCGTGAGCGCACATGGCTGAGCTGTCCCCTGGTGACCTGTCCGCAGTGGAGCTGGAGGTGTTCCGGCACGCGCTGGCCGGGGTCGCCGAGGAGATGGGCGTCGCGCTGCGCCGCGCCGCGTACTCCCCCAACATCAAGGAGCGCGCCGACTGCTCGGCAGCGGTGTTCGACCCGGACGGGGAGATGGTCGCGCAGGCCGAGCACATCCCGGTGCACCTGGGTGCCATGCCGGCCAGCGTCCGCGCGGTGCTCGACACCTACGGCGCGTTGCGGCCCGGTCAGCAAGTGTGCGTCAACGACCCCTACCTGGGTGGCAGCCACCTGCCGGACCTCACGATCATCGCGGCGGTCGGTTCCGACGATGGCACTGAGCTGCTCGGCTACGTCGCCAACCGCGCCCACCACGCCGACGTCGGCGGAGCGGCTCCGGGGTCCATGCCGGCGACCGCCACCGAGATCGCGATGGAGGGACTCCGCATTCCACCCATCCTCATCGCCGACGCCCAGGGGGAACGTGACGACGTGGTGCGGCTGATCGCCGCGAACTCGCGGACACCCGGCGAGCGCCGGGGCGACCTGAGGGCGCAGTTCGCCGCCAACCACGTCGGAGCCCGGCGGCTACGGGAGCTGGCCAGCAGGAGGGGGACACCGCGGCTGCACCAGGCCATGGCGGCCGTCTGCGCCTACTCCGACCGGCGGGTCCGGGCGGCGGTGCGGCAGATCCCGGACGGGTGCTACCGCTACCACGACGTGCTGGAGATCGGTGCCGGGGTCACCATCCGCGCCGCCGTCACCATCGCCGGTGACGAGGTGACGATCGACTTTGACGGCACCGACCCCCAGGTCCCGGTGAACCTCAACGCGGTGTTCGCGGTGACCCTGTCCTCGGCAATGTTCGTGTTCCGGATGCTGACCGACCCGGACGCGCCGCCCAACGCCGGCTGCTACCGATCGCTGCAGGTGCGCGCACCGGAAAGCTCCGTGGTGAATGCGACGTTTCCCGCACCCACGGCCGCCGGCAACGTCGAGACCAGCCAGCGGATCGTCGACGTCCTGCTGGGCTGCTTCGCCCAGGCGATTCCCGAGCGGGTACCGGCGGCGAGCCAGGGCACGATGAACAACCTGCTGATCGGTGCCGGTGGCGACCACCCGTTCAGCTACTACGAGACGCTGGGCGGCGGCGAGGGTGGCACCCCCAGCCGTCCCGGCATGTCCGGGGTGCACACCGGGATGACCAACACCCAGAACACCCCCGCCGAGGCCGTCGAGCTGGACTACCCGCTGCGGGTGTGGCGCTACGAGCTGCGGTCCTCCTCGGGTGGCGCCGGCCGGCACCCCGGTGGTGACGGCCTCATCCGCGAGGTCGAGGCGCTGGCCGACTGCACCCTGACCGTGCAGTCCGAACGCCGCGAGCACCCCCCGTGGGGTCTGCACGGCGGGCGCTCCGGCGCGGTGGGCCACAACATCCTGCGCCGGGCCGACGGGACCGAGGTGGAGCTGCCCAGCAAGGGCACCTGGCCGCTGCGCCGCGGCGACCGGATCCGCATCGAAACCCCCGGCGGCGGCGGCTGGGGAAAGGAAAATCACTAGCATGACGGGTTAAAGTGTCCGGATGGGGTTGAATAGGCTTGCTCTGCGCATTGATGCGGGCCCGGAAGCTGACCCTGCGGAGCTGGCTGAGCTGGCGGTGGACCTGCGTGACCAGCTGCTGGAGCTGGACATCGAGTCCGCCGATCATGCGACCGTGGGCCAAGCCCCGCCCGGTACGCGCGCCGGTGAGATTCTCCTAGCGGGTGCGCTGACCGTTATGCTTGCCCAGTCGTCAAAGCTCCTCACCGCGCTCATCGAGACAGTGCAGTCGTGGGTTTCCCGCAGTGGCGGCCGCAGCGTGAAGCTTGACATCGATGGTGACGTGCTGGAGGTCACTGGGATCACCCGAGGAGACCAGCGTGAGCTGATCCAAATCTGGATCGACCGGCACACCGACCGCCTGACGTAGCCGATGAGCGGCAAACGGGTTGCGCTACTGATTGGCTGCTCTGATTACCAGGACCGGAAGTTCCACCCGCTGCCGGCGCCAATCCAGGACCTCGACGCGTTAAAACCCGTGCTCGCCGACCCGACGATTGGTGATTTCACAGTAAGCACGCTACTCAACGAGCCATCGGGAACGGTCAGCGTGCAGATCGAGCGCTTCTTTTCCAACCACAAGCCTGATGATCACTTGCTGCTCTATTTCTCGTGTCACGGAATCCTGGATCCACGAGGGCGGCTGTACTTCGTTGCAGCCGACACGAAGAAGGAATTGCTGGACGCGACGGGGATCTCAGCGCGATGGGTAAAAGAACAGATGGATCACAGCCGCTCACAGCGCATCGTGTTGCTACTCGACTGCTGCTACAGCGGTGCATTCGCCAAGGGTCTCAGGCGTGGGAGCGCCGGCACCGAGGAGATCATCGAACAGCTCGGTGGCCGTGGTCGTGTGGTCATCACCGCGTCGGACAAGCTGGAGCACGCCTACGATTCGGAATTCACCAATGCTGTGGTCGTAGGTTTGAAGACCGGCGCGGCCGACCTCGACGGTGACGGCCAGGTATCGGCCCATGAGTTGTATCATTATGTGTATGACCAGGTGCGTCGGGGCGCGTCAAGCCAAACGCCAACAATGTCGGCGGATGATATGCGCGGCCCGTTCTACCTGGCAAAGAATCCTCATGCACCATTACCACTGCCAGTCAAACTCGAACAAGCATTGACAAGTGAGGTCGCGTGGGAGCGATTGTGGGCGGTCGACGGCTTACGGCGCCTGCTGACCAGCGACGCTCCAGGAGGGCAGAAGCGCACAGCGCGACAAACCCTGGCCCGCCTGCATGGCACGGATACCGATCGTGACGTTCAAAAAGCCGCCAACGAGGTGTTGAGCACAGTTTCCCGCCCACACGGCACTACAGGTCATCAAGGCCGAATACCTCGCTGGTTGGCCGGAGTCGGTCTGGCGTTCGCGGTAGTCGTGGCGCTGGTGGTGACTACGGTGCTGCCTTTGAAGCCCGCACCGGCTAAACCAGCTATCCCGTGTTCGCCCAGCACCAAACCCGCCGACGGAGTACTCTCGTTCGGAACGTTACTCCCGAAGACTGGGACATTCATCTACACGGGTCCAGCACTGGACGCTGGTGTGCACCTGGCAATGAAGGACATCAACGACGCCGGCGGCATCCCCGGCGTCGAGGTGAAGCTCGATGACGCCAATCAGCACGACGAGGGCAATAATTTTTCCGGTGACACCGCCAGCCAGTTGACTGGTGCGCTGTTGTCCGGCGGGGTAGATGTGATCATTGGCCCCGCGACATCGGCGGTGGCCTTCAAGGTGATCGACAAGGTCACCTGCGCAGGGGTGATCATGTTTTCGCCCTCGAACACGTCACCGTTGTTGACCACGTATCCCAACCATGGACTTTACTTCCGCACCGCGTCGCCATCCGTGGCCGAAGGCTCCATACTCGGCAAGTCCGTCGTCGCTGATGGCAACTCGACGGCAGTGGTGATATCGCGCAACGACCCGTACGGTAACTACGCAGGGAAAGAAGTCGAGAAAACGATCCGGCAATCCGGGGGCAGAATACTCGACTCTTTTTCTTACGACCCGAACTCGCCCGACCTCATAGACATGCAGCGAGTCAAGACTAAGAACCCCGACGCGATCGTCGTGATTGGTTTCACGGAGAGCGCCAAAATCCTTAAAAAAATGATCGAGGAGGGCCTTGGCCCGAGGGACAAGCGGGTGTACGGCTCATCTAATATGAGCAACACCTTGGCCGGTCAGGTCAATCCGCAGGATCCGGGTGTCTTGAAGGGCATGCGGGGAACCTTACCGGCCCCTGGGGACGAGGCGTTCGTGAAGCGGCTGAGGGAGGCCAATCCTGGACTACGGGATGTGACCTACGCCGCGCAGGCCTACGACGCGGTGGTGATCACGACGCTCGCGGCTGCGGTCGCCGGCACCGACGCGCCCGCTGACATCGCGAGGGAGATCAACGGTGTGACGAGGGCCGGTGAGAGATGCACCAGCTTTGCCGCCTGCATGACGCTCGTGGAACACCACAAGAGAATCGCCTACGACGGGCCCTCTGGGCCGCTGCGGTTCACCGACCACGGTGAGCCCAGCTCAGTCACATACGATATCGGCGAGATTCAAGCCGACGGCACGGTGAAGACCCTCAAGAGCGAGACATTCCCCTAATGTACCTGGTCGGGTCGGCGTTGACCGTGAACTCGACGTCACCGACGTTTTTGTGCTGTTTTACGTTCGTCTCGTCGAGTTCACGACTCTGGGTCTCGCTTGTCCGTCGTGGGGTTGGGCATGCGCGCTCGAAGATTACCTACTGTGGGGGCTACACTAGCGCGGACTGCGGTAGGAATGGGGGAATAATGTTGTTCACGACAGCGCTCCACTGGGTTGGGAATTGGCGGGGGCGTCGGCGCTGCGCCACCATGGTGGGTGCAGCGTTGCTGGTGGCGGGGCCGCTGACGGGCTGCGCGGGAACCCACCTTCCTGCCGTGGCCGCGAACAGCAGCGCCACGCAGGCAGCACCGTGCGGTAGCAGCGGGTTGGCGGGGTATGCGCGTACCGAGCTGTTCTTCGGCAAGTCGATTCCCGGTGGCGGCACAGTCACCGACGCGTCCTTCACCCAGTTCCTTGACCAGGAGGTCACTCCACGGTTCCCGGCCGGATTCACGGTGGTACCCGCGATGGGCCAGTACCGGGAAACCAACGGAGTGATCGACCATGAGGCCAGCGACATGCTGATCTTGTTCTACTCGCGGGACTCGGCGAGCGATGCCAGCAAGAAGATCGACGAGATACGCGGTGCGTATAACGAGACTTTCCACCAGGAATCGGTCCTGCGAGAGGATGAGCAAGCGTCTTGCGTGTCGTTTTGAGGCGAGAACGCTCAACCCGCCGCGTAGTCCTGATCAGGGCGAAACGGTCACGCTAGCCACCACACCAGCGCCAGCGCGGCCATCGGGACGATGACCGCGAGCAGCAGCAGCACGCCACCCAGCATTCCCGCCGGGTCCGACTCGCCCGGACGCACACCCAGCCCCGGACGGACACCCAGGTCGTGGCGGAGGTTCAGATCAGCAGCGTTCATGAGATGAACAATAGCGAGCACAGGGTTACCGTCCTGCCCACGTTCAGTTAGCTCCAGGCAAAATCCTCGAGCAGGCGGCGCGCTGAGCGCTGCTCGTCCTCCGCTGACGGCAAGCTGAGCGGGCACGGGTTGGCAGGCACCTGGTCGATGAGTCAAGATCAGGGCATGGTGCTCGACGCACTGCGGGCACTTCCGCCGACTCCGATGCTCATCTTGGCCTTCCTCTGTCCGGCACTGGAGGCCTCCACCATGCTCGGCGTGGTCTTTCCCGGCGAGATCGCGATCTTGGTGGCGGGGGCCGCCGCGCAGGTGGGGACGCTGTCGCTGTGGGCGGTCATCCCGACGAGCGTGGCGGGAGCGGTCATCGGCGACGCGGTCGGATTCGGCGTCGGTCGCCGCTACGGCGAGCGGTTGCTGCGGAGCATGCCAGACCGACTGGTCAAGCCGGAGGCTGTGTGCGCGATCAACGACCTGCTGCGCCGGCGCGGACCGATCATCGTGCTGATCGGTCGCATGACCGCGATGTTGCGCGCGCTGGTTCCCGGCTTGGCTGGAATGAGCGGCCTGACCTGGGGGAGGTTTCTGCCCTACAACCTGCTCGGCGGCGTGATCTGGGCGACCGCGGTGACGTTGCTGGGATACCTCGCCGGCGCCAGCCTGGCGTTGGCGCAGAAGCAACTGGGCATGGTCAGCAACATCGTGCTCGGCGTACTGGTTGCGGCGGCACTGGCGATGTGGTTGCGCTCCCATGTCCGGCGGCGGCAATCGAGACTCTGAGCAACGTGTGGGCCTGAACGTCGACGAACCCCAGATGAACCGCTGTACCACGAATGGGTCATCATTGACCGATTCATTGTCAACTGACTATGCTCAAGCTCGCAGCTAGACAGACCTGTCTGTGCCCGCCTCTTGTGTCCCACCAGGTGACCAATGGCGGCCATTCTTGCAACGCCGGGCGATTTTTAACGACAGGAGAGTACTTGTAACGAACAACACAATCACCGGTCCGCCTACTCATATCAAGAGATGAGGACAATCATGACCGACTACGATCCGAGAACGGCCACCGGAATTCCCACCGAGCCCGTCGGCTCCCTCCCCCGACCTTCCACGCTGCAGGCCGCCTACACTGCCTATGATGAGGGAAAGATCGACCTGGCAGCACTGGAAGCCGAACAGGACGCCGCAATCCGCGATTCGATCGAGCGCTTCGAGGCCACCGGCTCACCGATCATTTCCGACGGCGAGCAGCGTTCGTCGAGCTTCGCCACCTACCCCATCACCGACACCCTGGCCGGGACCGGTCTTGCCGAAAACCTCGGCCCAGGAGGCCAATTCTTCGCGATCTTCGCCGACGGTCACGAACGGCAGCTTCCGCGCCTCACCGGTGGCCCCTTCCGGTACAAGAGGTATGCGGCCGATAGCCTGCAGAAATCCATCGGCTTGGCACACGTGCCGATGAAGCAGGCCGTGATCGCGCCCTCCATGTTGGCCCTGCTGTACCCGCTGAAAGACGAGGTGCCGGGATACCCCCGGGAACAATTCGAAGAAGACCTCGTCAACGAATGCGAAAAGGACATCCGCGGCGCCTTCGCCGCCGGAGCCGCTCGGGTTTCCATCGACTTCACCGAGGGCCGACTGGCCACTAGAGAAGATCCACGCAACCCGTGGACGGGTGCTGGCTTGCTTCCGCACTTCATCGAGCTCAACAACCGCGTACTCGCGCGCTTCACAGCCCAGGAGCGGGCGAAGATTGGTATCCACACCTGCCCGGGCGGGGACCGGGACTCGGTTCACAGCGCCGATGTTCCCTACAACAACCTGCTCCCGAGCATGTTCCAGATGAACGCCGGTTATTTCCTCATCCAGCTGGCGAGCGAGCGCGATAAGGACCCGGTCTACCGGTCCATCGGGGAGCATCTGCGCGACGACGCGGACGGCGTCGTGCAGATGGCCTACATCGGTGTGATCAACCCGGGGAACCCCCGCATCGAGAGCGCTGAGGAAGTCCGCGATGCGCTGGTGAGGGCGTCCAACTTCATCCCGAAGGAAAGGATCGGCGCCACAGATGACTGCGGCTTCTCGCCGTTTAGCATCGATGAGAAGCCGAACCACGGTTCGCCTGATTACGCTCGCGACGTTGCGTTCGAGAAGATCACGCACCGGGTCGAGGGAGCCAAGATGGCCGCGGAGAAGCTCGGCGTCAGCTGAGTCCGCTCTCCCGGAACGGCCCGACCGCCCACCCATGGACGGTCGGGCCTTCCACGTTGCGTCGCACCGACCTTCATGGTGGGCGACGATGCTGATGGTCCGGCCACTAAGATCCCGTGGCGGAGGCGTATGGGCTCCTGGTGGTCCCCGCGGTCTTCAACACCGACGTGGTCGAGTACCTCGACCAGGCGGGTTCGATTCCCGCCCGCCTCCGCCGACTGTCAAACAGGGAGCTAGCGTGCGGGCTATGGATGTGCGCCAGCAGATCCCGCGCACCGACGCGGTGCTGGCCGTTCCGGCTGTGGTAGCCGCCACGCGTCGGTTGGGGCACCAGCAGGTGAAGCGGGCGGTGACCGCGGCACAGCAGCGGGTGCGCGAGGGTACCCTGCCGCCAGCCGGCGTCGTCGCTGACGTGCTGGCCGCCTTGCCGGACACCGCGACGACCCTGCGCCCGGTGCTCAACGCCACCGGGGTGCTGCTGCACACCAACCTGGGCCGGGCGCCGCTGTCCGCCGCCGCGGTCGAGGCGCTGGAAGCCGCAGCCGGCACCACCGATGTCGAGCTCGATCTGACCACCGGCGGGCGCGGTCGCCGCGGAGCCGGTGCGCTGGCCGCGCTGGCGGAGGCGGTGCCCGCAGCGGGCAGCGTTCATGTGGTGAACAACGGTGCCGCAGCGCTGGTGCTTGCCGCGACCGCGCTGGCGGCGGGTCGCGAGATCGTGCTGGCTCGCGGTGAGATGGTGGAGATCGGCGACGGGTTCCGCATCCCTGAGCTGCTGGAGTCCACCGGTGCCCGGCTGCGCGAGATCGGCACCACCAACCGGGTCCGGCGCGACGACTACACCGCGGCGATCGGGCCGCAGACCGGGTTCGTGCTCAAGGTGCACCCGTCGAACTTCCGCATCACCGGGTTCACCTCCTCGGTGCCGGTGGCTCAGCTGACCGGGCTGGGCGTGCCGGTGGTCGCCGACATCGGCTCAGGACTGCTCACGCCGCACCCCGCGCTACCCGAGGAGCCCAACGCCACCACCACGCTCGCCCACGGCGCTGACCTGGTCACGGCCAGTGGCGACAAGCTGCTCGGCGGTCCGCAGGCCGGCCTGCTGCTGGGCTCCGAGCAGTTGGTGAGCCGGCTACGTCGCCACCCGCTGGCCCGGGCGTTGCGGGTGGACAAGCTCACCCTGGCCGCGCTGGAAGCCACCCTGCGGGGCCCTGCGACCCCCACCGCCCAGGCGCTGGCCGCCGACCCCGATGCACTGCACCGGCGAGCGACGGCGATCGCGACGGCATTGGCCGCAGGCGGGGTGGACGCGACGGCGGTGGCGTCACGGGCCACGGTGGGGGGCGGCGGCGCGCCGGGGGTGACGCTGCACAGCGCCGCGGTCAGCCTGCCGGAGCGCTACGCCACGCTGTTGCGGGCAGGCAACCCGCCGGTGCTCGGCCGCATCGAACACAGCCGCTGCCTGCTCGACCTCCGCGCGCTGCCTACCGAGCAGGACATCGCGGTGCGGGAGGCAGTACTGGCATGCACGTCGTAGCCACCGCCGGCCACGTCGACCACGGCAAATCCACCCTGGTCCGCGCGTTGACCGGGATGGAGCCCGACCGGTGGGCGGAGGAACGCCGCCGGGGGATGACCATCGATCTGGGGTTCGCCTGGACGACCCTGCCCACTGGGCCGACGGTGGCGTTCGTCGACGTGCCCGGGCATGAGCGGTTCGTGCCGAACATGCTCGCCGGCGTCGGTCCGGTGCCCGCCGTGCTGTTCGTGGTCGCGGCCGACGAGGGCTGGATGCCGCAGTCCCGGGAGCACCTGGAAGCGTTGCACGCGCTGAACGTCCAGCACGGGCTGCTGGTGGTGACCCGCAGCGACCTGATGGACCCGGAGTTGGCCCGCGAGGAGGCGCTGGAACATCTGGCCGGTTCCTCATTGGGCCGGATCCCCGCGGTCTGCGTCTCAGCCGCCACCGGGGCCGGGCTGGATGAGCTGCGGGCCGCGCTGGGCTCCCAGGTCGCCGGGCTGCCGGCACCGGACGTCGACGCCGACGTCCGACTGTGGGTGGATCGGTCGTTCACTATCCACGGTGCGGGCACCGTGGTCACCGGAACGCTGACCGGCGGGACGCTACACGTCGGCGACGAGCTGGAGTTGTGC
Organism: uncultured Actinomycetota bacterium; assembly: GCA_963822695.1. Taxonomy (GTDB): domain Bacteria; phylum Actinomycetota; class Actinomycetes; order Mycobacteriales; family Pseudonocardiaceae. Next base: position 382,232 of record CAWGJH010000033.1, read on the forward strand.
CCCGGGGGGCGACGGGTGGGAGTGCGGGGGCTGCAGTCACTGGGCGTGCCCGTCGGATCCGTGCCCCCGGTGGCGCGGGTGGCGGTCAACCTGCGGGGGGTGCCCCGCGAAGCCGTGCGCCGCGGTGCTGCCCTGCTCACCCCGGGAGCCTGGCTGGTCACCCGCACCATCGACGTCCGGCTGTCCACCGGCCCGGCCGCCGAACTGCCCCGGCATGTGGTGCTGCACGCCGGCACGGCTGCGGTGCCTGCGCGGATCCGGCCCCTGGGCCTGGACACCGCGCGGCTGGGCCTGGCGCAACCGCTGCCGCTCCGGATCGGGGACCGCGCGCTGCTTCGCGATCCCGGTACCCGACGCATCCCCGCCGGGGTCACCGTGCTGGATGTGGCCCCACCCATGCTGCGCCGCCGCGGAGCGGCCACGGCCCGCGCCACCGAACTGGCCACCATGGACGGCACCCCGGACGGGGCCGCCGAGCTGCGCCGTCGCGGCGTGGTGCGGCGCGACGAGCTGATCGCGATGGGTGCGCGCCGAGCCCGCTGGGGCGCCGCAGGCGAGTGGTTGGCTGGTCGACCCTGCCGTGCTGGCGCAGCGGGCCGCCCGGCTCGCCAGCGCCGTGGCCGCGCATGCCGTCGCGAACCCGCTGGAGCCGGGCATGCCGCTGGAGACTGCCCGGCAAGTCACCGGCCTGCCGGACGCGCGGCTCGTCGAACTCCTGCTCGGCGCTGCACGGAACGCCGGTGGGCTGACCGTCGCCGACGGGCGGGTGCACATCGCGGGGCCGGCCACCAGGATCCCCGACGCGGTCCGCAACGCGATCGCTGAAGTCCGCGCCGAGCTCGCGCAGCGGCCCTTCGCCGCGCCCGAGGCGCACCGGCTTGCCGAGCTAGGGCTGGGCGCCAAACAGCTGGCCGCCGCCGTGCGGGCCGGCGAGCTACTCAAGATCGCCGACGGGATCTACCTCACTCCCGGCGCGGACGACGACGCCCTCGAGCGGCTCCGCGGCCTGCCCAGCCCGTTCACCCTCAGCCAGGCCCGGCAAGCCCTGGACACCACCCGCCGCGTCGCCGTCCCCCTCATGGAGCTCCTGACCCGCCGCAAGCTCACCCGCCAACTCCCCAACGGCACTCACGAACTTCGCTCGTAACAGGTAGCGCACCGTCTCATGGATACTTGTGCACCCTCGCTATCGCTTCGGCGATCTCGTAGGTGTTCAGGGCCGCGCCCTTGCGCAGGTTGTCCCCGCAGACGAAGAAGTCCAGCGTGTTCGCGAAGTCCAGGGCTTGGCGAATCCGGCCGACATAGGTCGGGTCCGCGCCAACCACCGCCGCCGGGGTCGGCCACACCCCGGTGGCTGGATCGTCGGCCAGCACAATGGTCGGCACCGCGGCGAAGAGCTTGCGGGCCTGCTCCACGGTGACCGGCCGGACGAACACCGCGTGCACCGCCAGCGCGTGCGTGGTGACCACCGGGACCCGCACGCAGGTGGCCGATACCTTGAGATCCGGGATACCGAGGATCTTGCGGGACTCGTTGCGGACCTTGAGTTCCTCGGAGCTCCAGCCGTCGGACGTAAGGGATCCGGCCCAGGGCACCACGTTCATCGCCAACGGTGCCGGGAACGGTGACTGGGCAGGCAACCCCGCCGCGGCCAGCGCCTCAGCGACGTCCCCGCCGCGCACCCCGACGCCTTTGCCCGCCACCGCGGCGAGCTCAGCGTACAAGCGCTCAACACCGTCGCGCCCCGCGCCGGAAGCGGCTTGGTAGCTGGCCACCACCAGTTCGATGAGGCCGAACTCCCGGTGTAGCGCACCCACCGCCGCCATCATCGACAGCGTCGTGCAGTTGGGGTTGGCGATGATCCCCTTCGGCCGTACGGAAGCGTCGGCAAGGTTCACCTCGGGAACCACCAAAGGAACGTCGGGATCCATCCGGAACGCACCAGAGTTGTCCACCACGACCGCGCCCCGCCGCACGGCAACCGGGGCCCACTGCTCGGAGATCGCGTCCGGGACGTCGAACATCGCGATGTCCACACCGTCAAAGGCCTCCGGCGTGAGCTCGACAACACCATGCTGCTCACCCCGCACAGCGATCTTCTTGCCGGCTGAGCGGGCCGAGGCGATCAACCGGATCTCGCCCCAGGGCACCGACGGTCGGGAGTTCATGATGTCGATCATGACGGTACCGACCACACCGGTGGCACCGACGATGGCGAGGGTGGGAGGGCTCATCGTCCGGTCCCGGCATAGACGACGGCCTGCTCGTCGCCGCCCAGGTCGAACGCCTTGTGGATCGCGCGCACCGCATCGTCCAACTGCTCGGCGCGGACCAGCACCGAGATCCGGATCTCCGAGGTGTTGATGGTCTCGATATTGACCCCGGCCCGGGCGAGCGCCTCGCAGAACCGCGCGGTGACCCCCGGGTGTGAACGCATCCCCGCGCCGATCAGCGACACCTTGCCGACATGGTCATCGCACAGCACGTCCTGGAAACCGATCTGCGACTGCATCGCGCGCAGCGCCTTGACCGCGGTCGGCCCGTCGAGCTTGGGCAGCGTGAAGGTGACGTCGGTGCGGCCGGTGTCGCGGTGCGAGATGTTCTGCAGCACCATGTCGATGTTGAGCTCGGCGTCGGCGATCACGCGGAAGATGTGGGCGGCCTTGCCAAGCTCGTCGGGCACCCCGGTGACGGTGATTTTCGACTCGGAACGGTCGTGTGCGACGCCGGTGAGCATGGCCTGTTCCATGGTGCGATCCTCCACTGATCCAGACACCATGGTGCCGCGGTGTCGGCTATACGAGGAGCGGACGTGCACAGCAATGTGATTGCGCCGGGCGTATTCGACGCAACGCAACATGAGCACTCGTGCCCCGCACGCCGCCATCTCCTGCATCTCCTCGTAGGTGATGGTGTCGAGCTTGCGGGCATCAGGCACGATCCGCGGGTCAGCGGAATACACGCCGTCGACATCGGTGTAGATCTCGCAGACGTCCGCCCGCAGCGAAGCCGCCAGCGCGATCGCTGTGACATCGGAGCCACCGCGACCCAACGTGGTGACGTCCTTGGTGTCTTGAGCCACCCCCTGGAACCCGGCCACCAGCGCCACCGCGCCCTGGTCCAACGCATCGCGCACCCTGCTCGGCGTCACGTCGATGATGCGTGCCCTGCCGTGCGCACCGGTGGTGATCACCCCGGCCTGGGAGCCGGTGAATGAGCGGGCATCCACACCCAGAGCGTGCACCGCCATCGCGACCAGCGCGTTAGAGATCCGCTCGCCCGCGGTGAGCAGCATGTCGAGCTCACGCTGATGTGGTTGCGGCGACACCTGACTGGCGAGGTCGAGCAACTCGTCGGAGGTGTCACCCATCGCCGACACCACCACCACGACCTCGTTGCCGGCCGCGCGCGTCTCGACGATCCGTTCGGCTACCTTCTTAATCCGCTCGGCACTGTCCACCGATGAGCCACCGTACTTCTGGACGACGAGCGCCACGCCGACCTCCCGAGACGCAATGATGGGCCGTGCCCCCTGAAGGTCAGGGGGCACGGCCCAAGAATCTCGCCGCTTACGCGGTAGCGGCTCGACCGGTCAGCACCCTGAGCAGGCCAGTACCAAATATCAGGGTCGCCAGAGCGGTGGCCAGATGCAGGTAATTGTCCGGGTCGGTAGGGGTGATGGCCAGCAGCGACAGGTAGCCCATGAAACCGATCACGGTGGCCAGCACGTAGACACCGGCGATCGCGAGGTTCAGACCCTCGTTCCCGGCAGGGGTGAGCGCAAACGCCCCCAGCAGCCACAACGCGCCGATCGCGAGGTGCACGATGTTGTGGTAGGGGTTCAGCATGAAGATCCCGAAGAGCGCGCGGCCGGGGACCAGTTCGGTCGGGTTGCTGAAGCCCGTGGTCCAGAAACCGACGATCCCGACTACGAGGTAGATGCTGCCAGCGATCATCGAATAGTTCTGCTCAAGCGTCCTCGCCGTCCTAGTGTGGATCTTGATCCCGAACTTGTCTTCTGGCTCAGCAAACGTCATGTCCGTCCCCTTCCCACTCGACATCGACTCCACTCGACATCGACGACTCACACGGTGCGGCGCGCCGGCCTGCGTAGCGCCCCCACCCCACGTCCTCTGGTAAGAACTTCGGCTCACGACAGCCCACAGTTCACCTGCTCACCGAAAAATCACCCTATCGGATGTTAACGCTCCGTAACCAGCCGGTGGTGTTCACGGTTGCCTGTCCCGCCGCCGGGGTGCTCGCCTGGCGGTCACTCCCCGCGAGTACGATGCTGCACTCCGTGACGGAGGGCCCGACCTGATGAAAGTGGGCAACTATGGCTGATCTGTGGAACGCCCTACGTAAAAGACGAGTGCTGGTCATCGTCATCGGGGTGCTGCTGGTACTTGGCGCAACGTCCGCGGTGCTATTCGGGCTGGGCTTGTTCAGCCGGGACCACTCCGCGCAGGCGACAAAGACAAAGTCGGCGAATGCGGCAAACCAGGCGGACGCCTCGATGAAGTCGAAGCCGGCTGGCTTCAGCGAGTTCCGCAGTGACCAAGCCGGTTTTGAGCTCGCCTATCCGTCCGCCTGGACCAAGCTGAGCCCCAAGGATCCCCAGGTCCTCCTGCTGCTGTCGCAGGGCACGCAGGACTCCTTCCTGGTACGCGCCAGTGAACTTCAGGAACCGGTAGGAGCGCAGCAGCTCGCGGCCGCCAGGCAGATGACGGACAAGATCGTCACGTCCAACAAGTCGGTTCAACTGGTCACCGACCCGAAGCAGATCGAGCTAGGCGGCTTCCCTGGCTTCTTCTACTTCTACTCCTTCAAGGATCCCAGCACCGGGATGGAGGGCGCGCACTCCCACTTCTTCCTGTTCAACGGCAAGACCATGATCAGTATGGTCTTCCAGACCCTGCCCAAGGAGCATTTCACCGAGTCCGCTAAAACGTTTGACCAGATTGCCGGCTCCTTCCACGCGCTGAAGAAGTGAGGCGGCGAGGACGGGCCCTAAAAAATCGTGACTATAAAATTGAGGCAGGACGGTAGGTAGCCGCTGAGGGGTACCGCGCAACCACCGTCGCCACCCTGGCGACGACTGCGCCGACCTGCTCAGCGGCGGCCCCGGTGAACAGGAGGCGGTCAGCGAGCAGCCCGTCCAGATCCGCCCGGTCCAGCGGCAGCCTGCCGTCATCGGCCAGCCGGTCGAGCAGGTCGTTGCCAGCGCCCTTCTCCCGCACCGCCAGCGCGACCGCGACGGCGTGCTCCCTGATCACCGCGTGCGCGCTCTCCCGCCCCATTCCGGCGCGCACCGCAGCGACGAGGATCTTCGTGGTGGCCAGGAACGGCGCATAGCGCTCCAGCTCCCGCTCGATCACCGCCGGGTAAGCGCCGAACTCGTCGAGTACCGTGAGGAAGGTTTCGACCAGCCCGTCGAAAGCGAAGAACGCGTCGGGCAGCGCAACCCGGCGCACCACCGAGTCCGACACGTCGCCCTCGTTCCACTGCGAGCCGGACAGCTCGGCCACCATCGAAGCGTACCCACGAAGCACCACAGCCAGGCCATGGACCCGCTCACAGGAACGAGTGTTAATCTTGTGCGGCATGGCGCTGGAGCCGACCTGGCCGGGCTGGAACCCCTCGGTCACCAGTTCGTGACCGGCCATCAGCCGGATCGTGGTCGCCAGCGACGACGGCGCGGCAGCCAGCTGCACCAGGGCGCCGAGGACCTCATGGTCCAGCGATCGCGGGTAAACCTGCCCGACGCTGGTGAGCACCCGGTCGAAACCCAGGTACTCAGCCACCCGCTGCTCCAGTGCCGCCAGGGCGGACGGATCACCACCGAGGAGATCCAGCGTGTCTTGGGCGGTACCCATCGGACCCTTGATCCCGCGTAGCGGGTAGCGGGCCAGCAGCTCCTCGAGCCGGGCGAAGGCCACCAGCAGCTCATCGGCCGCGCTGGCGAACCGCTTGCCCAGCGTGGTGGCTTGGGCCGCGACGTTATGGCTGCGCCCGACCATCACCAGCTCGGCGTACTCGGCGGCGCGGGCCGCCAGCCGGGCGAGCAACGCGACGCAACGGTCCCGCACATACTCCAGCGAGCGACGCAGCTGAAGCTGCTCGACGTTCTCCGTGATGTCTCGCGACGTCAGCCCCTGGTGAATCTCCTGGTGACCGGCCAGCGCGTTGAACTCCTCGATGTGCGCCTTGACGTCGTGCCTGCTCACCCGTTCCCGGGCCGCGATCGACTCGAGATCCACCGCGGACACCACCCGCTGGTAGTCGTCGAGCACCCGCTGCTCGACCGGCACCCCCAACTCGGCCTGGCCACGCAGCACCGCGAGCCACAGTTGCCGCTCGAGCACAACCTTGTGCTCCGGTGACCACAGCCGGACCAGCTCACCGGAGGCGTACCGCGCTGCCAGCACGTTGGGGATCACCAAGGCAGCTTACGACCCCACACGTGCTGGGAGCCGGCTTGCCGACCCGGGCGCGAGGCACCGCCGCTCGGCCGAGCTCAGTCAGCCGCGTCGGCCTGAGTGGTCTTCTGTGCCTGCGTCAGCGCGTCGATCACCATCTCCAGCCAACGCAGGCTGCGGCGGTAGCTTTCGGTGTCCTGGGCGGAGGGCGCCGGTGGCAGAATCCGCTCCGGCGAACCCGTGATGCTGACCCGACCGGAGACATCCAGCACAACATGCAGGGTCTCCAGCATCCAGCCCCACTCGGCGGCGGACGGATAACCCAGGCCGGGAAGCTGGACCACACCGCCGTGCCGGGGTAGCGTGCCGAGCACCCGGGTCAGGCTATGTTCCAGGTCGTGCAGGACCCAGCCCTCCCAGAGCTGACGGACCGGACCGGTCTCCTTCGTGCCGCACCAATAGTCCACGACGTAGGCAAGCCGACCGTCGATGGTGCCGATGGGTACCGGCAGTCCGGTGACCTGTGCCAGTGGGTCGTCGGTGCAACCAGCGAGCTGCCAGCGCACCAGCTCGCGCAGCCAAGACCACTGTTCACGCAGGAAGCGAACCCCTTCCGGCGACAGCGTCAGCAGCAGTTGCTCGCCTTGGCGGTCGCAAATGACCATCGTCTTGCTCAGCTCCCCTCCCGCGAATGATCACCGGGAGGTTATCGCGTTAAGCACCCGCAGACAGGCCATCGTCGCGGCGCGTCGCGCACGATCCGATATCGCTTCGGTAATGCCCGCCCGGCAGGTGAACCTGCTCGACGCGGTGGTAGGCCTGCGCCCGCGCGGCAGCGAGATCAACGCCGGTCCCCACCACGGAGAGCACCCGCCCACCGGCCGACACGACGGCCCCGTCGTCACGGCGGCGAGTACCCGCGTGCAGTACCCCCACGCCAGTCGCCCCAGTGATCACATCTCCGGTTCGCGGGATGCCGGGATATCCCTGCGCGGCCAGCACGACGACCACCGCGGCGCCCGGGTCCCACTGCAGCGGCGGCTGCTGGGCCAGCGTGCCGGTGGCCGTGGCCCTCAGCAACCCGGCCAGCGGCGTGCGCAGCAGCGCCAGCAGGACCTGGGTCTCCGGGTCGCCGAAGCGACAGTTGAACTCGATCACCTGCGGACCCGCGGTGGTCAGTGCCAGACCGGCATACAGCAGCCCGGAGAACGCAACGCCACGCCGGGCCAGCTCGTCCACCACTGGCTGCCCGATCCGCGCCGCGACGTCGGCGGCGAGCGACTCAGGGGCCCACGGCAGCGGGGCGTAGGCGCCCATCCCACCAGTGTTCGGGCCGACGTCACCATCACCAACTCGCTTGAAATCCTGGGCGGGCAACAGCGGCAGCACCGTGCGGCCACTGTCCACCAGGAAGAACAGCGAGACCTCCGGACCGTCCAGGTAGGACTCCAGCAGCACCGGGTGACCGCCGTCCAGCAGGGTCAGCGCGTGCACCCTGGCCACTTCCAGATCCCCGGTGACCACGACTCCCTTACCCGCGGCCGGCCGGTCGTCCTTGACCACCCAGAGCGGCCCGAAATGGCTCAGCGCCGCGTCCAGCCGGCCCGGATTGTCCACCAGTTCGCTGCGCGCGGTGGGCACCCTCGCGGCAGTCATCACGTCCTTGGCGAATGCCTTGGATCCCTCGATCCGCGCCGCGCCAGCGGAGGGACCGAAGCACGCGATGCCGGCTGCGCGCACGGCATCAGCCGCGCCAGCCACCAGCGGCATCTCGGGGCCGATCACCACCAGGTCGGCCGACCATGACCTCGCCAGTTCCGCGACCGCGACCGGATCGGTCACGTCCACACCGGGCTGCTCGGCCAGGGCTGCGGTGCCGGCATTACCTGGCGCACAGGCCAGCGCGGTGACCGCCGGGTCGCCGGACAGGGCAAGCACCAGGGCGTGCTCGCGGGCGCCGGCTCCGATCACGAGAACTCGCACGGTGCGCAGGATACGGAGGCCGGCCCGCATGAAACCTTCCGGTTCGGGGAATGACCAGTATCAGTGTGGTGGCAGCCAGTACACTGGCGCGGACGTCGGGGCGGCCGCGCTGCTAGGGACGTTGAATGGTGAACAAAAGCAAGGTCATGTCCTTGCTCACCGCGCTGGCCGCCGGATACGGAGCGGCGCTGGCCTCCGGGCACGTAGCGGCGCTGCGTCGTCGTACCCGCAGCCGTCGTCCCCGCGCCGAGCGCGAGACCTGGTTCCGGGAAGTGTTCGACTCCGCCCCGGTGGGTATGGTGATCAGCCGGCTGGACGGCACTGTTACCGAGACCAATGCCGCGCTGACCGAGATCCTGCACTACCCGCCCGCCGAGCTCACCGGCCACGACCTGAGCGAACTCTTCCACCCTCACCACACGGCGCCGCTGCGGAGCGCTTATCAGGCACTCATCGACGGCAAGCGGGAACGTGTCCAGCGCAGAGTCAAGGTACTGACCGGGTGCGGGGACACCACGTGGGTCGCGCTGACCGTGTCGGTGCTGCGCGACCCGGCGGGCCACCCGACGCACCACATCACCATGGTCGAGGACATCACCGAGCAGCAACTGCTCGAGCAGCGGGTGCGTCACCAGTCGCTGCATGACCTGCTGACCGGGCTACCCAACCGGCTGCACTTCGCGAGTCACCTCGATTCAGTGCTCGAGCGTGACCGCGGCGCCGCCGTCATGGTATGCAAGATCGACTTGGATTGCTTCGGGGTCATCAATGAAGGCCTCGGCCTGGGCTTCGGTGACTTTCTGCTGCGATCGGTCGCCGCGCGGCTCCACTCGTTGTTCGCCGGAGAGCACGCCTTCCTCGCCCGGTTCGATGATGACGAGTTCGCGATCCTCATCGACGAATCGCCGAGCACCCCCAACGCCGCCACCCTTGCCGCGCGCATCAATGCCGAGCTATCCGAACCGGTCTACCTCACCGGCCGCAGGCTGGCCGTCTCCGCGTGTATGGGCATCGTGCACCGCAGGGCCGGGGAGACTGCTGATACCAAAGAGCTGATCCGCGCTGCGGAGGCGACGCTGCGCCGGGCCAGGCGAACCGGCCGCGGGCAGTGGGACCTGTACGACCCACCCGCCGACGCCGAGCAGCGGGCCCGGTACACGTCGGCCATCGCTATGCCCGAGGCCTGGGAGAATGGCCAGGTCACCCTGTCCTACCAGCCGCTGGTACGGCTCGATCCGGCGGCGCCCGACGCTGGCCGGGCCGTGGCGCTGGCGGCGCTGCTGCGCTGGGAACATCCGGAGCGCGGTGTCGTGGCGCACGAGGATTGCCTCGCGCTCGCCGAGCAGACCGGCCTGGTCCTCACGATCGGGCCGTGGATGCTGCGACAAGCCTGCGAGCAGCTGCACAGCTGGCGCGACCAGCTGGGAGCCGCGGTGCCGCCGGTCCGCGTTGACCTGACCACGTACCTGACGCAGGACCCCGACCTGGTGGCGGTGGTGCGCGACGCGCTGCAGGCGGCCCAGCTGGGACCAGAGGACATCCAGCTGGGGATGCCGGTCGAGGTGATCGTCGGGGGGCACGGCGACGCGGTGGACAACGTGGTCACCCTGGCGGACATCGGGGTGCGCACCGTGCTGACCCGGTACGGCCAGGCGGTGGGGAACCTGGTCCTGCTGGAATCCCTGCCGGTGCAGGGCGTGGAACTAGCCGGCCCGCTGGTGCACAGCGCCGCGCAGAAGCCCGACTCGGTGGTGCGCTCCGCAGTGGCCAGCATGGTGCCCCTGATCCGCCGTACCGGCGTCGCCGTTGTGGTGGCGGGTATCGACGACACCGAGCAGGCACGCTGGTGGCGGGACGTCGGTGCCGACTCAGCACGCGGCGCCGCGCTCGCCCCGCCGGTGGCACCCCAAGACATCCCCGCGCTGCTGCGCTGAGGCACCCACGAGCGGCTGCGCGGCCGTGGCGGCTGAGCGCGCTCCCGGCTGGTCAGCGCTCCCGGCTGGTCACGCCGCCCTGCGCAGCATCGCCAGCTCGCGGGCCAGGTCCTGGCAGGCCGATTCGCGCCGGGCGGCGGCAGCCTCCTGCAGCGGCGCGAGCTCATCCCGCACCGACACCGAGCGCAGGCCCCTGGCCAGCCCGACCACTCGGGTGGCGGTGCTCAGTCCCGATCGCAGTTCACCGCACCGGAGCTGCGCCGCCGCGAGCAGCCCGGAGTTGCTCACCGTGCACGCCACGGTGTGGCTCGCTCCCTCCATCGCCGCGGAGAAGGCCACCGCGGCGCGGTCGAAGCGGCCCAGCGCGAGGTAGGTGCGGCCCTCGCTGTGCGGCAGTGTGGTCGCGAAGTGCTTCCAGAGTCGGGACTCGTCGCTGGCCGCCTCGAAGGACTCAGATGCCCGGCGCAGCTCAAAGAGCGCGTCGGTGGCCAAGCCGAGGAGCCCGAGTGCCCAAGCGCAGTGGTACTCCAGCATCGCGCGGGTGAACCGGGTCGGCGCGGTCGCCACGCCGAGCCGGAAGAGCTTGAGGGCTTCGTTCGGCTGGCCGGCGCGTAGCTCTAACATTCCCAAGTAGTCCAAGTTCATCACCGCCCGCCGCAGGTCGCCCCCGGCACCGGCGCAGTCCATGCCTCGGATGAGGTGCTGGCGGGCGAGATCACCCAGCCCGGCGCCTGCGGCCGCGCTGCCCGCAGCGCGGTGCGCATCGGAGAGTGCCGCCAGCAGCTGCTGGCGGACCGGGTCGCTCATGGTGGCGCCGAGTAGCGCCTCGCTGGCACTGGTGTGCGCGATCAGGGTATCCGTCGTCGGGATCCCGCCGAGATCACCGACGAGCTGGCTGAGCCGCTCGGTGGTAGCCGCCACCTGCTCGACGTCGAGGGACCCGATCCGGCGCGGCACCGGGGTCGGAGCGTCTTTGACGCGGATCGGGTCCGCGGCGCCGACGACCGAGCTACCCCACAGCAGGGTGCACACGACGGCGCCGCCATACCGAAGCAAGCTGGCCCTGCGCTGATCCTCGGTCGGCGCGTCCTCCGGTGCCGCCGGCTCCGGCTCGAGGCCGGAACCATACGCCAATCCCATCCAACCCCGGGGCACTCCCAACCCGTCCGCGATCCGCTCCAGCAGCGCGACGGACTGCACCTGGCGCCCGGAGACGATCTCGGAGACCTCCGACTGCCGCTGCCCGGTAGCGACCGCGATGCGAGCCTGGCTCACGCCCGCCTCGCCCAGGATGCGGAACACCGCCGCGATATCGCGGCGGGCCAGCGCGTCCCGCGCGGTCGCGCCGGTCAGCAGGGCGGCCAGATCAGCCATCGCATCCTCCGGATCCGTGTCACGAGGCTACCCAAGGTTGCACCCAAGGAGGCCTCTCACGACTCGTTGCTGGGCAAGTACCGTCGGGTGGTCAGGCAACAACATCGGAGGTTTACCATGTTCGACATCACCACCGCCCAGCCGCTCGCCACCTTCTGCAAGGACTGCTCCAAGTGCCCGCAACTGTTCGTCGATGACTCCGCCCCGCCCGAGCAGCGCATCGTGCTCACCGACGACTTCGGTTCCCAGGTCCGGATGAGCGCCGCGCAGTTCGGTGACCTGCTCACCCAAGCCAAGGCTGGAGCACTGGACAGCGTCATCTGACCCGGAAAGTAGGTGCCGCTCAGACCAGGCGGTGGTCGCGATAGCACCAGCGCCAGGTCTCGCCTGGTTCGGCGGAGCGCATGACGGGGTGGTCGCTGCGGTAGTAGTGCACGGTGGCGTGCCGGTGCGGGCTGGAATCGCAGCAGGCCACATGCCCGCACGTCAGGCACATCCGCAGATGTGCCCACACCGACTCGCCTAGCGCGGTGCAGTCGCTGCAACTCGCCGGCTCCGGTGGCTCGGGCGCCGGGTCAGGCAGCTGCTGCACGTGTTCACAGGTCATCTGTATAGCTCCCCATTAGATCGCTTCCCGGGCATCCTGGCCTCATGGACGGTATGCCGCTGATCCTGCTCGTGCTCAGCGCGCTGGCGGTGACCGCGGTGAGTCGCCGGATGCGCCTACCCGCACCGCTCACGCTAGTCGTCGCCGGATTGGCCATCTCGGCGATCCCCGGTGTCCCGGACTACCAGCTCGACCCGAACCTGGTGCTGTACGGGATCCTCCCGCCGCTGCTGTACTCGGCCGCGCTGGACAGCTCGGCCATCCAGATCAGGACGAACGTCCGGTCGATCGCGCTGCTCGCCGTCGGGTTGGTGCTGTTCAGCACCGCGTGCATCGGGCTGGTCGCCTGGTGGCTGGTGCCCGGCCTGCCGTTGGGCGCGGCGCTGGCGCTCGCGGCCGTGGTCGCCCCGCCAGATGCGGTGGCCGCGGTGTCCATCGGGCGGCACCTGGGGCTGCCCCGCCGGGTGATGACGGTGCTGTCCGGGGAGAGCCTGTTCAACGATGCCACCGCGCTCACCGCGTTGCGGGTCGCGGTGGGGGCCGGCGTCGGGACCAGCTTCTCCCTCACCGCCGCGCTGGGTGGGTTCCTGCTCACCGCCGCCGGTGGCGTGGTGCTGGGTGCGGTGCTCGGCCGGGTGGTGCACCAGGTGCGGCTGCGATTGCGTGATCCCAGGCTGGAGAGCGCCCTGGGCTTGGTGGTGCCGTTCGCGGCGTACGCGCTGGCCGAGGAGATACACGTGTCCGGGGTGCTCGCGGTGGTGATGACGGGGCTGTACCTGGGTCACCACGCTCCCCAGGCCGGTTATGCCACCCGGCTGCAGGACCAGGCGGTATGGCAGGCCGCGGACACCGTGCTCGAGGCGTTCGTCTTCGCCCTGATCGGGCTGCAGCTGCCGGCGGTGGTGCGCGGCGTGTCGGGTGACATCCGCCCGCTGCTGGTCGCCGCGGCCGCGGTGACCGTGACAGCGGTGCTGGCCAGGGCGGTGTGGGTGTTCCCGGCGGTCTACCTGCCCAGGGTGCTGTTCGCCGGGCTGGGGGCGCGGGATCCAGCGCCGCCGTGGCAGATTCCCGCAGTGATCTCCTGGGCCGGGATGCGCGGGGTGGTCACCCTGGCCGCTGCCTCGGCGATCCCGCGGGTCACCCACTCCGGCGCCCCGTTCCCGGGCCGGCCCGAGATCATCTTCCTGGCGTTCTGCGTCACGGTCGCGACCCTGCTGCTGCACGGCCTCACGCTGCCCTGGGTGATCCGCCGCCTTGGGGGCGAGGGGCGCCTTGGCGTCGAGGGGCGCGAGTCGCACCAGGACGCGGTGGCTGAAGCGGACGCGGTCCACGCCGCGACGCAGGCCGCCCTGGAGCGGTTGGAGAGCGCCTCGAACGGGATCCCGAGCTCAGTGACCACCCGGCTGCGCAAGGCCGCCGAGCACCGTAGCAACAGCGTCTGGGAGCGGCTCGGCCGTCCAGAGACCGAGGTGGGTGAGGCGCCCAGCGTCATCTACCGGCGATTACGGCTAGAGATGCTCGCCGCCGAGCGCGACACGCTGGTGGGCCTCCGCGACGCCGGCCGCATCAACGACGAGGTGCTCGCCCGCACCCTGCACGAGCTTGACCTGGAAGAAGCCATCCTGAGCCGCTGAGCACTCGGCACGAAAGCCCAGGGCATCACAGCGCGCGAAGCTCGATCGTCTGATCTCGGCCGGGTCCGACGCCGATGGCCGAGACCCGGGCTCCGCAGAGCTCCTCGACTCGCGCCACGTAGGCCCGGGCATTGGCCGGCAGCTCGTCGAGAGTGCGGCAGTGGGACAGGTCCTCCCACCAGCCGGGCAGCTCCTCATACACCGGGACCGCATGGTGCAGGTCAGTCTGGGTCATCGGCATCTCCTCGAGGCGCGTGCCGCCGACCTCGTAGGCCACGCAGACCGGCACGGTGTCCAGACCGGACAGCACATCGAGCTTGGTCAGGAAGAAATCGGTGATTCCGTTCACCCGCGCCGCGTAGCGCCCGATCACCGCGTCGAACCAGCCGACCCGCCGGGCTCGCCCGGTGGTGACCCCGATCTCCCCACCAGTCTTGCGCAGCCGCTCGCCCATCGCGTCGTGCAGTTCGGTGGGGAACGGGCCCGAGCCGACCCGGGTGGTGTAGGCCTTGAGGATCCCCACCACCGCAGTGACCATCGTGGGGCCGATGCCCGACCCGGCGCAGGCGCCGCCCGCCGTCGGGTTCGACGAGGTGACGAAGGGATAGGTACCGTGGTCGACGTCGAGCAGGGTGCCCTGGCTGCCCTCCAGCAGCACCGTCTCGCCGCGCCGCAGCGCCCGGTCGAGTATCAGCCGGGTGTCGGCGATGCGGTGCGCGAAGTGCGCGCCCTGGTCGAGCACGGTGTCCACCACCTGCTCGGCGTCCAGCGCACGCCGGTTGTAGACCTTGACCAGGACCTGGTTCTTGAACTCCAGCGCGGCCTCGACCTTCTGCCGCAGGATCTTCTCGTCCAGCAGGTCCTGGGCCCGGACCCCGACCCTGGCCACCTTGTCCTGGTAGGCGGGCCCGATGCCGCGCCCGGTGGTGCCGATCTTGGCTTTGCCCAGGTAGCGCTCGGTGACCCGGTCTATCGCCACGTGATACGGCATGATCAAATGCGCGTCGGCGGAGATGAGCAGCCGGTCGGTGTCCACGTTGCGGGCGTGCAGGCCGGCCAGCTCGTCGAGCAGCACGCCGGGGTCCACCACCACGCCGTTGCCGATGACGTTGGTCACGCCCGGGGTGAGGATGCCCGACGGGATAAGGTGCAGCGCGAAGTCCTGCCCGTCGGGCAGGACCACGGTGTGGCCGGCATTATTGCCCCCCTGGTAACGCACCACCCAATGGACCCGATCGCCGAGCAGGTCGGTGACCTTGCCTTTGCCCTCATCGCCCCACTGGGCACCGATAAGCACGATCGCTGGCATGGGGTACTCCAACAATTTTGGTGGGAGACAACGGCGGTGGGGCACAACCAGGTGAGATTCGCCGCGCTGGTGCGCCAATTGAGCGTAGACCCAGGAGGTGGGAGTGGTCGGTGCCGTGGTGCTGAGCTGCGGGTCCGCCCGGTGGCCTGGTGCTGGAGGTCCTACGGTGACGGCGGTGCCGGCCCGCCCCGGGCGCGAGGAGCTCGGCGAGATCCTGGCGGGCCTGGACGGCCGGCGTCTGGTGGTCTGCGGCACTGACGCCGACCTGGCTGCGGTGCTGCTACGGCTGCTGCGTACCAATGTCGTGGGGACGGTGCCGGTGGGCTACGTGCCGGTCGTGGCATCGTCGGCGGTGGCCCGGCTCTGGGGCCTGCCGACAGCGCCCTCGACAGCGGTCGACCTCGCGCTGCGGGGCGAGCCGGACCAGGTGCCCCTGGTCCGTGACGATGCGGGTGGCGTGCTGGTGGGACTCGGCGTAGTACGGCCAGTGGACGGGGTGGCCTACTGTGACGACGAGGTGGTGCTGCGCGGGCGGGCCGCCCGGCTGGAGGTGGCGCCGGACCGCGCGCTCGGGCTTACGGTCCGGGTGGTGCGCGGCGGGCTAGTGCGCGGCGGGCTGGTGCGGCACCGCGCGGTGCGCCAAGTCCCCGGGCGCGCGGTCCAGCTGGGCTGCGCACCCACCGACGTGTGGCGCGACGGCGTCGCCGACCGCACCACCGACCGCTGGACCTGGTACCGCCACACCGAGGACTGGCAACTAATCCGGCCCTGACCTCCCGGCGTGTCAGGCACTCTGGCGCCGTGGCCTACGGCCCCCATAGTGACGCTGGCGACTTCCATTGCTTGAGTCGCGAGCTCACTCGCCCTCACGGGCGGCGCGCTCGGGCACGACCCGGTGCGCGGTGGGGCCAGGGGTGCGTGGCACGCTCGGCAGCCGTGACTTCTCACCGCACGCACCGGATCAGAATGGTGGTGGGTCGTCGTGGGGGTTGGGTTGTGGTGGGGGTCGTGGCGGCGGCGTGGTGTCGGCTGCGGATGGTGTGTCGTCCCAGATGCTCGAGTTGTCCCAGTCGTCGTCGTGCTGGACAAGCGGTGGTGCTGCTGGTTCGCGCGGGGGGAAGGGGTGGGGTAGGGGTTCGATGATCGGACGTATGTGGAGTTGGTAGGTGTGGCCCAGGAGGCTGGTCCAGACGACTCCGTTCTGGCGACACACACTCGGGAGGTCGGAAGTCGGCCCCGGGTGATGCGGGAACATCGACACAGGCAGCGCCAAGCGCCTTCGGTAGGGCTGTAGTTCAGTTGGATCGACTGGGGCGGCCGGGTTGGAGCTACCCAACGCCGTCGATGAGCTGTGACGCCACCACCGGGTCCATCAGGTTCGACCAGAGCTGCTCCCCGGGCGCCAGGGCGCGGTGTGGCATGGCAAGCTCTGGGAACCAGCCATGACGATCGCAACCGGGTACCAGGTCGAGGATCACGATAAGCATGTTCTTGGGCACAGAGCCATGGATCCGCAGGGCGACGTAGGTCTCGTGATCGGAATCCCCTCGCACGAGGACGCCGAGTGAGGCCTTGGCCACCTGGGCGGTGTGCTCGCGGCCATCGAGCAGCGAAGCACGGATGAGACGGCGCACCGTTGTGTCAAGTTCTCGGATCAGCCGGACAGCCCCCTCTGCCGCGAAGCGATCCTGATCAGCATCGCTGGGCAGCCACTGGGTCACGTCCGTGTCGGTGATCAGCGACGGGGTATGTTCTGCGTTGTATCGGGCTCGCGCGCTACGGGCGGCGTGGCCCAGAGCCTCGTAGAAATCGTCCTGGCTGCCCTCCTCGCGCCAACCTGCCGCGACCATCCATGGCCTGCCAGTGGCGTCGATCCAGACTGCCCCGCGCCATCGTTGGGCTTTCACCTTGAACAGTACGGCTGCATCGATCGAGCTGATGCGCTCACGACTACTGCTCGGTTCGGCGAACTGCTGGTTGGCCTTGCGCAGCAGGGGGTGGTCGAACTCGTCGAGTGGGTCGTCGATGGTCGGGATCTTCAGACCGAGGTCATCGGTGAGGCAGCGCAGTGTGGGGCGGACCGGCATCTACTGCTCGCGGACACCGCCGAGCTCGGCAAGCCGCTCAGCGGACAGGCCGGTGAGCGCGGCGACGCGGCTGGTCGTGGTGCCGTCGAGAATCGTCATCGTTTCCCGAAGAGCAGTGTTGATCTTCTCACGGCGGGCGGTGAGATACTCCCGGACAGCCGCGGCGAGAAGATCCTTCTGCGTCATGCGCAGCGCAGTCGCGCCGTGCGCCAGCAGGGTATGGGTCGCGTCATCGACCTTGACGGGGGCAGTTTGCGCAGCCATCAGTACCTCCTTGGTACCTAAGGCTACTAGGATACCGTCGACGCCGTCAATAAACAGGACGCCGAGCGTCTTTCACTGCAGTAGTCAAGGCCGGATGCCACGGCAGCATCCGGGGCATCCTTCGGGAGCCAGTTCATGCCCCGCCTAGAAGGGGGGCGGTTCGTCGAGGTCGACGGTTCGCCTCGGTGGGAGTTCGGGCTCGGGTGGTGGTCGGTAGAGGATCGGCCCGTCCTTGTCGAGAGTGGCCGGTGGTGGGTAATCGGGATACTCGGGGCCAGACCGGGGGTCGGGCAGGTCGGTGGTGATCGGCTGGGGCCGGGTGTGAGTAGACCCGGCCCAAAGGGCCAGTCCAGTGGAACAGGCCTGGTTGGGATTGGTGTAGCTGCCAGCCGCCGTCGTGTTTGAGGCGGTAGTCGTGGCGGCAGGCGGTGCCGAGGTTGTGCTCAGTGGTGGTTCCGTTGTGGGCGTGGTCCAGGGTGTGGTCAGTGTCGGTGCTGTGGGTGGGGGCACGGCAGCCGATCATGACGCAGGACCGGTCGCGGATCTGGATGTGTCGGCGTAGCGCGGTGCCGGGGAATCGTCGGGTGGGGTCCACAGCCAGGGATCGTTGCGCGGTGCTGCGCTGGTGGGCGAGGTCGGTGACCACGGGTCCCCAACTGCCCAGCGCGTCCGGATCGCCAATGGTGAGCTCGCGCAGGGTGGTGGCGAGGATCTGCAGTTCCACGACCTGCCGTAAGCAGGCCGAGCGGGTCGGCGATCCGGTGGGGCGAGCGCGGGTGATTCCGCAGTGCAGCAACTGCCCCTGCGCATCGATGATCGCAAAGCGCCACTGTCCGCGAGCCAACGTGGTGGCGAGATCGCGAGTGAGCTCGGCGTGCACGGGTCCCCAACCGGCCAACTCACCGGGGTAGTGGTCGTGCCCGAGCAGGGTGGATAGCCGCGCTCGCAGTTCCATTCCCGCACCCACCAGGCCACGCTGCGCCAGCTCATCAACCAACGAGCATTCACCCGCAGCAGCACCACCATCGTCAGACCCGCCACCGTCGTTGGGCCCGCCGTCATCGTCAGGCCCGTCGTCGTCGGGTCCGTCGTCGGTGCTTTCGTCGTTGGGTCCGTCGTCGGTGCTGTTGTTGTCGGGTGCGTCGTCGTTCCCATGGATGGTGCGGAGGTGTTCGAGGATGGCCGCATCGTTCAGGCCGGTGTAGGTGCCGTCGGTCATGCCGAGGAAAAGGTCGGCGCGGATGTGGTCGATCGGGCGGCGATCGCCAGCGTGTTTAGCGGCCTTGGCCAGCGCGTCGATGTGCCCGGAAGCCGCAGCGACCCGGTCCACGGGCAGATTGAGCCCGGACAGGTTCGCCGACCCGTCAGGGTTACGACAGCTGACCACTTTCCAATCAGCGAGGGCCTGCTCATAGCGCCGCCGCGCCCACTCTGGGTCCAGCGCGATGGCCAGTTTCTTGATCCGCTCGATCAACTGCCCCGTCGTCAACTCCGGCGCCCGGGGCAACAACTCCGCGCACAGCGCGCGGGCCACCTCCGGGTGCAACTCGATGGTCCACTCCGAGAGCACCCGGGCCCGGGGCTCATCGAGCACCCCAGCATCCATCGCGGCGTGCACCGCGGGCAGCCGGGTCAGCAGGTCATACGCCAACCAGAACTGCGCCTCAGCCGCCCGGCGGGTCAGCACCAACGCGGCCCCCGAACCTCATCGGCGGAGAACTCATCAGGCACAGCCATCCGACGCACCGGCTCATCAGCCGGGCCGACACCGCACAACCCGACCTCGACCATCGCGGCCATCAACTGGGCTCGGTCGTGATTGAGCTGCCGATACCGTGCCTTGAGGACCTCCACACAGTCATAACCCGACAACCCAGACAGCTCGATCCCAGCGAGAACACCCGCCAACCCCGGACTCGGCGAAAGCACCGCCAAGTCCTCCGGAATCACCTGCCGAACCATCACGAACAACACGCTACGACCCAACACCGACAAAAACCGCAGCGATACACTCATCTGGCACGCCTTCGCGCTGGCAAGAAAACTTGGTGAGGAAGACTCGCCACCCCTCGGACCGCACCGCGACCTCTCACGCGTCTGGCTCCGCCCGCCTCCCCTGTACCGCCGCCGGCTCCTGCAGCGAGTCGCGACACCTTCTCCATCGGAGAGAATCCCGGAGGTCACGGGGCTCGCGACCACCCGCGCGGTCCCCCAACGGGCGGAACAACCACAATGAGCGCGTGCAGTCACAGTCTGTGTCTGATCCGCAACTGAGCATCAGCGCCGAAGACGGCGACGTACTCCGGTCTCTGCTCGATTGGCTGAGGCACGAGGACACCCTTCGGGGCCGGGTGCGCACGGCACCGACACCAGTACGGCCTGGCGAGATGGGTGGGGTGCTCGACGTGCTGATGGTGGCTCTTGGCTCTGGTGGGGCTGTCGCGGCATTAGCCACCTCGGTGTCAACCTGGCTGAGCCAGCCGCGCCGAGCGGACGTGAAGCTGACCGTGACTGCCGAAAGCGGTCGCCACATCGAACTCGACGCCCGCCGCATCCGGGATCCCGCTGTCCTGCTGCGCGAGGTCGAGCGGTTGCTCAGGCCGGAGTCCCCCGAACAATGAACCAGCCGCGTTTCCCCGACCCGGCCCGGTCCCGCGCAGTGTTGATCGGCGCGAGCCACTTCACCGCCGCCGGGCCAGACCTGCCCGACATCCCGGCGGTAGAGGCGAACCTGACGGCTCTGCGGCAGATACTAACCAGTCCGGCCACCGGGGTGCTGAAACCCGAGCTCTGCCGCGTACTCGTCGATCCGACCAGCACGGACGAGGTCGGCACCGCGCTCTCCGACCTGGCGGCCACGGCCACCGACCTGCTGCTGGTGTACTACGCCGGGCACGGCCTGGTGGACGACCGTGGCCGGCTGCACCTGGCGCTCGTGCACACCCACCCGTACCGCGCCCGGTGGACCGCGCTCCCACTCGACCTACTCCGCGAGGAGATCGCGAACAGCGCCGCCGCCACCCGCGTGCTCGTGCTTGACTGCTGCTTCTCCGGCCGGGCAATCGAAGCCATGGCCGACGATCAGGGGGTGATCAGCGGTCAACTCGAGGTGACCGGCACCTACACGCTCACCTCCACCACCGCGAACGCCCCCTCGCACGCCCCAACCGGAGACCGGTATACCGCTTTCACCGGCGCCTTGCTGCGCGCGCTGGACAAAGCCGACCCACTCACTCTCAACCAGATCTATATCACGGTCAACCGCGACCTCGCGGCGCGGAACCTCCCCCGCCCGCAACGTCGTGTCGTCAACACAGCCGGCGACCTCGCCCTCTCCCGTGGCCCCGCCACCAGTTCACACACCGAGCGGACTGACTCCGACGCAATGCGATTCGCCCGCTCATACACACTGCCCAAGATCGCGCTGCCCACGCTCCGCTCTGTCCTCTGTGCCATCTGCATCATCCTGGGTGGCTATTTGTTCTCTTCGCTCCTCACGGCAGTGGCAGTAATCTTCCGGTGGTCGGCATCACTCACTATTGTCCCTTTGCTGGTCACCTACGTCGGGGTGCTCGCCCTGCTAGTTCGGTTAGCCGTCTCCCAGCACAGGAAGGCTTGGGTAGACGAGCTCGTCGTGGACAGGTCCGGCCTCACCGTCCAACGCAAGCGCTATGGGGCTCATCTCCCGTGGCGGGATATCGCCCAAATCGGAGTGCTGCAACCCGACCGCAGATCGCTTAACCCGCGCCTGCCGGCGGCCCGATACATGCGGGACACCTCTTCTCGTGGTGCGGCTGCTGCCAGAGGTTTCCGTCCCTGGTGTCCTGAGTGTGCTGTCCGACGAGCATCGGCAGCTCGGTTATCTCGGCCTGTGCACGTTGGAAAGCGTCGGGTCCTCTCCCCCAGGAGATGATCAGTGCATTGGAGCGTTTCGCTGGCGGCAAGCTGGTGCACAGTTCCCGGCAATTCCTCGATCGCGACCCCCGACTGCGACCCGAAATAGTGTAGCAGCTCAACGTGAACTCGGCGTGGTGCGGCCGCTGGACGGGGTAGCCTACTGCGACGACGAGTTCGTGCTGCGCGGGCGGGCCTGGCGGTTGGAGGTGGTGCCGAACCGCACGCTCGGGCTGGTGGTCCGCGCGGTGGGCTGCCTGGGCGCCGGGCGCGGTGTGCCGCCGGGCGCGCCGTGCAATTGGGTTGCCGGCCTACCTAGGGTGTGGCGCGACGGTGTCGCCGACCACACCACTGAGCGCTGGACCTGGTACCACCACACCGAGGACTGGCAATTAATCCGGCCCCGACCTCCCGGCGTGTCAGGCACTCCGAGTGGTTGGCGGCGCTCGCCTACCGTCAGTGTTCTTCGAACCGCGAACCAATGTCGGGAAACTCTACCTCGATCACCTTGAGGATCTGAGGTCGCAAAATCGGCACCCGATCCCGCACCAAACGCCAGACCAGCGACCACTCGATGGCGAAGTATTGGTGCACCGCGACGTTTCGAAAATCGGCGATCCGTCGCCACGGCACGTCCGGATGCTGTTCCCGCATCTCGTTGCTGACACTGCGGCTAGCTTCGCCGATCACCGTAAGTTGCTGCAATACGGCCGCCCGCAGCATGTCGTCGCTGTCCCATCCGTCCTCGTCGACTCCGCCGAGCCAGCGGGAGATCCGGTCGATCGCCTCCACGATCTCGGCGAGGTAGAGGAGGTTGTCACGCGGCATACACGGGCCTGGCGTCGGTGAGCACGTGGTCCCGGATCACCCAGTGCAGGCTGTCCTTTGGTACCAGGTCGATCTTGCGCCCGAGTAGCTGTGCCAGCTCATCGCGTAGATCCCACAGGTCCCACAGGGAACTCTCGCTGTCCGACGCCGAGACGTAAAGCAGGTTGACATCACTGTCGGGCCGGTCCTCACCCCGTGCAACCGAGCCGAACACGCTGAGCTCCGCAATCCCGTAACGACGGCAGAGCTCAGCAATCTGGTCATGCACGGCGTCGAGCTCCAGGCTCACTAGGATCACCTCAGTTAGCGTGAGACGGTGTCGGGGTGGACATCATGACCGTGCTCCGCCGCCGTGGCACAGCATCACGGCTACGTCGCAGCGTCACGATTATTCATAGCAGGCGTTTACCCTGGACCCGCCACGAGTGTGCCGCAAGCCACACCAAGTCAGTGTGGCGACGCCGACCGCCACGGGCCGTCGCATCACCGTGGCGGCTTTTAGCCGAGCCGACCAGCGCGGACGAGGTCGACACCGCGCTCTGCGAGGCGGTGGCCACAACTACTGATGACCTGCTGCCGTCTTGGCATGGCTGGCCAGCAGGTTGCGATGACAGATCGGAATAGCCAGAGGGTAGCCCTGGCTAAAGTCACGCCGTTGCCATACTCCGCGCAGAGCGGACGGGTTGGATGGCCCCGGTGGGAGGATCTGGGGGATGAGTCAGACGCTTGCGGGCGAGCGGATCTGCCTGGCCGCCGGGTGGCCGTGCTGTCCCGGTACAATTCCGATCCGCTATGCGCGGCGTGTGCGCGGGCATCCCGGGACTCAGCGGGGATCGTCCTGACGTGGCTGTGGGACTCGCGCCCGATGCGCGAGGTGCTGGCTCGCGTCGATATTCCGGCGGTTGTGGCGATCTTCCGGACTGCGTCGGGGCTCTCGCAGCTGAAGCTGGGCAACCTGATCGAGGGGTGGTCGCAGTCGCTGGTGTCGCTGACCGAGCGGGGGCTGCGGGACACCTTGTACGACATCCGCAAGCTGTTGGCATTCACCGACACGGTCGGCATGCCCCGGACGGCACTCGCGCCGCTGATCCTCGGCCATCCGGATGCCATCCTGGAGTGCGAGAGCACCATCACACTCCAGGGAGTCGATATCATGGGCGTGGGCCGCCGAGAGTTCAGCTTCCTCACCGCCGGGCTCGCTGCGGCGGCCGTGCTGCCGATGCCCGATCGATCGGGTGGACCGGGCGCACGTGCGTTACCTGCAGGCGGTCCTGGCCCGGCTGCGTACCCAGGACGACACCGTCGGCGGTGGGGCCGTGCTCCCGCAGGCCCTGCGGCATTTCGCGCATGCCCGCCGGATGCTCGACGAGAGCGACTACTCTGCGGCGATCGGCCGGGAGTTGCTGGTCGTCACGGCGGATCTGGGCATCGAAAGCGCATGGTTCGCCCACGACGCCGACGAGCAGACACTGGCCCGCCAGTTGTACGGCCAGGCCGCGCTGCTGGCCGACAGCGCTGGTGACAGCACGCAGCGCGTGCAGCTGTACATGAACATGGCGCAGCAGTACTCGTACCTGGCTCGCCACACCGGCCGCCGGGGCCTGGCCCGGCAAGCCCTGCAATTCGCTGGCCGCGCCGAGGACGCCGCCCGTCACGAGCCCTCCCCGGCGCTGCACGCCTTCGTCTCGCAGCGGCAGGCCGTCGCGCACGCGCAACTGGGCGACGAAGTGGCGTTCCGCTCGGCCATCACCACCGCCCGCCGTGAGCTGGACCGGGGCCCGCACGAGACCGACCCGCCCTGGACGAGGACCGTCAGCCACTCGGAGATCACCGTGTTCGAGGCGACCGGCAAAGAGGAACTCGGCGCGCCCGCCCAGGCCGTCCGGCTCCAGCGACTGCAGCCGGTCCGCGACGCCGCCAGGGCCGCTGCCGCGGCCGAGTTCTGCGAAAGGTTCGACGCGGCAACCGTCGCGCTGCGCGCGACCTGACGAAGGCATGCACCACAATCACAGGATGAAGCGAAAGGAGGGCATCATGACCGCCGCCGAGCCACTGAGCATACCTGGTCTACCACTTCCGCGCCTCCTGACCGCTGCGGAGTACGCCCAGCTCGGTGAGACCGGATGGGGTTACACCGAACTCATGGAAGGCCGCATCCTGGTGTCGCCCAGTCCGACCGCGAAGCACAACCTGGCCGGGTTCGCACTGGCGAGGCATTTGCACCCGCAATTACCCGACACTGTGCTGCGTCATCCCGAACGTCAACATCGACCTGGAGCTGGTCCCGCAGACCAACCTGGCTCGGTGCGCCGACCCGATCTGGTCGTGGTCAATAGCAAGGCGATCAACCGGGTGGACCGGGATGGCGGACTGCTCGGGGCCGCGAGACGTGCTCATCGTCGTGGAGATCGTCTCCCCTGGTTCTCGACGTCTTGATGACGTCACCAAGCGGCATGAGTACGCCGACGCCGGCATCCCCCACTACTGGATCGTGGACCTCGATAAGCCGGTGTCACTGCTGGACTGCCACCTCGCCGAGGACTTCGGCTACGCAGACTCCGGCACGATCACCGGCACGTTCACCACCAGCGTGCCGTTCCCCGTGCAGCTACAGCTCGACCGGCTGACCTGAATTGGCCTGCAGCGACCCTGACCTGAAGCGCTACCTCAGTCCAACCCGAGGGCGTCGGCCGCGGCGGGATCGCATTCATCGAGGAACTCCCGGCACCGCAGGGCCTCGGGGTCCTCACCGAGTTCGGCGGCCGCCCGAGCCAGCGCGGCCAGCGCGCGGAGGAACCCCCGGTTGGGACCGTGCGACCACGGCACCGGCCCGTGACCCTTCCAGCCGGCGCCACGGAGCTGATCCAGACCGCGGTGATAGCCGGTGCGGGCGAAGGCGTAGCCAGCGACAGCATCCCCCTCATCGAGGGCACGCACGGCCAGCGCCGCCCACGCGGCGGAGGACTCGGGATACGCGGCGGCGGCCGTCGCGGGATCGTTCGCCGCCGCGAGCGCCGCCTCGGCGTCGGGCTGCTCGGGCAGCAGCGTCGGGTGGGGGCCCAGCAGGTTGCCGTGCACGTTCTACCGCTCCATCCTGCCGTCGTGTCAAAATCCTTTAACGTGCCAGCGTGCGGCCGGCGCAACGGAGATTCTCGCAGGCCTGCACCACCCGGGCAGCCATCGACTGCTCGGCCAGCTTGAGATAGGACCGCGGGTCGTAGACCTTCTTGTTGCCGACCCCGCCGTCAACCTTGAGCACCCCGCCGTAGTTGGTGAACATGTGGTCGGCGATCGGGCGAGTGAAGGCGTACTGGGTGTCGGTGTCGACATTCATCTTGACCACCCCGTACGAGAGTGCCTCGTGGATCTCCGCCAGTTCCGAGCCTGACCCGCCATGGAATACCAGGTGCAGCGGCCGGGAACCATCGGGCAGCCCCAGCTCGCGAGCGGCCACTTGCTGGCCCATTTTCAGGATCTCCGGCCGAAGCTTCACATTGCCCGGTTTGTACACGCCATGCACATTGCCAAATGTCGCGGCCAGCAAGTAACGACCCCGCTCACCACCGCCAAGGGCCTCGACGGTATGCGCATAGTCCTCGGCGGTGGTGTAGAGCTTCTCGTTGATCTCATTCGCGACGCCGTCCTCCTCGCCGCCGACGACGCCGATCTCCACCTCCAGGATGATGTTCGCCTTGACGCAGGCATCCAGCAACTCGGCGGCGATGGCCAGATTGCGATGCAACTCGGTGGCCGAGCCGTCCCACATATGGGACTGGAACAGCGGGTTCTCCCCACGGGCCACCCGCTCCTGGGAGATCGCGATCAGCGGCCGGACAAAGGTGTCAAGCTTGTTCTCCGGGCAGTGATCGGTATGCAGCACAACATTGATCGGATACTTCGCGGCCACCACATGCGCGAACTCGGCCATCGCCACCGAGCCGGTGACCATATCCTTGACCTTGCCACCAGACGCGAACTCCGACCCACCCGTGGACAGCTGCACAATGCCGTCACTGCTGGCCTCGGCGAACCCGCGCAGCGCTGCGTTCAGCGTCTCCGATGAGGTGACGTTGATCGCAGGGTAGGCGAACTCGTTGGCCTTCGCGCGGTCCAGCATCTCGCCGTAGACCTCGGGTGTCGCGATGGGCATGGTGGGTGACCTCCGGCTCGGTGCTGGCCATTCGGGTGGCGCTCCGTTGACAGTGACTCGCAGTATGGCTCACCCGTCCAGCGAGACGCGATCGGATGGGCGTGATGTGGCCGCAGTACGTTTCCGGCGTGGCTCCCGACGAACTACCGGACCGCCTGACCGTGCAGCACTCGGTCGAGACGACGCTGCGCCACCTGCGGGTGCTGGACGCCCCAGCTGTCACCCCTACCGACGTCCCAGCCGACGTCCCACTGACGCTGGAGGATCTGTACCGCCAGCACCGGACGCGGCTGGTGCGGCTGGCGATCCTGCTGGTCGATGAGCCGGCCACCGCCGAAGACGTCGTGCAAGAGGCGTTCACCGGCCTGCACCGGCACTGGTCGGGACTGCGCGATGAGGCAGCCGCGCTGGGCTACCTGCGTACCGCGGTGGTCAACGGCTCCCGTTCGGTGCTGCGCCGCCGCAAGACCGCTCGCGGCTACGTCCCCCCGCACCAGGCCAATGCGCGCTCAGCAGAGTCGCTGGCGATGCTGACTACCGAGCATCAGGCGGTGGTCGTCGCGCTGGGCCAGTTGCCGCCGCGGCAACGTGAGGTGCTGGTGCTGCGCTACTACGGGGGGATGAGCGAGGCGGAGATCGCGACGGCCACCGGCGTCAGCCGCGGCACGGTGAAGTCCAGCGCCAGCCGCGCGCTGGACACCCTGCAACGGATCCTGGAGCAGCGGTGACTCGTGAGTGCGTCACGACGAACGACCAGATGGATCGGCGGCTGTCCGCCGCGTTGCGGGCACAGGCCTCCGGGGTGGGACCTAACGCTAGGTCACCGATGGGGTCTGCGCCCCATCCCCGGCCAGCCGCAGCGGTATCGCCCGGTCGCGGACCGGCACATGCCAAGCCCGGCCCGTCGGCCTTGACTGTACTCGCCCTGGCGGTGCTGCTCGGAGCGATGGCAGGCGGGCTGGCCGGCGTGATCAGCGCCTGGTGACGGCGCCTGGTGGCAAACGGGTGCACAGCTGACATGTCAGGTCCGCCCGCTACCGTGGCACCGTGACGCCCTCCCCCGTCAGCATGTCGCTGGCTCTCGGCCCGTCTTGGCTTGATCCCGAGCAACTGCTGCGGATGCTGGGCCCCTCCGTGCTGATCGGGCTGTGCGTGATCATCTTTGCTGAATGCGGGCTGCTCATCGGGTTCTTCCTGCCCGGCGACTCGTTGCTGTTCACCGCCGGGCTCTTCGTCGCCAACGGTCTCATCGGCCCCCCGATCTGGCTGGTGTGTCTGCTGCTCACGGCGTGTGCCGTGGCGGGCAACGTGGTCGGCTACTACCTGGGCTACCAGGCGGGGCCGGCGCTGTTCAACCGGCCGGATTCCCGACTGTTCAGAAGGGAGTACGTGGACAAGACGCACGACTTTTTCGACAAGTACGGCGCGCGGGCGATCCTACTGGGCCGTTTCGTCCCTATCGTGCGGACCTTCATCACGGCGATTGCGGGGGTAGGCCGGATGGATCCCCGCAAGTACTTCACCTACTCGATTATCGGTGGCGTCGCCTGGGCCACTGGAGTAACTCTGCTGGGCTTCTGGCTCGGCCGGATCACGTTTATCAGAAATCACGTGGAGCTGATCCTGATCGGCATCGTCGCGTTGTCGCTCATTCCCATCGTCATCGAGACGCTCAAAGCCCGCAGGCTGGGCCGGCTGCGGGTGGGTGCCTCCCGGTGACCCTAGGTAATGCGCCCCAGCCATGCACCGAGCCACACCAACGACGAGGCCACCCGCTACACGGTGGCCAGCGTGGTGGGAGCGCGGCTAGGGTGGCTATCTCGATCGAGTAGCAAGATGGTGTGGATGCGACCTTCCGATGCGCTGGTGGACCCTGCCGGACACCGCGCCAGTCGCAGCACCCGGCGGCTCGCTGCTGGGGCCGTGCTGGGCGCGCTGGCGGCGCTGGTTGCGGTCGGTGTGCCGACGGGGAAGGCAGCCCTGCTCGCCGTCGGGCCCAGCCTGACCAGCACGCCTAGCGCGCAATCGCTCCGGGCCCCCGCCCACACCTGCTTGACCTGGCAGAAACCAGACGCCGTGGACGCCAGAGCGGTGAGCTGCTCGCAACCCCACCTGTTCGAGGTCACCGGGACGCTGGATCTCCAGGACTTCGACGCCTGGGCCGCTTTCCCCGATCCGGCACGCTGGCAACAGCTGGTGACGCAGCGCTGCACCCAGCGCAGCACCCAGGCGCTGGCCGATCACTTCGACCCGTTCGGCCGGTTCACCGTAGGAGCGATCAAACCCAGCGAGGCCGGCTGGGCACACGGGGACCGGACGATACGCTGTGGGGTGCAATCCGCTGGCCACACCGGAACGTTGTTTCTGACCACCGGCAGCGTGCTGACGCAGGACCAGTCCGACGTGCATCCGCCCGGCACTTGCCTGGGAAACGACGGCAAAGCGGTGGGCGACCCAGTCGATTGCGCAGATCCCCATGCCGTAGAAATCATCGGAGTGGTCGACCTCAAAGACGCATTCCCCAAGGGATATCCCGGCGAAGCCGCGCAGGACCGGCTGCTGAACACGGAATGCACCCGGCTAGCGAAGGATTTCTCGGGGGGCCCCGCAGTCGTCGCGAACAAGGGACTCACCCTATTCTGGGAGACGCTGCGAATGGAGAGCTGGCAAGCCGGGAGCACCCGGGTGGACTGCCGGCTCGGCGCGTTTCTGCCCGACCGTTCCGGTTTCGCCCCGGTGACCGGCAGCGTGAAGGGGCCGGTGCAGGTGAGCAAGCAACCTGCCCCAGCCGCTCCACGCAACCCGGGGCCGGCGCCCGAGGCGACACCTCCGGTCACCCAGGTTGACGCTCCAGCACCCCCGCCGCCCTGATGGGCACCTGGCTGCCCGCCGACCGGTTCGACGAGCTAGTCGCCGACGCGCTGGACCTGATCCCGGACAAACTTACCGAGGCGATGGACAACGTGGTGGTGCTGGTGGAACCGCGCAACCCCGACGATCCCGGGTTGTTAGGGCTCTATGAGGGGGTCGCGCTCACCCTGCGTGACTCGAGCTACGGCGGGGTGCTACCCGACCGCATCACCATCTACCGTGACGCCCTGCTCGACGTCTGCCGCGACGAGCAGCAGGTCGTCGAGGAGGTTGTGGTGACTGTGGTGCACGAAGTGGCGCACCACTTCGGCATCCCCGAACACCGGCTGCACGAACTCGGCTGGGGTTAGTGCTGAGCTATGCACTGGACAGTGAAGTGGTCCACAGGGCGGAAATCGGAAGAGCACAGAAGCGCTCACCGAAGGGCAGCGCTTGCCGGCCGGCGTAAAGTACGAAGCCCGCAAGCATCTGGTCCCCGAGCCGACGTGCCAAGTGCTGGATGCCGCGGAAGTCTTCGCTGCGGACGGTCTCGGCTGCCTTCACCTCTACGGCGACTATCTCGCCAGAGGCTCGCTCAAGAATTGCATCGACTTCGTTGCCGTCGCGATCACGGTAGTGGTAGAGGCGAACTGGTTCGTCGACCCAGCTGAGCTGACGAGTGAGCTCTCCGAGCACAAAGTTCTCTATAATCGGCCCCACTGGCGCGGTGGGATGCTGTGCCCGCTTCACAGTCATGCCAGCTAGGTGACCAGCGAGCCCGGAGTTGACCACCATCAACTTGGGTGTCGCAACGACTCGGGTGGTCAGGTTGGTTGACCACGCGGGGATTCGGCGCACCATGTACAGCACCATGTACAGCAACTCGAGCAGATCGAGATAGCGCTTGACCGTGCTGGCCGGAAGCCGCAGGTGATTGGCGAAGGCGGCAGGGACAGCGAGAGTGGCCATCGAGGCAGCGACGAGGTTGAGCAATCGCCTCATGTCCGCCGGTCGCTCTTGGGCCAACAGACGTGCCGAACCAGTGAGCAAGAAGCGACCTGGACGTGGGTCCAGGTCAACCTCATACTTGATCGCAAGGAGGAGATCCGGCACCCGCTGCACCTCATCCAGGACCAACAAACCGTCGTGACGAACGAACCAGGCCGGATCCGCTTGCGCGGCGGAACGAACCGCCGCTTCGTTGAGATAACGCAGCTCCGCGCCAGGAAGGCCGTCAGCGACGAGCCTCGCCAGGGTGCTCTTCCCGGTCTGGCGGGCACCGTTGATCACGACGACCCTCGTGTCCGCCAGCGCTGCTCGCACGTTCTCGTGAGCTCGTCGTGGCAGAAGTTCGCTCAGGCCAGGCACCTGAGGAAGGTAGCACCAGTGGTTGATCTGCCGCTTGCGAAGTGGTTGATCTGCCGCGTTGTACGTGGTCGATCTACCGCTAAGTTCATGGCTGGTGAGCCGAGTCATCACACGCCAGGCCAAGTGAGAATCGGAACAACCGACTACTATTTCTCCTTTCTTGCGATGGGAGGCGCACCGAATACCAATCCCACGGGGAGCTTGTCATTGATCCCCCATTTCGGCGGAAAGAAGAGTTCGATGGGTTTCTGTGCGATCGAGAATCGTGCTTTGATGCGCTTGCGGGCACTGGTCAGCTCAGGTATTGCTTCGCGACAGTACTTGTCCGTTTCACAGAACAGTCCCTGGCAGTCTATGGCATGCAGCGGCCGACCCCACAACCCGCCAAATCGCAAGCCAAGCCGCTCGAACTCTTCCTCCTGGCGTTCCACCATCCACAGTATGACCTCGGTGGGCGTGTAGTCGCCCAGACTTTCGAACACCTTCATGATGCCCCTCAGTGCGCCCGGCCCTGCTTTAGTGAACTCGTTCTCGGAAAAGTTGATGAGGCCGGAATAATTGAGGTCGATTGTAGTCTGGTAAGACATAAAGTCGCCCATGAGGGGATAGCCGCGCAACAACTTGTAGACCTCACGCAGAGAGTCCACAGAAAGCAGCCGGTCACCAAGTTGATCGCGCAGGAACATATGCCGAAACAGCTCAATGTGGTTGAGATGCTTGAATGCCTTCCCATAGGCGTTTGTGGCACACAAAATGAAAGCTCCCGTGTAGAGCCCACCATGACACCGCTTCGCATGGTCGAGACTCTTTGTGAAACTCTCATCATTGAGGTCATCGAGCGTTGGATAGCGGCCGAGAAAATCGTGAACAGTCGCCCATGTCTCAATCTTGCTGAATGTACGAAACGCCACGATTTGAAATATCCGGTCTTCGGCCGTGGAAGATTCATCGTGATAGCAGACTTCTCGGATCATGTACTGAGATACGCGGTCGGCCGCCCGATAGACGTTGCAAAATTTGAATTCCTGCAGGATGGGATCTTTAGTCCAAGGTTGCTGCTCGCCAGCGACTCGACGCTCGAAAGCCGCCTGCCGCTCCGAGGCGAAATACCAGTAGAGATCGTAGACCCGCTGACGCGGGACTGGTGCACTTTTCATTCTCCTTTCACCCTACCTTGTTAGACATTGTCGGTAGAAGACCCCCGTTCCGTGCAGATGGAAGTGACGATCGCGCCGGTCGCGCTGGCCAGACCGAGCATCGGCGCGACCGCACTATGGGGGCCACCAAGCCGTAGCTGACTCGTCTCTCGAGCTGCACGCTGGTACTCGGTGATCTCCACGGCCGCTCCCGTCACGTGAGGACATCGTGGCTACAGGAAGTTATAGGAGTCTCGCATCGAGGCGCCGGTAACGAGTAGCCATTGTCCCAGCATGACCAGAAACCGATCCGTGCTGGGGCTGTGCGGCACTGGCATCACACTGTTGTCACGTCATGTCAGCCACCCGACGGCTACGCTGGGGCGCCCATCAGGGGAGAACCGCGGAGGTGTGGGGACATGGCACGGGAACCGGAAGATCTTGCGGAGATGCGCCGGGGGCTCGGTGCGCAGCTCACCGTCTTCCGCATGGCGGCCGAACTGACGCAAGGCCAACTCGGCCGAGCCGCCTGCTGTGACCGCACCAATGTGGCGCACATCGAGAAAGGACGCTCCCGTGGTGACGAGCGCTTCTGGACGATCGCCGATGAGCTTTGTGGGGCCGAGGGTGCCTTGCTGGCCGCATTTCACGCCGTGTCAGCGGTGAAGCAGGCCCATGAGGTACAGGTTCGGGAAGCGCAGCTTGCCGAATCCCGGGCCAAGGCGCAAGCACTGCGGCTGACGTTGCACCGCGAGGTGAATCGGCTGAGCATCGCGACCCGCGCTGGTACGGTGGATGGGGACCCCAGCTCCGGGACCGTGGAGGACCAGGACATGAAGCGGCGCGAGGCAGTCGCGCTCGCGGCGAAAATCTCCGTCGGGGCCGGTCTGACTGCGGCGGACCGTGCCATCCTGGATGCACCGGTCACGGCGAGCCCGGTTCCGACTCGGATTGGTGCCCCCGACGTAGTCCGCGTCGAGGCGATGACCCGGAACCTGATGGCGCAGGACAAGACCTTCGGTGGCGGTTCCTGCCGCGACGCCGTGCTCGGTTATCTGAACTGGGCGCAGCAGTTGCGGGGGGCGAACGCGTCCGATGAGGTGCGGCGGACGCTGGATGCAGCACTGGCCCGGCTAGAGAGCCTGGCCGGCTGGACATCCCGTGATCTGTGCCTGCCGCTCTCTGCGCAGCGCTACTACCTGCGCTCCCTGGAGTCGGCTCAACGGGCTGAGGAACCGGTGCACGCAGCCCATGCGTTGCAGAGTCTTGGTGGGCTATACCTGGAGGCCGGGCATTTCCAGGAGGCATTGCAACTGTTCCGGCTGGGGGTGCTGCCTGCCCAGGAAGCCGTGTCGCCCGGCATGCTGACCGACCTGGCTCGCAGCGAAGCCTGCGCGCACGCCAGTCTGGGCAGCGTCGATGAGGTGCAGCGCGCGCTGCGCCGGGCCGAGGAGCACTACGCACGTGCCCAGGAGGCGCCGGCCGAGTGGGTCATCAGTGCTGTTGTGCTGCCCGACCACTCCGAGCTACCGGCCGGCCGGGCGAACGTGTACTCGCGGCTTGCCAGCCACGACCAGCGCTTCGCCGAGATCGCCGTCATGGAGATGACCGAGGCACTCACGTTGCGCGATCCGGGCCGCGTTCGGGCCATGCTCTGGGGTCGCATCACGCTGGCCACCAACCAGTACCGCTGCGGCGAGACCGACCTCGCCAACACCACCACCGAGCAGGTGCTCTCCTCCATCAGCCAGGTGAGTTCCCGCCGCACCGCACGCGATCTGATCACGCTTGGCACCGAGATCCACCACTACACCACAAACTCCACCGCGCTGGATCTCGCCCACCGCATCAGCACCGACATCGCCGCCTGACCCGGTGTCGCCATTTGTGCCGGAGACGGCAGCACGGCGGTGACCCTTCAGGAGTGGTCAGATCGTTGGAGGACATTGTGCGGGTCATCGAGCCATATCGTCTGGGTGTCGGTAGTGATGGTGAGCCCGAAGCGTTCCCAGGTGGGCTGGTCGCACTGGCGCCAGCGTTGGTAGGCACGTTCGACGTGTGCCCATAGTGGGGTTGGTCCGCCTTCGCGGACCTGCCGTAAACCGTTGTCGCTGGTGGTGAGGTCGATCTCGCACCAGGAGCCGTCCGGTGCGGACAGTTTCGCCGCTGTGGGGGTACGAGCCGCGGGATCGAGGGTGTAGCCGCGGCGCAGGTGGGCGGGCAGGGCCAGGCAGGCCAGCAGCCACACCTCGCGGTCGGTGTTCCAGGGCTGGGCGGGTGTGGTGGTGACGCGCTGGTGGCTGGTCTCGGCCGTGGGAGCTCGGCTCGGAGGGGTGTCGCCCTCGTGGCGCAGTGCCATGAAAGCGGCCCACCCTCTGGTGAACCGGCCCTCCAGTCGATCATGATAACGGTGTAGCAGGGCGAGGTTTCCCGCACCGGTGCCGAGCGTGACGTCGGCGAGTAGCTTGCCGCCGGTAGCGAGTTGTTGTGCCCAGGTCCAGGGGATGCGGGGCACGGAGCAGGTGGCGATGATCCGGTCGTAGGGGGCGTGATGCGGCCAGCCGTCGATGCCATCGCGGGCGGCGAGGTGGGGGTGGTACCCGATGTCGGCCAGCCGCTTTCTGGCTGTCGCGATGAGATCGGCGTTAAGGTCGAGGGAGAACACGTTCCCAGTGCCGAGGCGGTGGCACAGCAGCGCGGCATTGTAGCCGGTGCCGGTGCCGATCTCCAACACCCGGTGACCATCGTGGATATCGAGGGTTTCCAGCATCCTTACCATGAGGTCTGGCTTGGTGCTGGAGGAGATGGCACTGCCATCGTTGTCGATCTCAGTCACCAAGGTGGTAAGCGAGTAAGCCAGCCCGAGGCCCGGCCCGGTGGTGTCGATCTTGTCCCAGGAGCCGTCATGCTGTTGCTGGTAGGCGGTGGGCACCAGCAGATGACGGGGCATGGCGGCGATCGCCGCAGCCCATGCGGGGTCGTGAAGGTCACCAGAGTCAGTCAGGGCGGCCACCAGCCCGGCGGCGTGGCCCACCCACTCGGTGTCCGTGCTGGTCATTGTGCGGCTCCGGTGAGGCTGAGCACGGCGTAACACGCCAGCGACTCTGGTAAGCGGCAAGATGGCCCGTCCGTGAAGATGTTGCGACGAACGAGTGGGTTGGCGAGCCCTGTCGCTACAGGAAGATTCCGAGCGTGGTTGTTGGCCCCCTCTCGTGGGTACGCTACTACAGAAAGTGTCCGGCCGGGTCCGTCATGCTTCCCTCACTCGCACCGCAACTACAGCGCGTCGCCATTTGTACACAGCATGTGCATGCCGCCTGCGGGGGCACACCCCTACGGTGTGGACCGTGAGCCAGACGCCGATCTATGACCAGCTCCGTGGGGAGCAAATCAACGCCGAAGTCCCGGCCACCGCGTCTGGCCCGCAATGGGTCGGTCACCCTGGGCAAGACCGCCTGCCCGCCGGGCTCCGGGTGGGGCGGTGGTGTTCGGCCGGCCAGGACCCCGACCGGATCTTGCCGCGAACCAGCACCATCATCCCGGGTTGAGCGTACACCGCAGATCAGCCAGCGGGCGACGAACAAACGAATCAACTTATGTTAGATTGGAATTAAACATGTCGCGAATATTACCGATTTCACCTAAGGCAGCTCTACCCGCTATTAAGTTCTTCAAGGACGCAGTGGAGGACATCCTTGCTGGACGGAAGACGCTTGAGCCTCGTCCGCGTAGCCCGTCGTGGACTAGTCGGTTAGAAAAGGTCGGCCAAGCCTCATTCACGTATGGCCCACGTTTCGGCGCGCCGACCGTTTTCGCCACTGCTCGCATAACCGATATCACAGTGCGGCCATTTGACAGCGCGACTCCCGACGACTTGAGGCGCGTCGGTTACGACTGGACTGACCGGAGCTGTGAAGAGTTTGCAGCGGAATACACGCGTTGGTTTACGAGGGAGCTCGAAAAGGGTTACCCGGTAGCGTGGATTAGCTTCGAGATCATTGGCCAATGAGTCAAAATTTGCCACTCTATGAGCCGCGGTTCTACGAACGCATGGCGCAACAACATGTGACACGTCTTTTTCCTGGCCCGACTTTTGTCAACGTTCGTTGGGGTCTCATTGGAAGTCTTGCGACGAGACATGAGCTGGACGCGCTTGTGTTCCAAACGCGGCATGCGGTACCAGTCGAGATCAAGGCCCATCCCCTCAGCGACGGTGACACGGATGAGATTGTCGCCAAATATGGCCTGATGGGATTTCCACGTATCATTCTGATCGCTCCTTCCGTTTCAGCGAAAGCAAGCAGGAGACTCGCCGATAGTAAAGCCTCCGTACGTAGAGTTCATCGTTTTTCATCCCGATCTCGACACTATTCGAGACTGGTACTGTACTATCTGACCTCAGAAGGTGCCCGCGTGGACTCATGCCGCCTTGAGAAGCGGCCGCCATCATGTGCGGTTCGTGCTTAGTCAACCTACAAACGAAGGCCGATTTGTTATTGGCCAGCAACGGACTCGGGTCTATTCTGCTGGCACTGTGCTACGACTTGTGGCTTGCCTTCCCGCACCTCCTGCGCGCATCCTTTGGACACCGCAACGCTTTACAACGCCGCGAGACCTGATTGCCCGTGGAAGCAGGGTTACATCGATTGGCGGTTTTGTGCCGATCGACATCGACGGCGACCGCCTACACCAGGCACGTCACGCTTGTCAGATATCCACAAGTGAAGCAGTTTGTCAGTTCTGCATGCGGTATGCTGATATTGAGTGCCGTTCTCTCCTGCAACAGCTCGACGAAACACCAGTTGATGTACTGGTAAGCGGCGGACGAGGGATCCACATCTACTACGAGGATTATGGCGACGTGCGAGAGCGCGTCGTGAAGCTATCTAGAGATCACACAATTCGTCTCGATGAAAATATTACAACCTCACTGAAAAGCACAGTTTCCTTACCAGGATCACTGCACGCGGGCAGCATGCAACCCGTTGCGTCGATAATGAAGACATCTCGCGAGGTCGCGCAATGCTTGTGACACCACTTTCAGCAGTTGCGCGGCATCGCTTGGATCAGTGCGCTGCTTTACCCAACGAGGTTGCCCAACGAGTTTGTCAGATTCGCTCTGGGACGATGGCACTGTTCCCCGAATTGGCTACCCTAACTCGACTATTTGAAAGCGAAGCACCGTGCCACTGCTGCGGGGTACCACAGCCAACGGGCACAATCCTCACCGTTGCAGAAGAAGTGCGTACCCTTCGCCCGGCAGCTAATACGGCCATTGATCAGTGCCACGTTGATCCGCCCTCGCTGTCACGGCGGTTGCTCGCAATGTGCGCGTCCCGGCCAATGGCGCAGACACGGGTGGCTTTTGTCGGTGACGACGACCTAGTTTCCGTTGCCTTGCTGCGTATTGCGCCGCCGGAGCAGCTACTACTTCTGGATATTGACGAGCGAATCATCGCGCGACTCCGAAACGAGGCGAACCAACTCGGACTTGGCGATCGAGTGAGCATCGAACGATCCGATCTATCCGCAAAAGATGACGTTGACGGAATCGTGAAGCGTTATGGTGAGATGTTCGACTTAGTGGTCACCGATCCGCCATACGCCGAAGATGGCATGGCACAGTTCATAGAGGTGGCCATGACTCTCGCGGCGTATACCGGCGAGTTGCACATTGCCGTTCCCGCCGTCCTAGCAGAGGCATGGACAGACGAGCTGTTGCATTCCGTCCAGTCCAGATTAGTAACAGCCGGTTTTCTCATCGACCGCGTTGCGCCCGGCGCATTCACCTATGAAACGAGTGACGTGGTGTCCTCGCTCGTTGTGGCGCGTCGTCTTCCCGGTGGGCCGGCCCGATGTGCTGCAGAACCGGGCAGTATCACTCGCTTCTACACCACCCGCGCAGTTCCCGAGCGAGCGCCGTTGTCTTCTCATCGCAATGAAACGGAGTGTGAACCATGAGCACAACCACCCGCCTCACCTTCGTCACGGGCAACGCTGGAAAATTTGCGACGGCTCGCGAACACCTGGCATCGGTCGGTGTCGAACTGGAGCAGGTGACGCTCGACCTGGACGAGATTCAGTCAAGTTCGGTTCAGGAGGTCGCCCTCCACAAAGCACAGCATGCGTTCCGGGCACTGAGGCGGCCTGTGATCGTCGAGGACAGCGGCTTCTACATCGATGAGTTGAATGGCTTTCCTGGCCCGTCGGTGAAGTTCGTGATCAAGGCACTCGGGGCCGAGGGCATTGCGCGCCTGGCCGACCAGACCGCCACTCGTCGGTGCCACTTCCAGGGCGTACTCGTCTACATCGATGCGCACGGGGTGCCACGAATTTTCGCCGACGAGGGCGACGGAGGCACGATCGCCGAGAAACCCACGACGAAGCCGCAGCCGGGTTCGTGGTCCGCGCTCTGGGATGTGTTCGTACCAACGGGCTGCACTGAGCCCCTGTCGGCGCTCCGGGATACCGAACGCGCCCACGTCTTCGATGGTTGGGCCAAGCAGTCGGTGTTCACGCAGTTTGGGGAGTGGCTGGGACGCAAGCGGCGGTCGGCCGCTGCCCTACAGACCGGCGACAGTGGCCGCCTGCGGAGCGCGAACCTCAACTTTGAGTTCCCGGCCCACCGTATCGCTTCCCGCCCTCGACCGAAGGAGCGAGATCTGTTGCTCGTGATCGACCGGGCCAGCGGTGCGGTGGAGCACCATCACTTCGCCGAACTACCACACCTACTACCCCCGCGAAGCCTGCTCGTCGTCAACAACTCTCAGGTGGTCAAGGCCGCGCTGCGGCGAACGCCGGATGACGGCACGTACCTGCACATCGTGTCGCCCTTCCAGACGAGCCTAAGCAACGTCATATGCCTGTGCCCATGGAAACCTGCCACAGGTAGTTCGATAACGGTGAACGGTGGTCGCTTCATTGTGGAGGCTAATCCGGAAGCCGGACGCGATCTCAGGCAAGGCCGCCTCGTGCCGAACAGTTCCTCGGTTACGACGTTGCAAGCGTTTATGGACTGCTATGGTGAGGTGCCTATCCCCATCTACGTCAATGCACAACGCGAGCCGGATGCGGCCGACGCCATCGACTACCAGAACGTCTACGCTTCTCGCCCAGGCTCGGTTGCATGTCCGACAGCCGGCCTGCATCTCCACGATGACCTACTCGCCAAATTACGGTGCGCCGGCCACGACGTTGCCCAGGTCACCCTGCACATCGGCTACGGTACGTGGAAGAGCCTCACTACCGAGTACGTTGATGAGCATGACATGGATGCCGAGTTCTGCGAACTGTCGGCGCAGACCCTTACTACAGTGAGGGCAGCCAAGGCCGAGGGACGGCCCGTCGTGGCAGTCGGAACGTCGAGCGTTCGCACGCTGGAAACGTTCGCCAGCGAGATCCTCAGCAGTGGTCCAACTGAAGCACTCCAGCGCGAGACCAAGCTCTTTATCGCACCGCCGTTCAACTTCCGCGTGGTCGACCACATGATCACGAATTTTGCCTACCCACAAACACCGATCATGGCGCTCACAACCGCGTTTGCGGGATCCACGGAACTACTCTTCGACGCCTATAGGGAAGCCGTAGACAACAGGAATTACTTGTTCTTCTCCTACGGTGACGGTATGCTTTTGCGCTAGCGAGCGGAGAGCACCTCTCCGCAATTTCTCACCCACGAAGGGAACTTCTCGACGTGCGCACGGTGTTAGTAACGGGTGTGCAGGGGGTGGGAAAGAGCACCGTTACCCGTCTTGCAGCCCAAGCACTCGGTCTAGAGGGCTGGGACTACGCAGACCTGATGATGCAGGTAGAACCAACCATCCACCACAAAGATGATATACGTTTTATTGCTTGGGGTGATCGCATCCAAGTTTACCGCAAGGTTGACGAGCTGCTAACCAAGCTGTTCTGGCCGGGAGATGGCCGTGACACGTGCATACTATTTGAAAATCACCTGAGCATTGTCGACGAGGTCGGCATACGCACATTTCCCCATGAGGATGTCCGCCGCTACAACAGCATCGGCTTGGTTATCGTCGAGGCTCCGCCCAACGATGTGTTGAAACGACGACGAACCGACCAGCAACGCAACCGCCACATAGGGTCACTTGCAGAAGTTGCCGAACAACAGCGGATCAATCGCCGAGAAGCGTCACTTATCGGAAGATTAATAGATATCCCACTGACCACCGTCATCAACAGCAACCAGGAGCAAGCCGCACGGCAACTTGCCGATTGGGTAACGGCGGTGTTGGATTGAACAGGATTCCTGCTGTTTCGTTGCTTGAGGTGGCCTCTCTGCAACCGCATGTTTCTGCTAGTAGCGTGCGTGCGCTTGTGACCAAACTCAAGGCTCCCATTAGCATTGTTGGAGAGATGCACACCCACCCAGCGATCCTGGTTGAGGTCGATAGTACGCTTGTCGAGCAGATCTGTCGCCTGCTTCAGTCTTATTCAGCCCTGGAGATTGTCGAACTCCGACGGCATTTCCGTTTAGACTACCTGACGCGGCTGCGACTCACCAACTTGGTGCTTGAGAACCGTAAAACACGTCAGTTGGCAATCGGAGCAGCCGCTATTGAAAGGGCTATGCAACGTCGAAGACTTGAGCTGCTCGTGGTAGCGACAGGACTTGAAGATACTTATGAGAGAATAATCGAGGCGGTCGTAGCGCGAAACGGTTACACGGGGCCGCTCGTGACCAGCGGCCTGACCCGTGAAGAACTTGGTCAGGCCGCTGGCGTACGGCGCGCAGGGTGCATCGGCTTATTGCGCGGGAGTCGGTATGCCTCCCTTTAACCAGACAGGTCAATCATCGGGGTTGCGCCGTCTCATCCCTGCCCGGCTCGTCCTCATCGGCGCCCTGGAGCGCCTCAATAACCTCCCCTACTGTAGCAGGTGGCACTTCGCATGACGATAGAACACGAGCAGGTCACTATCCATCACCTCTCAGTAGTGGCCCGTGGCTGTCGTGGAGACCTCACGAACAACGAGCTGCTGACAGCTTTAATACGAAAAGCAGCCGGAGCGAGCGGTCTATCTGTTGTCGGTGAGGCCGTCCATGCCTTCGTACCACACGGCCTATCTATGGCTCTGCTCTTAGCGCAATCACACCTTGTGCTTTCAACTTGGCCAGAATATCAAACCGCCGTTCTCGATCTCATGGTGTGCGCCGACGGCGGCGCGGCGTTCGCCGTATGGCAGGAAATTAGCAAGTATGTTCTGCCAATGACGTTCGAAGTCACCGAGCAGAGTGTGGCGATGCTCACAACCAAAGATCGTTAGCGAATCGGGCTGATTTCGGTACCCAGTGCGGCCGGCATGAACTAACCCAGTTCGATGTCGTCCCAGCGTAGGCAGCGCCAGCCGGTGCCGTCGGCTTGCAGCAGCACTGTCGCGGCGTTGGACAGCAGGCGCGGGGCGGCGAACGAACCGTCAACGTTGGCCGCTAGCGCGACAACGGCCAGCCGGGTCGCGGCGCCGTGGCTGACCAGCACGGCGGTGCCGTCCCGATGCGCCGAACGGATCGCCGCGACGTCGGCGAGGTAGCGGCTGAGTACCTGCTTACCCGACTCCCCACCGGGTCGCGCCGCCTCAAGGTCACCGTAGTGCCAGGTGCGGTACAGCTCGTGCAAGGTCCGGTGGGCATCCGGCGCCCGACACCCCTCGAGATCACCGATGAACGCCTCGTGCACCCCGCTCAGGATCTGCACCGCCAGGCCGTGCCGGGCCGCGACCGGACGGGCGGTCTGCTGGGCGCGTAAAGCGCGGCTGGCGTACACCGCAACCACGGGTTCGCCGGCCAGTCGCTGCGCCAGCTCGGCGGCTTGCCGGTGACCCTCCTCGCTCAGGGGGTGCCCCGGCAGGCGGGTGTCCAGAATGCCCTCGGCATTGGCTGTGGTCTCCCCGTGCCGGACCAGCACGAGCCGCAGTGGCGTCACGCACTCCGCCCAGCGCGCACCGCGCTGAGCCACTCCCGGGCGGCGGTGAACCCGGCCTGGTCCGGTCCGGGGCGCGGCGCACCGGTCCGGGGATAGGAGCCGAGGAAGCGCACCCAGGTGCACCGCCGGTGCAGCTCAGCCAGCGCGTCGCCGACCGCGTCCTCGGTCACGTGGCCCTCGCAGTCCAGGAAGAACTGGTACTCGCCCAGCCTGGCCTTCATCGGCCGGGACTCGATCCGGGTGAGGTTGACCCCGCGCAGAGCGAACTCGGCGAGCACCTCCAACAGCGCTCCAGGACGATCGACGGCCATCGCGACCAGCGAGGTACGGTCTGTGCCGGTGGGCGGCGGCACCGCCCCCGGACGGCGCAACAGCAGGAAGCGGGTCTTGGCATCGTTCTTGTCGTGCACCCCACTGGCCAACTCGGCGAGCGGGTAGTGCCGCAACGCGACCGGGGCGCACACCGCGGCATCGGCCTGGCTGTCGAGTACCGCGACCGCCGCGGCCGACGTGGAGGCGGTCATGACCGTCGCGGCGCTCGGCAGGTGCGTGCCGAGCCAGCCGCGGACCTGGGCCGCGGCGTGCGGGTGGGTGGCCACGGTGTGCACATCAGCCGCGGCGGTGCCCGGACGGACTAGCACGCTGAACCGGATCGGGAGCACGGCCTCGGCCACCGCCAGCACTGGGTCGCCCTCGACCATCGCATCGAGGGTGGCCGGCACCGAACCCTCCACCGAGTTCTCCACCGGCACGCACGCCGCGTCCACCTGACGGCCCCGCACTGCGGCGATCGCCGCGTGCACCGAGACCGCCGAAC
This sequence comes from uncultured Actinomycetota bacterium, assembly GCA_963822695.1. Lineage (GTDB taxonomy): Bacteria > Actinomycetota > Actinomycetes > Mycobacteriales > Pseudonocardiaceae. Next base: position 424,827 of record CAWGJH010000033.1, read on the forward strand.
GGAACTCGTCACCGGGGACCAGCACGCGAGCCGCCTGCTCCGCGAAGGTTCCCTCAGGTCCAAGGTACGCGGTGACAGTCATGGTGTGCATTATCCCGCCACGCCGAGGGCGTGCATCATCCCCGAGACGCTGGCCGATGCTCGGGGTTCGGCAACAGTCCCAGCCGGATCAAGTCTGCCACCGGACCGGTCAACGACACCGACCCATAGCAGGCGAACACTTCGCGAACATCGCGCGAGGTATCCTCGGACAGCGCGCTGGCTTCAGCGGCTAACGCTGCCGCGTCGGTGCACCGCAGCGCCTCGTGGGCGCTGGCACCGGATACCGCATGGGCGGTGCCGACCAGCATGTTGAGCAGCCCGTGGTGGGTCAGCCCGGTGCTCTCGTCGTGATGGCGAACCGCGTAGTGCAGCCCAGCGGTCGCCTTGAACGGCTGGCCGGTACCGGTCGCGATGGCCAGGAAATCGGCCACCTCCTCGACGCTGGGAAACGACTCCACGGACTTGCCGCCACAGCGCAGTTTGGGCCAGCAGCCGGCCTCGGCGACCCGGCGCACGCCCCGCAACCACTCTGGCCGGCCGCGGCGGGGCTCGACGACCCGTACCACGTCGTCCGGCACGAACTCGGTGAGCTGCACCAGCCACGTGGAGTCCACATCGGAGGGCGCCGGCACCTCGATCATCCGCAGATCCAGGAGCTTCGTGTTGTCCAGCGCGGTGGAGATGGCCTTCGGCAGACCCCCCAGACCGGTGTCGGCAACCAGCGACAAGGCCACCGGCTGCGTGAGACGAGCCCGGCGCAACGCACTGACCAGCGCACCCAGCCGCGAGATCGGGCACAGCAGGAAACCGATCACCCCGGCGTGCGGCCCGCGGCGGGCAGCGAGGTGCGTCTTGACCGCGTCAACCACGCTCGTCCCGGACGGTGGGAACAGCGCCGCGTCATCGACCAACCGGGCCAGCAGAGGTGGGACATCTGGCGGACCGGGGGGATGCAGGTTCAGCACTGTCAACACCTGAGGCACCCTAGCCCGGTCCGCCGGGCGCCAGTCAGTGCGCACCTGTTTCTACCCAGGACCCTAGCTGGGGTCCTTAACTGGGCGGGCGGCTAATTGGGTGCGCACCTCATGGGTGACGCTGCGCTCGGCCACGAAAGACATCAACGGGATCATGCCGGCCAGCGCCACCAGCACCATCCGCCCAGGCCGCCACCGCATCGACGTACCTAACAAGGCCGTGGTGACGAGGTAGCCCATGTAGAGAAATCCGTGCACGGGTCCGCTCCAGGTCAGCCTCGTGTCCCCGAAGCCGTAGTGCAGCACCACCGACGTCGTCAGCACGAGCAGCATCACACCGGTGGCGTAGGCAGCGACCCGGTACCCGACCAACCGGGCCGCGACCCGGTCGGTCCTACCGCTGGTCCTGCTCAGCGAGCCGGCTGAGGTAGGCGTTGTACGCGGCGAGCTCATCGTCGGGATCGTCCTCCCGGATTGGTGGGTAAGCGGGGCGTCGAGGAACCGGTGGAGTCAGATTCGCGGTGGGGCCGCTGCGCGCCGTCTCGGGGTCCGGGGAGCCCGCCTCGGGAACGCGGTGCCGCTCCAGCCACAGGAAGCGGCCCCAGGCCACGGCCAGCGCGACCGCGAACAACGGCCATTGCAGCGCATAGCCCAGGTTCTGCCAATCACCCGTGGGGGAATGCGCCCGATCCCACTGCCAGCGCCCCAGGCGGACGAACACCACACAACACATCGTGACCAGCAGGTGCCCAACCCACCATCGCCGGGCCAGCACGAACCGCCACACGCGCCCACGATACGCGCGGCCAGACATACCGAGCACGTCAGGTTTCCGAGGTGGGCAAGTGGAGGGGATGCGGGGGGCGGCGGATAGCGTCAAGGGGTGAGCACGCGGGGCGCGGGGGTACGGGAGTGGCTGGCCCCGTCGCGGCCGGAGCAGCCCGCGGTGGTCACCGATCCCGGACAACGCCGGGCACTGGTCATCGAGATTGTCCTGGTACTGGCGGTGACCCTGGGATTGTCCGGGCTACGCAGCCTGCTGGCCCTGCTGGACGCGCTGCTGGCTCCGGGGTCCCTGGCCGATCAATCGGTGGCGATCAACGCGCCGGTGCGTAAGACCGAACTGCTGGACCTCGCCTACCAACTCACCGGGGTGATCCAGCTGCTGGCCTGGGGTGCGCTGGGCTGCTACCTCCTGTGGCGCAGCGGTATCGCACCGCACAGCCTCGGCCTGGACCGCCGGCCGGCCGGCCGGGACGTGGGGCTTGGCGTCGGGCTTGCCACGATGATCGGCGGCCCGGGGTTGGGCTTGTACCTCCTGGCCCACGCGGCCGGCCTGAACCTCACCGTGCTGCCCTCCGCGCTGGCCGACACCTGGTGGCGAGTCCCGGTGCTGATCGCCTCGGCGGTGGCCAACGCGCTGGCCGAGGAGCTGCTGGTGGTGGGGTACCTGATCACCCGGTTACGCCAGCTGGGGTCGGGCGAAGGCGGTGCCGTACTCGCCAGCGCGGTACTGCGCGGCAGCTACCACCTCTACCAGGGGTTTGGCGGTTTCGTGGGAAATCTGCTGATGGGGCTCGTGTTCGGCCGGGTCTGGCAGCTCACTCACCGGATATGGGCCCTGGTGAGCGCGCACGCGCTGATCGACATCGTCGCCTTCATCGGGTACGCGCTGCTGCGCGGGCGGGTCAGCTGGTTACCGTAACGGGATCAATGCCACTCACGAGCGAGCTGCGCCAGGCACCCGCACCACCACCATGCGGCGGGTACCGGCCAGCTTCACCGGGCTGAGCAACCGGGTCAGCCGCCGCACCACGACGATCGTGATGATCGCGACCGCCCCGGCCACCAGGTCAGTGGCCACGTGCAGCAGCACTCCATCGGCGCGGGCCTGCATACCACTGCGCAGGTTCCACAGGATGGCGGTGCCGGCCAGCACCAGGCCGACCGCCCAGATCACCCACCACCCGATGACCAGTCGAGAGGGACGCGGTCGCCGGTTCGGGTCCTGGCCCAGCGCCGCATGCTCCACCTCGGCGAGCACCGCGCCCGGCACCACCAGGTTCATCCCCGGCACCAGGGCCCCTACGACCACCTGCCAGCCTGGCCGGGCCGGGGTGACCGCAGCGGCCTGGGCCGCGGCCACATTGGCGTGCACCAGCCACCCCAGCGTGACCGCACCCGCCAGCGCCGAGGAAAGCAGCGATACCACGCCGCCGGTGACCACCAGCGCATCGCTGGCGTGCAGCGGACCAGCGGGCACAGCATCGGTGCGGCTGTCCAGCAGCAGCGCATAACGCCACGCCTCAGCGCCCGCGGTGACCAGCACCAGCATGGCGGTCAACCCCAGTAGCGGGACCGCCACAGCGGCCAGTGCGCGCATCTGCTCATCCGCCGGGGTGGGCATGTGGAACTACAGAACTCTGGGTGCCGTATGAGATTCGGCCGCCATGGGGCGACCCGCAGCAGCCCAGGCACGCATCCCGCCGTCAACGTTCACCGCGTCCCAGCCCGCCTGCTTCAGATAGGCGGTGACGCGGGCCGACCGCCCTCCAGAGCGGCACACCACGCGCACCGAGCGATCGGGGAACATGGTGGTCAGCTCATCGAGCCGCCGCGCCACCTGCCCCATCGGGATGTGCACGGCCCCCGGCGCGTGTCCGGCCGCCCACTCGTCATTCTCGCGCACGTCAAGCAGCACGGCGCGCTCAGGCACGTCGGGCACCACCACGGCCGGGACTGGAGAGGTCATAAGCGCCAATCCTGCCACAGGACCCGTGAGTGGCGATGCGAGTCAGGACTCGCATCGCCACTCACGGGTCCGCGCGAGCGACCACCCCGGCCATCACCCCGATGGCGCCCAGGATCCGCCGTCGGCGGCCGCGGCTGGTGGATGCCGGTGGGGAACCTCGGGAGCGATCGGGGCGATCCCGTTAGTACCGGTGGGCATCGGGGTGAGCGGCGCCCAGGACCGCGCCGGGCTCACCTCAGCGGGTACCAGCGAGCGCTCAGCGCCGACTCCGGTCAGCGCGCGCACCTCCATCTCGGCAAACTTCGCCTCATCGGCCTGGTCGCGCTTGCTGAGCACCGTGCCGAGATATCCGAGCAGGAAGGCCAGCGGCACCGAGACCAGCGCCGGGTTGCGCAGCGGGAAGATCGCAAAGTCCAGGCTGGGGAACATCGACTTATGAGTGCCCGACACCGCCGGCGAGAAGATGATCAGCCCCACGGAGCTGATCAGACCGCCGTACATGCTCCACAGCACGCCGCTGGTGTTGAACCGCTTCCAGAACAGCGAGTACAAGATCGTCGGCAGGTTCGCCGAGGCAGCCACCGCGAAGGCCAGCGCCACCAGGAAGGCGACGTTCTGGCCGAGTGCCACGACGCCGCCGAGGACCGCCAGCGCGCCGATGACGCAGGCGGTGATGCGGGCGACCAGCACTTCACGGTCCGGGTCCAGGTTGCCATGCTTGATCACGTTGGCGTACACGTCGTGCGCGAACGACGCGGACGCAGTGATCGTCAGTCCGGCCACCACGGCGAGGATGGTGGCGAAGGCCACCGCCGAGATGAAGCCGAGGAGCAGCTCACCGCCCAACTGGTAGGCCAGCAGCGGCGCCGCCGAGTTCTCCTCACCAGGCATGCCGACGATCCGCTGCGGACCACCATCCACCAGCGCCGCGGCGGCGTAGCCGATCACCAGCGAGAACAGGTAGAAGACGCCGATCAGCCAGATTGCCCACACCACCGTGCGGCGGGCCTCCTTGGCCGAGGGCACGGTGTAGAAGCGCATCAGGATGTGCGGCAGGCCCGCGGTCCCCAGCACCAATGCGAGCCCCAACGATACGAAGTCAATCTTCGTCGTGGTGTTCTTGCCATATTGCAAGCCCGGTTCGAGCACAGCGTGCCCGTGCGACGAGCGCGCCACCGCCTCACCCAGCAAGGCAGACAAGTTGAGCCCGAAAGAGCCCAACGCCCAAGCGGTCAACATACCCGCGCCGATGATCAGCAGGGTAGCCTTGACAATCTGCACCCACGTGGTGCCGCGCATCCCCCCGACCAGCACGTAAAAGATCATCAACAGGCCGACGACCGCGACCACCAGCGACTGGGCCTTCGTTCCCTTGACGTTGAGCAGCAGCGCGACCAGACCGCCGGCGCCGGCCATCTGGGCCAGCAGGTAGAAGAAGGACACCACCAGCGTCGACACGGCGGCGGCGGCCCGCACCGGCCGCCGCCGCATCCGGAAGCTCAGCACGTCACCCATGGTGAACTTGCCGGTGTTCCGCAGCAGCTCGGCGACCAGCAGCAGAGCCACCAGCCAGGCGACCAGGAAGCCGACCGAGTAGAGGAAGCCATCGTAACCATAGACCGAGATGGCCCCGGCGATGCCCAGGAACGACGCCGCGGACAGGTAGTCGCCGGAGATCGCGAGCCCGTTCTGCGGGCCAGTGAACGACCGGCCGGCCGCGTAGTAGTCGGCCGCGGTCCTGGCCTGGCGCGAGGCCCGGAACACGATCACCAGGGTGACCAGCACGAAGAAGACAAAGATACCGCCGTTGAGCAGGGGATCCCCGAGAGCTCCCTGAGCAGGTTCTCCGGTCACCAGGTTCCTCCTTCGACCTGCTCGCGGATCCGACTGCTGACCGGGTCGAGGCTGCGGTTCGCGAATCGGACGTACATCGTCGTGATGGCGAAGGTCGAGACGAACTGCAGCAGGCCGAAGATCAACCCAACGTTGATGTTGCCGGCGACCTCGACGGCCATGAGGTGCGGGGCGAACGCGGCCAGCAGGACGTACAGGAAGTACCAGGCCAGGAAGAACGCGGTCATCGGGAAGACAAAGCTGCGGAGCCGCTTGCGCAGGGTGGCGAACTCCGCGCTGGTATGCGCGGCGGCCCAGGACTCCGGTGGCGGCCCGGTGCCGGCACCGCCGACGGGCTCGGTGGTGCTCATGCAAACTCCTCCAAGACAGTAATGATGATCATGTGATGTTACGTGCGTCGCGAGGACCGGGACACCCTAACCGCCAACCGTCCACCGCGCGCATCACGATGGTGGAGCCTGCGGACGTTCGGGTGGTTAGCGACGGTGCCGACCACCGCGTATCCGGGGCAGCACGACTACGGGCATCCGGACCCGGGCATTGAGTTGACCCAGCTCCCGATCCTCGGCCAAGCCCAACCGGTCCGGCGCGTGCAGCCGCAGCAGGATACGTGACACGCCAGTGGGGACCCGATCCCTGGTCCGGCGGCTCACCACGACCATGGTCAGGAAGGCCACCGGCACGGTGAACGCAGCCGGCTGCGCCAGCACCGCCTGCCACCCCGGCGGGAGCACTCCGGCCGCGGCGGGCAGCACCGCGGCGAACGCCAAGCCGCCACCGGCCAGGATGCCAGCCGCCGCGCCAGCATCGGTCAGCCCGCGCCACCAGATGCCCAGCACCAGCAGCGGGCAGAACGACGAGGCGGCCACCGCGAAAGCCAGTCCCACGCCTTGGGCCAAGTCCAACGACGATACGGCGAGCACGAACGCCAACGGGACGCCCCAGGCCACGAAAGTAGCCCTCTGGAAGTCCCAGAGCCGACCGGTTTTTTCTTCCCGGATCTGACCAGCCAGCACGTCGGTGGACAGCACCCCGGCGACGCTCACCACGAGCCCAGTGGCGGCGGACACAAAGGCGGCGAACGCCCCGGCCGCGATCAACCCGCCGAGCAGCAGGGCCGGCCACCCCCCCAACACCGCGCGGGGCAGCAGCAGCAGCGCGGCGTCAGTGTTCCCATCGACCAGCAGCCGCGGGACGTAAAGCCGGGCGAGCCACCCGGAAAGCAGCGGGAACAGGTAGAACACCCCAAGCAGCGCCAGCACCAGCTGCGTGGTCCGGCGCGCCGCTCGACCATCAGGATCGGTGTAGTACCGACCCAGTACTTGCGGCAGCCCCATAGTGCCCAGCAGCAGCGCCACAATGAGCGAGTACGTGGCCAGGAGCGGGTGCTTACCATTGCTCAACGGACGCAGCCAGGTGTCGTTGTTCACAACAGCGCCGCTGATCACCGGCACCCGGCTGCCCGCGTCGAAGTGCAGTGTGGTGCCCCTGGCGACGCGGTTGTCACCCGGCGCCAGGGGCACCATCCCATTCGTGGGCCGCCCGTCCAGCGTTCCTACCACCTTGACCCGCATCGGCTTAGTGACCTGGAGCACGACATCGTGATCCAGAGTGACGTCGGTGGCCTGGGAGAAAGACGGTGGCGCCGAGGCACTCAGCGAGTTCCGGAACCCCTGGTCCTCGCCAGCATGGTGGATCAGCAGCACAAAGACCGGTATGGCCAGCACGGTCAGCTTGATCCAGTACTGGAAGGCCTGCACGAAGGTGATCGAGCACCACCCGGTGTAGATGTGGAACGTCACGATCGCCATGACCACCGCCGCGCCGACCCATCTCGGCTGGCCCGTGACAACATGGAGGGTGAGCCCGGCCCCCTGCAACTGCGGCACCAGGTAAAGCCAGCCGATGAGGATCACGAAGAGGGAACAGATCCGGCGCAGCCGTGCCGAGCCCAACCGTCCCTCCGCAAAGTCGGGCAGCGTGTAGGCCCCAGACCGGCGCAGCGGCGCAGCCACGAACAGCAGCAGCGCAAGATACCCCGCAGTGAACCCGACTGGATACCACAGCGCGTCCACGCCGCCCTTGAACACCAGCCCCGCGATGCCGAGGAAGGAAGCCGCGGACAGGTATTCCCCGGAGATCGCCGAGGCATTCCAGCGCGGCCCCACCGTTTTGGAGGCCCACAGGCAGTCCGAGGTCGACCGAGCTTTTGCCCCGTAGAAGCCGGTGAGCGTGGTCCACAGGGCAATCAGCACCATCGCGGCAATGGTGACGTAGACGTCAGCCTTGTCGGGCACGCCGGTGCTCAGTTCTCAACCCACTCAGCGAAGGCCTGCTCGTTGCGGTCAGCGCCGCGGTTGTAGGACCAGGCCACCATGACGAAGAACGGGTAGACCGCGAGCCCGAGCAGCAACCACGGCAGCCGCAAACCCAGGACGTCGGTCGTGCCCAGCCACGGCACCAGCAGGAACGCCAGCGGGATGCTCACGAGCACCACCACGGTGAGCAGCATCAGCCGGATCGACAGCATCAGCTGCACCCGCACCAACTGGCGGACCAACGCCTCACCGACGCTGGTCAGACCGACGCTAGTCCGATCCTCCAACTCGGCGAGTGTGCGCACCACCCGGCGGCTGTTGCGGCGCTGCGCGAGGACGATCCGTTCCCGCTTGCCAGGCTTGGCCCGGCCAGTGGGTGAGTGGCCGGCGTTTTCTTCCAGTGCCGTTTTTGGGGCCGTTTTTGGGGCCGTCGCTCGGGCCACCGCTTGGGCCGTTTCCCGGGCGGCCGCTTGGACCGCCGCTTGGACCTCGTGTTCCAGTTCCAGGGCGTCCCACAAGTCGGCCGCGTCAGTGTTCATCGGGGGGTTCATCCGGGGAGCTTCATCGGGACAGCTCATCGGGGCATTGTCCAGCCCTGCTTGGCTGCCCGCACCAAGCGGTCCTTCAGGTCACGGGTGTGCCTTCGGCTGACCGGCAACTCGGTGGCATCGTCTCCGCTGCCCACCCGCACCACGTACCCCGACGACGACATGCGCAGCTCGGTGATCAACGGCAGGGCAACCAGATAGGAGCGGTGAATGCGCACGAATCCGGCGTCGGACCAGCGGTCCTCTAACTGGGAGAGCGGGATACGGACCAGGTGGCTGGTACTCTCGCCAGTGTGTAGCCGCGCGTAGTCTCCATGCGCCTCCACCCAGCGCACCGACGAGCGCGGCACCAGCTTGGTGGTGCCAGCGAGTTCGACCGGGATGACCTCGTCCTCGTTGCCCTGCTCCGGTCCCGGGCTGGCCGGGTCGTGCCGGGAGGCTATGATCCGCCGCAGCGTGCTGGCCACTCGCTCCCGGCTCACCGGCTTCATCAGGTAGTCGACCACGCCGAGTTCGAACGCGTCGAGGGCCCTTCCGTCGTAGGCGGTAGCCAACACGATCTCTGGCGGGTTGGGGGTCTTGGCGAGCATCTGGACCAGCTCCAGGCCGTCCAGCCCCGGCATCCGGATGTCCAGGAACACGACATCAATCCGGGGGGACGCCTTGCCGTCTGACTTCAAGATCGCCAACGCCTTTTCGCCGTCCGTGGCCGTCAGCACGGTGCCGACCCTCGGCTCGGCTTCGAGCACGTCAACCAGCATGGACAGGGAATGTGGCTCGTCATCCACGGCGAGCACGACAAGCCCGGTTTTGTCGTCGTTGCCGCTCATCAGCCGCCTTTCCGTCAACCCAGCACCCCCTCACCATCCCCCGACCGTCAATCCTGCACATGGCCGGTACCAATGTCCACGGTTAGCGTGTTAGTGGCCTCGTCGTAGTCCGAACGTGTTCGGCCGGATCTACAGGCCGAAGCGGGACCAGGCGGCGCGGTGCTCGAGCGCCTCGAGCACCGCCAGCGCGGACTCTGGGCTGCCACTCCCGCTCAGCGAGGCCGCCACGGGGCCCAGCCCGACGTTTCCTAGGCCCATCACGAGGCCCAGACGAGCGAACAGCGACCGGCGTCCCTCCACTGTGATGATCTCCGCGTCCGGGTACCTCTTGGCGACCTCCCCGCGCATTGTGCCCAGCCGGTTGACCAAGCCCAACTCCAGGGCCCGGCGGCCGGTCCATACCTCACCGGTGAAAAGATCGTGCTGATCAGTAGCCAGCTGGCCGCCGCGGCGCGCGCACACCCAGTCGCGGAACATGCCGTGCAGCTCAGTCTGCAGGCTGCGCAACCACACCACGTCGTCCTCCCGCTCGGGCAGGAACGGATCGAGCCGGGCTTTGTTCACCCCTGCGGTGTACAGCCGACGCTCGACCCCGAAGCGCTCCAGTAAACCGTGCAATCCGAAGCCCTGAGTGACCACCCCAATGGAGCCGACCAACGAGGTGGGATGGGCGATGATCTCATCGGCGGCGCACGCGAGCCAGTACCCACCGGATGCGGCGACGTCCTCGCAGAACGCCAGCACCGGCACGCGCTTGTGGTCAGCGAGGCCGCGAATGCGATCCGCCACCAGCGCCGACTGGGTGGCTGAACCACCCGGTGAATTGATCAATAACGCCACCGCACGCAGCCGGTCGTAGCCGAAGGCGCGGGTCAACACAGACTCCACGGCGGACAAGTTGATCACCCCGCGCCCCAGCGGAGTCGGCCTCGGCGTGATCACGCCATGCAGTTTCACCGCAGCCACCACCGGGCCACGCTCCCGCTGGGTGCCGGGCAATGGCAGCCGCGAGGTCAGGTCCTTGACGTCCATTCGGCAAGCCTACGGAGGCCGGCTGGCGTGAGGCGCCGTTAGGCGCTGACCGACGGTTGCGCACGCAATGGGCTTGGCGTCGGTGGAGCGACGGCGCGCACTCCGCGGCTGAACTTGGGCACCTTCATGCTAACTTTGGTGCCCATCCCCGGACCGGTTTCGACTACCAGCCCGCACCCGTCACCGAAGGCCCCACGCAGCCGGTCGTGCACGTTGCCCAGCCCGACATGCGCGCCAGTGAGGTGGGAGTCGGTCATCTCCTCGCGGAGCCGGTGCGGATCCATCCCGATGCCGTCGTCCTCCACACTGATCACGCAATCCGACCCGGCGTCCTCGGCGATGATCGACACGGTGCCGGACCCGCCCCCCAGCCCGTGCCGGACCGCGTTCTCCACCAGCGGCTGCAACGACAGGAACGGCAACACCACCGGCAGCACCTCGGGTGCGATCCGTAGCTGGACTTGCAACCGATCCCCGAACCGGGCCTTCTCCAGGATCAGGTAGCGGTCGATGTTGTTGAGTTCCTCGGCGAGCGTGGTGAACTCCCCCTCGGCGCGGAAGGAGTACCGGGTGAAGTCGGAGAACTCCATGATCAGCTCACGAGCCTCATCCGGGTCAGTTTTGATGCAGTGGGAGATCGTGGTCAGTGCGTTGTAGATAAAATGCGGGGAGATCTGCGAACGCAGTGCCCGGATCTCGGCATGGGCCAGCCGGGATCGGGACTCGTCGAGTTCGGCGAGCTCAAGTTGGCTGGAGACGTACCTGGCGACCTCTGCCGTGGCCCGAATCACGCCAGCCTTAGCGGCACGCTGGCTGATCACACCGAAGGTCCCAACAATGTCGCCGTCCACCTCCAACGCGGAGACGATCACCGAGCGAACTGGGCAGTTGGGGCGCCCGCAGTCCATCTGGCTGCAGACCTGCTGGCGGCCGGTGCTCAGCACCTCGTAGGCAGCGTTCCTGACCCAATCCGCGTGATGCTCAGCGTCGGTAGCATGCTGAGCCTTGACATCCCAGGCCAGCATTGCACCTTCACCGTTGACCACCGCGACGGCGATGCAGTCCATCAACGCCCGCAGGTGCGGCGCCGCGTCGGTCGCCGAGGCGGCGCAGAGCCGCTCCCGCAGCGGTAGTGCGGCCTGCGCCATGGCGTTCAGCGCGGTGTAAGTGGCGACGTCGGCATCAGTGCCGAATGGTCGCCGGCTCCGCAGGCCATACATCAGCCCGGCAACGATCGCCACGGCGAGGACCAACGCCACCGCTGCGTTGCTGAGCAGGTTCACGAAGCCATAGTCGCGGTCCCGACCCCAGGAGACAATGGCGGGTCGCTCCCGCTCGGTTGCTCTGGCGGATCGGACGGCTGAGCGCGGGCGCCTGTCAGCTTGGTGGAGAGCTCAGCTTGGGAGGGCTCAGGCGCGGAGGGACACCACTCACGAGTCACGAAACGACGCGGTGGACGAGACCCGGGAAAGCGGTCCGTTGCCCTCGTCTGGAAGGCCCCGCACTTTCAGGTCCTCGACGACCTGGTGAGCTTCCTCGCGGGCCGAAATCATGCCGCGCACGGTGCCTTCCCAGTGCTCACTCTCCTGCTCAGCGGGGTACGCCGTGATGATCCAGGGCCGTTGCAGCGCCCACCACACCGGCACCAGCAACAAAATCAGCAGGATCAACAGCACGAACCAGGCCGGTATGACCACACCGGCTGGTGCCGCCCAGAACACCAGGAAGAGCGTCAGCACGACGACGACTCCAGCCATCGCGATACAGGACACATAACCGGCGGCCATATCGTGCTCGAACTGGTGTTCCCTCTCTGGCTTGGTCCAGCTGATCCTGCTATGCACCGTCCAGGTGCGCCCTTCGGCGGTCCGCACCTCTTGTATCATGATCTGACCCCAATCCCGTCAACCTCAGTGCTCATCGCGTAAGGAGATCTAGCGTAACGCTGAGCTGACGGAGTACCACACGGGTGGAATGCTGGTAGGCGATGACCCACCCACCCTCGTTCACCCGTCGCCGGGAGGACTTCACCTGCCTGCGCTGCGGGACCCCGGTGCGGGGTAGCGGCTACACCAATCACTGCCCGCGATGCCTGTGGTCGCGGCACGTTGACGTCAACCCAGGCGACCGGGCCGCCGAGTGTGGCGCAGCGATGGAGCCGGTCGGAGCGCTATCCGAGGGCGGTGAGATCGTCGTAGTGCAGCGGTGCGTGGCATGCGGGCACAGTCGGCGTAACCGCAGCGCGCTCGACGACGACCGGGACGCGCTCCTGGGACTGTTCGGCCGGCCAGTGCCCGACCCGCCGCCACCGTCGCGCTGAGTGGGCGTTATCCGTGACCGGCGGTTGAGCTACCAACGCTGGGCAGCGTGTCGCCTCTGCGGGGGCCGGCGGGACAAGCCATGATGAGGGGCGCCACGACGCTGCTGGGGGCGAGCACCGGCCCGCCAGCCAGTGGTCCCCAGCAGACCGAGGGCGACTAGCAGCGCGGCGATCAAGACTAGGGCGGCAACCATGGCGTTCATATCTGTGCCCGCGGTGGGGCCTGGCGTGGCGTTGACCACCTGGTCGATGTGCTGTTCCTGGCCAGCGGGGGCCAGCGGTTCGGGCAGTCTGGAATAGTCGACCAGCCCGGTGCCCTCCAGGTACTCCATGTGCCGGTTGACGAGTACCGCGGCGTTGGCCGCAAACGACCGGATCAACCCGTTTCGGGTGCCAGCCCGCACACTGGTGAGGGCCGGAAGCACGTCGCCATCGGTGAGGCGCAGCCGTTGCGCGAACATGCGGTCGAAGTCCGGGCCGGACCACCCGGATAGTACCTTCATCCAGCCCTGTTGCTGCTCATTGGGTTGGTCGGGCAGCGGCACACCGAGCTTGCCGGCGACCGAGCGAACCTGGTTGTCGAGGTCGCCGTAGTCCACTCCGCTGCGCTTGGCGATGGCACGGACCGCAGCGCTGCTGCCCTGTCGCTGGGCCTGCCGCCCGCTCGACCCCCCGCACAGGCCAGCCTGCCGGACCATGACCAGCAGGTCTCGATCCGCAGGTCCCAGCGGGCCCCACCGCGTTTGCGTCCATCCAGTGTCGTGCGCATTGCTGTGCGCGCTTGCCGTTCCGTACTGCGACGTACCCCAGTACTGGAACACCGCGACCGTCAGCGCGACAATCACGGCCAGGGCGACGGCCCATCGGACGAATCGGGGTACCGGGGGGCGCACAGAAGAAGCCTTTCTCCTCGGGATCAATGGGGGTCGATTCGGATCAGACGAGGTCGAACTGCTCGGTGTGGATCCGTGGTTGCGGGACGTCCAGCCCGTCGAGCACGGTCAGCACATCGGTGACCAGCGCGGGAGGCCCGCAGAGGTAGTAGTCCAGCTGGTTGCGCCGGAACTTGCCCGGTAGCAGTGCCGTGAGCAGGGCCTCATCGACGGTGCCGGACGCGCCGGTCCAGCTCGGTGGCGGCTGGCGGAGCAGCTCGATGACGGTGAGGTCCAGCCGGTGCTGGAGTTGCCTGATCTCTGCGCGGAATAACAGATCGTCGATGGTCCGGGCGACCATGAGCAGCCGGTGCGGGCGCCGGTCGCGTCGGTGCGCCAGTGTCCGCAGCATGCTCATCATCGGGGTGATGCCGACTCCACCGGCGATCATCACCAGGCCGGTGGTGCGCTGCAGGTCGAGGGTAAAGGCGCCATGCGGGCCATCGACCCACACCGGGCTGCCCGGTCGCAGCAGGCGAAGCTCGCGGGTGAAATCACCGCTATGCCGGATCGTGAACTCGGTCCACAGCCCGAGGTGAGCGCTGGAGGCGATGGTGAATGGATGCTCCTGCGCCCCGATCGACGGGGTCAGGCGCAGCCAGGCGAACTGGCCAGGGGCGAACTCCAGGGCCCGGTAGCCGCGCCGATGTCCGTCCCGGCGGGGCTCAAGGACCAGGGTGCTCACGGTGCTGGTCTCCGGTCGCACCTCGCGGACCACATATTCGCGGCAGGCGCCGAAGCCCGGCAACCATAGCCACCGGTACGCCAGCACCATCACCACACCCAACGCAAGGACGGTGAACAAGGCCCGCATCGCGGCATCCCGAACCAGGTGGTTGAGCCACCAGATGTGCAGCCCGCTGAGCACCAACACCGTGCCGGCCAACACCACATGCACCCAACGCCACACCTCATAGCGGTGCCGCAGCCGCCTGCGCAGCACCGTCAGTGCAATCAGCGCACCCAGCGCCACGGTGGCGCCGAGCGCCGCGCGGGCCCGATTAGGCGCGTGCAGGACGTCGAGCAGGGCCACGTTTGCCGGGTTCGCCCCCACCATGAGCAGGATGTGCAAGCTCACCAGCAGGAGGACTGCAAGCCCAACGAAGCGGTGGATACCGAGCACCCCATCGATGCCCAAGGTACGGGTCAGCGAGCGCAGCCGAGACGGCAGCACAACCGCGCAGACCAGCATCGAGGTGGCGAGCAGCCCCATCCCGACGCAGAGCTCGGACAGCAGCGACGAGCCGGCCACTGCCGGCTGAGCCGGCGATGAGACCCCTGCCGGCTGAGCCGGCGATGAGACGCCGCTACGCGGGCCGTGCAGCACGAGCGCCAGGAGCACCGGCGCTAGGAGCACGGCGAGGAAGGCCGTTGCCCACAGTGTTCGTTCCAGCTGGCGTCGCACGGCACGAACCGTAGGGAGAAGTGGGTACCCAGCCGGCGCAATCTGAGAGCGTTACCGGCCCGTGGTCGCCCACCCGGCCATGCGGCGCGACGAGCGCCCACCGATTAGTCCGAACAGCGCACCCCACTACTCCGAATGCCGGGCAACGCACTCAACGACACTCTGTTAGTCGTTGGACCGGTCGGGTAGTCCTGCCGCTCATCGATTGCCCCCCGCCGCGCGGCGCGGCAGCCTTGCCGCCGATGCAGCCCGATCAGCGATCAACAGTTCCCCCCCATGGCCCCTCCTCGGGAGCCCCCCATGCGCTACGGCATCCGGTTCTTCTCATGGTGCCCCTGCGCCACACGACGAGCCGGGTGCTTCACGCGTTACGGTCCACCGGCTTCGAGACCCGGACGCTGGATGCTGTCCCAGAGGTGCTGGACGCGGCCCGCGCGCATACTCTCGCGGCGATCGTGCTCGATGTCGGCCTGGCCGGCCCGGATCCCCGGATCTTCCTCACCCAGCTGCGCAGGATCGCGCCGCAGCTACCGGTCATCGCACTGACGTCCCGCGAGCAACGAGAGCAGACCGTGTCGCTGCTGCGGGGCACCTTGGACGACTACCTGACCACCCCGTTCCCGGTGGAGGAGCTGGTCAGCCGACTGCGGCTGCGGGTCTCCGATCAACTGTCGGTGGACCGGACCGTGATACGCGCGGGGGTGGTCACCGTCGACACCGACCTCGGGCTGGTCAGCGTCGCCGGCCGGCTGGTGATGCTGTCACCGACCGAATACGCCCTGCTGGTCGCCTTGGCTAGCCGGCCAGGCCAGCCGGTATCACAGGACCGGCTCTCGATAGCGGTCTGGGGCCAGCCAAAGTCCTCCAACGTCGTGGAAGTCTACGTCGGGTACCTGCGCCGCAAGCTGGGCCCTGACCGGATCCGCACGGTGCGCGGCGCCGGCTACGTACTTGATGGTTAACGCCGACGAGGTAAAACTCAGGTTCACGCACTGACCTCTGTCCGGGGCTGCTGCGCCTCGTCACTCACGATGTACCCGTCGCGCAGCCGCACGACCCGCTTGGCGAAGTGGGCGATCTCCGCTTCGTGAGTGATGAGCACAACCGTGTGGCCGGCATCGTTCAGCGCACCGAGCAATTTCATGATCTCGACGCTGGAGGCGCTGTCGAGGTTGCCCGTGGGCTCGTCGGCAAGCAGTATCGCGGGATCGTTGATCAGCGCCCGGGCGATCGCCACCCGCTGCTGCTGACCACCGGAGAGCTCATTGGGCAGGTGCTTCTGGCGCTCGCCCAACCCGACCTGCTCCAGCGCTTCCCGGGCCCGGGAGCGCCGATCCCGCACCCCGGCGTAGACCAAGGGCAGTTCGACATTGCGGATTGCGCTGGTGCGCGAGACCAGGTTGAACGACTGGAACACGAATCCGATCTTGGTGCTGCGAATCTTGGCCAGCCGGTTGCCGGACAGACTGCTGACGTCGATGCCATCAAGCAGGTAGCGCCCGCTGGTGGGGACGTCCAGGCAGCCCAGGATGTTCATGAGCGTGCTCTTGCCCGATCCCGACGGGCCCATGATGGCGACGAATTCACCGTCATCTATGGTCAGGTCGATACCGTGAAGTACCGGTACCTCAACCTTACCCATCTGGTACGCCTTGGTGACATCCTCAAGCTGGATCATTCCACTTCCCTCATCTGGTTCTCCCTCATCTGGATTTCCGGTGGTTACCTGGCCGGTCCGGTATCGCGGATGTTCGTGGCAGTGATGGTGCCGCCGGCCTTGGTGGCCAGAACGAGCACCTGGTCATTGGCGACCACCTGGCTGATGTCGCTGGCCTTCCGATCCCTGCGGATCGTGGTCGAGTTATCGACCACGTAGGTGGTGGTGAACCCGTCGGCAGAGCGGACGATCAGCTGCCCGGAGTTTGCCGAGTTCACGATGCCGCGCTGGAGGTCGATGACCCGGTCACCCTGGTCGGTGGTCACGGTGGCCTCGCCGTGCTCGATTCGGGCCAGCAGCCCTCCGCGCCTGCCGGGCATGCCGTGCCTGCCGTGGCCGTCATGCCCGTCATGCCCGTCATGGCAGTGCGACATGCCATCCGGCGCCGGTGCGGAGCTGGACGGAGCAGGTGGGGTAGGCGACGGTGGGTCAGAGCTTTGCGCAAGGGCGATGCCGGTCCCTGCCCCGGCGATCGCCAGTACCGCTGCTCCTGTGAGCAGCGCCATCTTGGTCCGGCTGATCATTGACGTATGCCTTTCCCGAACCACACTTTTCGGTCGTTAGTAGCAACTGTGCGGTCAAACCCATGTTCCACCGTTTTCCTGTGAGGAAGCTGAAAATTTCAGTAGCGTGTCGCGGCCCACTGTGCCCGCAGGCCAGCTCCGACACACCATCTCCTGTGCACAGCGCGCTAGCTACGATCTACGCATTGTGATGGCAATAGAAATACACCGGATCGGCAGAAACCCTTGACCCCGACCCCCTCCTGCTACGCCCACTCACCGAACCAACCCCGGCCGCAGCCGCCTGAGCCGTCCACCGAACGGCGTAGGCGACCTACCGCCTATGACGGAGGACCCAGCGCCCCGCTAATGAGACGGTCGGCACAGCACAGATCCACGGTCGGGGGGAATTGTGGCTGAACACCGGCTTTCGCTCGCGATCAACGGGCGTGAGCGACTTCTGGAGCGACGGCTGGTGCCCTTCTGCATGCCGGATGGACAGCCGGCCGCCGGTAACGGGCGGGCCCGATTGGGTTCGGTGGCGGTCGTGGGCCTCGGGTACGTCGGGCTGCCGACGGCGTTGGCGCTGTTGGGCAGCTCGTCGCAGATCACCGGCTTGGACGTGAGCGACGACCGGCTGCGCGCCATCGAGTGCGGCAACGTCAACCTGTCCGACCTCGACCGAGCGCGGCTGGCAATGGCCATGGACGATGAGAGCTTCCGGCTCACCAGCGACAGCGCCGCACTGGCCGAGGCCGACGGGGTGATCGTCTGCGTCCCCACCCCGGTGGACGCGCAGCACGTCCCGGACCTGTCCGCCCTGCGCAGCGCCTGCCAGACCATCGTGGCGCACGCCCACCCAGGGCAGACGATCATCCTCACCTCGACCAGTTTCGTCGGGACCACGCGGCAACTGCTCGTCGAGCCCCTGCACCACTGTGGTCTGACCGTCGGCACGGACGTCTACGTCGCCTTCAGCCCGGAGCGCATCGACCCCGGCAATCCCGACCACCTCCAGCGGGAAACCCCACGGGTGGTGGGCGGGACCACCGTCGAGTGCAGCCAGCAGGCCGCGCGGGTGATCGGGCAGATGACCGACTCGGTCTATCTGGTGAGCTCCCCGGAGGCAGCCGAGCTGACCAAGCTGTACGAGAACATCTTCCGCGCGGTCACCCTGGCGCTGGCCAACGAGTTCAGCGACGTGTGTGGCACGCTGAAGCTGGACCCGATCGAGGTCACCCTGGCCGCGGCGACCAAGCCCTACGGCTTCCTCGCCGCGTTCCCCGGCCCCGGGGTGGGCGGGCACTGCATCCCGTGCGATCCGCACTACCTGCTGTGGCAACTGCAAGGGCAGCACCGGCCGACGCCGCTGATCGAGCAGGCCATGCACTCCATCCATGCGCGTCCGGCCCGCATCGTCGAGCGGGCCACCGAGGTCCTCACCGGCAACGGTCGCTCACCCGCCGGCGCCAAGGTGATCGTGGTCGGCGCCAGCTACAAGGCCGGCGTCAGCGACGTGCGGGAATCGCCAGCGCTGCTGATCATCGACGGGCTCGCCCGGAGCGGCGCGGACGTCAGCTATCACGACCCGCTGGTGCCAGTCGTCCAGACGCCCGAAGGCCAGCTGATGCGCAGCGTTGCGGCACCCAGCGGAGCCGACTGGGACTTGGTGGTCATCCACGTGGTGCACCCCGACACCGATTACAGCTGGATCCGGGGCTGCCCGTCGGTGCTCGACGCGACCTATCTCTTCGATGGCGCCACGCAGCGCAGCGTGGTATGAGGACCGGCCCGTCGATGACCCGCCACCTGCACGCCCAGAGGATGACGACACAGCTGGACCTCACGACACCGGCGGTCATCCTCAAGCTCGACCGTAACGCCCTGCACCACGGCGGGCTGGGTGCGATCCGTAGCCTGGGCCGGTTGGGCGTACCGGTCTACGGCGTGCACGAGGACCCGTTGGCACCCGCAGCCAGATCCCGCTACCTGCACGACCGATGGATCTGGCGGCCAGACGCCGAGGATGCCGGACGGGTGCGGGCCGGGCTGGTGACGCTCGCCGAGCGGATCGGCCGCCGGGCCGTGCTCATCCCCACCGACGACGCCGGCGCCATCTTCCTCGCCGAGCATGGCACCGACCTGCGGCGCTGGTTCCTGTTCCCCGACCCGCCCAGCGACCTGCCGCGCCAACTGGCCGGCAAGTACACGCTGTACCAGCTGTGCCGCGAGCTGGGTGTGCCGTGCGTGGCGGCCGCGCTGCCCGAGTCTCTCGCCAGCGCCCAGGAGTTCGCCGACCAGGTCGGGTTCCCGCTGGTCGCCAAGCTGGCCACCCCGTGGCGGTCCAGCAGCGCGAAGGGACCGCGCAGCACCTCGGTGCTCCGCACCCGCGACGAGCTCGCACACAGCTGGCGAGCTTGCGCCGACTCCGACGGCGGCGCCCTGATGCTGCAGGACTATATCCCCCACCATCAGATCCCCCACCATCAGCAAGGCCAGGACTACTTCTTCCACGGCTACTGTGACGGCCAGTCGCGCTGCCGGCCCGCTTTCGTCGGGATCAAGGAACGCTCCTATCCGGCGCACGCCGGGCTGACCAGCCTCGGACGCTGGGTGGACAACCCGCAGCTGCACCACTGGGCCACCACACTGGTGGCCCAGCTGGGTTTTCGGGGCATCGCCGACCTCGATTACCGCTTCGACCCCCGGGACGGCCAGTACAAGCTGCTGGACTTCAACCCGAGGCTGGGTGCGCAGTTCCGACTGTTTCAGGACACTGCGGGCGTCGACGTGGTGGTCGCGGCGCATCTGGACCTGACCGGCCGTGCGGTGCCGCAGGGTTCGGCGCACTTCGGCCGCAGCTTCCTGGTGGAGAACTACGACCCGATCGCGGCACTGGCCTACCGGCGCTGCGGCCTGGATTTCCGGTCCTGGGTGACATCGCTGCGCCGGGCCGACGAGCTGGCCTGGTTCGCCCGAGATGATCTCGCACCGTTTGGGCTGATGTGCCTGCGCATGGGATGGCGGGCGATGACCCGCCCGCTGCGCAGCGCACCTCGAACCATCACCACGCAGCTAGCCGCACGGAGGGCCAGAGATGAACAACGACATGAATGACACTGTCGACGTTGCCATTGTGGGCGCCGGGCCCTACGGCCTGTCGCTGGGTGCCCACCTGCGCGCCGCTGGCGTCTCGTTCCGCCAGTTCGGGCTGCCGATGCAACTGTGGCGAGAAGCGATGCCAGCCGGCATGTTCCTCAAGTCGCAGGGATACGCCTCCAACCTGTCCGACCCAGCCCGCAGGCATACGTTGCGCGCGTTCTGCGACTTCACCGGCCGGGACTACGCCGACTACGGGCTCCCGGTACCGCTGGAGACGTTCGTGGCCTACGGAGACTGGTTCCAGCGCGCCGAGGTTCCGCACCTGGAAGAGCTGATGGTCATCGACGTGACCCGGGCTGGCGGGCACTATGACATCAGTCTGGCCGACGGGACCACCGCGCTGGCCCGCAAGGTCGTCGTGGCCACCGGAGTGCAACACTTCTCGCATCTGCCCGGCACCCTGGCCGCGCTGCCAGCGCAGGTATGCACGCACACCTGCGCGCACGACGATCTCGGGGTGTTCGCCGGCCGCGAGGTCGCGGTCGTCGGCGCCGGCCAGTCCGCGCTGGAATCGGCCGCGCTCCTGCACGAGTCCGGGGCAAGCGTCACCGTGCTCGCCCGCGCACCAGGACTGGTATGGAACGGCGCTCCGCTGCCCAACCAACGATCGATCCGGCGGCGGCTCCGGGAACCGGAAGCCCCGCTGGGCTCGGGCTGGTCTACCTGGTTCTACTCCAGCCAACCCGACCTGTTCCGCCGGCTGCCAGCCACTCAGCGGGTCCGGACCGCGCGCAGGGCGCTGGGACCGGCCGGCGCCTACTGGCTACGCCCCCGGGTGGAAGGCAAGATCCGCACGCTGGTCGGGCACTCGGTGCGGTGGGCGGAACCTGAGCCCTGGGGCGTGCGGCTCGGGCTGCGAGTCACCGGTGGAGTCACCGGCGGCGGGATCAACGGTGGGGGCACGCGGGAGATCACGGCCGAGCACGTGCTGGCCGCCACCGGCTACCGCGCCGACCTGGACCGGCTGACCTTCCTGGCCAGACAGCTGCGCTCGAAGGTACGAACCCTGGCAGGCAGTCCCGACGTCGGCCCGGACTTCCAGTCCTCGGTACCGAACCTGTACTTCATCGGACCTGCCGTGGCTCCGACCTTCGGACCGGTCATGCGGTTCGTCTATGGCGCCGACTACGCGGCGCGCGCGGTGACCCGCGCACTCACCACCATCCCGGGGCCACGAACCACCGTGGGAACTCGCCGGTGACCACCTCACTCGCCGCACCGGTGGCGCCGGTGGCCCTGCTTCCGATGGCCCTCCCGGCAGTGGACGTCGCCAGCCTCGCCACCGCCGTCCTGCTGGCCAGGGCATCAGGGTGGGGAGCGACGATGTACGCCTGCGCGGTGCTGGTGCTCCTGGTGGCCGACGGGCAGCACCGGCTCCGGATCTGCCGGCGGGTGTCCGATCAGCTGCCGCGGACCGTGGCGGTGGCGGCGATGCCGCTGCTCGCCGTGCTGCCATGGCTGGGACCCGACGGGCTGCAACTGGGGCTGCTCTCCACCGCGGCGCTGGTCGCCGTGCGCGCCGGGGCCTGCGCCGCGTTGAAGGCCGCACACCGGCGTGGGCGGCTGCTCGAACCAGCGCTGGTCGTCGGCACCGGCGCCACCGCGGTTCGGGTCGCGCAACTGCTGCGCAACCATCCAGAACTCGGCTTGGCGCCCCGGGGGTTCCTCGACAGCCAGCCACCGCGGCACCGGGTCGGGTTGCCGCTGCTTGGCGAGCTCACGGAGCTGCCCGACGTGGTCGCCCGCTACGGCATCCAGCGCGTCATCGTGTGCTTCCCGGCGGCCCGGGATGAAGACCTGGTACCGCTGGTGCGGGCCTGCCGGCCGTTACCGGTGGACATCTGCGTGGTGCCGCGGATGTACGAGCTCGGCGCCGCGCTGCCCCGCGGCTATCTCGACGAGCTGTGCGACATACCGCTGGTCCCGCTTCGCCGTCTCGGACACGGTCGGCTCGGCGCCGGCGCCAAGGCCGCGTTCGACGTCGCGGGTGCCACGGCACTACTCGTCGCGGTCACCCCCGTGCTGCTCGCGCTCGCGGTCGCGGTCCGGCGCGACGGTGGTGGGCCCGCGCTGTTCCGCCAGACCCGCCTCACCCGGTCCGGCAAGACAATGGAGCTCCTCAAGCTGCGCTCCATGATCGACCACGCCGACTCGGACACCCGCTGGGCGGTGCTCCCCGAGCACACCACCAACCTCGGTCGATGGCTGCGGCGGACCCACCTCGATGAGCTACCCCAACTCCTCAACGTGCTGCGCGGAGAGATGTCCCTGGTGGGGCCGCGGCCAGAGCGCCCGTACTTCGCGGCGCGCTTCGGGTTGCAGATACCGCGATATGGCGACCGGCACCGGATGCGGACCGGACTGACCGGCTGGGCTCAGGTGCATGGACTGCACGGAGACACGTCCATCGCCGACCGGATCCGTTTCGACAACTTCTACATCGAGCACTGGTCGCCATGGATGGACATGGTGATCTTGGCCCGCACCCTGTGCACCGTGCCGTCAGGAGGAAGAAAGTGAAGGTTCTCCACGTGATCACCGGGTTGGGTGTGGGAGGGGCAGAGCTCCAGCTGCGGTCCCTGCTCCAGCACACCCGCCACCAGCCCGACGTGGTGACGCTCTACAACCCGGGTCCGGTCGCGGGGATGATCTCCGGGGACGGCGTGCGGGTCCGCGATCTGGCCATGACCCGCAACACCGAGCTGTCCGCGCTGCTGCGGTTGGCCCGCCTGATCCGCGCCGGTGGCTACGATGTGGTGCACACCCACCTGTACCGCTCCTGCATCTACGGCCGGCTCGCGGCCCGGCTCGCCGGCACGCCGGTGGTGGTCACCACCGAGCACTCCATCGGCGAGACGCACCTGGAGCGCCGGCGGATGACCCTCGGGGTGCGTACCCTTTACCTGGCCACGGACCTGTGCTCGGATGCCACGATCGCGGTGTCGGACGCGGTGGCGCAACGGCTGACGGTATGGGGCGTGGCCGCCCGCAAGATCGAGATCATTCCCAACGGCCTGGACTTCACCCGGGTCGCATACGATGCCGCCGCCCGGGACCGGATCCGCGGCGAGTTCGATCTCCCCCTCGATGCCTACGTCATCGGCGTGCTCGGCCGGCTCGACCCGATCAAGCGCTTCGACCTGGTGATCAGGTCTGCCGCGCCGCTACTCGACGATCAGCACCGGCTGTTGATCGTGGGGGACGGGCAGATCCGGCCCGACCTGGAAGCGCAGGCGCAGCGCCAGGGCGTCGCGGAGCTGGTGACCTTTGCCGGTGAGCGGCACGACGTGGCCGCCATGCTGTCGTCTCTGGACCTGTTCGTCGCGTCCTCGGAGCAGGAGACCTTCGGGCTGTCGGTACTGGAGGCGCTGACCAACGGCATACCCGCGCTCTACACGACCTGCCCGGCACTGGAGGGCATCGAGACTGAGCGGGCCCGCCAGGTACCTGGTGAGGTCGACGGACTGCGCCGGGAGATCGCCGCCGAGTTGGCGCGCGGGCGCCGCCCGCGTGAGGGCGTGCCCGCCATCCGCGAGCAGTACGGCATCGAGGCGGTGGCCCGCCGGATCGACGACCTCTACGACCGGCTGATGGCGCGGCGGCGCCCACTCAGGCAGCACCCATTCACGGCGGGCCCAGTCCGCCATCGACCGGTTCGCCATCGGCCAGGCCGCCATCGACCAGGCCCACCGCGCCCCGCTGATGCCAACCACGTTGTGCCAACCCCCTAAGAGGTGACTGATGCACGCGCTGATCACCGGCGGAGCTGGCTTCATCGGCTCCCACCTGGCAGAGCACCTCCTCACCGCGGGCCATGAGGTCGTCGCGCTCGACAACCTGGCCACCGGCTCGATGGAGAATCTGTCCTCGATCAACGACCACCCCCGCTTCCGCTACGTACCGGGCTCGGTACTGGACGAGGCGCTGGTTGACACGCTCGCCAGCCAGGTGGACACGATCTTCCACCTCGCTGCGGCCGTCGGATCGTTCGTCATCCGCGATCGGACGTTGCACAGCCTGCGCACCAACATCCACGGGACGGAAAACGTCCTCACCGCGGCGCACCGTCACCAGGCTCGGGTCCTGATCGCCTCCAGCAGCGAGGTGTACGGGAAGAACACCAAGATCGGCCTGCGGGAGGACGACGATCGGGTGGTCGGCTCACCGCTGCTGCACCGCTGGTCCTACTCCGAGGCCAAGGCCGTGGACGAGAGCTTCACCCACGCCTACGTCACCGAACTCGGCCTGCAGGCGGTGATCGTCCGGCTGTTCAACACGGTGGGCCCCCGGCAGACCGGGCGCTACGGCATGGTCATTCCCCGGTTCGTGGCCCAAGCCCTCACCGGGGCGCCGCTGACCATCTTCGGGACCGGCACCCAGGTGCGCTGCTTCTGCCACGTCCACGACGTGGTGCCCGCGTTGCTAGCGCTGGTGGAACACCAGGGGGCGTACGGCACCGCCGTCAACCTCGGCAGCTCCGAGCAGGTGTCCATCGCCGACCTCGCCCTGCGGGTGCTGGCGTTGACTCACTCGGCCAGCGACATCATCCACATGTCGTATGAGGAGGGCATCGGTCCGGGATATGAGGACCTGCAGCGACGCGTCCCGGACTGCACCAGGGCCCGGGAGATGATCGGTTTCCGCCCCCTCCGGTCACTGGACGACATCCTCCAGTCAGTGATCGCCGAGCAGAGCCGGCCGGATCTGGCACCGGCAGCGGTGCTCTGATGACCAACACCAGCATCGTCCCGCGGCGCGGTGCCTCCACCACGAGCGGTGCCTCCACCACGAACGGAGGTGGACACATCGCTGAGCGACGATCAAGGAGGCGGAGCTTGCTGACCGGGTCGAGCTTCCTCATCCTGCTGTTCCTGGGCGCGGTGGCACTGCTGGTCACGGTGCCGCGAATGCTCGGACCGGGCGAGCGGCCAGCCACTCTCGTGGTCGGGTCGTTGCCGTTCTGGAACCTGACCGAGGGCCCGAACGTGGTGCTGGCGAACCGGGGCAGCTTCAACGAGGTCTCCCCGTGGATCTACGGGATCGCGCGGAACGGTCAGATCGTCCCGCAGGTGCCCGAGCGGGCCGCCGAGACCGCGGCCGGCATGGAGCAGTTGCGCAGGTCAGGGATCCCGCTGGTGCCGACGATCGCGAACGTGACCAACGGCCGGTGGGCCTACGAGCCGGTTGCGGCCATGTTGCACGATTCCACTGCGATGACCCGGCACATCAACGACATCGTCGTGCTGGTGCAGCGGGAGGGCTACGCGGGGATCGACATCGACTACGAGGATCTGCGGGCCGCCGATCGGGAGACGTTCGCCACCTTCGTGACCCACCTGGCCGACGCGCTCCACGACAAGAACAAGCTCCTCTCGATTGCCGTGTTCGCCAAGACCACCGACGCGGGGGAAGATCAGCGCAACGTCGCGCAGGACTACGCAGCCATCGGTGAGGCGGCCGACGAGGTTCGGTTGATGGCCTACGACTACCACTGGGCCGAGTCAACGCCAGGACCGGTCGCGCCGATCACCTGGGTCCGCCAGGTGCTTGACTACGCCAAGACCCAGATCCCCGCGGCGAAGATCGTGCTCGGGGTGCCGGTCTCCGGCTACGACTGGGTGGACGGTCGGGGTGAGGTGGTCACCTGGCTGCAATGCTTCGGGCGGACCAGGGCCTTCCGGGCCACCTTGCAGTACGACCGGCTCAGCCAGTCGCCGTCGTTCCGGTACACCGACGCCCAAGCGCGGGAGCACGAGGTCTGGTTCGAGAACGCCGAGAGCACCACGGCCAAGCTCGACGCGGCGAAGGCCGCCGGGATCCGCGGTGTCTACCTGTGGATGATCGGCGGGGAGGACGACCGGACCTGGGCAACGCTGCACACCATCCTGCCCGTGGGCAGCACATCTTCTTCCGGTACTGAAAGGTCGTCCCGCTGATGCCCTGGTGGTCGGTTGCGATCATCGTCTTCGGCGTGAACTTCACGCTGTGGACGACTATGGGTCTGGCGCGACTGCTTGAGGAGACCTGGACGAAAAACAGGCGGCGCGCCCGGGCAGGACGCCTCGGGCATAGTACCGGTCCCTCGATGACTGTGCGGGACGTGGCGGTGCTGATCCCCGCGCACAACGAGGAGTTGGTGATCGAAAGCAGCATCGAGGCGATTGCCGCCCTGGTCCCCCGCGAGAATATCCACGTCGTCTCCGACGGCTCCACCGACCGGAGCGCCGAGCTGGCCCGCCAGGCCGGGGTCAACGTCATCGAGACGCACACCAACGTCGGCAAGGCCGGTGCCCTCGAGGAAGCGATCGACCGCTTTGGACTGGTCGAACGGTTCCAGGCAGTACTGCTGTTGGATGCCGACACGACCATCGAGCCGGGATACTTCGCCGCGGCGCTGCCCCACTTCGACGACCCTCAGGTCGTCGCCGTGGCCGGCGCGGTCCGGACCCACTGGCATGAACGCGGCCTGTCGCTGATCGGCACGGTGCTGGTATGCCACCGGCAGCGCATCTACGCGATCAGCCAGCGGCTGCTGAAGTTCGGCCAGACCTGGCGGTTCACCAACGCCACCCACATCGTGCCCGGTTTCGCCAGCATGTACCGCACGGCCGTGCTGCCGAGGATCGAGATGAACCCACCCGGCCTGGTGATCGAGGACTTCAACATGACCTTCGAGATCTACCAGAAGCGGCTGGGCAAGGTGGCGTTCACCCTCGATGCCCTCGCGGTGACCCAGGATCCCGACAACCTGCACGACTACGTCCGCCAGATCAAGCGATGGGGGCTGGGGCTCTGGCAGACGGTGCGCCGGCACCCGCCGCAGCTGAGCCTGTTCAGCGCCATGCTCACGGTGCTGCTCCTCGAGCTGCTGACCAGCAGCATGTTCTTCCTGCTGCTGCCGTTGCTGGTGCTCGTCCTCGCCCTGCCCGCGGCGTACCCTGCCGCGCTGGCCTGGCCCGGGATAACGCCGGTTCACGATGCGGTCGCGGCGCACATGAGCCTGCAGGTGCTGCTGTTCGCGGTGACCGGTGCCGATCTCGCACTGACCTGCCTTGTCGCGCTGATCGAACGCAGGCTGCGTTTCCTGGCCCTCTGGGTATTTTTCCCGTTCCTTCGGGTGCTCGACGCCGCGATCGCGCTGTACGTGTTCCCGCAGGCCTGGCTGAGCTCCAACGGAAGGTGGACCAGTCCGGCCCGCCGCACGGTCGGGGTGCGGCCCGCACTCGGCAAGCAGATGACCGTGTCTTCGTCTTCGGTGTTGCCGCCCAAAGCCACCGCCGGGCACAGTTGAACCCGTGACGTTCTTGCGGGTTCTTTTCGTTAACAGTCACACGATGCTGACCGATGCCCTGACCGTCCAGCTGTCCACCACCGCTGATCTGTGGGTCATCGGCAGCACCACGCCCGACGACCCGCGCCTGCTGGATATGGTCCGCACTGTGCGCCCTGACGTGATCACCACCGAGATCGGGCCCGCGCCGGTCGCGACCGGCGGGATGCTCCGCACACTGCGCGCCGCCTATCCCCCGGCACATCTCGTCGTCCTGACCGGCAGCCACGACTGTGCTCAGGCCGTCGCGGCGGCACGTGCCGGTGCCGCGGCCTGGGTGTCCAAGGAGAGCTCGCTGGATCACCTGCTCGAGGTGCTGCGCGGCGTACCGCTCGGTCATGCCTTCTACCCACCCCGGCAGCTCGGCGTTGTGCTGCGCGAGCTACGCGAGGACGTGCGGCGCGCCCACGACTGCAGCGCGCGGCTCGACGTATTGAGCCACCGCGAACGCGAGGTACTGCTGCGCATGGTGGACGGCAAACAGGTAAGCCAGATCGCCGCCGAGTCGGTGGTGTCCACCAGCACCGTCCGGACTCACGTACGCAGCATCCTCACCAAGCTCGGGGTGCGCAGCCGGCTGGAAGCTGTCAGCGTCGCTCGCGCCGCAGGCCTATGCCCCGCCGACTGATCTAGTGACGCAATTCGAGCGGTGGGGGCGACGCGGTGCGTCGCACCGAGATACCCAGAGTCGCCAGCATGTCATCGACGGTGATGGACTGCGCGTCGCGGTTCCTGGCCAGGCCTCGCCGGGCAAGTTCGGTGGCGAGCTCGTGCTGGTGGTCATCGACCTGCTCGCCCCGCGCACTGTCCCGGGTGGCCAAGATCGGGTACCGCCCGGCGTTCAGGGTGGCCAGCGCGGACCCGGTGCCGGCATGGCTGATCACAATGTCCGCCTTGCTCAGCGCGGCGCCCAGCTCGGCCGCGGGCAACACCGGCGTAGCCCGGATAGGCAGGTCATCCACCGGGGTGTCGCCGGTCTGCCACAGCACCTCCACCGGCAACCCGACCGCCTGCGCCAGCGCACCGTCGGGTGCCAGCAGCGGCGCCAGGTGCTCGAACAGCCGGCGGAACGGGTACTGAGTCGCCGCCCCCACCGTGACCACCACCCGAACCACCCCCTCGGGCACCCGCTGCACGGCAGTGGGCTCAGGACGGGACTCGTAACCGTCGAACACGCTGCCGGCGTAGCCCCACCGCTGGTCCGCCCAGCTCCGGTACTGGGTGTAGGTACGGACCCCAGGGACCCACTGGAGGACCCGCCCGGTCAGTGACGGTCCACTCACCCGCGTCGCGCTCTCGATGTAGTGGCACTCCACTCCCCGCGCGGCCAGATACGGCAAGTACCCCAAGGCGATCCCCGACCCCGTCGACACCGCTCGGGTCACCTTCCGGCGCTTCATCAACCGGCGCGCATAGGGGATGCACCGGAGCACGTCAGGGACGTTGCGCACCCCGACGTAGGGCACGAACTCCACCTCCCGACCCGCTAACATCGACCGGCTCTGCTCATTCGCGTGGGTCACCCACACCGCGTCCTCGGGGGGGGCGCCGTTGGGGGGGATGCGGCTCGCCAGGCTGTCGAGCTGGGTCAGGTGCCCACCTGTCGTAGCGACGAAGAGCGTGGTCATCTCGCCAGAGTAGCGGGTACCGTACTGTCTGTGAACGCGCCCGCGATACAACCGGACACCGTGCGCACCGATCCGCGCCGTGACCCCCGCTGGCGGCTGCTCGCCCGGGGCCCGCACGGCAGCGTGTTCACCTCGCCGCCGTGGATCGAGGCGGTATGCGCCACCTACGGCTTCACCCCCGCCTGCGCTATCCGGCTCGACTGGGACGGGCAACCGCGCGCCGGGCTGGCCTGGGTGCCGATCAGCGACATTCGCGGTGACAGGGTGTCCAGCTTGCCGTTCTCTGACCGGGCGGAACCGCTGACCGATGACCCGCTCGACTGGAAAGTCCTCGTGGACGGGGTCATCACCGACACTGCCCCGCTGACGCTGCGGTGCTTCGAGGGCGCCGTGCCCACCGGCGACTCCCGCTTCGACCGGGTCGCTGCGGCTGCGTGGCACGGGACGCCGCTGAACGGCAGCGTCGAGGAGATCCGGCGGCAGCTGTCCCAGCACGCTCGCCGCAACATCGCGATCTCCGAGCGCGAAGGGGTCCGGGTCGAGGCGCACACCGACCGGGACGCCGTGCACCGATTCCATGGGTTGCACGTCTCGCTGCGCAAGCGCAAGTACCGGTTACTCGCCCAGCCCGTCGAGCTGTTCGACCACATCTGGGAGGCCTTCGCCCGCGACGATGCGATCGTGACGATGCTCGCCCGCGCCGGCGACCAGTTGATCGCCGGCGCGGTCTTCCTCACCTGGGGCGACACGCTGTACTACAAGTTCGGTGCCTCGCACCACGATCACTTGGCTCTTCGTCCCAACGACGCGATCTTCTGGGCCGGGATACGGTGGGGTCTCCAGCGCGGCGCCCGGCTGGTTGACTGGGGGCTCAGCGACCTCGATCAGCCAGGCTTGATCGCGTACAAACGCAAGTGGGCTACCGAGGAGCGGCGGATTGTGACCCTGCGTACTGGCGGAGAGCACGCGCGCAGCGACTCTCAGGCCGGTGCGATGCTCGGCGAGCTCACCCGGCTGCTCACCGACGATTCGGTGCCCAATGCGGTGACCAGGCAGGCCGGGACGCTGCTGTACCGCTATTTCTGCTGAACTAAGCTCGGTAACCGTTTGTGCACCCGGCGTCCGCGCGGTGTCTTGCCCCACGGCTTGACCACCGAGAGCCCCGTCGCGGCCAGCAGCAGCACCAGCGCCACCGACCTCGCGATCAACGTCTGCATCGCGGACGGCTCACCCTGCCCGGCGATGATCTGAGGTATCGCAGGCACCAGGAACAGCAGTCCCGCGGCGGTCAACACGGCGGCGATCACGCACTTGGCGAGCACCCACCAGTGCGACACCAGGCCCCAGGGGGTGAACAACCCCAACACCAGCCCGCTGACCAGCGCGAAGAACACCACCGGTATGAGCACCCAGCAGGCGATCGCAGCCATGGCGATGGCAATCCCAGCCTGCACCGCGGGGTGAACGGTGGACAACCCGATCACCTCCAAGGCCACCAGCGCGCCGTCGAGGCCCAACCACCCGACCGACATCACGACATGGACCGTGAGCACAGCCGCCCGGGCCCGGCGTGATAGCCGTGGGATCGTGAAAAACTTCTTGTGCACCCGGCGTCCGCGCGGTGTCTTGCCCCACGGCTTGACCACCGAGAGCCCCGTCGCGGCCAGCAGCAGCACCAGCGCCACCGACCTCGCGATCAACGTCTGCATCGCGGACGGCTCACCCTGCCCGGCGATGATCTGAGGTATCGCAGGCACCAGGAACAGCAGTCCCGCGGCGGTCAACACGGCGGCGATCACGCACTTGGCGAGCACCCACCAGTGCGACACCAGGCCCCAGGGGGTGAACAACCCCAACACCAGCCCGCTGACCAGCGCGAAGAACACCACCGGTATGAGCACCCAGCAGGCGATCGCAGCCATGGCGATGGCAATCCCAGCCTGCACCGCGGGGTGAACGGTGGACAACCCGATCACCTCCAAGGCCACCAGCGCGCCGTCGAGGCCCAACCACCCGACCGACATCACGACATGGACCGTGAGCACAGCCGCCCGGGCCCGGCGTGATAGCCGTGGGATCGTGAAGACCTTCGTGGCGACGGCTGTCAAGGCTGCTCCCCCAAGCTGCCAGAAGACGATCTTTGCTTAGCGTGCGCCGTGCCCCCGCAGCAGCGCCGGGACAGTTCGCAGCAGGATCGCGAGGTCCGTCCAGAAACTCCAGCTACGCACATAGGCGAGATCGAGTTCCAACATCTCCAGGGTGCCCATCGTGCTGCGCCCACTGACCTGCCAGAGCCCGGTCAGGCCGGGCGGGACGTCGAAGCGCTCGGCGAACTTGGCCGGGAACATCTCTGCTTCCCAGTCCAGACAGGGACGTGGCCCGACCAACGACATCTGGCCCCACAGCACGTTGAGTAGCTGGGGAAGCTCATCAACGCTGGTGCGTCGCAGGATCGAGCCGATCCGGGTCACCCGCGGATCACTGTCAATCTTCCAACTGCCGTCGACCGAAGTATCCTCACCCCGCAACTCGCGAGCGATGAGCTCGCGGTGCTGCGCGTCGGAGCAACCGGTCCGCATGGTGCGGAACTTGTACATCGTGAATGGTCGGCCGCCCCGGCCTAGCCGCTGCTGGCGATACAACGCCGGACCGGGGGTCCCCAGCCTGATCACCATCGCGATGAGCAGCATCGGGATCGCCAGGACCAACAACGCGACCATCACCACAACCAGATCGACGGCGCGCCGAGCAACCGGTTCCCATCGAGCGGGCAAGCGTGCTTGTTCAACACCGCTGGACACTGAGCCTCCCCGTGGTGATTCCCATCAGCATGAAAAGCACGTCCCCGGTGCCCCGTAGCGTCAGATGCGGATCGAGGACGGTGAGGATGAGCACGAACCACCAGCAGACCCACAGCGCTGAGGCCGCCGTGACGGTGGCGCCTGATTGGCCCCCCGACTGGCCTGCTGATTGGACCCTCGACTGGGTCCCCGACTGGGCCATGAGCTTGCCGGTCCTGCGCAGCACCGCGACCGACAGCCAGATGAAAGCGGCCAGCAGCGGGATCCCGCCGATCCAGAGCAACTCCAGGTAGCCGCTCTCCAGGTAGATGACCTCACGCCATCTCTCGGGTGCCGGCAGCACCGAGTTGGGCGACACCCCCAGCAGGACGTTGATGAAGCCGAACCTCGGTAGGTAGAAGTTGGACAGGTTGTTCCAGCGACCGACCCAGCTGAGTGGCACGCCGTAGTCACCGAACCCCTGCAACCGGCCGATCAACGCCGGCGCTCCCACCACGAGCGCGACTGGAACCAGCCACAGGAACCGCATCGAGTGATGGCGCACGGTGCCGAAGCGCCACAGGATGAGCCCGGCCGCCACGACCGCGGAGATCCAGGTGGAGAACTGGCCGGCGGCGAGCACACCCGCTCCGAGCACGAGCCCCAACGCCAGCCGCTCCCGGCGATCCAGCAGCCCCCGGGCCCCGCAGCAGATCACCAAGGTCAGGCAGATAATGATGTAGTCGCCGGTGGCGATCGGCGAGCCGAGCGTCGTGGTGCCCCGCTCAGCGAGTGCCGCCGCGTTGCTGTCGGGTGTCCAGACAGCTTGCAGCATCGAGACGACCGGGCCGACGTGGAGGGTCTGCAGGATTGCGATCACCGCGACCACGGCTCCCGGCCAGATGATCAGGCGGAAGCACCGCACCAGTTGGGCCTCGGTGGTGACGCTGAAGCGCACCAGCAGGTAGATGGCGACGAGCTTGCAGACTGGCAGTACGGCGGCCAGATCGGAGGTCGCTGGCGTCTGCCCGCGCAGCATCAAGGACAGCAGCGGCCACACCGTCAACATCAGCAGAAAGACACCAACCGGAATATCAAGCTGATGCAGCTGTAGCGCCACCCGGTCACCTCGGCACCACCGGAGATAACCGCCGAGCAGCGCGCCGGCCAGCAGCACGACCAGCAGCGCCTCGTTGGGACGCACCAACGGAATCAGGTTGCCGCGGTCGATGCCAGCGATGAGGGGCAGGGTGCCGAGATAGGCGTATGTCGCGAAGACCGGCCGGTAGGCCGCCGCAGCGAACAACCCGATCAGGGCCAGCACCCCGATGGCAGCGAAAACGAGCAGCGGCCCAGCCGCCACCGCGAGGACCCCGCCAACCACGGCGCAGCCGGCGGCTCCCAGCCCCAACCAGCGGTTGACCGCAGGGGTTGGCGGGCTCTCGATTCGAGTCATGACCCACCACCTATCCGTCGCACCGCGACACGGAGCACCAGGACGTAGACGCCAAGCGCCACAACACCACCCAGGGGCAGCAGTGCGAGGTCGGCGAGCCGACCGCCGCCATGGAGCTGATCACCACCACTGACCTGGGCACACCACCACATCGCGGCAGCCACCGGCACCATCGCGACAGTGGCCACCACCGCACCAGCCAACGCTCGGGGGTCCAGAAACCGCTCAGGCCGCATCACCCGACGCAACCGGGTCAACACCGTCCCCGCAGCGGCACACTCACTCACCAGAAGCGCCCCCACCAACCAGACCAGGCGCGACCCATCAGCCGGCAACCACAAGGCCACGACCGCGGCGAGGAGTATCACACCAAAAGCCACCTCACTCGCCCGGCGCGGAACACGATCATCCAACCGCGCGAACAACGCCTGACGACCAAGATCATGCACCCCACCCACCAGCTGAGCCACCGCCACCACCCCCAAACAGGTGGTCAGAGGCCCGATCAAAGCCGCATGACGCAGCTCACCATTGGCCAGAATGTTCGCGGTAGGTCCAGAATTCACCGCGAGCAACACCAACAACGGCACACTGGCGATGACCGCGTACGACAAACCCTGCCGCCACGCCGAACCAAACGTCACCCCATCCTCACGATGAGCGGCATGCGCCAACCCAGGCAACGCAGCCATCGACACCGCACGAGCACTGACATAAGACAACGAATAAAACACCGAATACGACAACTGCACCACGAACACACCACCGGGCACCGAACCAGCCAGCGCGAGCAACACATACATCGCCGCCGCCGGCCACGCCGCCACCCCCACCGAACGCACCAACCGGCGACTGACCACACGAACCTCAGCATCATGCCGCCACCGCATCGACGGCCACGTCAACAAACCCACCCGCGCGGTACCACACAACTGCAACACCGCATGCAACCCCACAGCCACCGTGCTCCCCACCCCCAGCACGACCACCAGATCAACCGGCACCCGCCCCACATCCAAGCCCGTCCCGTAATACCAACCGGCCACCACCACCGTCACAATCAAGACAACGTTCTCCACCGCTGGCGCACCCACCGCCAGCGCGAAACGCCCCCGAGCCTGCTGAGCAGCCATCCCCAGATGCGCCAACACATACAACAGAACCTGGGGCGCGACAAGCAGGACCAACAACGTGGACAACCACACACCCCGCGCCCGGGCAACCGGATCCGGAATCCCAAAGGTCAACGTCCAGGCCACCACCGGCGAAAAAACCATCAACAGCGCAACCACCACAACCGAGCGGGCGAGCAGCCACCCACTCACCCCACCCAGCACCTCCCGAGCCCGCACCCCACCACCAGCACCCACGGCACGGACCACACCGGGCACCAACACCATCGCCAGCACCGGCCCGGCGATCGAGGTGAACACCAGGTTCGGGACGACGTAGCCGGTCTGGAAGGCATTCGCGAAATAAGTCGGGCCCAGCACCGCCCCGATCACCACCACCCGCAACAACCCGGTGACCCTGCTGACCAGCGTCCAACCCGCAACAGTGGCCGAGTTCCGCGCTGTGGTGGTAGGGGGTTGGTCCTCGAGCGCTGTCACCGTTGCAGCGGCCACAGCCGGGCCCTCACGGCCTCATCCGGCGCCGCGCACTCACCGCCGCCATCGCACCGGCCACGATCAATCCGACCAGCGCACCGGTGCCGGCCGCGATCAACGGCTGCGGGAACACCGGGTCAGGCAGCGAATAGGGCAGCGTCAGCAACTGGGCGTCCGGTCCCGCCTCACCGCTGAGATTGCGCTCATCGATCTTGGCCTGGATCGCCTTCTCCCGGTCCAACGATGCGGTGAGCTGAGCCCGGGCGTCGTTGAGCGAAGTCTGGGTCGCGGTTCCGGCCAACACCGCAGTGGTGAGTTGCTGCACCCGCGTTTGGATCTGGGTGGTGTTCGCGTGGGCGTCAGCGAGCTGGGTGTCGAGGTTCAAGGTAGCTCCACTGGGCTGGCGGATGAGCGTCAGATACCCGTCCATGACGGCCTGCAGCGTCTGCATCGCAGCCAGCTTGCTGGGACCGTCGGCCTCGACCTGGATGACCTCGCTGTTGTCCAGGACCGTCACACTGACGTCCTTATCGAGGTCCTTGAACTGCCGGCCCTGCTTCTGTGCGACCGGCCCGAGCACGTTCCGGCTCTTCAGAAACACCAGCTGGTTGCTGAGCTGACGATCCTGCCGAAGCGGGTCGCCACCCTGCTGGTTCTGGCTGATGTTGTAAAGGATCTCCGCCCGGGCTCCGTAGGTTTTCGGCAAGACCAGCGCACCGACCAGCCCAGCGGCAGTGCCAAGCAGGATGATCGTCAACCCCAGCAGTACCAGGCGCGTTGTCAACCAGCCGCCACCGCGGTCTTCGCTGGGATTCTCGAGCTGACCCGCCGAACGCTGCGGCGGCACGTGACCGGTCCCCAGGGACCGCTCCAGTTGCGCTTCGTGTCCCAATTGCTCTTCGTGGCGCAGGTGCTCTTCGTGGCGCAGTTGCTCTTCGTGACCCATCGAACGTCCATTCGACTCGCTAGCCCCGTATTGGAAGACATGGGGAACGTTCGTCACAGCGCACCTCCGAGCACATCGCAGACCCGCGCAACCTGCTCGATGGTCAGGGTGGGGGACATGGGTAGGGAGAGAATCCGACTGGCCGCGTGCTCTGCTATTGGCAGTTTCTGGGCGACCGGCACCGGCTCGTGGAGTGTGGCAAGGGCCGGCTGCTGATGGCAGGGTATTGGGTAGTGCACGCCCCACCCGATACCGGCCGCAGTGAGCGCGTCACTGACTGCGCGGCGATCGTCGACCTGGATGACCGCCAGGTGGTACACCGGCTCGGCGCCAGGCTGCACCGATACCGGCGTGCAGTGCTGCGGCAGCATCTCGCGGTAGGCCGCCATCGCCGCCGCGCGCCGGGCATTGCCGGCATCCAGCCACGGCAGCTTGGCTGACAGCAGCGCCGCCTGCAGCGTGTCGAGCCTGCTGTTTCGCCCAGCCAGGTCGTGCAGGTAGCGATCGGCTGCGGATCGCCCGTGATTGGCGATGCTGCGGATCCGGTCGGCCAGGGCGAGATCGCTGGTGACCACCGCGCCGCCGTCACCCAGGGCGCCGAGGTTCTTGCCGGGATAAAAGCTGAACCCGGCGGCGATGCCCACACTGCCTGCGGGTCTGCCCTGGTGCCGAGCGCCGTGTGCCTGCGCGGCGTCCTCGATGAGGGCGAGCCCGTGCGCCGCGGCGATCGCCGAGATTGGCGCGGGGTCCACCATCTGGCCGTACAAGTGCACGGGAATGATCGCGGCTGTCAAGCTGTTGATCGCAGCAACCGCCGCGGCTGGATCGATGAGCAGGGTGTCGGGGCACACATCGACGAACCGAGGCCGCGCACCGGTCGCGCAGACCGCCTCGGCTGTCGCGATGAACGTATTCGTGGGGACAATGACCTCGTCGCCACGCCCGATCCCTAGGCCACTGAGGATGAGTTCCAGGGCATCGGTTCCGTTGGCCACTCCGATGCAGGCCTTGGTTCCACAGTAGGTCGCGAATTCACGCTCAAAGCGCTCGACCTCGGGGCCGCCGACGAAGTGACCGTGGTCCATGACGGTCTTCCAGGCGAGGTCGAACTCCTCGCGCAACCCGTTGTTGACACCGTGAAGGTCCAAAAAAGGGACGCGGAAAGGAACATCGGAAGGGATGCTGCCGCCACCGGTCATGAGGCCACCCCCCGCACCAGGTCCGCCCCGGCCGGGTCGATGCTGCCAGCGACGAAGGCTGGGCGCCCAGTGGCCTCCGCAACGTCGGTGGCGGCGAGGACTCGGACGATGTCCAGCCCGCGCTCGCCGGATGTGTTCGGTGTGGCCCCGGTACGAATGCATTCGATGAAGTGGCTATCCTGAACTAGAAGCGGCTCGTTGAACTGAATATATGGCGAGACGATGTCTCCGGTTCGATAGGAAACCGGCATGGCGTGCGACTCGCCATGGTCGTCGGGATCGGTCGGATCGACGCCGATGTCGTACACCCTGATACGCTCATTGTCCGACATATCGTCGTAGACGGCCATTTTACGTTCCCCGACAACGGTGACCCGCCGGACCTTGCACGGATCCAACCAGCTCACGTGCACGAACGCGTGGGTGCCCGCCTGCTCGAAGTCCAGTCGCAGGTAAGCCACATCGGCGTGGCGGTTTCCGACATGCCGTTTGGCCCATACCCAGGTAGTCCTGGGAACCTCGTCGAGCAAGAACGATGCGATCGAGATGTCGTGCGGAGCGAGGTCCCAGATGACGTTGCAGTCGCGCTGGTACTTGCCCAAACTCAGCCGAGCGGC
Organism: uncultured Actinomycetota bacterium; assembly: GCA_963822695.1. Classification (GTDB taxonomy): domain Bacteria; phylum Actinomycetota; class Actinomycetes; order Mycobacteriales; family Pseudonocardiaceae. The sequence goes on from CAWGJH010000033.1 coordinate 462,779, forward strand.
GTCGATGTAGAGGATCCTGCCGAGCTCACCGGAATCGATGATCTCCTTCAGCTTCCAGACGGCCGCATTGTACTCGAAGGTATGTCCCGCCATCAGGTGCACGCCGCTGGCCGCCGCCGCGTCGACCATTTCCTGCGCATCCTCGACCGTCGTGGCCAGTGGCTTCTCCACCAGGGCGTGCCGCCCGTGGCGCAGCGCTTGCAGCGCGACCGCGGCGTGCGTGGTCGGCGGGGTCGCGACGACCACCGCGTCCACCCGTCCCAGCACGTCGTCGAGTTGGAGTGCCGATTCCGCCGATGGGTAGCTTCGCCTCGCCTCCGCGATCCGCTCCGGATCCTCCTCGACGATGGTCACCTGCACACCCGGCATGCTGCTGAGCACCCGCATGTGCTTGGAGCCCCAGTAGCCATAGCCCACCACCGCCACGCGAACGTCGGGATCCAATGCCGTGAAACCTCCCGATTCGCGGTCAGCAAGGGTTGCTGCCGATTGGGTGGTACCTGCAACGAATTTCATCGAGACGGGCCCCCTGCCGTGACTCGAGATGTCTGCCGACAACGTGAATGTTCCGGAACGCACAGAAAAGTGAGCACGCCTCACGACCGACCGGGTCCCCGGTGAGCCGCACTCACCCTCTCGTACAGTGGGTTCGCCCCTCCCCACAGTGCGTATATCTACCGCCCACTGCCAGTCGTTACCTGGCGAGCACAACCCTCAAGAGTTTCACCCAAATGGAGTAACAAGCTTCCTCAGCGTGTTGGATGCGGGTAGCCACCGACCAATGACCCAGTGAAGTACCGGTGCTCCAGCATGCCTTGCAGGGCGGGTCCTGCTGCTGCCAGGGCTGGCAGGACACCGCCCTCAGGACACCGGTAGGTAGCGACTCACACCCTTGCCGCGATCTTGGCCAACCGCTGCGGGGTCGGCCAGCGCACGTTCCACACCCAACCGAACTTCTCGAATAACCAGATTACCCGGGCCGAGATGTCGATCTGCCCCCGGAGCACGCCGTGCCGGGCCGATGTCGGATCGGCATGGTGCAGGTTGTGCCAGGATTCCCCCGCGGACAGGATCGCCATCGGCCAGAAGTTCGCGGCCCTGTCGCGCGAGGCGAACGGTCGGTTGCCGATCATGTGGCAGACCGAGTTCACTGCCCAGGTGACATGGTGCAGGAACGAGACCCTCACCAACCCAGCCCAGAACAGCCCGGTCAGCAAGGCCCACCAGGACCAGGCCACCAACCCGCCAACGATCCCCGGCAGCACGAGCCAGATCCCGGTCCACAGCCAGAACAACTTACTGACCCGCACCATCGTCGGGTCGGCCAGCAGATCTGGGACGAACCGGCGCGGATTGGTCAGGTCTCGGTTGAACAGCCAGCCCATATGGGCATGCCAGAAACCCCTGGCCACCGCAATCGGTGAGGTGCCGAACAGCCACGGCGAATGCGGGTCACCCTCCTTGTCGGAGTACGCATGATGCCGCCGGTGATCAGCCACCCAATTCAGCAGCGGGCCCTGCATGGCGGTGCTGCCCAACACCGCCAGACTCACCCGCAACCACCGCCTAGCCTTGAACGAACCATGGGTGAAGTAGCGGTGGAACCCGACGGTCACCCCCAGCAGACTGACGAAGTAGCTGACCGCGAACAACGCGATGTCCACCCAGCCCAGCCCCCACCCCCAGGCGACCGGCACCGCGACCATCAGGGCCAGCATGGGGGCGAGCACGAAGGTGTACACGAGAAGGTGCGGCCCCCACGTCCGCTGACCCAAGAGAACCGGCTCGGGCTCCGTGTGCTGCTGGTCGGCGGTCAGCGTCATCGGCCGGTACTCCTCATGTCGGCTGGCGCGGACGGCAGCCACGCCGCGGCGGATGCCATCATGCTTGCACCCGTGGCGGAACCGCAGGTGGCGCTCATGGCATAACTAACTGAACCGTAGATTATCTACCCGATGCCCGTCACGACACGCCGCGCTACTGGTGGGCGTGTCGAGCGTGTCTGCGCCCAGCGTCGGCTCGGCGGGTCCCCAGAACACTGGGAGGGGCTGCGCTGATGCGAGCGGAGCGGCCATGTCACGATGTGTGTGCGGGTCCGCGGCCCGCCAGTCCGCCGTAGTGTAAAGGCAGCACCTCGGATTTTGGTTCCGATGGTCCAGGTTCGAATCCTGGCGGCGGAGCGGGCACAGCAGGTAGCGATGACCTACGCATCGTGATGAAAATAGGGAACTCGCTGGGAACTGGCTGGGAACTCGCTGCACTTCTTGCACACGGCGCCGATGACCGGTTATTCCTGAGGGGTGTCCTTGACGGAAAAAGGGGCTCCGCGGAATCGGCCGAAGGTCAGCAAATGAGCCTGCGAGAAGCATTACTCATCGCGCTACGCGCGTTGCGCGCCCACCGGCTGCGCTCCACGCTGACCATGCTCGGCCTCATCATCGGAGTCGCCGCGGTGGTCCTGCTGGCCGCCTGCGGCCAAGGGGTGAAGAACTCGGTCGATGCCCGCATCGAACCGGTGGCCAACAACATCACCATCGTGCCGAAGACCGCCGACATCCCCGGGGGTCCACCCGCGCATAATCTGACCGACGCCGACGCCTTCGCGCTGCAGGGGGCACCCGACATCGCCACCGTCACCCCAGCTGTCACCGGCGCAGCCGCCGGTACCACCAGCACCGGAACGGTGGTCGAGACCAACACCGTCCAGTTCCGCTCGGCGAACATCATCGGCACCACGGACATCTGGGTCGCGACGAACAACCGGGACCTCACGGCGGGGTCGTTCTTCGACCAGACCCAGGCACGCTCCGCCGCCAGGGTGGTGGTCCTGGGTCCCACCGTCGCGACTACCCTTTTCGGTCATAGCCCCACAGCGGCGCTGGGCCAGACAGTCCAGATCAACCATGCACCCTTCCGGGTCATCGGTGTGATGCAGAGCTACGGCCAGCAGCTTGACAACACTGCGGTCATGCCGCTGAGCACCGCCCGCCGGTACATCTTCGGCTACGGCGTCGGCAGCACCGGCAACGAACTCAACCAGATCACCGTGCAAGCCCCCCAACAGACCGCCGTGCCCGCCGCCATGGCCGAGATAACCCGCATCCTCGACGCCCGGCACCACATCACGGACCCCCGGCTGCGGGACTTCCAAGTTCAATCCCTGGGATCCCGGCTCACGAGCTTCAACCAGATCGTGAGCATCCTGGTCCTGTTCACCCCGGCCGTCGCCGCGCTCTCGCTGGTGGTCGGCGGTATCGGAGTCCTGAACATCATGCTGGTCTCGGTCACCGAACGAACCCGGGAGATCGGGATCCGCAAAGCGATCGGCGCCACCAGCCGCGCCATCCTCGAACAGTTCCTCATCGAGTCCATCGTCCTGGCCGGCCTCGGTGGGCTCATCGGCGTCGGCGTCGGGATCGGGCTGTCCCTGCTCGCCGGCACCCTCGCACCGGCCCTCGACCCCTCCTCCGGCGTCTTCGCCGGGTTCGCCCCCGTCTTGTCCGTCCTGCCCGTCGCGGCATCCTTCGCGATCAGTCTCGTGATCGGGCTCATCGCCGGCGGCTACCCGGCCTACCGCGCCGCCCGACTACTTCCCATTCAAGCCCTCAGATACCAATAACACACTGTGCTCCCAGTTGCGGCGCCTGCCCGCCACCTGTTCCCCGGCGTTTCCGGGTCCGCCCAACTCCACACCTCGTGTGACACAAGAGGAAATTAAAATGGGAGCATTAATCCTGACGCTGACGCTAACAAACATCCTACTTATCATAGGAATCGTCTGTACGATCATAGGGATCACTCATCTTGCCTACCCATCGAGGCCTCGCCACCATCGCCGGACAAGACGGGCCAGAGCCACCAGACAACGCCGCGACACGTGATCACGGCGTGCTGGTGGACCGCCGACGGCGTGTGGGCGAGCACGGAGCGTAGGCTTTTGGCCCATGAGAGGCCCGTGCGGGCCCGAGGAATCGATGGCACCAGGTGTGGGAAAGGACAGGCCGATGCTCCCAGACGGGAGCCTCACGACGGCGATCGTGCTGGCCGCTGGTGAAGGCACCCGGATGCACTCGGCGATCCCCAAGGTGCTGCACCCGCTGGCCGGCCGGCCGCTGGTGGAGCACGCGGTGCGGGCTGCCGCCGGGCTGGGCCCCGAGCACCTGATCGTGGTCATCGGCCACGGCCGGGACGCGGTGGACGCCCACCTGCGCAGGGTCGCAGCCGCACTGGAACGCGAGGTGCGCCCCGCCGTGCAGGCCCACCAGCACGGCACCGGTGATGCGGTGTGCGCTGCGTTGCGCGTCCTGCCGGCTGGGCTGTCCGGGACTGTGCTGGTCAGCTACGGTGACGTGCCACTGCTGAACACCGGCACGCTGGCTGGGCTGATTGCCGAGCACCACCGTGCCGGACACGCGGTCACCGTCCTGACCGCCGTGGTCAACGACCCGACCGGCTACGGGCGGGTACTGCGGGACCGCTCGGGTGCGGTCACCAGCATCGTCGAGGATCGGGACGCCACTGCGGCGCAACGGGCCATCCACGAGATCAATTCTGGAGTGTTCGCCTTCGACGCCGGGGTGCTGCGCGATGCGCTGGGCCGACTGGGCTCCTCTGATGGTCAACGTAACAGTCAGGGCGAGCTGTACCTCACTGATGTGCTGGGCGTGGTCCACGCCGGCGGGCTGCTGGTCGGCGCGCACCCGTGCCCGGACCAGTGGTTGGTGGCCGGGGTGAACGACCGGGTGCAGTTGGCCGCGTTGGGCGTGGAGCTGAACCGGCGGCTGGTGGAGCACTGGATGCGAGCCGGGGTCACCGTCATCGATCCCGCGTCGGTGTGGCTGGACGTCGATGTCCAGCTCGCTCCCGATGTGGTGCTGCATCCCGGGGTGCAGCTGCATGCGGGCTCCGTGGTGGGTCCGGGCGCCACGATCGGGCCCGACTCGACCCTGTCGGGGTGCACTGTCGGCGCGGGGGCCACCGTGGTGCGCACCCATGCCCTCGGTGCGGTGGTGGCCGATGGGGCGCAGATCGGCCCGTTCGCCTACCTACGGCCCGGCAGCCGGGTCGGTGAGGGGGCCAAGATCGGCACCTTCGTGGAGACCAAGAACGCGCAGGTGGGACCAGGCGCGAAAGTGCCACACCTGAGCTACGTCGGGGACGCGACGATCGGCGAGGGCAGCAACATCGGCGCAGCCACCGTGTTCGTCAACTACGACGGGGTGGCCAAGCACCGCACCACGGTGGGCGCGCACACCCGGACCGGGGCGGACAACATGTTCGTCGCGCCAGTGACCATCGGCGACGGTGCCTACACCGCGGCCGGCTCAGTGATCACACAGGACGTGCCGCCAGGGGCGCTGGCGGTGGCCCGTGGCCGCCAGCGCAATGTCGAGGGCTGGGTGAGCCGGCGACGCCCGGGAACCCCGGCGGCGCACGCAGCGAAGCGGGCCCAGCAGACCGACGGTGACCAGACGCGGCAGGAGCGAGCATGAGCCTATCCACCATGTCAGCGACCCCGAAGAAGAGCCTGATGCTGCTCTCCGGGCGCTACCACCCCGAGCTGGTCGAGGAGGTGGCCAAGCACCTCGACGTCGCCCTCACCCCGCAGTCGGCCTACTCCTTCGCCAACGGTGAGATCTTCGTCCGGTTCGAGGAGTCAGTACGCGGTTGTGACGCCTTCGTCGTGCAAGCCCACACCGCCCCGATCAACGATGCCATCATGGAGCATCTGATCATGGTAGATGCGCTCAAGCGCGCATCGGCCCAGCGAATCACCGCCGTGATGCCGTTCTGGGGTTACAGCCGCCAGGACAAGAAGCACCGCGGGCGCGAGCCCATCTCCGCCCGGCTCATCGCGGATCTGCTCAAGGTCGCCGGCGCAGACCGGATCATGACAGTGGACCTGCACACGTCCCAGATCCAAGGCTTCTTCGACGGTCCGGTAGACCACCTGTTCGCGCTGCCGCTGCTCGCCAGCCACGTCAAGAACACCTACGCCGGACGTGAGCTGGCCGTGGTGTCGCCGGACTCCGGCCGGGTGCGGCTGGCCGAGCGCTGGGCCGAGACCCTCGGCAGCACACCGCTGGCCTTCATCCACAAGACCCGCAACCCCCGCAAGCCCAATAAGGCGATCGCCAACCGGGTGGTCGGCGATATCGAGGGGCGGCTCTGCGTGGTGATCGACGACATGATCGACACCGGTGGCACGGTGGCCAGTGCCGTGCAAGCACTGCTCGAGGCCGGCGCCACCGACGTCGTCGTCGCCGCCACCCACGGGGTGTTGTCCGGCCGGGCTACCGAGCGGCTGTCCAGTTGCGGTGCCCGCGAGATCATCCTCACCAACACGTTGCCCATCGCGGACGAGAAGCGCTTCGCCGGGATGACCGTGTTGTCTATCGCGCCGCTGCTGGCCCGCGCAATCCAGGAGGTCTTCGAGGACGGCTCGGTGACCAGCCTGTTCGACGGCAACGCCTGACCCGTTATACTTTGCCGCCACCGCGTTGCGGCCAGCCGTACCTCGCTTCCGGCGTCACGCCCACCGGCGTGACGCCTCGAACCCGCTAAGGAGTCCACCGTGTCCGAGGTCCGTCTGGCCGCCGAGCCGCGCACCGAGTTCGGCAAGGGCGCCGCCCGCCGGACCCGACGCACGGGCAAGATACCCGCAGTACTCTACGGTCACGGCAGCGATCCACTGCATGTGGCACTGCCCGCGTTGGAATTCGCCCGGGTGGTGCGCGAGCAGGGCAGCAACGCCGTGCTCAGCCTCGACCTGGACGGCCGGTCGCAGCTCGCCCTGACCAAGACCGTCACCGTGCATCCGATCCGGCGGTACATCGAGCACGTCGATCTGCTGATCGTCCGGCACGGCGAGAAGGTCGTGGTGGACGTGCACATTGTCATCACCGGCAACCCCGGTCCGGACGCACTGGTCACTCAGGAGCTGGGAACCCTCCAGATTGAGGCAGACGCAATGTCGATCCCCGACGAGATCGAGGTGTCTGTCCAGGACGCCACGGTGGGCACCCTGGTGCTGGCTGGCGAGGTGCAGTTGCCGCCGGGCGTGGAGCTACGGACCGACCCGGAGCAGCTCGTGATCAATATCGTCGCATCGACCGTCGGGGACCTTGGAGCCGAGGTCGAGGATGAGGATGAGACGGCATCGGCTGCGTCCGGATCAGCCGACGAGCAGGCCTGAGTGGCTGCGACCGTTAATGAGCTGTGACCGATAACGGTAGTACCGACTGGGTAGCCGGTGAGATCACACTGATCGTGGGTCTGGGCAACCCGGGCCCCGGCTACGCCGGCAACCGGCACAACGTCGGGTTCATGGTGCTCAATGAGCTTGCCCGCCGGGTAGGTGGGCGTTTCACCTCGCACAAAGCCGGAGCTGACGTCCTGGAAACGCGGCTGACCGGGCGGCGTGTGGTGCTGGCCCGCCCCCGCTCGTTCATGAACGTCTCCGGGTCAGCGATCGCCGGAACGGCGCGATTCTTCAAGATCCCACCGACCGACGTGGTGGTCGTGCACGATGACCTGGACCTCGATCACGGCGTGCTCAAGCTCAAGCGTGGCGGTGGCGAGGGTGGGCACAACGGTCTGCGCTCGATCTCGGCGTGCCTGGGCACCAGGGATTACCTACGGGTGCGCTTCGGTATCGGCCGACCGCCGGGTAGGATGGATCCGGTTGACTTCGTGCTGGGCGACTTTTCCACCGTGCAGCGCCGCGAGCTGGACCTGCTGGTGGCCCGCTGCGCCGACGCCGTCGAGCAACTCCTCGCCCAAGGGCTGGGCGCCACCCAGAACCAGCTGCACTGATCCAGCAGGTTAGGGTCCAGCAGATCAGGGTCCAGCCGGTGAGGGTCCAGAAAGTGAGGGCAGGTACTCCGCGATCCGGTCCCGGACTGCGGCGCGGCGCAACTTGCCCGACGGTGTCTTAGGCAAGGACGCCGGCGGCAGCACCACCACCGCACCCGGCCGCAGTCCCACCGCATCGACCACCCGCGAGATGACCTCCTTACGCAGGATGCGCTCGGCCTCGGCGTCTCCCGCCCGCGTGGACTCGACGGCCACCGCGAACGATTCCCGCCGTGCGCCGGCGTCGATGCGCACCGCCGCCACGTTGCCCGGTCGGACCCCGTCGACCAGCTCCGCGGCACGCTCGATGTCGATGGGATAGATGTTGCGCCCGCCCATGATGATGACGTCCTTACGCCGTCCGCAGATCACCACGTCACCGTCTGCGAGGTAGCCCTCGTCGCCGGTGTCCAACCACCCGCCGGGATCCTGGGTGGGACGGGGTCCTGCCGTGGTCAGATATTCGCGGGTGACCGATTCGCCGCGCAGTTGGATCCGGCCAACTTCGCGCTCACCAAGCGGGCCACCGTCCTCGGCGAGGACCTGCACCTGCATCCCGGGCAACGGCGGCCCCAACCGGGGGAAGGCCCGGACGTTCCGTCCGGAGTGCCCGGCGACGACAGCCTGGCGCCGGGTCTCCAGTGCGTCGGCATCCACGGTGTCCACCTGCATGCCGACCCCGCACGGCGCGAAGGACACCCCGAGGGTGGCCTCGGCCATCCCGTAAGCGCAGACCATGCAGTGTTCCGGCAGCCCGAACCGAGCTCCCGCAGTCGTGAAGGCTCGCACCGCGGCCGGTTCGATGGGCTCGGCACCGTTGAGCGCGAAGCGCAGGCTGGACAGGTCGAAGTGCTCGTCAGTGCTGGCCAGCCGCCGAGCCAGCAGGGCGTAGCCGAAGTTCGGCGCCGCGGTGATCGTGCCGCGGTGCCGGCTGATCAGCTCGGCCCACAGCAGCGGGTGGGACATGAACTCCGCCGGGGTCACCTTCACCAACTCCAGGCCCAGCGCCATCGGGAGGGTGAGGAACCCGACCATCCCCATATCGTGGAACAACGGCAGCCAGGACACCATCACGTCACTGGCCGGGTCGAGAGCCCCGGCCTGCGCCATCGCGGTCATGTTGGCGTAGAGGTTGCCGTGGCTGATCCGGACCGCCTTGGGTTCGGCGCTGGATCCAGAGGTGAGCTGCAGCAACGCGGTGTCGTCCTCGCCCACCGGTACCGGCGCGGTGAGTGGTCGGACGACCGGATCATCGAGGGCGGCGAGCATCAGGTAGCCGATCCCGCGCTGGTCCAACAGCGGGGCAAGCTGCTCAAAGGGCGGTCCGAGCAGCACCAACTTGGCATCGATCATGCCGAGCACCCTGACGGTGTCCGCCGCCCAACTCGCCAGATCGGCACGGTGGGTGGGCTGGTGCAGCATGGTCACGCTGCCACCGGCCAGCCAGACACCCTGCACCGCGGGAGCGATCAGCGCGGGATCACCGGCCAGCACCGCGACCGCATCACCGTGCTGAACACCGGGAGCGGCGGTGCTCAGCAGGCATCCGGCGGCCCGGAGGGCCTTGGCGTGCACCTCCGTCCAGGTGGTGCGACGCGGCTGCATCGGTCCACCGGTGGTGATGCCGTGATCCGACCGAGTCGGTGAATCCGGCGCGCAGTGTGCTACCAGGGTATCGACGAACCTGCTCACAAGCGGCCACCTTACGGGCTGTGATGGGACGGCGGAGTTCTGGTGGGACGCGTACCGATGGTTATCCACCGGCAACGTCGGCGACTTCCAGCCAGCGGGTCTCCAGATCATTCTTCGCGGCGAGTACCGCCCGCAGTTCACCGTCCAACTCCCGGAATGCGGCGGGATCGGCGGCCTGCTGGATGATCTGTTGCTGCAGGTCGGCTTCCCGGCCCGCCAACCGCTCCAGCTGACGTTCCAGCCGGGCCAGCTCCTTGCGGGCGGCCCGCTGCTCAGTGGCTTCATTCCGCGCCCCAACCGGCAGAGCCGGGACTCCCTCGCGCCGATCCAGGTATTCCTCGCGCCGATCCAGGTATTCCTCGATGCCGCCGGGCAGGTGGGTGATCCGACCATCACCGAGTAGCGCCACCACGGTGTCACAGACCCGGTCAACGAAATAGCGGTCGTGCGACACGACGACCAACGAGCCCGGCCAGCCGTCCAGCAGGTCCTCTAGTTGCTGCAGGGTGTCGATGTCCAGGTCGTTGGTGGGCTCGTCGAGCAGCAGCACGTTCGGCTCGGCCATCAACAGCCGGGTCAGTTGCAGCCGACGCCGCTCCCCGCCGGACAGATCCGCCACCGGCGTCCACTGCCGCGACGCCGGGAACCCGAGCCGCTCGGCCAGTTGCGAGGCGGACAGCTCCTGGCGGCCCGACTCCCGATTGCTCAGCGTGACGTGGCGGGCAACCTCTTCCACCGCCTCCAGCACCCGCAACGACTCAGGTAGGTCCGCCAGTTCCTGGTGCAGGTGCGCCAGCCGGACAGTCTGACCTTGCACGCGGCGACCCGCGTCCGGTTCCCGCTCCCCCGCGAGCAACCGCAACAACGTTGTCTTGCCCGACCCATTGACCCCGACCAGCCCGATGCGCTCGCCCGGCCCGATCCGCCATGTCTCGGTATCCAGCAGCCGGCGGCCGGCGATCGTCACCGTGACGTCCTCAAGCTCCAGCACGGTACGGCCCAGCCGGTGCCGGGCGAAAGCGAGCAACTCGACGTTGTCCCTCGGCGGGGGGACGTCGGCGATCAGTGCCTCGGCGGCCTCGATGCGGTACCGCGGTTTGGAGCTGCGCGCGGGCGGCCCACGGCGCAGCCACGCGAGCTCCTTGCGGGCCAAGTTACGCCGCCGGTCTTCGGCCGCGCCGCAGCGCCGGAGTCGCTCGGCCCGGGCGTAGACCCAGTCCGCGTAGCCACCGTCGTAGCCGTCCACCCGGCCGTCGGTGACCTCCCAGGTACGGGTGCACACGGTGTCCAGGAACCACCGGTCGTGGGTCACCACCACCACCGCGCAACGCCGGGCCAGCAGGTGCTCGGCGAGCCACCGCACACCCTCGACATCGAGGTGGTTGGTCGGCTCGTCGAGCATCACCAGGTCGAGCTCGGGCACCAAGGCAGCGGCCAGCGCCACCCGGCGCCGTTCCCCCCCGGACAGCTCGACCACCAGGCGGTCGAGCCCCAAGGCCGGGATGTCCAACCCGTCAAGGACTCCGCGCACCCGGGGGTCAGCGGCCCACTCATGCTCGGCAATGACTCCCAGCGGATCCAGCACCGCGTGGCGCACGCTGGCCTGCTCGGGCAGTTCGGTGCGCTGGGTCAGCACCGCGACGCGCAGGGCCCGGGCTCGGCTTACCCGGCCCGCGTCCGGCGCCTGGAGCCCAGCAAGCACCTCGAGCAGGGTGGTCTTGCCACCACCGTTGAGTCCCACAACACCGATCCGCTCGCCATCGTCGATGCCGAGCGAGACACCAGACAGCAACGGGCGGATCCCGTAGGACTTCGAGACAGCCTCCAGGTTGACCAGATTGGCCATCAGGCGCGCGCTAGGGGTTCGGGGGGCGGCACGGGGCGAGGGTCCTCCACAATCCGGGCGCCGGGCACCGGGCCGCTGGCTACCCGGACTGTACGGCACACGCCGGCACCGGCCAGCTCGGCGGCAACCCGGACCGCAGCGTCGGCATCGGCGCACAGGAACATGCAGGTCGGTCCAGATCCCGACACAATACCGGCCAGCGCCCCGGCATCGACCCCGGCCCGCAGGGTACGGCGTAGCGCGGGGCGCAGCGACACCGCAGCAGCCTGGAGATCATTACCGAGCAGCGAGGCGAGTTGCCGGGGGTCCCCCGAAGCCAGCGCCTCGAGCAGCGGCTCGACGTCACCGAGCCGCTGGAGCGACTGACCCTGCCGGAGCCGATCCAACTCCCGGTAGACATCCGGAGTGGACAGGCCGCGGTGGTCCAGCGCGATCGCCCAGTGGAAGGTGTGCCGGGCCAGCACCGGCACCAGAGACTCACCACGTCCGGTACCCAACGCGGTGCCGCCACACAACGCGAACGGCACATCGCTGCCCAGCCCGGCGGCCAGTCCGGCAAGCTCGTCGCGGCTGATATCCAGGCGCCACAGTCCGGCCAGCGCGACCAGAGTGCCCGCCGCGTCGGCGCTGCCGCCGGCCATCCCACCAGCCACTGGAATGGTTTTGCGCAGTACCACCCGCACGGCAGGCCGGCGTCCAACATGCTCAGCAAGCAGGAGCACCGCACGCCACGCGAGGTTGCGGCGGTCAGTGGGCACCATCCCCGCACCCTCGCCGTATACCTGCACGCCGGGCTCGTCGGTGGCCGCGATGGTCACCTCGTCAATCATCGACAGCGACTGGAAGACACTGACCACCTCGTGGTAACCATCCCCGCGCAGGCTTCCCACCGCCAGGTGCAGGTTGACCTTGGCCGGGACGCGCACGGTAACCGGTTGCGGCACAACGGCAAGCACGGCACCAGCGTACGGGCCTCTGTGGACAACCCGTGAGTGGCGATGCGAGCTATAGCTCGCATCGCCACTCACGGGCGATTTTCGCAAAATCGCCGACGGCGAGTTGCTCGCCACGGGCGCTGGGATCCACTCCCGCCGCGCGTAGCATCTGCTCGGCGGTAGCGGCCGAACCCGCCCAATCAGCCAGGGCGGCCCGCAGTGTCTTGCGGCGCTGCGAGAACGCGGCATCAACCAGCGCGAAGACCTGTTCTCTGGGCACGACGGACGGTGCTGGGCGGCTGGTCAGACAGACCAGGCCGGAGTCCACATTGGGCACCGGCCAGAACACCGCGCGGGGCACCGGCCCGGCGCGGCGGACCTCGGCGAACCAGGCCGCCTTGACGCTGGGTGCGCCGTAACATCGGCTGCCCGGCGGAGCAGCTAGCCGGTCGGCCACCTCAGCCTGCACCATCACCAGCCCACAGCGCAGGCTCGGCAGCTCGGCCAGCAGGTGCAGCAGCACGGGAACACCGACATTGTAGGGCAGGTTCGCGACCAACGCCGTGGGTTCCAGACCACCAGCCGCCTCGACGATCTCCGCACGCCGCACCCGCAGCGCGTCAGCGGTCAGGATCCGCAGCGCGCCGGCGCGCTCCCGGGCGCGGTCGGCCACCGTGGCGGGCAGCGCGCCGGCGAGCAGCGGATCCACCTCGACGGCCAGCACCCGGTCCGCCACGCCGAGCAACGCCAGAGTGAGCGAGCCCAGCCCAGGCCCGACCTCCAGTACGACATCGCCGGCAACCAGATTGGCCGCCGCCACGATACGGCGCACCGTGTTGGCGTCATGCACGAAATTCTGGCCGAGCCGCTTGGTCGGTCGTAGCCCCAGCCGATCGGCCAACGCGCGCAGGTCAGCCGGCCCCAGCAATGCGGGGTCAACCGGGGTAGGCGTCAGGCCGCGGTCCGCTTGCTGGCTCACCCCCCGGTCTTACCACCCCCGGTCCTACCACCAGGGTCGTACCCCGCTACCCCCGGGACTCGGAGCGGATCAGGCGAGACCAAGGTGGGCTGAGCAGGTGGGCCAGGCGCGGTAGCCACGGGCGTTACGGACCCGCTGAGCGATCACGATCTGCTGCTCGCGGCTTGCTTGGTGCGGGTACGGGGCGAACCGGTTACCGCCGTTAGCGCTCCAGGTGGCCTTGTCGAACTGGAGACCACCGTAGTAACCGTTGCCCGAGTTGGCGGCCCAGTTGCTGCCGGACTCGCATCGAGCCAGCTGATCCCAGACGGTGGCCCCGGTAGCGGTGAACCCCTCCTCGCCGACCCGGATCCGGGCCGGTCGCGCCGGAGTGATCTCCTGGATGGCGAGTTGCTTGCGCTCGGTTTCTTGACCGTTTGCCAAGGTGACCCGAAAGGTGACGATCTGCTCGCCCGGTGTGCCAGCATCCTCGACGACCACACTGCCCACCGGCATCCCGGGATCCCTGATCTTCTTGACCGGCGGCTGGACAAGTCGCTTCTCGCTATATTGCTCGGTACGCACCCGGGTGACCTGCACAGTCATTCCGGGCAGCACCGGCGAGGTGCGTGGTGGGGTCACCATGTCCCGCGCCTGCAAGGGCACGCCCTCCTGGGTGAGCAGGTCACCGACCGAGAGCGCGGTGGAGTGGATCTGCTCCGCCGGAAGACCACCGTCGAACAAGGTGATCGGCTTGGCGATACGTACCACCAGCGCCATGCCTTCCAGCGGGATGTGCCGGGAAGGATCAGCGGACAGCTCCATGTCGCGCGAGGGCATCCCCACCTGCTTCAGCGCGGTCTCAACGGTGAGGGCGGTGGTCCAGATCTCGTGCTGCGTCCCGTCAACGGTGAGGGCGAGCGGCCGGCCGCGCCTGAGCACGATATGACTGCCGTCCTCGACAGCACTGCTCACGGTAGGGGCCAGAGTGTCCTGGTCACCGACCCGCAGGCCCGCGGATTCCAGCGCCCCCGCGACTGATGAAGCGAAGGTGTGAATGGTCCGCTGCTCATCATCGACCATGATGGTGATGGTCTTGTCCATGGTGAGAGCTGCGGCAGTACCGGTTGTCAGCGCCAGCATGCTAGCTACCAGGGCGCCTCGGACGCACGTGCGAGTGGTCACCGATGTCCAGTCGTCGCAGTTCCGGGCAGGGGAAGCACGAGACCCAATGCCCTCGTACCGGAACTACCCCACCCCGGCTAACGGTGACGGAACCGTAACGGCTCGTAGCGAAGCGCGCAATCACCTCACCGGGAGTGTCGCCGAGGTGCGGCGAATCCGAAGACCCGCTCGGCGGCAGCCGAGCTCGACGCCGCCAGCTCCGCGACATCCTGCCCGCGCAACGCGGCGAGATCCCGAACGGTGTAGGGCAGGTTGACCGGCTCGTTGACCTTTCCGCGGTGCGGATGCGGGGTGAGGAACGGGGCATCGGTCTCCACCAGCAACTGCCCGTCGGGAACCAGCACCGCCGCCTCGCGCAGCGCGCGGGCATTGCGAAAGGTCACGGTGCCGGAAAAGGACAGCACGTAGCCGGCGTCCACGCAGGCCCGCGCCATCGCGGCATCGCCGGAGAAGCAGTGGAACACCACTGCCCGCGGCGGGCACTCCTGCTCAAGCACCGCCAGCACGTCGCCGTGGGCGTCCCGATCGTGGATCATCAGCGGCTTATCGACTCGCTTGGCGAGGTCGATGTGCCAGCGGTAGGCCTCCCGTTGCGCCTCGGGTGACGAGCACCCCGGATCGACGTGAGTCCAGTAGTAATCCAGGCCCGTCTCCCCCACGGCCACCACCCGGGGCGCTCGCGCGAGCCGCTCGAGCTCGGCGCGGTCGGCGTCGGTCATCGTCGCCGTGCGGGTGGGATGCAGCGCCACTGCCGCGAAGACCCGATCATCCCAGCTCGACGCCTGCACCACCCAGCGCGCCGAGGTCATGTCGTCGGCCACCGTCACCACCGCGCAGACCCCTACCATAGCGGCCCGGTCCAGAACCACGCGAACTCCCGCCGGGCCAGTAGCGCCGCAGGCGTCCAGGTGAGTGTGCGCGTCGATCACCGTCGCGGGCAATGGCGACGGGGGTGGCGGCAAGTCGCTCGGAAGTGACCCTGGTAGTCGGCCGGCAGTGCGGGACACTGTTATGCACTCCCGACTATGTGGGGCCCAGGATGGGGGCCGGCCAGGTGGCGCCAGAGGAACTCGTAGCCCAGGGCGGACATGAAGGCCGCCTGCTCGTTGTCTGCCGCGCCGCCGTGGCCGCCCTCGATGTTTTCGTAGTAGGTGACCGGCAGACCGTACTCGCGCATCCGAGCCACCAGCTTGCGGGCATGGCCAGGATGCACGCGGTCGTCACGGGTGGAGGTGGTGAGCAGGGTCGGCGGGTAGCGGCGACCGGCTCGCAGCTGGTGGTAGGGGGAGAAACGCAGCAGATACTCACGTTCGGCCGGTTCCTCGGGGTCGCCGTACTCGGCAATCCAGGAGGCGCCGGCCAGCAGCATGTGGTAGCGCAGCATGTCGAGCAGCGGGCACGCGGCGACGATGGCGCCGAACAGTTCCGGGTACCGGGTGAGCATCACGCCCATGAGCAGCCCACCGTTGCTGCCACCCTGGGCACCAAGGCGAGGCGGCGTGGTGAGGCCGCGGCTGACCAGATCCCGGGCCACGGCGGCGAAGTCCTCGTAGACCAGGTGGCGGTGACGCTTGAGCGCGGCGCGATGCCAACGCGGGCCGTACTCACCGCCGCCGCGGATGTTGGCGACGACGTAACAGCCGCCGCGGGCCAGCCAGGCCCGGCCCCGGGCACCGCCGTAGCCGGGTTGCAGGGATATCTCGAACCCGCCGTAGCCGTACAGCAGGGTAGGCCAGCCGCCGGGCGGCGCGGCTGAGTCGGGCGCCACCACGAAATACGGGATCCGGGTGCCGTCGTCGGAGACCGCGAAATGTTGGTGCACGGCGAGACCAGCGCCGTCGAAGAAGGACGGCGCCTGCTTGAGAACGACGGCTGGACCGGCGCCGATGGTCCCGATGGCCAGGGTGGACGGGGTCAGAAAACTGTCCACGTCAAGCAGGTACTCGTCGTCGGCGTCCGGGTCGGTGCCGGACGCGCTCGCGGTGCACAGCGGCGGTGTGCCGGTCAGTGGCGTGGCGCGCCAGTCCTCGTCCGGTGTCAGCACCGACAGGTGGCTGATCACGTCGCGCATCACGTCCAGGATTAGGTGGTGGCGGGTCCAGCTGTAGCCGGCCAGCGAGGTGCGCTCCTCGGGGGTGAACAGCACCCGCAGGTCCCGGCCGCGAGCCATGAACTCGTCGAAGTCGGCGACCAGTAGGCTGCCCGCCGGGTACGTCTCGCCGACCGTCCACTCGCTGCGCAGTTCGATCAGCAGCCACCGTCGGCGCACACCCACAATCGCATCCTCGGGCACCTCGACGCGGCGCAGCCGGTCACCGCAACGCAGGTACAGCTCGCTGCGGTAAAAGTCCAGCGCCCGCCCGACGAAATCACGCTCGAACCCCTCGGTGTCGTCGTGGTAGGCGGACACGCTGATGTCGTCGGGCTTGCCCTCGTACACCAACTCGGCCTCGGCCAGCGGCGTGCCGCGCCGCCATTGCCGGACGGTGCGCGGGTACCCGCAGGTGGTGAGCGTTCCCGGGCCGAAGTCGGTGGCGACATAGATGCGGTCGGCCTCAATCCAACCCACGAGGGACTTCGCCTCGGGCAGGTGGAAACCGCCGATGACGAACTCCCGGCGCTCGATGTCGAATTCCCGCACCACCGCCGCGTCCGCGCCGCCCCGCGACAGCGAGACCAGCGCCCGCCGGTAGTTCGGCCGCAGGCACTGCGCGCCGCCGAAGACCCAGTTCTCGCCCTCGTCGCGGGCCAGCGCGTCCAGGTCAAGCAGGATCTCCCAGTCCGGCCGCTCCTTGGAGTACTCGACGAGCGTGGTGCGCCGCCACAGGCCGCGCGGGTGCTCGCGGTCCCGCCAGAAGTTGTACCGGTACCCGCCGCGCCGGGTGATGTACGGGATACGGTCCGTCGAGTCGAGCACCTCGCGAATCTCGGCGCGCAGCGCCTCGAACCGGGACCCGCCAGTCAGCTCCTCGACAGCCTCGGCGTTGCGCTCCCGCACCCAGGACAGTGCCTGCTCGCCGGTCACGTCCTCCAGCCACCGGTACGGGTCGTCCCGGTCCACGTCCGGGTCCACGTCCGGGCCCGGCGTAACGCTGTGATCCGCGGCGGGTGCCGCGGCTGGCGGTCCGGGCCGCAACCTCCGGTCTGTGCTCATGCCGCCAGTCTGCTGCAGCGCCCCACCGGCCGTCATCGGCGAGCCCGTGCTGTCTCATGGTGGTCGACCCACGCCACAGGAGGCCCCGTGTCCGCAGAATCGACGATCTCGGTATCCGCCCCGATCATGACTTTGATCAACGTGTTCACCGTCGAGCCAGCACGGCAGCAGGAGCTGGTGCAGCTGCTCGTGGCCGCGACCGAGCAGGTCGTGCAGCACCAACCCGGCTTCATCTCGGCCAACATCCACGCCAGCGCCGACGGCGAGCGCGTCGTCAACTACGCCCAGTGGGAAAGCGAAGAGGCATTTCGCGCGATGCTGGCGAACCCGCAGGCACGCGAGCACATGGACGCGATGACACGCTTCGCCCACGCCGAACCGCGCCTGTACGGCGTGGCGTCCGTGCACCATCGCTGATGCCGCGCTGCTCAGTTCTCCATCGACAATTCATCCTTACCGGACGTTGCTCGTCCTCGTCTTCCTACCACTGCTAGCATGCCGCTCCATCGCGTCAGCGGTAAGCCACGACCACGTCAACAGGCGCGTCACACCGACCTGGAGAGGAGAACCAAATGACCCCGCAACAAAAGACGACAGTGCGCGATCGCAAGGTATTGAATTTCGAGAAAGTCGATCGCGTTGACGGGTACGATTGGAAAGCAAAAATGCGCTTCACCTACACAAACGACACCCACCTGGACTGGGCAATGTCGGGAAGCTTGTCGCGAAATCCGACAGGGCTTGAATGGAAGACTGATTTCAACATCGAAAATCCACCGAACGGCGCGACGCCCGAGAAATTAATCCGCTCTATCGCGACGAAGATACATTACAACTCAACAGCGCCGTCCTCCTCCCAGCCAGGCAAACGACCAGCGACAGTGGAGATGACTTTCATACACGGCGACGGTCAGGAGCGCAGAACGACCAGCACGCACCTACTCAGTGGGACTACCGTCGAGCCCTCGCTAGAGGAGCTCGTCAACTCAGTAACAAATTCGGTCGTGAGCCTACCCTTCCCGAAATCCCCCTCCGAGAAGTCTGGAGACAACCAGTGAACGAGGAAACCACCGTTGCCAGCCCCATGCTTCCCCCTTGGTTCTGCACAGAATCATGCGCTTCGGGATGCATCGAATTCATCGAGCTCCCGGTGGGCTACGCTGCTTGCGTAAGCGTCTGCATGGCAGCCTGCCTCGCCGATTAGTCAACAGTTCTACGTGACCGTGCCTTCTATGCGGTCTGATCCGTAGGGTCACATGACAGCCGCCCCTTTTCAAGCGGGGGGCCTTCGTGCTACCCCGTCAGGTCGTAGCTGACGGTCACGGCCGGTTCGACCGTAGCGACCCTCAACGGCATGTCCACCCCAGGACCGCCATCGTTAAGCAGCAAGATCCCGTGCCGGTAGACCGGCCCGGCGGCGGGACTGCCGGCGCCTGTGGTCAGCGGGGGACGGGGAGTAGACAGGACCGATGCCATCCCTGCGATCCCGGCAGCGTCAGCGCGGCGCCCCACCGAGTGGGCACACCATGTCAGCACTCGAGGTGCTGCAGGTGCGACTGCGGACCGATTTTCGGCGCGGGCTGGCCGCTGGATTGCTGGCCGTGGCCGCGCTGGCCGCAGGCAGCAACCTCGGCGGCCTGCACGCCCCTGAGCTACACGTGAGGTTGATCGCCATAGGCTTGGCCGCGGCGTTCGCGGTCTTGGGGGTCATCGCCACCCGCAGCGCGGCTCACGGGGTAGCCCGCGCCGCCAGTCACACCAGTCCCGGCGCCGGCTCGGCCGCCCAACTGCTGTGTGCGCTGGTCGGTTATCTCGTGGTACTGGGCGCAACGCTGGGTATGTTGACCCTGCCGTGGCGGCATCTGCTCGTCGGGGGCGCGATCACCGGCGTGATCGCGGGTATCGCCGCCCAACAGCCCCTGAGCAACCTGTTCGCCGGTCTGCTCCTGCTCGTCGCGCGCCCGGTGGTGGTCGGGCAGTGGGTGCGCGTGCACTCAGGTGCTCTCGGCGGCCCGCTGGAGGGCACCATCGCCGACATCAGCCTGATCTACACCACCCTGCACAGTGACCAGGACGTACTGCGCATCCCCAACGCCGCCTTGCTGGGCTCAGCTTTGCGATCTTCTCCACCCGTCAGGCAAACCACCGCACCCTCGGAATCGAGTACCGACGTACCAGGTATCGACGTACCAGCTAGAGACGATTGACGAACATGCGGAGACTTCTGAACCCGCCCGCAGGAGAACGGGACCATGCCGACAAACTGTCAGACTGGTCTAGTGATCCCGGTGCCGGTGGCGGATGCGACGCTGGGAACCGGTGGGGAACTCGGTATCCCGGAACAGTTCAGGGTGCACTCCACAATCGCGCTCCGCGGGTCGGCAGCGCAACAGACCTCCGGGCCACCCGCCTCGGTAGGGGCGGAGTAGACCTGCGGTATGACTAAGACGGTGAAAGTCACGGTGAGTATGCCAGTCAACGACGTCGAACGACTCAAAATCCTTGATGCGGCCCGTCCAGTCTCGTGATGTGACAGGCTCAATCAGGTGGGGATCGAGGTCGAGCTCAAGGCACAGGTACGCGACCCGGCGCGGGTGCGAGAGCTGCTGCGCCAGCGGGCCCCGGAGGAGATCGCGAGCTACTCCGATACCTACTTCGACACCATGGACCGAGTGTTAACCAGCGGCGGCAGGGAGCTGCGGGTGCGCGTCGTACATACCGACGCCACACGCAGCACGGTGCTGACATACAAGGGTGCTGCTGTCGATGAGGCTAGCGGGTCCAAGCCTGAAACCGAGACGACCGCCGCCGACGCAGACGCACTACAGGCCATTCTGGCCGGGTTTGGGTTCGAAGTACTCATCGCGTTCGAGAAGCACTGCTCCAACTACCAGCTCACCGCCAATGGCCAGGCGCTGCTCGCGACACTCGTGCACGTACGTGAGCTCGAACAAACGTACTTGGAGATCGAGTCCATCGTGGACACCGCGGCAGAGATTGGCCCGGCGCTCGATACGATCCGGGCCATCTTCACTGAGCTGGGTATCCGGCGCGCCGACGAAACAACCGAGACCTACACTGACGCCGTGGCAGCACGACGACCGTGACCTCGTCAGCACGGCCATAAATCGAGCTGGGGGGCAGAGCGGATCGAATTCTGGGCCACTACTTCAGAGACAAGGATGGCAAGATCTGGCCGCGACACGAGCTGAAGGGAAAGGGGGCGCGACGGCAGTCGCCATCGGGTTGGCCGTAATCATCGGCGGTGACGGCGTGGCCGGCGTCGGGGGTGCATTCTCAATGACGCGGACATGGGGTTGATCGTAAGCGGCGGAGCGAGCACAACCCCTGAGCTTCGGCCTGCTGGCCACCACCGTGCGCTACGTGCGTGAAGCACTACATGGAACGGCAGATAACCCCTATGCGCATGGGGGTTCCAGGTCAATCCGGTCCCTGCGATTGCTAGCATGCCACTCCATTGCGTCAGCGGTAAGTCATGACCACGTCAACAGACGCGCCACACCGACCTGGAGAGGAGAATCAGATGGCCCCGCAACAAAAGACGACAGTCCGCGATCGCAAGGTATTGAATTTCGAGAAATTTCGATCGCGTTGACAGGTACGGCTGGAGAGCCAAAATGCGCTTCACCTACACAAACGGCACTCACCTAGACTGGGCAATGTCGGGAAACTTGTCGCGAAATCCGCCAGGGTTTGAATAGAAGACTGATTTCAACATTGAAAATCCACCGAACAGTGTGACGCCCGAGAAATTAATCCGCTCTACCGCGACGAAGATAAATTGCAACTCAACGACGCCCCCCTTCTCTCAGTTGGACAAACGGCCAGCGACAATGGGAGTAACTTTCATACACGGCGACAATCAGGAACGCAGAACGGCGTTAGACGAGCTCGTCAACTCAGTAACAAATTCGATTGTGAATCTGCCATTCCCGAAATCCACTCTGAGAAGTCTGGCGACAGCGCTCCTCGAGATCTCGCCCGGGGAATGCCGGCGCGGTGAGCACCCGGACACCTGGCGCAAAGATGCCCAGGAGCGGCGCGCCACCTACCCGGAGCTACCCACCGACCCGGACCGCGACGAACGCGACGTCAACCTCCTCGGCGAGTTGCACTTCGGGTTCCCTCACCTCACCGACGAAGCCCAGCGATAAGCCCTCTCGCGCCCACACCGAAACAATGTCATCCCGCGAGATCACACCGAACGAAACAAGTGATCCATCGCTAGACACGAAACGGAGGCATGCTCAGTGCTCACCACGGGAGCTCAGCCGACCCACACCAGGAAGCGGGGCCTTGGCAACGGCGAATGATCAACTCCGAGCGGCGCGGGAACGCACCGCCTCCCCCACCCACCCGGACGATGGCCTGTCCCGGCAAGAACTCGCCGAGCTGGTCAACACCTGGGCGTGGAACCACCACGACAAGAAAGTGGTGGTAGCCACCGCAAACTACGTCGGCAAACTCGAAAACGGCATCATCCGCTGGCCGGGTAAATTATACCGAGAAGCCATCTGGGCGATCCTGGGTGCCCCACCGATGCCGCGCTAGGATTCGTCAACGCCCGTTCCCGCCGCGCGGCAGTGAAACTAGAAGACGTGGACCGTAAAAATTTCTTTCACACCGCCGCCGTGGGCGTGGGCACTCTCGCCCTGGGAGGTCCCATCGCGGCGCTGCTAGAGGGCAGCGAACCCACCCCGATCCCTCATCGGATCGGCGCGACCGAGATCGAACAGATCCGCACCGCCACAAGAGTGTTCGAGTCGTGGAGCCGCAACTACGGTGGTGGGTTGGCCCGGGAGGCCGTCATGGGCCAATTGCGCTGGTCCGCCAGCCTGCTGCAGGCCACCTGCCCGGACCGGCTGCGCCCCGAGCTGTACTCCACCGTCGGCGATCTCGCCGATATGGCGGGGTTCATGGCCGTGGACGCCAACGCCCATGAGGAGGCCGGCCGGGTGTATCGCTTCGCGCTGGCCTGCGCCGAACAGGCCAAGGACTGGTCCCTGCACGCCGAGGTCCTCTCGAGCACGGCGAAGCAGGCGATCTGGACTGGGCAGCCCGATGACGGCCTCACGCTGGCCGAACTGGCTCTGGTTCGCTCTGATTGGCTCACCGCGACCGTACGGTCGTTGCTGCACACCGACCGGGCCCCACCGCACGGGGCCGCCGCCTTCCATACACGACAAACAGGGGGACTACCACTGTGGATCGGGATCACGCTTTGCGGCGAGCGGGTCTGCCGGCGCCTGACCCCTTGTTCCCCCACCAGACTCCGGCTGGCCGCCGGTCGAACTGTCCCACACCGCTTCCGCCTGGCGGCCCGCCGGACCCCCACCACCCACGCGAGGAGTCGGGGTGAGGCCATTGCGGTGGGCGCACTGCCCCGACGACGAGCACTGACACCTGCTCAGGCCCACCGACGTCATCACCGCCACCACCCGAGGTCAGGTCCGAGCCCTGTGCGGGCGCTCCGTTCCCGCCGGAGGCCTCACCCTCACCCCCGCTCCGACGGGGGCGCTGTGCACGCCCGGTGCCCTCGATATCCCCACCGCGACGCCCGGCCCACCAGGCAGCATCCACATGATCGCCGGGACCACAACGGACATTTCAAGGCTCTCACCAGCGGAAACATTCGGTACGGATGACTCATGGCGGGTTTTTGGCTTACCTTGGCTGCACCCCGCGTACGTTCCCGTTCGGATGCAGCCAGCATGTGGATCATCACCGTGCAAGTAGCTGCTCGACGTAGGCCGCGCCGAGGCGATACCCAGTGGTGATCGCGAAGAGCAATACTAACAGCAGGGAGAGCCACAACGCCCAACGAATTGTGATCAGTCCTCTCATTTTCCGTGTCAACATCAACGGCGGCAACGTCAGGTTAGTCATCACTCTCTCAGCCCGTCGCTCGTGGTGCGGCCGGGATTACCCCGCCCCATCTCACGAGGCGGTTTTCCGCTCGAGGCCGCAGTCGCGCTCGGGGCCGTGCGGCCAAGTGTCACCCATCACCGGAGGTGCGCGCGCCGGAACAGCGACGTCAACGCGACGATCTTGTCGGCGGTCGAGGCGAGCAGCACCGGCAGGTCCTCGACGGTGAGGATCGACTCGGCGGTGTCCAGGGCGTGGTGCTCGGCCTGCAGAGCCCGCCCGATCCGCACGACTTCCAGTCCGTAGCGCCGACCCAGCACGGTATCGAGATCGAGGTCTGCGGGCGCGAACTCCGGGGCGTCGGGCAGCAGGACGGCGGCGATCAGCATCGGAGACGGGGCGGCGACATGCTCGCCGAGTGTGAGGGCAACCCGTGCGGCATGCGCCAGCGCGGACCGCTCATCGATGATCCACGCCCGTGAGTGCGAAACGGTGTCCTGACACCGTTTCGCACTCACGGGTTATCCACAGCTGCCTGGTAGAGGTCGCGCTTGGCGACGCCGTGGGCGGTCGCCACGGCGGCAACCGCCTCCTTGAGCCGCTCCCCGGCGCTCACCCGCTCGCTTACCTCACCAACGAGGTCGGCGACATCCGGCGGACCAACGGGCGGTGCGCCCGACAGCACGACAGTGATCTCGCCGCGCACCCCGTCGGCAGCCCACTGGGCGAGCGCACCCAGCCCATCCCGGCGAACCTCCTCATAGGGCTTGGTGAGCTCCCGGCACACCGCCGCCGCCCGATCAGCGCCGAGGACCTCGGCAGCTTCGGCGAGCGTCGTGGCCAGCCGGTGCGGTGACTCGAAGAACACACAGGTGCGCCCTTCACTGGCAAGGCTGGCCAGCCACCGCCGGCGGGGGCCGCCCCGGCGTGGCGCGAAGCCCTCGAAGCAGAACTGATCGCAGGGCAGTCCGGACACGGCCAGCGCTGTGGTCACCGCCGAAGGGCCGGGCAGGCAAGTCACCCGCAACCCGTCCTGCACGCAGGCGGCCACCAGCCGGAACCCGGGGTCGGACACGGCGGGCATCCCCGCATCGGTCACCACCAGCACCGTCGCGCCGCCACGGATTGCCTCCAGCAGCGCGGGGATCCGGGCCGCCTCCACCGCGTCGTAATGCGAGACGATCCGGCCAGTCACCGTCACGCCCAGGGCCGCGGCCAGCGCCCGCAGCCGACGGGTGTCCTCGGCGGCCACCACATCCGCGCGGCCGAGCGCCTCGACCAGGCGCGGCGAGGCATCCCGCGAGTCGCCGAGCGGGGTGGCCGCCAGCACCAGCGCCCCCCTCACCTCTGGGGGGACGTCTGGGGGGACGGAGCCCGACATGCCTCGCACGAAGCCGAGCCTACGATCGGGTCCGTGACGGCGGTCCGGGAGGCAAGCTCAGATAGCCCGATCGTCGGCGTCGGGTCCATGCCTCCGGCACCGAGCAGGCCGGCCGGTCCGCTTCAGCGGCTGGTGCCGCGCCCGCTCGCCGACCGTGGCCGGAGCTGGGCCGTGACGCTGACCCTGACCCTGGTCGCTGCCGCGGTGCGGCTGTGGAATCTGGGTCTGCCCACCGATCGTGGCACTCCGGTGTTCGACGAGAAGCACTACGCGCCGCAGGCCTGGCAGATGCTGCGCAACGGCGGGGTGGAGGACAACGCGGGCTACGAACTCGTCGTGCACCCCCCGCTGGGCAAGCAGCTCATCGCGCTGGGCGAGATGGTGATGGGCTACAACGGCTGGGGGTGGCGCCTGTCCGCCGCGCTGGCCGGCACGGCATGTGTGCTGCTCATCGTGCGGATCGTGCGTCGAATGACCAGATCGACCCTGCTGGGCGGGCTCGCCGGGGTATTGCTCATCGCCGACGGTGTCAGCCACGTGCAGGCGCGCATCGGGATGCTCGACATTTTCCTCGCGATGTTCGTCCTCGCGGCGTTCGGCTGCCTGGTCATCGACCGGGAGCAGGTGCACGAGCGGCTGGCCACGGTGGTCCGGGAAGGTCGCGTCGCCGACACCGACTTCGGCCCACGGTTCGGGGTGCGCTGGTGGCGCTTCGGGGCCGGGGTGCTGCTCGGGCTGGCCTGCGGCACGAAGTGGTCCGGGGTGTACTACCTCGTCGCGTTCGCCGCGATGAGCCTGGTGTGGGACGCCTGCGCGCGGCGCACCGCGGGTGTCCGCAGACCCTGGACCGGCACGCTGGCCCGGGATCTCGGACCAGCGTCGTGGGCGATGGCGGTGGTGCCGGTCGGGGCCTATCTAGCGACATGGTGGGCCTGGTTCAGCAGTGAGACCGGCCTCGACCGGCACGTGGTGGGCAACCAGATCGGGGCAGGTGGCCCGATGCACGTCGTGCCGGGGGCGCTGCGGGCACTGTGGTACTACAGCGCCGCGGTGTTGCGCTTTCACGAAGGGCTCGTCACACCCGCCCACCCGCACCCGTGGGAATCCAAACCGTGGAGCTGGCCGATGGGGCTCCGGCCGATGCTCTATTACTACCAGTCCGGGGCCGCCGCTCCGGGCTGCGGACGCCAGGACTGCGTGGCCACCGTCATGCTCGTCGGCACGCCGGCGCTGTGGTGGCTCGCGCTGCCCGTACTGGGTTGGGCGGTGTGGCGGGCGATCTGCGGGCCGGACTGGCGCTACGCGGCAGCGCTGATCGGCTACACGGCCGGCTGGCTGCCCTGGTTCATCAACATCCACCGCCAGATGTACTTCTTCTATATGACCCCAGTGGCACCGTTTCTGGTCATCGCCGTGACGTTGGTGCTGGGCGAGATCCTCGGCCGGGCTCAGGACGGTGCTGAGCGGCGCGGCACGGGGCTGCTGGTGGTCTCGCTGTACGTCGGGCTGGTGGTGGCCAACTTCGTCTGGCTCTGGCCGATCCTCACCGGCGGCTCGATCACCCCGGAGCACTGGAACGCCGAACTCTGGCTGCCCTCCTGGCGCTGAGCCGTCACTCCAGCAGGAGCGCGTCGCCCGCGACCGTGACCTGGCGCCTCGGGAGCGGCCTTGACGCCGGGCCGTGCACGACCGAACCGTCGGCGATGGCGTACTTGCTCCCATGGCAGGGGCAGTCGATCGTCCCACTGGCGACCTTGTTGACCGTGCAACCCTGATGGGTGCAGATGGCCGAGAACGCTTCGAACGTTCCCGGTGTTGGTTGGGTCACCACGACCTTCTGGCTGGCGAACACCGTGCCGCCGCCGACGGGGACGTCACCGGTGCTCGCCAACCGCTCACCGGCGGGGGCCGCCGGCGCCGGTTCAGGGGGAGCTGCCGGTGGCGGCGGGGCTTCCGGTGGCGGCGCGGCGCCCTGATTCTCATTGCTGCTGCACGCCGCGAGCGCAGCGGCGACCGCCAGCACCCCGGTGCCGGCGACAACGGCGCGCCGGGTCACCTCGGAATCGAGTTGCGTGTGTCGGGACCCAGTCGGGTGGGGCATCGTCACTCCTTGCCGGGTCACTCCTCGCCGGGTCACTACCGTGCCGGGTCACCGTACCTCCGATCCCGCCGGTTCGGTGCCGCGAAATGTACGAACCGCTCCCGGTCCAGAGACGAACGTCCTGACATAGGGAGGTATATATGATCAACAGTGCCGACCACGCCTCCACCCGGGCCCGCGGAGCTCAGCCGCAACGCCGGTCCCACGACCTCGCCGCCAAACACCTCCATTGGGCCGACTCGGGCCGTACCAAACCCGTCCGGCGCAGTGTCAACCTGTCCCCCACCTATCACCTCAAGCTCACCCAGTGGTGCGCCGAAACCGCCGACGTGCTCGGCACCGCCCGCGTCACCGGTCAGGACGTCATCCGAGCCCTAGTCGCCCGGCTGCTCATGGACGAGTCCCTCGCGCGCCGGATCCGGGACGACCTCAGCATGGACATCTGAGGCCCGGGCTCGCCGAGCAACTGGGCATCGCGCCCGACCGGGACATCGTGATTCACGCCTGACCCGCGCCGCTATGGTGCACCGTCGACGACGGGAAGGTGTGAAGTGAACGACGGGTTCCTGGTGGACGTACCCGGCCTGGGGCAGCTCATCGCCTCGCTGTCCGAGGCCGCGGACCGGATGCGCACCGCCAACGGCAGGCTGCGCGCGGCGTCAGCGGCCGATCTGGGCAGCGGCGCCCTCGACTGTGCAGCCAGAGACTTCCAGGACAGGTGGGAGTACGGCATCGGCAAGATCTCCGACGCGTCGGAGAAGATGATCGACTCGTTGCGGGAGACCACGCAGCTCTACGAGCAGATCGATCAGGCGATCGCGAAGCTGTTCCCCGATCCTGGCGCCACCGTTGCCGCCGCAGATGGGTCGGATCCCACCGGACCGGGTGAGTCCTCCCCGATCAGTCGAGCCCTCGACGGGGGAACGGCCCGATGATCCTGGGTCCGATGAGCGTCGAGACGGCGCGGAGGTACCCGGCGTTAGGCTTCGATCCCGCACCTGGCGCAACAGAGCGAATCTGGTCGCTGGCGGTGGACCTCAGATCGGTGGCGGCCGAGCTGAACGCCGCTCACCAGACGCTCATCAGCATCGGTCGCGGCGGTGGAGCCTGGCAGGGCGAGGCCGCTGAGGCTTTCCACAACAGGCTCGGCGAGCTCCCGGGCTACCTGGACAAAGCCCATCGCTCGCTCGGTGACGCCGCGGCCGCGCTGAACCAGTGGTCCGCCGACCTGGCATCGATGCAGACGACAGCCGCCCAGTACGAGGCTGAGGCGGCGCAGACCCTGCAACAGTTGCGGGCCGCCGAGTCCAACCCCGACCTCCGGTTAGGCGGCCAGGCCTTCGCGGACGACACGACCCTGGCTCAGGCACAGGTCCGTTATGACGCCGCGATCTCCCAGGTGGACAAGGCGGCGAAGGAACTGGAGGAGATTCGGGCACTCGCCCAGCGCCTGCTCGCCCAGCATGAGGACCTGGTGGGCGAGGTTGCGAACGCGCTGCGCCGGGCCAAGGACGAGGCGCCGGAGGAACCGGGCCTGCTCGACCGGATCGTCGGCGGGTTCGTCAACGGGGTTAAGGACTTCACCTCTGCTGCAGTGAAGTGGGTCCAGGACCACGCCGACCTCATCGCCCAGTTCGGTGGCCTGATGAACAAGGTCAGCACCGTGCTCGGAGTGCTAGCCATCATCACCGCTCCTTTCGAGCCGGTCGGCGCGGTGTTCGCGGCCGCAGCGGCCGGGACCAGCCTGATGGCGTTGGGGGCACACGGGCTGGCGAAGGCGGCCGGTGCCGATGTCGGATGGGGCTCGATGGCGATGGACACGATTGGGGCGCTGCCACTCATCGGCGGGGTGCTCAAGGGCGCGAAGATCACGACCGGGGCCGAGCGGGCGCTCGGCGCCACCCGCGACAAGGTGCTCGGCTACGCCCGCTCCCGGGCGGCCAAGCTGGGCGCGGAGGAGAAAGAGATCACCGGCCGACACGCCGCAAAGACCATCGCCGTGATCAAGGGCGAAGGCGTGGTCGGACGCCTGGACACCGGGATTGAAGCGGCCTACCAGCACGTGCGGCAGGGTCAGTGGCTCGGGACCAGGGGGTTGAATCCCATCATCGAGAAGCTGGGCGGTGCAGGCATCGACCCGCTGTCGGTGGGTGGCCGGGCATTGGATGCGGGCATCAAGGGTGGCAAGTTGGTCGCCACGGAGGTCTACCACCACGTCGCCGGGCCGGACGGACCGCCGCCTTCGGCGTCGACGACATTCCGCTCGCGGGTAGCGGCTCGGGGCGCAGCGTGAACGGCTTCACCATCGAGTTGCCGGACGGCTTCGTCGCATTGCCCGCCTCCGCAACGACCGCTGAGATCGGGCGGGCGCTGGAGGAGCTGTTCCACCTCTCACCAGGTGACATCAGCGCCGCGAAGGTGGCGGAGTCGCTGTCCGCGCTGGGCCTGATCACCGCCGCCGGTGGCGCTGAGTACACCTCGATCGGCTTCTTCCGCTCCCCCGACGATCCACAGCGCCCGGTCAGCGTGCTGCTCACGGCGGCCCGGATGGCATCAGACCACGACGATCCCACTACCGTGATCGCCGGGCTGCGTGAGGTATACGCCCAGGATCCGGATACCGACGCCCAATCCCTGCAGCTCCGGGCCGGTCCCGCGCTGACGGCCGTCCGCGAGGAACCGGCGATGATCGAGGTCGAGGGCACCGACCCGTTACCACTGCTGCAGCGTCACGTGCTCGCCTGGATCCCGGATCCCGCCGGTTCCGCGGTGGCCGTGATCGGCGTGGCGTCGAACTCCTGGCACGATTGGCCACACGTCTGCGACCTCGCGCTGGACATCTTTGAGTCAGTGTGCTGGGACAACTCCGCGCACGATCAGACCGTCGCCAATAGTCTCTGACGCTCCGACGTGTCGAGTATGAAGGACACACTGGATCCATCCGGCCACCGCAACGCCTTGGCGTCCCGATCCAGCTGTGGGCACATCGAGCCGATCCCCGACCACATCACGATCACTGGCGGAGACGATCCCGTCTTCACGGCAGCCAGCCGCGACGCGGATATCGCCAGCCAGAATTCGCCGCCGTGAACCGCCTGCGCGAACTGGACCGCCGCCGAACCCTCGGGACCTCGTATCTGCCCGCTGAACGTGGTGAACGAGGGGCCCCCGAGACCCGTCGCGCTGCTGAGCAGTTCCGCAGCGAGCACAACGACCAAGTGCAGAGTCTTGCCGATGAGCCCGACGTAGCGGCGCATCCGGTATTGCGAGCGGGGTGAGCCGTCAGCCAGCCGTCCGGGAACCCGGAAACGCGGGTCGAATTGTCTGATATGAACGGCGACCGTGAGCTCATCCCACTCCCGACTGAGCATTTGTTGCACCAGCTCACGATCGGCTTCCTGGTTGTCGGGCATTCCAGCTGTCTCCTTCGGCAGGGTCAGTGAGCGAGCCAGGATCGTAATGCGGTGTTGGGTCACCGAGCCGTACCGTCGGCCCGGCTGGAATACGTCCGGGCGTCGCAGCGTACGCGTTCTGGAGCTCACGCTGCAGACGGCGTAACCGGACATGGCGCCGGGGATTTCGTGAGGCCCGCTCTCCACACACCACGGTAGCGACAACCAACCAGGCCAGGATTGGCCCCCACAACGCCCACGCCTCCGCGGTCAGATGCCCGGTTGCCGCATAGGCACCGAGCAGCAGCGTCGGGCCTGCTACGACGGCCACCAGCATGCTCCATCCCATGAAGGACCCGGTGCGCATGCCGCCCGACTGGTCAAAGGCCAGCTCAGCTCGCACCAACCACAGCCGCCGCAGTAAACTATCCGGCGGCACCCCTCCGATCGGGGCAGGGCAGATCGGGGTAGGAGGGCGCACGCCGAGCCGAGGTCGGCTTGGCAGGACATCAGGAAGCTCCGCCCACGTCTGCGGCGGCAGCCATCCCTCGCCGGGTTCTGGTTCCCACCCCAGGGTCGGCTGACGTTGTGTGCCACGCCCACGCAACAGCAGCCACGCGCCGCCCAGAGAGCCCAGGGTGGCCACGGCGAACATGGCTGTCAGGATGAGGCCGGCCACGCGATCCGCGTCAGTCACCGTCTGGACGACAACCAGCCCGGTCGCGCCCGACCCAAGGACCCCCACGACCGCCAGAATCCATCCGATCAGGATCCTCATCACTCGTGCTCCTCGCCGTGTCAGGGCGCCACCAGGTGATCGCGCAGGAATCCCACCGTGGCATCCCATGCCTTGGCGGCCTGCTCCGGATCGTAGGTGCCGAGCAGGTTCTCGTTATTGAAGAAGGCGTGCCCAGCCGGATAGAAGCGGAAGTCAGGCGCGCGGCCGGACTGCTGCTCGATGGTGGCTGCCAGAGCGTGGACCCGGTCCGGGGAAACAAACTCATCCCGCTTACCGAAATGGCCCAGCAGCGGGGCGGAAAGGTTCTCAAAGCTCGGGTACTCCTCGCCGAGGACCCCGTAAAATGGCACTGCGGCGCCGATCTTGCCGCCCTGCTGCGCCGCGAGCACCAGCACGAAACCGCCGCCCATGCAGAACCCCACCGCGCCGATGGTCGAACTGGTGACGGCGTCGTGGCCCAGCAGGTAATCCACCGCGCCGCCCAGATCACGGGCCGCCTGGTCCACCGGTAGGGCCTGCATGAGTTTGCCGGCCTCGTCGGCGTCATGGGTGGTGGCGCCGCCGTACAGGTCAGGGGCCAGGGCAACGAAGCCCTCGGCGGCCAGCCGGTTCGCCACATCAGCGATGTGGCTGGTCAGCCCCCACCACTCCTGGATCACGACGACGCCGGGGCCACTGCCGGAGTCGGGCAACGCAAAGTAGCCGTGCGCGGTGGAACCGTTAGACGCGAAAGTCACGTTCTGCAGCGAGTTCTCCATGCCCCGATCCCATCACACCCGGTGGCGTCAGAGGACCCGGAGGCCGGTTTCGGCACTGGAGTAGCCGCCTAGGACGTCTATCGAGGCGCGGAACTGCTCATCGGCCAGCAGGGCCCACAGCGGGGCGAGCACGTCGGAGTCATGGGCCTGCTGGGTGACCACCAGATCGTAGGGCTCCCGCACGACAGGCACGAAGTCCAGTCCGAACGGCCGGGTGGCCGCGAGGACGCCCAGCCCGGCGTCCGCTCGCCCGGCAGCCACCGCCGCCGCGACAGCGAGATGCGTGTGCGCCTCACGCTGGTAGCCGACGACGTCACCGGGATCGATACCCCGACGGCGCAGCTCGTGGTCGAGCAGCACCCGGGTTCCCGCGCCGCGCTGCCGGTTGACGTAACGCAGTCCCGGACGGTTCAGGTCCTCGATGCCGGTGATCTCCAGCGGGTTACCCGCAGCGACGATCAGCCCCTGCTCGCGGTGCACCAGCCGGACCACGATGACATCGCTGACGGCACCGCCATGACCGAGCACCCGTGGCAGGTAGGGCACGGTGTACTCGCCGGTCTCCGGGTCGAGCAGGTGCGAGCCGGCGAGGTGACACAATCCGTCGCGCAGCGCCACCAGCCCGCCCAGCGAGCCGACGCTGGACGACGCGAGCGTCACGCCCGGGTCGATGCAGCGCAGCGCCACGGCGACCAGGTCGAGCACCGGGTCGTGCGAGCCGATCGCCACGATGGTGCGATCGATGTCCACCAACCCGCGCAGCAGTTGCACCTCGACATCGGTGCCCGCGTGGTGGCCCTCCAGCCCGGCGGGCACGACCAGCAGCCCGTCGGCCCGCATCAGCGAGGTCAGCACCCCGGCCCCGCGGGGCAACGGGGTGGCCACGATCCGCCCGCCGACCCGGCCCAGCCGGACCCGTACCCAGTCGTCCATCCCGAGCGGGGAAGCGAGCTTGCGGGCCAGCCGGGCCCGGACCGTCGGGCGGGTTACCGCTGTGGTGCCCTGCAGGGCAGCCAACAACGGCGCGGCGAAGATGTCGAAGGCCAGCGCCGCCGATACCGGGTACCCGGGCGTACCGAGCACTGGGGTGGCGCCCACGGCGCCGAGTACCACGGGGTGCCCTGGACGCACCGCGACACCGTGCACCGCCAGCGTGCCCACCCGGGCCACCGCTGACGCGGTGTGGTCACTCCGACCGGCACTCGATCCGGCGATGATCATTACTAGATCGGTGCGCTCAGCCGCGGCGAGCACCGCGGTCGCGATCCGCTCGGGGTCATCCGGCGCGATGGGCAGCGACAGCACCTCACAGCCGTGTTCACCGGCCTGGCCTGCGAGCATCAGCGAGTTGGTATCGAGGATCTCCCCGATACCAGGTTCGGAACCCAACGGCCGGATCTCGTCGCCGGTGGGCAGCACCGCGACTACCGGGCGACGGCGCACCAGGATGTCGGTGACGCCCGCCGCGGCGACGGCGGCGATATCGACCGGGCGCAACCGGTGCCCCGGCAGCAGCAGCAGCTCCCCCGCCGTGATGTCTTCGCCGATGGAACGGACATGCTTGTAGGGCGGCGCGGCCGCGACCAGCTCAACGCCTCGGAAACCTGCGCCGGAATCTGGGCCGGAATCTGGGCCACCTGAATCCGGGCCGAGCAGGCGGACGTGCTCGCGCATCACCACCGAATCGCGGCCCTCGGGCAGTGGGTCACCAGTGTCGATGACGTCGAAATCGGTCAGCGTGACCGGGGCGGTCTCGCTGGCGCCCACGGTGTCCACCGAGCGCACCGCCACGCCGTCCATCCCGGCGGAGTCGAACGCCGGCGAGGACCGCCGCGCCCACACCGGCTCGGCCGTGACCCGGCCGAGCGCCTCCGCCAGGCTCAGCCGCTGGGTGCCCACCAGGTCCGGGCACCCAGCGGCGGTGCAGGCTTCCCGCCACGCGTCCAGCGCCTGATCCGCCGGGACGTCATGGATGAACGGGCTGCGCGGCACA
The DNA here is from genome assembly GCA_963822695.1 of uncultured Actinomycetota bacterium. Taxonomy (GTDB): domain Bacteria; phylum Actinomycetota; class Actinomycetes; order Mycobacteriales; family Pseudonocardiaceae. The sequence continues at coordinate 496,653 of CAWGJH010000033.1, forward strand.
ACTGGGACGCTACCGGGAACTCAACACAGGTGAGGGCGGTGGCCCGTACCCACTGAACGAGGTGAGGCCACCGCCGACGATCGACAGACTATAGCTTTCCTAGTCTGCGGTCATGACCGTAGAAGGTGTACCCGCCGTAGTTGTAGCCATTGTAGTAGCCGTAGTAGTAGCCGTAGCCATATTTATCCCCGTAATAGGGGCCCTCGTAGTTACGATGATAGGGGTACTCCCCCTCGCGGCCGTGTCCACCCATTGCGAAGACTTCCGAGACTCTCATATCGCTCCTTATTTCGATCGATGACGGAGCCATACAAGCCGAAAAGACCCGGACCAGCCTGGGGACTTGTTGCGTATGTACACCGGCGGCTTCTCACTCCGCCGCACTCGGCAGCCCCCCACGATGATCCGAGCTGGCCCCCTTACTCCCCGTGGTCACGCAACTCCCCGTGGTCACGCACCTCGAAACTAAGCCATCCGGGTGGCGATTGCAACAACAACTTTCCGCACATGAGCCACCACGCTCAGTCACCATCCCCCGACGCCGGCCACATCCACGACCGCACCGCCCTCGCCCCAGAGGCGGTGGCCCTGCTCCTGACAAGGATGGAGACCACCGCCGGACGGCATGCGGAGTGACGAGCTACCCCAGGACTCTTCCGAGCCCGTGACTGCGGGAGTAGCCGTAGCCATAGCCCCCATAGTAGTAGTAGCCGCAGTTCTCGTAGTAGTAGTAGGTCCAGCGACCGTGATCCGGGTAATAGCCGTTATAGTGGCCGTAACCACCGCCACGCCCACCGTCGCCACCCATAGCAAAGACTTCCGATACCTTCATCTCGCTCCTTTTTCCGATCAATGGAGGAGCTATGCAGACCAGAAAGACACCGGACCCGCCTGCAAAGTTTGCGCCTGCGACATGTGGACGCAGCCACCCAAGAGCGCGCAGCCGGTGTACTCCCCCTCACTCCCCGTGGTCGTGCAACTTGAAAATAAGCCATGCGAGTGGTGTTCGCAACGACAACTTCCCGTACAGGAACGGCAACACTCAGTGAACACACCCTCACGGCCGGCTGTGCCCCCATCCGCACCGCACCGACGACGTTCAGGTAGGACGGCACCCCCTCGGAGGCCCCGTAGGTGTCGGCCGCTCGCACCGCATAACCGTCCACGGTTGCCCTGACGAACCCGGGCAGCGGCCCCGGGGCCACGACGTCGCGGGGCGGACACCTGAATGCTACAGTTGCTACGTGAGGTGGGCGAGCAATGCCTAGGACCATCCCGCACCGGGAACTGCGCAACAACAGCAGCGCCGTGCTCCGTGACGTGCAGGCCGGCGAGACGGTGTACGTCACCAACAAGGGCGAAGTCGTCGCTGTGCTCGTGCCGCCACCGCGAGCGGCCGGCGCGTCGCCGCGGATCCGGCGGGCCACGGTCCGCGGCGGATTCGCCGAACTGGAGCGAACCGAGATCCAGGAGCCGGTTCAGGACGTACTGGACGAGCTCCGCAGCGACCGGTGATCCTCTATATCGAGACGTCGGCGGCGGCGAAACTGCTCGTCGAGGAGCCCGCATCGAGCCGACTGGCGGCGCGGCTCGACAAGTCCGTGGACCAGGGCGATGCCCTGCTCTCGAGCACGCTCCTGGAGACCGAGCTACGCCGGCTCGCGGTCCGCGTTGACCTGCCCCAGGCCGCCGTGACCCACCTGCTCGAACGCCTCGACCTGGTGGAGATCGACCGCTCTCTCTACCGGGAGGCGGGCCTGCTCCCAGGCCGTCACCTGCGCAGCCTCGACGCGCTGCACCTCGCGGCCGCGCTGCGCGTCAGCGCCGACGTCATGGTCACCTACGACCATCGCCAGGCCGACGTGGCCGAGGCAGCCGGACTGCCTGTCGTCGCTCCCTAACCGGTGCGCAGTTGGCCACCGCACCACGCGAGGTTCCCTGCGGCGTCGCGGAACGGCCCCGCCCGGCAGCAGGCGGAGGCCGTTCCGGCGTTCTCGATCAGTCGAACTCGCCGGCACGGATTCCGGCGGTGAACGCGGCCCACTCGGTCGCGGTGAACATCAGGGCCGGGCCGGTCGGGTTCTTGGAGTCCCGCACAACCCGCGATAATTGCTGCCACCCTGGTGCGGGCGGTCGCCTCCTGGTATGCGCAGCTGCGGCACAGTGTTATGTGGGTTCGGAACATGAGGGTTGGGAGTGGTGATGGCTGACCGTAAGCACGAGGACCACGGCGAGCACGAGGACAACCGCGACAGGGATGGGCATAAGAAGGATGGCTACGACCACACGAAGACCAAGGATGTGAACGAGTCAGGTAGCGGTAAGCACAGCAAGGACGACAAGGACAAGTGAGCGTCGATGCCCCGTCGGCGTGGGAGGCTCTGCTGGCCGAAGTGCCGCGCGCACCGTTCATCCCGGACACGATCTGGGTTGACGACGACTCCGGTGCCGGCTTGGTGGCGTTGTCCCAGCACACCGACCCAGACCGCTGGCGCGCTGCGGTATCCACGAACGCGCCCGTCATCACGCAGGTCAACCTCGGTGACGTACGACCCGGCCAGAAAGGCCACTTTCCATCCAGCTCATGTAGCCAGCCGAGCATCGTCGCGGACATGGTGGATGCCCTCGACGTACGGCCGGGGCAGTCACTGCTGGAGATCGGCACTGGCACTGGCTGGAACGCGGCACTGCTGGCCCACCGAGTCGGTGAACACGGTCGGGTAGTCACGATCGAAATCGATCCGCACCTGGCGCAGGACGCCCGGCGCGCCCTCGCCAGTGCCGGATACCACCCGCTCGTGATCACTGAAGACGGCCTGACCGGGTACCCACCGGGCGCTCCGTACGACCGGGTGATCTGCACCGCATCGGTCCGCGAAGTGGTGCCACGGGCCTGGCTCGATCAGCTCCGGCCGGGCGGCCGGTTGGTGACCCCCTGGGGAACCGACTGGTCCAACGGGGTCATGCTGACCCTGCAGACGAACGAGAACGGCGCCGCCACGGGCCGGTTCTCCGGCGACCTCGCCTTCATGCGCGTCCGCAGCCAGCGCCGCGCCCTGTACCGCTGGCGGCCCGAGGACAGCGATATCGAGCGCGCCCAGCTCAGCACCACCGAATGCCGCGGCAGCGACCTGGACCGGATGCTGAACCCGGACAAGGGCACGTTCGCCATCGGTGCGCGGCTGGCCTCCTGCCGCCTGATCGTCGAGTGGGACAAGCACGGCACGCTGCACCACAACCTGGAACTGGACGACGCAGCGACCAAGTCGTGGGCGCAACTGGACGCCAACCTCACCGACCCGGCCCCGTTCACCGTGCGCCAGCTCGGGCCGCGCACGCTGTGGGACGAGGCCGAGGCCACCTACGACTGGTGGTACGACCACGGCGAACCAGGGCTCGATCGGTTCGGCTTCGACAGCCGTGACGGGCGGCAGTGGGTATGGCTCGATGAGCCCGACAACGTGGTCCGTGTCCTGAACTGACAGGTTCTGGAAGCCAGCACATCTCCCGCACGTCGCTTACCGCTGTCGTAGCCACCGCTGTCCGAGCAGCCGGATCTCGGCAAGATCAGTCCAGCCCGTCGGCGTTACCGGGATGGTGTCCAGGACCCCCGTCGTCGTGGTGTCGTCACCTATCCGCTGGCCGTGCAGCACGTAGGCCACCGGCTCTCCGCGCCGCCACCGGATCGTGACCCCCTCGCTAGGGTGGCGATCAAGGAACACCCATCCCACCGGCGCTGCCCTCGGCGTGGCTCTGCCCTGGCTCCGGGGCCCTAGCTTCCCGTCATTCACTGCTCCAGAGCGCCCGGACCTGCGCGTTGGCGTCACGCTCACGGTGTCTCCTGGCCCGTGCCATCGCCGTGACGGACCCCGTCCCGATCGCGGGTTGCGTCACGAGGGCCGTCACCCGGTCCGTGGTCGCCCGCTTCGCGCATCGTGCTCGTGCCCCCAGCTTCCTGCTCGTCTCACATGGACGGCACCCAGGGCCGGGGCGGGTCCATCCTCCGAACAGCGCGCGGTTCGGGGGATTGGTGCCAGCCAGCTGCTCGGGCCTGCGCTGAAGGAATAGGGAGAGCGCAAGGCCAAACCGGCAAGGGCACCAACCGTGCGCTGGGGTAGCCCGTACATCCCGGCCCTGGGGCCAGGAGCACAAGGTAAGACGGCTATCGCGGCGGGGACTACAGCATCAGCGTGGCATGCCGCCCGTGCCCTTTGCCGCACCAGTTGCGCCGCACCAATGACGCACAGCGGGCTGACGTGCATGAATCGCTAATGAGCGGACGACGCTGCTCGGTGTCAGCAAGCCGCTACGCTGGACATTTCCACGAGGGAGGGAGCCTTTACCGCGATGTCAGCGAAACGCCGCGCGTTAGCGCAGCGCCGCAGGGCGGTCGGCCACACGCAGGAACAGCTCGCCGAGCTGCTCGGAGTCGAGCGCACCACGGTGGTGCGCTGGGAAGCGGGCGAGACCGCGCCGCTGCCGTGGTGCCGGCCCAAGTTGGCCGAGGTCCTGGCTGTGTCGCTGGATACGCTCCAGGAGCTGCTGGCCACTCCTGACGACCTCCCTGCCCAGCCCAGTGATGCCCTGTTACTCTCGCTAGGAGGACTCTCCTCCGCGCAGGTCGGCACGCTCATGGAACGGTTCGCGGCAATGGACATTGCCAGTCGCCGCGACGTACTGCAGGAACTCACCATCATGTCGGGCGCCGTCCTGTTGCAGCCGGTTCGCCGCTGGCTGGTACAGGAATTGTCTGCTGTCCCGCTGGTCTCCCCGGAGTCCGTGGGCAGTGACGCCCTCGATGCTCTCGACCGCGCGGTCACGCTCTTTCGTCGGTGGGATGCGTCAGGCGTGGGCGGACTGCGCCGAAAAGCGGTGGTCGGGCAGCTCAATGCCGTGGCGGAAACCCTGCACGAGCCGCATAGTCCGGCGGTGCTCCAGCGTCTGTTCCATATTACTGCTGAGCTGGCGCAGCTGGCTGGCTGGATGGCATATGACCACGGCTTGCCCGGCGTCGCTCAGCGCTACTACTTGCTAGGTCTCAGTGCGTGCCGAGAAGCCCGGTCACCGGTTCTCGGCGCGAAGATTCTCGGCGATATGACTCGGCTTTCAACGGCGTACCGCCACGACGAGGACAGTCTCGACCTTGCCCGCACAGCCCTGTACATCTTGCCCCGCCACGATAGTGGGCGGGTACGCACCGAACTCTTAGCCGTGGAGTCCCAAGCACACGCACGCCTCGGCGATCAGGCGGCGGCCACTCGTGCCGCTGACGCTTGCGTCGAAATCTGGCAGGAGGCACAGAGTGAATCGACTCCGGGCTGGCTGCATTACCTGGATCAGGATCAGGCCGATGGCCTTGCCGCAAACGCCTACATCGAGCTGGCCCTCCGTGCGGAGGATAGTGGTCATGCCATTGCTTATGCGGAGCGGGCCGAGCGGCACACCCACAGCGCCCGCGAGAGCCGGCGACCCGGCTACGATCGCAGTCGCGCTCTTGACGATATTAGGCTCGCCGAGGTCAGGTTGGCACAGCATGACCTCGGCGAGTCTGTCACCGTCGCGCAGTCGGCGCTTGAGCTGGCCGCACCGATGTCCTCGATCCTGGTCTGTGATCGGCTCCTCCGCCTCCATGGCGAGCTGACCACTCGATACCCCGACGATGCGCACGTCATCCCGTTCACCGAACAGCTCCATGACTACGTGAAACGGGTAGCTCCGCATAGGGAGCGGGACATTGCGGCCACCTGAAGGGATTGACTTCCGGGTGGTCAGTCCAGACGAGGCGGCGCGGCACGTGGACGAGCTGATCGCCGTGTATCGCGCGGTCTACGCCGAGCCACCATACGAATGGGGCGCTGAGCATGCGGAGCTGTTCAGCGAGCGCTTCGCCGGGCAGCGCCGGAATGCAGGCTTCAGCCTCGTGGAAGCACGTGACCGCGACAAGCTGATTGCCTTTGGGTTCGGCGTGACCCTCCCACAGACAACCGCGTGGTGGCAGCAGTTGTTGACGCCACTGCCTGATGACATGACCCGTGAACATGTCGGCAGAACCTTTGCACTCATAGAGTTACTGGTTCGCAAGCCGTGGCGACGGCGACACGTTGCCGAGACAATCCATGCTCGACTCATGCAAGACCGCCACGAGGAGCGGGCAACCCTGACGGTGCTGCCTGCGGCAACCGCCGCCCAGGCAGCCTATGCCAAGTGGGGCTGGCGCAAGGTTGCGCAGAAGCACAATCCGCTACCTGGCTCACCGGTGTTCGATGTGATGGTGAGGGAACTGAGCAGCGTGCACTGCGGCGTGAATCTCCTGCGCGATCCGTTGTGCCAGTAGGTTGTCCGACAAGACGACCGGAGCGCCCGCGAAAAACTGGTAGGGTGCGTAAATGGCGCTTGTGATGACGAGCACGTGACGCCGCTGCGCCAATGAGATCCGGTCGAGAAAGGAATGCCAGGCTGTCGGAGGTATTCACACGCCGGTGGGCACTACTGGACGGGGCGACGAGCACCCGGAGATTCGTGCCCATAGCGGTGTCGAACTCGTGGTCCTGCCAGGCGGCACTGCCGGTGCCTCCGGTTGTCGCGGCGCCGGCTTGTAGGGGGCCGAAGGCGTCCGCGAGGTAGCGAAGGAGGTTGGCCCACTCAGTCCGATCCTCCATGCTGTCTGGGTCGCTAGCATGTTCATGATCGTTCAATGCGCGCTCGGCGGTGGCGGCAACCAGCATGCCAAGGTCTACACCCCGGCTCGCAAGGTCCCGCGCGAGCGCGGTCCGGAGACGGTTTCCGGTTGTAGCGCCACCGAGCAGGACCGTTATGTCATATGACGCACGGCAGAGGGCGGCGGTTTCCAGCAGACCGAGGGGCCCCGCAGCCGATAGCAGCCCTCGAATCTGTTCTGTTGTCCACATTGCTGGGATGGCGTCCCGCCGTTCGGCGCCACGGCGGGTGTCAAGGATTCTGGCGCTCCACTTCACCAGAGCTTCAAGATCACCGATAGGCGGGTTGGGTCCACCGAGTGCTGCGGTAAACCGCTGGAAGGCGACCGATTCAAGCCAGCGCGCAGCGGCACGCAGAACGTCAACCTGATTGCCAGACATCCACGGACCTTCGCGAACCAGCTAAGTCGCCGCCGGCCACGGCCGGGCGATAAGCGGCATCTCGACGAGGTGTTCATCAAGATCCACGGCAAGACCCACTACCTGTGGCGAGCGGTCGACCAGGACGGGAATGTCCTGGACATTCTGGTCACCTCCCACCGTGACGCGAAGTCCGCCAACAGGTTCTTCCGCAAGCTGCTCACCGGGTTGTGGTCCGTGCTGCGGGTGCTGGTCACTGACACGCTGGTCAGCACGGTGTGGCCCACCGACGGCTGATGCGCAGTGTGGGGCACCGCCGATCCAAATACTGAACAACCGGGTCGAGAACTCCCATCAACCCACGAGGCAGCGGGAACGGGCGATGAAGAAGTTCACCTCACCCGGTGGCGCGCAGCGGTTCCTGTCCGCCTTCAGCGGCATATCACCGCTTTTCAGGCCCCGACGCCACCGACTGCGCGCCGATACCTACCGCCGAGAAATGACCTCCCGCTTCGCCACCTGGAGCGACGTCGTCGGCCCTTCCACGGCTAGCTGACGCACCCCCGGTCAGGGCCTCCCCGCACCCCGCGACACCCTCGTCACACCCGGGCACCAAACAACCTGACAATGCCGGTCGCCGACCGTGCGCATGAGTCGGGCGACCCGTTTGAGGTTTACTCGGCAACCCCGGCCCCAGCGTCAACTCGGCGTGAATCTGCTCAATCAGTTTCAGCAAATACTCATCCTCCTGTTCGCGGGGCGAGGTGAGCTGACCGCGCCAGTCGTAGTAGCCTGATCGTGACACGTTCAGAACCCAGCAGGCCACCGCGACATCAATCTCGTCGTCGGCAAGTTCACAGACCAGCGGGTAGATCAGTTTGGGAGGATATTCTCCCCCACGAAATACGCAGCAGCCCTTTTGAGAATCTCCACCTCAAGTTCCAGTCAACGCTTACCCCGCCGCAGCTACGCGAGCTCCTCTTTCTCGCAGCTAGTCAGTCGCGTCCGGCTCCCACGCTCGTCGGCGTCGGCCTGGGCCACCCAATTCCGCAGACACGACTCAGAAATCCGGAGATCCTTCGCCACCTCAGCGATCGGCTTGACCCGCTTACTGGCCAGCTCAATAGCACGACGACGGAACTCAGCAGGATGGGGAGGCAGCACGGCAGCGTCCTTCCCGGTGGCCAAGGCCACCTCAGGTCGGGTGTCCGTGCTACGGGAAAGCTCACACCACGTGTGATGCGAACACGTCTACTGGAGCAACTGTAACGACCAGAGCGATCGGGGTTGACACTGGAGTAGGTGGTAAAATCCATGGTCAAAGCAGATTAGGCGCTTCTGCCATTTGCCATCAACGGGTCAATCCTGATCAGTTACCAGAAGAGGGATTCTTCCTACGCCGCCGGGGAGTTCGCATAGCAGGCTTCGGTGGGCGCAGTGTGGTCAGCAGTCGGTCGAGGATCTTCTCTGCGGCGTCGCGCCGCGACGGGTCAGGTGAGTAGACCGCGACCAGCGCCAGGGTGGCGATCAGTAGCAGCGGCAGGCCGCCCAGCGCGGCCACGGTTACCAGGATGGGCACCATCAGCGCGGGCTGTAGCGCGACGACTAGCACCGCACTCCCGGCCCCGACACCCGGTCCCAGCCAACCCGCCATGGCACTCAGCGCTCCGCCTGGGTCAACGCGTCGTCCCAGGTGCGCACCGCCACTACCAAGGCGCGGCGCAGCTCCAACGCGCTGGCCAACACCCGCAGTGCATACCCCCACCGCTGCCTGCGCGGCAGCTCGACCAACTCCACGCCGAACTCCGCGTGGTAGCGCGGTCGCTGTCCCACCGGCAGCAGCCACACCGCCAGCGCAATCAACCCTCGGGTAGTCCGACCCGGCATCGCACGGGCACCGCCAACAACCACCGCGCCAGCCCCGGATGCCGCCGAGCGGCGGGCACGGTCGCGAACGCGGGCACGGTCGAGAGCGTCGACGAGCGCGAGGTCGCGGTCAAAGTCGAGGACGAGGGCGTTGGCGAGGGCAAGGGCGCGGTCGAGATCGAGGGCGCTCACGAAAGCGCTAACAAAGGCGCTAACGCTGGGGAAGGCGCTAACCCGAATGCGAGCGCGGACACTCGCGTTCGCATTCGCGCTGGCAAGGTCGAGGGCGTGGTCGAAGGCGAGGGCGCTGTTGCGAGCGCTTGCGAGGTCGTAGGAGCCGACGAAAGCGTTGACGAAAGCACGGGCGAAGCCGCTGGCGCAGGCACTGGGCCTGTCGAGAACATCGACGAGTTTAAGGGCGCGGACGTTGGCAGCATAGAGGACGGTGTCGAGGTCGTCAGCGCGGGCGCGGTCGTCGTCGCGGTCGAGGTTGCGGTCGAGGGCGCGAACGACGTTACGAGCACTGGCGATGTCGAGGGCGAGGGCACGGGCGCATGCGCTGGTGAGGTCGAGAACGCGGACGCAGTCGAGGTCGCGGGCGAGGGCACGGTCGAGAGCGCAGACGCGGTCGAGGGTGAGGGCGAGGGTTCTGATGAGCTCGCCCGCGTAAGCGCGAGCGCGTGCGGCACGCCGTGTCACGACGCCCCTCCGGCGAGGCCTGGACGCAGCCGCCTCAGCAGTGCCCGAGGTGTGTATACCCGGGCAAGAGCAGTACGGGCATCTTCGGCGCCCTCGCTGCTGAGCCGGTAGTAGCGGCGTCGGGGCCGGCCCTCTTTCGCTGGGTCGATGTCTTCCCAGCGGCTCTCCAGCCACCCACAACCCTCCAAACGAGCCAGGATGGGGTGGATAGTGCCGCTGGGCAACTCGGCGGCCTGGCCAATCTGTAGCCCGTACATCTCTTGGGTGGGCTCGGCGAGCATCACCCGCAGCACCAGTTGCGTGGGCAACGTCATTCGCGGCCCCGAACCATTAGTCATACTCCTACTCTACCTAGCTCCTACGTAGAGAACAACCTGCTAGTTTGGACTGTCTCGGGCTGTTGCGTTGGTGAATGACGAGCTTGGGTCGAGTGGGAGGATGCGTCGTGGCCACAGCCGGGGTCTTCTTGGATCGGCATAATCTGGCCGGTCTGGTCTAGCCCCAGTTTCCGGGCTAGTTGGATCTTGAGTGTGGTTTCTGCTGGTCATGGATGGTGTTGGTGTTCGTTGGGTGTATGACCTAAGTGTGGGGCGCCCAGCGGTGTAGGTCGAAGATCTCGGCGAGGTGGTCTTGGGTGGGGGTGGTCTTGGGTGGGGGTGGTCTCGGTGAGCATGCGGCGGGCTTTGGGACGTCCGCCGGTGGAGGGGTAGATCAGCACGGTTTCCTGGATGCCGGCGAGGGTGTCGAGTAGTTCGCGGACGGACAGGTGCAGGCCGTGCTGGTGGGCTTGGCGGCGCATCAGGTGGGCGACCTGCAGGGCTAGGACGCAGGTGAAGGTGTGGACGCGGATGTTGTGGTCGGTCCAGTGGTGCATGGGGCTGAAGGAGACTACGTGGGGGTCTTTGAGTTGGCGGAAGCTGAACTCGGCTTCGGATTGGGAGCGGTAGCCGGTCACCACCTCGGCGATGGGCCAGTCCTGGCGGTCGGTGATCAGGACACGTTTGCCGAAGATCTCTTCTTCCAGATTGGCGCGGGCTTGGTCGTCGACGTGGAAGGTGAGCCGGTGCTCCGATGGGGTGTCGCCAGTCAATTCCCAGTTGATGACGCGTTTGACCCAGGGATCGCGGGTGACCTGGTTGATCTCGGTTTCGACCTTCGCTGGTGGGCGGCGGGTCTTGCCGCGGGGCACTGCGCGGTGAACAGCGTTCCTCGGGGACATCATCACTGGGTGACCCGGCGCAACTTCACTGCAAGCCCGAATTCTCGGGTACGCGGGGCTTGCGCTGGTCACGCAACCGACTACCGTTGCGCGCTGTGATGCAGCAGCCGCTCGACGCCGATGGTCTACCGCCCTTGGCGCCCCCAACCGCCAGCGACGAGAGGCGCGAGCGCTATCGTCGCACGGATGGTGGCCCGCCACGGCGCTCCGTCGATCGAGGACTACCGCAAGGCTTACCAGCAGTCCGGAGTTCCCTGGCCCGGGGACGAGGAAATCCACCGTCGGCACCCTTTGCCGCAGGATGCGCTATCCATCTCCTCGGGTAGACTGATGTCATGACATCGTCTGTGTTCCCGTTGCGGCTCGACGAGACCGACCGGTACCTGCTGCGTCGGCTGGCGCTGGAACGCGGCCAGTCGGCCAACGCTCTGGTGACCATGCTGGTGCGGGCCGAGATCGACCGGTCGCTGCCGGGCGCCCGGGAGGCCTACCAGCGGCGCGGTGAGGTGGTCGAGCAGGTGCTGCACCGGCGCGGTGTGGACCCCGACTCGACCGAATACCAGGCGGCGCGTCGCCACGCCCGCTCGGTGCTCGACGCCGCCGATGGCCTGCACCGGGACCGCACCGCGTGAACGACCCGGTCCTATTACTGGACTCCACCGTGCTGGTCGCCTACGAACGCGACCTCACTCGCCGCGCCCAGGCTGTCGTACTGGAGGCCCTAGCCGACGGGCGTCTGATGGCCACCGCGGCGCTGTCGCTGGCCGCGGCCTGCGCCGAGCTGGGCGGCGAGACCCGGGAACTGGCCTGGCTGGTCTACGACCGAGACGGCCCACTCAGCGTGCTGCCGCTGGCGCTCGGCGCGATGGAGATCGGCGCCGCAGCCAGCGGCGGCGGCAAAACCGCTGGCGAGCTAGAGATCACGCAGGTCATCCACGAGGCCCGCGCCACCTCCGCGGTGGTGCTCACCTACGACCCGGACCGCTACACCGGCCACCGCATCGACGTAGTCGACCTCCGCCCATAGCACCCCCGGCCTACCGGCCACGTGACGATCCCGGACAACCCGTATAGCTCGCCAGCGCACACCCGGCCCGCCGGCGACGTACTGGGGATAGGGACAAAACTGGGGAAGCTACGGGGCCGGTTCCTGGCGTATCTGGCGGCATCGAGTGGTCGCCGAACGCCATGGGCCCCTACCCTACCCAATTCTGGCTTCCGATAAGTGAACGTTATCGGAAGCCAGAAAAGCGCCACGGGAAAAACTCCTCGCCGGTGGTGGGCGCCACCGGCTCGGTACGGGTCGCCGTCAGCAGCTCGCTGGCGGTCGCGGCGCACGCGTCCACTCCGACGGCAGTCATTGCCGGCCTCGTCGTCGCGGCGGCGCTACTCCGGCCCAGTGCTGGGGTAGCGTTTTGCCCTTCGCGGGTCGAGACCACCGGCTCTGCGGCCGGGTGATACGGGTGGTGATGTACGGGGACGCAGAGCGCTCTGGGCGGCGGCGTGGGGCGTGACCGGGCTCGGCGTCGTGGTGCTGCTCGCTGGGGTGGCATGGCTGATCTGGAAGGTGCCGCCAGCGCTGTATGCCTATGTCCCCAACCCGAAGGATCGAGCGGATGCCGAAAGCCTCGACCCGAGACACGATCCGGCCGCGAGGCCGGAGTGGTCCACGAAGGCGTGCCTTGCTCGCCACCCTCGAACCGCGCCGACCAACGACCTCGCCGCAGGCTCAGCCCGCGTGAACGCGGATCACTCAATAGGTGTGTCTTAAGTGAGTCATCGTCTTGCCGGAACCATTGGCACCGGTGAGCACCACCAGGTTGCTGGTCAGCTTCAGCCCGCGCTCGGCGACGTCCCGGACTGCCGGAACCGAGAACGGTCAAGCGGACGGCTCGTCGTGCGCCACCACGTCGAGCCGGTCGATCAGCACAGGGCCGAGCCTAACAACGCACGATTCACCCTGTCCGGGGACTGCGGCCCGCTGCCCACAATCACCTCTGGGCCTGTGCGCACGGTGATCCGCATTGGGCCAACCTCACCGCACCCCACCTCTGCCTTCTGGACTGGGAGACCTGGGGCATGCCGCTGCACCGACACGCTCGCGCGCTCATCGCCCATCGTTGACGCCACGCCACGATCCGCAGCCCGGGCGGCGACGTGACTAGCGTGGATATGGTGCGAAGCCGGTGTGCCTCTGCGGTCTGGCGAGCCACCGCGCCGGTCCTGGCTGTGCACGGCGGTGCCGGTCGCATCGTGCCGGAGGAGTTCAGCGCGGAGCGGGTCGCCGCAGCCAGGCGGGGGCTCGGCCAGAGCTTGACGGCAGGTATGACGGTGCTGCGCGACGGTGGGTCGGCGCTCGACGCGGTGGTCGCTGCCGTGCTGATCCTCGAAGATGACGAACAGTTCAATGCTGGCAGGGGTGCCGTCCTCACGGCCGCCGGTCGGCGTGGAACACGACGCGGCGGTAGCTGACGGGGCGACCCGCCGTGCCGGTGCGGTGACCTGCGTAAGCGGTATCCGCAACCCGGTGCTCGCCGCTCGAGCGGTGCTGGAACGGACGCCGTATGTGCTGATGAGCGGAGCGGGAGCGCAGGAACTCGCCCGCCGGGAAGGCCTCACGTTCATGCCAACCGACTGGTTCGTGACCGCTCGTCGGCGGGAACAACTGACCGGGATCCCGCCCAGCAACCAGGTCGAGCCCCCGGAGTGCCGAAGTCCACGGGCGGGACGGTAGGTGCCGTCGCGCTGGATGGCGAGGGACACCTCGCGGCGGCGACCTCGACCGGAGGCACCACCGGCCAGCTCGCCGGCCGGGTCGGGGACACCCCACTCGTCGGTGCCGGCACCTGGGCCGACGACCGCTCCTGCGCGGTCTCGGCGACCGGCGACGGTGAGGCGCTCATCCTCAGCGTGTTCGCCCATGAGGTCGACGCGCTCGTGCGGCTCGCCGGTCTGAGCCTGGGCGCGGCCTGCCACCGGGCGCTGCAGGAGGTCGCGGGCAGGGCAGGGACCGGTGGTTGCATCGCCGTGGGACCAGACGGCACGGTGGCGATGCCGTTCACCAGCGCGGGGATGTTCAGGGGCGCGGTGGACGCCACCAGCGTCCGCAAGATCGGGATGTTTGATGGTCAGTCGCTGGAGGGCGCCTGAGTGGGGCTGGCGGTGGCGAGGAGGGTGTGGAGGGTTTCGTCGGCCAACTGGTAGCGGATGATCCGGCCCTCACGTGCGGTGGTGACGGCTCCGGTGGCGCGGAGAAGTCGTAGGGCTTGGGAGGCGGTCGTGGCGTTGATCCCGGTGGCCAGAGCGAGATCGGTGACACTGATAGGGCCGGCGTTGCGGATGCAGAGCAGCAGGGCCAGCCGGCTGCGGTCGCCGAGCAGCGAGAAGCGCGCCGCCCAGGCGGTGAGGTGCTCGGGTTCGCCCAGCGCCTCGATGGCGTCGCAGACCCGGTGGTCGTCGATGGCCGGGCGGTGAGCGCGCTCGGCGGGCACGAGGTGCATGTCGAGCAGATTTTCACATTACCCTTACATCTCATCAGCTGTTCAGTCTTGTAGGTGATGGGGGTCGCGGCCTACGCTGAGCGTGTCTCCGTCCTCGTGGGTGGGGATGGTGCTGCCGCAGCGAAGTCCGGTGTGAACCCGGCGCTGTCCCGCAACGGTGAAGCCCCCTAGGGGGACGAGTCCGGTCGCCTGTCGCCGCATCCACGGATCCGAGCCTCGCAGGAAGGACGGTCCGTGCCGGTCGGGCGTGCGGGCCGGTCCGGGGCGTCGTCGGGGTCCTGGGAGCATCCCGAGGAGGATGCCTTGCATGCCCTGACGACCCGTTACCGATCGATTACCCACGCGCTGGACCCCGCCGAATGGGGTCGGCTCAGCGCGATGACGCTGGTGGTCCTCGCCCTGAACGCCTTCGGGTGGGGGATCTTCGTCTTCACCGTGCTACCCCACCATTTTCATTACCAGAACCTCGGCGTCGGGATCGGCGTGGCCGTCACCGCCTGGACGCTGGGAGCCCGCCACGCGTTCGACGCGGACCACATCTCCGCCATCGACAATGTGACCCGCAAATTTATGACTGAGGGCAGGCGACCGCTGGCCACCGGGTTCTTCTTCGCCCTGGGCCACTCCACGATCGTGTTCGCCGTCGGCGTGGGCATCTCGATCGCGGCCATAACCGTGTTCGGGGCCGTGGTTGACCCCAACTCCACCTACGAGACCCTCGGCGGAACGCTCGGTACGCTGGCCGCCGCTGGTTTCCTCTACCTCATCGCCGCACTGAACCTGGTGGTGCTCGCCGGGATAGCGAAGGTCTTCCGCACCATGCGCGCCGGCGCCTACGACGAGGAAGAACTCGAACGCCAACTCCAGGCCCGCGGCCTGATGTGGCGCTTCTTCGGCCGCTTCATGCGCTCGATCAACCACACCTGGCAACTGTTCTTCGTCGGCCTCATCTTCGGTATCGGCTTCGATACCGCCACCGAGGTCGTCCTGCTGGCCGCGACCGCCTACGCGGCTACCTCCGGACTTCCCTTCTACGCGGTGCTCGCCCTGCCCCTGCTGTTCTCCGGCGGCATGACCTTGTTCGACACCCTCGACGGGTGCTTCATGAACTTCGCCTACGGCTGGGCGTTCGCCCGACCGGTCCGCAAGGTCTACTACAACCTGGTCATCACCGGCCTGTCGATCGCCGCCGCGTTCCTGATCGGCACCATCGAGATCCTCGGCGTCCTGACCGACGAACTACACCTCAGTGGCCCCTTCTGGGACTTCATGTCCAACTTCGACATCAACCGGGCCGGATTCGTCATCGCCGGCTTGTTCGCCCTCACCTGGGTCGTGGCCCTGGCGGTCTGGCGCTTCGGGAAGATCGAAAAACGGTGGGAGACATCACTCCGCGAATAGCCACACATCGCGACGGGGCCTTGTCGTAATCCCGACTAGCCGGGCCTACGGCTACTTTGCAGGCGTGTTCACCACGCGCCCTGAACTCGTCGGAACTCACGGCATGGTGGCCTCGACGCATTGGCTGGCGTCGGCGGCGGGCATGGCCGTGTTGGAGGATGGCGGTAACGCCTTCGACGCCTCGATCGCCGCTGGTTTCGTGTTGCAGGTGGTCGAGCCGCACCTCAACGGTCCGGGCGGCGAGGTGCCCGTGGTGTTCGCCACCGCTGGCGACCCGACGCCGCACGTGCTGTGCGGACAGGGCGTGTCGCCAGCGGCGGCAAGGCCGGAGCACTACGCCGCACTCGGGCTGGACTTCGTGCCGGGTACGGGGCTGCTGGCCGCCACCGTACCGGGCGCGTGGGATGCGTGGCTGATGTTGTTGCGTGATCACGGCACCAAGCCGCTGCGGGACGTGCTCGGCTACGCGATCTCCTACGCGCGCGGTGGTTTCCCGGTGGTGGAACGGATCAGTGCGACGGTGGCGGCGGTGGCCGACCTGTTCGCCGAGCATTGGCCGACCTCGGCGGCGCTGTGGCTGCCCGGGGGCCGGCCGCCGCGGGTCAGGTACGCCAACCCGATGCTGGCCGACACCTGGGAGCGGCTGCTCGCCGAAGCGGAGTCGACCCCCGGCCGCGAGGCACAGATCGATGCCGCCCGTCGCGCGTGGTCCCAGGGGTTCGTTGCGGAGGCGGTGGATTCGTTGTGCCGCCAGGCTGTGCGCGACGACTCGGGGCGCGATCATGCCGGCGTGTTGACCGGCGAGGACATGGCCAGGTGGTCGGCGAGTTACGAGCCGGCGGTGACCATCGAACTCGGCGAGTGGGCGTTGGCCAAGTGCGGGCCGTGGTCCCAGGGGCCAGTGCTAGCCCAGCAGCTTCTTCTGCTGCGAGGGTTCGCTGACGAGTTGTGCTATGCGCAGGGCGTGCCGACGGCTCGCACCGTGCACCTGGTGACGGAGTGCGCCAAGCTGGCGTTCGCCGACCGCGAGGCGTGGTATGGCGACAGCGCGGACGTGCCGCTGGATGACCTGCTCTCGCCCGGCTATGCCGACCAACGCCGCGGGCTGGTCGGCGAGGGGGCGTCGATGGAGTTGCGGCCGGGTTCGCCGGGTGGCCGTAGCCCGACGCTGCCGTCGTACGTGGCGGAGGGTCGAGGCGTCGGAGGGGGTGAGCCCGAGATCATGAGCGCGCTCGGTGAGCCCACGGTGTCCCGCACGGGCGCCAGCCGCGGTGACACGGTGCACCTGGATGTCGTTGACCGGTGGGGAAACATCGTCTCAGCGACGCCATCCGGCGGGTGGTTGCAGTCGTCCCCGGCGATCCCTGGGCTGGGCTTCTGCCTGGGTACCCGGGCGCAGATGTTCTGGCTGGAGCCGGGGCTGCCGAGTTCGCTGGTGCCGGGGCGGCGTCCGCGCACCACGCCGTCGCCGTCCCTGGCGCTGCGCGACGGGGTGCCAAGCTTGGCATTCGGCACGCCGGGCGGCGACCAGCAGGAGGCCTGGCAGCTCTGCTTCTGGTTGGCGCACACGGTCGGTGGGGCGAACCTGCAGGCAGCCATTGACGCGCCAGCCTGGCACACCACGGCGTTTCCCAATTCGTTTTACCCCCGTTCCTGGCGGCCGGGCGAGTTGGTGGTCGAGTCGCGCCTCGGTGAGTCCACGATGAACGAACTGCGTGAACGTGGGCACGTCGTGGTGGACGCCGGGCCGTGGTCACTCGGCCGGCTCTCGGCGGTGGCAAGAGATCCGGCCACTGGGCTACTCCGGGCGGGGGCGAACGCGCGGGGCATGCAGGGCTACGCGGTGGGCCGGTAGTGGCCTTGGGTGTGACCCGCGCGCACCGGGCTCACTCGCCTGCGTCTGCGGAGGTGAAAGTGATGGTGTCCCCGCTGGCCAGCGGGGCATCACCGTCGCGGCTGATCTGATCGCCGTTGAGCGCGACGATGATGTGACGGTCCAGGGCGAGACCCACCGCAGCGGCGGCGGCGGACAGCGTGGCGGCGCGAACGGTGCGCGGGCCGCGGTGGCCGTTGCCGGCCAGCGCGCCGTAGCGCTGCACGGTGACCTGCGGAGCGGGGTGGCACCGCGCGGCGCGGTAATCGTCCGGGGAGTTGACGTTGACCACCGAGTCCAGCGCTGGGTCAGCTGCGGCCAGCCCAGGGTCAGCGAGTAGCGCGGCGCCGTCCAGTCTGAGCGTGCGGCAGCGGTGATGGCGAAATAAGAAGGCCGGGCGCAGATCACCGGCTGCCACCAGGTCAGCGACCAGCGGCGCGAGGGTGACCCGGTAGGCGGCGGCGAGCGGCTGCGGGTAGCCGCAGGCGACCGGAAGAACCACGTCGAGATCCTGGGTGAGCGCCGTCAGCACCCGGCGGACGAACGCGGGGTGCAGGAACGGCAGGTCGGTAGAGCAGACGAACGCGGCCTGCGCCCGAGCAGCCAGCGCGGCCAGGCCGGCGGCGATGCCCTGCAGCGGCCCCAGTCCCTTCTCGGGATCTTCCACGACGTCCACCCACGGCGGAACCTCAGGTAATGGCTGGTCTGGGGCGCGGACCACCACCAGCGGCCCATCGACCGAGCGGGCCAGCACGCCCAGGGTACGGCGGAGCAAGGTGGAACCGTGCCACTCCAGCGCGGCCTTCGGGGTGCCCATCCGCAACGAGCGGCCACCCACCAGCACCACGCCAGCCGCTACACCAGCCACCACTGGGCCCCCTGCACCCATTCGTAACCCCGTACCGCCGCAAGCAGGTTCGGATCGCTGCTCGTCAGCGATCACGGTACCCGTGGTGCCGTGGCATCGGGCGACCTTCGCTGCCACAGTGGATGATCCTCGACGCCCAGGTGGTCAAGGGCCTGCCGGAGCGGGATTCGCGCGCGCAGGAAAGACTGGAGATGCTTGTCCCGCCAGAGTTGCTGGCAGGCGGCGTAACCGCCGGGCGTATTACTGAAGGGCGGCCCGGTCCAGCCGCACTCGCAGCGGGGCACATACGCCACGTAGCGACCGTCCGGGCGCGCTCGCACGTCGCCCCAGAGGTCGGTGAGCGCCCCATCCGCCAGCCGACCGGCGACAACACACTGGTGCTCGTCGGGGCCCTCGCCCACCCAGTGCAGTAGCACGAGTCCTAGAATCCTGCGCTTAGATGAACAGAAGATGAACGCCGCGTGCTCGAATGGGTAGACTTGAGGGCGAGCACGCAGCCCCGGCGGCATGGGCATCGGCGCTCACCCCGGTCAACAGCCGGTCCCAGGTCTCACCAGGGCGACCCGGACTCCTGGCAGGCTCAACGGGCGATAGGGTCCGTGCGCCCAGTCCCGCCTCTAGCCACCCGGAGACAACTCACCTTATGCATCAGACCTCGGGCTCCGTGACGAACCTGCACCGTCCAGCGGATAGCTGTCTTGGGACCAGCGGAACCGCTGAAAGTATCCGACCCGAGACACGCTTCCAGCGTAGCGACGTCGCGGGCGCTGTGGCAGAGTTTCACACCGTCTTTAATCTCCCGATGCGAGCAACCCCCAGCATTGAGATCGACGACTCACTCGCCAAGCTGAGAGTGGCGCTCCTGGAAGAAGAGTGCAGCGAGTTTGTTTCGGCGACAGCAGCACGCGACCTGGTGGCGATCGCGGACGCCTTGGCTGACGTCGTTTACGTCGCCTATGGGACCGCAATTACCTATGGCATTGACCTTGACCTCGTGCTGTCAGAGGTTCATAGGGCCAACATGAGCAAGCTCGATGACAGCGGAAACCCAATTAAGCGAGCCGATGGAAAAGTTCTCAAGTCTGAGCGGTACACACCTCCGGACGTGCAGACGATGCTGCAAATTCAGTTACCCTTGACATTCTCACAATAGATGCAACCCAGACCCCACAGGCGCACGCACAAACTTTCAGGGATTGGTGACACGAGGGTCACGCCGAAATGTCCCGCTCCTTATGCGGAGCTACTCGGCGTCGTTGCTGACTTGCCGGGCCCTGATCTCCTCAAGGATCAGCGGGCCGATCCCGGTGACGTCGCCCGCCCCCATCGTCAACACCAGGTCCCCGGGCCGGACCAGCCGGGCCACTACCCCCGGAACCGCCATCCAGCTTGACTCCATGCGCACCACGGCCCCGGCTTCCAGGGCCGCATGGGCGACAATGCAGCTCCCCACACCGGGGATCGGATCTTCCCGCCCCGGGTACACCTCCATGATCACTGCAAGATCGCTGCTCGCGAGGACCCTCCCGCTCTCCTCCCCCAGCGCCTGAATGCGGCTAGGCAGGTGTGGCTGGAACACCACCACAACACGGCCGGAGGCTCTCACGACCTGGCGAGCCGTCTCCAGGTCCGCAGCGATCTCGGTGGGGTGGTGCGCGTAGCTGTCCACCACGAGCACGCCCCCGGCCTCGCCCTTACGGGTGAAGCGGCGCCGGATGCCCTGGTACCCGCCCAGCGCCGTGCCCATCGCCTCCGGGTCCACACCCAGCGCCAAGCTAGCCGCGAACGCGCCCGTGGCGTTATGCGCCATGTGCCGGCCTGGAACGTTGAGGACGAAGGTGACCTCGCGACCGCCGGAAGGCCGCACTGTGGCCTCGCTGGAGAACCCGTGGGGCACGACCTTCATCAAGTGCACATCCGCGTCCGACGCCTCCCCGTAGGTGATGATCGTCAATTCGGGGGCGGATTCTCGCAGGCGCGTCACCAACTCGCGCGCACCGGCGTTGTCAGCGGAAGTGACCAGTGTCCCGCCGGGCTGGATGCCGTGGGCGAACGTCTCGTAGGACTCGATGTGCTCCTCCAACGAGGAGTAGTGATCGTGGTGATCCTCCTCCACGTTGAGCACGATCCCGACCTCCGGGCGGAAGTAGTGGAAGCTGCGGTCAGACTCGTCTGCCTCGGCGACGAAGATGTCACCGCTCCCGTGGTGGGCGTTGCTGCCCGACTCGTTCAGTTCCGCGCCTAAGGCGAATGACGGATCCAGCCCCAACCCCTGGAACGCTACGGCGAGCATGGTCGTGGTACTGCTCTTGCCGTGCGTGCCGGCCACCGCGACCGAGCGGTAGCCGGCCATCATCGCGGCCAGCGCCTGCGCCCGGTGTACCACGTGCAGGCCGTGCTCCCGGGCTGCCCGTAGCTCGACGTTGCTCTCCCGGATGGCCTGCGAGATCACCACACAGCTCGCGTCGAGCACATGCTTGGGGTCATGCCCGATGTGGACCTCACAGCCGATCTGCCGCAGGGCCGCGATGGTGGCCGTCTCTTTGACGTCGCTCCCGACGACCCTCGCACCGCGATGGGCGAGGACCTTCGCCAGCCCGGACATCCCGATCCCGCCGATGCCGATGAAGCACGGGCGGCTCAAGTTGACCCGGGAGACGTTGGACATGAGTGAGACTGACTCCCAACATGAGTGCTCTTGACATCTGAAGGCATCCGCCGCGCACGGAGTGAGACGATTGTCCCCACTCCGGCGAGCTGATCGCAGACCGTGCACAGTTCGCGATCGTGGGCTCGGTCGCCCGTCCGCAGGGTGTCGATCACATCCGATCGTCGGTATGCAGCCTGATGACGTGCGCACCTGCGGCCATGCCCACCCATCTGCGCGATTCTTGGATCAAGCCTCGGCGTCAGATCATACTGGGCAGCACCGACAGTCCCCGACCAGCCTCGTGGGCGACGAGCTGCTCACCGGGGGTCTGACGGAGCTGCCTGTGACGTGGTGAGGCGGTCCCTAGTCTGGGCGCTGTGGCTGACACGGTGCTGTACGAACTGGATGGACACGTCGCGACGATCACCTATCACCGACCGGACAAGCTCAACGTCATCGACCAGCGGATGCGCGCGGAGCTCAACGCCGCATTCGCCGCGTTCCGGGACGACGAGGACGCCTGGGTGGCGATTGTCACCGGAGCGGGCCGGGCGTTCTGCGCCGGGGCGGACATCCGGTCCCCCGGCAGTCCCGCCGGCGAGTTCCCGGGCACGTTCTGGGAGAAACCGACCGTCAACTCCTTCGAGAGCGGCTGGGAGATCTACAAGCCGGTGATCGCCGCGGTGAATGGGTACTGCCTGGGCTACGGGCTGACCCTGGTCACCTGGTGCGACTTCGTCATCGCCAGCGAGCGGGCGGTCTTCGGCTACCCGGAAGTACGGATCGGCACCCCCACGATTGTCGGCGCCATCCGGCTGCCGCAACGGATCGGCTGGCAATACGCCATGGAGCTGCTCCTCACCGGCGAGCAGATCAACGCCGAGCGGGCCAAGGAAATCGGCCTCGCCGGCTGGATTGTGCCGCACTCATCACTGCTCTCCGCCGCCCGGGAACTGGCCGACCGGCTGCTCGCCGCCGCCCCGCTGGCCGCCAGGGCCACCAAGGAGGTGGCCCGCCGAGCCCCCGACATGTCCGCTGTGGACGCGATCCGCTTCGGTGAGACGATGCGGTTGGTGGCCAATGCCACCCAGGACGCCGCGGAAGGCCGGGCCGCCGCCGTGGAGCGCCGGCCCCCGGTATGGCGTGGCCAGTGACAGTGGCCCCACCAGCCAACCCTCGGACACAGCCGGCATCTAGCGACGAGGGTGGTCGCCGGGAGCGATGTGGGCGGAGACCGGAGTCGGCAAATTCACCCGATCGGGTTGAGCGCGACGTACTTACCGGACGCTGCTCGTCCTCTTCTTTCTGTGGTTACTGGTTTGAGCAGGAGGACCGGAGAGAAGGATCGACCACAAGGCCCAGCTCAACCAGACCTATGAATGGACACAATCCATCATATAGAGTGGTGCCGTTTTCAACTAGCGGGTTGACCACAGTCATCCCACAGATGTAGAAAACCGCTCGGCTACATCCCCCAGGTTACATGGAAGATGATCCGCGTGGATGATGACCGACTTCTGAGCGTACGGCATCCTGGATAACTAGGCGGGATCAGCTCTCGACAACCGCAAGGATTGCCCTGAGCGTAGCACTGATACTCGGAGCACGAGATGAAGTGACGGAGTTCGACACAAGGACGGCGTTCACGCGGCCGGTGAACACCTGCTGATGGCACCAGAATCGCGAGCGGTGCCGGTCATGTTATTGCTGCTGATGACTTCCGCGATGAGCCCAGCGATCCACGCGCTCACCGGAACCTGGAGAAGTGAGATCACAATGAGCAAAGTTCGTTCCAACAGCTGGAGTTCCCGGAAAGCTGGACCACTGGAGGAAACATGGATAGAACGCCACCAGAACCGGGCCGACTGCAAATGTGACGTGGTCATGAAAAAAGGCTTCGTTACATACATATGCACGAAATGTGGTCGAGAGATCTAAGACTGCGCAGCACGCCGGTCACCGACCTGCTGACTCGCGCGGACCCACGCTCGTATCAACCGCGCAGCGGTGCCAGGTAGCCCGGGAGAATTACACCCCGGGCTACCACAAAGTGAAGTAGAGCGTCGGCGATGTTTCCCAGCACGCGACTCCCACTCGCTGGTGGTGATGGTGGGGGTGATGCTACAGATTCGAGCGGCGACACGGTCGAGGTTCGTTTTGCACACGAAGACGCCGTTGCCGATGAACACGTGGCGGCGCTCGACGAACGGCGCCATCCTCACCGTGATGGCTTCGTCATCATCGTGCCACCAGCTTGCCGAGCACCGCACCCCGGTTCTGTGGCCGGCTTGGGCAGTGCTGCCGCGCCGCTTCCGCTCCTCGGCGCTGGCGCGCCTGTGGTGCGGGTCGGCTTGCTACTGGATAACCGGGCACCAGTCGGCATGGCAGAAGGCGCCAGCATCGTTGCGTTGTCGTCGCCCATGACCGATCACGACGAACGGAGTTATCCACAGTTCGCCTTCACCGCAAGCGACAGGCCGTGTGCACACGGAGGGCCGTTCAACAGTGACGAAGCGTTGCAGCCTCCATGCTGCCTGCCACGACCACTCAACTACTCATTGTCATCACACAATGATGTAATTCACTCAAGTAGGTGAGAACAGGCACTGCTTCCAATTACTCGGAGTATTATAAAGCTGTCAGACTTTGAGGACGTCCCCCGAATAGCAGGTGTGCCATTGATAGCGTTCGTACTCCAGCCACACTGTCACGCTGAGTGACCAGCAAGGGACTATCGAGTGTCGGCAGCGACATAGCCGACGGGCGATATAACCGATTTTCGCGGGTTTCCACTGTCTAATAATGAT
Organism: uncultured Actinomycetota bacterium; assembly: GCA_963822695.1. GTDB lineage: Bacteria > Actinomycetota > Actinomycetes > Mycobacteriales > Pseudonocardiaceae. The sequence continues at coordinate 520,612 of CAWGJH010000033.1, forward strand.
CGTTTAGAGAGATGATGGCACGCCGACGGAAAGGGGGTGCCTCGCGAGGATTTTTTATGATCAATGAGAAGTTTTAAAACAATCTACTAACGGTTTCGATAATAAGAATTCACGACTTCCCTTCGCTGCCGTGTTGATATTTTTCTTGCCTTGGACCTTGTCGCGGTAATCAAGAAACTCGTCAGTGAGATGAGCGCTCCCCTGGTGCTGCGCTAAAGACAGGGAGGAACACACATGGGATGGTTCGAGTGGTTGTCGGGCAGTGACAAGCAGGAAGGTGCGCGACATGCATCCGTAGCCGAGGAGATCGAGATTAAACGCTATAGAGCGCATCATCCGCAGCTGAAAGCTGATGAATCACTTGGATGGGAGGGTCACCTCTTCACCGGTTACCACCTTCACAAAGTGAAGAAGGACGCGTCCACGGAATACGTCAAGACGCGCAACCCCGACCGCTCAGGGAAGATCAACAACTAGTAGGTGAACCAGCAGCTCATCTCTCCCCAGAGGTCAGCACTCATTGAGAAACCGATCAAGCACTTCGACACGGGCTCAGCGCCTCTGCGGCATAGCAACACCGTACGCAACGCGAAACGCCGCCACCGTTACGTCCCGTGATATGTCCCACGAAACACGACGATCGAACCTTTGGAGATCACAGCCACGCAAGCTAACCGGGGAAGGTGAGCAGGCTCATCGACTCGACGAAGACACCCTGACTTGCTGCCGCCGGACCCTGGGCGAGGACCACCCCACTACCCTGCGCTCAGCTCACAACTTCGCCGCTGCCCTGGCGCACCGGGGTGAGTATGACCAGGCCCGTTCAACCGGGTGCGCTTCGGTGTGAACGCTGATTGGCCGTGCGTCTGGTTACTGGGGAGTGTCGTGGTGTGCCGCTTCCGCTGACGGCTCGCTGATGATGATCACACCTGAGGCCCAGCTGGAACGACTGCTCCGATCCGCGGTCAGGACCTCAACTCCGGTACGCCACGGTGCTGGACACCAAGTCGCCTGAGATACCGCCGGGGCCTAGTTGGTCGGCGCTGCTCACCCTGAACGGCAGGCCGGCCGTGGCACCGGGGGCGACGGCCACGTACACCCTGCGGGCCAGCGCGTTCACCGCGGCGTCAAGGACCGTGAGTCTTCGCACGGCATGGCGCTGATCGGGTGTTCCCAGCGAACTCTCAGCTACTCCCAGCGAACTCTCAGCTACCTCATACAACGACATTTGTGATCGAGCGTCCCTTCTGAGGCACTACGCACTCGATGAGGAGGATTCACCATGCATCTAAGCCGGACAGCACTTCGAGGCAGCGCCCTAGCGCTGTGTACCGCTGGCGCTCTGGCCCTCGGAGTGGGCTCGGCGTCGGCCAGCGCGCTCACCCCAGCCCCGCAGGCGGCTGCACTCAGCTCCAGCCAGGTGTACCGCGCGGACTGGGACTACTGCGATGACTGGAACCACCGTGGCGATGGGCACTGTCGTGGGGACCGGTGGAGTTGGGATGGCCACCGGTGGAACCACGACCGTTGGGATGGCCACCGGTGGAACGGTCGGGGGGACTACTGGTCCCAGTACTGCGATGACTGGAACCACCGTGGCGATGGGCGCTGTCGTGGGGACCGGTGGAGTTGGGATGGCCACCGGTGGAACCACGACCGTTGGGATGGCCACCGTTGGGACCGTCGGTGAGCATCGTCGCCACGAGCGGCGGATAATCCGTCACGTGAGGGCCTGGCCCGCGGATTCGTGCAGGTTCCGCGGGCCAGGCCCGGCCTACCGCGGCTGCGGTGACGGTCCAGTGCTCCCGAACGGGCGGTGGTAAGGACGCCGCCGTGAGGGGCGGGAGCACGCCTCGTCGCCTGGTTACGGCGGCGCGGCAACCCGGCCAGGCCACTGTGGCCAGGTCAACGCGGCCGGTTGACCACCTCCGGCGCGCGATCTTGTTGAACTCAGTATCGGTCATGTGCGTCTCGATCATTCGTTGGGACTTCGATTCGGACTCCCGACGTCCCGTGCCGGTCAGAGTGAGGACATTGCGGGACGTGAGCGATCGCGGTCACGGCCGCAGAAGTTGTGGTGGATCGACCAGGCGAATGAGGAAGCAGTCGGCGTCAGGTGGCAGGGAGGGACGGGCGGTCGGTGGGTCACCACTCGCTGGGCAAGATCGTCGGCATGTCCAGCTTCGCTGACCGGAGGTCTCGGATGTATGCCATCGTCGTAGCTCCTGCGATCGTGCTACGCGCCAGCAGGACGTGGCCGGCGATTCGGGTGCTCGCGGCGGTGGGCTGCCTGGTGGGTTTTTCGGCACAGTGCCTGTGGTGGGGGTGGCCGACCGACACGCTACTCATCTTTGGGTGGCTCAGCGCCGGGGTGCTGTGCTGGAACGCTGGCCAGCCATGGCGTGGGTTGCTGCGCTGGGTACGCGACTGGGGCCCTGTCCTGGCCCTGCTAGTGGGCTATGACTACAGCCGGGGAATCGCCGCGCACGGGCTGGCGCCGCACGTCACAGCGATGATCAGGGTCGACGAGTTCCTCGCGGGCGGTCGGCTGCCGACGCTGTGGTTGCAGCGGCATCTCTATGACCCCTCGCGAGTGCACTGGTGGGACGTTCTCGCGTCGGTGGTCTACCTGTCACACTTCCTCGCGGTGCCGGGGGTCGCGGCCGTGCTGTGGCTGCGCCGACGGGACACATGGTCGGCGTTTGTGCGGCGCTGGCTGTTCCTGGCCATCGCTGGCGTAGCGACCTACCTCGCCTACCCCGCGGCACCACCCTGGTGGGCCTCGGTGCACGGCTACCTCGGTGAGCACGTCGAGCGGATCTCCGCCCGAGGGTGGGACGCCCTGGGTCTGGACAGCACTGGCCCCCTGTTCGACCAGGGTCAGGCGCTGGCCAACCCGGTCGCCGCGATGCCCTCGCTGCACGCCGCGTTCTCCATGTTCCTCGCCGTGTTCTTCTTCCCCAGGGTGTCCCGACGATGGCGACCCCTGCTGTTCGTCTACCCGCTGGCGATGATGTTCACCGTGCTCTACTGCGCCGAGCATTACATCATCGACGTGCTCGCGGGCTGGGGTTACGTCCTGGCGACCTTCGCACTGGTGGGCATAGCCGAGCGGTGGTGGCAGCACAACATCGGCGTCACCGATCGGGGACGCCACCGTCGCCAACCTCGCCGCATTCCCGACCACCATCGTCATGCTGTGCTCACCGGTCCCCGATCGTTATCTCCAGTGCTCGCGACTGGCGTGGGCCACCATACAGATCAGATGCTCGACGGCCACGCGCCCGAATGCGGCGACCCCGTGACTCCAAGCGGCACAGTTACATTCAGACGAAGGGCATCCCCGCCACGCCCCTGAGTGGAAGCCAAGCCCCTCAGACACCTGGAGAACCACAGCAAATCGGGCATCCGAACGTCCGCTGCGTGGCTTCTAAGCCAGCAGGTTGACCGGCTTGGGCGGGCCGATCGCTTATGCACCAGTTCAACCCGCGCCGCCCTGATCTACCTCCACGCCCGAGACCCACGCTACCGAGCCATCACCGACGGTCTCGACACCATCGTCATCGTCGGAACAGCCCGCCTCGGCACTCCGCTGACCGTGAGGACGTCGGACTCGGCGACCGACGCATCAGCCCAGAGACGCTGCTGCTCGGTGTCAGTGACCACCTGGACCGACTAGTTGAGGGGCCTGAGATCAAGATCCGTCCGGTCGGTGCTCGACCGTGGAGTATGCGTGAACGGTTCTGCGCTGAGGAGCTTCAGGCGGTGATCGATCTGTACATCTCAGGGGCTACCAGATCCCAGGTTGCCGAGCGGTTCAGTATCAGCGTGTCCAGCGTGAAACGAGCGCTACGCGATCACGGCATACGCAAACGGGCAGCGACCAGGCGATCGTGACCGGCATGGGGATCGCTGCGGCGTCCAGACGTCGCAAGTCCCCGACTTGGCCCACCGGCACACCAGGAGGGTGCCGATCGACAGCTCCCGTACGGCAACAAGCCCCCCTTTACGTTGACAAGCCTAGACCGTCTATGGCCGAGCTAGCAGCAGGTAGGGAGGCTTGCCGGAGCGGCCTCACGGATCGACCTATCAAGTCGGCGCCCCTTGGTCGAGGGACTCCTATGATCCCATCAACGGGGACGGCTCGCAACGAGGGGCTATGCCAACGGTCGCAGACCTGGAGTCTGTAGCGGAACCGCTCGAACTATTTAGGCGGGCAACGGAAGCTATGGCGTGGCACCAAACCCAAATCGACCAACTTGCGGAGATTCGTGCTCGGGCCGCCGCTGCGCTTTACTTTCAGGGGACGTCGTACAAGGAGCTTGCAGAAACGCTGGGGCTCAGCGCGCCGCGGATCGGGCAACTCATCAAGTCAAACAATCAGGACGCCATGGAGGTATTGAAGGCTTTTGTGCCGTTCGAACACAGGATGACGGACGTCGCCGGCCTGTCAGTTGATCGACGGCCTGGCTCCGTACTCCCACGCGCAATCAAAATACTAGCGAGCTCGGGAAGAGTGGACCCCCGGGTTCTTCGCGATATCGATGATGTCCGGCGGACCCGAAACATGATCGTCCACGGTGCCTTCAACATCACGGTCGAGGAAGCAGAGATGAGCCTGGACAAGCTCATCTCCCTGACCGCTACCGTAACGTTGTTACTACATGAGCACGCACGCCAACGACGTGAAGCAGAAGAACCGCCAGCCGACATGGGCCCCGGAGGTGAGGCATGACACGGCACGAGGTCCGGGTTCGCCGGATCTACGACAGGACCGAACCCGACGAGGGCGTCCGGGTCCTGGTGGACCGGGTGTGGCCGCGCGGACTGCGCAAAGACGGGGCGAACCTCGACGAGTGGATCAGGGATGTCGCGCCGTCCACCGAGCTGCGCAAGTGGTACAGCCATGACCCGGAGAAGTTCGACCAGTTCAGGTCTCAGTACCGCCGCGAACTCGAAAACCCCACCAAACGAGCGGCACTCGAACACCTGCGGACACTGTTGGAGGACAACCCGCTGACGCTGCTCACGGCCACCACGGACGTGGAGCACAGCAATGCGACAGTTCTCGCCGAACTGCTTCAAGAAGATCAGCCATAAGCAGCATCGGGCAGCCACGCCGGACCCTGCACACTGATGTCCTGCTCGACCGCATCCCGAACACCCGGTCATCGGCATGAGAGCGCGTCTCCGTCGCACGTGTCGGCACCACCTGCCCGCGACTGGGGCGGTGTGGTCTCGGTCAAAAGCGCTGTCCCATGCAGCTTGACGCTGACACCCCCCGCTGCCCTTGATCACAGCTCACACTGACCAGGATGACCAGAGCCGGTCCTGATCATTGCTTGCGGTTCGCGCAATGACACAGCTGTCACGATAAAGCCGCAGGTCAAACACCATGGTGGAGCTAACGTGTCAGCATAAGAACCACACAATGCTGGTCGAAGGCCCTGAGATCACGGTCCGTCCTGTCGGTACCCGCCGCGTGACGGGTGGTCCTCGATGAACTCCACTACGATCATCGCTGAGTTGACACCGTGCAAGCTATAGAGCTGATCTGCAACGTCTATGGCGCGGACCACCTCCCGTGCTGAGCGTTACTCATCGAAGATCAAGGGCTACGACCACGCTGCCCACGGCCTGGCACCAGCGCCGGTACTGGACTTGTATGAAACTGACCACCCGACCCCACAGGTACACGATCCACAGTTCAGGCTCACAGGTCGCACCCATCGCGGCAAAAGAGGACGTTCCGACCCGCTGACCGCAACGCGGACGTGCCGCCATCGCGGCGCTGGTGGGCTGTCCGCCGCCCGGCTGGCCCCGGATGGCTACGGGCGCAGCAGTGCCTTGATGGCGCGGCGCTCGTCCATCGCGTGGTAGCCCTCGGCGACCTGGTCGAGCGGCAGCGTCAGGTCGAAGACCTTGCCGAGGTGCGTGGTCGAGGAACTGACCGGCAACCGCGGAGTCTGGTACGAACATTGCATGACTGGCGGCGTGTTCCTCGTGCGCCGCCGGCACGTGGACCATGGTCTGGTCTGGAACTGTGCGTGTCCGTGTTCGCGCTGATCCCACACATCACAGCATCAGCCGAGCACGAAAGGTTCGTCCAGCATGAGTACAAGCAAATCTGCCACCACGTCCGAGGACCGGGCCGAGGCCCTGCGCGGCGTCGTGGACGCCACTGCGGCGGCAGTGTCTACCGACGCCACGAACGCGACTGTCGTATTCCGCGCTGCCGGCAGGGGCGAGAGCGGCGTTGCGACCGACATCCGGATCGGTCGCCATGAGGTTTTGATCGACGAGCCGCCTGCACTCGGCGGCGCCGACGCCGCCCCCAACCCCGTCGAGTTCGCCCTGGCCGGGCTGCTGTCTTGCCAGGTGGTCACCTATCGGTTCTGGGCGGCCAAGCTGAACATCCCGCTCAAGGATGTCCAAATCGATGTGGACGGCGAGCTGGACGTGCGGGGGTTCTTCGGCTTGGAAGACGGCTTCCGTCCCGGTTTCGGCGAGGTACGGGTCAAGGTCAGGTTGATCGGTCCCGCGGCGCCGGAGCAGTACCGTGAGCTGTCATTCGCTCGCCGCGGGGCCACGACAGCTTCCTCGTGGAGTTCGACCAGATCAACGCGATGCTGGCGGATGCCCTCACGTAAGCATGATCGCAGTCTCCGCGAGACGAACTTGCAGCGCAAGCATATCGATGGTCAAAGTTGAGTGGAATCATTTGGACCCTTGACATCCCCGTAGTGGTCTGGTGAACTCAGAGCGTGACCCCGATGGCCACGCTCACGAGGCGGCGACACGTAGACTTGCTCCGCGTCGCGGCACAAGCGTGTTGCTACTGATCGGTCGATGCTCTTATCAGCTTCACTGGGGCTGCGACGATGTCCCCCTGTCGGGCGATAACCGCAGGAGCACGGACAGGCTACTAGTCCCCGCATCAGGCGTCGTCGGAGGGCCTGTTTTACATCGGGCGCAGCGCCGACGAATTGACTAAGAAGCCCCGGAAGCAATTCCTGGGATATCAAGTGCTTCTGACCGAGTCGGCGAATGAATGCGTCCCTGATGCCCACTTCATCCCCCTGAACACCATGGAGTATGCGTGTCCATCACCGATGAACTGCTCGCCAACAACGCCCGCTACACCAAGACCTTTACCGGGCCGCTGCCGCTGCCCCCCGCCAAGCACGTCGCCGTCGTGGCCTGCATGGACGCCCGCCTGGACGTCTACCGCATCCTGGGTCTGAACGAGGGCGAGGCGCACGTCATCCGCAACGCCGGAGGCGTGATCACCGACGACGAGATCCGCTCACTGGCGATCAGCCAACGGCTACTCGGCACCCAGGAGATCATTCTCATCCACCACACCGACTGCGGCATGCTCACCTTCACCGACAACCAGTTCAAGAAGTCCATCCAGGACGACACCGGAATCAAGCCGGCGTGGGCCGCCGAGGCCTTCCCGGACCTCGACGAGGACATCCGGCAGTCGATCGCTCGGATCAAGGCAAGCCCGTTCGTGCCGAACAAGAACTCCGTCCGCGGGTTCGTCTTCGACGTCGCGACCGGCAAGCTCCACGAGGTCGTGGATCATCGTCATCGGGGTGTCATGGTGAAGACCTCTTTTCTTGATCGCTTGGTCAGACGCCGAGGAGCGTGAGGACGGGACCAGTGCTGCTACGCCACGCCGGGGCGAGCCCACTGACACCCGGCCCAACAACCTCTACAGAAGATAAGGCCACAGGCATGACCAAGACGATTCCCAGCGGCACCATGCACGGCGCGTTGCGCGCAGGTAAGCAGCCGCGCTACCGGGTAGAGGAGCTCCGCGCGAATGGCGGCCATACCACGGCGGTGGTGTCAGCAGGGGAAATCGCCTGGCTCGTCGCCCACCTGCGGGCCGTAGTTGCTGCTAACCCCGCAGCCTGGGCAGGCAAGGGAATGACTCTGCTGCAACTCACCGCGCTGCACGTCATTAGTGCGCAGGCACCAGTTACCCTCACTGACGTGGCCCAGGCCCTGGGTACCGGCCCGCCGGCCACCAGCGCGATGGTCGATCGGCTGATCCGCACGGGGCTGGTGTCCAAGGCGTCGGACCCGCAGGACCATCGACGCGTCCGATTAACCATCACTGACCACGCCAAAACAATGATCGGTGAAATAAACCTGAGTACCGCCAGACGCATCCAGGCAACGCTCAACCACATGGGCCCGCAGGGCCGCCGCTACCTCATCGACGTGCTCAGGGACACCGTACGGCGATCCGCCGAGCAGCCAACACAACGCCGCCCTTCCCACGGTGCAGGAGCACCGAGTGTGGAGCCGGGTCCGCAGTGAGCAGCAGCACCAACAACAAGGTCACAATACGTGAGGCGGGGCCGACGTCGAATGACGGGTATGTGGTCCCGGTCGTGGTGGCCGCGTCCGCAAGCGTTCGGACTTGTCTGGCAGACCCCCAGGGGGCGGATGCGGACCGCTCCCTGGATGGAGCCGCCGAGCTGCCCGAACCGCTACTGCACCACGTGGATATGCTCAAGCTGCGGTGACGCTGCTACAGTTGACCACCCCGATCCGCGCGGTACCCACAAGCCCGCACCCTCCAGGGTGAACTGGCCGCCACGACCGATCCCCACCTGAGCTGGATACAGCGTCGGCCGTCGGCGCCCGAGGTCGCCGTGAGCGCGCACGCGAGCGTCACATCGATATCACCCCAGGTGGCCGTGCTCGGCATGTCGCGCCACGTTTCCCAAGCGGTGACCACGGCATCTCCTGTGCCCCAGACTGCGGCCAGGTCAGCGACGAGCGCATCGTCGGCCGCGCTACGGACATTGACGAGACAGCCCTGAAGTGCCGTGATCTGGTCGGCCAACACCGCCCGCCACGCTGGGTCACCGCAGAGCGCGGCAATCGCCGCAACGGCAGGTACGTCAATACTCAACTCTGGAACGTACCGCAGTCGAGCTGCCTGGATCGCGTCATCAAACCGGTTCTGCCACCACGCATCAGTGACAACATCCACGTGCGTGATCACAGCTCACGCTGACCAGGAGGACCAGATCTAGTCCTGATCATGGGCTGCGGTTCGCACACCGACACAGTTGCCACGACAACCCGCAGGTCACGGACGATGGTGGAGCTACTTACCGCTTACTCGCACACCGCGCAAGCCGCTGACCTGCGGCTTTGCCACACCGCCGCGCTCAGCAGCCCTGTGCGTACCCAGAGACCGACCGCGACGCGTCCATGGAGCTTGCACGACCGCCTCACCGAACGCGACACCACCAAGCCGATCACCTCCTACCGTGAGGGCACCACCGCCGCATCCCTCGCCGCCGACTACGCCTTAAGTCTCAGCAGCGTCAAGCGCCTTCTGCGCACCGCCGGTGTCCGCCGGACGCCACCCATTCGACGACCTGCGAAGACAACACCAGTCGCGACGTAGACGTATCCATAGCCCACTCATGCTCAGGCGTTCACGGCACGGACAGCGGCAAAAGAGGACGTTTTACCTGGTAGCCCGTAAGGCCAGGATCGACCCTGTGACCGCCTGCAGTTGACAGCTAATTGTTCTCCACCGATGGAGCGGTCTCCTTGGGGCAAGTAAGCCCTCTCGGGGTTGCGTCAATCGACGCCAAAAATGACGGATGCGTGCCCGTCATCGACTCGCGGGTGGGTGGAGTCGATGTGGATGATCATGTCGCGGGCCTCCAGCCGGCATACGAGGCTCCACCGGGCTAGGTCGCATGCCGCGTGTCGCCGGACGTGCCAGGGCACGTTCCCGTCGCGCATCAACTCGCGGGCAACGAGTGCCGCCGCTTCGCACTGGTCTTGCCGCAGGTCGGCTAGTTCCTCGGCGGCGCGCAACCGCACCACCGGGCTCAGTCTTCGGTCATCGGCTATCGTTTGAAGCAGCGGCGTTGCCTCCTCGGGGTTTAGCAGGCCGAGGGCAGCCAGCACGCCGATCCGATGTAGCGGGTTGGCCACGGTCCGGATCTCGTGCAGGACGGAGATCACCTCGGGTCAACGGGCTGGGCAGATCTCGGCCAGTTGCCATGCCGATCGGGCCCGAGCCGCGGCTGACAGGGTGTCGTCCTGCAGCATGTGCGTCAGGGCGTCAATTGCCTGTCTCCGTCCTTGGATTCCCAGTTTGGCGAGGGTCACCATCGCGCGGAGGCGTAATGGGGGGCGGATCTGCCGATCTGCAGCTATCTGACCCAACATGCGGGTCGCCGCGGCGCGGTCGTCAGCGGTGAAGGTGACGAGTTTCGCCGCAGCCTCCACCCTCACCGGAAGAGGAAGGCGCACATCGTCACGCAGGGCACGCAGCGGTTCGGGACCGTCAACGTGCCGCAACGCGTGCAGGGCGGTCACCCGGCAGACGCCGGCGAGGGTCGGGTCTGCGGCCACCGCACGCAAGAAATCACAGAGGGCCGGTTTCGCGCTGTAGTCGATGGAGATCAGGGTTTGGGCGGCCAGCCGGCGGTGCCGTGCGGGCAACGACTCATCGGCAACCATCGCCTCCACCTGGCGCAGCGCGGCGGGACGGGACGGGCTGTCCAGCCAGGCCAGCTGCGGACAGTGCCGCGAAGCGGGCCCGGGCGTCGCCGTCGGCAATTCCGGTCAAGATCTCGACGGCCTCGGGGATCAGCCGGAAGGTCAGACCCGCCAACGCGACTGCGGCGTCGATCCGGTCTTGCAG